>CAWILN010000017.1:0-312939 GCA_963836855.1 uncultured Actinomycetota bacterium | reverse complement strand
GGACGTTGACCTGCCGGATGCCTTGCGGCCCGGTCCGGGTGAACAGGGCCTGATCCTCAATGAACGCCAAAGCGTCCTGCACGGCGGCCTGATGGGCCTGTTCGATCATAGCCGCCACCGCCGGATCGGCGACCGCCCACAAGGTCGACACCGACTTCACCGGCGAGAACGTCAAGTCATAGCCCGGCAACCGTCTGGGTTCGTGGCCGCGAGCCTTTCGCGATCTGTCCCGCCAGCTCCCGGGCGTCAATCGGCTCCCGGCCATGCGCGGCGAGGAAAAACTCACGGGCCACCTCGGTCCGCACCCGCGCCCGATCAGCAGCCGGCAGCGGCGCGTCCGCCGGCACGCCGGCTGCCGTATTGATTGCCGCGAACCGTCGTGCCACCTCCAGCCGAAACGCGCTGACATCACCATCGACAACCCTGAACGGCACCCCCAGACGGGACGCCTCCTGGAAGTCGCGGGTAGTGAGGTCTGGCCGTTCCAGCTGCCGCTGGCGGAGCTCGGCCAACGGGTGCAGACCGCAGCCGAACAATGCACGCATCTGCTCGGCGGTCACCGGGTCGCCGACGGTCAGGCCGTCGATCCCGTCCATCCCGGAACCGATCCAGACGCCTGGCGTCTCACCGCGTTCGGTGTAATAGGACGCCAGCCCGGTATGACCTTTCTCGGTCGAATCCAGCGCCGCGACCTGCCGGGTCAGATAGTCATACCCGGATCCCGCTGTGAGCTTGTGGATGCTCATCGTCACACCCACCCGAAGGGGTACAGGCCGCCGGGGCGGTCAGGCCGACCCGAGCTACTTCCGACGGTGCATGGGGTGTGTAGCACATCAGATTGTGAGATCGATTGGGGGTACGTCGGTTGGGTCGGTGACGTCGTGGATGATCGCTCGGGATCAGACTTGGCCCTAGGTGGGCAGACGTTGGTCATCGGTCGAGCGGAGTCGTCAGTGGGAGCGGACGGTTAGGCAGGCGACCAGGGTTTGCGACGGCCGGGGTCGACGGGAAGCGGCGGCAAACACGTGCGGAGCGGGACCGCCGGCTGAGGCGGATGGACGTCGAGTGGTTGGCCCACCGGGAGGCGGTCGACTGCTACGGGGACCAGCTGCGTGAAGCGGCCCGGCGGCTAATCTCGGCGGTCAGCAAGCGTCCGTCCGAGCGCGAGAGAGCCGCAGGCGCCGACGTCTTCGGCTTGACGCCCTCCCAAGGTGGGCAGGGTGAGGCTGACCCCCCCTGCGGGGGTGTGCGCAGGGTCAGGTGCTGTGGAACCACCGGTTGGACTGAGCCAACGAGGCGACCGCGGGCATTTTGCTCATCTCCCTGGCCGTGTGCCGGATCGCGCGGCCCACGATGTCGACGGGCCACAGGTCGGGGTGATTCAGGATGTCGGTTGCGGTCGCCCTGCTCATGGCGCCCAGCTTGACGCCGCCGGACCAAGCGCCGACCGGGAGGACGTCGCGGGTGCCGCGCAGCGTGTCGATCTGGACCGTCTTGGCGGCCCCGATGGTGCGCAGCACGGAGCGGCGGTCACCCATGCCCGGCAACAGCAGATCCTCGAAGCCGGCTGTGAGCTTCTTGGCGACCTGCTCGGCGCTGTTCTCGGTAACCAGCGGACGCAGCAGCCACAGAGTCCGGGCGGAGTAGGTGATGCGGCCGAGCCGGAGCGGCTCGCGGAGGCTGAGCTGACGCTTGAGCGCGCTGCGGGCGAAAACGTCACCGCCGCCTCCAGCGAGCGGTAGTGCTTCGGCGTTAGCGCCGACGTGGCTACGTCGATATCGGCGGCGAGGTCGAGGACGCCGGGGGTGTGCTTGCGAAGCACAGCGGGTTGCACATAACCAGCCAGCAACGCTTGATCGGGGTGCTTCTCAGCTGGCGTAAGCAGCGATCTGAATGAGATTGCCGCAGGTGTCATCGAACACCGCTGTCGTGACCCGGCCCATAGTGAGCGGCGCTTGGGTGAACACCACGCCCTGTGAGGAGAGTCGCTGATACTCGGCATGCACGTCGTTGACCGCGAACGACGTGTACGGGATGCCGTCGGCGACGAGCGCGTCTTTGAACGGCTTTGCGGCGGGGTGCGCGTCAGGCTCGAGGACCAGTTCCACGCCGTTCGGGTCGTCCGGGGACACCACGGTGAGCCACGAACGCTCGCCCGTCGGGACGTTGGTCTTTTCCTGGAACCCCAGCATGTCGGTGTAGAAGGCGAGCGCCTTTTTTTGGTTGTCGACGAGCACGCTGGTGAGGGTGATCTTCATGGGTCGGCCTTCCGGATCGGCCACCGCCGCTGGATTTCTCCCAACGGGGTGGTGTCGAGATGGTGGAGCTTGTAGCGCCCGCGTCGCTCCGAACGGACCAAGCCGGCCCGCTCCAGCACGTCTAGGTGCTGCGACACCGCATGGCGGGTCGATGAGAGCCCGTGCTTTGCTGTGAGCCGGGCGCAGAGCTCAAACAATGTCTGCAGCTCGTCGAGGATCGCCCGACGGGTGGCGTCGGCCAACGCCTTGAAGACCTCGGCCTCGGCCACACCTCATAATAGGCAAGTATTCACTTGCATATCGACGATCTCTCGATGTCGGGCGAGGTCAGATCTTGAAGCCGAAGGGGCGACCGGCGAGCCGGTTTCCGGCTTGGACCTGAGCCAGATCCCCCGACAGCGGCTCATGGCTGATCAACCAACCGCTATAAAGTTCATGGCCCGCCAGCACCCTTGAACGCCACTAACTGCATGAGCCACCCGTTGCTGCCAGTTACCGGCGCCGTGGCCGCATAGCTGCCCACGGTATTGACAATGCGGTCAGCGACGATGTCCCCATTCGGTTGCGTAATTACGCGCGTCGTGAAGCCATTGGTTGCGTTACCGTAAAAATCGCCGGTCATGCCAGCCGCGAACAACAGTGTGTTCGCCGCTGTAGTGGTGACGGATCCGCTGCTGGCACTGTTGGTAGAACCTGAATTGGATGAGGTGACCTCCACCGGGTTAGTGGGGTCAAGTCCTGAATACTCCGTTATGCGTAAGTCGACATAGGGCATAGCGGCGCTAAAGGTCACTCTGACTGCATTGCCGGCAGGCCAAGCCTTGATGTTCTTCGCGTAGTAGATCGCCTGGCTGAGGTTGGCCCCTCGCCCAATCAGCGGATCTGCCGGTGAGTAGACGTTTCCGGCGGTGTCGGTGACCGATGAGATCGTTCCCGTGGCCGAGTTCCAGCCGATCGCGACGATGTTGGTGTTTCCCGCAGTCTGTGCGCCTGTGTACGCGGTGTTGACCGTACTCTGGTTGGTCTGTGGAGTCGAGTAACTCAGCTGTTTAAAGGTGATCGGGACAGGTGCCGATGACACCGTGTACGTGGCGGTGTACGTCCGATCGGTGGTGGGGACCACAATGTCATGTTGTTGGGCTCCATTATCGGACCAGGACGCGAATGTGTACGACGATCCGCCGCTGGTTTGGTTGCGGGCTTCGAGGTTGTGCTTGAAGCCCACAAGCGTGTCGGCGGTAAACGGTGCTGCTCTGGCAATGCCATCGAAGTACAGCGTCAGCCCAGCCGGAACGGTGTTGAAGGTGAGGTTGACCTTCGTGGGATAAATGGTGACAGAGGTCGTCGACTGCAATCCGTTGGAATCGGTCACGGTAAGGCTGATGCGATATCGGGTGTTGCCTTCGAAGTCGTGCCCGCTGGTGGGAATGGTGAACGTACCACTCTTGACACCGGTGATCGCTGTGCCCGGGTGCACGTGGCCGTCGTGGAGGAAGTCGATGTTCCAACTAAACGCGCTGGCTGGAAGTACGCCGTCATCGGGATCGGTGCCCTCTCCGCTGTAGGTGATCACGTCATCGGCCACGAAGTGCGATCCGTCAGTTGGCGACGAGATGGTCGCGCTCGGCGCACGTCCAACTGTGATGTTCACGCCAGTGGACACGGTGCTGTTCACCCCGTCGGACACGGTAAGACGAGCCGTGTACATGCCAGCTTGCGCATAGGTGTGGACCGGATTCGCCTGCGTCGAGGTGGTGTTGTCGCCGAATGTCCAAAGGTAGGTGAGCGGCTGGCCCTCGGGATCGGATGAGCCCGCACTCGAGAAGGTGACATCGAGTGGAGGACTTCCGGTCGTCGGGGTGGCCGACGCTATTGACACCGGAGCCTGGTTCGACTGCACGTGCCGAATTCGTCGGATCTTGCTCACGCCGAATTGACCGCTGGTGTCGGAGTATCCGAGGTCGACGTAGTAGAGCGCCCCATCGGGTCCCTCAGTGAGATACACAATGTCACCGTACGGTCCATCTGCGGCACCGTCGGGGGGCTCGAAGTTGACCGAGCCGGTCACATTGCCGCCGGCGTCAAAGGTCAGGCGCTTGATCCAGTTCTGCGCGTAATCGGCGTAGAAGAAGCTGCCCTGAAAACTGCTGGGATATTGGCTTCCGCGGTACACGAACCCAGCTGTGATTGACGCATCCCGGCCGTTGTGCGGGTAGAAGTAAATCGGACTCGCGCAGGGAGCCGAACAGTTACCTTCACTGTCCGGCCAGCCGTAGTTCGCGCCACGAGCACCAAGGTTAATTTCTTCCTTTGCCGTCGAGGCGTCATTTCCACCGACGTCGCCGATGTAGATGCGGTCGGTAACCGAGTCATGCCAAGCCCGGAACGGATTGCGCAGGCCCAAGGCCCAGATTGAGTCGACGTTCGGACCGTTTCCGTCGTAAAAGGGGTTGTCGGTTGGAACAGTTCCGTTGGAATTAATCCGGTGCAACTTCCCCCGCGGGCTGGTCAAGTCCTGGGAGGGTGTTCCCTGGAAATGATCACCAGTGGTGAAGAACAGCTTTCCGGCGTTGTCGAAGAATATGGCACCGCCGTGATGCTCATTATTTGCGTCCTGCGGATCTGCATAGAGGATGAGCTCGCTGCCCCCGACGGTGCCAGTCAAGGATGCGTTGGCGGTGAACCGTGAGAGGCGGTCGCGGTTTGGGGAATTCGCAGTGTAGAAGACGTAGTAGTAGTGGTTCGACGTGAAGTTCGGGTCCAGAGCAACGTCGAAAATGCCCTGCTGAACACCGGTGTTGGCGATGTTGGCGATCTGCAGGAACGGTGTGGACGACGCCTGTGTATACGGCGGCGACATCACTTTGATCACGCCTTTGAGCTCCACCACCAGCATGCGGCCGTCGGGCAAGAACTCGATGCTGGTCGGAAGATTAAAATTGGTTGCCAGCACCTCGTTCTGGAACTGATTGGTGTTTGCGACGTTGACCGTGACCGCAGCGGATAGAGTTGAGTTGCCGGCGGCGTCGCGAGCCCGTGCGGCGAGAGTGTGCGCGCCATTTGAAACACCACGTGAGTCCCAGGCCAGCGTGTACGGAGCGGCGGTGTCTTCCACACCGCTATTGACACCGTCGACCAGGAATTGGACGCCTGCGACACCAGTATTGTCGGACGCATCAGCAGTGACGTTCACGATGTCGATGACTTGTGAATTGTTGGTCGGCGATGTGATCGCGACGGTCGGCGGAGACGTATCGGGCGCCGCGACCGTGACGTTTCTTGCGGCCGATGTCTTGGAGTTGCCCGCCGCATCGCGCGCGCGAGCGGTCAAGACGTGAGCACCGTTTGTCGCTGACGAGGTATTCCACGAGACCGAGTACGGCGCTGTGGTGTCCTCGGCGCCGAGGTTATTGCCATCGAGGAGGAACTGCACACCGACAACCCCAACGTTGTCAGATGCATTGGCCGTGACGTTGATAGTGCCCGAGACTGTCGCGCCGTCGGCTGGAGCAGTGAGCGAAACGGTCGGCGGAGTCGTGTCGGCGAGGGTCTTGGCACTTACGACGTCGGTCTTGGGCGATTCGTTTCCGGCCGCATCCTTGGCGCTGACGGTGTAGTCGTACGTAGTGTTCGCTGCCAAGCCAGTGTCGTTGTATGAGGTAGTGGTTGGCGTTGCGATTTGATTGCCGTCGCGGAACACCTTGTAGCCGGTGACACCCACATCATCGCTGCTCGCGTTCCACGTCAGATTGATCTGCGAGGTCGATGTCGGCGTTGCAGTGAGGCCTGTTGGGGTCGACGGAGGCGTGGTATCGCCCGGGTCCGCCTTGAATGCCACCATGTGCATGACCCACGCATTGCCATTCTGCCTTGCTGTCGCGCTGTATGCCCCCACCGAGGTCACGTTCTTGTCCTCAGTGCGGTTGCCGAATGAGGAGGAGCGTGAGGTGAAACCGGTGCCCGGCCTGATTGACGGTGCTGGCCGATGCGCCGGCGCCAAAGATCAGATCGTTTGCGTTGGTTGTTGTTGCCGATCCACTGTTCATCGCAGTGGCGGTGCCGTTGGCGGCCGCGCTCACGTCCAATGGGTCGCCCTTGTCGATGCCGGAGTACTCGTGGATGTACATGTCGCCCCACGATGTGATGGCAGTCGTAAAGGTCGCTCGAACGGTGTTCGCACCGGCGGCGATGTTCTTGGCGTAGAACACCTGGGAGCTCATGTTGGAGCTCGCGCCCCACTCCTTACGGGTTCCGACACTGGCGTAGGAATTGCCACGAGTATCGGTGACCGACGACACGCTGCCTGTGTTTGTCCACACCAGGTAGACGACGATGAGGTTGCCGGCCGTGTTGGCGCTATTGAAGGCCAGGCTGTTGTCCGTTCCGGACGTGATCTCTTTCGCCCGGACCTGCTTGAAGGTCGGAGTGGCTGCGGCCGCATGTGCAGTGGATGTGCTGAGCGGCAAGCTCAAGAAACCGAGGGCCGCCGCGACCAGGACTGCAATCGCTTGAGAGAACCTTGGACGCCGGAGGTGAGAGCGGCGAATGGGTT
This sequence comes from uncultured Actinomycetota bacterium, assembly GCA_963836855.1. Lineage (GTDB taxonomy): Bacteria > Actinomycetota > Actinomycetes > Propionibacteriales > Propionibacteriaceae > Microlunatus. The sequence continues at coordinate 306,129 of CAWILN010000017.1, read as the reverse complement.
GCACCTTGTGAGCGATAGTGATCATCTTTGGCAGCACTTCCCGCTGCCAGCTTCCGAGGTGCAGTAAATCGTCTTAGCGGTGTCGGCCACCGTGCGGGCCCCCAGCATGTTCAACCCCCGACCTTGACCGTCTACGAGACCCAGACGGCGAGTGCTTGGCATCGTAGCCAAACAATGAGCTGAGAATCTGCAAATCAGCAGGGTTCAATTCGAGTCAGGCAAGGCGGCTCGCTGGCAGTTTCTGACCGGTCAGCGCTTGGAAAGTGTCACCGAGCTCCCGGAGCCAGCTAGCTTGAGCTTGTGACCGAGAGGAGTGCGAGGCGGCCAACCACTAGTAGCGCAATAACCTCTATCTCACGAGAGCCTTGATCAACCCGCCCAGTTAGCCCTGCCCTCCCTGCCCAACTCGCAGAGCCATGAAAAGTCCACATCCCTGAGGAGCAAGCCCAGACTGGGGCTCAGAAGATCATCGGCGACTTCGCCAGCGATAGGAAGGCCGGCGGCCGCCACATTCTCCTTGACGTGGTCGACCGATCCGGTCCCGGGATCGTAAGCATGGTCTCGGACCGGGCCCAGCAACCAGGGCCAATGCCACCTGGTACGGCGTCACGCCGTGCCGCTCAACGATCTCAGTGAGCGTCGGAGGAGGTGTACGCGCATTGCTGTCGCGGCCATGACGCTCCTTGGCCGGAGCTGGGCGATGGCGCATGTGCGGCGTCTCCGATGATCACCGTACGGCCGTGGGACCAGGTCGGCACGTGGCCGAGGTCATAGGTGTTGTCCCCCGCCAGCCCGAGGTGACCGGTGCGGATCAGCTCTGCCGCCGGACCGGCGTCGCGTTGAACAAGAAAGAGTAGTCGGCGAACCCACTCCGCCTCGGTAGTGTTACGCCGTCGCTCGCGAGTGATCTCCGGTTCGGGCACGTTGACGAACCAGACCACATCGCCCGCAGCCGTGGGGTGTGCGCCGAAGAAGGCCTGGGGCCCAAAGATGAAGTGCCAGGCCTCCGGCTCCAGCGTGCCGGCGATCGGAGTGTTCTCCGTGATGCCTCCGAAGTTCGTGAGACCCACATAACGGGCTGCGGGGCGCTTGCGCGTCAATGGCTCGACGGACTCGGGAGTGCACGCCGTCAGCTCCGATGAGCAGATCTGCCGCCAGGACGGTGCCGTCGGTCAAACTGGCCTCCACATATTCGCCGGTGTCGAGCACATCGCGCTCGTCGTGTGTGTTCAGAATTGGTGCGCCTGCGGGGTTCGCGGGTTAGAGAGGGAACGGATACGGGCAATCTCAGGACGTGTCGCAAAGCGCAATACCTCAAGATCACCGCTTGGCCGTCATTTGGCCGTCAGACCTTGCAAACTGGCGTCAGACGCTGCAAGGTGCTGCGGGGTGCTTTTGCCTAGTCAGAGCGGGTTTGATCGTTTTCCACGCCTGGCAGAGACCCCCCGGACTCAGTACGGTGTCAACTGCAGGCATTATCCCAATGTGCCACGCGCAGCATCGGGTGACGATGGGGGAGAGCACCCGGCTACCCCGGACTTGGCGGACTGAGAGAGGCGGTGGAGTGAACCACCAACGGCGACTTGCAGCCTCCCCGTTCCCAGGCGACACAGGGGCTGCATCCACCCAGACCCGTCGCCTGATGGCCGCCGCGGCCGCGGAAGCGACTCCGCTGGCCTATCTGCGGGCTGTTGCCGCCCTCTGTGGGGATCGGCTGCTGGTCCCGGTGGTAGCCACCGCTACTCGTCTGGGTGAGACGGTCGGCGGACTCCCATCAGACAAGGAAGCGGAGATGTCCGTAGTAACACTTCAGGCGCAAGACGGGCGTCGAGCGCTGCTAGCCTTCACCGGCCTCGATGCACTCCGGGGTTGGCAGCCAGATGCCCGCCCAGTACCGGTGACAGTCGACCGCGCAGCGCAAACCGCCCGGAATGAAGATCTGGCCGCGGTACTCATCGATATTGGCGGGCCGCATGCGCTCGTGATTGAAGGCGAAGTTCTCGAAGAACTTGCCGCCGGTCATCGCCTTGTGGAGTTGTCCGATGGTGAGTTCGGCTGGGTGAGCGCTGCGATGCCGCCGGAATAGCCCATCCCAGCCATGCGTTCCGATCCAGGGTCGACATATTGCCTTGTGTGGCCAATGCGGCCCGCGGTGATATCTTGACTGCGACCGATTCAGTAGTGCACTGAATCCGCAAGCGGAGACCTGATCTCCCACCCGCACAGCGTCAACCACGGACAGTTGTCGGGTCGGTCTGCGAGGACGGCGATGTCAGTCGTTCTTGCGGGTTTCGGGGTCTTCGCGTGCGCGGAGACCCTTATTGCTTGGGTCGCCGTTGTGGATTCGGTGCCGCCTGGTTGGTCAATTCGCTACAACAACCAACTGGAGGACATATCAGCACCGAACCGCGAATCAACGATCGAATTCGCGTCCCGGAGGTCCGGCTTGTCGGACCCGCCGGGGAGCAGGTCGGCATCGTACGCATCGAAGACGCCTTGCGCTTAGCCCGGGAAGCCGAGCTGGATCTGGTGGAAGTCGCACCAATGGCGCGACCGCCAGTTGCCAAGCTCATGGATTACGGCAAGTTCAAGTACGAGAACGCCCAAAAGGCGCGCGAGAGCCGGCGCCACCAAACCAACACAGTGATCAAGGAAATGAAGCTGCGGCCGAAGATCGACAGCCACGACTACGAGACCAAGAAGGGTCACGTCGTGCGCTTCCTGAAAGCCGGCGACAAGGTCAAGATCACGATCATGTTCCGAGGACGTGAGCAGTCCAGGCCTGAGCTGGGATACAACCTGTTGAAGAAGTTGGCCTCCGATGTCGATGAGTATGGCTACGTCGAGTCTTCACCCAAGCAGGACGGCCGGAACATGCTGATGGTGCTCGGTCCACTAAAGAAGAAGACCGAGGCTCGTGCAGACGCCAAGGCCGAACGTGATCGCCGCGCCGCTGAACGGCTGGCCGATGCAGAAGCCGAGCGGAGCGAGCAGGCGGATCGTCGGGCAAGGGCTGCCGCCCAGCCTGCGACGAAGAAGCGCCGTGGACCGGCCGACAACCTCGATCCCGACATCGACCTGAGCTAGGTCATCCGCCGCCTCTGAGAGCCCGACACAGAAAGAAATCGATACCCATGCCCAAGATGAAGTCGCACTCCGGTGCCAAGAAGCGCTTCAGGTCCACCGGGACAGGCAAGCTCATGCATCGCCAGGCCGGCAAGATGCACCTGAACGAACACAAGTCCAGCCGCCGCACCCGACGCCTCGATGGCGACAAGGTGCTGGCACCTGGCGACGCCGCCAAGGCCAAGAAACTGCTGGGCAAGCGCGCCTGAGCGTCATCGCGATGAGCAGACCAAGGGGGACGACCCCTTGACCCCGAGGCGTGCAGCGCACGCCAGAAGACATAAGGAGTAAATGCGATGGCACGCGTCAAGCGCTCCGTCAATGCACAAAAGAAGCGTCGCGAGATTCTCGGGCAAGCCTCTGGCTACCGGGGGCAGCGTTCTCGCATGTACCGCAAGGCGAAGGAGCAGGTAACTCATTCGCTTGTGTACGCCTACCGTGATCGCCGCGCGCGCAAGGGCGATTTCCGCAAGCTGTGGATCCAACGGATCAACGCCGCGGCTCGTGCGGAAGGGATGACGTACAACCGCTTCATCTCAGGTCTCAAGGCCGCTGGAATCGAGGTCGATCGGAAGATCTTGGCTGATCTTGCCGTAACCGATTCGGCAGCTTTCGCTGCTCTGGTGGAGGTGGCCAAAGCAAACGCGCCGGCCAACGACGCCACGGCCGCTTGAGGTCGCACTGTCCGAGGACGGCAGCGTCGTTCACCAGCCGATAGACCTTCCTGCGGCATCGCAGGGCATGCTGCGAGAGGCTCGCCGGCTGTTGCGGCGTAAGGATCGTCAGCTGGCCCGGCGCTTCATCGCGGAGGGTCGGCAGGCCACCATGGAAGCATTGCGTCATCCGGGCACGGTCACCGAGCTGATCGTGGCCGACGATTCCGTCATTCGCCACGTGGATCTGCTGGACATTGCGTCCAACGCAGGCATTCGAATTGCAGTTGCGTCGCCGCGAGCCGTTGCCGAGCTGGTCGACACGGTGACGCCCCAGGGCGTGATCGCGGTCTGTCAGATGATCGACGTGTCTCTCGAGGAAGCGCTGGCCGGAGCTCCTCAGTTGGTCGTGCTCTGTGATCAGGTCCGTGATCCGGGCAACGTCGGCACGGTGATCAGGTGTGCTGACGCGTTCGGTGCCGATGCGGTCTTGATCAGCCGCGACTCCGTCGATGTCTATAACGCAAAGGCAGTACGCGCGACGACCGGGAGTCTTTTCCATCTTCCCCTCGCTATCGGGGTCGATCTGGCTGATGCGGCCAGCTTGGCTCGCAAGGCTGGTCTCCAGGTCCTCGGCGCGGACGCCGACGCACCTTCCACCGTCGACGACCTGGCACGATCGGGGGCACTTTCCCAACCCACACTGTGGGTCTTGGGCAATGAGGCATGGGGACTGCCAGCCCAGCACGCGACCCTGCTGGACCGGCTGGTCGCTCTGCCGATCTACGGACGTGCCGAAAGCCTCAACCTCTCCACGGCTGCAGCAGTCCTGCTCTACGCCTCCGCCACTGCCCAGCGCTCGTAGCGAAACGCTCGGAATTTTGATTGCGATTGCTCGCGCAATCGCGCTGACAACCCCATGTCTTCCTCGCTCGCTCGCCGACCATAAGCGCCGTCGGCTCGCTCACTCGTCCAGACAGGGGCCGCGCGATTTTACCGACGCTCGCAATCTAGACGCCGTGGCAGCCTTCGACCATCATTCCTAGACTGTCCCAGGCGCACCGTGCGTCACATCCACCCGCGAGGGGAGCTATGTCCGGGCCAAACACCAGCTATGACCCCGTTCAGGTCACGCCGCTGAACGCCGAGAGCGTTGATGCCATGGTCGAAGCGGCCCTGGCGGCGTTTGCGGCCGCTGCCTCGACGGCGGAGCTCAAGCGGGCCCGGTTGGCACATGTCGCCGAGCGCTCGCCCATCGCCCTCGCCAATCGGGAGATCGGTGCCTTGCCGCCTCAGGCCCGCAAGGAGGCCGGCACCCGCGTAGGCCGGGCACGCGGAAGGATCAATGACGCGTTGAAGGCACGCGAGGAGCAGATCAAGGCGGACGAGCTCGCCCGGATTCTGGTCGAGGAGCGGGTCGACGTGACCTTGCCCGTTCAGACCCAACCCATCGGCGCAGTTCACCCCATCACAGCATTGATGGCGGTTATGGAGGATGTGTTCGTCGCGATGGGCTGGGAGGTAGCCGAAGGGCCTGAGCTCGAGGCTGAGTGGCTCAACTTCGATGCGCTCAATTTCATCCCTGACCATCCGGCACGCACCATGCAGGACACGCTTTTCGTTGAGCCCGAGGATGGCGGCATCGTGCTGCGGACCCACACATCGCCGGTCCAAGCCCGGGCGATGCTGACTCGCGAGCTGCCGATCTACGTCGTCTGTCCCGGACGGGTCTACCGATCGGATGAATACGACGCAACCCATCTGCCCGTCTTCCATCAGATCGAAGGACTGGTCGTCGACAAGGGCATTACGCTCGGTCATCTGCGGGGCACCCTTGATCATTTCGCGCGCGCAATGTTCGGCGAAACACGGACTCGGATGAGACCCAACTACTTCCCGTTCACCGAGCCATCGGCCGAGGTGGATCTGGAATGCTACGTCTGTCACGGCGCTTCGGTGGGTGATCCCGACAATCCCTGCCGCACCTGCAAGAGTGAAGGCTGGATCGAGTGGGGCGGTTGCGGCGTGGTCAATCCGCGGGTGCTTCGGGCCTGCGGCGTCGATACTGACGTCTACTCCGGGTTCGCCTTCGGTATGGGCGTGGATCGCACTCTGATGTTCCGTAACAACGTTGAGGACATGCGCGACATGATCGAAGGCGACGTGCGCTTCAGCCGCGCGCTGGTAGGGACTGCCCGATGATGACAGCAAGGGGGGCGACCCCCGTGAACCCCCGAGGTGTGCAGGAGCACGCGAAATGAAGGCGCCGCTGGGCTGGCTCCGCGAGTACGCCGCGCTCCCTGATGATCTTGACGGTCGAACTCTCGCTGAGGCGCTGATCAGAGCTGGGCTGGAGGTTGAAACCGTTGATCAGGTGGGCGCCGAGGTCACCGGCCCGTTGGTGATCGGCAAGGTACTCGCGTACGAGGTCGAGGTCCACTCCAACGGCAAGTCGATTCGCTGGTGCCATGTGGATGTTGGTTCCCACAACGACAGTTCTGGTTCACGCAGTGTCGTGTGCGGTGCGCACAACTTCGAGGTCGGCGACTTCGTCGTGGTTGCGCTGCCTGGCACGGTGCTGCCCGGGCGCATCGGCATATCTGCGCGCAGGACATACGGGCACGTCTCCAACGGCATGATCTGTTCGGCGAAGGAGCTAGGTCTCGGCGATGACCACACCGGGATTCTCGTGCTCGACGAAGCAGAGCTCGAGCCGGGCAGCGCCGCCGCGCCGGTGCTCCACCTGCGCGAGGAAGTGCTCGATATCGCGGTCACCCCAGATCGGGGCTACTGCCTTTCCATCCGAGGTATCGCTCGTGAAGCGGCTCAAGCTCTTGGGGTGGCATTCACCGATCCGGTGGACCGTGTGGTGCCAGCCGAAACGGTGAACGGTTATCCGGTCGAGCTGCAGTCAGAGGCGTGTCCACTCTTCGTTGCGCTCACGGTCACCGGGATCGATCCTCGCCGGGCCAGTCCGCGCTGGCTCGCCCGCCGCGTCCAGCTGGCGGGTATGCGCTCGATCTCGCTAGCGGTCGACATCACCAACTACGTGATGTTGGAGACCGGCCAGCCGATCCATGCCTACGACGGGGATCTGCTTGATGGAGCCATCGTCGTACGGAAGGCGGCCGAAGGGGAGAAGTTGACGACCCTGGATGACGTGGTGCGCCCGCTGCACCCCGATGATCTTTTGATCACTGATGCGTCCGGACCTATCGGCCTCGCCGGTGTAATGGGCGGCGCCACAACCGAGCTTTCACTGAGCACCCGCAACGTGATCATCGAAGCTGCTCATTTCGATGCAATGACCATCGCGCGTACGTCGCGACGCCAGAAGCTGTCATCGGAGGCCTCTCGGCGATTCGAGCGTGGCGTCGACCCCGAAGCCAGTTATGCGGCCGGCCATCGGGTCGCGGAGCTTCTCGTGGCGCATGCGGGTGGCACAGTGCTGTCGAGCGAGACCGTCCGCGGAACGGCACCACCGCGACCCAGCACCACCATCGACGACACTCTGCCGGCGCAGATTCTCGGAACCGATATTGATCACTCCTCGGTCGTGGGGTTACTGAGCGACATTGGGGCTACCGTCACTGACCGCGGCGATCGGCTGGAGATCACTCCACCGAGCTGGCGACCCGACCTGAACGATCCGTACGACTACGTCGAAGAGGTTGGCCGGCTGATCGGGTTCGACAGGATCGAGCCCGTCGTACCCACCGCGCCGGTCGGTCGGGGACTCACCGGAAGCCAGCGGGCCCGGCGTGCGATCAACGCCGCGCTGGCCGCTCGCGGATTCGTCGAGGTGTTGAGCTTCCCGTTTGCGTCGGCCACCGACTTGGATCTGATGGGCGTGCCGGCCGATGACCAGCGGCGCCGCTTGAACAAGATCGTCAACCCGCTGTCGGAGGCCAATCCCTACCTGCGTACATCGATGCTGCCGGGGCTGTTTGCGGCAGTTGCCAGAAATCGCAGTCGCGGTAACGACGACCTGGCTCTCTTCGAGGCGGGCTCGGTGTTCTTCGCAAATGATCCATTGCTTGCCGCACCCCGGCCGGCCGTCACACAGCGGCCGTCCGCGGAGGAGCTTGACGCCTTGGATCGTGCGCTCGGCCAGCAACCGCGGCATCTCGGAGCCGTATTAACCGGCCAATGGGTTCCGGAGGGCTGGGACGGAACAGGGATTCCAGCAGGCTGGCAACAAGCAATCGCCTTTGTTGAGGCAGCGGCCTCAGCGATCGGATTGCAGCTGGGCCGCGCTGCGGCAGACTACCCGCCGTGGCATCCGGGACGCTGCGCCGAGTTCAGGCTGCCGACGGGCGAGGGGATCGGTTATGCCGGAGAGTTGCACCCGGAGGTCTGTGCGGCTTTTGGGCTGCCAACACGCGCTGCCGCAGCGGAAATCGATCTTGATGCGCTGATTGCCGCGGCGCCGGCAGCCGGCGATGTCCCGACGATCTCCGGTTTCCCCGTGGCCAAGGAGGACGTTGCCCTGATCGTCGACGAGGATGTGCCCGCCGCCGCCGTGGAACGCGCACTGCGAGCGGGAGCGGGACCATTGCTGGAATCCATCTGGTTGTTCGATCACTACACCGGCTCTCAGATCGGGGAGGGCAAGAAGTCGCTGGCGTACGCTTTGCGGTTCCGCGCTTCGGATCGGACACTCACCGATGCGGAGGCTGCTGAAGCACGAGACGCCGCAGTGGCCGCTGCGGCTGAGCGCACGGGAGCCGTCCAGCGCACGGTATAGGTCCAGCTTGATTGCTCCGCTCGCTGCATTCGCTCCGCACGGTATGAGTCCAGGCGATGAGTTCCGAGTCCCTGGTAGGTCTAGTCCGATGAGGTCCAGGTCCTGAGGGAAGAGGAGTTTGTTGTGGGTGAAAGTCCGACCATCGAAAAGAGGGTGGATCAGCCCTACGCGGCGATCCCTGTCAGTGTCCGTATTGAGGAGCTGGGTTCGGTCGTCCCGCCGTTGACAGGCCAAGTCTTTGACTGGTTGGCCGCTCGAGGCATCGCTCCGACCGGCCCGCCCTTCTGGCGATATGTGGTTGTCGATATGGAAAACAGACTGGAGCTCGAGACCGGAGTCCCGGTTACGAGTCTCATCGAGGGTGACGGCGAAGTCCGCACTGGCCTGCTGCCCGCTGGCCGCTACGCAACAGTGGTGCACACGGGTCATCCAGACACTCTCGTGACTGCGACGCGTGACCTGCTGCAATGGGGGTCGGCGCACGCCGTGGAGTGGGACGCTGACGGCAATAGGTGGCGTTGCCGGCTCGAGGAATACCTCAGCGATCCCGCTGAGGTGCCGGATATGAGCGAGTGGCAGACCAGGCTGGCGTTCCGGCTTCGCGATGAGGCCTAGCGCCGCGTCGGGGCTCCGTCCTCAGCCGGTTGCCTGCCGCGCCTCGGCCCAAAGATCAACTCCGGACTCCACCGCGTACTGATCAATTTCTGCCAGCTCCTCGGCGCTGAAGTCCAGGCGTTTGACCGCAGCAACGTTGTCCTCGAGCTGCTCGACGGTGCTGGCTCCGATCAGCGTCGACGTCATGCGGCGGTCCCGCAGCACCCAAGCCAGCGCCATCTGGGCTAGTGTCTGGCCACGCTCTTTCGCAATCTCGTTCAGTGCCCCGATGAGTGCGAGCATCTCCTCGGTGATGGTGCTTCGATCCAGCGACTTTCCTTGTGCCGCGCGAGAGTCCGCCGGCACGCCGCTTAGATAGCGATCAGTGAGGAGACCCTGGGCAAGCGCGGTGTAGGCGATGCAGCCGACGCCTTCACGTTCCAGCACGTCGAGCAGCTCAGGCTCAATCCAGCGGTTGAACATCGAGTACGACGGCTGATGGATGAGCAACGGTGTGCCAAGCTCGCGCAAGATCGCGGCTGCCCGTGCGGTGTGTGTCGAGGAGTACGACGAAACGCCGACATAGAGCGCCTTTCCGGCCCGAACTGCCGCGTCCAGTGCGCCCATCGTCTCTTCGAGCGGCGTCTCAGGATCGGGCCGGTGGTGATAAAAGATGTCCACATAGTCAAGCTCGAGGCGTTTCAGGGACCGATCGAGGCTGGCAGTGAGGTACTTGCGGGAACCTAGATTGCCGTACGGGCCGGGCCACATCTCCCAGCCGGCCTTGGTCGAGATGATCAGTTCATCGCGATATGGTCCGAAATCCTCGCCGAAGATGCGACCAGCGTTGATTTCGGCGGAGCCGAACGGCGGACCATAGTTGTTGGCCAGGTCGAAATGGGTGATACCTAGGTCGAATGCGCGCCGCGCCACTGCTCGTTGGATCTCCAGGGGCTTGTCGTCGCCGAAGTTGTGCCATAAGCCCAGCGACACGGCCGGGAGTAGCAGACCACTCGCGCCGCATCGACGGTAGGGCTGGAGGTCATATCGGTTCTGGTCAGCGAGGTAGGACACGTCGGAACGTTATCGTGCCTCAAGCTTTGAGACTCCGCTATGCATGAAGTTGTCATCGATGGCATACTCATGCGGGTGACCCTACGGGCAGCGGTGGCAGGTGCCACTGGTTATGCAGGCGGAGAGCTCCTCCGCCTGCTGCTTGTCCATCCCCAGGTTGAGATTGGAGCCGTAACAGCAAGCGCCAATGCGGGAACACTCCTCGGCCAGCACCACCCACATCTGACCCCACTGGCGGGTCGGCAGGTCGCGGAAACATCTGCGGAGGTACTTGCTGATCACGATGTGGTCTTCCTGGCTCTTCCACACGGCGCCTCCGGGGAGGTGGCGGCGCAACTGCATCCCGACACCCTGGTGATCGACTGCGGGGCCGACTTTCGACTGTCCGAGGCTGAGGCGTGGCAGCGGTTCTACCAGTCGGACCATGTCGGCACCTGGCCTTACGGCCTGCCTGAGCTGCCCGGCCAGCGGGACAAGCTGGCGGGCGCACGTGCAATCGCTGTGCCCGGGTGCTACCCGACTGCCGCCACCTTGGCGCTGCTGCCGGCAATCACACAAGGCCTGACAGCCGCCCGAGATGTCGTCATCGTCGCAGCCAGCGGTCCCTCAGGTGCCGGCCGCTCGCTAAAGCCGCATTTGCTGGGCGCTGAGCTGATGGGTTCGGCAAGTGCCTACGCGGTGGGTGGGGTGCATCGTCACACCCCTGAGCTGCTGCAAAACTTCTCGGCCTGTGGCGCTCTCGATCCGTCGGTGTCGTTCACACCTGTGTTGGTCCCGATGTCACGTGGAATCCTCGCGACCTGCACTGCACCGCTGGCCGAGCCCGGAATCTCCTACGAGCAGACGTACGCGGGCTACGCCGAGGCGTACGCTGACGAACCCTTCGTTCATATGCTTCCCCAAGGCCAGTGGCCGCAAACCAAGTCGGTGCTGGCATCGAACGCGGTTCATGTCCAGGTCACTGTTGATCACGACGCCGCCCGGCTGGTTGCTGTCGCCGTATTGGACAACCTGACCAAAGGCACCGCCGGTGGCGCCGTGCAGTGCATGAATCTGGCACTCGGTCTTCCGGAAACGACTGGGCTCTCCACAGTGGGAGTGGCGCCGTGAGCGTCACCACGGCCGCGGGCTTCTTGGCCTCCGGGTTCGCGGCGGGTTTGAAGAGCGGTGGTCGAAATGACTTGGCGCTGGTGCTCAACACCGGTCCGGACCACGCAGCAGCCGGTGTCTTTACCCGCAATCGAGTCAAGGCTGCGCCCGTCGTCTGGTCACAGCACGTGCTGACCGACCGCCAACTACGGGCGGTGATCTTGAACTCGGGGGGAGCCAACGCCTGCACTGGGCCAGAGGGCTTCGCCGACACACATCGCACAGCCGAGATGGTTGCGGGTGCCGTCGGCGTAGGCGCAATCGATGTCGCCGTCTGCTCCACGGGACTGATCGGGACCCGGCTACCGATGGACAAGCTGACGGCCGGAATCAACGACATGATTCCACTGCTCAGCCCTGACGGTGGGCAGGCGGCTGCCGAGGCGATCATGACAACAGACTCGGTACCCAAACAGGCGAGCTTCGCAGATGAGGGCTGGTCCATCGGCGGCATGGCCAAAGGCGCCGGCATGCTGGCACCCGGTCTGGCCACGATGCTCGTCGTGCTCACCACTGACGCTGTCGTCGATCCAGATCTGCTTCATGATCAGCTGGCGGTCGCATGCCGCCGCAGCTTTGATCGGATAGACAGCGACGGTTGCATGTCGACCAATGACACGGTGATCTTGATGAGCAGCGGCGCCTCGGGGGTGCGGCCAACGCGTGCGGATCTCGAGGCCGCGCTCGGCGAGACCTGTCATGATCTTGCCTTGCAGCTGCTGGCCGACGCCGAGGGCGCCGCACACACCATCGCCATCGAGGTTCGACACGCAGCCTCGGAGGAGGACGCGGTGCAGGTAGGTCGAGCAATCGCTCGCAGCAACCTCTTCAAATGCGCGGTCTTCGGACGAGACCCCAACTGGGGCCGGGTTCTGGCTGCCATGGGAACCACCGCCGCCGACTTCGAGCCGGACCGCATCGACGTCGCGTTCAACGGCGTGCAGGTCTGCCGGGACGGCTCCATCGGCGACCGCCGCGAACTCGTCGACCTGAGTGGGCATGATGTGCAGGTCGAGGTGGATCTGCGCAACGGCCGTGACTCCGCCACCATCTGGACCAACGATCTCACCTACGACTACGTCAAAGAGAACGCGGAGTACTCGACATGAACTCCCAACCGCAGTCGCAGCAATCCGAACTCCGGCAACTGTCGCTGGTGGAGAAGGCCTCGATCCTCACCGAGACGCTCCCGTGGCTGGAGACCTATGCAGGCAAGATCGTCGTGATCAAGTACGGCGGACACGCGATGGTCGATGATGATCTTAAGCGGGCATTCGCGCAGGACATTGTGTTCATGAAGAGATGCGGCGTCCATCCTGTTGTGGTCCATGGAGGTGGGCCCCAGATCTCGTCGATGCTCTCCAGGCTTGGCATCGCCTCGGAATTCCGCGGCGGTCTTCGAGTCACCAGCGCTGAGGCCATGGACGTCGTACGGATGGTTCTGGTCGGCCAGGTCGGAAGGGATCTGGTCGGATTGATCAATGCGCATAGCACCGTAGCCGTTGGGATGTCAGGCGAGGATGGTGGACTGTTTGTCGCCGAGCGACGGGGAACCGTGGTCGACGGCGACGAAGTCGATCTTGGCCTGGTCGGCGATGTGGTCTCGGTGCGTACCGAAGCCGTTGCAGGTCTGATCGACACAGGCAGCGTGCCGGTGGTCGCCAGCATCGCACCAGATGTAAACGGCGTAGTGCACAACGTCAATGCCGACACCGCAGCCGCTGCGCTGGCGATTGCGCTGAAAGCGGAGCGGCTGGTCGTGCTGACCGACGTGGAAGGCCTCTACCGTGACTGGCCTAACAGCAGCGAGGTGATCACCGAGCTATCGGCAACCGAGCTCCGCAAGCTGATGCCCGGCCTGCAGGCGGGCATGATGCCGAAAATGGAGGCGTGCCTGCGGGCCGTCGAAGGCGGCTTGACGCGAGCCACGGTCGTTGATGGCCGGGTTCCGCACGCGCTGCTGTTGGAGATCTTCACCAATGTCGGCATCGGGACCATGGTCACCCAGGACGGGCTGGTCCGGCTTGGCAGTCGCGCCTTCTCCCGTGATAAGGGCATCCCTCCACACGAGTACGCGAACGGTGACTTTGGCGCAAGTGTCATGAGCAAGGGGGACGACCCCCTTAGACCCCCGCCGCCCTCGCAAGGACACAGGGGAGCGCGCGAGCCTGTTGTCCCGCGGCAAGGAGCGGCGTCATGACCGCCGACCCGATGACGATCAGTCATGAGCTGTCGGGCCCGGCGTCCTCGGCCGCAGTGCTCGAGGCGTACTCGGAGTCTGTGATGAACACCTTTGGTACGCCGAAGCGTGTGTTCGTCCGTGGCGAGGCCTGCAACCTCTGGGACGCTGAGGGCAGACGGTACCTGGATCTGCTCTCCGGTCTGGCGGTCAATGTGCTCGGCCACGCGCATCCGAGCGTGCTGTCCGCGGTGACCGGCCAGATTGCCACTCTGGGGCACGTCTCGAACTTCTTCGCTACCCCCGCCCAGGTTGCTCTCGCTGCTCAGCTGAGCAACATGGCGGGCGCAGCTGAAGCGCGAGTCTTCTTCACCAACTCCGGGACCGAAGCAAACGAGGCGGCATTCAAGATCGCCCGGATGACTGGACGCAGCACGATCATCTCGACCGAGGGCGCTTTTCACGGACGCTCAATGGGTGCGCTCGCACTCACCCACAATCCGAAGTACCGCATGCCGTTCGAGCCGTTACCGGGCGAGGTGATCTTCGTGCCGTACGGCGACGCGGAAGCGCTAGCTTCAGTGGTTGACCAGAATGTGGCGGCAGTGGTACTTGAGCCGATCCAGGGCGAGAACGGGGTCGTGGTACCGCCCGAGGGTTATCTCGCGAAGGCCCGGGGGATCTGCGATCAGCATTGCGCCCTGCTCTGGATGGATGAGGTCCAGACCGGGATGGGTCGCTGCGGCAGCTGGCTCGTCCATGTGGACGAGGGCATTACGGCCGACATCATTACCGTAGCCAAAGGCCTGGGCAACGGGTTTCCCGTCGGAGCCTGCATCGCGACCGGGCCGGCTTCGCGGCTGCTCGGCCCAGGCAGCCACGGCAGCACGTTCGGTGGCAATCCGGTCGCCGCCATCGCGGGATTGGCAGTGATCGCCGTCATCGAACGCGATGGCCTCCTTGATCATGCGAAGACACTCGGTGATTACCTCACCGCAGCGATCCTGGGGCTGGATCATCGGTTGATCACCGGGGTACGCGGCAGAGGCCTGCTGCAGGCTGTGCTGTTGGCCGCGCCAATCGCGACGCCGGTGGTCGACGCTGCGCTGGCAGCGGGCTTCGTGATCAACGCCCCGCGACCGGATGTGCTGCGGCTGGCGCCACCGCTGATCATCAGCGCCGCCGAACTCGACAGCTTCATCGATACGCTGCCGTCCCTTATCGACCACGTTGCGAAGGAATCCGCGTGAGACATTTTCTGGTCGACGACGATCTCAGTGCAGCAGAGCAGCTCGAGATCTTGGACCTTGCTGACACGCTCAAGGCTGAGCCATATCGGCTGCGTCCTTTTGCGGGGCCGCGCACGGTCGCCGTCCTGTTCGACAAGGCCTCGACCCGGACCAGGATCTCCTTCGAGACTGGGATAGCCGAGCTCGGTGGCCATCCAATGATCATGGAAGCGAGCCTTTCGCAGCTGGGTCGCGGCGAGTCGATCAGCGACACTGCGCGTGTCCTTGGCCGGCACGTGGCTGCCATCGTGTGGCGCACTTCAGGCCAGGAGCGCTTGCATGAAATGGCGGACCACGCCGGCGTCCCGGTGATCAACGGGTTGACGGATCAGTATCACCCGTGTCAGGTGCTTGCCGATCTACAGACAATCCGGGAGCGCAAGCAGCGGTTGGCCGGACTGACGCTGGCCTATGTCGGGGATGGTGCCAACAACATGGCGCATTCCTACCTGCTCGGCGGCAGCGTGGCGGGAATGCACGTCCGCATCGGTGCGCCATCAGGGTTCCGGCCCGATCCCGAGATCCTGGCCCGCGCGCAGCAGTTGGCGAACAGATCCGGGGGCAGCGTGCAGGTGCTTGAGGAGGCCAAGGAAGCGGTGGCCGACGCCGATGTGGTTGCTACCGACACCTGGATCTCTATGGGCCATGAGGGTTCTCGAAATGATCGCGAAGGGATCTTCGTGCCCTTCGCGCTGACCACGGCACTATTGGCCATCGCCGACAAGGAGGCGATCGTACTGCACTGCCTGCCCGCCTATCGTGGCAAGGAGATCGACGGTGCGGTGATCGACGGACCGCAGTCGGTGGTCTGGGAAGAGGCCGAGAACCGCAGACACGTGCAGAAAGCTCTCTTGGCCTTCCTCGATGAGCAAGCGACGGCGGTCTAGCAGATGTCAACGTATGCCCGCGCACCGCGTCAGACCAAGGGCAGCCGAGCCCCTTTGGACCCCTCGAAAGGCGTGATGAGCAAGGCTGCCAGGCACGCCAAGATCATCACGCTGCTGGAGCAACGCGAAGTGCGCTCGCAAAGCGAACTTGCGGAGCTGTTGGCCGACGACGGGGTTCAGGTAACACAGGGCACGCTATCCCGCGATCTTGTAGAGATTGGCGCGCTGCGAGTCCGCAGCTCTGGCGGGCACCTCGTCTACGCGGTTCCAGGGGAAGGAGGCGACCGGACGCCGCATGTCGGGGAGTTTGCCAGCTTCGAGGGGCGGCTGGCCCGGTTATGCGCTGAGATCTTGGTATCAGCCGAGGCATCCGCCAACCTCGTGGTCCTCCGCACCCCGCCCGGCGCGGCGCAGTACTTCGCCTCGGCTGTCGATCGAGTCGGCTGGGAGTCCATCCTGGGCACCATCGCCGGTGACGACACGATCCTGCTGATCAGCCGAGGCCCCAGCGGTGGCGACACCATCGCAGAGCAGTTTTTGATCATGAGTCGCACCGGTAAGCCGGTCGGCGGCTCAGCACCTACCCATCCCAACAGTGAAAAGGACGAACTCAGATGAGCGATCGGATTGTCTTGGCCTACTCGGGTGGCCTCGATACCAGTGTCTGCATCGGCTGGCTGGCCGAGGAGACGGGTCGAGAGGTGGTGGCGGTTGCCATCGACGTCGGCCAGGGTGGGGAGGACATGGAAGTCATTCGCCAACGCGCCTTGGATTGCGGAGCGGTCGAGGCCGTTGTCGTCGATGCCAAGGATGAGTTCGCCGAGGACTTCTGCCGCCCAGCACTGCGCGCCAATGCGCTGTATATGGATCGCTATCCGCTGATCAGCGCGCTCTCTCGGCCGCTGATCGCGCGACATCTTGTCGAAGCAGCGAGATTCCACGGGGCAACGGTGGTCTCGCATGGTTGTACGGGCAAGGGAAATGACCAGGTGCGGTTCGAGGTAGGCATTGCCAACCTCGCACCGGAACTATCAGTGGTTGCTCCCGTTCGTGACTATGCCTGGACGCGTGAGAAGGCAATTGCATATGCCGAGGGCAAAGGACTGCCCATTCAGCAGAGCAAGTCCTCGCCATACTCCGTCGACCAGAACGCCTGGGGCCGCGCGGTCGAGACCGGCTTCCTGGAGGACATCTGGAACGGACCGATCGAGGATGTCTACGCGTACACGGCCGATCCGGCCACACCGCGGGAGCCTGAGGAGATCACGATCACATTTGAGCACGGCAACCCGATCGCGATCGACAACGAAAAGGTCTCCATGCTGCAGGCCATCCAGATCCTCAACGAGCGCGCCGGTGCGCACGGTGTGGGCCGGCTCGACCTGGTCGAGGACCGGCTGGTGGGGATCAAGAGCCGGGAGGTCTACGAAGCGCCCGGTGCGATTACCTTGATCACCGCTCACATGGAGCTGGAGAACGTCACGGTTGAGCGTGAGCTCGCCCGCTACAAGCGTGGCATCGATCAGCGTTGGGGCGAGCTGGTCTACGACGGGCAGTGGTACTCACCGCTCAAGCGTGCGCTGGACAGTTTCATCGACGAGGCGCAGCAGGCCGTCAGCGGCGAGATACGGATGATCCTGCACGCTGGTAAGGCCACTGTCACCGGTCGCCGCAGCGACACGAGCCTGTACGACTTCAGCCTGGCCACCTACGACGAGGGTGACCGGTTTGACCAGTCCCAGGCTCGCGGCTTCATCTCGCTCTATGGCATGTCCAGCACATTGGCGGCGCGCCGGGACGCGAGTTTGTCTTGATCTCTGGGCCGGCATCTCACTTGACCGGAGAGCGGACGCCTTCAGCTCCAGATCATGAGGGTCGATTGTGGGGCGGCCGGTTCGCCAGCGGCCCCGCGAAGGCGCTGTCTGCACTGAGTCGCTCGACCCATTTCGACTGGAGGCTTGCAACCTACGACCTGGCCGGGTCGCGGGCACACGCAAAGGCTTTGCATCGAGCTGGATTGCTCACCGACGAGGAGTTAGCGGCGATGATGGACGGCCTGGGCGCGCTGGCGTCCGAGGTCGACTCCGGAGCATTCCGGCCCGCCGAGACTGATGAGGACGTGCACGGCGCGCTGGAGCGGCGGCTGGTGGAGCTGGTCGGCCCCGAGCTCGGCGGCCGGTTGCGTGCCGGCCGTTCCCGCAACGATCAGATCGCAACCTTGATCAGGATGTACCTGCGGGACGCTATGCGGGCGGTGACCGCTGGGCTGGCCGAGGTGGTCGGCGCGCTGCGTGACCAGGCGCGTGAGCATCTTGGGGTCGCCATGCCGGGCCGTACCCACCTGCAGCATGCTCAGCCGGTGTTGCTCTCCCATCACCTGCTGGCTCATGTGTGGCCGCTGCTGCGGAACTGCGATCGCATCCGTGATCTTGACCGCCGGCTCGCGATCAGCCCGTACGGGTCCGCGGCCCTAGCCGGCACCTCGCTCGGCCTGGATCCAGGCGCCATTGCGGCCGAGCTCGGTTTTGATACCAGCGTCGCCAACTCGATTGACGGCACCTCTTCCCGTGATCTGGCGGCTGAGGCGGCGTACATCTGCGCTCAGATTGCAGTTGATCTTTCCCGGCTGAGCGAGGATCTGATCATCTGGGTGACTCAGGAGTTCGGCTTCGCCACCCTGGCCGACGAGTGGTCGACAGGCTCGAGCATCATGCCGCAGAAGAAGAACCCCGACATTGCCGAGCTGACGCGAGGCAAGGCCGGGCGCTTGATCGGCAACCTCACCGGCCTGCTAGCCACCCTGAAAGGGTTGCCCCTGGCATACAACCGTGATCTGCAAGAGGACAAGGAGCCGATCTTCGACTCGATCGACCAGCTGCTGATGGTGTTGCCCGCTGTCGCCGGCATGGTTTCCACCCTCTCCTTTGATCCTGAGCGGCTGGAGCGCCTTGCCCCGATGGGCTTCTCGCTGGCCACCGATATCGCCGATTGGTTGGTACGCCAGCGACTGCCTTTCGCCGAGGCACACGAGATTGCCGGCGCCTGTGTACGGCGCTGCGAGGCGGAGGGCTTGGAGCTCACCGACCTCAGCGCGGATGACCTGGCGGAGATCTCACCTCATTTCACGTCGGAGGTCCGCTCGGTGCTCAGCGTTCCGGGTTCCATCAATAGTCGGACCGGTCGTGGTGGCACCGCGCTGGTACGGGTTCGAGAGCAGTTGGATGAGATCGACAACCTCCTTGCGGAACTCGATCTGCAAGTCTGATTTGGGAATGCCCCATAGCGCTCGGATGTCGCAGTGGCACACTTCACCCGTGACCGACGTGCTTGACGAACTGAAGTGGCGTGGCCTGCTGGCAGAGTCCACCGACGAAGAGGCTCTCGCCCGTCATCTTGTTGCTGGACCGGTCACTTTCTACGTGGGCTTCGATCCCACTGCCCCCAGCCTGCATTTCGGCAACCTCGTGCAGCTAATGGTCGCTCGGGTGCTGCACCGAGCCGGCCACAAGCCGCTGCTACTGGTGGGCGGCTCAACAGGGCTGATCGGTGACCCGAAGGAATACGGCCGAGCGGGCCCTCAATACCAAGGAGACGGTTGCCGGCTGGGTGGAGAGCATTCGGCGCCAAGTGGCGAAGTTCCTAGACTTCACCGGCGACAATCCCGCGCGGATCGTCAACAACCTGGACTGGACGGGTCCGATGCCGGTATTGGACTTTCTTCGCGACATCGGCAAGCACTTTCCAATCAACCGGATGCTGGCCCGCGACGTTGTCCGGCAGCGACTCGAGTCCGGGATGTCCTACACCGAGTTCTCTTATGTCCTGCTGCAGGCGATGGATTACCTGGAGCTCTATCGCAACTACGGCTGCACCCTCCAGTTCGGTGGTAGCGACCAGTGGGGCAACATCACCGCAGGTGTGGAGCTGATCCGGCGGGCGGAAGGGGCACGGGTGCACGCCATGGCGACGCCGCTGCTCACCAAGGCGGACGGGAGCAAGTTTGGCAAGACCGAGACCGGAACCATTTGGCTCGACTCGGCTCTGACCTCTCCCTACGCGTTCCACCAGTACTTCCTCAACACCGAAGACGCCAAGGTCATCGAATACCTGAAGGTGTTCTCCGAGCGTGGCCGTGATGAGATCGTGAATCTTGCCCGCCGCACGTCAGAGCATCCAGAGCAGCGCGCGGCACAGCGAGTACTTGCCGACGACGTCACGGCGTTGGTCCATGGGCCGGCGGAGCGAGATGCCGCCGTCCAGGCGGCGGAAGCTGTCTTCGGTGGCTCCGACCTTCGTGACCTGCCGGAGTCCATGCTCGATGACGTCGCTGCCGAAATTGGCGCGGCTCAGCTGGAATCCAATGGTGACCTGCCCACGGTGGTGGAGGTACTGGCTGCTGGCGGCGTCGTAGCCAGCAAGTCGGCCGCCAGGCGGGCGATCACCGAGGGTGGAGCGTACGTCAACAACCAGCGCATCACCGATCCGGACGCCAGGCTCGCGGAATATGACCTGCTGCACGGGCGCTATGTCATCGTGCGCCGCGGTAAGCGAACGGTGGGCGCCGTGAGTATCCGGCGCAGCTGACATCGCAGCTCGGTTCGCGTTGACCCAGCGGCCTTGGGGGAGTAAACTCGCATAGGCCTTTTGCGAGGTGCGGGACGCAGCAGCTAGCGGCGGCCGACCCGCAGGAAACCAACCGTCACGATTTAATCCGGGCGCCTTCCCAAGGCTCTACCCGGCAGAGACTTCGTGTCGGATTGGGAGAGCGACACCCCGATTTGACTCGGGCTGACCGACCTCCTAATGTAGTCGAGTTGCCCCAAGCCGGGCTGAGAGGATTCCGGCGAGGTGTGCGCCCGAAACTTGAGAACTCAACAGCGTGCTTAAAAGTCAATGCCAAATAATGCACAAAAAAACCCCGTACTTGGGCTGGCGACGCCAGTTCCGAGTTCGGTTCCTTTGATTGATTGACAGATAGATCCAGCATTGGGTCTTTTGATCAGCGATCGAACTAGTTGAGACACAAAACCGACGCTCGCAAAAGCGGCGTCGGATTTGCATAGATTTCAACGGAGAGTTTGATCCTGGCTCAGGACGAACGCTGGCGGCGTGCTTAACACATGCAAGTCGAACGGTAAGGCCCCTTCGGGGGTACACGAGTGGCGAACGGGTGAGTAACACGTGAGCAACCTGCCCTTGACTCTGGGATAACAGTTGGAAACAGCTGCTAATACCGGATACGACCTTCGATGACATCATCTGGGGTGGAAAGCGCTTTAGCGGTCAAGGATGGGCTCGCGGCCTATCAGCTTGTTGGTGAGGTAACGGCTCACCAAGGCTTCGACGGGTAGCCGGCCTGAGAGGGCGACCGGCCACACTGGGACTGAGATACGGCCCAGACTCCTACGGGAGGCAGCAGTGGGGAATATTGCACAATGGGCGCAAGCCTGATGCAGCAACGCCGCGTGCGGGATGACGGCCTTCGGGTTGTAAACCGCTTTCAGTTCCGACGAAGCGCAAGTGACGGTAGGAACAGAAGAAGGACCGGCCAACTACGTGCCAGCAGCCGCGGTGATACGTAGGGTCCGAGCGTTGTCCGGAATTATTGGGCGTAAAGGGCTTGTAGGCGGTTTGTTGCGTCGGAAGTGAAAACTCAGGGCTTAACCCTGAGCCTGCTTCCGATACGGGCAAACTAGAGGAATGCAGGGGAGAATGGAATTCCTGGTGGAGCGGTGGAATGCGCAGATATCAGGAGGAACACCGGTGGCGAAGGCGGTTCTCTGGGCATTTCCTGACGCTGAGAAGCGAAAGCGTGGGGAGCAAACAGGCTTAGATACCCTGGTAGTCCACGCCGTAAACGGTGGGCACTAGGTGTGGGGAACATTCCACGTTCTCCGTGCCGAAGCTAACGCATTAAGTGCCCCGCCTGGGGAGTACGGCCGCAAGGCTAAAACTCAAAGGAATTGACGGGGGCCCGCACAAGCGGCGGAGCATGCGGATTAATTCGATGCAACGCGAAGAACCTTACCTGGGTTTGACATATACCGGAAAGCTGCAGAGATGTAGCCCCCGCAAGGTCGGTATACAGGTGGTGCATGGCTGTCGTCAGCTCGTGTCGTGAGATGTTGGGTTAAGTCCCGCAACGAGCGCAACCCTCGTCCTATGTTGCCAGCGGATAATGCCGGGGACTCATAGGAGACTGCCGGGGTCAACTCGGAGGAAGGTGGGGATGACGTCAAGTCATCATGCCCCTTAAGTCCAGGGCTTCACGCATGCTACAATGGCTGGTACAAAGGGCTGCGAATACCGCAAGGTCGAGCGAATCCCAAAAAGCCAGTCTCAGTTCGGATTGGGGTCTGCAACTCGACCCCATGAAGTCGGAGTCGCTAGTAATCGCAGATCAGCAACGCTGCGGTGAATACGTTCCCGGGCCTTGTACACACCGCCCGTCAAGTCATGAAAGTCGGTAACACCCGAAGCCGGTGGCCCAACCCTTGTGGAGGGAGCCGTCGAAGGTGGGACTGGCGATTAGGACTAAGTCGTAACAAGGTAGCCGTACCGGAAGGTGCGGCTGGATCACCTCCTTTCTAAGGAGCCATTTGGCAGATCTGAATGATCTGTCCATGCGCTCGGTTCTCCAGCTTTCGACTGGAGCCGGGCAGGCACCGGAATGTGGAACATTGACCAGTAGGCTTCCTCGTCAAACTCGTCGTCAGTACTTCCTGCTTGCAGGAGTGGAACCTCGACGCGGTAGGGCGGAGAAGCCCAAGCACGCTGTTGGGTCCTGAGGGTTCGGTCGCATACGCAACTGGCCTTCCAGCGGACCGGAGACCGGCGCCTCGACGCGTCGGCCCGCTGCCGCCCGCATCTTGAGAACTTCACAGTGGACGCGAGCATCTTTGTAGTAACAACAAGCTACTAAGGGCAGTCGGTGGATGCCTTGGCACCAAGAGCCGACGAAGGACGTTGTAACCTGCGATAAGCCCCGGGGAGCTGGTAAACGAGCTTCGATCCGGGGATCTCCGAATAGGGAAACCTCGAAAGAAACCGGAGTAATGTCCGGCGACCTCTGCCTGAACACATAGGGCAGTAGGAGGGAACGTGGGGAAGTGAAACATCTCAGTACCCACAGGAAAAGAAAACAACCGTGATTCCGTAAGTAGTGGCGAGCGAACGCGGAAGAGGCCAAACCACACATGCGTGATAGCTGGCAGGCGTTGCATGTGCGGTGTTGTGGGGCCGCTCGGACTATGCTGCCAAATAGTCAAACAGTCATAAATGTCAGGTGAAGTCGAAGTACTCTGGAAAGGCACGGCACAGAAGGTAACACCCCTGTAGACGTAAGCCTGACACTGTTGAGCGTCACCCCAAGTAACACGGAACCCCTGAAATTCCGTGTGAATCTGGCGGGACCACCCGCTAAGCCTAAATACTCCTTGGTGACCGATAGCGGACAAGTACCGTGAGGGAAAGGTGAAAAGTACCCCGGGAGGGGAGTGAAATAGTACCTGAAACCGATTGCCTACAATCCGTCGGAGCTTTCCAGCACTTGTGCTGGGAGTGACGGCGTGCCTTTTGAAGAATGAGCCTGCGAGTTAGTGGTGCGTGGCGAGGTTAACCCGTGTGGGGAAGCCGTAGCGAAAGCGAGTCCGAATAGGGCGATCTAGTCGCGTGCTCTAGACCCGAAGCGGAGTGATCTATCCATGGCCAGGGTGAAGCGACGGTAAGACGTCGTGGAGGCCCGAACCCACCAGGGTTGAAAACCTGGGGGATGAGCTGTGGATAGGGGTGAAAGGCCAATCAAACTCCGTGATAGCTGGTTCTCCCCGAAATGCATATAGGTGCAGCGTCGCGCGTTTCTTCCCGGAGGTAGAGCACTGGATAGTCTAGGGGGCCCACAAGCTTACCGAAATTAGCCAAACTCCGAATGCCGGTAAGTGAGAGCGCGGCAGTGAGACTGCGGGCGATAAGGTTCGTAGTCGAAAGGGAAACAGCCCAGAACACCAGCTAAGGCCCCTAAGAGATTGCTAAGTGGAAAAGGATGTGGAGTTGCGGAGACAACCAGGAGGTTGGCTTGGAAGCAGCCACCCTTGAAAGAGTGCGTAATAGCTCACTGGTCAAGTGATTCTGCGCCGACAATTTAGCGGGGCTCAAGCAATCCGCCGAAGCTGTGTCATTCACGTATTTGCCCGGTCGCCTGGCGATCCAGGTGCGTGGATGGGTAGGGGAGCGTCGTGTGCGCGGTGAAGCGGCAGGGTGACCTAGCCGTGGAGAGCACACGAGTGAGAATGCAGGCATGAGTAGCGAATGAGGAGTGAGAAACTCCTCCACCGAAAGACCAAGGGTTCCAGGGTCAAGCTAATCTGCCCTGGGTAAGTCGGGACCTAAGGCGAGGCCGACAGGCGTAGTCGATGGACAACGGGTTGATATTCCCGTACCGGCGCTAGAACGATCCTGCCGAAGCGAGTAATGCTAAGCACGCGAGTCGTTGGAGCGCCTTCGGGCGCGCTGGCGGCAAGTCTGCGACCCAAACTTGTAGTAGGCAAGCTGCGGAGTGACGCAGGAAGGCGGCCCAACCCGGGCGATGGTTGTCCCGGGCTAAATGTGTAGGGCGAGATGTAGGCAAATCCGCATCTCACGTGCCTGAGACATGACGGCTGGGCGGACCTACGAGTCCGTCGAGTGGGTGATCCTATGCTGCCTAGAAAACCTTCGTGAGCGAGTGCTAGAGCCGCCCGTACCCTAAACCGACTCAGGTGGTCAGGTAGAGAATACCAAGGTGATCGAGAGAACCGTGGTTAAGGAACTCGGCAAAATGCCCCCGTAACTTCGGGAGAAGGGGGGCCGACCACGTCCATGGATTTACTCTGGACGGCGTGGGAGGCCGCAGAGACCAGGCCCAAGCGACTGTTTACTAAAAACACAGGTCCGTGCCAAGTCGCAAGACGATGTATACGGACTGACGCCTGCCCGGTGCTGGAACGTTAAGGGGAAGTGTTAGTCGCAAGGCGAAGCACTGAACTTAAGCGCCAGTAAACGGCGGTGGTAAC
This sequence comes from uncultured Actinomycetota bacterium, assembly GCA_963836855.1. Taxonomy (GTDB): domain Bacteria; phylum Actinomycetota; class Actinomycetes; order Propionibacteriales; family Propionibacteriaceae; genus Microlunatus. The sequence goes on along the minus strand of CAWILN010000017.1, from coordinate 281,381 downwards.
TATAACCATCCTAAGGTAGCGAAATTCCTTGTCGGGTAAGTTCCGACCTGCACGAATGGCGTAACGACTTGGGCGCTGTCTCGACCACGGACTCGGCGAAATTGCACTACGAGTAAAGATGCTCGTTACGCGCAGCAGGACGGAAAGACCCCGGGACCTTTACTATAGTTTGGTATTGGTGTTCGGTGCAGCTTGTGTAGGATAGGTGGGAGACTGTGAAGCAGCCACGCCAGTGGCTGTGGAGTCAACGTTGAAATACCACTCTGGTTGTTCTGGATATCTAACCTAGGTCCATTATCTGGATCAGGGACAGTGCCTGATGGGTAGTTTGACTGGGGCGGTCGCCTCCTAAAAGGTAACGGAGGCGCCCAAAGGTTCCCTCAGCCTGGTTGGCAATCAGGTTTTGAGTGTAAGTGCACAAGGGAGCTTGACTGTGAGAGAGACATCTCAAGCAGGGACGAAAGTCGGGACTAGTGATCTGACGGTGGCATGTGGAAGCGCCGTCACTCAACGGATAAAAGGTACCCCGGGGATAACAGGCTGATCTTGCCCGAGCGTCCATAGCGACGGCATGGTTTGGCACCTCGATGTCGGCTCGTCGCATCCTGGGGCTGGAGTCGGTCCCAAGGGTTGGGCTGTTCGCCCATTAAAGCGGCACGCGAGCTGGGTTTAGAACGTCGTGAGACAGTTCGGTCCCTATCCGCTGCGCGCGTAGGAGTCTTGAGGAGAGCTGTCCTTAGTACGAGAGGACCGGGACGGACGAACCTCTGGTGTGCCAGTTGTTCTGCCAAGAGCACGGCTGGTTGGCTACGTTCGGAAGTGATAACCGCTGAAAGCATCTAAGCGGGAAGCACGCTCCAAGATGAGGGCTCCCACAGGTTAACCTGGTAAGGCCCCCAGCAGATCACTGGGTGATAGGTCGGATGTGGAAGTGCAGTAATGCATGGAGCTGACCGATACTAATAGGCCGAGGGCTTGTTTCTACACTGATGTTTCGCGTCCACTGTGCAGTTCCCGAGATACGGTCGGGAGTCCTCGAGCTTGACGAGAGGACCATCGAGACGGCCGCTGACATCTCCATAGAGTTTCGGTGATCATGGCGAAAGGGAAACACCCGGCTCCATTCCGAACCCGGAAGTTAAGCCTTTCAGCGCCGATGGTACTGCACGGGGGACCGTGTGGGAGACTAGGACGTCGCCGGACAACAACACTTCAGGGTCGGTCATTTTGTGACCGGCCCTGAAGTGTTTTTTTGGCCGGTCAACATTGCGCCTGCAGTTACGCGTCGTCATATCGTGAGGGGCGATAACCTTGCGCCGGAAAGGAAGGCGATGGACGGGTGGGAGGCCCAGGGTCGAGCTAACGCCGGCACGCCGGTAGAGCACGCGGGCGGTCACCCGGCGCCGATATGGGCGGGCTCACCTGAGACCCGATACGCCAAGAGCGAAGACGGATATGTTGCTTATCAGGTCTTCGGACGTGGCCCCCACGATTTACTGCTCATTGGCAATTGGGCGAGCAATGTCGAAGTGATGTGGGAGCACCCGTCCATGGCTCGCTACCTGGATCGGCTTGGTCAATTCGCCCGAGTCATCTGTTTTGACAAGCGTGGTGCTGGCCTCTCCGACCCGGTCGCCCTGGGCGCGTTGCCGACGCTGGAGCATTGGATGGACGACGCCCGCATCGTCCTGGACGCCGCCGGCTCCGAGGCAGCCGCCTTGATTGGGGATGCCGAAGGCGGCCCGATGGCCATGATGTTCGCCGCCACCTACCCGCAACGCACGAGGGCCTTGGTGCTGGTGAATACATTCGCCCGGATGCTCCGGGCCTCCGACTACCCGATCGGGATGCCTGAGGAGGCAGCCGAGCGGCTACTCGAGATCTGGGAGCGCGCGTGGGGAACGGGAGTCGTACTTGAGCTTTCCGCCCCCGGCGTCGCTGGCGACGCAGAGATACAGCGCTGGGTCGGTCGGTACATGCGACTCTCGGCGCCACCCGCGGCGGCCACCCGGATGTACCGATGGGTACTTCAGGTGGACGTGCGATCGGTGCTGCCGAGCATCCAAGCTCCAACGCTGATCCTGCACAAGGCGGAGAACCGGCATTACCGGGCGCCGATGGGCCGGTACCTTCTCGAGCACATCCCCGGCGCAAAGTATGTGGAGCTCCCAGGGGCTGACTGGTACCCGCCTTTCGTGAACGCTGAGCCGGTCCTTGACGAGATCGAGGAGTTCCTAACCGGCGCTCGTCCGGCGCCGGCACAGGACCGGATTCTGGCCACTGTGTTGTTTACAGACATCGTTGGCTCGACTGATCTGGCCGTCAGGCTCGGTGACGAGCGCTGGCTCGACCTCAAGGCCGCGCACGACGGACTGGTGCGCACGCATCTCGACCGTTACCGGGGAAAGGACGTCGCCACGACCGGGGATGGATTCCTGGCAACTTTCGACGGCCCGGCTCGCGCAGTGCGGTGTGCCTCCGAAATCGCCTCGGCGGTCCGATCGTTAGGGATCGAGATTCGAGCGGGATTGCACAGCGGCGAGGTCGAGATCCGAGACGGACAGATCGCTGGTATCGCAGTCCACATCGCCGCCCGGGTCATGGCATTTGCAGGCGATGGCAAGGTGCTGGTATCGGGGACGGTGAAGGATCTGGTGGTCGGTTCGCCCATTCGGTTCGCCGACCAAGGTTCTCACTCGCTAAAGGGGATCCCAGGCGAGTGGCATCTGTTCGAGGTCATCGGGGTTGCTTGATCTATCCCCGCACCAGCAATTCAGCTTCGTCGACAGCGCGTGGTCGATGTGCCGCCTCCCAAGCCAGAACGCCTGCAAACCGGCGCGCGGCAACGGCATATTGCGGGCGCTCCAGAATTTCTGAGATGGCTGCTGCGATCTGTGCTCGCGTGGATTGTTTGCTAAGGCGTAGGCCGGCACCCAGGCGAAGCACTCGTACGGTGTTGTCTTTCTGATCACGGCCCATCGGTATGCAAACCAGCGGTACGCCGGCCGCGAGCGACTTCAGCACGGTGCCATGCCCAGCGTGGGTGACGACGACGGATGCTTCGCGCAGCACTCGGTTATGTGGCGCGAACTGCAGCACCTCGATATTCGGACCGGCTTGGATCTCCTCCGGATCCACAGCTGGGCCGATCGTCAGCACCGCTCTCACCGGCAACGTGCCCAGAGCCTGGGACACCCGCTCCAGGAAATCGATTTGATCTTGGTAGACCGGACCTGTTGCCACCAAGACCAGCGGCTCATTACCTTGGCGCCGCCATTTCGCTCCCGCGGCCCAATCCGGGTCGTCGAGTTGTGGTCCGACGTATCGGACGTTCCCTGGCAGCCGCGGTGCAGTGAAGTCGAAGGACGGGCTGGTCATCACGAGCACGCGATTGCAGCGATCGAACAACTCGAGAACATGGTCGAGTGGAAGCAGCTCGTAACGCTCGAGGACGGTGTTGAGGCGTGGAAGGGTGGGAGTCAGCAGCCGCGATGCCATCGTCGGGACGAGTTTGTCTCTTGCATTGCCGAGATAGCTATGTCCTGGTGACCATCCGGTCCCCGACAGTGGCAGCCCTGGCGTAGGCCGCACATACGTCTGCGCGACGAGGGCTCCTGTGGGACGCCTGGTCGCGTGGGCCCCGATCAAGATGCCTGGTAGCGCGTCAGCCAGGATGGCATCCACCGGAAAGTCTCGAACCGTCGTGACAACGTCACGGGCGAACCGGCTGCTCATGGCCTTTCCGGCGTAATCCTTCACAGCCCGGAACGCCCGGTACGGGTTACCACCCGCCAGCGCCGCAAGCATGGCGGTCTGCTCGCTGCGGGAGTTGAAGTGTGGTGCCTCATGCCAGGGCGAGAAGCTGCATCCAGCCGAACGGGCTGACGTTTCGATGGTCGGGTCGGCCAGCACGCGCACCTGGTGCCCGCGCTGGACGAGTTCCGCGGCGAGGCTGAGTGCTGGCGGTACGGTGCTGCCCGCGTCGATGACGGCCAGCAGAAACCGAGTTGGAGGGCGGCCGCCAGTGCCGTTCATCTGGCGAGCGCTCGCCAGATCAAGGTATGCAACAGGTCAGCGCCGTCGTCACCAACCCAGACTCCGCCGGCGAGGTCGGCCGCATTGTTGGGGGCCACCGCGGGATCGGATGGCAGCGGCACAATGCGACCGCGGATGGCCCACACGGGTCAGACGCCGAAATGCGCGGCAAGCACCGAACGGTAGCGCTCCATGATCTCAGCGGCTGCGCGCTGGTCAGCCTCCGTCGGCTCGTGCTTGCTGATCACCGGCACAGGCCAGTCTGGAAGCATGCCGGTGAACGCCCAGGCCGCTTGGCGGGCGGAGCCGACAGCAACACTTTCGAAGGTGTCGGTCACCACGATGGGCAGCCCGAAGACCGCCGTAGCGATCTTGCGTACCGCCTCGGATTGAGACGCGCCGCCAGTGAGAGTGATGGAGGATATCTCGCCGATCTGCTCCCGTAGTACCTCGACGCCGTAAGCAAGGCTCCAGAGCACGCCCTCGATGGTGGCACGGGCGATGTTCGCCGGAGTCATGTTCGCGAGGGTCAGTCCGATGAGCTGTCCGCGGGCGTCGGGCAACGGCGGGGTGCGCTCACCCTCGAGATACGGCACAAAGGTGACTCCCTGACTACCTGGCTCGGCGCTCAGCGCAAGCTGGCTCAGCTCGGCCAGCGTCACTCCCAGCACCTCCGACGTCGCGACCAGATTCCGGGCCCCATTGAGCGTGCACACCAGCGGCAGGAATTCGCCAGTCGCGTCAGCGAAGCCAGCAACAGTTCCCGTCGGCTCGTGTGTTTGCTGATGACTCTTCGTGAAGGCGGTGCCGCTGGTGCCCACCGAGACGATGGCGTTGCCAGCCGTCACGTCGAGGCCTAATCCGCCCGCCATGTTGTCGCCGGTGCCCGGTGCGATGGCGATGCCGCTCGCCGTGTGGCCGATCACCTCGTTAGGCCCGGCAACGCGTGGCAGCTCAAGATCATGACCAAGGGCAAGCTGCACGAGGTCGCTTCGGTAGCGGTTGGCTGTTGCGTCGAAGTAGCAGGTACCAGACGCATCTCCGCGGTCGGTGGTTGGCGCAAAATTGCGATCCCCGATCTGCCAACTCAGCCAATCATGCGGGAGGACGACTGCAGTGGTCCGCGCTGCGTTGTCCGGCTCTGCCCGGGCGAGCCATCTGATCTTGGAGACTGTCATCGACGCGACCGGGACTGAGCCCACCGCGTCAGCCCATACCGCGGCGCCTCCGAGCTCGGAGATCAAGTCTTCGGCGTCTGGGGCGGACCTGTTGTCGTTCCACAACAGTGCATCTCGGACTGGCTCGCCTTCTTCGTCGAGCGTCACCATGCCGTGTTGCTGGCCGCCGACCGCAAGCGCAGACACTCCCTCAAGGAGACCTGGATCGGCTGTGGCCTCCTGGTAGGCCTCCAGCCACGCGGACGCTGGTACCTCGGTGCCGGAAGGATGCGAGGCCCGTCCGCTGCGGACGATTGTGCCGGTTTCAAGCTCGCAAACCACGATCTTGACCGACTGGGTCGACGAGTCGACTCCGGCGACAAGTGTCATGAGATCCCTCCAACGGTGATAGGAATGCCGCGTTCCAAGAACGGCTGCATTGCGGCCTGACTGGGAGAGCCAGCGACAGCTATCGAGTCAATCTCTTCGAGCGAGGCGAACTGGACGAAGGCGGAGACGCCGAGCTTGTCGGCGCCGGCCAGCGCGATAACCCGCTCGCCTGAAGCCACCTCGACCTGCGACACGGCGGCAGCGGCGGGAGTTGCCTGGGCAAGCCCACGCTCCACACTTATTCCCGCGGGGCACACCACGCTGACGTCGACGTGCAATCGCTCCATCTCATGAACTGCCCAGTCGCCCTCTTGTGCCCGGGTGATCGGCGATACCGTGCCGCCGATGTTATAGATCTCGAGCCGGCTGGCCCGAGACAGCACGATGGCCGCGTCGAGTGAGTTGGTGACGATCGTGAGGCCGCGTGTCTCGGGCGGTGAGCCGACGATGATCTGCGCGAGAGCAAATGTCAGGTTGCCGGTGCCGAGCAGGATGGTCCCGCGGCGTGGTAGCTCTTTCCAGATTCGGTCGACCAGATCGAGGTCATCCTGTTCGGTCTGTGGCTGGCTGTTGCGGAGCGCGATTGGATTGGCGACGATGCGCACTGCACCGCCGTGCACGCGCTGCAGCTTGCCAGCGCTTTCCATGGCGCGCAGGTCGCGCCGGATGGTCTCTTGCGCGACGCCGAGTCGGTTTGCGATGTCGACAACATCCACGCGTCCATCGGCGGCCAACAGGTCTCTGATCACCTGGTAACGAGCCGCTTGTGCGTGCTGGACGGTCATGATGCCTTCTCGCTCGTCGCCTCGCCGGCTACAACAGTTCCATTGATTCTCGTGCTTGTGGTCTGACCTGGACCTTCCGCCCGGTGCCGGCACGAAAAGCCTCGATCGCGTCGCCGTAGTCGGCCAGAGCGTAGGCATGGCTGACCATCGCCTTGGCGTTGAGGGCGCCTGCGACGAACATGTCAACAGCCCGTGCGTACGAGTGCAGGACCGCCATCGAGCCGATGACAGTCAGCTCGTCGTTGTAGATGCGGAATGGTGAGAACTTGGCCTGCGCGTCACTTGGCGCTACGCCGAATTGCTGGAATGTCCCGCCACGGCGTACTCGGTTCAGGCCGTCCTCTACCGCCGCTACTGCTCCAGTGCAATCGATGACCGTATCCCAGCCACCTAGTCGGGCCAATTCGTCTGGCGAGCTGCCGACCAAGTCGATCCCGACTTCGCGAGCCGCCTGTCGCCGTTGCGGGTTTGGATCCACGACAGTCACGGATGCGGCGCCAGCGCGCGGTGCGAGCTGAGCCATGATCAAACCCATGGTGCCTGCGCCGTAGATCAAGTAATGCGCCCCGATCCAGCGCGGCAACAGGTCATAAGCATGAATGGCGCAGGACAAAGGTTCAATCAGCGCCGCCAGAGCAAGATCAACGGACTTGGGAAGACGATGCAGGTTCTTGGCTGGCCAACGGACGAGCTCGGCGGCAGAGCCGTCCGATCGTGCCACACCGGCGCCGTCCCAGTTCTCGCACAGGTTGCCGCGTCCGACCATGCAGAATGAGCACTCGCCGCAGTAGAACGAAGGGTCGAGAGAGACGGGATCTCCGGGTGCCACGTTGCCGACCTCGTCGCCGACGTTCACGACCACCCCAGACGCCTCATGTCCGGGCACGATCGGAAACACTGTGGGCGCGAACTCACCGTCCAGTACGTGCACATCGGTTCCGCAGATGCCGACGGCTTCGACCCGGACTACCGCGTCACGCGTACCGGGCACGGGCTCGGGCACCTCGGTCAGAGAGAGCTCACCAGGCCTGGAGAAGACGATGGCGCGCACTACAGGCTCCTGATCGTGCGGCCCGGAAATGTCACAGCACACCCTTGTAGGCGTTGACCGAATCTCTGCAAAAAATCTTTGAATCGCTTCTCTGACGGAGGCTAGCGCAGCTCTTGGTGGAGGTCTAGTGTCCGAGTTCTACCGTGCACTGGATTGGTCTGCCCGTTTGCGTGTCACCGACGCTCGTCGTTCACATTCGGTCATCCGTGTGAAAATAGTGACGGAAAGGCAGCCATGACGATGTATCCGCCCGAGCGGCAGCGGGCGATCACCGACCTGTTGATCCAACACGACGGCCGGCGCGCCACCGTGACGCAGATCAGCGAGCAGCTCAGAGTCACTACCGAAACTGTGCGCCGTGATCTTGATGTGCTGGAGCGACGCGGCGTGCTACGGCGAATCCGGGGTGGCGCCGAACTGATGGATTCCACACCGTTCGAGCAGGCGCTCGCCGCGCGCCATGCCGAGCAGTTCGACGACAAGCTCGTCATCGCTCGCCGGGTGGCGGAGGAACTACCCCGAGACGGTGTTGTGGTGCTCGATTCCGGTTCTCTGACGTTGTTCTGCGCTCAGGCGATGCCGAAGGATCGCGCGCTCGCCGTAGTGACCAACAACCTGCCGGCAGCTCAGTATCTTGCTGAGTACGACAACCTCCGCATCTTCACGCTTCCAGGAAGGATCAGGGGTCTGACCTCGGCTGCGGTCGATGCTTGGACTAGCCGCCGGCTCAGGACCTTGACCGTCGATCTGGCGATCATCGGCGTCAACGGCCTGACGCCGACACACGGCCTGACGACGACGAACCCGGAGGAAGCGGCCACCAAGCGAGCCATGTTGCTGTCCGCTCGGCGGCGGATCGTACCGGTGATCTCCGGCCGGATTGGAAGAAACTCGTTCTGCTCCTTCGCCGCAGTCAACGAGGTGGACCTGGTGATAACCGATGCCGCAGCGAGTAGCGAGATCGTGAGCGAGCTAGCAGCCGCCGGCCCTGAGGTCGTCATCGCGGAATAACGTGATATGCCCTGAGCTTGCCGAATGGGCATCCATCCCCCGGCATCACCCGCATCACATGACACCATTGGCGGGTGGCAGAGCAGGGGCGTTCGGATCGCTCTAAGCGTGGAGCCCGGCAGCAGAGTCCGCGGCGCAGTGAATCTCCTGCGCGGATCCGTCGTTCTGACAAGGTCGCACGACCTGGCCTTGCCCGTTCGCGGAACGAGCCTCCCCTCCCCGAAGATGCCGATTCACGTTCTTTGCATGCGTCCGTACGCGCCGAGTTGCGCAGTCTGCCCAAAGACCTCGCCGAGATTGTCGCCGCTCATCTGGTAGCGGCGGGCCGACTTATCGATGATGACCCCGAGTTGGCGTACGCCCATGCCGAGGCCGCACGCCGGCGTGCCGCCCGACTGCCGATCGTCCGCGAGGCGGCGGCAGAGACGGCCTACGCCGCAGGTCGATACGACGTTGCCTTGAGCGAGTTCCGCGCGCTCAGGCGCATGACGGGGAGTCAGGATTACCTTCCGGTGATGGCCGATTGCGAACGTGCTCTGGGTCGCCCGCACAATGCTCTCAAGCTGGCGCGCGAAGCCGATCGGCTCGAGCTCGACCCTGCGCTGCGGGTCGAAATGATCATCGTCGAGGCAGGTGCGCGGCGCGATCTCGGCCAAGATCCCGAGGCGCGACGGATTCTGGAGCGCGCCGTTGAACTGGCGCGACCGGAGCAGATTTCACCGCTTGCGGTAGCCAGGCTGCGGTACGCCTATGCCGACGCGCTGCTCGCTGCGGGCAGCGAGCCTGAGGCGCGGCAGTGGTTTGCCGCAGCGGCGACGCTCGATCATGATCAGGAAACCGACGCCCAGCAGCGACTCGACGAACTCGATGGGCTCTTGATCGACTACGACGAGGACGACGGCACGGACAGCCAGTCAGTGCGCGAGCCGGGGCGGAGCAATCACGAATGAACGCAGCCGCTGAAGTCATCGACTCCTACGATGGAGTGTTGTTCGATCTTGACGGCGTCATCTATCTGGGCCCGATTGCCGTGCCCGGCGCCGCAGAAGGTATTGCTCAGCTCCATGATCGTGGCACCAAGATCGGCTTCGTCACCAACAACGCAGCCCGCCCGCCGGCCGCGGTCGCCGCGCATCTTGTTGAGCTTGGCATTCCAGCAACCGCGGCCGATGTTGTCACCTCGGCGCAAGCCGCTGCCCATCTGCTGGTCAATCGTTTCGGTGCAGGCGCCAGAATCCTCGCCGTCGGGGGAGATGGGGTGATAGCTGCGCTGGGCGAGGCAGATCTGGTCCCAGTGCATTCCGCCGACGACGATCCGGTTGCAGTGATTCAGGGTTATGGCCTCGGCCTGCAGTGGCAGGAGCTCAATGAGGCTGCGATCGCCATTAACCGCGGCGCGCATTGGGTCGCCACCAATGTGGACCCGACACGACCTACAGATCGTGGTCTGGTGCCCGGGAACGGCGCCGCAGTGAACGCCGTCATGATGGCCGTGCAGGCCAAGCCGGAAGTGGCCGGCAAACCTTATCGCCCGCTGTTGGACGACACAGTCGAGCGGCTCAAGGCGCACCACCCGTTGTTTGTGGGTGATCGCCTCGACACCGACATTGCCGGAGCGGTCAACGCGGGACTGGACAGCATGCTGGTGCTATCGGGAAGCCACCGGGCCGAAGAACTGCTCGCCGCCGCGCCTCGGGAACGACCTACTCACGTAGGACAGGATCTCCGCGCGCTCCTGAGTCCGGCGCTGGTCGTCACCCACGCCAATGGGGAATTCCGCTGTGGTCCGGCGACCGCGTCCGCAGTGGATGGCCGGTTGATCGTCCGCGGCAATGGCTCGACCCGCGCTGAAGCGATATGGGCCGCGGCGCATGCCACCTGGTGGGCTGTCGATCATGGATTGGCACTTGATTGGCGCCGTGTATTGGAAGGGATCGAGAAGCCGCTGCGGTAACCTCCATGAGGCGGCAGAAAGGCGTCAGACGTGGCCGAGGCATTTCAGACCTACATCAACATGGTGACCGGCATGACCAGGAGCACTCAAGCGAAGGCGGTAGCCACCGCCCGGGCGGTGCTGAAGCAAGCTGGCCTGCAGGACGTAGCTGCAGAGACCAGCGAGCGAGTCACCAAGCTGGCCGAAGAGATCATGAATGCAAGTCGCACCAATCGTGAGCTGTGGCAACGCTACGTGGCGACTGAGGTCGACAAGGCAGCGGCGCGGCTCGGGTTCGCGCGAGCCGAGGACGTGCAAGCGCTGCGCGATGAGATCGATAGCCTGCGGGCACAACTCAAGGAGGTCGCTGCGATTGCGGCCAAATCCGCGACCGCGAAAAAGGCCGCGACGAAACGCCCTCCTGCCAAGAAGGCGGCCGCGAGAATGACCCCAACCAGGAAAACAGCGGCGAAGTCCTCTCATGGCAAGCTGCCGCTCAAGTCGGCGGCGAGTGCGGAGCAGGCGGCGAATGCGGAGCAGGCTGGGGAAGAGTGACTGAGTCGAACGAGGTGACAAGCCCACCGGCGACCGGAAACGCCACAATCGATGACGCGCTGCTCGGACTGGCTGACCTGGCATCGGCACCGCTCTCCGATCATCATGATCGACTGGCAAAGGCCCATGAGACGTTGCATGAGGCACTGGATCGACCCGAAGATCAATTTGAGAATGCGGAGCCACGCTGATTCGTGACTGAGCGCCTTGATCTCGAGCTGGTCAGGCGCGGGCTGGCCCGCTCCCGTTCTCACGCCCAGGCCATGATCAACGCCGGTCAGATCTCGGTCGACGGCTCGATCGTCCGGCGGGCCGGAGAGCAGGTAGTCGCAACCGCCGCGATTGATGCTCCGGATGATCGATACGTCTCGCGTGGGGCGCACAAGCTCATTGGCGCGATCGATGACCTCGGGCTCAGTGTTGCTGGGCGAGCCCTCGATGCCGGTGCGTCGACAGGAGGTTTCACGGAGGTCTTGTTGGCACGCGGCTGCCAGGAGGTGTTCGCCGTGGACGTCGGGAGCGATCAACTGGCCTCAGCACTGCGAACCGACCCCCGGGTTCGATTGCGGGAGCGAACCAACCTCCGAGACCTTCGCCTCGACGATGTCGGAGGATTCCCAGTCGATCTGGTCGTCGCCGACGTCTCTTTCATCTCATTGAGATTGCTGGTGGGACCGCTCGTTTCGGTGACTCGAGATGACGGCTGGCTGCTGTTGCTGGTCAAGCCGCAGTTCGAGGTAGGGCGAGAGCTCTTGGGCAAGGGCGGCGTCGTGCGCGAGCCTGCGGATCAAGTGCAGGCAATATCGGGCGTGATCACTGCCGCTGGTGAGTATGGCTGGCACAGCGGTGCTGTGGTCCCGAGCCGCCTGCCTGGTGCCTCCGGCAACCGCGAGTTCTTCGTCCTCCTGCGTCGCACCGAATCCGTGTCGGATCTCGATCTGACAGCAGTCGTCAATACATAGGGCAGTTTGAGTCCAGAGGCAGTCAACCCGCCGGGGGAGGAGCGGCGAGGGACGTGCCTTGGTCCCGGAGTGACGACGAAGTAGGCGAGCTCCACGGCGCGATCCGCAGCGAGTGGAGCGAGCAATCAAACCCCAGCGAGCGGCGCGAGCAATCAAACCCCAAGCGAGCGGAGCGAGCAATCAAACACTGAATATGCTGTGGCAGGTGACCAAGGCCTCAGCCGAAAGGGATGGCCAGCCGATCGACCCGCGCGCAAAAACCGCCCGCCGCGTCGCAATGCTGACCCACATGGGTCGGCCAGCCGCCGTCGAAGCGGCAACCCGTCTGGTAGAGGGTCTCAACGCGGCAGGCATCGTCTCCGCGTTACCGGCCAATGACATCGCTGCGCTCCACCCCCGGCTTGCGCATGCCATGATCCCACTCGCCAAGCCAGTCAGGCCCGAGGACGGGATTGAGCTGATGGTGGTGCTGGGTGGCGATGGCACGATCCTGCGCGGCGCCGAATGGGTGGTGGCCAGCGACATTCCGCTCCTTGGAGTCAATCTGGGACATGTCGGTTTTCTGGCCGAAGCCGAGTCGTCAGAGATCGACACGATCGTCGCGCATGTCGTTGACCGTTCCTACACCGTCGAGGAGCGCATGACCATTGACGTCACGCTCCGTGATTCCAAGAGCTTCAGGTCGGAGTGGTCCTCGTACGCGATCAACGAGGTTTCGATCGAGAAGGCGGCGCGGGAGCGGATGCTCGAGGTGCTGGTCGAGGTGGATGGCCGGCCGCTTTCCCGATGGGCATGCGACGGGACGCTCGTGGCAACCCCCACCGGCTCAACTGCGTACGCTTTCTCGGCCGGTGGGCCGGTGATCTGGCCCGGAGTCGACGCACTCCTGGTGGTACCGCTGAGCGCGCACGCGCTCTTTGCACGACCCTTGGTGCTCAGTCCTACCTCGACCGTGGTGGTCGAGGTCCTCGACGTCTCGCCGACGCACGGGGTCGTCTGGTGCGACGGCCGCCGTTCGGTCGAACTGCATGCAGGCATGGAGATCGAAGTAAAACGAGGCAAGCAGCGGCTGCGATTGGCCCGCCTCTCGCAGGCGCCCTTCACCGACCGACTGGTACGCAAGTTCGGGCTCAGGGTGGAGGGCTGGCGAGGGTCGGCCGATCCAGCTATCACCATGATCGACACTCCTGCATGATCAGCGAACTTCGCATCGCAGACCTGGGTGTGATCAAGGACGCGACCATCGGTTTGCATGCCGGCCTGACCGTCGTCACCGGCGAGACCGGTGCGGGAAAAACGATGGTGGTCAGTGGCCTCGGTTTGCTGCTCGGTGGCCGAGCAGATCCGCGTTCGGTGCACCGGGGATCAGACCGCGCCCGCGTAGAAGGCCGGTTCAAGATCGAAAATTCTGACCTGCTGGAGCGGATGAGGGAAGTCGGCGGAGAGCTGGACGAGGACGAGCTGATCGTGGCACGTCATGTAACAGCGGCCGGGCGCTCCCGTGCCTACCTGGGCGGTGCTCAGGTTCCGGCCGGTGTCTGTGCGGAGCTGGCCGCCGAGCTGGTCAGGATCTACGGCCAGGCAGAACAGGAACGACTTACGGAGGCGGAGCGACAGCGGCAGCTGTTGGATCGGTTTGCCGGCGTAGCCGTACTAGAACCGCTCGCCCGGTACTCAGATCTCTGGTCGGAGGATCGCGCTGCTCGAACCGAACTAGCTCAACTCCGGGCGGAAGCTCAAAGCCGTGCCCGCGAGATTGATCTGCTGCGCTTCGGCCTGGAGGAGATCGAGCGAATCCGGCCTAACCCGGGGGAGGATGTCGCGCTGGCGGCAGAGGCGATCCGGCTGCAGTCTGCAGATGATCTTCGCGAGTCGGCGCAGTCGGCCGTCCACGCTCTCGCTGGGCCCGAGGACGAGGCTGGGGGTGCGCTTGCGATGCTGTACGCGGCGCGCAAGGCATTTGAGTCAGCAGTCGCCCAAGACGTTGCAGCAGCGCCGCTGGGTGATCGGCTGGCGGAGGCGAGCTACCAGCTCACAGATCTGACGGCCGAGCTGGTGCGATACCTGGAGGGTTTGGACAGCCAGCCGGGGCGCCTGGAACAGATCGCAGAACGCCGTGCCCAACTCAGTACGCTCACCCGCAAGTACGGCACCACATGTGACGAGGTCTTGCAGTGGGCTGCGGAGTCGGCTGTCCGACTCACCCAGCTCGAACAGAGCGATGAGCGCATCGCCGGCCTGGAAGAGCGGCTAGAGGGCCTGCGCTCAGAGCTGCAATCCCTGGCCGCTCAGATCAGCGCCGCTCGGCGGAGCGCAGCCGTCAGATTCAGCGAATTGGTGCTCGTCGAGCTGGCGGCCCTGGCAATGCCGCACGCACGGCTGAGCTTCGACGTCGCCAGCGCCGATCTCGGTCCGGCAGGGGCCGACCGAGTGGATCTGATGTTTACTGCCAACCCTGGCAGCGAGCTGCGCAGCCTGGGCCGGGTGGCATCTGGTGGGGAGCTGTCACGAGTCCGGCTGGCGTTGGAGGTGGTGCTTGCCGCTGATCGCGAGGCCGTCACACTGGTCTTCGACGAGATCGATGCTGGAGTCGGCGGCAAGGTTGCCGTCGAGGTAGGCCGGCGGCTCGCGCGGCTGTCCCAGCACACGCAGGTCGTCGTCGTCACCCACCTCGCACAGGTCGCCGCTTTTGCGGATCGGCACTACGTGGTGGTCAAGGCCGACGATGGCCAGGTAACGACCAGCGGCGTCGTACAAGTCGCCGATGAGGACCGAGCGGTCGAGCTTGCGCGGATGATGGCCGGACTGGATACGACCGAGTCCGCACTAGCCCACGCAGGCGAGTTGGTAGAACTAGCGGCTTCTTCCCGCACACGCTCGACCTAGGCTCCGTCGGTTGGCGCACGCCGGTCAGGGCACAAGGATCCTCCGCCCGCGGACGTTGCCCACATCGAGATCGTGTAGCGCATCGGCTGCTGCGTCCAGCGGGTAGGTCTTGGTGTGCAGGGTCAGAGCTCCGCGGGCTCTCATAGTGCTCTCATGCGAGTCTGCGTACCGTCCGGGTATGCGGGTGCTCGTCGTCGCGGATGACGTGCGGATGGCGGCCGCAATCAGGCGCTCGTTGCGCACCGTCGACATGACCGGCGACGTCGCGAGCACGTCAAGCGGGGCCTGCACCATGCTTGCGGACAGCCCGTACGACGTCATCGTGCTCGACGTCACACTTCCCGATGCGGACGGTTTCGTCACCTGTGACCGGCTTCGCCGTACCGGTGACTGGACGCCGATCATCATGCTCACCACTCATGCCAGCGCAGCTGACCGGACTCGAGGGCTCAACGCTGGCGCCGACGACTACCTTGCCAAGCCCTTTGCCTTCGGTGAATTGCTCACCCGGCTGCGTGCTCTGGCGCGCCACGACCCAGCTGAGCATCCGGTAATCAAGGTGGGCTCACTGCGACTCGACCCAACCACGGCCCAAGTCTGGCGCGGCAACCAGGAGATCCGGCTGTCCACCCGCGAGTTTGCGCTGCTCGAGGCGTTCATGCGCAGCCCCGGCCAGGTGCTCGGGCACAATCAATTGCTCGATGCGGCCTGGGACATCGGGCATGAGTACCGATCCAATGTCATCGAGGTCTACATCCGCTATCTCCGCGAAAAGATCGACCGTCCGTTCGGCGTACGGTCGCTGGAGACCGTGCGTGGACTTGGTTACCGGCTCAGGCGCGACGGCGGTGGCTGAACCCTTGTAGCGCGGGTGGAAAGATTGACCCCGAGATGCGACTTCCCATCCTGCTACGAAAACGCGGACAATCGACCCAGACGGGCGGTGTTGCCCGGCTGGATCGGCGTACCAAGAACCTCACCAAACGGCTACACGCGGGCGAGATCGCGATCATCCACCACAGCGACCTCGATCGCGTAAGCGCCGAAGCCCTGGTCGAGGCGAATGTCGCGGCAGTGGTCAATGCGGTGTCCTCGGTCTCAGGCCGCTACCCCAACCTCGGGCCTGGGATCTTGATGGAGGCCGGGATCGCGCTCATCGACAATGTGGGCGAACACGTCTTTGCCCGGGTTCACGAGGGTGAATGGCTGACGCTGGATGGCGGCAAGTTGGTCAACTCGACAGGCAGCGTGGTAGCCGAGGGAGTCGTCTACACGACCGAGATCCTGGAGGGCCAACTCGAATATGCCCGGACCGGTCTATCGGATCAGATCGAGGCGTTCGCTGAGAACACCATGACCTACCTGCGGGTGGAGAAGGAGTTGCTCCTCGAGGGTGTCGGCGTACCAGACGTGGCGACCGTGCTCGAGGGTCGGCACGTTCTGATCGTGGTGCGCGGCTACGACTATCGCAGTGATCTGGCTGCGTTGCGGCCATACATCTCGGAATACCGACCTCTGCTGATGGGGGTCGACGGCGGTGCCGATGCACTGATCGAGGCTGGCTACAAGCCCGACATGATCATCGGTGACATGGATTCCTGTTCCGACGACACCCTGCGGTGCGGCGCGGAGCTGGTCGTGCATGCGTATCATGACGGTCGCGCGCCCGGTCTCGAGCGGATCCAGAAACTGGGACTGCAGGCAATCGTCTTTCCCGCGCTCGGCACCAGCGAGGACGCTGCCATGCTGCTCGCTGACTCAAAGGGAGCCAGGTTGATTGTCGCTGTCGGCACCCACGCTTCATTGGTGGAGTTCCTGGACAAGGGTCGAGCCGGAATGGCCTCCACTTTCCTGACCCGGCTACGCGTCGGCCCCAAGCTGGTTGACGCCAAGGGCGTATCCCGGATCTACCGAAGCCAGATCAAGACCTGGCATTTGATGCTGTTTGTGCTGTCCGGCATTGTGGCGCTGATTACGGCGCTGCTGTTCACCGATGTGGGCTGGGCCTTCGGCAATGTCATCGTGGCGCGGATCCGCGACCTGCTCTACTGGATAAAGGAACTCTTCACTTGATCAACTTCCGCTACCACATCGTGTCGTTGATGGCGGTCTTTATTGCTTTGTCCGTAGGCATCGCAGTTGGTGTCTCACTTAGCCCATCAGTCGATCAGGGCCTGCTCCAGCAAGCCGCCCAGGATCGCAAGCAGGTAACAGATTTGCGTGCCGAGCTTGATCGGCGCAAGGCGCTGGACAACTACCGCAACGCCTACGACGAGCAGGTCGGGGAGGCTGTTACTGCCGGTGTCCTGAACGGGCAGCGGGTTGCGATAGTCGCCATGCCAGATGCCCCGGCGAGCGTCGTGCGGGCTATTTCGAATGCCGTGGTCGTAGCCGGGGGCACTGTGGTGCGCGATGTCAAAGTCAATGCCGAAGCCTTCGATTCAGCAAAAGCGGAGGATGTCACTGACGCGCTGGGTGACTACTTCGGTCCCCTCGGCCTCAACGACACCATGTCGGCTGCCACCAGGCTTGGCGTCGCGGTCGGCAGATCCATCGGCTCCAAGGAAGTGGAAGATCGAGATGCCCTCGCAATCGCCGTCGGGGAGTCGCTGGAAAGGCGTGGCTTGGTCACGATCAGCAAGGAGTCGGCAGCTCAGGCGCAGCTGATCATCGTAGTCGCGGCCCCGGCACCTGATCCGCCACCAACCTCAGAAGAGCTGACAGCTCACGTGCAGTTTGATGTGGGCTTGACGACAAGGGCTGGCGTCCTGCTGGCTGGCCCGAACAGCGAGGAGATTGAGGGCACGGATGTGCTGGCGGCGCGGTCGGATCCGACTGCAGTGGATAGCCTCAGCACTGTGGACGTGGCCGACCTCAGCAGTGGCGTGACCACCGTGGTACTGGCAGGCAAGGAGCGACTGCTCGGCCATCCAAGTCAGCACTACGGTGCGCTGGCGAAGGCGGATGCGCCGCTTCCCGAGCTGCCGGTGCGCTAGTGAACCGTCGACTGCTGGCCTGCGCGGCCTCAGGGCTTACCGCGGCCATCCTGACGGCGGTCGCCAACCAGCGGATTGTCCGGGCTATGCCAGACATCGGGAATCCAGTGAGCACTGGGTCGAAGTCGCGTTGGATGCGGACCAATCACGCCGGGATGAACGTCACGCTCGCAGAGGGCCCGATTGCCGTGGCCGCGCTGCTCGCCGGCGCCGGTGTCGATCGATTGCTGGACGGTTCAGGTCAGCGAGGCCTGGCGGTGGCCGTAGCCAGTGTCGGATCTGGGGTGGTGGGGGGCTATGACGACCTTTATGGATCCACCCAGGCGAAGGGTTTTCGCGGTCACCTGCGTGCGCTGCGTTCTGGTGAGCTGACCAGCGGAACGATCAAGGTTCTTGGAGTCGGTCTCAGCGCGGCCGCGGCCGCAGTCTTGGTCCAGCGCTCGCGGCCCGGCTGTCCAAAACCGGTGTGCCGTGCGCTGGACGGCCTGCTCGACACAGGACTCATCGCGGCAACGGCCAACCTCACCAATTTGCTCGACCTGCGGCCGGGCCGAGCGGCGAAAGCGATCGTCCTGCTCGGCTCGGGCCTGGTGGGCTTCGGCGCAGCGCCGGCAGTCGGCGCAGCGGCCGGCAGCCTGCCGACCGATCTCGCAGGTCAATCCATGCTTGGTGACTGCGGTGCCAACGCACTCGGTGCCGCAGTCGGTACTGCTGCCGCCCAGGCCTTGTCGCGGCGGCTCCGCCTGCTCGCGTTCGTCTCGGTCACGGCGCTCAACCTGACCAGCGAGCGGGTGAGCTTCACCGCCGTGATTGAGCGCACGCCGCTGCTCCGCCGGTTGGATCTGCTCGGGCGCCCCGCCCCCGTACCTTCTAACTCGACCACACAGCCAGCGTGAGAGCCGGTCTCGCTTCGGTCGCCGCGGGTGTCGCAGGGCTCACCCTCGCGGCGCGGCTCGTCGGCTTCGGCCGGTCACTGGTCTTCTCCAAAACCGTCGGGGACACCTGCCTCGGTGACACCTACAACGCGGCCAACAGCCTGCCGAATGTGTTGTTCGAAATCGTGGCCGGCGGCGTCCTCGCTGGGGTGGTGGTTCCGGTCGTCGCTCGGCATGTCGGAGCGGGCCGCGGGGAACAGGCATCACGCACAGCATCGGCGCTGATCACCTGGACCTTGTTGGTCCTAACGCCGGCCGGGCTCGCCGTACTGGTGGGTGCTCGGGCGTTCGCCGCCGTGTTCGCCAAGGCGGATTGTGCGGGCAGCGCCGACACCCTGGCTGCGCTTGTCGTAATGTTCGCGCCGCAGGTGTGGTTGTACGGCTTGGCGGTGGTCAGCGCAGGCGTGCTGCAGGCCCATCATCGGTTCCTGGCTGCCGCGACCGCCCCGCTGCTGTCAAGCGTGGTCGTGATCATCGCCTACCTCAGCTATGACGCGCTCGCGTCCCCTTCAGCCAACGTCAACCCGACCGAACTGACCGGCCAGGCGCTTGCCGCTCTGGGCTGGGGCACGACATTGGGTGTGTTCGCCTTGGCCGTCTGTACGCTGGTGCCCCTTGGCGTGATGGGGTTGCGGCTGCGGCCCCGGCTGCGCTTCGCCGAGGGTGATCGATCGGTGATCATCACGATCGCCGCGGCCGGCATCGTCGGCCTGATCTTGCAACAGCTCAGCGTGTTGTTGATCAGCTGGTCAGCGCAGCAGACCGGTGATCAAGGCGCCTTGACTCGGTTCACCTGGGCAAACGCCATTTACCTGCTCCCGTACGCCGTGCTGGCCGCCCCGCTGCTGCAGTTGAGCTTCCCGCGGTTGGCCCATGCTGCCGAGAAGGGCCGAGCCGACGTCGGCCAGGTGCTTTCCGAGACCGGCCCAGCCACGGTGGTGATGGCATGGCTAGGCGCTGCCCTGCTGGTGGCGACCGCCGTCCCTGTTGCGCGCGTGTTTGTGCTCGGCCCCGGCTCCGAGCGTACGGATGCACTGGCCTGGCCGATTGTTGCCTTTGCGCCAGCGGTTGTCGGCTTCACCCTGCTTGGCCTGGCCTCGCGTACCTTGCTCGCCCAGCACCTGGGTACGGCGTCGGGGGTAGCCAACGCGAGCGCTTGGGCGGCAGTGATCATCTGCGTGGCTGTGCTGCGCCTGGTGGTTCCCGCTGCGTGGCTGGTCCCGGCGCTAGCGGCGAGTGTCTCGCTGGGAATGGTCCTAGGCGCGGCTGTGGGGTGGCTGCTGCTGCGACGGTCCGGGATGCCCGATGTGGGGTTGACCCGACCGATGTTCGTCGGCCTGGCGGCCGCTGTGCTGGCGGGCGGCGTCGGCGCGCTCGGCTCGCGACTACTGGCTGAAGTGGGCATTGTGGCAGCCGTGCTCGGTGCCTGCGGCGTGGCCCTGGTCTGTGTCTTAGTCTTCACAGGGATGCTTCGACTTCTTGCACCCTCCCTACTGGCCCAGATGTGGACGTTGCGGCGGCGAGCCCCTTCCGCAGAGGTGGGCTCGCCGTGAAGGTCGCTCAGCTATTGACCGCGAGTACCGGGGGCATCGGGCGTCACGTAGCGAGCATCGCCCCACGGCTGGAGCAGCGCGGCCACCAGATTCGGGTGTTCTGTCCGAAGACAACGGCTGACGTCCAGGGGTTCAGAGAGCTTGGTCTCGACGTCTGGCCGCTGACCAACCTCCGTCGATTCGTTGGCGCCGATCTGGTGCATGCACACGGGCTCAAGGCAGGTTGGCTGGGACTCCCCATCGCGTGGCTGTTCAGCGTCCCCCTTGTTGTGACCTGGCATAACGCTGTCCTGGGCGACGGGCTCGCGCCGGCAGCAGTGCGGCAGATGCAACGAACCGTGGCAGTGGGGGCAGATCTGACGCTTGCGGCCAGCAGCGATCTTGTCGCTCAGGCCAGACGTCTCGGGGCCCGAAACGCCCGGTTGTCGCCGATCGCGGCACCGGTGCTGCGGCAGGCAAGGATCAGCCGCGATGCTCAGCGACGGAGTCTCGGTGCGGACCCTCACGACACAGTCGTCCTGACAGTCGGCCGGTTGGCCCCACAAAAGAACCTGGGCATGGTGCTCGACATTGCCACGGCCGTAAGGAATAGACCGGATCTCCGTTTTGTCGTGGTCGGCGATGGGCCGGAGCACGATACTCTGCAGTCCCGCATCGCCGATGAGCACCTACAGGTGCAATTGCTTGGACGCAGCGACGACATCGGTTCGCTGTACGGCGCGGCTGACCTCGCGCTGCTGACTTCCACCTGGGAAGCCCGCGCGCTGGTGGCCCAGGAGGCTCTACTGGCCGGCGTGCCGCTGGTCAGTACGCGAGTGGGTGGGATCGAGGAGCTGGTCGGTTCGGCCGCTGTGCTGGTCCCTCCCGGCGACGCCGAGGAGGCCGCACGGCAGCTTGTCGCCCTGGCAGACGACCCGGACGAGCGTCACCGCCTGCAGGAGGCCGGCCGGCGTCAGTCTGCCACCTGGCCCGACGAAGACGATGTCGTGAATGATCTGGTCGCGGTGTACAACGACGTCAATCGAGATCGACGCTACAAAGGGTTCTGGAACGACTCCGGCGGGTTCAGCGTGCGATAGCGCGCTACGACGTAAGCTGGAGGCCCGTGGGATATCGCGGCACATTGACCAAGCACCTCTTCGTGACCGGAGGCGTCGCCTCCTCACTCGGCAAAGGCCTCACCGCTTCCAGCCTCGGCAACCTTCTTGTCGCCCGTAGGCTCCGTGTCTCCATGCAGAAACTCGACCCCTATCTGAACGTAGATCCCGGCACTATGAACCCGTTTCAACACGGCGAGGTCTTCGTTACCGAGGACGGTGCGGAGACCGATCTCGATGTCGGTCACTACGAGCGCTTCTTGAACGTCAACCTGTCGGGGGACGCCAACATCACCACCGGCAAGGTCTACTCCTCGGTGATCGCCAAGGAGCGGCGCGGCGACTATCTCGGCGACACCGTGCAGGTCATCCCGCATATCACGAACGAGATCAAGGAATCGATGATGGCCATGGGAGGGCCGGATATCGACGTGGTCATCCATGAGATCGGCGGCACTGTCGGCGACATCGAATCCTTACCGTTCTTGGAAGCTGCGCGTCAGGTGCGGCACGACGTTGGCCGGGAGAACGTCTTCTTCCTGCACGTCTCACTGGTGCCCTACATCGGTCCTAGCGGTGAGTTGAAGACCAAGCCGACCCAGCACTCGGTAGCTGCGCTGCGCCAGGTCGGTATTCAGCCAGATGCTGTGGTGTGCCGCTCCGACCGGGACATCCCGGACTCGGTGAAACGCAAGATCTCGTTGATGTGTGACGTCGACGAATCGGCAGTGGTTGCCGCGATCGATGCGCCGAGCATCTACGACATTCCGAAGGTGCTGCACTCCGAAGGGCTGGACGCGTACGTGGTACGCCGGCTCGATCTGCGGTTCCGCGACGTGGACTGGACGCGCTGGAACGACTTGCTTGATCGCGTGCATCACCCGAAGGAAGAGGTAACGGTCGCACTGGTCGGTAAGTATGTCGATCTTCATGATGCCTACCTCTCGGTCTGCGAAGCGCTGCGGGCCGGCGGCTTCGCCAACCATGCGAGGGTCGTGATTCGCTGGGTGCCCTCCGATGACTGCCAGACGCGGGAGGGCGCGGCCAGAGTGCTGAGCGAGGTCGATGGCGTCGTCATCCCGGGTGGGTTCGGAATCCGCGGTGTCGAGGGAAAGGTTGGCGCCGTCCGCTACGCCCGTGAGAACCAAATCCCGATCTTGGGACTATGCCTGGGCCTGCAGTGCATGGTGATCGAGGTCGCGCGCAACATGGCAGGTCTCGAGAGCGCCGACAGCAGCGAGTTCGCGCCCGATACACCGCATCCGGTGATCGCGACGATGGCCGAGCAAGTCGCGATTCTGGAAGGCGGTGGCGACCTCGGCGGATCCATGCGGCTGGGCTCCTACCCAGCCGAACTGCTGCCTGGCTCGATCGTCGCCAAGCGCTACGGCCAAGCCCATGTCGAGGAGCGGCATCGCCACCGCTATGAGGTCAACAACGCCTACCGTGAGCGCCTCGTGGATGCCGGGCTGGTGATCAGTGGCACTTCACCGGATTCCAAGCTGGTGGAGTTCATCGAGTTGCCGAGCGAGATCCATCCCTACTTCGTCGCGACGCAGGCGCATCCAGAACTCAAATCGCGGCCCACCCGGCCGCACCCGCTCTTCGTCGGCCTTGTCGAAGCAGCGCTGGACCGGAAGCTGGCCACCCGGCTTCCGGTGGACAACGATCATCGATGATGATTCTCGGTCCCGACGAGCTGGTCGATACGCCGCTCGTCTGGCCGGTCGTCTCGTCGGCCGTGCTGGCCAAGGGCGCCATCACCAGCTATGTGCAAGATCAAGTGAGGATGCCTGACGGCCACCTGATCACGCGCGAATATCTCAAGCACCCTGGGGCAGTGGGAGTGATCGCTCTCGATGATCATGACCGGGTGGCGTTGGTCCGGCAGTATCGACATCCGGTACGCCACCGGCTGATCGAGCCGCCTGCGGGACTTCTGGATGTCGGCGGCGAGGACTACCTACCGGCCATTCAGCGTGAGCTGGCGGAGGAGGCAGGGCTGGCTGCCGGACGTTGGGCTGTGCTGGTCGACCTGTTCACCACGCCAGGAATTCTCGGCGAGTCACTGCGCATTTATCTCGCGCGCGACCTGGATGCGGTCGATGGCCCGGACGGTTTCACCCGCGTGGAGGAGGAAGCACACATGGACCTCGTATGGGCATCCCTCGACGACCTCGTGGAGGCTGTCCTCGATGGCCGGCTACACAACCCGACGCTGGTTTCGGGGGCACTCGCTGCCTGGACCGCGCAGCAGCGGGACAGTTTCGCGAGTCTCCGTCCCGCAAACGCCGCTTGGCCCTCCCATGAGGCGATCAGGGCCTCAAACGGCTACCTCTAAGAGATCATCTCGCGGCCCGCTCACGCCGTGGCATGATCAGGCTGATGCCAGGTTCAGGAGGCTCCATGAAAATCGGCGTGCCCAGCGAGGTCAAGAACCATGAGTATCGGGTCGCTATCACGCCAGCCGGGGTGAACGAATTCACCAGGTATGGCCATGAGGTAGTCGTCGAGTCCGGTGCGGGCATCGGCTCATCAATCGGCGATGACGAGTTCGCGGCAGCCGGGGCCAAGATCGCTCCGGGCCACAAGGAGGTGTGGCAGGAGGCGGAGCTGATCTTGAAGGTCAAGGAGCCGATCGCCATCGAGTACGACCGGATGCAGCCGGGCCAGGTGCTGTTCACCTATCTGCATCTGGCGGCCAGCCGGGACTGTACCCGGGCGCTGCTGGACCGGAAGGTCACCGGTATCGCGTACGAGACGGTACAGCTGAGCCACGGCGCCCTGCCGCTGCTGGCGCCGATGAGCGAGGTAGCTGGCCGGCTCGCGCCACAGGTCGGGGCGTATCACCTGATGCGGCAGGGCGGAGGTCGCGGCACCCTGATGAGCGGTGTCTCGGGTGTTTACGCCGCCAAGGTGGTGGTGATCGGTGCTGGTGTCTCGGGCATGAACGCCGCGGCGATCGCGCTCGGCATGCAGGCCGAAGTGCTGTTGCTAGACCGCAATATCGACCAACTGCGGGAGGCGGACCGGATCTACCAGGGGCATCTGCAGACCATCGCCTCCAATGCGTACGAGGTCGAGCGCGCTGTGCTGGACGCCGATCTGGTGATCGGCGCCGTGCTGGTCCCGGGCGCCAAGGCGCCGACCTTGATCAGCAACGAGCTCGTCTCGCGAATGCGCTCCGGCAGTGTTCTCGTCGACATCGCCATCGACCAAGGCGGTTGCTTCGAGGACAGTCGACCGACCACGCATGCCGAGCCGACCTTCCGAGTGCATAATTCGGTGTTCTACTGCGTAGCCAACATGCCGGGTGCAGTGCCGAACACCTCCACCTATGCGCTGACCAATGTCACGCTTCCGTACGCGCTCAGCCTTGCCAACAACGGCTGGCGTGAGGCGCTGAAGGCCGATCCCGCCCTGGGGCTCGGGCTGAACACCTATGACGGCACCATTACCAACGGCCCAGTTGCGCAGGCACATGGGCTCAAGCATCGGGAGCTGGCCGACGTCCTCGGCTGACGCTCCCACGATGGTGGGGCTGGTCCAGAGCTACCTCGACCATCTGATTGTCGAGCGAGGCATGTCCAGAAACACCGTTGGGGCGTACGGTCGCGACCTGCGTCGCTACGCCGACTATCTGGCAGAGCTCGGGATTACGGACCCGTCAGACGTAACCAGCGCAATGATCGGGAATTACGCGGCACGATTGCGTGAGGGCGTACCTGCAGCGGACGGCGCGGGTTGGGTAGCGACGCCGCTCGCCAGTGCTAGTGCGGCTCGAGCCGTGATCGCCGTACGCAGCTTGCACCGGTTCGCATACGCCGAAGGACTGACCGATGAAGACCCCGCGCGCAGCATTCGGCCATCGAAGCCACCTCGGCGACTGCCAAAGGCCCTGAGCCTGGAGCAGGTCCAGGCCATGCTGGCGGTGCCAGCGACCGACACGGAGGTCGGCGTCCGTGACGCGGCGCTGCTAGAGCTGCTCTACGGCACGGGCATGAGGATCTCCGAAGCGGTTGCACTCGATGTAGACGACGTCGACCGGCTGGTCCGTGCGGGATCAGGCGAACGGGCACCCGGGCTGCGGATTCTCGGTAAAGGTGACAAGGAACGCATCGTCCCGGTCGGCTCGTACGCTCGGGCGGCCCTGGATGCCTACCTGGTACGCGGTCGGCCCGTGCTCGCCGCACGTGGGCGCGGCAATCCGGCCCTGTTCATGAACACCCGGGGCGGCCGGCTGTCGAGGCAGAGCGCGTGGGCAGTCTTGCGGTCCGTCGCCGAGAAAGCCGGCATCGCAACCGACGTATCGCCGCACACATTGCGGCACTCGTACGCGACGCATCTGCTGGATGGTGGAGCGGACGTCCGCGTTGTACAGGAGCTGCTGGGCCACGCGTCGGTCACCACGACGCAGATTTACACACTGGTAACCATCGAGCACTTACGGGAAGTCTTCCTCACTTCTCACCCCCGCGCGTATTAGTGTCGTGTCGACAAAGTTCCTTGGAGGAGGCAGGAGTGCAGGAACTCCACGGGGGCGGCGAGGCCGGGCCGAGACTATCCGGCGCCAATCTCACTGGGCCCAGCGTCGTGGCATCCTCGCACAGCGTTGTGGCCGACCTCACCGATGAGCACCATCTCGACGCGAGTGACCTGGACACCCTGTTCCAGGTGGAGCACGAGTCCAACGTTGATCAGGGATACGCGGTGCCCCCTCCACCCAATGGCGTAGCGCAGGCGGTCGAACGCGAGCCGCTCATCGGCCCGACGGGGCGACCATGGCCCGACCTGCCGCCGCCGCCGCCGCTGACCGAGCACGGACCCGCCCTCATCATCGCGATGTGCAACCAGAAAGGTGGCGTAGGAAAGACCACGACGACCATCAACCTCGGTGCAGCGCTCGCAGAGTACGACCGGCGTGTGCTTCTGGTTGACTTCGACCCCCAGGGGTCGCTCTCGGTCGGGCTGGGCGTAAATCCACACACTCTGTCCTTGAGCATCTACAACTTGCTGATGAGTCGGGACCACTCCATCGACGAGGTGATCGGCGAAACCAACGTTCCCGGTCTGGACATATTGCCCAGCAACATCGACTTGTCCGCGGCGGAGATTCAGCTGGTCTCGGAGGTCGCCCGAGAGCAGACCTTGATTCGCATACTGGAGCCGGTCAGGAGCCGGTACGACGTGATCCTGATCGACTGTGCTCCCTCACTCGGCCTCTTGACCATCAACGCGCTGACCGCTGCCGATCGCGTGATCATGCCACTGGAGTGCGAGTTCTTTGCGCTGCGCGGGATTGCCTTGCTGACCGACACGATTGCCAAGGTGCAGGACCGGCTCAATCAGCGTTTGGAGATCTTGGGGATCCTCGGCACGATGTACGATCCGCGTACGCTGCACAGTCGCGAGGTCCTGGAGCGAGTCGTCGAGGCCTTCGGAGAGCAGGTCTTCCATTCGGTCATTCGACGCACCGTGAAATTCCCGGAGACCACGGTCGCAGGGGAGCCGATCACCACCTACGCCCCAACATCACCTGGGGCGGAGGCGCACCGCAGCCTGGCTCGTGAGGTGCTCGCCAGATGTCGAGTCACGTAGGCGTGGGTCTCGCTGCAGCCTCCTACCCAACGGAGCCGGTCGAC
Organism: uncultured Actinomycetota bacterium; assembly: GCA_963836855.1. Classification (GTDB taxonomy): domain Bacteria; phylum Actinomycetota; class Actinomycetes; order Propionibacteriales; family Propionibacteriaceae; genus Microlunatus. Next base: position 254,393 of record CAWILN010000017.1, on the reverse strand, counting down.
CGGCGTGGCTCGGGCCGGATCCGCCACGACGAGAAGATCACTGTCTATGTCAGCACGGAGGAACTTGTTGCGCTCGAGCAGGCGAGACTGACCCTGCGTGCGCAGTACGGCATGGCAGTCGACCGCGGGCGGATCGTCCGAGAAGCGATCGCAGCGACGCTTGCTGACCTAGAGGCGAGCGCCGGCGACTCCGAGCTGATCCGCAGGCTGTCCACGTCGTGACTTTCTCTTTGTCGGCGGAGGCAGACCGGGAAACAGGTTTTGAGGTTCATCTGGACAACTTCGACGGTCCTTTCGACCTGCTGCTCCAGCTGATCTCGCGGCACAAGCTGGACATCACCGAGGTCGCCCTGTCCCGGGTCACTGACGAGTTCATCGCCTATATCAAGGCGGCGGGCGATTCCTGGGACCTGGACCAGACAAGCCAGTTCATGGTGGTTGCCGCAACGCTCCTGGATCTCAAGGCGGCCAGGCTCATTCCGTCCGGCGAGGTTGAGGATCCTGAGGACTTGGCACTGCTGGAGGCACGGGACCTGCTGTTTGCACGGTTGCTGCAGTATCGCGCATTCCAGCGCGTGGCCACCTATTTGGCCGCCACTTTCGAGGCTCAGGGTCGCCGGTTTCCACGCGAGGTCGGGATGGAGCCGCGCTTCGCTCGGCTGATGCCCGAGCTGACGATCTCGATCAGCCCCGCCCGGCTCGCCGCCCTGGCCGCGAAGGCGATGGCACCGAGGCAGGCCAGCGTGTTGTCGCTGGCGCATATGCACGCGCCGGTCGTGAGTGTCCGCGAGCAGGCCGAGATGGTCGTGGACAGGTTACGCCGGCAGCGCGCCATGACCTTCCGGGCGCTGACCCACGACTCGTCGAGCATGTTGACCACGGTGGCGCGCTTCCTCGCACTGCTCGAGTTGTTCCGCGACGGCGCCGTCACGTTCGAGCAGTTGACCCCGCTGGGAGAGCTGACAATCCGCTGGACCGGCGGCGACGACGCAGAATGGGCCATCTCTGATGAATTCGACGAACCCCCAGATACGCCCAAGGTGGATGAATGAGCGACGACAACGCCGACTTGTCACAACCCAGTCCGGTCATCGGTCAACTGGAGCCTGACACCTCGGCAAATGTTGCCGGGGCACTGGAAGCGCTGCTGATGCTTGCCGCAGAGCCAGTGACCGAGTTCGAGCTGGCGCAAGCAGTTGGTGTGCCTGAATCGGTCGTCGCCGAGACCTTGGCCGAGTTGGTGGCCTTTTACTCCGAGACCGGACGGGGCTTCGAACTCCGGCAGGTCGGTGGGGGGTGGCGGTACTACACCCGTGAGGAGCACGCCGACCTGATCACCCGATATGTGGTGGAGGGGCAGCAGTCGAAGCTGTCGCAGGCTGCCCTGGAGACGCTGGCGGTTGTCGCCTATACCCAGCCGATCTCTCGGGGACGGGTGTCTGCAGTGCGAGGGGTTAATGTCGACGCAGTCATGAGAACCCTGCTAGCCCGCGGACTGATCGAGGAGGCGGGCCATGACCCGGAGTCGGGCGCTGTGCTGTTCGTCACCACCACCTACTTCTTGGAGCGGATGGGCTTGAAGTCGCTGCACGATCTGCCGCCCCTAGCACCGCAGCTGCCCGAGGTGGAGGAGCTGGAGGCCGAGCTGGGCCAGCTGGCGGAGGCTGCGGCCGCCTCGGCCCACCTCGATTCGGGACAAGAGCCGCCTCAGTGACCGATCCCGCAGACGGGGTACGACTTCAGAAAGTCCTCGCCCAGGCCGGCATCGCCTCGCGCCGCGCCTGCGAAGCCTTGATCAGCCAGGGTCGTGTCGAAGTGAACTCCGAGATCGTGTTGGAGCAAGGCCGACGGGTCGATCCGGAACGCGATGTCATTCGAGTCGACGGCGCCCGCATCCCGCCGCCGCGCCGGCATCGATACTTGGCGCTGAACAAGCCCCGGGGTGTCGTGGCCACGATGCACGATCCGGAGGGCCGCCGCACAATCGCCGATCTGCTCACCGAACGTAGGAGTGAGCGGCTGTTTCACGTCGGCCGACTGGATACCGACACCGAGGGTCTGTTGATCGTGACCAACGATGGCGACTTCGCGCATCGGCTGGCGCACCCGTCTTACGAGGTTCCGAAGACCTACATCGCCGAAGTGGCCGGGGTCGTGAGCGAGCAAACTCTGAGGTGGCTGCGCCGCGGCATCACCCTCGAGGACGGACCGGTGCGTCCGGCTTCGGTCAAGATCGTTTCCACAGCTGGTGACAAGACCCTTCTCAAGATCACATTGCAAGAGGGTCGGAATCGCATCGTACGCCGTACGATGGAAGCGGTCGGCCATCCGGTCCGGCGGCTGTCGCGGATCGGAATCGGACCGGTCCGGCTCGGGAACCTGAAGGTCGGGGAGTACCGGGAGCTGACTCGCGAGGAGCTCGGCGGGTTGCTGGACCTGACCGGTGGCTGAGTTGGCGGGGGACTGACCGGGCAGGCGGAGGAGGGCAGTGGACCGCAGAATTTTCGGACTTGAGACGGAGTATGGCGTCGCGTGCACTTCAGGAGGCACGCGACGACTGACTCCTGACGAAGTGGCGCGCTACCTGTTCCGCCGAGTCGTTACCTGGGGGCGGAGCAGCAACGTCTTTCTCCGCAACGGATCCCGGATCTACCTCGATGTCGGCTCCCATCCGGAGTACGCGACGGCCGAATGCGACGATCTCATCCAGCTGATCAACCACGATCGCGCTGGCGAGCGGATCCTGGAGGATCTGATCGTCGATGCTGAGCATCGACTGGCGAGCGAGGGCATTACCGGCGATATCTACCTGTTCAAGAACAACACCGATAGCCATGGCAACTCCTACGGCTGTCACGAGAACTACCTGATCTCACGCATCGGTGACTTCTCGAAGATCACCGACGTGCTGGTGCCTTTTCTCGTTTCGCGGCAGCTGATTTGCGGCGCCGGCAAGGTGTTGCACACAGCCCGCGGGGCGGAGTACAGCGTCAGCCAGCGAGCCGAGCACATCTGGGAAAGCGTGTCGTCGGCGACCACCCGTAGTCGGCCGATCATCAACACTCGCGACGAGCCGCACGCGGACCCTGAGCGGTATCGGCGGCTGCACGTCATCGTCGGCGACTCGAACATGAGCGAAACGACCACGCTGTTGAAGGTGGGCAGCGCGGAGTTGGTGCTGCGGCTCATTGAGGCCGGCGTCCCGATGCGGGACTTCACTCTGGAGAACCCGATTCGTGCCATCCGGGATATGAGTCGAGACCGGTCCGGCCAGGTAAAAGTCGCACTGTCCAATGGCAGACGAGTTTCGGCGCTGGAGCTGCAGACCGAGTACTACGAAAAGGTGTCGGAGTTCGTCCGGCGGGAGAGCCTGGGGACACGGATCGTCGATCGGGTGCTCGACCTATGGGAGCGGACGCTGCGAGCGGTCGCTGAGGACAAACTCGCGCTCATCGACACTGAGATCGACTGGGCGATCAAGCTGAAGCTGCTGGACCGCTACTCCGCGAAGCACAGGCTGGGCTTCGCCGATCCTCGGATTGCCCAGCTCGATCTGGCGTATCACGACATTCGAAGGTCACGCGGAGTGTTCTCCCTACTCGAGGAGCGCGGCCTCGCCGCCCGCGTTACCACGGACCCGGCAATCTTCCGCGCCAAGGCCGTCCCACCTCAGACCACAAGGGCGAAGCTCCGAGGCGACTTCATCCGTGCTGCGCAAGAGGGCCGTCACGACTACACCGTCGACTGGGTGCACCTGAAGCTGAATGACCAGGCGCAGCGCACAGTGCTCTGCAAGGATCCCTTCGTCGCCACGGACGACCGGGTGGAGCGCTTGATCGCGTCAATGCGCAGTTAGGCCGTGCCCTTCGACAGGCTCAGGACACATGTGCGGTCTGAGCTGGTCGAAGCCCAGCAGCCGTGCCCTTCGACAGGCTCAGGGCGTTCACGGGTTAAGCCTGTAACCTTCTCCGGTGCCTTCTTCTCCGGTCAGGGCGGCAGCTGTTCTGGGGTTAGCCGCTTCTCTGCTGTTTCTGTTTGGATGCAGCGAAGATGAGCCGGCCGCGGACGCTGCTTCTCCGTCACCTGCAGCGACACCGAGCTCGGCCAGTCCGTCTCCTTCGCCGACACCGGCAAAGACCCCCAAGCCCAAGCAGATCAAGGCGTCGAACAACTTCGACAAGGTCACGGTCACTGGCGGTTTTGGTGAGGCACCCAAGGTTAAGGTGGACTCGCCATGGGCCATTGACAAGACCAGGACGAAGGTGCTGGATGCCTCGAATGGCCCGGCTGTCACAGAGGGCCAAGGTGTGGAAGTCAACTACTACGGAGTGAATGGGCGGACCGGCAAGAAATTCGACGAGTCTTTCAGCACCGGGCAGCCGGTGGCCTTCAGCTTGGCGCAGGTCGTTCCAGGGTTCAGCAAGGGGCTGGTGGGGCAACACAAAGGCAGCCGCGTACTGATTGCGATGCCAGGCCAGGACGGGTACGACCCCATGGGTGGTAATCCACAGGCGGGTATCGAGGTCGGTGACACGCTCATATTCGTTGTGGATCTGGTCGACGTGCAGCTGGCTGGACCAGAGGGCAGCAAGGTCGCGCCCAAGGAGGGGCTTCCGACCGTGACCGAAACGGGTGGCAAGCCCGAAATCACCATCCCAGAGTCCGCTCCGCCGACCACCCTTGAGGTGCAGCCGCTGATCAAAGGCGAGGGTAAGAAGGTCGGCGCGAACGACACCATCACCTTCAACTACGTCTGGGTGCGATGGAGTGACGGCAAGGTGTTGGAGGAGTCGTACAGCGGCAAACCGGCCAACGCACCGCTATCCGGGCTGCTTCCCGGAATGGTCAAGGGTCTCGAAGGCCAGACTGTGGGTAGCCGAGTGCTGCTGGTCATTCCGCCTGCGGACGGCTACCCGGATGGCAATGCGACACCGTCGATCAAGCCTGGCGAAACGCTGGTCATGGTCGTCGATCTGCTCTTTAGGCAGGGCCAATAGAACTCGGTTACGAGCCGATCAGCGTTGTGGCGTGGCGGCCGCCCGCGGCAGCGGCGAGGAAGTAGCCGGGATCAGCGTCGAGGCCGCGGCCCATGGTCGAAAGCCGGATCGGTGACGAGGCAAGGACAGTTCTGAGACCAGCGAGGTCGACCATGATCAGTCGGTGCTGGGGAAGCTGACGCACCCCAGCGGCAACGGCGCGAGCCAGCTTGGCCATGGCGGGCGAGCCATCGCTCGCAAGATCGGGCACTGCGATATCGGCCTGGCAGAGCGCAACCCGGCCGTACGCAGTCAGGCTGTGATGAGAGACTCCGCGGTGCCGCTCCCTGGAATCGGCGCCCGAGATCCGCAAGGTTCCGACCGGACGGCCGCCCAGAATGGCGGCAGCGTTGATGGCCTCTCCGGCAGTGACGCCGGAGAATCCCCAGCGAGTGCCGGTTCCGAGATTTCCCGGCCCTTGGCTCACCACAACGAGTTCAGCGTCGAGCGCAAGCCGAGCCGCCAGGAGGCCGGAGTGGAGGGTCACTGCCTCAAGGTCACCACCGAAGGCCTGTCCCACAGTCACCGTTCCGGCTAACAAACCGCTGGCCCGCAACTCCGCCACCGACCGGGAGAAGGCGAGCGGTAGCGCCCCTTGATCACTCATGACGTAGACAACCCGAGTGCCTGGGCGGTCGTTTTCGATTGCTAGCAGGACAGGCGCCAGGGCGGAGTGCAGATCGGCGACAACAACCGGCATCCCGTCGATCGAGTCGGCGTCGGCCAAGAGTTCGTGGTGCGCCGAGCCTTGCTCATCAGCCCCCGCCACCATGGCCTGCAGCGGCAGGTAACGCGCCTTGACGAGGTGCCCGCTCGGTTGGGGCGGCTGTGCAGTCACCCTCCCCTCGGCGTCCAAGACTGCGATGACCAGGGCGTAGCCACCGGTGCCGAGACCGCGTTCGAGGGCTGCGACGTTCATCAGGACGCGATCACCGACAACCGGGGCAGGCATCAGGTCGGTGTAGACAAGAGCGGGAACCTCGGTCGCTTCGATGGCGTCACGCCGCGCCACGGTGACCTCCACGGCGCCCTTCCACTGTCCGCGTAGATCGGTAACCGTTCCGTCGGCCCAAATGATCACGTGCCCGACCTTAGACCCCTGACCACCCACGGACTGCGCGGAAGTCGCATGGGCTCGAAACGTTCGAGCATGACGTCGAGCGTGACGCGCTCGCCAGGAACCGCCATGTCCAGCGACTGAGCTATCAGGTCCAGTACGGCGTCTGGCCCCATGCCCAGCGCCGCCAGCTGTGGGAGGGTGACGGCGCCGTCTCGCTTGGCCAGCCGCCGGCCTTCAACGTTGACAGCCAGCGGCACGTGCGCGTAAGTCGGCGGCGGATATCCCAACAACCCCGCGAGGAAGCTTTGAGTGGCCGCCGCCGGGAGCAGGTCGTCGCCGCGTACCACTTGATCGATCCCGCAGAAGGCGTCGTCCACCACCACGGCCAGGTTGTACGCCGGGACGCCATCATTGCGGCGAAGCACGACATCATCAACCTCCGCTGCGAGATCGCCATGCAATACGTCCTGGATGGTCTGCACCGCGTCATCGGCCCGCAGCCGGATCGCGGGCTGCCGCGTCAGCCTGCGATCCATCCGCTCTGCCTCGGTCAGATTCCGGCACGTACCCGGATATCGGGCCAGGCTCCCGTGCGGCGCCGAAGCGGCCTCTGCGATCTCCCGTCGGCTGCAGAAGCATTCGTATGTGCGATCCGCCAGCTTTGCCAACGCCGCATGGTACGCGGCCAGCCGCTGCGACTGCACCATAGGCTCGCCGTCGAAGGTGACTCCCAGGGCGGCGAGATCGGCAAACTGCTGCTCGGGCAGTCCAGGTCGGACCCGCGCCGCGTCGAGATCCTCGATCCGCAGCAGGAACCGACGGCCCGTCGATCGCGCGAAGAGCCATGCAAGCAAGGCCGTGCGGAGATTTCCGAGGTGGAGTTCGCCGGTGGGGCTGGGCGCGTACCGGCCCGCACCGGTGCTGCTCTGAGGTACCGTGCTCATCGAGGCTCCGGTGAGAAAGTGATCGCACGCAATGGCACCCCGCAAGACCGAGAGAATTCTCAACCTCACCATCTGCTTACTGGTGTCGGGCCGCTATCTTCCCAAAAGTCGGATTCGCGAGGCGGTCGAGGGCTACCACAACCTCAGCGACGCGGCGTTCGAGCGCACGTTCGAACGCGACAAAGACGAGCTGCGCTCATTGGGAGTGCCCATCGAGGTTGGCAGCTTCGATCCGCTCTTCGATGACGAGCCGGGTTATCGGATCCTCTCCTCGGAGTTTGCCCTGCCGGCGATTGACCTCGACGCCGAAGAAGCCGCTGTGGTGGGAGTTGCGGCACGGGTTTGGCGGCACGCGAGCATGGCAGAGGCCACGAGAAGCGCCATCGCAAAACTGCGCGCCGCGGGCGTAGAACCGGATGCCTCGCAGCTTGCCTCCCTCGAGCCGTCTGTGCGGGCATCTGAGCCAGGTTTTGAGGTGCTGTGGAAGGCCGTACTCGATCGGGCCAGGGTGAGCTTCATCTATCGCGATGGCAGCCCCCGCACCCTCGAGCCGTGGGGCATGACCTCGTTCAAGGGCCGTTGGTACGTGATCGGCCGCGATGTGGATCGGGCGGCAACCCGGATGTTCAAGCTCTCGCGGATGACCGATCTGCCAAAGAGAGTCTCCCGCGCCGGGTCGTACGAGGTGCCGGCGGACCTCGACCTGCGGAGGCTGGCGCGCTCGCTCGCCCCGCGTGAGCCCACTGAGACCGCGGTGCTTGCCATCCGTACCGGAAAGGCGCCGGCCCTGGCTCGACGTGGGGAGCCAGCCAGCACCGATGTCAAACTCCCCACCGGTTTTGCTGTGTACGCGGTTGGTTTCGGCGACCTCCACTCAGCTGCCGAGGAGATCACCCAATATGCCGCCGATGTTGTCGTTCTCGAGCCCGCCGAGCTACGGGAGCTCGTGGTCCGCGGTCTGACCGCCGTCGCAGGATCGGTGAGCGCAGCGTGACTTCTCGAGCCCAGGTACGCCGACTGCTCAGCCTCGTTCCGTACCTACGCGAACACGACGGCGTGGCCATGACCGACGCCGCGGCGGCGTTTGGGATCACGCTGAAGACGCTGCGCGAGGACCTCAGCGTCCTCTGGATGTGTGGCATGCCAGGCCTCACCCCGGGCGACCTGATCGACATCGACATGGACGCGGTGGACGGCGAGGGCGTGATCCATCTGAGCAACGCCGACTACCTGACCCGACCATTGCGGTTGTCCGCCGACGAGGCGCTCGCGTTGGTGCTGGCGTTGCGCACACTTCGCGAGATCGCGGGTCCCGGCAAGCGCGATGCCGTCGACCGGGCCCTGAAGAAGCTCGAGGCTGCCGCCGGAGACATGCCGGCCACCGATCAGGCCACGGTGGCCGTAACCGCGGCCCGGGATGACATTCAGGCACGCGTGAACGATGGGCTGCAGCTCGGCAGGCGGCTTGACCTCACCTACGACGTCGCTTCCCGTGCAGAGACGACGAGGCGCATGGTCGACCCGTTGCGGGTCTTCGTGCTGGACGGCTACGGCTATCTAGAAGCCTGGTGCTACAACGCCAAGGCACTGCGGACATTCCGCCTCGACCGAATCGCGGCTGTCGAGGTCACCTCGGTCGATGTGGCTCCACACGAGGTGCAGCTCAAGGATCTGTCGACTGGGTGGTTCGATGCGCTCAAGGACGCTCCGCTGGTGACTCTCGAAGTGCAGCCCTCGGCCGCCTGGATAGCCGAGTACTACCCGACCGAGGCGGTCACGAGTCGTCCGGGCGGCGGCCTCATTGTCTCGCTCCACGTCACAGACCCAGCCTGGTTGCGCAGCCTGTTGCTACGGCTCCAGGGCGGAGCTCGAGTGCTGGCGCCCGAGGGTGCCGGCGACTCCGCGGCCGAGGCGGCTCGCGAGGCGCTTGATCAATACGCAGTGCTGCTCGGCACGACCGCTAACGCGTGAGGGCCACCAGCTCAAACCTCCTTAGGGTGGACACGTGAGCTTTGCCGTTGATGCTGGCGCCTACGACCGCTTCATGGGTCGCTACTCCGTTCGACTGGCCCCATCGTTCGCAGACTTCGCCGGAATCGCGGCGGGTCGCCGTGTGCTCGACGTCGGCTGCGGTCCGGGCGCGCTGACGACGGAACTCGTCCAACGTCTTGGAGCGGCAGCTGTTGCGGCAGTTGATCCGTCAGCGCAATTCGTGGCCGCGGCCCGTGAGCGTCATCCCGGAGTCCAGGTACGCATCGCAGCCGCCGAAGAGCTGCCGTTTGCCGATGGTGAGTTCGACGCGGCCCTTGCGCAGCTCGTCGTTCACTTCATGGACGATCCAGTACGTGGATTGGCTGAGATGGCACGTGTTACCCGCAACGGCGGCGTGGTCGCAGCGTGCGTCTGGGATCACACGGGAGGGCATACGCCCCTAGCGCCGTTCTGGGATGCCGTGCACGAGCTCGACCCCAACGCAACCGACGAATCCCGTTTGGCCGGCGGACACGAGGGCCATCTCACCGAACTGTGTACAAAAGCCGGATTGCGCGACGTCGAGGAAACAGCACTATCGGTCTCCGTCGAACACGCCACATTCGAGGAGTGGTGGGAGCCGTTCACTCTCGGAGTTGCCCCCGCTGGCGCCTATGTGACCTCTCTCGACAGCGCACGTCAGACCGAGCTGCGCGAGCGTTGCCAGGAACGCCTCGGAGCCGGTCCATTTGCGATCGATTCCCGAGCCTGGAGCGCGCTGGGATATGTCTGATCGCGGAACTGTCCGATGCGCGAGCGGGGCATATAGGGTGATGTGATGATCTGGGTGATCGTCTTCGCGGGGATCGCATTAGCGGGCCTCGTGATGCTCATCTCCTACGCGGTGTGGCTTGCCCACAAGGCCGCCGATGTCTGGAGCGAGGTCGACATGCTGGCGGTGAGGGCAGATGAGCTATCCCGACTGCTGGCACAAATCGAGGTTCCAGAGCGCGCTTTCCGGTCGTACGTAGCCGACGATCGCACAATTACTGGAGAGATTGACCGAAGCATCCGCGACGTAGGATGACACCGAAGCACCCCCCAAAGCTGGCAATGGTGCAGGAAAAGAGGAATCATGACTCCGCTCGTACTTGGTCTTGGCGTTCCTGAGCTACTGATCATCCTGGCCGTCGTGTTGCTGTTGTTCGGCGGCGCGCGTCTCGCCGGCTTGGGCAAGAGCACGGGGCGTGCGCTCAGAGAGTTCAAGGAAGAGACCAAGGGTCTCAAGTCCGATGACAGCGAGCAGCAGTTGGCCAATCCAGCACCTGGCGCAGGTGCGCCGGCGCCCACCGAGTACCGGCAGCCGCCGCAGACCAACACATCAACGCAGCCCCCGAGCGGCCCCAGCTACCAGCAGCCGCCGCGGGCAAACCAAGATCCCTCCAGTACTGACCTGCGCAACGACGCCTGACCGTTTTGACGAGCTTCTCGCGCATGCCGACGCTCGAAGCTCATTGTGAGAAGGAGCTTCTCGCGCATGCCGACGCTCGAAGCTCGAGAAGGACGCCCTGAGCTGCCGTGTCTTTGACGATCAAGGGCCGGCCCATCCACTTCAGCTTGAAGTGGCTCAAGCCGCCGCCTGCACCACCAGACGGCACCATGACCCTCTTCGAGCATCTGCGGGAACTTCGCTACCGGCTCATTGTCTCGGCGTTGGCAATCATCGTCGGCATGATCGTCGCGTGGTTCTTCCGGTACGAGTTGCTGGACATCCTGCAGCGGCCGTATTTCCAGGCCATCACCGCCCTGAAGGCCAAGCATCCAGACGCTGACACATCCTTGGTCAACATCAATCTGACTTCGCCTCTCGCGCTGTCGTTGAAGGTGTCCGCACTGGCCGGCGCAATCGTCACCGCACCGATCTGGTTGTACCAGCTCTGGTCATTCGTGGTACCTGGCCTGCTGGCTAAGGAGAAGAAGTGGGCATTGATCTTCATCGCTGCCGCCACTCCCATGTTCATTGGCGGCGTTCTCGTCGCCTACATCGTCCTTCCTAAAGCCATCACGGTACTGCTCAGCTTCACCCAGGCTGGTGTGACCAACCTCCAGGACATCAACGCCTACCTTTCCTTTCTGCTGCGTCTCATGGTGGTTTTCGGTATCGCCTTCCTGATACCGCTCGTGGTGTTGATGTTGAACATCGTGGGCGTGATCAAGGCAACACAGCTGGCGAAATACCGAACTCTGGTGATCTTCGGCACTTTTGTCTTTGGTGCTATAGCGACACCCTCGACAGATCCGTTTTCCATGCTCGCCCTGGCATTGCCGATGACCCTGCTGTTCATCGGCACAGAAGTCATCGCGCACATCTTGGACCGCCGCAAGGCCCGCCGCGCCGCGCTGGCCGGCGACGATCTACTCATCCGAGGCAGCGTCGAGAAGGACAAGGCCCTGCGTGAACTCTCCCAGGGCATTGACGACGACGAGCTCGACCCACCGGGGTGACTCGCCAGGTCAGGCTGGTGGTCAACCCGTCGGCCGGGAAGGGTCGTGCCCTCGAGCTGCTACCTCTGGTCGCTGGCACGTTACGCGATGGAGGCGGCCATCTGGAGATCCTGCTGAGCCGTGACTTTGCCGAGGCCCGATCCATGACCCGCAAGGCGATCACCGACGGTGTTGACGTGCTTGCGGTGATGGGCGGCGATGGGATGATGCACCTCGGTGTCAACACCTCGGCGGCGGCGCAGCTGTCGGGTGGAAGCCGGACCACACTCGGCTTGATCCCCGCTGGAACGGGCAACGACCTATGCCGCGGCGTCGGTCTCGACCCGCACGACAGCGTCGCAGCGGCTGCTGTCATAGCAGCGGGCCATAGCCGTGCTATCGATCTCGCGCAGGTCGGCGACATCTACGTAGCATCGGTGCTCGCCACCGGGTTCGATGCATTGGTCAATCGCCGGGCCAACGCGATGTCCTGGCCCAAGGGCTCGGGCCGGTACGCGGTGGCCGTCATGGCGGAGCTGCGTGTGTTCTCGCCTCTGCAGTACCGGTTGACACTCGACGGCGAGGTCTGCGAGCTACCGGCGATGCTGGTAGCCATCGGCAACACCGGCTTCTACGGCGGAGGGATGCTCATCTGCCCGAATGCCGAACCGTACGACGGCCTGCTCGATATCACGATCATCCATCCAGTCAGTCGGCTCAAGCTGCTGAAGCTCCTACCCGAGATGTACTCGGGCAGGTTCGCACGGGATCCCTGCGTCGACCAGCTGCGGGTTCGCGAGATCACGGTAGAGGGGCCTGGTCTGGTTGGCTTTGGCGACGGCGAGATGATCGGCGCGGCACCTCTGAGGGTCCGCTGCGTGCCACGAGCGCTGCCGGTCTTCGTTCCGTATGGTTGACCAGCAGCTGCGCGCCAGAATGCCGGCGGACGTGGCCGGGTAATTTGGGCCGCATCATGGCCGATCACTCGATCGAAGAATCGCTGAGTCCCGCCGAGGCGTACACCCGGTTTCGTCAGACGCAAGCGTCGCCATTGCTTGCCGCCTTCGCTGACGGCTACGGGTTCATCTTCGATGACTACCAGCGCGAGGCGTGTGCGCACATCGAGGCGGGCTCGGGCGTACTTGTCGCAGCGCCGACGGGGGCGGGCAAGACGATCGTGGGTGAGTTCGCGGTCTTCCTCGCGCTCGAGAACGGCCGCAAATGCTTCTACACCACACCGATCAAGGCGCTCTCGAATCAGAAGTACGCCGACCTGGTACGTCGCCACGGCGCCGCCAGCGTTGGGCTGCTTACCGGCGACACGTCGGTCAATTCGGAGGCCCCGATCGTGGTGATGACCACCGAGGTACTGCGGAACATGATCTACGCGAGGTCATCGACGCTGGCAAACCTCGGATACGTGGTACTGGACGAAGTGCACTATCTGGCTGACCGCTTCCGCGGTGCCGTCTGGGAGGAAGTGATCATCGGGCTCGCTGATTCCATTCAGCTGGTGGCGCTCTCGGCGACCGTCAGCAACGCCGAGGAGTTCGGCGAGTGGCTGTCGGAGGTGCGCGGCGACATGGCGGTGGTCGTGTCGGAGCGTCGGCCCGTTCCGCTGTACCAACACGTCTTGGTTGGCCGCACGCTCTACGATCTCTTCGCCGATGTCGCGCCAACCGCCCGCGAGGTGCCGGGCGAGGGCAAGACCGAGGTCAACCCGGCGCTGATCAAGATCGCGCGTGACGAGTCGAGGTTCGTCCGAGACGACGCCCGCCATCCTCGCGGCAAGAGTGGTCGCGGCCGACGCACGGTGAATTATGGCAGCGGTGCATATGGCGGTGCTGCACACCGATCCCGCTATGGTGGCGCCGGCCGTCGGCCTCGCTCCTTTCACTTGCCAGGCCGTCCGGAGCTGGTTGAGTTGCTCGATGACGAAGCGCTCCTACCGGCCATTGTGTTCATCTTCTCCCGTGTCGGCTGCGATGCCGCCGTCCGGCAGCTACTCGAATCCGGGATCCGGCTCACAAGCCGCGTGGAGCGGCAGGAGATCGCTGCCATCATCGAGCGGCATGTTGCCGGGCTTTCCGCGGGGGATTTGGACGCACTCGAATTCGATCGCTTCGCTGAGGCTCTCGGCATGGGTATGGCGGCGCATCACGCCGGCATGCTGCCCGCATTCAAGGAGTGCGTCGAAGAAGCGTTCGTCCGCGGGCTGATCAAGGTTGTCTTTGCCACCGAGACCCTGGCGTTGGGCATCAACATGCCCGCACGGTCGGTGGTGTTGGAAAAGCTGGTGAAGTTCGACGGCGAGACCCACGCTGACATCACACCGGGGGAGTACACCCAGCTGACCGGCCGAGCTGGCCGTCGCGGAATCGACGTCGAAGGTCACGCCGTTGTGCTGTGGCAACCCGGGCTCGATCCACGGGCGGTGGCTGGTCTGGCCTCGCGGCGTACCTATCCTCTGAGGTCCTCTTTCTCACCGACATACAACATGGCTGTGAATCTGGTGGCAAGTGTCGGACGCGAGCGCGCTCGTACCCTGCTCGAGCAGTCGTTTGCGCAGTTCCAGTCCGACCGCTCAGTGGTGGGCGTGGCACGCACCCTGGAAAGGAACGAGGAGACCATTGAGGCCTATTGGGCCGCGGCGGCCTGTGAGCTCGGCGACCTTCGGGCGTACGCGGGCTTGCGGGCTGAGCTTGCCGGTCTTGAGGCGTCAGCGGCACGGGAGCGGCGGACGGACCGCCGCGCCGAGGCGTTGCAGACGCTGTCGATCTTGAAGCCCGGTGATATCGTCCGAGTCCCCAGCGGGAAGAGTCAGGGCTGGGTAGTGATAATCGATCCGGGCACTCGGCAAGATCATCAGGCGCCACGACCATTGGTGCTCACCGAGGAGCGACAGGTCCGGCGACTGTCGATCACTGACTTCCCGACACCGCCGTTGGTGCGGGGCCGTATGAAGATCGGCAAGCATTTCAATCCCAAGGACGCCACCTCTCGTCGTAATCTCGCCGCGGCGTTACGCACCCGGCTGAGCGAGATCGATCTTGACCCGGGGCGCCGCTGGGAGGCCGGAGTCGATCGGGAAGCCAGTACCAAACTTGATCAACTTCGCGCAGCAGTGAAGCGCCATCCTTGCCACAGGTGCCCCGACCGTGAGGCCCATCTGCGATGGGCCGAGCGAGCACAGCGGCTGGAGCGCGAGAGCGCGCGGCTGCAGACCCGAATGGACTCCCGTAGCAACACCATTGCCAACCACTTCGACAAGATCTGCCTCGTCCTCGAGTCGCTCGGCTATCTCGCCGGGGACGGCGGCCACCAGGTCAGCGCGCAGGGGAGGATGCTCGCCAGGATCTATACCGAGCTCGACTTGGTTGCTGCCGAGTGCATACGTGCCCGTGTCTTCGCTGATCTCAGCCATCCCCAGCTGGCCGCCGTCCTAGCATCACTTGTCTTCGAGGCGAGGCGGACCGATGAGGCACATCGTCGCCCGCGAATGCCGGATGCCCGGAGCAACGCCGCGATGACCGAGGTCCGCCGGATCTGGCGCGAGATATCGCTGGTGGAACGCGATGCGAGGCTGGAGCGCGGACCGGAGCCGGACATCGGTTTCAGCGAGGCGGCGTACCGATGGGCTGCTGGCCGGACACTGACTGAGGTGTTGGATGGCAGTGACCTGACCGCAGGGGATTTCGTTCGGTGGGTCCGCCAGGTTGCTGATTTCGCAGGGCAGATCGCTGATGCCGCCGGTCCAGGTGAGCTGCGCGACACGGCGCGGATGCTGGTGCGTTCGATGCGCCGTGGCGTTGTCAGTTACGCGCCGGAGATGGATGCCGATGAGGGTGACGACCTGTCCGGCGCAGACCTTCCGTAGCCGATATGACGGCTCAAGAGGCCTGGCTCACGGTCGACATGTTGAAGTCGGGCACTCGGATGGGCGGCATGATCGTCCGGTTGAAGTAGTCGTTCCACTCCCGGCACAAGGTCAACTCGGCAGCGCCAATCTCGGTGATCCTGCCCAACAGCTCGATCGGCGAATCGTTGAAGCGGAAATTGTTGACGGCACCGACGACCTCCCCGTCCTCGATCAGATAGACCCCGTCACGAGTGAGCCCAGTCAGCAGCAGCCGTCCCGGGTCGACCTCGCGGATATACCACAGGCAGGTCAGCAGCAGACCACGTTTGGTCCTGGCGATCATCTCCTGCAGGTTGGCCGTGCCACCACCATCCATGATCAGGTTGTCGGCCGGGGGCGTCGGCTGGGTGCCAGTACGCCCAGCATGGGCGCGGTTGCGGATCAGCTCGCGCAGCACCCCATCCTGAATCCAGGTCGTCGCGTTGATCGGCAAGCCAACGTCGAACGCCCAGGACGTGTCGTCGGGAGAGGACGTGAAGTCGACAAACGGGATCGTCTCCAGACCTTGATGTTGCGGATCCGACAGCAGAGTGATCGGCAGCTCAGCAAGCCGGTTCCCGATCTTGGTCGTGCCGTTCTCGCCGGCGAACACGTTGCGACCCTCTTCAGCGTCGCGGGCATTGGCTGTCCAGTACGCGTAGATCATCAAGTCCGCGATGGCACTGGGCGGCAGCAGCGTCTCGTAGCGCCCCGGAGGCAGATTCAGCTTCGTCGTCGCCCAGTTCAACCGGGTGGTCAGTTCGTCAATTGCCTCGGCAACATCAACGTCGGAGAAGTCCCGGGTCGTCCGGCCCAGCCATGCTGAGGATTGAAAATCGGCGGTCTTGGCGTTGATCTCCAGCTTGCCGGTCCGCTGCACGCCGCGCCGCCGCAAACCGGTGCTGCTGCCAAGATAAGTCGTCGCTACGCCATGCTCTGCGAAGCCGAACAGCAACTGGCGCGAAGCATGAGCGCCGTCGAAAGCCACGCCAAGCCCCTTCGACAGCTCACTGAGGACATCGATGCTGGTGGTCTCCGGCGCCTCATCCCATACATCATGATGCGAATAGTTCTCGACCAGGGGCGCGACATCCTCAGCCGGCCGCCCAGTGCGCGCCAAGTGCTCCGCAGCTGCGACGACGTCACCAACATCTTCAGGTCCGGAAATCTCCTGGATAACCGTGCCCGCGGCGATTCCGCCTTCCACCTCAGATGTGGCGGTCACCGTAAGCCTTCTGCTGCGCATCTCGCCGTTTGTGATCAAGGCATTGTTGGCCCAGCGCACGTTGGCCTCGGAGCGCTCGGTCACCCAGGAAACACATGGCAGGGTCGCGATGTCGAGTGCTCGCTCGACGAGGTCCTGCGGGCGGGCGGCGGCGCTCACGACTGGCCGCCTTCAGCTTGAGTGTTCAGCACGTTCACCTTGCGGAACAGCGCTGAGGGGCAGCCATGCGAGACCGGGGCGATTTGCCCAGGCTGCCCCTTGCCGCAGTTGAACGCGCCACCCAGGACATAGGTGTCCGGGTTTCCAACAGCCTCCATCGATCGCCAGAAATCGGTTGTCGTTGCCTGATAGGCGACGTCCTTCAGCTGCCCTGCCAGCCTCCCTTTGTCGATCTTGTAGAACTGCTGTCCAGTGAACTGGAAGTTGTAGCGCTGCATATCTATCGACCAGGACTTGTCCCCGACGATGTAGATGCCGTTATCGACATCGGAGATCAGGTCGCTGGTACTAGGACCGTCGGGCGCGGCCTGCAGCGACACGTTCGGCATCCGTTGCATCGCGATATGTCCCGGGGAGTCCCCGAATGCGCACCCGTTCGAGCGCTCGAAGCCCTTCTCCGCCGCCATCTGACGGTTCAATTGGTATCCGACCAGAGTGCCGCCCGAGATGATGTCGAACCGCTGCTGAGCAACTCCCTCATCGTCGTAGCCGATGGTGGCGAGGCCATGGTCCACAAGTCGATCTCCCGTCACGTTCATCACATCACTGCCGTACTGCAACCTGCCGAGCTGATCAAAGGTTGCGAAGGAGGTGCCGGCGTACGCGGCCTCGTAGCCAAGTGCCCGATCCAACTCAGTTGCGTGTCCGATCGACTCATGGATCGTGAGGAACAAATTGCTGGGATGGATCACAAGGTCGTACAGGCCTGCTTCGACCGATGGTGCGGCGACGTGAGCCGCAAGCAGTTCGGGGATCTCGGCCACCTCGGCGTCGAAGTCCCAACCGGTGCCCGTCAGGAACTCCCAGCCCCGGCCGGTCGGTGGAGCAGTGGTTCGCATTGTCGCGAAACCATTCTCACCGACGTTGACTGCGGTCAACTGGGCTTGGATTCGTACCCGTTGTTGGGTAGTGCTCGTGCCGGCGAGATTCGCAAAGTACTTGTTCTCATGGACGTAGCCGAGCATCGCATTAGCGTGCGTAACACCCGGCGCTGCGAGCAGCGCCGCGTTGAGTCCCAGAACTCGACCAGTCTTGGTGGCTTCGTCGACATCGAACGGATCCATCTCGTATGCCGACACCCAGGTGACGTCAGCGTAGACCTCTTCATCGGCCAGCTCGACTGACGCGGGCGTCAACGGACGGGATACCTTCGCTGTGGCTACCGCTCGCTCCGCCAGATGGGCCGCAGAATCGGTCGAGAGTGTGATGTCTGATGCGAACCCCCAGACACCGTTGTGTACGACACGAACCGACAAACCGAGGACTTGGCCATCGGCGGTGGTTTCCAGTGCATGATCACGAAAGCTGCGATACGCCTGGCGGATCCGCTCCACGCGGACCTCGGCATGGCTGCACCCGAGCTCCTTGGCCTTGGTGAGGGCGGCGTCAGTGAGCTCACCCAAAGGCAGCGCAAGGAACCGGTCATCGAGCTGGGGCATGGTCGTCAGCGTAACGGTCCGACCGTGTGTCTGCCCGATCTAGAGTGTTCGTCGTGACAGTCGCGGTTCGGGTTATCCCGTGCTTGGACGTGCACGCCGGCCGGGTCGTAAAGGGCGTCAATTTCGTCGCCCTGCGGGACGCTGGTGATCCGGTGGAGCTGGGCGCGTTCTATGACGCTGAGGGAGCTGACGAGCTGACCTTCCTGGACATTTCAGCGTCGGCCGAGGGCAGGGAGACGACGCTGGAGGTGGTGCGTCGAACCGCCGAGACGGTGTTCATTCCCCTGACCGTGGGCGGCGGTGTCGGCTCGGTTGCCGATGTGGATGTCTTGCTGCGCGCCGGTGCCGACAAGGTGGCGATCAACACAGGGGCAATCCGGCGGCCTGAGGTGATAGGGGAGATCAGTCGGCGGTTCGGCAACCAGGTACTTGTCCTTTCGGTCGACGCCCGCCGCGCGGACTGGGCGGCGTCGGGCTTCGAGGTGACCACCCATGGCGGTCGAACCGCGGCCGGCCTGGACGCGATCGAATGGGCCCGCCAGGGTGCTAATCAAGGCGTGGGGGAGATCTTGCTGAATTCCATGGACGCCGATGGCACCACCGGCGGCTTTGATGTCGAGATGATCAGCGCGGTACGCGCCGTGGTTGATGTGCCGCTGATCGCGTCGGGAGGTGCAGGTCGGCTCGCGGACTTTCCGCCTGCGATCGCGGCAGGTGCCGATGCGGTGTTGGCCGCGACAGTTTTCCATTTCGGAACATTGCGGATTGCCGAGGTCAAGTCCGCGATTGAGGCCGCCGGATTTCCGGTACGCCGTGCCGCGCTCGCTCCAACAGCGGGACACTGAGCCGTGCCCACAACGAGGAAGCTTGTCTGGCTGCCGTACGCCAGTGCCGAGGAAGCCGAGCAGCGACTCGGCGGAATCCCTGACGGTATTGAGGTTGAGGTCTATCGCGCTGATGGCGGTAGCTGGCCGGATTCGATCGCTGATGTCGAGTTCTATGTGCTGCCGTATCTCAAGGGCGAGGAGGTCCTCGACCGGGTCGGGGAGATGAAGCGCCTGAAGGTGATACAGACCTTGACCGCCGGTGTGGAGAACTTCTTGCCGTATGTGCCAGAAGGCGTGATCTTGTGCAATGCGGCAGGTGTGCATGACACCAGCACAGCCGAATTGGCCGTTGCGCTGGCGCTGGCAAGCGGACGGCAGCTCGATCAGTACGCGAGAAATCAGCCGAGCGGCATCTGGGATTCTCAGATCGGCATCTCGCTGGCCGACCAGCGCGTGTTGATCATCGGGTACGGCCACATCGGCGCCGCGATAGAGCGCAGGTTGGCCGGCTTTGAAGTTGCCTCGGTGACACGGGTGGCGCGTCGCCCGCGCAGCGAACCGGTTTTCGTGCATCGGATCGAGGACCTGCCGCAGCTGCTCCCCAGTGCCGATGTGGTGTTCCTGGTGGCACCCCATACGCCACAGACCGAGGGAATGATTGGCAGCCAGGAGCTCGCTGCGCTGCCCGACCGAGCTGTGCTCGTCAATGTTGCCCGGGGCAAGCTCGTCGACACGGACGCGCTGTTAGCCGAGACCTCTACCGGCCGGATTCGGGCGGCACTCGATGTCACCGATCCCGAGCCGTTGCCTCCCGAGCACCCGCTGTGGCGCACACCCGGGGTGCTGATCGCTCCGCACGTCGGCGGGCCGAGCACCGCCTTCTTCCCGCGCGCCGATCGACTTATCGCGGCCCAGCTGGGTCGTTTCACCGCTGGTGAGGAACTGGAGAACAGGATCCTATGACCCCGTTTGAGAGCCCGGAAGCCCAAAGCGTCGACCCCAACTGCATCTTCTGCAAGATCGTCTCCGGCGAACTGCCGTCGCGCCGGTTCTACGAGGATGATCGGGCTGTGGCCTTCCTCGACATCGGCGCGTGGCACCGTGGGCACGCCTTGGTGGTGCCGAGACGGCACGTACCCGACATCGTCACTGGGACGAACGCCCTGCCCGAGATCGCTCCGGCCGTCGACGCCGTCGCGAGGCTGCTGATGCAGCGACTCGCTGCAGACGGAATCAATCTGCTGTCATCGGCCGGCGAAGCGGCAGGCCAGGAAGTCTTCCACTTGCACGTGCACGTAGTGCCGCGCTACGCGAATGAGCCCGGTCTGCGCAGGCTGGTCAACCCAGGTGGTGCCTCAGATGATGAGCTGGACTCTGTCTATCGCCAGATCCAGGCGGGTGCGTGAGCCTGCAGACCAGTTCCGCTCCAGCAAAATCATTGCCGGTCAGCCGGCGGCTGGCTCGCGGGGCAGTGGAGTTTCTGCCGCCGTTCGCGGTGGCGTTGTTGATCTTGCCGTTCGTCATCGAACGCGGCAAGCTTTTTCCCTGGCAGCCGTCGACGATTGACCTTCAGGTCTATGTGTATGCGGTCAAGGACATGCTTGCGGGCAAGGACATCTTGGCCACCACGACGCCTGGCTGGGGGCTCTACTTCATCTATCCGCCGATTGCGGCAGTTCTGATGACGCCGCTGGCCTTCGGACCCTATTGGTTCTGGCAAGTGGTCTGGACAGGCGGCCTTGTCTGGGCCCAGCAGTCGGTGCTGAAGCGTTGCGGCGCACCCCGGGGCTGGAAGCTTGGGCTCATCGGCATCGCGGTAGTGCTCGCAGTCGAGCCGATTCGTACCACACTGGGATACGGCCAGGTGAACACCATATTGATGGCGCTGGTGATCGCGGACCTGCTTCCCGATCCGCCCGGCGAGCGGAGGCGTATCCCGCAGGGCATCTTGATCGGCCTGGCGGCAGCGATCAAACTGACACCAGCACTCTTCGTGATCTTCATGTTCTTGATCGGCAAGCGCCGAGCGGCGATCACCGCGATCATCAGCTTTGCCGTGTTCACCGCCATCGGCGCGATCTTCCTGTTCCGAGAAACGGTGATCTTCTTCGGCGGATTGTCCGGTGGCGACACACGCACGGCGTCGCCGCTGTACGCCGGCAACCAATCGCTGCTCGGCGTCTTCTTCCGGCTCGGTGACTCCTCCCGTATCACCACCCTGCTCGGCCTCGCCGTGGCCGCGGTCCTAGCCGCGTTGGGTTGCCTTGTTGCCGCCCACTGGTGGCGTGTCGGCGAAAAGGTGTTCGGGGTCGCCATTGTCGGATTCACCACATGCCTGGCCTCGCCGCTCTCCTGGACCCACCATTACGTCTGGATCCTTCCGCTGGCGATGGCGGTCCTTTCTCCAGGAGTGCCTCGCTGGGCCAGATATCTAGGCGGCTTCTGGGTGATCTGGGTGTGCGCCTGTCTGCCGCTCGCCCTTCTGCCGTACGGTCATGGCCAGGAGCGGCAGTACGACTTCATGCAGCTGGTAGTTGCCAATCTCGGCCCCGTGCTCGGGGTGATCCTGCTGGTCGGCCTCGCCTGGCAGCTTGTCGCTACCACGCGGGCCCAGCCCGTTCCCAGCACGGTGAGTTGAATTGAGGGAGCTTCTCGCGCAGCCGACGCTCGAAGCTCAGGATGGTGTTACGACGGTAGATTGACCGCCATGACTCCCGACATCAAGCCTCGGTCCCGCGTGGTCACCGACGGTCTCGAGGCAACTGCGTCACGTGGCATGCTGCGCGCAGTCGGTATGAGCGATGAGGACTGGGCGAAGCCGCAGATCGGCGTCGCGTCGAGCTGGAACGAGATCACCCCATGCAACTTGTCGCTTGATCGGCTGGCCAAAGCGGCCAAGGACGGAGTACATGCGGCCGGCGGCTATCCGTTGGAGTTCGGCACTATCTCGGTCTCTGACGGCATCTCGATGGGCCATGACGGCATGCATTACTCCCTGGTAAGCCGCGAGATCATCGCCGACTCGGTGGAGACGG
This sequence comes from uncultured Actinomycetota bacterium, assembly GCA_963836855.1. Classification (GTDB taxonomy): domain Bacteria; phylum Actinomycetota; class Actinomycetes; order Propionibacteriales; family Propionibacteriaceae; genus Microlunatus. The sequence continues at coordinate 232,255 of CAWILN010000017.1, read as the reverse complement.
TCATGCTGGCGGAGCGGATGGACGGCTCAGTGCTGCTTGCTGGGTGCGACAAGTCGCTGCCAGGCATGCTGATGGCTGCTGCCCGGCTTGATCTTGCTTCGGTCTTCCTGTACGCCGGCTCGATCATGCCCGGCAAGGTTGGCGACAAAGAGGTGACGATCATTGACGCGTTTGAGGCAGTGGGCGCATGCGTCCGGGGACTGATCACTCGCGACGAGGTGACCAAGATCGAAAAGGCCATTTGTCCGGGAGAGGGTGCCTGCGGCGGCATGTTCACCGCCAACACCATGGCGAGTGCCGCTGAGGCGCTCGGCATGTCGCTGCCCGGCTCCGCCGCACCGCCGGCTGTAGACCGCCGCCGTGATGGCTTCGCGCGCAAAAGCGGATCGGCAGTGGTCGAGATGCTGCGGCAGGGCATTACCGCGCGGCAGATCCTCACCAAGGAGGCGTTCGAAAACGCCATCGCAGTCACCATGGCTTTCGGCGGCTCAACCAATGCGGTGCTGCATCTTCTCGCTATCGCGAACGAGGCGGGAGTTGACCTCACTCTCGACGACTTCGTACGGGTCGGTCGCGCGGTGCCCCATCTGGGCGACCTGAAGCCCTTCGGCCGGTACGTCATGAACGATGTCGATCGGGTCGGTGGAGTGCCCGTCGTGATGAAGGCACTGCTCGACGCCGGTCTCCTCAACGGAGATTGCTTGACCGTGACCGGCAAGACCATGGCTGAGAACCTCGCCGACATTGCGCCTCCGGACGTCGATGGAAAGATCATCCGCTCACTGAGCAACCCGATCCATCCGACCGGTGGCATCACGATCTTGCGCGGGTCTTTGGCGCCCGAAGGCGCGGTGGTCAAGAGCGCTGGCTTCGATACCGAGGTGTGGAAGGGCACCGCGCGTGTTTTCGACGGCGAACGAGCTGCGATGGACGCCTTGGAGGACGGCACGATCACCACAGGTGATGTTGTCGTCATTCGCTATGAGGGACCCAAAGGTGGTCCGGGGATGCGCGAGATGCTGGCCATTACCGCCGCGATCAAGGGCGCCGGTCTTGGCAAGGACGTCATGTTGATCACTGACGGCCGCTTCTCCGGCGGAACCACTGGACTGTGCGTCGGCCACATTGCCCCGGAGGCGGTGGACGGTGGTCCCATCGCCTTCCTCGAGGACGGCGACGAGATCGTCTTGGACGTCGCAAACGGCCTGCTTGACGTCAGTCTCGACGCAGCCGAGCTGGAGCGCCGACGTGCCGCGTGGGCCCCGACTTTGCGGCCGGCACCACGCGGGGTGCTGGCCAAGTACGTCAAGCTTGTACAGTCCGCCAACGTTGGCGCCATCTGTGGTTGATCAGACGGTCCAGCAATTCCTGAAACCTGACGCTGGCTGCGCCGGGCACCGGTGTGTCACCCCTCTATCAAGCGTCTGGCGTTGAGTTTTCAGGGAGTGCCTCAGAGCACATGTCACCGCCACTTACTACGGTCTAGGGGGTGAGTTCACGAATAGCGTCCGACGAGCGTCGGGCACGGCTGGCCGAGCGACATCGCTTGTTGTCGCGCACCCGGACCGACAACCTGCCGCATATCGCCGATGATCTCGTGGCACTCCACTCCTCCGACCCTGTCAGCGTGTTCTTGTCGGCGATGGCGCGGATGGTTCATCCCTCGGTCGAGGCCGTGGAGCAGGCGCTGTACACCGACCGGAGCCTGATACGGCACCACGGAATGCGCAGAACCCTCTGGGTGGCAACACCGCCGGTGATTCGGCAAATCCACGCGGCCGCGACTCGCGACCTGCTCAACACTGAGCGGCGGCGCACAGGTCAGCTCCTTGCGGCCAGCGGAGTGGCCGATCCGGAGCTATGGCTGGCGGAGGCGGAAGAGCGGGTGCTCGCGGACCTTCGCGAGCATGGCCCGAGCACGGCCCGCGAGATTGGCCAGCGCTCTGAGGCATTACGTCAGCGGCTGCACCTCGCGCCGGGCAAGGCGTACGCCGCAGTGCAATCCGCCCACACCCGAGTCCTTTACATCCTCGGTTTCGCCGGCCAGATGCTACGCGGCCGGCCGAGCAGTTGGATCAACGGCGCCTACCGATATGTGGACGCCGAGTCGTGGTTACCCGGTGGGCTCGGAGATCTCGAGCCACAGGCGGCGGCCGCCGAGCTGGCTGGCCGCTGGCTGCAGCGATTCGGGCCGGCCACGACGGCCGACCTGCAGTGGTGGATGGGTTGGACGATGAAGCGGACGAAGCAGGCGCTGACCGACTGTGGAGCAATAGAGGCTGAGCTGGACAGCGGCCAAGCTTGGCTTGCCGCGGATGATCCGCCCCTCGCGCCAGTTGAACCGTGGGTGGCGGTGCTGCCCGGACTGGATCCGACGATCATGGGCTGGAAACAGCGCGACTGGTATCTGCCTGAGACATCTAAGGAGGTGTTCGACAGCGCCGGCAACGGCGGGCCCAGCCTCTGGGTCGACGGGCGCGTAGTCGGAGCCTGGGCTCAAACCCGCGACGGGACGATTCACACCCACTACTTCGAGCGGGTAGCGGCTGCTCGTCGGCGAGAAATCGATCAGCGGATCGAGGCGCTGAAGTCCTGGATCGGCGACACCCGATTCACGGTGCGGTTTCCGGGCAATATCCATGCCCGCTTGCTCGGAACCCGGACGGTGCGTGGTCCCGCTGCAAAGCTGCCACCGGCTCAGGCGCCTACGCTGGCCGAGTGAGAGCCCGAGCAGCTTCCGCGGCGCTGGTCGTGGTTCTGCTCACAGGCTGCCAGACGTCGGCCGAGAACCCGCAACCGTCGCCGAGCCCTGCTGCCTCCACGAGCGGATCCGTATCTGCCTCATCTACCGCCAGCCGAGCACCGGCCTCTCGTGCTCCGTCGGCCGATTATTCAATTCCGCTGGTGCTCGCTGTCCATGCCAGCCGGCCCATATCGGATGTGGCGTTGGCCGATGCTCGTCGGATCATCACGTTCGGGGCGTCCCGCTGGTCGGCCATCGGGCAGTCAGGCGGCAAGATGCGGGTGGTCAGCACTGAGGATCGCCGAGCCGGCGAAGTGTTGCGTGATGTTCGGGCCAGCCGCGACGTTCTTGGCGTCGTGCCAGCTGACGCTGTGGACGCCCGAGTCCGAGTGCTGACCGTTGATGGCCGCCATCCTCTCCGCGACCCCGAGCGTTATCCGCTTCGCATTCGTGCCGAGCAACCGGTACCGGAGGTCACCACACTTGCCGCCGTCGGTGACATCATGCTCGGCCGCCGGGTCGGCGCCCGGCACCGTGCCGACCCGGGGACGCCGCTGAAGCCTCTCGCGAAGCGGCTGGCTGGTGCCGAGATCACGGTCGGCAACTTCGAGTCGACCTTGTCCACGGCCGGTTCACCGACTCAGGGCGGCGACTCTTTCGCAGCTAGTCCGCGCGTCAGATCCGCCCTGCGGGCTGCCGGATTCGACCTGCTTTCCTTGGCCAACAATCACGTCGGTGACTACGGCGACAATGCGCTACGCCAAACCCTTGCCAGCTTCGACGCAGGCAAGATCAAGACTGTCGGTGCCGGGCGAGACCTTGCCGCAGCCCGCCGTCCGGTGATCATCGAGCGAGACGGCGTACGGGTCGGGTTCCTGGCCGTGGACTCCATTGGTGAGTCGCCGGCCGCGACTCGCACCCGCGCCGGCACCAATCGGCTGAACATGCCACCACGCACCGGACCGCTGAACCGCTCACACCTTCGGCGGATCACCGCCGACATCCGAGCACTCGACACCCGGGTTGATGCTCTAGTCGTGCTCACCCATTGGGGCACTCAGTACACGCATCGAGCCGAATCCAGCCAGCGCAGTGCCGCGAGGGCTTTCGCCGACGCCGGCGCGGATCTGGTAATCGGCGGACATCCACACTGGGTCCAGGGCTACGAGATGGCCGGATCGGCGGTCGTGGTGCACTCGCTCGGCAATTTCGTCTTTGACATGGATTTCCAGACCAAGACTCGTGAGGGCATCTTTTTGGAGGTCGTGATGTGGGATGGCACTGTCAAAGCAGTCGAGCCAGTGCCTTACGTGATCGATAACGCCTTCACCCCAAGGCTCGTGAGGGGTGATCGGGCGAGAGGCATCCTTGCCGATCTGTGGCGCAGCAGCCGTGGCCCGTTTGCGCAATGAGGATGTTGGGTTGCGATCTAGTTGAGCGTCAGCAGCCAGGCCCACACTGTCCGGCCCACTCGATCGAGCTGACGCCTGTCGACGACACGCGGCACGTCCCCACGGGAGTGATAGCCCGCATAGGGGATGCTGCCCAGCCGTACGGCAGGAACGCCAGCCTTTGCGAACGACCAATGGTCGCTGGCGAAGTTTGTGCATGTTCGGGTGGGGATGTCGGCTCGACGCGCTGCCGTCTGTAGCGCGTTTCGGAGCCGGTTGCCGCGGTCTGTCGCAGTGCAAACGGGCACATACGAGGCTCGTACACCGACCCGATCAAGAGACACCATCGCCTGGATCGCCCGACGCTCCGAGCGCGAGATGTCTGCCACGAAATCCCGCGAGCCGAAGTGGTGCAGGGCGTCGCCGCTGCCGCGCGGCTCCTCCGCCCCGAACGCAATGAACTGCACCGGGAGCGCGGCTGGCTGTTGGCTCACCATGGCCGCCACCTGCAGCATCACCGCAATACCCGATGCGTTGTCTTCCGCACCGGGGGCCACCGGCACGGTATCCAGGTGCGCGCCGATCACCACGTGGGGCCTTTTCGCATCGAAGCCCTTGGGCTCTGCGATCACATTGAGTGAGGTTCCGCGCGGGACTGGCGTGCCCCAGGACACTCCAGACGGAACGCGGAATCTGGCACGCCGCACGTCGTAGCCCAAGTGCTCGAATCGCGCCTGGACGAACTGTGCGGCTTCGATGAAGTTGTCCGAGGTGGCCTCTCGTGGCCCGATGTCATCGGCTAAGTGATCGATGTCGCGCAGTGCGGCACGAGCATTCATAGCCGGTGGTTTTGGCGTCGCGGACGGTTTCGGAGTCCCAGTCGATCTCGGCGTAGCGCTCGCGATCTCGGTCGGTGATGCGGCGGTCGGTCCGGCGTTTGTGGCGTCCGGAGTGCTTGAGGCGACGGGCGATCCGGCTACGCCGGGCGGCGATGGGGAACAGGCGACGGTGAGGGCCAGGAGGGAAAGCGCGGCAGCGGCACAGCGCATTCCTCGACCCTACGTCGCTCCGGAGTCCACGCTTAGTAGGGCATCCGAGCGTCCTTCCGGATCGCAAGACGTACCGCCAGCCAGAATTGACTCGCACTAGGCGGCGGCTATTGTTGCGGCGTGCACACCGGAGCAATCCTTCTCGTACGACAGCGTGTCGGCTGAGTCCAGCTCATCACCGACGCGCTCCCTCGCCTGCCACCCGGCAGCGGGGGTTTTTTGTTGGCGCGGGACCTGCGGTGTGCAGGCGTAACATCCAGAACGGATCCCCAGGCGGGATCGCAATGGGCAAGGAGACCCGAGATGTCTGAGAACGACAGTGCAGATGAGCTGACTGGGGCGCAGTCTCTCGTCCGATCACTCGAGCGCGTGGGAGCAGACGTCGTATTCGGGATTCCAGGTGGTGCGATTCTTCCCGCGTACGACCCGCTCTTCGATTCCGACAAGGTCCGGCACATCCTGGTGCGGCACGAACAAGGTGCCGGCCATGCCGCCGAAGGCTACGCCATGGCGACCGGAAAAGTCGGAGTCTGCATGGCGACGTCGGGACCGGGCGCAACCAACCTCGTGACACCGATCGCGGACGCACACATGGACTCGGTTCCCATCGTTGCGATCACCGGACAGGTGGGAAGTGCCGCCATCGGCACCGACGCTTTCCAGGAAGCCGATATCCGCGGCATCACGATGCCGATCACCAAGCACAGCTACTTGATCACAAAGCCGGGCGATATCGCAGCGGCAATCGCGTCGGCGTTCCACATCGCGGGCACCGGCAGGCCTGGACCGGTATTAGTCGACATCACCAAAGATGCGCTGCAGGCCAAGACCCGATTCGAATGGCCGCGACAGCTGGATCTGCCTGGCTACCGTCCGGTGAGCAAGCCGCATGGCAAGCAGGTCCGCGAGGCCGGTCGGCTCATTGCCGAATCCCGACGACCGGTGCTGTACGTCGGTGGTGGCGTCGTGAAGGCTCGTGCGTGGTCCGAGCTCAAGGAGCTCGCTGAGTTGACCGGCATACCGGTGATCACCACCTTGATGGCGCGCGGGGTGTTTCCAGACAGTCACCCACAGAACATGGGCATGCCGGGCATGCACGGTACCGTCGCCGCAGTTGGCGCTTTGCAGCGTAGCGACCTGCTGATTGCCCTCGGCACCCGCTTCGACGACCGGGTAACGGGCCAGCTCTCTACCTTCGCACCACTCGCGAAAGTGATCCATGCCGACATCGATCCCGCCGAGATCTCCAAGAATCGTGTGGCAGATGTGCCCATCGTCGGCGACTGCAAGGAGGTGATCTCCGAGCTGATCGGCCTGCTCCGACCAGCCGAGCGCCGCCCCAACGTAGAAGAGTGGATGAGCTATCTGCTGGACCTCAAGCGGCGCTATCCGACCGGGTATGACGAGCCCGCCGACGGCAGCCTCTCGCCGCAGTACGTGATCAAACGGATCGGTGAGATCACAGGGCCGGACGCATACTACGCAGCAGGTGTCGGGCAGCACCAGATGTGGGCGTCTCACTATTTGCCCTGGGAGCTTCCAGGTCGTTGGCTCAACTCAGGCGGGCTCGGCACTATGGGGTACTGCGTGCCCGCGGCCATGGGTGCCAAGGTTGGGCAGCCTGACAAGATCGTGTGGGGAGTCGATGGCGACGGCTGTTTCCAGATGACCAACCAGGAGCTTGCGACTTGCGCGCTGGAAGGTATTCCGATCAAGATCGCGGTGATCAACAATCAGAGTCTCGGCATGGTCCGGCAGTGGCAGACTCTGTTCTACCAGGGTCGATACTCCAACACTGATCTGAACACCAACCGCATCCCTGACTTCCCGAAGCTGGCTGAGGCCATGGGTTGCGTTGGCTTGCGCGCTGAGGAGCCTGCGGACGTCGACGCGGTGATTGAGAAGGCGAACTCGATCAACGATGTGCCCGTCGTGGTGGACTTCGTCGTACACAAGGACGCCATGGTCTGGCCCATGGTGGCTGCCGGTACCAGCAATGACGAGATCAAGGTGGCTCGCGACATGGCGCCGGCATGGGATCAGGAGGAGTTGTGATGGCCGGAGTTCCCAACACCCACATCCTCAGCGTGCTAGTGCAGAACAAGCCTGGTGTCCTGGCCCGGATATCTAGCCTGATCGCCAGGCGGGGCTTCAACATCGAATCGCTCGCGGTCGGACCAACCGAGTCACCTGAGATGTCCCGCATCACCCTCCAGGTGAACGTTGAGGACATCATCCTCGAGCAGATCATCAAGCAGCTCAACAAGTTGATCGAGGTGCTCAAGATCGTCGAACTGGAGGACAGCGCGATCCGTCGGGAGCTGGTGCTGGTCAAGGTCAAGGCCACAGCCGAGACCCGCGGACAGCTGATCGAGATCATCGGGCTCTTCGGTGCCAAGGCAGTGGACCTCACCGCTGACGTGATCACAGTCGAAGCCACCGGCAGTCCTGCCAAACTGGCCGCGCTGCTGCAGTTGTTCGAGCCTTACGGGATCCGTGAACTCGTACAGTCCGGCCTTGTTGCTCTCGGTCGTGGCAACCGGTCACTGACCGATCGGAACCAGCGCAACGAGCGCCTCAAAGCTGTTCGCACTGGCTAGCGTGCACGTGCGCCTACGACTGCGCCCTCAGCGTGCCGAAAGGCGCTTTTTGACCCAGCACCAGGGCCACTGAAACAGCTCGCATCGCGGTGCGCTAACTTCACCAGGACCAAAAAGCGAGGAGACCACGAAGTGCCTGCAGAGATGCTTTACGACGGAGACGCCGACCTGTCCCTGATCCAGAGCCGCAACGTCGCCGTATTGGGATTCGGTAGCCAAGGCCACGCTCACGCGTTGTCACTGCGCGACTCCGGCGTCGACGTACGGGTCGGCCTGCCGGACGGTAGCAAGAGCCGAGAAAAGGCCGAGGCTCAGGGCCTACGCGTGCTTGGCCCGTACGAGGCATGCGAAGAGGCCGACTTGATCATGGTTTTGACGCCGGATCCGGCACAGCGCAAGGTCTACGCCGCCGCAATCGAGCCGAACCTAGTACCCGGCGATGCGCTCCTCTTCAGCCACGGTTTCAACATTCGCTATGGCTACATCAAGCCACCGGAGGGCGTGGACGTAGCGCTGGTGGCACCCAAGGGTCCGGGTCACCTCGTCCGTCGGGAGTACTCGGAGGGTCGAGGTGTTCCAGTCCTGGTTGCCGTCGAGCAGGACGCATCCGGCAAGGCGTGGGACCTCGCGCTCTCGTACGCGAAGGGGATCGGTGGGCTGCGTGCCGGCGGCATCAAGACGACCTTCACCGAGGAGACCGAGACCGACCTGTTCGGTGAGCAGTCGGTGCTCTGCGGAGGTGTTTCGGCGCTTGTTACGGCGGGTTTCGAGACGCTCACCGCGGCTGGCTACCAGCCTGAGGTGGCGTACTTCGAGTGTTTGCACGAGCTCAAGCTGATCGTCGACCTGATGTATGAGGGCGGCATTGCCAAGATGCGCTGGAGCGTCTCGGACACAGCTGAGTATGGGGACTACGTCTCCGGTCCGCGCATCATCGATGCCCATGTCAGAGAGAACATGAAGGGCGTGCTCGCGGACATTCAGGACGGCTCGTTCGCTTCTCGCTTCATCGCTGACCAGGATGCCGGTGCGCCTGAGTTCAAGGCGCTCCGGGAGGCGGCGGAGAAGCACCCGATCGAGGCAGTGGGTCGTGATCTGCGTGAGCTCATGTCATGGGTCAAGAGTCACGACGACGACTACGTGGAAGGCACTGCCGCCCGCTGAGGCTCCTTTTCAGCCGGGAAGCGAGCGCGGTGGCTCGCAGCTCGCATCGGCGGGGCTAAGACGGTTGAATCTGTTCCACGGCCAAAGGCGGACCTGACCGCCCAACTCTCAACTATCCCCGCTGATCTTCCTTGCCTAGCAGCCGGGAAGCGAGCGCGGTGGCTCGCAGCTCGCATCGGCGGGGCTAAGACGCTTGAATCTGTTCCACGGCCAAAGGCGGACCTGACCGCCCAACTCTCAACTATCCCCGCTGATCTTCCTTGCCTAGCAGCCGGGAAGCGAGCGCGGTGGCTCGCAGCTCGCATCGGCGGGGCTAAGACGCTTGAATCTGTTCCACGGCCAAAGGCGGACCTGACCGCCCAACTCTCAACTATCCCCGCTGATCTTCCTTGCCTAGCAGCCGGGAAGCGAGCGCGGTGGCTCGCAGCTCGCATCGGCGGGGCTAAGACGCTTGAATCTGTTCCACGGCCAAAGGCGGACCTGACCGCCCAACTCTCAACTATCCCCGCTGATGTGAGCTGCGAGCCACCGAGCGAGCGCCGCGGTCAGCGGGACTTGATCACCATTCCGATGAGCCGTGTGCCGTCCGTGCGGACACCAGTGCCGATCAAGTAGAGCCGGCTGCTCGTCTCCTCCGACTCGCTGAAGACATCGTCGTTCGCCATTACGCAGGTGTCGCTGATGCCGTCTGCGCTGAGCGGGGAGGGAAGCTCGGAACTGCAGTTGCCGAACGCCTGGTTGAGATCAGCGAGTGCCTGCTCGGCCGACGCTCCAGGCACCTCGAGCACGGCCTCCATCTGATAGTCGTGGGTCGAGTGGTACGTACCGGTGACCACTGAACTGTCATCGGGAAGATCGACATCGCCAAAGTACTCGACATCCGCGAGCGTCATTGGCGAGCAGGTGTAGCCGGTGAGGTCATTGGTGCACTTCGAGCCGCGATCGGTCATGAACGAGAAGTATGGAACCCCCCACGCGCCTGCATACTGAGTGAGAATCGCGAATGTGACCGCCACGGACCCGAGCATCAGAATGATGCCGCCGAGCACACGCAGCGGTTGGTGTGGGCGGACATATCCAGGCCGAGATCGGCTCCTGGCCATAGCCACAGGATGCCCAATTGCCTACTCCAGATATACGAAATTAAGGCATCAATTTGATCACAATGGGTCGCGCAAAATTCCCGCTGCTACTTCTTGACGGCGATCACCACGGAAGTGTCCTCGGCGACCATCACATCAACACTGGTAAAGCGCTCGTCAGAAAGCCAGTGCAACCGCAGCGCGTCCACCCGACCAGCCTCAACTGGCGGCCACGTTGCGCACGGGGTGAAGTCGTCCAACACGATCATGCCGCCTTCCTCGAGCAGCTCGACGATCTTCTCGCGCGGCCAGCCCTTCGCGCTGGTGGCATCCATGAAGATCAACGAGAAAGGTGCATGCTCGGCCAGGCTGCTCCAGTCGGCATGCATGACGTCGATGTCGTCATCGGCGAACATGTCCATGACGCCGTGTGCCAGCTCGGGGTCGAGCTCGGCAGTGATCACTCGAGTGCGCTTGGGCGCTCCGCTACGCAGCCACGCGGCGCCAACCCCGCAGCCGGTACCACATTCCGCGATCGTTCCGGTCCGAGTGGCTGCCAGAGCGGCGAGCAGTCGGCCAGTCTCGGTCCGAGACGCCTGCACGTAACCGCGCTCCAACGACATGCGGAGTGCCCTGATCACAAGCTCGGGCAGGTCGGGAGGAGCGCTCACTTCAACAGTCTGCCAGCCGTGCAGACACTCGTTGGTGGTTCCACGATGTGAAACATATCGGCTTAATAGATGGGCATCAGATAGTTGGATGCCCTACCATTTTCTTGTCGAAATCCAGCGACTCACGGGAAAAGCTCATGTACGACATGTATCCGGACGCATGGACGGTCGCAGCAGACCGTCAGCATCAGGTGCCCGCCGCCCAGCCGCGTCGGCGCGCCCGCAAGGAGCACTCGGTTGTACCCGTGATTCTCCAGGTAAGGACCCTTAAGGCTGTTGTAACTGGCTGACGAGATCTAGACAGCCGAAGCGATAGCGTCACCGATCTCGCTCGTCGTTCGAGACTGACCAGTCGTACGTGCGCCGATGTCTGCGGTGACTGCTCTTTCGATCCGCGCAGCTTCCTCGGAGAGACCACAGTGATTCAACAGCAAAGCGACGGAGAGAATCGTCGCAGTCGGATCGGCGATGCCTTGCCCGGCGATATCGGGTGCCGAGCCGTGCACCGGCTCGAACATGGACGGGAAACGTCGGTCAGGGTTGATGTTTCCGCTCGCAGCAAGGCCGATTCCACCGGTGATCGCCGCCGCAAGATCGGTCAGGATATCGCCGAACAGATTGTCGGTGACGATGACGTCGAAGCGTGCCGGATCGGTGACAAGGAAGATCGTGGCAGCGTCGACATGGAGATAGTCGGTGGTGACAGCAGGGTATTGCGAGGCCACTGTCTGGAACTGACGGCTCCACAGGCCTCCGGCGTTGACCAGCACGTTGTGCTTGTGGACCAATGTGATCTTGTTGCGGCGGGTGGTAGCGCGTTCGAAAGCGTCCAGGATGACGCGCTCGACCCCGTACGCGGTATTGACGCTCACCTCCGTTGCGATCTCCTGTGGTGTGCCGGCTCGCACCAGGCCGCCATTGCCGCAGTACAGGCCCTCTGTGCCCTCGCGAACGACGACGAAGTCGACATCGTTGCCAGCGATCACCTGCTGGGACAGCGGAGTCGGTACTCCGGGATACAGCCGGTTGGGCCGGAGGTTCACGTAGTGGTCGAACGCGAAGCGCAGCTTGAGCAGCAGTCCTCGCTCGAGCAGCCCGCTCGGCACGTCCGTCGCGCCGGGTGCGGCGCCTACCGCGCCGAACAAGATCACGTCGGAAGCGGCGAGCTCGGCCAACACGGAGTCTGGGAGGACCTCACCAGTGCGCTGCCAGCGGTCGGCTCCGAGGTCGTACGTGGTGGGTGCAAAGACGCCTGGGCCCGCGACGGCATCGAGCACCTTGAGTCCTTCGGTGACTACCTCGGGGCCAATCCCATCCCCGCCGATGACGGCCAGGTTGAAGGTCTGCCGGCTCGTAGTTGTCTGGGTCACCGGCGCATCGTAGCCGTCGCCGATGGCCTGCAGCGACGAGGTCTCAGACAGGTGGCGGTAGCGTGACCGCCAGCAGCACGGTGCGGAGGCGGACGCCTGACACCACTACCGAAAGCGACTGATGTGAGCCTTCCTTTCGAACTCCGGTCCAACCCAAAGCCGCGCAGCGATAGCGAACGCAGCGCCATTCTGGCCAATCCCGGATTTGGGATGTACTTCACCGATCACATGGCAGTAGCCACATGGACGGCTGCTGATGGTTGGCACGACTCGGCGATCGTTCCGTACGGGCCGTTCTCATTGGACCCGGCGACCGCCATGCTGCACTACGCCCAGCAGGTCTTCGAAGGCCTCAAGGCGTACCGACACCCCGATGGCACCATCTGGACCTTTCGCGCCGACAAGAACGCCCAGCGGTTGACCCGCTCAGCTCAGCGGCTAGCTCTCCCGACCCTCTCTGCCGAGGACTTCCTCTCCAGCATTGAGGAGCTGGTTGCTGCCGACGCCGCTTGGGTACCGACCGCACCTGAGCAAAGTCTGTATCTGCGGCCGTTCATGTTCGCTACTGAGGCATTTCTCGGCGTTCGCGCCGCTAAGCGGGTGACCTACTGTTGCATCGCCAGCCCAGCTGGGTCGTACTTCGCTTCAGGGTTAAAGCCGGTGAACATCTGGATCTCCACGATCTACTCGCGTGCGGCACCTGGCGGAACGGGCGCTGCGAAGTGCGCGGGTAACTACGCCGCAAGCCTCATTGCTCAGCAGGAGGCGGCCGACAATGGATGTGATCAGGTCATGTTCGCAGACGCCACCGAGCATTGCTGGTTGGAGGAGCTTGGCGGCATGAACGTCTACTTGATCACGTCGGACAATGAGCTGGTTACGCCAGAACTCACCGGCTCAATCCTCGAGGGGGTCACCCGCGACTCGATCTTGACCCTGGCAGCCGACTTTGGGCTGACCCCGATTGAGCGCCGGATCGCGATCAGCGACCTGCTGGACGGTCTGGCCTCGGGGACAGTGACCGAGCTTTTCGCGTGCGGTACGGCGGCAGTGATCACTCCAATTGGCATGCTGAAGAACGACACAGGCAGCTACCACGTCGGTTCCGGAGAGAGCGGCGAGACAACCCTTGCCCTTAGGCAGAAGCTGCTCGACATCCAGTACGGCCGTGCGAAGGATACCTACGGCTGGCTCCGCCGTATTCTTTAAAACGCCGACTTGTCACCGTCTCAGCATGCTATGGCGAGCTGAAATGCCGACAATTCGGCGATTGGCTGGCAATTTTGCGAGATCTAGGGAACACTTTGGGGCATGCAGTTTCTGGTGGTGATTATTTGTTAGCGCGCTGAGCCTCTATCGGCCCGCGCAACCTCCTGTTCGAACACGGGAGGTTTTTTCATGCCAGCGCACCCGACCATCGACCTAGGATCCGAATGTCTCCCCAGCCAAGGCCCAAACCGGCCGACTTCCACGTCTTCGACACCACCCTCCGCGATGGCTCGCAGCAGGAGGGTCTCAACTTGTCGGTGGTCGACAAACTGGCGATTGCTGCGTTACTCGATGAGTTGGGCGTCGGATTCATCGAGGGCGGTTGGCCGGGCGCCAATCCGACTGACACCGCATTCTTCGCCGCAATGGCGGACGGGGCGCTGGCGCTGAGGAGCGCGCAACTGGTGTCTTTCGGCTTTACCCGGCGAGTGGGGATGAAAGCCGCCGACGATCCATTGACGGCCGCGCTCCGAGATGCGCGTGCTCCTGTGGCATGCATCGTGGCCAAGAGTCATGATCGGCATGTCGAGCAGGCGCTGCACACCACCCTGGCAGAGAACCTCGCGATGATCAGCGACACCGTGCAGCACTTACGATCTGAGGGCCAGCGGGTCTTCGTCGATTGCGAGCACTTCTTCGACGGATACCGCGAGAATCCGGCGTACGCGTTAGAAGCGGTGCGCACCGCCGCCGAAGCGGGTGCTGAGGTGGTCGTGCTCTGCGACACGAACGGCGGCATGCTCCCACCGTGGGTCGGCGAGATCGTGACGGCCGCAAGCGAGATCGGCGTCCAGCTCGGCATCCACACCCACAACGACACGGGCTGCGCGGTCGCCAACACACTCGCCGCGGTGGACGCCGGGGTCATGCACGTCCAGGGAACCGTGAACGGCTACGGGGAGCGCACCGGCAATGCGGAGCTGCTTTCGATAATCGCCAATCTCGAACTTAAGTACGGCTGGCCGTTGCTTCCGGCCGGCTCGCTGCGGGAGGCAACCCGTCTCGCGCATGCAATCGCAGAGGTGACGAACGTGCCACCGAGCGCTCGTCAGCCTTATGTTGGTCTGTCGTCGTTCGCTCACAAGGCGGGGCTACATGCCAGCGCGATCAAAGTGGATCCCAACCTCTATCAGCACATCGACCCTGCCATCGTCGGCAACGACATGCGGATGCTGGTTTCCGACATGGCGGGTCGGGCGAACATCCAGATCAAGGGTGAGGAACTGGGATTCGACCTGTCCGACCGCGAGCTCGCGGCTCGGATCACCGACCGGGTGAAAGACGCCGAGGCAGCCGGATACACCTATGAGGCGGCAGACGCAAGCTTCGAGCTGTTGTTGCTGCGCGAGCTTGGGCAACTGCCGCAGTACTTCATGGTGCACTCCTGGCGCGTCTTCACCCAGTCGACACATGGTCAAGAAACCGACACCGAATGCACCGTACGGCTGACGGCCAAGGGCCAAAGCCAGCGTGTGGTAGGAGAGGGCAACGGTCCGGTGAATGCCCTCGACCATGCCTTACGTAACGCACTGCGGCTGGCTTACCCTGCCGTCGACAAATTCGAGCTCATCGACTATAAAGTCCGAATCCTTGACCAGGGTCATGGCACCGATGCGACCGTACGGGTGCTCATCGAGACTACCGACGGCCTCAGCGCCTGGACGACGGTCGGAGTGGGTCAGAACATCATCGAGGCATCATGGGAGGCCCTCTGTGACGCGTACGTCTATGGCCTGATCCACGCCGACGATGAGGTAGGAGTGGATGTAGGCGTCATGTCACTCGGCCGAGGATGAGTGGCTGCTCCTGTGGAGTAATTTCGCCAATCTCGTAGGCGCCGGCGAGCGCCTCACGCGCACGAGCGAACCGCTCCGGAGTGTCGGTGTGCAAGGTGATCAACGGCTGACCCGCGCGCACACGCATGCCGGGCTTGGAATGCATGACGACTCCGGCGCCGGCCTGCACAGGATGCTCCTTGCGGGTGCGCCCGGCTCCCAGCCGCCACGCGGCCTCGCCAACAGCGTGCGCATCGAGGGACTGCAGCACGCCATCCTGCTCAGCAGTGATCACATCGGTTTCCCGCGCGACTGGGAGATCGGCATCGGGATCTCCGTCCTGCGACTTGATCATGGATCGCCAAATGTCCATTGCGGCACCGGAAGCGAGCCGGTCGGCCGGATCATGATCATCGCGGCCAACGGCTGCGATCATCTCGCGCGCCAGAGCAACGGTCAGCTCGATCACGTCCGGAGGCCCGCCGCCTTGCAGCACCTCGACCGATTCTGCAACCTCCAAGGCGTTTCCAGCAGTGAGTCCCAGCGGAACCGACATATCGGTAAGGAGCGCAACTGTAGTCACGCCCTCGGCTCGACCGAGCTCCACCATGGTCTGCGCCAGCTCACGCGCGGAATCGGGCGTCTTCATGAACGCGCCCGAACCGACCTTGACGTCCAGCACCAAGGCTCTGGCGCCTTCAGCGATCTTCTTGCTCATGATCGATGAGGCAATCAATGGGATGGACTCAACGGTTCCGGTCACGTCCCGCAGCGCGTAAAGCTTCTTGTCTGCCGGCACTAGTCCAGGCCCTGCTGCGCAGATCACCGCGCCTACCTCCTCGAGCTGGCGCAGCATCTCCGCGTTGGTCAGAGAAGCCCGCCAGCCGGGAATGGATTCAAGCTTGTCCAGCGTGCCGCCGGTGTGACCGAGTCCTCGACCAGACAGTTGCGGCACCGCGACCCCGTAGGAAGCAACGAGTGGAACCAACGGCAGCGTGATCTTGTCGCCCACGCCGCCGGTGGAGTGCTTGTCGACAGTCGGCTTGGAGAGGCTGGAGAAGTCGAGCCGCTCGCCTGAGTTGATCATGGCCCAGGTCCAGCGGTCCAGCTCCCGTCGGCTCAATCCGCAAAACCGCACGGCCATGGCGAAGGCCGACATCTGTTCGTCAGCGATCTCCTCAGCCGTATACGCAGCGATCAACCAGTCGATTTGAGCATCGCTCAGCTCCGTGCCGTCGCACTTCATGCGGATGAGATCGACAACATGGAACGGAGCGTGCGATGAGCTCGCGGCCGTCATCATGCCGGATAGGCTACTTCGGTGCGCATCGCCCGTTTCGCCACTGGCGGCGACCCGCAGTACGGCGTCGTTGAACTCAGCGGGGACGGTGGCCGCTACCCGGAGACAGTCTCGGTGTTGACCGGCGACCCCATTGCCATGTCGGTACAGCTGACGGGGGAGCGCAGGCAGCTCGACAGCGTCCGTCTGCTAGCACCGGTGATCCCACGAAGCAAGATCGTCGCCGTCGGTCGCAATTACGCCGCCCACGCAGCGGAGATGGGCGGCGAAGTGCCGAAGATTCCGCTTACGTTTTTCAAGCCGAACACGTCGGTGATCGGTCCCGGCGAGCCCATCCTCTATCCGGCCGCGAGTCGCGAGGTGAGCTACGAAGGCGAGCTAGCCGTGGTGATCGGCCGCATTTGCAAGGAGGTGCCGATTTCCCGCGTCCCAGATGTGATCTTCGGCTACACCGTCGCCAACGACGTCACCGCCCGTGACTTGCAGCGCACCGATGGCCAATGGGCCCGGGCCAAGGGCTACGACACGTTCTGCCCACTCGGGCCATGGATCACCACGCATCAAGGGCTCGAGGAGGTTGCCGCCCTCGCGATTCGCACCACCTTGGATGGTGAGCTGCGTCAGGACGGCAATACCAAAGACATGGTCCTCACCATCCCAGAGCTGGTGGCCTACATCTCCTCGTACACCACCTTGCTGCCAGGCGATGTGATCTTGACCGGTACGCCCTCTGGGGTGGGGCCCATGCTGCCCGGGCAAGTGGTAAGTATCGAAGTCGAGGGAATTGGCACCCTCAGCAATCCGGTCGCGGGAACCCGACCGGAGTCACCATCGAATGAGGCGGAGCAGTGACAGAGGGCGATACAAAAGCCCGGGACGACTCGATGGTGCTCGGCGACCTGGCGCCCCACGAGGTGCGCGTACGGTTTCCTCCGTCTCCAACCGGCAACCTGCACGTCGGCAACGTCCGCAGTGCGCTGTTCAATTGGGTGTTTGCCAGGCACTACGGCGGGATTTTCGTGCTCCGGGTGGAGGACACCGATGCAGGGCGCAACCTTGAGGAGTCATACCAGGTCCTTTACGACTCCCTCACCTGGCTGGGTTTGACATGGGACGAGGGTCCCCTGGTCGGGGGGCGCGTACGGTCCCTATATCCAGACCGAGCGCGGCGACATCTACCGCGACGTGGTCGCCAGGTTGCTGGCAGCGAGGCTGGCGTACCGCTGCTATTGCACGCGGGAGGAGATCGAGGCCCGGGAAGCGCTGCGGCCAGTGGGTGCGCCTTCGGGTTACGACGGCTTCTGCCGCAACCTCAGCGAACAGAGGATCGCGGAGTTGGAAGCGATGTCGACTCCCTCAGTGGTGCGGATGCGTGTGCCTGATGCAGACATTGCTTTCGATGATCTGGTTCGTGGACCGGTGCGCTTCGCGGCTGCTCATGTTCCTGACTACGTCATCGTTCGCGGTAACGGCGAACCGCTCTACACGCTGGTCAATCCCGTGGACGATTCGCTGATGAAGATCACTCATGTGCTTCGCGGTGAGGACCTGTTGCCGTCAACTCCGCGGCAAATCGTGCTTTACGACGCACTCAAACAGATCGGGGTCGGCAGCGGGCGTACCCCTGCTTTCGGACACCTGCCGACCGTGCTGGGCGAGGCTAACCGGCGGTTATCCAAGCGGGACAAAGGATCCGGTCTCGCCGAATATCAGCAGAAGGGCTACTTGCCGGAAGGTTTGCTGAACTATCTGGCACTGCTGGGCTGGGGGATCGCTGAGGATCGCGACGTGTTCACCATCGCCGAGATGATCGATGCCTTCGACATCCGACGGGTTAACGCGAGCCCGTCTCGCTTCGATGCCAAGAAGTGCGAGGCCATCAACGCTGCACACATTCGGCTGCTCCCTCCGGCTGAGCTAACGGCAAACCTGGTGCCGTTCTTGGCTGCGGCCGGCCTGATCAATCAGCCGCCGCTGCATGCTGAGCTGGACCGACTCGCAGCTGCTACCCCACTGATCCAGGAGCGCATCAATACCCTTTCGGAGGCAGTCGGGCTGCTGGCCTTCCTGTTTCTGCCCGATGACAAGATCACGATCGCGCCCGATGCCGGGCTGTCGGCTGGCTCGATACCGACGTTGACGGCGGCATACGAGGCGCTCACCGCCCTACGGGACTTCGATCATGAGGCTGTCGCATCGGCGCTGCGAACAGCGCTCGTCGACAATCTGGGGCTGAAACCACGGCTTGCCTTTGGACCCGTGCGGGCAGCGGTCACCGGGAGCCGGATCTCGCCGCCGCTGTTCGAGTCGATCGAGCTCCTCGGTCGGCAGTCAACGCTGGCGCGGATCGCTGCTGCGCTGACGGAGCTGGGAGACCCGGCATTCGCCGAATCGAGCCAGCGCCGAGGCGCTGCCGCTGCATCGACGACGGATCACTGAAAAGTGCCCAGGCAAAAGCGCTCGTCCGCACCTGATCGGAGCAGCTCCAAGGTTCGCGGCCGATCCGGCAATCCGGCTGTGCGTGCCGGCGAAGCCGAGGCCGCGCCACGCGCGAAATCACCGGCCGTCGAGAGTTGGAAGCAGCCGCCTCAAGTTGTCGAGCGGGCCGCGCTGCCACCTGACGGCGCCGCTTACCCGCAGATTCTGCGTGGTGAGTCGTTTGCGTGGTGGCGGTCAGTGCTCGGCGTCGTCCTTGGCCTATCACTCTTCCTGCTCATTACATCCGTGGTGAGCCAGGCCCTTGTTACGGTGTTCTGGGCAACCACGGCTGGCGATCAGTCGTATCGGGACTACTACACAAAAGCCTTCGCATTCGAACTGCCGATCGGCATGCTGGCGGTTAACCTCGGTCTCGCGGCGCTGATCCCCGTCGCTTGGGGACTGATGGCAGCGTTCCATCACATGCAGCCGAGGTGGCTTTCCTCGGTACAGCCGCGGATCCGCTGGCGCTATTTGTTCGCATCTCTGGTGATCGCCGCCGTCGCGCTAAACGGGGTGATGCTGCTGTCCACGACGGTTGGTGAACCACTGTCCATCCACCCGCAAGAGGGTTTCTGGGCCTTCCTTGCGGTGATTGTGCTGACCTCGCCGATCCAGGCAGCAGCCGAAGAGATCTTCTTCCGTGGGTATCTCCTGCAGGCGCTCGGCAGCCTGGTATCGCGGCCGTGGTTCGGCGTGGTCGTATCGTCAGTGGTGTTCGCCCTGCTGCATGGCACCCAGAATCTGCCGCTGTTCGTGGACCGGCTGGGCTTCGCCCTGCTGGCTGGGCTGTTGGTGTGGCGCACAGGCGGTCTGGAGGCCGGCATTGCTGCGCATGCCATCAATAACGTGTTCGCCTATGTGTACGCCGGGCTGACGACCTCGGTAGCCACCATCAAGGGCATCCAAGGAATCACATGGGTTGATGCCGGGTTCGATGTTGGTGGTTTCGCGATCTTTGCAGTTCTGGCGTACGTCCTGTCACGGCTGATGAAGCTGCGAACCCACGTTGACCTGGCCCAAACGACTGAGTCGCGACGTGCGCTCGGTTTGGGGCCGACGATCGGCCTACAGTAAAGTTTGACCTCGTGCCAGGGCCGGTGCGACCAGCCCTGCGGCAGTGATGGTGGGGTATAGGGTAATTGGCAGCCCGACTGATTCTGGTTCAGTTAGTCTAGGTTCGAGTCCTAGTACCCCAGCGAGACAGAATCCTCGGGTTCACTTTGGGACAAGGGGATTGGAAGGCTTCCGCAGTCTCGAGAATGATGAAAGCTAGGGCCCCGTTGTGTAGCGGCCTAGCACGCCGCCCTCTCAAGGCGGTAGCGCGGGTTCGAATCCCGTCGGGGCTACAGACGAATTGCCACGCTGACTAGGGCAAACGCTCTTGGTCACGCTGGGATGGCGAGGTTTGGCACGGTGCCGCTCCGCGTACGCTCCGCAGCAGCTTGAAATTCGGCTCATTTCAGGCGAGAGCCAGCCAGCCCATGAAGGCCAGCTGAGCGAGTACTGCGGTCGCTCAGGCAAGGGTGCGCGACCCTGAATCCTGGTCCTAATGCTGCTCATCATCGGCAACCCTCCGCGGCGCGCGTAGGTCATGATCACCGTCAGAGCGGGGTCCTGCGGCTCAGGCTGCGCAAGCTGGCACGCTGTTCGCCTCTCACCACGTTGAGGCCCACCGGTCGCTGGACTGGGATTTGCCAACGAGGCGCAGCCGTTGGGGCGTGCCACGTTTATCCTTGGTCGACTGTGCACCAGGGTGTGGGGAGGCTCCGGTGATGTTTGCGGACCGCTATCGGCAGGTGCGGCGTATCGCGTCGGGTGGCATGGGCACCGTGTATGAGGGTGTCGATGAGCGGTTAGGACGTCGCGTGGCAATCAAGTTCCTCAAGGAGGAATACGCCGAGGACCCGCTGTTTGTGGAGCGGTTCGGCCGGGAGGCTCGAGCGGCCGCGTCGCTTGACCATCCCAACATTGCGCAGGTCTTCGACGCCGGGCAGCACGGTGGCCGGCACTTCATCGTGATGGAATTCCTGGACGGGGAAGATCTCGGCCAGATGCTGCGCGAAGACTGCCGGCTCCCCGCGGACGTTGCCGTCAGTGTAACGGCGCAGGTGTGCTCGGCGTTGGCCGCCGCGCACACGGCCGGAATCGTGCACCGCGACATCAAACCGGGCAATGTCTTGGTGCGGGCCGATGGCCGGGTCAAGGTCACTGATTTCGGGATCGCGCAGGTGCCGGGACAGGCCGGCTTGACCGACGCCGGGCTGGGCCTGGGCACCGCGCGCTATTTTTCGCCGGAGCAGGCTTGCGGTCAAGCGGTGACACCGGCCTCGGACCTGTACTCGGCTGGAGTGCTGTTGTTCCAGATGCTCACCGGGAACGTCCCCTTCACCGGTGACTCCCCGGTGGCCGTGGCACTTAGTCATGTCAGGGAGGAAGTCCCGTCTGTTCACGACTTCGTTCCGGAGGTGCCGTTGCCGCTGGCCGAGGTGGTGGCGACCGCGACCGCGAAGGACCCGCAAAACCGCTACCCGGACGCCGCGCAGATGGGCGCCGCGTTGCGCAAAGCCCTTGCCGCACCACATGCGGCGACAGCCGCGTCGGCCTCCGATCTGGTCGCCGTGCCCGATCTGCTCGCAGCGCCCGATCTGCCAGCCGCGCCCGATCTGCCAGCCGTGCCCGATCTGCCCGCCGTGTCCGAGGTGCGCGATCTGCCAGCCGTGCCCGATCTGCCCGCCGTGTCTGAGGTGCGCGATCTGCCAGCCGTGCCCGATCTGCCCGCCGTGTCTGAGGTGCGCGATCTGCCAGCCGTGCCCGATCTGCCCGCCGTGTCTGAGGTGCGCGATCTGCCAGCCGTGCCCGATCTGCCCGCCGTGTCTGAGGTGCGCGATCTGCCAGCCGTGCCCGATCTGCCCGCCGTGTCCGAGGCCCCTGCCGCCGCCGAGGCGCCCAGTCTTGTAGGCCGGCGGGCGGCCACTCCGCGCGCCCTGCTCATCGCCGCGGCCGCGTTGCTGCTGGTCGGCGCGTTGGCTGTTGGCTGGCTGGCGCTCAGCGGCGGACCTTCGCCTGATCAGGCTGAAACAGGGCCGGCGCTGGCACAGCCGCGACAGCCACAGGTGACGGTGACGGTGCAACCACCACCCGCGCCGACCAGCTCACCGATGTCCCCCCAGCAGACCATTTCAGAGACCATCTCCGCTAGGCGGACCAACTCATCGACCCCCTCACCGATCCCCTCTTCCCGGCGCACCCCCCGTGGGCCTGTCATACCAGCCAACGCCATAGGTAGCGACGTCCAATCGCTTCAGGAGCTTTTGAAGGGCCGTGGGTATGAGGTGAAGAAGGTCGACATCGCATCCGCCAAGCCGAAGGATTCGGTGGTTGCGACACTCCCGAGACCCGAGGTGCCACTGACCGCGGGCCAGACCGTCGTAGTGATCGCCAGCAACGGTAATGCGCCCAAGGAGCCGAGTGGTTATGTCGTGCCGGTGGGAATCCTTGGCAGCCAAGTTGGGGACGTGGAGCGGCTGCTGAAGGAGGGCGGCGTGGCGGTGAAGAAGGTGGAGATAACCTCACCTCGCGCGAAGGACACTATCGTCGCCGCCTACCCGGCGCCGGGCAAAACGGCCGAAGCCGGAACTGTGGTCCTGGCAGTCTCCACCGGCGGATGACGGCCGCGGACAGACTCAACATGTTGGATACGGCTATTCGGCGGATAGCTGTGGCCGGGGAGCTACCTTGAGCCCAATCGCAAATCTGTTCTGGAATGCGCGTGAACGCCCGCCTCCGGGCCGGGTGGCGCCTGCTCGTCTTTCTGGTGATGCTGCTTGTCGTGGCCGCAGTAGAGGGCCGCGTGCGGGCCGGTCTGGCGGGGCGCCTCCCAGACCTCCATGAGGGCCTAGTTCGGGCGCTGGTGTTCGCGCTTCTGATCGCCGCCGCGTTGTACCTGGCGAGTCGCGTACTCGATCATCGCAGGATGGGCGACTACGGTTTCCACTTCAGCCGGAAGTGGTGGACCGACCTCGGCTTCGGGCTGGTGCTGGGCGCGCTGCTCCTGTTCAGGGTTCTCGCCGTGGAGCTTGCCGTGGGCTGGGTGAACGTTACCGGCAGCTTTGCCCCGTCCCCTGGGCAGCCCTTTGTAGCCACGATCCTGGTCGGCGTTGTCGCCGTTGCGGCCGTAGCCACGATCTGACGATCAGCACCTCCGGTGTGTGGCGGATCTTGAAGCGGCTCGGAATGAACCGGCTGCCCGCCTCGCAGCGCTACCAACGCCGGACGCCGCGGTGGAAACGCTACACTCGCGCCAGCGCGCAACGCAGCGGCAGTACGAGGACGACCACCGCAGGTACGGCGATCCACAGCGTCGTAGGCGGTGGCGAGTCGCGTCCGACGATGAGCTCGAGCATGCCCACGATCGCCAGGAACGCGATCAGCAGCTCGAACCAGTATCCGCGCGCGACGTCTCGGATCCGGATCACGTGCCGAACGTAGCGAACGCTCTCCTGAGGCGCCTCCTACCCGAGTAGGAGTCGGAATCGTCGAATCGTCTGAGCTCGATTCAGCCCTTCCGACGATGCGCTCTACCGCAACCGCGTCCTAGCGTCAAGAAATCAAATCGCAGCAAAGGAGAACGCAGATGAGCATCTCAGCTCCATCTACTGCCACTGCCCGCGGCGACACTGCCGTCTCCAGTGTGGAGATTCCGCAGCTGCGGATCCGCGGGATCTTCGCCGTCTGGGCGGCCGCAGCGCTGCCGATGGCAGCGCTCGCCTGGCTCGTCGCGCCGGTGCTCGCGAACCGGTTCGCCGGCACCGGCATCGTGCCGATGTTCAAGGCACTGATCATGTGTCTTGACCTCGGTCTCGTCTGGCAGTTCGTACTCGTCGCGATCCTCGTCGGCCGCGAGCAGCGGACGCTCCGCTGGTCGACCGTCCGCGAGGCGCTCTGGCTGCGCTCCCCACGAAGCCCGCGCAGCGGACGGGTCGGCGGCCGAATCTGGCTGATCCTGATACCCCTGATCCTGGCGTACGTAGCGGCACAGGAGCTGATCCCGACGTTCGCAGCTCCCGAGGACCGGGAGTTCGCCACGCTCGTCGGATCGGATGCCGGCAAGGCCTTTCTGAACGGTGCCTGGGGCTGGTACGCCCTCATCCTTGTGCTGATGGTGTTCACCATCCTCGGTGAGGAGCTCCTGTTTCGAGGCTTCCTCCTGCCGCGCATGAACGGCGCCTTCGGACGCGGCGACTGGGTCGCGAACGGCTTGCTCTTTACTGCCTACCACCTGCACGTGCCCTGGGCGATGTCGGCGACGCTGCTGGACACGTTCACCCTGGCCTACCCGACCAAGCGCTATCGAAGCGCCTGGATCGGGATCGCGGTGCACAGCTCCCAGAGCGTTTTCTTCGCGCTCCTCATCCTCGCACTCGTCGTCTGAGAAGCACTGCTCTCTCTAGACCAGTCCAAGTCCTGTGGGTCACGCGGGCCCGCAGGACTTTGGCACTTCGCGCCGGAGGCACCGCTCGGTGACCTACTCAAGCAGGACTCTGAATCGTCGGTGTTCTGAGCGCTAACCCGTGGCCCGTTGGCCGCGTGCCGGCCGGTGAACGCCTCCCGCATCGCCTGCTCGCCCCTACGCGCGCCTCGTCGGTGAAGGTCTGCTGCCGGTCCAGCACCTCGGCTGGACTCCACCAAGCAGAACTGAGGGGCCAGGGTATGGCTTAATCGACGACTCGCTGTACCAGCCCACGACCGTCGAGTTCGCGCCATGCTCGGCCTTGCGCTCCTGACAATCCTGTTGCTGGTGTGGAACGCTTGGTGAGTGCATAAGAGAGGCCAATTCGGATGTAAGGCGAGCGCGCCATCGCGGTCGCTGTACCCGATCGTGCTTGGTCTGGGCGGGCGGCGCCTCGGTGCTCTGATCACCACCCTAGCCACGTCGCATTCTCATTCGTCGCATGCGCCAGGCCAAAGAAGACTGCTGGAATCACGACAGCGATGACCATCCCCCACCGTGCCCTGGCGACGCCCTCGGCCAGGTTCTTGATCGGGTATCCGCGATACGACGCCTCCTCCCCGAAGGTGGCGGCGACCTGCCGCTACTACGGCATCAGCCGGCAGTGCTACCACATGGCGCAACACCGCCAGCCGACGGTTGGCTCGTCGCTCCAGCTCACGGTCAGTCACAGATGATCTCCTCGGTTTGGGAGACCCAGACTGTCAACAACCTCCGTCAGTTTTAGACCGTCGGGGGCTACCAGGTGGAGTAACCATTGGCCTGGTCGTCGAGCCAGGCGAAGACCTCCGTGCGCCAGTAGCGGACGCTGCGGCCGATGCGGAAGCTGCGCGGGCCGGTGCCGAGGTGGCGCCAGTAGCGCAGGGTCGCGACCGGGCGCGGACAACGTCGGCGACTTCCTGCATGGTCAGCAGTTCGTCGTCGGCGCGCGTGGTGTCGGGCACAGTGGCCCGTTGGGTGCTACTCATGGCGTTCCTCCTGGGGGGTTGCCGGTCGTGGTTCGCGGTGGTCCGGCGGGTCTCGTTGTTTCTCCACAAGGACCGTGGACAGGTCCCTGTGGTCAATGGTGAGAAGGAGGCATCACCCCCTTCGTACCCCCTCCGGGTGTACCCCCTTGAGGTACGTCGTGTTTGCGCAGGTCAGAGACATCCCCCAAAGTTGTCCGGACCTCCGTGCCGAGCCGTCTCTCACCGAAATGTCGTAGCCCGCGCCTGATTGCCATTCCCCACCTCGAAGAAGCCGTCCTTGATCAGCAGAAGAGTTCGGCAACAGGTCCTGCGAAACACTTCGCCCGGCGTTGTGATGTGTGTGGACGTTTTCAGCGGCTCGCCCCGAACGCGGGAGGGGGCGCCGAGCGCGGCAGCGGTCGCACACGCCGGCTCGGCGCCGAGGCAGGGTGGAGAGCTTCGGTGATCATGGCTCGGACCGCTTGAGGTCCGCCGAGGGTCTGGACGGCCTGGGCATGCCAGGCGGCGCGCTGCTCGGTCAGGGTGCGGGGTTCGTGCTTGGTCTCCCGGGTCTCCAAGGTGGCCTGCTGCGCCAACTGCGAGGCTTCCACCGGGGTCGGCGGCCGACCATGATCACGTTGAAACTTGGACGCCAACTCACCCTGCCGGTCCTTGATCAGCCGGCGCCGCGTCGACCAACGCTGGCTCAGCGCCGGGTCCACGCCGACGATCTCCCGCACCGGCCGCTTACTCGAATCCTTGTCGGGCCGATCAGCGAACCGCACCCCCCAACCGGTCCCGGAGATGGTGCTCGAGGGCGGTGTTGTAGGTCTCCGATGCAGCGATTGTGGCTTTGAAAACCACCCGGCCGTCGATGGATGGCCAGCGTTCATCGAAGGTCTGCACCTTGTTCGCAACCGCTACGTGCGTGTGCAGATCCGGGTCGCCGGCTCGGCTGTCCCGATGCGTAAAACGCCGCAGCCACTAGGCCGCGGACGTTCACCTGCCGGATCCCCTGCGGCCCCCTGGTAAACAACGCTTGCTCCTCCAGAAACCGAAGCGCGTCGTGTACGGCGGCGTGGTGGGCCCATTCGATTTGTGCCGCGATGTGGGGGTCGACGACCGCACACAAGGCGGTCAACCGCCACCGTCCGCACGGCCTCCCGTGCAAGAAATGTATTGCACATCGGATCTCGAGATCGGCTTGGGTACGTGAAGCAGATCGAGATGGTCGGTGGTGACCGCTCGTCACGTGGCATGGGCTTAGGGCGGGGTGAAGGATCGGTGTCGACGGGGAGGCGGTGATGAGTCAGCAGCCGAGTACGCCGCCCGAACGCATCAGTCGACTGCGGCGGCTGCCGGCTGTGCGTCGCGGAGCACCTTGCTCGCGGGTATGAGGGCAGCCGCCACGGCCAGCACAATGCAGGTGATGACGATGCCAGCCAGCGTGAGCCACGGGACCGTGGTGGTCACCACGTCGACGTCGGCCATCATCGCTCGACGTGCCAGCAATGCGACGGTGGCCGTGATGCCACCGCCGATGGTGAGCGCGGCGAGGCTGACCAAGGACGATTCCCACACGATCATTCGGCGTATCTGCCGTGGCGTCGCGCCGAGCAGCCGGCCGGCGACGAACTCGCGCCGGCGTCGCAGACTGCCCACGAGCAACGTGTTGACGATGGCGATTCCGGCGTACGCACCGGTCGGACCCAGCATGACGACCAATGCGCGGTTGTTGAAGCGGCGGAAGTCGTCGGACTGCGCCTGCAGCCAGGCTCTCGTGGTGGTGGCCGTGCCGACGGCGTCGCGGACATCATCGGCCAGCTCATCGAGCCCGACACCGGACTCTGGTAGCACCAGCCAATGCTCCGGCGTCGCCGACGACGCGTACTCCTCGACCATCGCCTTCGGCAGCATGAGGTCTGGCACCAGATTGGGCGCGTCGGCGACGATCGCGACCAGCTGCAACGTCTTCGACGTGCCGTCGAGGAAGCTCAGCCGCACCGACTCACCGAGCCGATAGCCCTGGTCGCGGGCGATCGAGTCGATCATCGCCACCGAGTCGCCGCTCAGCCGGTCGAGCGAGCCCTGTTCAACATTGAGCTGCCGGGCCGCCTGGAAGCTCGCCGGGTCGACACCCTCGGCAGCGGTCCCCTCAGCGCCCCCACGATCGGTCAGGACCACTTCGGCCGGGATCGCGGCATCGACCACGCCGACGCCGTCAGCACCGCGAAGGTCTGCCGTCAGGTCATGCTCCCCTTCGCTGGTGACGACCAACGACGGCCGGGACGCCTGGAGACCCTGGGCGTACGTCAGGTCGCCGACGAAGCTCATCATGACCGAGAGCGTGCCGGCGATGGCGCAGATGGCGAGGATCGGTGCGGCCAACGACCCGGTACGCCGCGGCGATGCCCAGACGTTCCGATCGGCGAGGTAGCCCGGCACACCTGCGGACCGGCGCAGCACGAGGCCCCAAAGTCTCGCGATGACCGGCACGATGACCGGCGCCACCGCGACCATGCCGATCACGAATACGATGGGTACCAAGATCGCCATAGCGACGGCGACCTCGAAGTTGCCCGGCTTGATGAACGCGATCATCGTGGCGGCACCACTCAGACCCAGGACGCCGAAGATCACCCGGCTCACTGTAAGTCGCGGTGGCTCGGTCGCTGACTCCCGCAGCGCATCGATCGGCGCCACCTTGGCGGCGCGCCGGGACGAGACCCAGGCTCCGAGCAGTGCCACGGTCACGCCGATGCCCGATGCGATCGACAGTGGGATCCACTGGCTCGGCGGGTCGAGCTTCATCGGTGAGAACTCCGTGCCGGCGGCCAGCTGGAGCATCGGTGGCGTCAGTGCGTACGCCAGCAGCGACCCCGCGAAAGCGGCGGCAACCGCGACAGTCAGCGCCTCGCCGAGGATCATGCGTCGCACCTGACG
The DNA here is from genome assembly GCA_963836855.1 of uncultured Actinomycetota bacterium. Taxonomy (GTDB): domain Bacteria; phylum Actinomycetota; class Actinomycetes; order Propionibacteriales; family Propionibacteriaceae; genus Microlunatus. The sequence continues at coordinate 203,961 of CAWILN010000017.1, read as the reverse complement.
CGGCGTGGCGCCGACCAGCCGAAGCAGCCCGAGCTCCCGCCGACGCGCCGCAACGACGAAAGCGAACGTGCTGGCCACGACGAAGATCGTCATGAACCCACAGATTCCCGAGACCAATCCCAGCAGGGCCTGCAAGCCTTCGGGGCTCTGCTCCTCGGGGATGTAGCGCTCGGTGTGCTCGGCCATGTCGCCGCCGGTCACCGTGACGACGAGACCGCCCGGATGGTCAGTGGCGTAGGCGTTGCCCGCGGCGATCGCATTGGCGGCGAGGCCGAGCAGGAGTACGCCAACGGCGACTGCGACGAAGCAGCCGACATAGAGGGCCCAGTTCTGCCGGACCGTGCGGCGACTGATCTGCAACATCAGTTCTCCAACTCGCTCATGGCGGCCGCGATCTCGCCGGCGCCGGCCCCTCGCAAGGTGCCGGCGATCTGACCGTCCTCGAGAAAGACGACGATGTCCGCGTAGGCCGCGGCCATCGGGTCATGGGTCACCATCACGACGGTCTGCCCGGCATGTTCCTTGGCGTGCTGTAGGAGTCCCAGGATCTGGCGGCTGGTGCCGGTGTCCAGGGCTCCGGTCGGCTCATCGGCGAACAGCACCTCCGGCCGGGTCGCGAGGGCACGAGCGACCGCGACCCGCTGCTGCTGGCCGCCGGACAGCTCGGCCGGGCGCCGCCGTCCCATGTCGCCGAGCCCGACCCGGTGCAAGACGTCGCCGATCTCCTTCCGCTGCGGCTTGGCGCCGGCCAGGCGCAGTGGGAGTGCAACGTTCTCGTACGCGCTGAGCGACGGGAGCAGGTTGTACGCCTGGAAGACGAAACCCATCCGCGCCCGGCGGAGTTTGGTCAGCCGGACTGGGTTGAGCGTGCCCAGGTCGGTGTCGCCGAGCAGCACGCGGCCCGAGGAGGGTCGGTCCAAGCCGGCGGCGCATTGCAGCAGGGTGGATTTGCCCGATCCGGACGCACCCATGACCGCCGTGAACGAGCCGCGCGAGAAGGCGTACGTCACATCGCGCAGCGCCGCAACCTTGCCGGCACCTGAGCGGTAGGTCTTCGTTAGGCGGTCGAGGACGACCGCGGGAGTACCGGTTTCCATGCCATCCATCACATGTCGCCGCGGCCGCGAAGTCTCTGGCCTCGGCGCTACTTCCGAGGTAGCGCATGCGCTACAGACGGCAAAGGGGTCGCCGCATTACCGTCGAGGCGTGCCCCGAGCTGCGACCGCCTGGAGCGCCCTGGCCGACCGGCCGTGGCGCTTCCTCGCGTCGGCCTGGCCGTGGCGGTCGTTCGCGTACGTCGTTTCCTCGCCGTTCGTCGCGCTGGCCGTCCTGGCCGGGCTGATCGGCGCCGTCGTCGCGGGCATCATGCTCAGTCCGGTGTGGATCGGCATCGTCGTGCTGTACTCACTGCCGGTCCTCGGCGTCGGCGTGGGCCGCCTCGAGCGCTGGCGGATCCGGCTCATGCAGGGCCCTGACGAGCCGCCGCTCGCCAGTCCGCATCTTGCGCTCCCCGACACCACCCTGCGGCAGCGGATCGCCTACCGCCGTCGAGAGCCAGCCTCACTGCGCGCCCTCGGCTACACCGCACTGCTGGCGTTTCTCGTCGGCTGGGTCGACTTCGTGCTCGTCCTGTTCACACTGCTGGCCACCGCAGTCCTGGCGCTGTCCCCGCTGCTCGCGTCGTTCGGGCCGGTCGGCGTCTTGTGGTGGGAGGCCGACACGCCGGCCGAGGCGTTGCCGCTCGCGCTGCTGGCTGCGCCAGTCTGGTTTGTGCTCAGCGCGTATGTCCTAACGCTGGCCGCGGCGGCGCAGGCGGAGCTGGCCCGCAGCTTGCTCGGCCCGCGGGAGGAGGAGCTTCGGGAGCGAGTGGCCGAGCTGCGGCGATCCCGGCTGGACCTGGTCGACGCTTTCGAGACCGAACGTCGCCGGATAGAGCGGCATCTGCACGATGGCGTTCAACAGCGACTGGTCGGGCTCACCATGACGCTCGGCCTGGCCGAGTACAAGCTGCCCGAGGGCGAGGTTCGCGAGCTTCTCGGCAAGGCGCATGCCGAGGCCGAGAGCGCGCTGGCCGATCTCCGGGACGCGGTCCGTGACATCCATCCACGGGTGCTGGTCGACCACGGCCTCCCCGCCGCCGTCAACGAGGTGGCCGACCGGCTTCCGATCCCGGTGTCAGTGGAGCTCGGCCTGACCGACCGGTTGCCGCAGCCAGTCGAGACCGCGGCGTACTTCGTCGTCAGCGAGGCGCTGTCCAATGTGGCCAAGCACTCTCGGGCGTCGCGGTGTACCGTGCGCGGCTGGGTGGCGGCGGGATCGCTCGTCGTGGTGGTCGAGGATGACGGCGTGGGCGGCGCCGATCCTGCAGGCGGCACGGGGCTCGCTGGCCTGATCACGCGGGTCGACGCGTTGAGTGGCACGCTCGACATCACGAGCCCGGTCGGCGGTCCGACCCGGCTGCGGATGGAGGTGCCGTGCCAGACCAACTGAGGATCGTGCTGGCCGAGGACGCGGCGCTGTTGCGCGAGGGCTTGGTCGGCATCCTGACCAGCGTTGGCCACGTCGTCCGCGCGGTCGATGACGCCGACGCACTCGTCGCGGCCGTGCGCAACGACCCGCCGGACGTTGTGATCACCGACGTACGGATGCCGCCGACATTCAGCGACGAGGGTCTGCGGGCCGCCGCCGAGATCCGGGCCGGCAATGACCGGATCGGGATCCTCGTGCTCTCGCAATACGTCGCCGACGCCTACCTGCCCGGTCTTCTCGATGCGCCCGGCCCCGGCGGCGTCGGCTATCTCCTCAAGGACAGGGTCGGCAAGGTCGCCGAGTTCGTCGACTCGCTCGACCGGGTCGCGGCCGGAGGCACCGTGATCGACCCCGAGGTCGTCCGCCAGCTACTCTCACGTCGCCGGGCCGACGCTCCAATGGCGCGCCTGACTTCACGTGAGCACGAGGTGCTCGGCCTGATGGCTCAGGGCCTGACGAACGGCTCGATCGCGCAGCGGCTTTTCGTCAGCGAAGCCGCCGTACGCAAGCACGTCGGAAGCATCTTCGCCAAGCTCGACCTGGATCCGGGCAGCGACCGTCGGGTGTCGGCCGTACTCGCATACCTGCGCGGCTGACAAGGATGGGATGCCGCGGTTTGTGAGGTCCCGATCACGTCGGAACGTTCGACTGGTGCGCCGCTGAGGACGTCGGTGGGAGGCGTCTAGCCATGTTGGTCGCGATCGTCGCTGCCGCTGCACTGGTGGGTCCCGGACCGGATCAACGGCGGACCCTCCCGCGGCGAGGCACTCAGGCGGGCTGGAAATACCTACATCAGCGTGGAACGTAGGTTTGTGCGCGAATTAGCGTGCCTCGGGACTGTAAGCCCCATCGCGATGTTTGGTTGATCTGCGACGGACTCTGCGGGACATGACTGTCTAGTGGTGGGGCTGGCGCCACCGGCATGGCGTTTACGGATGCGTTGATCGACCACGCCGATGTGCGCGTGGCGATGGTCGACCGGCTTCACGGTGTCGGTGGGCATTGGCTCGAGGCCTATCCATTTGTCCGCCTGCATCAGGCTTCTGATTTCTACGGTGTTGCGTCGACACTGTTCGGGGACGGTCGCGTGCAGCAACGTGGACCTAAGTCTGGCCTGCATGAGCGTCGTCAATCTCGCCAACGATGTGACCGCCAGCTGCAATCGCGCAGTCGCCGCAGCAGCGCCGCTCTATCCCAGTGAATCGGCACAACCGAAACGATCCGGACCTCCCGGGGCTCCTCGGCGTTCCGCTCAGAGCCGAACGATGCGTCGGCAGGAACCTGCTTCGAAAGGACCTCGGCGATGAGTCGGAACCCGACGCGCAAACTGGGTGCCACGAGCCGCAGGACCTCGATCCCAAGTGGTACACGGTTTCTCAGGTCGCGAGCCTGTTGGGGTATGGCGAGACCAAGGTTCGAATGTTGATCATCTGCGGCGATCTCCGATCGCTGAAATCTCATTTTCCGTAGGCCTGATGCTCTTGAGCGGGCATTTCTGCGGAGCTCGCAGGGTAGTCAGAATCGACGTGGTCGCGTCGCCTCGCGACGAGGTGGCTATGTCGCACGCCGGGTTACTGCGCTGGGTCTCCTGCCGTGGACCCGCTAGCACGTGTCCGCCCGAGGGCCCGGCCATCACCTGCAGGTGATCAAGCCTCTTCGCTTAGCTTGGCTGATGCTCGCCCTCGCGGGGCAGTTACCCAATGGAAACCGGCGCAGCTCAATGCCCGGTGAGCGAAGGCCTGCCGGGGTGCTCAAGGTGGGCCGCTGCCGGCTGTTCCCGCGAACCGACGTGATGACATGGATCGCCGCGCGCGACGCTGTGCAGAAGGGGCCAAGTGCCGCGTGACCCAAACAAAAGTCCGCCCCCCAGCGGCAAGTCCGGGAGGCGGCACATATCACCAGCGGCGGCAAGGTCTAACGAAATTCTAGCTGCAACGGACAAGATCGCGGTCCGTCGCACACGGGACCTCGTCCTCGATGCCCAGATCATCTTGGCCGAGCTTCGAGTGCTGGACCGGATCGACGGCGGGGCGGCATTATGACCACCTACCTGGCTTGAGGCTCTCGACCGGGCCCAGCCGGCGGGCCCGAGGTGATCGACGCAGCTATCGAGCTTGCCGGCGTCGGCTGGGAAGTCTTCCCGTGCCGACCGGACGGGCCGCAGGCAAAAGCCCACTGACCACGCCAAGCCGAAGCCGATCTGCCGCTAGCGAATGCTGTCGCTCAGGCGAGGGTAAGCGACCCTGAATGACGGTCCTCATGCGGCTTATCGTCGGCACCGCTCTCTGGTAGGGGAGGGTCATGATCGCGGTCAGAATGGCGCTGATGGTGATGGTGGCGACGGTGAGGTACCCGGTGCCGGGAGGGCAGTCCCAGTTGGCGTCGCTGAACTTCACCATGACCAAGTACTCAGCGAACGTGTGGATGGCACCAAAGGCTGTCGTACCCCACAGCACCACCGCCAGGCGCAGTAAGCGGCGACCGCCAAGGTCTGGTTGCAATGCCGCGATCGCGAGCAAAGCAACAAGGGCAGCCAACTCGATGCTTAACGACAGCATCATTAGGAAGAGAGCTAGTCGCCTTTGGTTCGTCCTCGGGCTCCCCGACTAGTGGGATGTGGCCAGCGGTCCATTTCTCGGCAAATAGATGGAGGCGACCGTGACTCCACCGCCAGCCACGCATGGGCCATCCACTCCGGACCGCTCTGTCGTCAATCCTCAGCAGCCTTCTGGGCCGTACAAGGAGCGACGAAACTCGCTGATCGCACCCATGATCATTTGGGGCCTCCACTAGTTCTCATGCTGGCCCTCATGCTGGTGCCCGTCGTCGGTTGGTTCCTCATCGCTGGCGAGTGGGTCTGTCTAGATCGCTCGCCCTGTGGGGGCCTCCCGAGAACCCCGAGGTTTACACGACCTGTTCCGGGCACATAAACGAGTTGCTTCGGAAGTGGGCTTGGGTCTCCTAACCTGCCCTCTGTTGTGAGCTTCGCCCATAAGTGCTGGGCGCATCGGCGGATGTCCCAGGCAGACTGACCACGGTTCTCATCGCCAACGTTGGAGTGCTGGCTATTGACCAAGCCGAGGGCCAACTCGGTACTTTGTTTACCGGACTCGCTCCTCACGGTGGGTCCGGGCCCGACCGGTGGACTTCGCCGGTCGGGCTTACGAATGCGCTGCCGCCTGAAATTGATCAGCGGCGGAAGTCGACCAGAAATGACCTATTGGTAGCTGGAGGCAATGGGCGTGGAGATCGCTGCTCCTAACGCTTAAGATCTCCTGGCCCGGCACGGTGTTCACGCCACCGACCGGGGGCCACGTCTCGCTACTCTGACCCGAGTGAGGGCGAGGTACGGCTCCCAGCCAAAGTCAGGCAGCAGCTTCTCCACGGCATCTCTGCGGACACTCCATTCAGCACAGTGGTTAGAGAGCTCGGCCTAACCTCCCAGCAAGTATGGGGACTCACCAAGACCGACCACGAGTGGTCGACCGCGCTATCGGCAGCCCGCCGTGACGAGGGGGAACACGGCACTACGCTGCTTACGCGAACGCCTGCGTATGCGGGACCGCCGGGAGCACCAGCAACGGGGAGCAGGAACCGTTGCAGTTGAAGTTTGTGACCGCCGAGGTTAACAGTGTTGTTTCCACCAACGCGGCAGCTTTGTTCTGAGTATGTTGGCCCTCGCTCCGCCGGTCACACCCTGCAACTCACTTTGCCCTCAAGATATGAAAGCTGGCCGGGCCGGGCCGTCATGTCAACTGGGACTGGGGATGAGGTCGCCGTTCACAGTCCCTGCTCCCGCCGCTGCGCCAACGTGGTTAGCGCTGCCGCTGGACCGACCGGGCCGCTCAATCTTTAATTGATCTTGCTCAGAATTCGTTCATGATCATCTGCATGGACACACTGGTAACACAGAATGCCACCAACAGTCCACGCGTGCCAATCGCACTCAACTGATGAATTACCTGGTCAGCGCGAGTCCTCTCGGGGCGGTTGGCCTTCATCCAAATCAGCGCCGACAGTGTCGTGACCTCGGACATCCCCGTGAATGAATATGGACCAGATAGCCCCCAGGGCGTGCATCTTCGTGGAGCCCTTGATGATCGACTTGACCTGAGTTCCGGCGACCCAGAACCCGATGAGGCCAAAGATGGTCTGCACGGCGACGATGGCTGTCGTGACGGCCGCAACCGATGGAGGGTTGCTCAGCCCGCTGAGGGAATGAGCGATGTGGGGCGCTAGCGCCCAGAACGGTATCAACCACAGGAAGATAAGCAATACGCCAACCCTGAGACGCAACCGGGACACGCCAGCCAATTCCCGGTCGCTGGTCGTCGACGTTCCATGGCGCATGTTGATTCCCGACTCTGTTCGGCGGGCCTTGGGCTCGCGCTGTCGCGCGACGGACCACGCTGTTGCAATGAGCATAGGACCAAAGGTGGCTGATCATGGCGCAACGTCTGCCGGGAGGACGTATATCGATGGGTCTGGAACCGGCCAGCCCTCGTAAAGGATCAGATTGCGGACTTTCGTCGTCAGGGTTGCGGCGCCGCATGCCACGATGCCCCCATGCGAATGGCCGTAGACGTCCACGTGTTCCCCGGACGCCAGGGCCACGGCATCCACCACAGCTGCAACATCCTCGTACTCACGTTCCAGGCTGTACTCCCCAGCGTCTCCGCTGGCACCTCGGCCTCGCCGGTCGATGGCGTGAACCGTAAGGTGCTGCTCGAGGTAGGGGAGTAAGGGCCGCCATCGAGTGTGATCGGCGGGTGCCCCGTGGACGAGCACAATCGGCGGTCCGTCCCCACTCGTCCAGTAGCTGATTTCGGTGCCGTCGCCAGATGAGACGCTGGCTTTGATCTCTGCACGGGTGGGCATCTCGGCAGACTCCTTTGGTCTCTCGCCTCCAGAGTCCAGCGATCAGGTCGGAATCGCATCGGTAGATCTACCTAGCTTCGTCAGGTCGCGTCCCTCCATCGAGGTCGCCCCAAGCAGGGGCACCCACGGCCTGATTTGCGGGATGTCCAGGGCGTCTCGCCCTTCTGCTGCTCAGGCCTCAATCTCGGGCTGCTGCGGCGCAGGTTCCAGCAAACCAAGGCTTTCCAGCTGGTCGGCAAGACCCGCACCATCGGAGGCATACAGCCAAGGCGCGGTTGAATCGCGTGTGCTGGCGTGCCCGCGGAAGCTGCTGCCAGCGAGCACAGCCTCACTCGGGGTGAGCCGACGGATGCAGACAGCCGCAACATTGTGGGGATGTTGGGCCACGAAGTCGTGATAGATCGACTCATCGTGTTGTCCATCGTCACCGACCAACAACCACTTGATCTGGGGAAACTCGCGCGCAAGGCGCTCCAGACTGCGGCGCTTGTGCTCCCGGCCGCTGCGGAACCAGCGATCAGCCGTGGGGCCCCAGTCGGTCAGCAGCAAGGCACCGGCCGGATAGAGATTGCGTGACAGAAAACGTGTCAAGGTGGGCGCAACGTTCCACGCTCCGGTTGACAAGTAGACGAAGGGCGCTCCCGGGTGGCGGCTGCTGAGTCGCTCGTATAGGACTGGCATCCCAGGAGTAGTCGCCCGAGCATGTTCATTGACAACGAAGGTGTGCCATGCGGCCAACAGCGGCCGCGGCAAAGCGGTGACCATAACCGTGTCATCAACGTCGGAGACCACGCCGAACGTCGTCTCGCGGCCGACGACGAAAACGAGGGCTGTCGCGACCGATGATTCTGCCGAGGTGAGATCGATCCGATGCCAGCCCGGGTCAAGATCAACATCGATTACCGCATCGACGACGCCGCTGTGGTCGGCCTTGATCTCGAATGATCCTTCACCGATGCGCACGTCCACTCGCGCGTTTTCCACCGGGACGCCGATGAAGTTCCGCCAGCCGCGCGCTCCCGTAGGTACCGCAACGTGGTGCTCGGATGGCTTAGCCAGCAGAACGCGAGCCAGCACCCGTACCCAGGTCGTCGAACCATATCCGGTATACGGCGTTACCTCAGCAATGTAGCCAGAGTCCCTGGCACGTTGAGCCCGCCAGCGTTGCAAAGCCTGGTTCATTCCAATGGCCCGATGTACAACGGGGTCCTTCACAGATGCGACCCTAGCGAGCGGTGTGCGCGGCTCACGAGCAAGGTCTGTCAGGGCCTCCGGTTGGGACTCAGGACACAGATTCACTCGCCGCCGCTACGGCGCAGCACCTCGCTGAGGCGTTCCGCGGCGGCGATCACCGCCGGTGCGTGAAGTCGGCCCGGCTGTCGGGAAAGTCGTTCGATCGGGCCAGACACGCTCACGGCAGCGATGACTTTGCCAGAGGGGGAGCGCACGGGCGCCGATACGGACGCGACGCCGGGTTCGCGCTCGCCCACTGAATGCGCCCAGCCGCGCCGACGAACGGCGGCCAGAGCCACGGCGGAGTAGCGGCTACCGCGCAGTCCTCGCTGCATCCGGTCCGGCTCCTCCCAGGCCAGCAGCACCTGAGCAGCCGAGCCTGCACTCATGGTCAGCTGTGTGCCGACCGGCACGCTGTCGCGCAACCCCGAGACTCGCTCGGCTGCAGCCACACAGACGCGGTAGTCGCCCTGGCGCCTGAACATCTGAGCTGATTCCCCAGTGATGTCCCGCAACCGCGCCAGCACTGGTCCGGCGGTTGCCAGCAGCCGGTCCTCACCGGCAGCCGATGCCAACTCGCCAAGCCGCGGTCCGAGGATGAAACGGCCTTGCAGATCGCGGCTGACCAAACGATGATGCTCGAGGGCGACAGCCAGTCGGTGTGCAGTCGGGCGGGCAAGTCCGGTCGCGGCGACAAGACCAGCCAGGGTGGTTGGTCCAGTCTCCAAGGCACTCAGTACCAGGGCGGCTTTGTCGAGGACGCCGACACCGCTAGAGTTGTCCATGCCTTGATACTGCCGTCTCGGATGCTGGAAGGCAAGTGCGAAGATTAGCTTGTCAGTCGCGGAAAACGCGCGGCGCAACAGGGGTGACAGATCGTGGTGACGGGGATAAGGAGTGATCAATCGCCATGGGCAAGACGCTGAGCGAGAAGGTGTGGGATGACCACGTCGTACGAACCGCCGAGGGTGAGCCCGATCTGCTCTTCATTGATCTGCATCTCGTCCACGAGGTGACCAGCCCGCAGGCGTTCGATGGTCTGCGGCAGGCCGGTCGGCCCGTTCGCCGTCCCGATCTCACCTTGGCGACCGAAGACCACAACACACCGACACTGAACATCGACCAGCCGATTGCCGACCCGGTGTCGCGGACTCAGGTCGACACTCTGCGGAGGAACGCGCGCGAGTTCGGCGTCCGTATCCACAGCCTTGGTGATCTTGACCAGGGCATCGTGCACATCATCGGGCCACAGCTCGGCTTGACCCAACCGGGCCTGACAGTAGTGTGTGGCGACTCCCACACCTCCACGCACGGCGCGTTCGGGGCGATCGCGTTCGGCATCGGTACCTCTGAGGTCGAGCATGTCTTGGCAACCCAGACTCTTCCGCAGGCCAGGCCCAAGACCATGGCGGTGAATGTCACCGGTGAACTGCCAGCAGGGGTCACCGCGAAGGACCTCGTTCTCGCGCTGATCGCCAAAGTTGGTACCGGCGGCGGCCAGGGCTACATCGTGGAATACCGCGGCCGAGCCATCGAGGCGCTCAGCATGGAGGGCCGGATGACGATCTGCAACATGAGCATCGAATGGGGCGCCAAGGCAGGCCTGATCGCCCCAGACGAAACGACGTTCGCCTACATCAAGGGCCGCCCGCATGCTCCGGAAGGTGCGGACTGGGACGCGGCGCTGACCTATTGGAAGAGGCTGCACAGCGATCCCGATGCTGTTTTCGACGCCGAAGTTGATCTTGACGCAAGCCAGCTGACACCCTACGTCACATGGGGGACCAATCCGGGTCAGGGCGTCCCGCTGGGTGCCGAGGTACCCGATCCAGAACTCTTCGCGGACGAGGCGGACCGGACGTCGGCCACCAAGGCCTTGGAGTACATGGCACTCAAGCCCGGCCAGAAGATGCGTGACATCAGTGTGGACACTGTCTTTCTTGGCTCCTGCACCAACGGGCGAATCGAGGATCTCCGCGCCGCTGCCGGCGTCATCAAGGGGCATCATGTCGCCGACCGTGTGCGGATGCTGGTCGTCCCCGGCTCCGCACGGGTTCGCCTACAGGCAGAGTCCGAAGGATTGGACGTGATCTTCAAAGATGCTGGAGCCGAGTGGCGCGCCGCAGGTTGTTCCATGTGTCTGGGAATGAACCCAGATCAACTTGCTCCTGGCGAACGCGCTGCATCCACCTCGAATCGCAACTTCGAAGGCCGGCAGGGCAAGGGCGGCCGGACACACCTGGTATCACCGCTGGTGGCGGCTGCCACCGCCGTTACCGGCACACTCAGCTCACCAGCCGATCTGTCCAGGAGCCGATGATCATGGACGCCTTCACTAGTCACACCGGCACCGCAGTTCCGCTGCGGCGCAGCAATGTCGACACCGACCAGATCATTCCAGCCGTCTATCTCAAGCGGGTGACCAAGACCGGCTTCGAGGACGGACTCTTCGCGGCTTGGCGCAGCGACCCGAACTTCGTGCTCAACCTGCCGCAGTACGCAGGATCGACGATCTTGATCGCCGGGCCCGACTTCGGTACGGGTTCGTCCCGAGAGCATGCGGTCTGGGCGCTGCAGAACCACGGATTCAAAGTAGTGATCGGGTCACGCTTCGGGGACATCTTCCGTTCCAACTCAGGCAAGGCGGGGTTGCTGATCGCCGTCGTCAACCAAAAGATCATCGAGGAGCTTTGGGACTTCGTCGAGGAAGGCCCTGCTGTGCCCATCACCGTCGACCTCGTCAACCGACAGATCACTGCCGGTGGCTTCCACACCGAATTTGAGATTGACGACTACACCAGGTGGCGGCTGCTGGAGGGCTTGGACGACATCGGGCTGACACTGCGACATGTTGATCAGATCGATGAGTTCGAGCGGACTCGGCCGACGTACAAGCCGACAACGCTGCCAGCAAAGGTCGCGGGCACCAGTTAGTTGCTGATTATCGGGCTGTTTTCCTTATAACACACCAAAATGTGCGACTTAAGTGATTGTCTGGCTGCGCGATCTTCCCTAGCGTTGGCTCTGCAGACGTACCGTACGCTGCCCAAGTTCCCAGCAGGCTTGGAATCGCATGGAGAAGGGAAGTTGTGAACAAGGCTGAATTGATTCAGGCGCTGTCCGCCTACTATGACGGCAGCAAGACCGAAGCAGCCAAGGCCCTTAACGCAGTGGTGGAAACCATCACCTACAAGACTGCCGCTGGGGAGAAGGTCTCGATCACCGGGTTCGGCGTATTCGAGAAGGTGCATCGTTCGGCACGGATGGTACGCAACCCGCGCACAGGTGAGCGCAAGCGCGCGAAGGCTACAGCTGTTCCGCGTTTCCGCGCCGGGACGGACCTGAAGGCCTACGTCTCGGGTGCCAAGAAGGTGCCGCGGGCGCTAGCCAAGAAGGCGGCTTCCGGGACTGCGGCGGCATCCAGGACTGCGGCTTCTGCGAGAAAGACAGTCGCGAAGACTCCTGCCAAGAAGACTGCGGCTGCTGCCAAGAAGACTCCCGCCAAGCGTTAGTTCGCAGCTAGAGCCACGCAGCGATCACCCGGCCTTCAGCCTCCACTGCATGCAGGCGCTGACCCAGACGTGCGTGTCGAAGCTCGCCACCCAGAGCCTCGACCGGGAGCGGGATTCGTCTTCCCTCGGCGGTGACAGCCAGCGGCTCGCCATCGGCATTGCGCCATTCCGTCGCGGTGATCAACTCGTATCTGCCCAGGCGTCCTCTCCCATGATCAATCAGTGCGTTGGTCGCCGGGCCCACGCCGAGATCGATCGCCGCTGCCAGATCGGCTTCAGTATCAACATCGCGGCGGGCATCGGCAATCGTCGATCTGATCATTTCCTCGGAAAGGCTCACAGCCCCGGAGGCATGGTGCGCCGCAGCCGACCGCCCCTGAAACTGCGGCCACAGCTCGACAGAGTGTGCGACCAGCATCGTGGTGCCTACGCCTGATGCATCCGCAACGAAGGATCGCGGATGAGCTATCGAGGTCTCGAGGATCCGCAGCACAGACTTTGGTCGCAATGCAGGAAGATCACCAACGCACGCCAGAATTGACCTGTACCCCTGGGCATGCAGGGCGAGCGCACCTCGGCTTAGAGCCGAATTCATGCCGACACGGCCAGACTCACTGATGACCTCCGCGGCAATTCCCGCATGGCGCAGGCGCGCCTCCAGGCCCGGCTGATCACTGACGACCAGCACATGTGGTAGCGCACGACACAATGCAGACAGGGTGTCAAGCGCCATCGTCCAAGCAAGGCGTCGCCGTAGCGGATCGGGTACGGCGAGTCGCGACTTCGCCCGCTCCATTGGCTTGAGCGCGATCACCGCCGCCGCGGCTGGTGAACCCTGCGCCATCAGCGGTTGAGGTCAACGTGCACGCTGACGAACTCCTCCCTCAAAGGCGGCGGACGATCGGTGTCATTGTGCAACGCTCCCGTTGCCCCGAGGATGCTGCCACGATCCCGTAAGGTGAAGCCACTCATGGCGCACACGGAACTCAGGTCACTCTCGCAGGTCAATCACGAGCCCGACGGACAGACCATCTCAACTGTCGTCACAATTCTCAACGCAATCATGCGGCCGATGACCGAGCGGGACTGGCGGTACCAGGACAAGATCCCCCAGACCGGTGGCGTGATCTTTGTCGCAAACCATATCTCCAATGCCGACCCCCTTGCTGTCGGGCAGTTTCTGGCGTTCTCAGGGCGCTGGCCGCGGTTCTTGGCGAAAGCGTCCTTGTTCGAGATTCCGGTAGCAGGGCGCATTGTCGCCGCATCTGGACAGATACCGGTGCAGCGCGAGTCCGCGCAATCCAAGGACGCACTGATCGTCGCCGCACAAGCGATCGAGCAAGGCCGCGCGCTCGTGATCTACCCGGAGGGAACGATCACTCGCGATCCCGACCTATGGCCGATGCGGGGCAAAACCGGCGCGGCGCGGTTAGCATTCATGACCGGCTGTCCAGTCGTGCCGATCGGGCAATGGGGGGCCCAAGAGCTGATGCCCGGCCGCAAGCCTAGCTTCCCCAGACTCCTTCCTCGCAAGACCTTACGGGTCGCTGCGGGCGACCCGGTCTGGCTCGATGATCTTCGTGAGAACCCGGTAACGGTGGACATGCTCGATGAGGCGACCGCAAGAATCATGGACGCGATCACTGTGCTGGTCGCCGAGCTGCGAGGAGCGACACCGCCCGCGCACCGCTACGACCCGGATCAGGAGAAGACACCCGGAGATCAAGCATGAGCAACATCGCACCCACCGATAGCCGGCCCCGCGTGGCGGTGATGGGCTCCGGCTCCTGGGGCACCGCCTTTGCACTCGTGGTATCCGACGCCGACAATCACGTGACCCTGTGGGCCAGGCGTCCTGAGCTAGCCGACAAGATCAACACAGAACACCGGAACCCCGACTACTTCTCGGACCTGCACCTGCCGGCGTCCTTGAAGGCGGCCAGTGATCCTCGAGAAGCCATGATCGGAGCCGACTTCGTGGTACTCGCCGTGCCCTCACAATCCCTCCGCAGCAACCTCAGTCAGTGGCGCATCCCCGAGAACGCCATCGTGGTGAGTCTGGCCAAAGGAATCGAGCTCGGCACTGGATTACGGATGAGTGAGGTGATTGCTGAAGCCGGCAACATCGCCGCCGAGCGCATTGCGGTCGTGACCGGCCCCAACCTGGCTCGCGAGATCGCCGAGCGACAGCCGTCCGCGAGCGTGGTGGCGAGCGTTTCGTTGGCAACCGCTGAAGCATTCCAGAGCGTCTGTCACACCGCCCGCTTCCGGGCGTACACCAACACAGACGTGATCGGTTGCGAGCTCGGCGGCGCCACCAAGAACGTGATTGCACTTGCGGTTGGCATGGCGATCGGACTCGGCCTTGGAGCGAACGCGACCGCGTCGGTCATCACCCGCGGACTGGCCGAGATAAGTCGACTTGGGCTGGCGTTGGGCGCCGACCCCTACACCTTCTCTGGCCTGGCGGGCCTGGGCGATCTTGTCGCGACCTGCTCGTCTCCGCTCTCCCGCAACCGCACTTTCGGAGAGGAACTCGGGAAAGGACGAACTGTCGCGGAGATCACCGCCTCGACCCGGCAGGTTGCCGAGGGCGTGAAGTCTTGCGCATCGATCACCGAACTTGCTGCGAAACATCAGGTTGAAATGCCGATCGTGGAGAACGTGGCCGCCGTCATTGCCGGCGAACTGACGCCTGCCGAGATGATCACTGCCCTGATGTCTCGCTCAGCGAAGCCGGAGCGTTACTGACCAGACCCAAGATGATCGAGGGCCTGTGCAAGGTCAGACCACAGGTCCTCGACGTGCTCGATCCCAACCGACAAGCGCACCAGGCCTTCCGGTACCGACCGGAGTTCGCTCTTCCAGCGTCGCCGTCGCTCCAGCGTGGACTCGACTCCGCCGAGGCTGGTGGCGAACACCCAGAGCGCACAGCCCTCGACGAACGCCTCGGCGGACCGCGCGTCCGCGAGATCGATTGAGATCATTGAGCCAAAGCCGGACATCGTACGCCGCGCGAGGTCGTGACCAGGATCGGTAGGGAGTCCGGGAAACCGCACTCGCTTGACGGATTCATGTGTGGCGAGCCGTTCGGCAAGAACTTGGGCGCTGGCCTGTGCCTGAGCCAGGCGCAACGGCAGGGTACGCAAGCCACGCAGCGCCAGATAGGCCTCCATCGGACCGGGAATAGCGCCGAAGGAGCGGCGGATTGCGTCCAATCCTTCGAAGGTCTGTGTGTCATCGGCTCTCGTCACGATAGCGCCGAGCACTACGTCGGAATGGCCCGAGAGCATCTTGGTGGCCGAATGCAGCACGATGTCTGCACCAAACTCCAGCGGACGTTGCAACAGTGGAGTCGCGAAGGTGTTGTCGACGACGAACAGGGAGCTGGGGGAGAGGTTCTTGCCCAGCGTGGGCAGGTCAGCTACGTCGATCGTCGGATTGGTGGGTGATTCGATCCACACCACATCGGCGCCGTCTGCGGCCGACAGAACCTCGGTTGTATCGGCAACGTTGACTCGCCGCACATGCCAGCCATATCTCGCGGCCCGCCGATCAATGGCCTCGGCCACGCCGAGGTAGCAGTTGTGAGGAACCACTATGACACCGCCGATCGGCATGAGCTCCAGCACGGCGTGCGCGGCAGCCATCCCCGATGCGAAGGTAAGCGCTCTGCCGCCTTCCAACGCGCCAACTGCCCGCTCGAGCGCGTCCCAGGTCGGGTTGCCGTAGCGGCCGTATCCGATCTCCGCAGCGCTCGTGTCGTGGGCGCCAACATAGGTGGAGGCAAAGACCACCGGCGGATTCAACGGAGCGTCCACCACGTGCTCGGGCCGGCCGGCGGTGACCGCCACGGTTTCAAGATGCAGCTGGACTGACCGTGGGCTCTGCGGAGGCTGTGGCTGATGGATCACAAGCCAAGTCTGAAGCCTCGGCCGCGCGAGCCGCCCTGCCCGGATAAGGTCGAGGATCGTGAGTGAGAACCAGCCGAGGGTTCGTGGGGTCAATGGTTCCCGTCACCGAGTCGCAGTGGTCTTCGGCGGAACCAGCAGCGAACACGGGGTGTCGTGTCTGACTGCAGCCGGGGTACTGAGGGTCTTGGATCGGGATCGCTTTGATGTGGTTGGCATTGGCATAACGCGTACTGGTCGCTGGGTTGTGGTCGATCCCGACACTATTAGTCGCCTGGCCGTTACCGACGGCACATTGCCCGAACTCAGCGAGAACGCAGCCGAGGCATTGCTGATGCGGGTTTCGAGCGGTAGCGAGCTGGCCGTGCGCGAACATTCGGCTCTGTCCCAGCTCGGCCCGGTCGACGTCGCGCTCGCGCTGCTACACGGGCCGTTCGGTGAGGACGGCACCATCCAGGGGCTCTTCGAGATGATGGGCACTCGCTATGTCGGCGCCGGTGTGCTGGCCAGCGCTGTCGGGATGGACAAGCACTTCATGAAGCTGGTGCTGGCGGCTTCCGGGCTGCCGATCGGACCATTCGTCCCGATCACTCCGGCTCAGTGGCGAAGAGACAAGATCGCTTGCCTGGAAGCCGTTGGGGCACTGCACTACCCGGTGTTCGTCAAGCCGGCGCGCGGCGGGTCAAGCTTGGGCATCTCAAAAGTGGACGATCCCGAAGCGCTCGAGCAGGCGATCCAGATCGCGCAGGCCTACGATCCCAAGATCATCGTCGAGCAGGGGTTCGTAGGCGCGCGGGAGCTCGAGTGTGGGGTACTGGCTGACCTCGACGGGGGACCAGCGCAAGCGAGCGTCGTAGCAGAGATCCGAGTGCACAGCGAGTCAGGCTTCTACGACTTCGAAGCCAAGTACCTCCCCGAGGAGCAGGTCGATCTTGATGTGCCGGCGGATATCCGGCCTGAGCTTGCCAGCGAGGTCCAGGAGCTGGCGATACGGACGTTTGACGCGATTGGCTGCGAGGGTCTGGCTCGGGTCGACGTCTTTGTGACGCATGACGGGCACGTCGTGGTCAACGAGATCAACACGATGCCGGGATTCACGCTGCACTCCATGTTCCCGCGCATGTGGGCTGCCAGCGGTGTGCCTTATCCGGAGCTGGTCGAGCGGTTGATCACACAGGCGCTACGTCGTCCGGTTGGCCTCCGCTAACAGCTGCGAGCTAGCAGCTGCGAGCGTCGGGAATCGCGCGCCGCCGCACGGAGCAGGCTGGCGCGCCGCTGTCCTGGACGAGCGAGCGAGCAGACACGCTTTTCGTCTGCGAGCGAGTGAGGAAGGCAGCGGCTCCAAACGCCAGCCTCGCGAGCGGAGCGAGCAATGTCAAAGGAGCGAGCGGAGGCGCAGTTTCCTCTGCGAGCAACGACGACGGCGGCGATTCCAAGCGCGTATTGCGCGAGCAGCTCTAAAACTAGATGTGTACGACTGGGCAAGTCACAGTGCGGGTGATACCGGGCACTGCCTGCACTCGGGCAACCACCAGCTGGCCGAGCTCGTCAACACTTGATGCTTCGGCGCGGACGATGACGTCGTAGGGACCGGTGACATCTTCCGCCAGCGTGACACCTTGGATGGCGCCAATGGCATGCGCGACCTCAGCCGCCTTGCCGACGTTGGTCTGGACCAAGATGTATGCCTGTACGACCATCGATTGGTACCTCCTGCGCTTCAGACAGCGGTGTCTTCTCAGTCTCAGGGTGCGTCGTTAGTCCTTGGCTCGAGACCGCGTACGCTCGCCGATGTGCGTCACGCTACATCTTCCGAGCGCGCCGTGCGTACGCGGGAGCAGGGGAGTCTCCAGTGAATCTCAGCCGCACCGCGACGCTGGCAGATGTTGGGGAGTTTCCACTCATTGCCGCAATCACCGAAGGGTTGTCGCTGGCGCCTGAGGTACGCGTTGGCCCTGGGGACGATGCCGCCGTACTCGCCGTCGGAGATGTCGTGGCGGCGTCGGTGGATGTGCTGGTTGAGGGAGTCCACTTTCGGCGCGACTGGTCCGAGGCCGGCGATGTAGGGCGTAAGGCGGCCGCAGTCAATATCGCCGATATCGAAGCGATTGGCGCCCGGGCAACTGGCCTGCTGGTGGGGTTCTCGGCACCGCCCGACCTTGCCTTGGGCTGGGTACTCGATTTCGCCGACGGCCTTTTGAAAGAAAGCCTGGCCGCCGGAGCAAGCCTGCTCGGAGGCGACGTCACCAGAGCTCGCGACATCACCATTGCCGTCACCGCGATGGGTTCATTGGAAGGTCGCGACCCAGTCCTGCGGTCCGGAGCTCGCCCAGGCGACCTGGTCGCCATCCATGGCCGGTTGGGTTGGGCTGCTGCAGGTCTGGTTGTACTCGGGAGGGGCTTCCGCTCGCCGCGGGTGCTGGTGGAGGCGCAGCGTGTGCCCCAGATCAGCTATGGCGCCGGCGCTGTCGCCGCGCAGGCGGGAGCTACGTCCATGATCGACATCTCTGACGGTCTGCTCGCCGATCTGGGCCATGTGGCACAAGCCTCGGGAGTGCTGATCGAGCTACGC
Source organism: uncultured Actinomycetota bacterium (assembly GCA_963836855.1). Classification (GTDB taxonomy): domain Bacteria; phylum Actinomycetota; class Actinomycetes; order Propionibacteriales; family Propionibacteriaceae; genus Microlunatus. Next base: position 185,326 of record CAWILN010000017.1, on the reverse strand, counting down.
CAGGAGGCCTTCGAGGTTGCGGAACCGCTCCAGGCAGTCGCAGCGGCCACCGGCTCGGATCCGTACACCTTCATCTTGACCGGGGGCGACGATCACGCATTGGCGGCGACGTTCCCCTCACTGGATGCCATACCGGCTGGGTGGCTCGTGATCGGTGACGTGGGCTCGGCACATGATGATCAAGCGGGCGTCCTGGTGGACGGAGCGGTGTGGGAGGCAGCCTCGGGCTTCGATCACTTCCGAGCCTCCGAGTCGCGCAGATGAGCCTGCCAACCGCACGAGTCCTCACGATTGCCGGCTCGGACTCAGGTGGGGGAGCGGGTATCCAGGCGGATCTGAAGACGATGCTGGCACACGGTGTCCATGGCATGACCGTGCTCACGGCCGTCACGGCGCAGAACTCGGTCGGTGTGCAAGGCATCTGGCCGCTGCCGACGGAGGCGATCCGGGCGCAGTTCCGCAGTGTGGTCGATGACATCGGCGTCGATGCCGTGAAGGTCGGCATGCTGGGCAGCGAGGAGACGGTTGCCTGCGTTGCAGATCTAGTAGCTGATCTTGCTTCGACAGTGCCGCTGGTCGTCGACCCAGTGTGCGTCAGCAAGCATGGCGATCCGCTGATCGATCAGGCGGCAGTCGGAGCCCTCCGCACACTGTTGTTCCGGTACGCCACGATGATCACTCCCAATCTCGATGAGGCTGCTGCCCTGACCGGGCGTTCACCTGCAACCCCGGCGCCGGTCCTAGCCGACCTCTTGCTGGATTCCGGCCCGCGATGGGTTTTGATCAAGGGTGGTCATCGCAAGGGTGACGCGATCGATTACCTGATGAGCGTCGATGGCGAGCATTTCACCTACACCGCGGCTCGTGACGACAACCGGCATACCCACGGGACGGGCTGCACTCTTGCATCGGCCCTTGCCAGCCAGCTTGCGTTGGGCCACAGCGTCCCCGAGGCGATGACGCTGGCAAAGGCCTACGTCACTGGGGCCATCGCCGCTGGTTTCGCCCTCGGCAGCGGCATTGGTCCGACAGATCATGTTTGGCAGTGGCGGCAGCTTCTTGCCGATCCCGCTGAGCGCGGCGTGTGACCCGCCCCCTCCGGCGATTGATCTTGTAACCTCACAAACATGGCGACCCGCGCGTCTTCCCCACCGCGGTCCCGCAGCAGCTCTGGCTCATCCCAGCGTGCAAAACCGCGGTCGCCCGGAAGCAAGAAATCCTCTCGTACCGCCTCGGCGCGGGCCAATGCTCCGCGCAAGCGATCAGGCACGCGCCGCTCAGGGAGCAGCCGTAACCGGCAGACCGCTTTCGATCGGCTGTTGCTCGGTATCGCTGCAATCTTGGTCAGCCTCGCGCGCGTGGTGGGTAACGCGGTGCGACGGATCGGACCAGGGGTGAAGGAAGTTGACCCTGCTCTGCGACGAGACGGAATCGGACTGTTTCTGCTCGGCAGCGCGATTGTCGTTGGGGCCGCCGTCTGGTGGGGGTTGCCAGGTGCGATTGGACAGGCCATCGCCACTGGTGTGGCCAGCACCATTGGCACCCTGAGCTACCTGGCGCCCATCCTGTTTGCGCTCATGGCCTGGCGGACCCTGCGCCATCCAGACCGCAATGGCCCCCTTGGCCGACAGGTGATCGGCTGGAGCGCGATCCTGCTCGGTCTGCTGGGTTTGATCAACATCGCTCGCGGGCTGCCGCGGACCAACGAACCGGAGCGACTGCGCGATGCCGGCGGAATCATTGGCTATGTCTCCTCGAGCCTGCTCTCGGACCTGTTGACCGTCTATGTGGCGGTGCCATTGCTGATCTTGCTACTGATCTTCGGGGTGATCGTTGTCGTCGGTGTTCCGCTGCATCAGATTCCTGATCGCGTGCGTGCTGCACGGGCCCGGCTGCGACACCGTCCGGTGGTCATCGAAGGTCAGGTCGTGCCTCAGCTGGAGTTCGGGGCCAATCAGGCCTACGACACTCCAGTTGTCGGAGATCAGGCCCGGTCCCAGCGGGCGGGCAGCGGGGCCGACGATGCGCCGGAGGCGAGCACATCGTTGGACGGTGCCCAGACTGCGCTGGAGCCACGTCGTACGGTTACAGCTGGACTGCCGCCCGGGGTCACGGTGCACGGTGCCGACGGCGAGGAGTTGGAGGACGCCGCCCACAGTCCGAGCCCACAGCGAGTCGAGCAGCTCCAGCTGTCCGGCGACGTTCAGTATCTCCTCCCTGACGCGGCCACACTGAAGCACGGCAGTGTCCACAAGGCCCGTACCAATGCCTCCGACGCCGTGGTGCACCAGCTGACCGAGGTGCTGCTCCAGTTCGAGATCGACGCTCACGTCACCGGTTACAGCCGCGGTCCGACCGTTACCCGATACGAGGTTGAGCTTGGCCCGGCGGTGAAGGTGGAGAAGGTCACGGCGTTGAGCCGCAATATCGCCTACGCGGTGGCAAGCGCCGATGTGCGGATTCTGTCTCCGATACCCGGAAAGTCCGCGATCGGCATCGAGATCCCCAACAGTGACAAGGAGGTCGTGTCTCTTGGGGACGTGCTGCGGTCGGCACGTGCTCGGAATGATCATCACCCGATGACGGTGGGTCTCGGCAAGGATGTCGAGGGTGGCTTCGTGGTGGCCAACCTGGCCAAGATGCCCCATCTGTTGGTTGCCGGTGCCACCGGATCAGGCAAGTCGAGCTTCGTCAACTCCATGATCACTTCGATCATGATGCGAGCCACCCCTGACGAGGTGAGGATGCTCTTGGTCGACCCGAAGCGGGTCGAGCTGACAGCGTACGAGGGAATTCCGCACCTGGTGACGCCGATCATCACCCACCCCAAGCGAGCCGCTGAAGCCCTGCAGTGGGTGGTGCGTGAAATGGACATGCGGTACGACGATCTGGCTGCATACGGCTTCCGCCATGTCGACGACTTCAACAAGGCGGTGCGAACTGGCTCCATAAAGCCGTTGCCGGCTGGTACAGCCATCACTGCAGACTCCTCCGCACCGTCGGACGCAGCGCAGAATGGTGTGCTGGCGCCCTATCCCTACCTTGTGGTGATCGTGGACGAGTTGTCTGACCTGATGATGGTGGCTCCTCGTGACGTCGAAGACTCGATCGTCCGTATCACTCAACTGGCGCGGGCGGCGGGAATTCACCTGGTGCTAGCCACCCAGCGCCCCAGCACTGATGTCGTCACCGGGCTGATCAAGGCAAACGTGCCAAGCCGGCTGGCGTTCGCGACATCCTCGATGACCGACTCCAGAGTGATCTTGGATCAGCCTGGGGCGGAGAAGCTGGTGGGTCAGGGCGATGGGCTGTTCCTGCCCATGGGGTCCAGCAAGCCGATCCGGATCCAGGGCGCCTGGGTCACCGAGCACGAAGTCCGAGCCGTGGTCACCCATGTGTCCGGGCAGCTTAAGCCCACGTATCGCGAGGATGTGAACCTGGCATCGGAGACCGCCGCCAAGGTGGCTGAAGATATCGGCGACGATTTGGACCTGGTGCTTCAGGCAGGCGAGCTGGTGGTCACCTTGCAGCTCGGCTCAACCTCGATGCTGCAACGCAAGCTTCGTGTCGGTTTTGCCAAGGCGGGGCGGCTGATGGACATCTTGGAGACCCGCGGCATTGTGGGGCCGTCTGAGGGCTCGAAGCCACGCGACGTTCTCGTTACGCCCGACGAGCTGGAAGCGGTGTTGGAGAACCTCAGGGTCGGCTAGCCATATCTCCATCGGTCATACTGGGACGGCCATGCATGAGTCCACCGTGTCCACCGTCTTAGCTACGAACCACAGTCCGGCAGTGAGCTCAAAGCCGACGGCAGTGCACCTCGTCACCCTCGGTTGCGCGCGGAACGAGGTGGACTCGGAGGAACTTGCGGGGCTACTAGAGCGCGACGGCTTCAGGCTGGTGGCCGACCCGCGCGCGGCGGACGCGGTGATGGTCAATACCTGTGGCTTCATCGATGCCGCCAAGAAGGACTCGATCGACACGTTGCTCGCTGCTAGCGACCTCAAGAAGCAGGGCAGCGCAAAGGCCATCGTCGCTGTTGGATGTCTGGCGCAGCGCTACGGGCATGACTTGGCCGAGGCCATGCCTGAAGCTGATGCCGTTCTCGGGTTCGACGACTACCCCGACATTGCTGATCGACTCCGGTTGATCTTGGCCGGTGCACGCCACCCGGCTCACACGCCGCGTGATCGTCGCTCATTACTGCCGCTGGCGCCCGCGGCACGGCCAGCTGCAGCCAACGCCGCAGCCATACCCGGGCACGGGTCGATGGTTCTCGAGACGGCTGGGCCGACAAGTGGACCCCGCGTCTTCCGTCGGCGGCTCGACGGCGGTCCGTCGGCACCGCTGAAGATCGCCTCCGGTTGCGATCGGCGCTGTACGTTCTGCGCGATCCCAACATTCCGAGGGGCGTACCTCTCACGCCAACCAGCCGAGATCAAGGCCGAGGCGGCTTGGCTGGTCGACCAGGGTGTTCGTGAGATCTTTCTGGTGAGCGAGAACTCCTCGTCGTACGGCAAAGATCTGGGTGACATCCGCCTCCTCGAGCGGCTCCTCACTGAGCTTGCGGAGATTGACGGATTGTCCTGGATTCGGGTCTCCTACCTACAACCCGCCGAGATCCGGCCCAGTCTGATCGAGGTCATGGCGAGCACACCGAAAGTGGTCCCGTACTTCGATCTGTCTTTCCAGCACGCCTCGCCCAGGGTGCTGCGTAGGATGCGCCGTTTCGGTGGCGCGGAGTCATTCCTGGAATTGATCGGGTCCATCCGAGGACCTGCGCCGACTGCGGGGATCCGAAGCAACGTGATCTGCGGGTTTCCGGGAGAGACCGAGGACGATATAGAGGTGTTGTGTGAGTTTCTTGCTAACGCAGAGCTGGATGCGATCGGGGTCTTCGGCTACTCCGCCGAGGATGGTACCGAAGCGCTCCGGCTCGACGGGCAGCATCCAACCGAGGAGATCGAGGCCCGCCGGAGGCGGGTTGCCGATCTTGCCGATGAGCTGGTCAACTGGCGGGCGGAGACTCGGATCGGCGAGCGTGTGCAGGTGCTTGTCGAGGAAGTGGATGGAAAGATAACCGGGCGCGCTGCTCACCAAGGGCCCGAAGTCGACGGCAACGTCTGTCTGATCACCCGCGACCGACTCAAGCCGGGAGATCTTGTGGAGGCCATCGTCGCTGACACCGACGGCGCGGATCTGATTGCTACGGCGGTTCCGCACCAACTGGTCCCCTCCGTCGGTGAGCGGGAGCTCAGCTCACCATGATCGACGACGCACATCGATCGGATACGGGTCGAGACAAGCTCCGGCCGACACCTGACCGGGATGCCCTGGCGCCCAGCGAAACCCATCCGGTTGGGCCTATGGCCGAACCGGAGACCAGTCCGTGGAATGTGCCGAACGCACTGACCGCGTTTCGTATCGTTCTGGTCCCGATCTTCGCCTGGATGCTCTTGGTGCATCCTGACCAGCCGTGGTGGCGGTTCTTCACCGCCGTGATCTTCAGCGTGGCGATCCTGACTGACACCCTGGACGGTTACCTGGCACGTAAGCACAACATCATCACCCGCTTCGGTAAGCTCGCTGACCCGATCGCGGACAAGGCGCTGACGGGCATGGCTTTCATCGGCTTGTCGATCATCGATGAGCTGCCGTGGTGGGTGACCGTCACGATCTTGGTCCGCGAGTGGGGAATCACCGCTTTGCGCTTCGTGGTTCTCCGTTACGGTGTCATGGCGGCCGGCCGCGGGGGCAAGATCAAGACCGTGACTCAGGCTGTTGCGGTGATCTTGTATCTGCTCCCGCTGCCAGACAATGCCCATATCGTGGCAGTGGTCGTCATGGCCGTGGCCTGGGTCATCACCATGGTGACCGGCTTGGACTACATCCGCGAAGCAATTCAGCTGCGACGTCGGGCACACGCCCGCAGATGAGATCCGGGCTGGCCGCACGCGTTCTTGCTGAGCTGGACCGACGAGGTGAGACGCTCGCAACTGCGGAGTCTTTGACCGGGGGAATGGTCGGACAGCTACTCACCGATGTGCCCGGTGCGTCCGCCAGTTACCTCGGCGGCGTGATCAGCTATGCCACACGCCTCAAAACGACGCTTGCAGGTGTTGATGCGACCACCCTTGCCGAGCTCGGCCCTGTCGCGGCGCGTACGGCCGCGGAGATGGCGCATGGCGTGGCCAGGCGTTGCAGCGCCGACTGGGGACTCGCCACGACGGGAGTCGCGGGACCAGATGCTCAGGCAGGCAATCCAGTTGGCCAGGTCTTCGTTGCGGTAAGCCACGAAGCCGACTCTTTGATGCGCGTCAGCGAACTCTCGCTCCACGGAGAACGTGCGACGATCCGGCAGCACGCCGCCGTGGCTGCGCTGACGCTGCTCGCCGATTCCCTGGGATTGCACGACTCCTCTTTCGGCGCTGACGACGCGAGCAACACCTGAGCGTGGACCACCCTGGTGTTGTCAGTCAGGATGAGTACAGTTTCCATATGCGGTCCGAGGAACTCCCGGTGAAGCCGGTGCTGGTGCGCGAGCTCATCGGTGAGTCGCTTCGCGAGGAGCGCGTCTCGCAGGGAAAGACGCTGCGAGAAGTGTCCAGAAGTGCTCGCGTCAGCTTGGGATATCTCTCCGAGGTCGAGCGGGGCCAGAAGGAAGCGTCAAGCGAATTGCTTGCCGCGATCTGTGCGGCCTTGGATCTGCCGCTCTCTGTCGTGTTGAACGTGGTCAGCGAGAAGATGGCGAGCTACGAGCGTGTGACCGCGTTGCCCAACGTACGGGCAATGGCACAGGCCGCCGCCTGACGCTAGATGCTGGGCCTCAGTCGCAGCCCCTGAGGTGTCATCCGGAACCCTGCAGCTTGCAAGGCTTCACTGACAGGAATCGAGCCGAAGACGTGCGCACCGTCGGCCCGCTCCACTGTCAGCTTTCCAAGCAGTCCCTGGTGTACTGATCTTGCAAGCGCCGCCGCCGCAGGCGCCAGCCGTGTCGGATCCTCGGTGAAGGACAGCAGCGTCCGACCGCCTCGTTCCACGTAGAAGGTCAGAGCGCCCCCGACCAACACAACGAGGGCTCCCGCCTTGCGGCCCGGACGATGGCCTTCGCGATCGGGCCACGGAAGCGCACCGCCGTAAGGGTTGGCGGGATCACATGCGGCGAGGACAACGGCATCAGGCTCCGCCGGTTCTCGCTGATGAGAACGCAGCCGATCCACGGCACCAGTCAGCGCGAACTGCGCGGCACCCAAGCCCTCAACGAAGTATCCGCGGCGACACTGGCCCGCATCCTCGAGCGCGCTGAGCGCCCGGTAGGCGACGCCGAAGCCACCCTCGGCGTTCTCAGTCAGTACGCTGCCGCGAGTTACGACGCCATAGCGATCCAGTTGGGCGAAGATGTCCGAGGCCAACCGATCCGCAGCCGACGATGACGAACGCTGCACGAGCGACCAGCGACCCGCCGTCGTGGTTGTGGCAAACCGCGGCGTACGAGCCGATCGGCTGAGGCCTGCGCCACCGAGCCGGATTCGGTGCGTTCTCGCGACCGGTCGAATGGGCCTACGATGCGCTCCGCCTGCAGCAAGGCTGCGAACTGGCGCGAAGTTGTCTCCGGTCACCAGGCCGGCCCAGACCAGCTCCCACAAGGCATCCACGTATTGCGACCGATCTGCGACCGACAGCCCCGGCGGTAGCAAGGAGTCGAAGAAATATCCGCCGCCGCTGCCGAGGGCGGCAAGAAGCTCCTGACTGCGATACTGCGCTGGGTCGCCACGTGAAGATTGCGGTTCCTGATCAGCGACGTACCAGCGCACCCAGCCGTCGGAATCACCGATTGGCCCGTCTCCGACCCAATAGATCTCGCCTGACGCAGTCAGCTCGTCGAGCATCGCGGGGGTGTAATCGGCTACCCGCGCGGGCAAGATCATCGACTCCACCGCGCTAGCGGGCATCGGATAACCCGACAGCTGCTCTATGGCGCCCAGCACCGCGTCGACACCGCGTCCACCTTTTCCGACGCCCTGCCACTCGGCGAGGAAACGGGCAAATGCAACCTGTTCGACAGGCTCGACGCCCTTGCGCAGCAGCGCCAGGGTGCGTCTCTTGATCAACGCCAGCACTTGACTGTGGCAGTACTGACGCCGTTCGCCGGCTGCCTCAGCCGGCATGTCGACGAACGAACCAGCGACTAGTGTGCCCGGAGCAACCAGCCCGTCACAGGCGGACTCAACAATCATCCGCCCCAACCCATAGCGCTGCGCGACTGACGAGGCGACGAATGGGCCGTGGGTACGGGCCCAACGCAACACAAGATCATCGACAGGACGCTCAGCGGCCTCGGTGAACGTGGCCGCCACACCGGGCGGTACCGGAATCCCGAGGCCGTCGCGGAGTCGCGGAATGTCCTCGGAAACGGCGAGCATTTCCTGTCCGGCGACCCGGAGCGCGACGACACGACGATCCTTGATCAGCGTGTCGGTCACCTCAGCAACATCAAGGCCGGGTGCAGCACGGTCCGCCAGCTCGAGAGGCGTGAACGGTCCCGCGGTGCGCAGTAGATCAAACATCTGCTCCAGCGTTGTCGCCTGTCGCTCGGGGCTGAGGCACTGGAGGTCGGCCTCGACGCGTGCGATGACGTCAGCATCCAGCAGCTGCTTTATGCCGTCCTTACCGAGCAACTCGGCTAGCAGCGTGGCATCCAATGAGAGCGCTGCGGCCTTCCGCTCCGCGAGAGGTACATCACCCTCGTACACAAATGCCCCGACGTAACCGAAGAGTAGGGAGCGGGCGAACGGAGACGGCTCTCTTGTCTCAACCTCGACAATGCGGAGTGAGCGCGACGCGACCTGCCTTTGCACCTCAAGCAAGCCATCCAGATCAAAGACATCGTTCAGGCATTCGCGCATCGTCTCGAGCACAATCGGAAACTCCGGATATTGCGCGGCAACAGTCAGGAGCTGCGCTGATCGCATGCGTTGTTGCCAGAGCGGTGAGCGTAATCGCGGATCACGCCTTGGGAGCAGCAGTGCGCGGGCTGCATTCTCTCGGAACCGAGCGGCAAAGAGGGCCGAGGAGCCAACCTCGTCGCTGATGACTGATTCGATCAACTCCGGGTCACACACGATCAGCTCGGCACTCGGCGGCTCGGACTCGGTGTCAGGGATACGAAGCACCATCCCGTCATTGGTCGCGGTCGCCTGCACGTCCATGCCGTAGCGCTCCCGTGCCGCGTGCTCGACCGCTAGCGCCCATGGGGTGAGCACGCCGGTACCAAGCGGACAGTGCACACAGACCCGCCAGTCACCCAGCTCGTCGCGGAACCGCTCGTACACCACTGTCTGGTCGGTCGGCAGCGCCCCTGTGGCCGCCTGCTGCTCGGCCAGGTAGGAGACCAGGTTGTTGGCTGCAAACTCGTCGAGACCAGCTTCGTGCAGCCGAGCTCGAGCAGACGCGGGCCGCATGGCACCCACTTCGCGAACGAAGTTTCCGAACGCGCGGCCCAGCTCCAATGGCCGACCTGGTGCATCGCCCTTCCAGAAAGGCAGTCGTCCTGGCGCGCCGGGTGCTGGGGATACCAGGACCTGGTCGTGGGTGATCTGCTCGACCCGCCAACTAGTGGTGCCCAAGGTGAAGACGTCGCCCACCCGAGTCTCGTACACCATCTCCTCATCGAGCTCGCCGACGCGACGGCTGGGTGCATGCCGGCCAGACGCATTCCCTTCACCGACCAGGAAAACCCCGAAGAGCCCGCGGTCGGGAATCGTGCCGCCGGAGGTCACAGCAAGCCGCTGGGCTCCTGGACGGGCCACCAGCACGCCAGTGTCGCGATGCCAGATCAGGCGCGGCCTGAGCTCTGCGAACGCCTCGCTGGGATAACGGCCGCTCAGCATGTCAAGCACCGCCTCAAAGGCGCTGTAGGGCAGCTGGCGGAAGCTGTACGCCCTGCGTACCAACGCGTACAGCTCCTCGGCCTTGGCATCCTCGACCGCGACGATCGCTACGATCTGCTGGGCTAGTACGTCGAGTGGATTACCGAGCTCGGCGACCTCCTCGATCGCACCTTGCCGCATCCGTTCGACGACGACCGCCGACGCGATGAGATCCCCACGATGGTTGGGGAAGAACACCCCACGAGATGTCGCCCCCACGTGATGCCCCGCCCGACCGACCCGCTGCAGCCCACTCGCCACCGACGGGGGCGCCTCGACCTGCACCACTACATCGACGGCACCCATGTCGATCCCAAGCTCAAGTGACGACGTCGCCACAACGCACGGCAGCCGGCCCGTCTTGAGGTCGTCTTCGATCTGCGCGCGTTGCTCCTTGCTGACAGAGCCATGGTGTGCTCGAGCGATGACGGGCCCCCGGCTGCCGTCGCGGCCGCTGGACGCGCCGGATTGGGCCATCACTTGGGCAGGTGATGGGAACGGCTCAGTGGAGTCACCAAGGCGCTCGGCATTGAGTTCGTTGAGGTGTGCGGTAAGCCGCTCCGCCAGCCGGCGTGAGTTGGCGAAGACAATGCTCGAGCGATGCTTGCTGATGAGGTCAAGAATTCGGTTCTCGACATGAGGCCAGATCGAGGGCGGCCGCGACGGGGCCTTCTCATCATCCAAGCTGGGAGGCGCGGATGTCGGCGTCGACGCTGTCGCGCCAAGATCGCTCATATCCTCGACTGGCACCACGATCGACAAATCCCACGACTTCTCGGCGTGTGGCGCAACCACGCGAACTGGATGCGGTCCACCGAGAAAGGCTGCGACCCGTTCGGGTGGTCGCACGGTGGCCGACAGACCGATCCGCTGCAGCGGATGCCGTGCAGCCGAGGCACCTGCGGCAGACTCGGTCAGGGCCTCCAGTCGCTCGAGAGAGACCTCGAGATGGGCTCCCCGTTTGCTGCCGGCCAGGGCATGCACCTCGTCAACTATCACCGTTTCGACCGATCGGAGGAGATCACGTGCAGCCGAGGTCAGCATCAAGAACAGCGACTCCGGGGTTGTGATCAAGATGTCCGGCGGCCGAGTGATGAGCGAACGCCGCTCGGCTGCCGACGTGTCTCCGGATCGCACTCCGACAGTGACACTCGGCGGCACCTGGTCCAGCCGCAGGGCAGTCTGAGTGATGCCAGCCAGCGGTGCCCGGAGGTTCCGCTCGACGTCGACCGCGAGCGCTTTGAGCGGGGAGACGTAGAGGACACGGCACCGTTGTTTCGTGCTGGGCCGCGGCGTACGAGTCAGATCATCGAGAGCCCATAGGAACGCGGCAAGCGTCTTGCCGGATCCAGTCGGGGCGATGACCAATGCGTTTTCGCCAGCGGAGATGGCCTGCCATGCGCCGACCTGGGCAGCGGTCGGGCGCGCAAAGACCTCCCGGAACCAGGTCGCCGTCGGGGGAGAGAAGACCTCCAGAGGATCACGCACGTTGTCTATCTTGCCCTCGAGCACAGACATTCCCGCGTCCACGATCCGCTCACCACTTGATGGCCAGGCACAATGGCGCCTGTGAAAGAGACCGAGTTATGGCAGCGCTTGCAGCTCCACCTCGGTGCTGGTTACTTCCGGGTGTGGGCGGCGGAATACAGCCTCGCGGCGCTGGGCCAGCGCACCGTTGTGGAAGCGCTGGCAGACGGTGTGCCATGCAAGATCATCTGGCGCGCGGTGTGGACTGCGCTTGAGCTGCCGGCGCGCGACCGCTGAACCTGCAGATGCATTCCAGGCGTGGCGTGTCGAATGCGGTTCGAACAAACGTTCGGTAGGTTATCCACTAGGAGTCGGGATTGGTTATCCACAGAATCACGTGCGACCGAACGATCGTCAGTGCCCGTCCTTAGGGTCACAGCGCAAGACTTTCAAACACAACAGGCAGCGCCGGAGGCACAGGAAATGCCGACGGACGAGGGAAGGAACGCGATGCCCACGGACAACCGCGAGAAAGCACTGGAGGCAGCGCTCGCGCAGATCGACAAGCAGTATGGAAAAGGATCGGTGATGCGCCTTGGTGAGGAGGTTCGGGCGCCAATCGAGGTCATTCCAACCGGCTCGATCTCCCTTGATGTGGCTCTCGGCATCGGAGGCTTGCCACGCGGCAGGGTCGTCGAAATCTACGGTCCCGAGTCAAGCGGCAAGACCACTGTGGCTTTGCATGCGATCGCGAACGCTCAAGCTGAAGGAGGGATCTGCGCATTCATCGACGCGGAGCATGCGCTGGATCCGGATTACGCGAATCGTCTTGGCGTCGACACCGATTCGCTTTTGGTCAGCCAACCCGACAACGGCGAGCAGGCGTTGGAGATCGCCGACATGCTGATCCGCTCAGGTGCATTGGCCTTGATTGTGATCGACTCGGTAGCCGCGCTGACACCGCGGGCCGAGATCGAGGGGGAGATGGGCGACAACCATGTCGGTCTTCAGGCACGGCTCATGAGCCAGGCACTTCGGAAGATGACGGGCGCTTTGAGTGGTGCTGGCACGACAGCGATCTTCATCAATCAGCTGCGGGAGAAGATCGGCGTGATGTTCGGATCGCCCGAGACTACGACGGGTGGCCGTGCACTCAAGTTCTATGCATCAGTGCGGTTGGATGTGCGTCGTATCGAAACACTCAAAGACGGACAAGAAATGGTCGGCAACCGGACCCGGGTGAAGGTGGTCAAAAATAAAGTGGCGCCGCCATTCAAGCAGGCCGAGTTCGACATTCTCTATGGACAGGGAATCAGTCGTGAAGGCAGCCTAATTGATCTCGGTGTGGACACCGGAATCATTCGCAAGGCTGGGGCTTGGTTCACCTACGACGCCGATCAATTAGGCCAGGGGCGCGAGAACGCTCGCAGCTACCTGCGCAACAATCCCGACCTGGCTGATGAGCTGGAGAAGAAGATCAAGGAACGAATGGGTATCGGCCCGAAGATCGATCTGCCCGCCGGCATCGATCCGGTCACCGGTGAGGTGGAGTTCTAGCCCTGTGATGATCGAGGATGTCGACGCTGATGTCGAGTCGGTGGCCCGGACAATCGCACTACGTACGTTGGCTGCGCGAGCGCGCACTCGGCACGAGCTTGAGCAGTCACTCCGGGCCAAGAATGTGCCTCAAGCTGCGATTGATGCGGTACTCGATCGACTCGAAGAGGTCGGCCTGGTCAACGACGCATCCTTTGCAATTGACTGGGTCACCTCCAGACAGCAGCGTCGACACCTCTCCCGTCGAGTACTCAGGCGAGAGCTGCAGGCGAAAGGAGTCCAGTCCAGCGAGATCGACAGAGCCCTGGAGCCTGTCGATCTCGATGCGGAACTCAAGTCGGCTCGTGACCTGGTCGAGCGCAAGCGAGCGGCGATGAACGGACTGTCGCGCGACGTGCAATACCGGCGGCTGGCCGGAATGCTCAGCAGGCGCGGATTCGATGCCAGCATCACCGCTCGGGTGTTGGATGATGTGCTAAGCGAGTGAGCGAGAGTCCAGCGTCCAGGTGTGGGCTGGGCCGCACTTTTGTGCTTGACCGAGGCCGTAGCCAGACATACTCTGCAGTCACGAGGTTTCCGGCAACGCTTGAACGATATGACGAAAGCCTGGACGAAACAGAGTCCGGAATGTTAGAGCTAATTAAAAACGCAGTTTCTTCTGTTTGAGAGGACTTATGAGGAACCCAACGTTCACTGGTTGAACGTTGGATGATTGCATTTAGCGCTGCGGATCCTCTTGAGTCCACGCACACGCGTGGAGACAGGAGCGCGACGGTGAGCGGGGTCTTTCAAGCACTGGTAGTTGTCGGCCTTTTCTTGCTCACCGCGGTGGTGGGGTTGGCCACAGTAGTCATGGTTCGACGCGGACATCGCGACAACACCACCGGGAGTCAGTCTGGAACCGCTTATTCAACCGGTTCGACGCTACTGTCTATCCCAAGTTCGTCCGGCGGAGCCCAGATTGGCAGCTCCGACGCCGTCCCGCGCATGAAGCAAGACTCGAGCTCCGAGGATGATCTCGAGGATTTGCGTGCGAAAGCCAAGACGTTGCTCGCCTCCGCCCAGACCGCGCGGGCCGAGGCTGAGGAGGAGTCGCGCGCTCGGCGCACCGAGCTTCGCGAACTCCGTGCCGACCTAGAGCGCCGCGAACAACGCCTGTCGGATCGAGAAGAACGCCTCGATACCGACGTACGCGGACTGGAGGGCAAGACGCGGCAACTCGATGAACTCAAGAGCGAGCTCAAGAATCAGCGACGAGCATTGGCCGATCTCGAGTCGCAGCAGCAGCTCACTCTGGAGCGGATCGCCGGCATGACGGCCGAGCAGGCCAAGTCTGAGCTTGTCACCTCGGTCGCCCACGATGCCAAGCGGCAGGCGGTGCTTGTCGCTCGGGACATCGAGCGGCAGGCGGTCCGGGAGGCCGACGCGAGGGCACAGATGATCATCGTAGGAGCGATCCAGCGTCTCGCGTCCGAACTGACCTCCGAGTCGGTGGTTTCCGCTGTCCACCTTCCCGGCGACGACATGAAAGGCCGGATCATCGGTCGAGAAGGCCGCAACATCCGGGCCTTCGAGCAAGTCACCGGCGTCAACGTGATGATCGACGACACGCCGGAAGCGGTCTTGCTGTCCTGTTTCGACCCGGTACGGCGAGAGACCGCCCGCATGACATTGACTGAACTGGTTGCTGACGGCCGAATTCATCCTGCTCGCATCGAGGAAGTGCACGAGCGAAGCAAGAGCCAAATCGAGGCTCAGTGTCTGCGGGCGGCCGAGGATGCGATGGCTGAGGTGGGAATCTCTGATCTGCATCCCGCACTCGTCCCGGTGCTCGGCACGCTGCGCTACCGCACGTCCTACGGCCAGAATGTGCTCAAACACCTGGTGGAGAGCGCGCACATCGCTGCTTTGATGGCGGCCGAGCTCGGGCTGGATGTGGCCCACTGCAAACGTGCGGCGTTCCTGCATGACATTGGCAAGGCGTTGACACATGAGGTGGAGGGGTCGCACGCGATCGTCGGAGCCGATCTGGCTCGCAGGTACGGCGAGCATGCCGATGTGGTGCACGCCATCGAGGCCCACCACAACGAGGTGGAAGTACGCACGGTCGAAGCAGTTCTGGTTCAGGCGGCCGATGCGATCAGCGGGAGTCGGCCAGGAGCTCGGCGGGAGAGCATCGAGGCGTATGTTCAGCGCCTGGAGCGGCTGGAAGAGATCGCTGGTGCGCGGGAAGGTGTGGACAAGGTGTTCGCGATGCAAGCGGGTCGCGAGATTCGGGTGATGGTGGCTCCCGACGTGGTCGACGACATCGCGGCGCAGGTCTTGGCCCGCGACATCGCGAAGCAAATCGAAGAAGAGCTGACCTACCCTGGCCAGATCAAGGTGACCGTGGTCCGCGAGTCCAGAGCAACCGAGACCGCTCGTTAGGTCTGACCGGGTGCTGCCAACGCACCGCCCGGTGCCAATGACGGACTGATCATCGTGTCCAACGCGGGTTGCTTCGGGCCGCGTCCCCGGGTCTGTAGTCTCCGCTCCAGGTAGCGGGCCAGCCGCGTCAGCAAATAGTTGATGGTGATGAAGATCGCGGCCAGCACGATGAAGGTTGGGATCAGGTTACCTTTGAGCGAGGCCAGGGTCTGCCCACTGCGGACCAGTTCCGGGTACAAGATCAGGAACCCCAGGGCAGAATCCTTCAAGATGACGACGAGCTGGCTGACGATGGAGGGCAGCATCAAGGTGATGGCCTGCGGCAACAGGACCAGCCGAAGCGTCGCGAAGGGTGTGAGCCCAATGGCCAGGCCCGCCTCCCGCTGACCCATTGGCAACGACCCGACCCCGGAGCGGATGAGCTCAGCGATAACGCTGGAATTGTAGAACGTAAGACCCGCGATAACGCCAAGCAGCGGAAGAAGCTCACCGGAGATCTGGAAACCGAAGAGGAAGAGGTAATAGGCGAAGAGCATCATCATCAGCACCGGAACGGCGCGGAAGAACTCCACAAAGACACCGCAGACCACCCGCACCGGTCTCAACTGAGACAAACGCCCCATTCCCAGCAGGATCCCGCAGATCATCGAGAGGATGACCGAGAAGAAGGCTGCCACCAAAGTGGCCCGTAGGCCTGGCAGCAGGTAGGAGGTCCAGGTCACCGGGTCGATGAACGGGCTCCACTTCTCGGCAGTGAACTGGCCTTTGGCCGCGAGCGCCCTGATCAGTAGGAAGAGCAGAGCAAGGATCCCGAGGCCGCCGGCGATTGCGATGACTCGGTGGCGGGTGCGGGCCCTGGGGCCGGGAGCGTCGAACAGGACGTCCACTTCGGCACTCATCGCTTCACTGCCAGTCGCCGTGAAAAGGTGGTGAAAAGAATTCCGAGGGGAAGCGTCAAGATCACGAACCCAGCCGCCATGATCCCGAAGATGACGTAGATCAGGTCGGGACGGAACTCGATCATTCCCTTCATGAGGTAGGACGCCTCGGCCACGCCAATGGTGGCCACAACCGTAGTGTTCTTAGTGAGCGCGATCATCACGTTCCCCAGCGGGGCTATAGCTCCGCGGAACGCCTGGGGCAGCACCACGTTGGACAAGCTCTGGCGGAAGTCCAGGCCGATGGCCCTAGCGGCCTCGGCCTGACCCTTCGGGACGGTGTTGATGCCACTTCGCAGCGCTTCGGCGACAAAGGCCGCGTGGTAGACGGCGAGCCCAAGAACTCCCCAGCGGAAGTTCTGTACGTCGATGGGTGAGTCCTGTGCCCCGATTCGGTACTGCAAGGTGATGTAGAAGCCGAACGCACAGAAGAACACGATCAGCGTCAGGGGTGTGTTGCGCACCAGCGTGACGTACGCCGTCCCGGCGGACCTAAACACTGCGACCGGAGATACCCGCATGATCGCAACGATCGTGCCGATCAGCAGCGCTCCAATAGCGGCTGCGACGGTTAGCTTGATCGTCATCCAGAATGCGGCGAGCACGTCGTACTCGGCGAAGAGCTCACTGAGACCGTTAAGCATTCAATACGCCTCCTGGGCCTCTCGGGGCCGGAAGTTGCCGGCCCCGATCACACTCGAATACGCCCTAGGCCGCCGCGCAGGCGTCAGGCTTTGGTGGGTTCGTCGAGGTGTCGACCTTGAACCCCGATGGGCCGACGTTCGCGTCGATAGCCTTCTGCCAGGATCCGTCGGAGACCATCTTCTCGAGCGCAGCGTTCACCTTGTTGCATAGCTCGGTGTCGCCCATCTTCAGGCCAACGCCGTACCTCTCGGTCGAGAACGGTTTACCAACAATCTTGAGCTTGCCTGCGTATTGCGGCTGTGCGGCGAAGCCGGCCAAGATCACGTTGTCGGTGGTGACCGCGTCCACGGTGCCGCCAACCAGCGCCTCGACGCACTTGGAGTAGGTGTCCTGCTCGAACAGCTTCACCGTAGTGGCGTACTCCTTCTTGATCTTCTCAGCCGGGGTCGAGCCGGTAACCGAGCACAGCGTCTTGCCGTTCATCGCGTCCGGACCGGTGATGTCGGTGTTGTCGGCGCGAACGAGCAGATCTTGACCGGCGATGAAGTAGGGGCCGGCGAAGGACACCTTCTTCTTGCGCTCGTCCGTAATCGAGTAGGTCGCGAAGATGAGTGCGACCTGACCGCCCTGAATCGCAGTCTCCCGCTGAGCCGACGGGGTCTCCTTGAAGATCACCTTGTCGCCCTCGAAGCCAAGTTCCTTGGCAACGTAGCGCGCCACGTCGACGTCGAGGCCCTTGTAGTCCTCGCCGACCTTCTGACCGAGGCCGGGCTGGTCGTACTTGATGCCGATGTTGATGGTGTCACCAGTGGTGCTTCCGGCCCCGCCGCCGCCGCCACCACACGAAGCCATGGTCAGCGCAACGGCCGATCCCGCTGCCATGGCGAGGATCTTCTTGCTGATGTGCATTGCTCTCCTTGCGTTGTTAATGGGTCAGGATCTTGCTCAGGAAGTCTTTTGCTCGTGCGCTCTGCGCGTTCGTGAAGAACGAGTTCGGGTCCGCCTCCTCGACGATCAGACCGTCATCCATGAAAACAACCCGGTTGGCGGCCTTGCGGGCGAAGCCCATCTCATGGGTGACCACGATCATCGTCATACCTTGGCGAGCCAGCGAGACCATCACATCCAGCACCTCATTTACCATCTCCGGGTCCAAGGCCGAGGTCGGCTCGTCGAACAAGATCACCTTGGGATCCATCGCGAGCGCCCGGGCTATCGCCACGCGCTGCTGCTGGCCGCCGGACAGCTGAGCCGGATACTTCTCGGCTTGCGACTCGACCCCCACCCGCTTGAGCAGCTCCATGCCACGCTTGCTTGGCCTCGGCTTGGGGCTTCTTGCGAACCTTAATCGGGCCGAGCGTGACATTCTCCAAGACCGTCTTGTGGGAGAAGAGGTTGAAGGATTGAAACACCATCCCGACATCGGCGCGCAGATGAGCCAATGCCTTGCCTTCTTCGGGCAGTTGCTGACCGTCGATGGTGATGGTCCCGGACTCGATCGTCTCCAGCCGGTTGATGGCCCGGCACAGGGTCGACTTGCCCGAGCCTGACGGTCCCAGGACGACGACCACCTCACCCTTGCGCACTGTGAGATTGATCTTTTGGAGCACATGCAGCTCACCGAAGTACTTGTCAACATCGCTGAGCACGACCAAGGGCCCACCGAGCTGGTCTGGAGCTACGGACGGACCGGCGGTCGGATCCGGAACGGGTTCAGACTGCGGTGCGGCTTCGATGGGCGCATCCTCTGACGAGATTTCAGATTCCGTCATGGGGCTGACCCTAGACCTTTGGCCGGTGAAACGGCGCGAGATACGTGTTGAGTTTCGGTTACAGGCTCAATCTGTCTTTGGAGCCGGGCAGATCGGAAGGCTATCTACCGGAAATCCCCCATTGGCCCGTGAAAACCGCGCCTGGAGCCAGCACGCGCAGGCCGTCGTGCGTCGGGCCGATATTAAACGCGTCCGGCCCGCAGGTCATCGGCTCAATGGCGATGGACCAGTCACGGTACGGCCCTCCGGTGAAGACCTGGACCCATTTCATGGTCTCGTCGCCCCACACCTCGGCGTAGCGCTCGCCGAGCACCAGCTTCGTCCGCCAGCGTCCATCCGCATCGCGCGAGACATCAGTCATGGCGGTGTCGAGGCTGGCCGACCCCAGGATGGGACCTCGGCGGAGGTCGTAGACCGTGCCATCGACCGGTGAGATCTTGGTTGGGAGTAGCCGGTCGTCCACCTCCAGATAGGAGGCGGCGGGCACGGTGACGGCGACCTCGTCGACCGTCGCCTCGCCGACAGTCAAGTATGGGTGTGCCCCGTAACCGAAGGGCAGCTCCTCTGCGCCGATGTTGGTTGCTTCCACAGTCACCGTCAGGCCATCGGCGCCGACTTGATGCGTGATCATCGCCTCCAGCGTGCCGGGCCAGCCCGGCTGCGGATGGATGCGTATCCGATTGGTCACCGCATCAGGCTTCTTGTCGACCAGTACCCATGGCGCATAGCGCGCAAGGCCATGGCTGGCGTTATACCGGGCCGGCTCACTGAGCGCGAGCTGCTGGGTAACCCCATTGAAGATATAGCGGCCGTCGCGTATCCGGTTCGGCCATGGGATGAGATTCTGGCCCCGACCGGCTTTGCTCATCTCCTCGACGCCGAAGCCGCGAACCACGTCGCGGCCGTCGGCTGAGAAGCTGCGCAAGGTCGCGCCTACCTCGGTAATGACGGCGCGGTAGGCGCCGGACACGATCTCGTACTGTTCCCCGGTAGGCGCGGTTGTCACGAATTGGCACTTTATCGCCAGAGGCAGCTGAGCACTATGACGGGGCAGCCCGCGGGATTCGCGTCAGTGAATGCGAGCATTACCCTTGGTCTGCTATGTCGACAGAGCCCACTGCGCCGATGTCTGCTGCTCCGCGTACATACCAGATTCGCACCCACGGGTGCCAGATGAACGTGCACGATTCTGAGCGGCTGGCGGGATTGCTCGAGGAGGCGGGCTACCACAGGTCGGCTTCAGACACGCCGCCCGACGTCGTGGTATTCAACACCTGCGCGGTGCGGGAGAACGCCGACAACCGGCTCTACGGAAGCTTGGGCAACTTGCTGCCAGCCAAGAAGGCCAGGCCAGGGATGCAGATCGCCGTCGGTGGCTGCTTGGCGCAGAAGGACAAGGACGCCATCCTCAACCGGGCGCCGTGGGTCGACGTCGTGTTCGGCACTCACAACATCGGTTCGCTGCCAGTGCTGCTCGAGCGCGCCCGAATCCAACGCGAGGCGCAGGTCGAGATCAAGGAGGCGCTGGAGACCTTCCCCTCCAATCTGCCGACGCGTCGGGAGTCGGCGTACGCGGCCTGGGTGTCCATCAGCGTTGGATGCAACAACACCTGCACCTTCTGCATCGTGCCAGCGCTGCGTGGTCGCGAAACCGACCGCCGGCCAGGCGACATCCTCGCCGAAATCCGGGCCTTGGTGGCCGAAGGTGTGCAGGAGGTCACGCTGCTCGGGCAGAACGTCAACGCGTACGGGGTGGAGTTTGGGGACCGTCGTGCTTTTGCCAAGCTGCTCCGCGCCTGCGGTGAAATCGACGGACTGCAAAGGGTCCGCTTCACCTCTCCCCACCCAAAGGACTTCACCGACGACGTGATCGCGGCGATGGCGGAGACGCCCAACGTGATGCCCCAGCTGCACATGCCGCTGCAATCTGGATCGGACGCCATCTTGCGCTCGATGCGCCGCTCCTACCGCAGTGGGCGGTATCTGGGCATCATCGACAAAGTCCGTGCCGCGATGCCTGAGGCAGCGATCACGACAGACATCATCGTCGGCTTCCCCGGGGAGACCGAATCAGACTTCCAGGCCACCCTTGATGTCGTTGCCGCAGCGCGGTTTGCGGCCGCTTTTACCTTCCAGTACTCAATACGCCCCGGTACCCCTGCGGCGACGATGGACGCTCAGGTCCCGAAGACGATCGTCCAGGAACGCTACGACCGCCTGGTCGATCTTGTCGGCGAAATCTCCTGGCAGGAGAACCTCAAGCAGCTTGGCCGACAGGTCGAGGTGATGTTCGCCGATGGCGAGGGCCGCAAGGATCTACAAACCCATCGGATGTCCGGGCGGGCAGGCGACAACCGGCTCGTCCATGTATCAGTACCTGAAGACCCGGTTGAGCGGCCACGTCCTGGTGACATGGCCGATCTCGTCATTACTTACGCCGCCCCGCACCACCTCAACGCCGATGCCGGGCTGGTCGCGCTGCGTCGCACGCCAGGTGGAGACGCGTGGCAAGCGCGCCATTCGGCACCCCTACCGGTTCGCCGCGCAGTCGATCTCGGCATCCCCACGATCGGAGTTCCTGGTACCGTGCAGCCCGCTGAAAGCTGCGCTGCACACTGACGACTTGACCAAGGAGCCGCTCAATGCCCGCCACACGATTTGTCGAGCAACTGAACACTCAGATCGGTCACGAGTTCGCCGCACATCAGCAATACGTCGCTTGTGCGGTTCACTACGACGCGTTGACTATGCCGCAGATGGCGCGATTCTTCTACGCCCAGGCCTTGGAAGAGCGCGACCACGCGATGATGATGATCAAGTACCTTCTCGACCAGGACGCGGCAGCCGTAGTTCCAGGCGTTAGCGCTCCACAGGTGGACTTCGCCGATGTTGTCGGACCAGTCGAACTCGCGCTGGAGCAGGAGCGGCGAGTCACGGCTCAGATCAACGAGTTGACTCGAATCGCACGCGAGGAGAGCGACTTTGCCTCCGACCAGTTCATGCAGTGGTTCATCAAGGAACAGGTCGAGGAGGTTGCCACGATGAGCGACCTGGTCGCGGTCGTGCGGCGATCACGCGACAACATCGAAGCAATCGAGGAGTACGTCCAGCGCGAGCAGGGCCGGCAGTCCGCAGACCCAACTGCCCCGGCGATCGCGGGCGGCTAGGTCAGAAGCGAGAGCCTGAGAAAGGCGACAGCTCAGGCGGGCTGCTCCGGCTCGCCAGCCGTCGTGTCGCGGAGCTTCTCCTTCGCCACCTGCTGACCTTGATCAACCTGCTCGGCGTACTTGCCTTCAGTCTTCTCGTCGATGAAGTCCCCTGCCTTGTCGATGACGGCATCGACCTGCTCGCTGTGTCCGCTGAGCGCTTCCTTCGCTCTGTCGAAGATGCCCATCGCGTTGCCACCTCTCCCGGGAAACAAACCAACTTTCTTTCTACTCCAGGCTCTGTGGTATGTACAACGCGCAGCCACCAGATAACGACAGCCTGCGCCACACTGTGGACGTGACCGTAGTGCTGGTTGGGCCAACGGCTGCCGGCAAGTCGAGCCTGGCCACCGCGCTGGTTCGGCGGTATGCCGCAGAAGGGCGGCGAGCCGAAGTAGTCAATGCGGATTCAATGCTCGTCTACCGAGGTATGGACATCGGCACGGCCAAGCCGCCCGCCGCCGAGCGCGCGGAGATCCGTCATCACATGGTCGACCTGCTCGACGTCGATCAGAGCGCGACAGTGGCGGAGTTCCAGCAGCTCGCCCGCGCCGCGATTGCTGAGTGCAGGGCGCGCAATGTCATCCCGATCGTGGTTGGCGGGTCAGCGCTGTACGTCCGAGCCATCGTCGATGACTTCGACTTCCCAGGGACGGATCCGGCGGTTCGCGCCCGGTTGGAGAACGAGGTTCTCACCCAAGGCGTCGAACGACTGCACCAGCGGTTGAGTGATCTGGATCCAATAGCAGCAACGCGGATCCTTCCCGGCAACGCCCGCCGCGTCGTCCGTGCTTTGGAGGTGATCGAGCTGACCGGCCGATCATTCTCCGCGGTGTTGCCGGAGCGCCGCTACGTGCTCCCCGATGTCGTGCAGATCGGCCTTGCCGTCGACCGGACCACCCTCGACGCCCGGATTGCGACACGCGTGGATGCGATGTGGGCTCAGGGTTTTGTCGAGGAGGTCCGCCGGCTCGCGGCAGTCGGCCTTCGTAAGAGCGTGACCGCGTCTCGTGCGCTCGGCTATCGGCAAGTGCTGCGCTATCTCGATGGAGAAATCAGTGAGGAGCAAGCTCGGGAGCTGACCACCATCGGCACTCGGAAATTCGCCCGCCGGCAGGACTCATGGTTCCGAAAGGACGGGCGGATTGTGTGGTTGGCCCTCAACCACCCAGATCTGGTCGCCGCCGCGTACCTGCTGGCGGGTCCAGATGGTGCTGGCGCCATGCCGGACGGTCTACCCGCCGCAGGAATGGAAGACTGACCCCATGCGCCGGTGGTCGTTCACGAAAGGACACGGCACCGAGAACGACTTTGTGATCATCCTCGATCGGGAGTCGATGCTCGAGATCGCACCCGTAGACGTTCGTTTCATCTGTAACCGGCGTGCCGGTGTCGGCGCCGACGGTCTGCTTCGGGCGGTGTTCGCCAAGCATGTCGACGGCTGGAACGGCGATGGCGCGCTGTGGTTCATGGACTACCGAAACGCTGATGGATCCATCGCGGAAATGTGCGGCAACGGGATCCGCGTTTTCACGCGTTTCCTACTCGATCAAGATCTGGTCAGTGGGCCGGTCGTCGAGATCGCGACACGGAGTGGGCTGAAGGTGGCGACGGCAATGCCAGACGGCAGGATCCGCGTGACGATGGGCCCTGTCGTCGTGGGGAGTCGACCAATCGTCGTCACAACCGCTGACGGTACTGATTTCAAGGCGCTGACTGCCGACGTTGGCAACCCCCATGCGGTCAGCTTCGCCGACAATCTCGAGCTGCTCCCGCTTTATGCACCTCCCCGATGGGATCCAGCTGAAGAGTTTCCCGATGGCGTAAACCTGGAGTTCGTACGCGAACTTGGCCCCCAGCACATTGCCATGCGCGTATACGAGCGTGGTGTCGGAGAAACACACTCGTGTGGCACGGGCACAGTTGCCGCTGCTGCGGCGGCTCGCATGCATGATCAGGATCTGACGCCACTGCCCGTGACCTATCGCGTCGATGTGCTCGGGGGCACTGTTGAGGTCGAGTTGACCGAGCATGAGGCTTACTTGACCGGGCCCGCAGTGTTGGTGGCACATGGCGAGCTGGCCCTACCAGACCGCGCAGTCCTCGAGACCTAGACCTGTACCGCCGCTGTGTCGGGCGCCTCCCGGCCTTAGCAACTAGGAGCTGTGAATGTCTGTCCTCGATGCGTTTTCGCTTTCGGGAAAAGTCTCTGTCGTAACCGGAGCTAATCGAGGCATCGGTCGAGCCCTCGCGACGGCTCTTGCGGAAGCCGGTAGCGACGTCGTGCTTCTCGTCAGAGATACCGGCGGATCGGCAGGCGTCCTCAAGGAGCTGGACGCCCTCGGGGTCACCGCGATCGCGGTGACCGCAGATGTCACCGAGCCAGAGCAGGTGCGACGGGCGGTGACGGAAGTGACGGACCGACTCGGCCAGGTCGACGTGCTCGTGAACAATGCCGGCGCGTGCATCCATCGGCCTTCCCTCGACGTCACAGCGGAGGAGTGGCGGTTCGTGATGGATGTGAATGTCGACGGCGTCTGGAACTGCGCCCAGGCATTCGGCCGCCAGATGGTGGCTCAGCACACTGGCGTGATCATCAACATTGGCTCGATCTCGGCCAACATTGTCAATCGACCGCAGTGGCAGCCGGCGTACAACGCGTCCAAAGCGGCCGTGCACCAGCTGACCCGCTCGCTTGCCGCTGAATGGGCGCCGCACGGTGTTCGG
Organism: uncultured Actinomycetota bacterium; assembly: GCA_963836855.1. Taxonomy (GTDB): domain Bacteria; phylum Actinomycetota; class Actinomycetes; order Propionibacteriales; family Propionibacteriaceae; genus Microlunatus. The sequence continues at coordinate 160,658 of CAWILN010000017.1, read as the reverse complement.
GTGAATGCCCTGGCACCCGGCTACATCAAGACCGAGATGGCCGAAGTCGACAAGCCAGAATTCAAGCGGTACTGGATCGACGACGCGCCGATGCGGCGTTACGCCATGCCGTCCGAGTTGGGGCCATGTGTGGTCTTTCTGGCCTCAGACGCGTCCTCATTCATGACTGGTGAGGTGGTCGTGATGGACGGTGGCTACACGCTGTTCTGAGATCCGTGACGGCTCGCGACTTGTGCCACCGTGAGATTCTGGTCAAGATATGACAGCTCCTCAACGAGACCCACAGTTACCACCCACACCAGATAACGACGAGTTGCTCATCGAGCGGCTCGAACCACCGTCGGCAGGCGGGCCTGAGTATGAGGGAGATCAACAGGATCTGGCAGATCGACTCTCGCTGCGCCGCGTTGCCGGATTGTCGACCGAGCTGGCCGACATCACTGAGGTTGAGTACCGCCAGCTCCTGCTGGAGCGCGTGGTCCTGGTCAGCGTCTGGACAAACGGCACTGAGGTAACAGCCGAGAATTCAATAGCCGAGCTCAAGGCGCTGGCCGAGACAGCTGGATCGCAGGTCCTAGAAGGTTTGATCCAACGCCGTGACCGACCAGACCCGGCGACCTACATCGGCCGCGGCAAGGTCGCCGAACTGCGCGACGTCGTGGTTGCCACTGGCGCAGATACCGTGATCTGCGACGGGGAATTGACGCTCGCCCAGCTGCGTAATCTCGAGGACCGGGTCGGAGTGAAGGTCATCGACCGCACAGCACTGATCCTTGACATCTTCGCAGCGCATGCCAGGAGCGCTGAGGGCAAGGCCCAGGTTGAGCTGGCCCAGCTGCAGTACCTGAAGCAGCGGCTACGCGGCTGGGGCGGCAATCTCTCGAGGCAAGTCGGCGGTCGTGCCAGCGGCGGCGTCGGCATAGGTGGCCGTGGTCCCGGCGAGACCAAGCTGGAGACGGACCGGCGGCGCATCAACAGCCGCATTACCAAGCTGCGCAGGGCTCTGCGTGAGATGGACGTCACCCGGGAGACGAAGCGCGCGGAACGCCGCCGCCATGAGGTCCCGTCGGTTGCGATTGTCGGGTACACGAACGCCGGCAAGTCCAGCCTGCTCAACCGGCTCACTGGGGCCGGTGTTCTTGTCGACGATGCACTGTTCGCAACCCTTGATCCAACCACTCGCCGTGCCGCGGCTACCGACGGCCGGGTGTACACGCTGACCGACACCGTGGGGTTTGTTCGCCACCTCCCGCACGACCTCGTGGAGGCGTTTGCCTCGACGCTGGAGGAGTCGACGCAGGCGGACTTGCTGGTTCATGTGGTCGATGGTTCCGATCCAGACCCCATCGGTCAGATCAACGCAGTTCGGGCAGTCCTAGCCACCATCGGAGCGGCTGACATTCCCGAGCTCATCGTGATCAACAAAGTCGACAGGGCGGCGGTCGATGCGCTCACCATGCTGCAGACCAGCTTTCCCGATGCGGTTTTCGTCTCCGCGCGGACGGGGGAGGGAATTGATCAGCTACGTGCAGCCATTGAGTCGCACCTACCCCGGCCAGAGATCGAGATTCGCGCACTCATCCCGTACGAGCGCGGTGACTTGGTCAACCGGATTCACCAGACGGGTGAATTCCTCAGCAGTGAACATCGGGCCGCTGGCACGTTAGTCGCCGCACGGGTGAATCCGTCGCTCGCCGCGGAGCTGGCGCCGTACGAGCTGGTGAGTAGTGACTCGGCGAGGCGCGAGGCGCCTTGATGGCTGCTGCTACTTGACATGACTAGAGTTCTGCGGTGACCGGAGCGATCAAGGCCGCGAGCACCGTTGAAGCGGGCCACCGCGACGTGCTCGCTGCCGCTGTCAAGGCGATCGGCGGCACTGAACGGCCCGGCCAGGTCGAGATGGCCGATGCGATTGCGGAGTGCTTGGAGTCTGATCATCATCTGTTGGCTCAGGCCGGCACCGGGACGGGGAAATCGCTGGGTTATCTCGCTCCGGCGCTGTTGTGGCTGGTCCGGCATCCGAGCAAGCGGATTGTCGTGGCCACTGCGACGTTGGCTCTGCAGAGCCAGTTGGCAAACAACGACATTCCGGCCGCCCTCGATGCCGTCGAGTCGGTCACAGGCCGTCGACCGCGGCACGCGATCCTGAAGGGACGTACCAACTATGTGTGTGTGCTGCGACTCCGCGATGGCACCGCTCAAGATCAAGGTGCGCTGATACCAGCAGGTGAGTTGATCGAGACGCTGAGATCATCGCCGCAGAGTAAGCCTGACTCAGCTCTGGGTGCGGAGGTCCTGGCCCTTCGCACATGGGCTGAGGAGCAGGCCGCACACGGTGGTCTGGCCGACCGCGACGATGCACCGTCTCATACCGAACGAGCCTGGGCGCAGGTATCAATTCCGGTCCGGGAGTGTTTGGGTGCACAGCGCTGTCCGTACGGCAGCGAATGCTTCGTCGAGAGCTCGCGCGACGCGGCTCGCGCCGCAGACCTGGTGGTCACCAATCACGCGCTGCTCGCGATCAACGCCATGCATGGCGGCACCGTCCTTCCGGAGCACAGCGCCGTGATCATCGACGAGGCGCATGAACTGGTCTCCCGGGTAACCGGCGCCGCGTCCGCGGAGCTGAGCCCGCAGATGGTCGAGCGGGTGGCCCGTCGCGCACTGACCTTCCTCGAGGGTGATATTGCTTCCGACCTGCTGGAGTCGGCAAAGACACTCCGCATCGCCTTGGACGGAGCCGCCCTGGAACGTGTCGAGGACCCGGACAGTCCATTCGTCGCCGCCTGTGTCGTGATCCGCGACGCCGCTCGCTCGGCGGTGAGCGCACTGACGGGTGAGGAAAAGCAGGATCCCAACAGGCGGCAGGCGGCCGCAGCCGTCAAGGAGGTCTTCGATATTGCCGAGCGGATGGCGGCTCTCGACAAGCATGACGTCGTGTGGGTAGCTGACCGCGAGCGCTTTGGTCGGGAGGCACGAGTTTCCCCGCTTTCGGTCGCCGGATTGATGCGCGCTCATGTCTTCGGTGAGCGGACGACTGTGTTGACCTCGGCGACGCTCAAGCTGGGCGGTGACTTCACTCCGATTGCGACCAGCGTCGGGTTGAAAGAAGCCGAGCACGTGGAATCCGGTGACCGTGATGCAGACGCCGTCCCCTGGCGCGGTATTGATGTCGGCTCGCCGTTTGAGTATCGCCGGCAGGGCATTTTGTACATTGCCCGTTCGCTGCCTCCGCCAGGGCGTGACGGGTTGTCGGACGCATCGATGGCTGAGATCGCCGAGCTCCTCGAGGCTTCAGATGGACGGTCGCTGGGGCTCTTTTCTTCCCGCCGGGCCGCTGAAATTGCAGCCGTCTACGCCCGGAAGCGGCTTCCGACCCTGACGATCTTGTGCCAGGGCGATGCCCAGTTGCCTGACCTCACGAGGCGCTTCATCCAAGACGAGACGGCCAGTTTGTTTGGCACGCTGTCGCTGTGGCAGGGCGTCGACGTACCCGGTGCCACCTGCCAGCTCGTGATCATCGACCGAATCCCGTTCCCTCGCCCCGATGAGCCGCTGACCGTGGCTCGCCAGCGGGCCGTCGCTGAGGCTGGTGGGAATGGCTTCATGAAGGTAGCCGCAAGTCACGCCGCACTGCTGTTGGCACAAGGTTCAGGACGACTGATCCGTCGGGTCAGTGACAGAGGCGTTGTGGCCGTGCTTGACCCCCGCCTCGTCACTGCGCGCTATGGCGCCTTCCTCAAGGCGTCCATGCCCGACATGTGGCAGACGACAGATCGACACGTTGCGCTCCAAGCCCTGCGCCGGCTCTCGAGCCAGTCCTGATCTGTCTAGTACCGCCCTGCTCCGCAAGCGGACGGCCAGCACACGCCACCTGGCGGACCTGTCGATCCTCTGGCACGCTTGCGCTATGGAGCACACGTACGATTTCGACCTTGCGGTCATCGGCTCGGGTCCTGGCGGCCAGAAGGCTGCAATCATGGCGGCCAAGCTCGGCCATAAGGTGTGCATTGTCGACACCAAGGGGATGGTCGGGGGCGTCTGCGTCAACACTGGCACGATCCCGTCCAAAACTTTGCGTGAGGCCGTCCTCTACCTCACGGGCATGCAGCTTCGGGACCTGTACGGGGCCAGCTACCGAGTCAAAGAAGAGATCACCATCTCCGACCTGCTCGCCCGGCTGCAGCACGTGGTCGGTCGCGAGACAGAGGTCATCCGTTCGCAGCTGATGCGCAACCACATCGAACTGGTGCCGGGAACTGCGAGCTTCCTCGACCCGCATACGCTTACCGTCGATATCGAGGGCGTGGGGGCACTCCGCACCCTAACTGCGAACTACGTGGTCATCGCGACCGGTACCGTGCCGGCCCATCCGCCGCACGTCGACTTCGACTCGCTGCGTGTGCTCGATTCGGATCAGATCCTCACGTTGGACACCGTGCCTGGCTCATTGGTCGTAGTCGGTGCCGGCGTCATCGGCGTGGAATACGCGTCGATGTTCGCTGCCCTCGGCACCCGAGTGACGTTAGTCGAGAAGCGTGACAAGATGCTCGACTTCTGCGATCCCGAGATCGTCGAATCCTTGAAGTTCCATCTGCGGGACCACACCATGTCTTTCCGTTTCGGCGAGGAGGTTTCCTCGGTGGAGAGCTCAGGGCGCGGCACGATCACGACGCTCGCGTCCGGAAAGAAGATCGCTGCTGAGGTGGTTATGCACTCGGCGGGACGGCAAGGCAATACGGCCGACCTGAACATCGATCTTGCAGGGCTCAAAGCTGATCATCGCGGACGGCTTGTGGTGAACGCGAACTATCAAACTGAAGTGCCGCACATCTACGCGGTCGGCGATGTGATCGGTTTTCCTGCACTCGCCTCTACCTCGATGGATCAGGGCCGCCTTGCCGCGGCGCATGCCTTCAATGAGCCAGCCAACGAGCTTCGAAGTCTGCAGCCGATCGGCATCTACACGATTCCGGAGATTTCGTTCTGCGGTAAGACCGAAGGAGAGTTGACTCGTGAGTCTGTTCCGTTCGAGGTGGGCATATCCCGCTATCGCGAACTGGCGCGGGGCCAGATCATCGGGGATTCCTATGGCATGTTGAAGCTCATCGTGCATGCAGACACGCGGGAAATCCTGGGCGTACATGTTTTCGGTAGTAATGCCACCGAGCTGGTGCACATCGGCCAAGCGATCATGGGCTGCGGTGGAACGGTGGACTACCTGGTCGACACGGTCTTGAACTACCCGACCTTGTCGGAGGCGTACAAGGTCGCAGCGCTCGACGTCACCAACAAGCTTCGCGCAGTTGCGCGTTTCACTATGGAGATGGCGGCCAGCGAACCCAGCATGCTCTGATCACGGCGTCTGCATCCGTCTTTGTCAGACTCGACGCAGCACTGCCACCACCTTGCCCAAAATAGTGGCGTCATTTCCGTCAATCGGGTCGTAAGCGGTGTTATGCGGCATTAACCACACCTGGTTGCCGGTCCGCTTGAAGGTCTTGACGGTGGCCTCGTTGTCGAGCAGGGCAGCGACGATGTCGCCGTTGTTTGCTGTCGGCTGCTGCCGAACAACCACCCAGTCGCCGTCGCAGATCGCCGCCTCGATCATGGAGTCTCCGCGCACTCCGAGCAGGAACATCGTGCCTTCGCCGACCAGCTGTCGCGGCAGCGCGAAGACGTCTTCGACGCTTTCCTCCGCCAAGATCGGCCCGCCGGCCGCAATGCGTCCCAGGACTGGTACGTTCACCGGCTCGGGGAACGCGTCGCCGATACCCGTGTCGTCCCCACCGTCGGTCTGGCGGGAGATTGCGAGCTGCCTGATACCCGGCCGGACTTCAGCGGGCAGCAGCACTTCGAGGGCACGCGGACGATTCGGATCTCGCCGCAAGAATCCTTTTGCCTCTAGCATCTTGAGCTGATGCGCGACGCTCGATGACGAGGCAAGACCAACGGCATCGCCCATCTCTCGGATGCTAGGCGGATAGCCGCGCCTCTCCACGGTCTCCTTGATGACCTCCAAGATTCGGCGCTGCCGAAGTGTCAGCCCGTCGGCATCGGTCGGACCGTCCGGGAATGAGCTGAAGGACGCGCTGTCACCGAGCTGAGCGGCCACATCGCTCTCGCGTGGACGCCCCCGGCGCTTGCTCGGCTTCGGGAACGTGGGGTCGCTTTGTGCCATAACGCTGACGATAGAGAACTTCGCTGACAGATTCAAACATTTGTTCGAGCGTGTTGCAACTGTCTATCCGGGTCTGGGCAACCGAATTGTCAGAGGTAGCTGTTTCACTCTTTTCGCGACACGTCTCGAATGTTTGTGCGAATGATCTTGGCATGGAATCGAGGATGCGGTACAAATCAAACGTACGTTCTATCGAACGCTAGTTCGATGCCTTCCCCAGAGGAGTAAGCGATGAGCGCGATCCCAGTCTCAATCCCGCGGACCGAGGTTTGGCGCAGCAGGACTAATAGATCAACTGACTACGCGGCGTTGCCCCCTCGGATGAGCACTAAGCCATGCCCGATCGTTCATGCGGCCGGTCGTCAGGCTGACTGGCGGCTGACCGATCGTGGCATAGCTGTCGTCATGGTGATTGTTGCGATGATCTTGACCGCGGCGATGGTAGTCATCGGTCTCACCGCCGTACGGGTCACAGATCCCGGTTTCCGTACTGGCATCGAGGAGTCTACGCAGGCTCAGCAGTGAAGGTGTGTATATCAGTCATGCGTCATCTGGTCGATGCACACCGTGACCGCGAGCAACAGGGCGTCGTCCTGCTCCGGCGCGATCTCGACACCGTAGCTATCACGCACCCGGAACCATTTACGCGAGACTTCGGCCACCCGGTCGCCGTTGCGCTCGATCTTGTACTCGTGGTCGACGATATTGCCCTTCGCCTCCATGTCAGCACCGTCCTCGATGTCAATCGAGAAGCGGTCGCGGAGCGGGCTTACCAGCGCTTTCCTCACGCTGGCAACCTTTCGACCATTGCGTTCGATGTTCATCGTATCTCGAACGTGCACCATCTTCGTCTGAATTGTGAACAGCTCCTCACCGGTGGGCGTCTCAAGCACCAGCGTGTCGCGAACCCGTATTGCCTTGCCGTTCACCTTGAACGCACGCCGACCTGCCTCGTCCTCGATCCAGAAGTCGTCACCGATCGCGACGAGCTTCTCCCGCATCTGATACCTCGTCGCGCGTGTTTCGTCGCGACGCCCTCGCCGCAGCGGCATGTCTGTTCCTTTCGTCGGTGGGTGGTATCCAAGGACGCTACGCCCCCGCCACCGCCTCGTCGAGAGCCAGACCGTATGCTCGGGCCGCGACTAGCTCGGAGGTTCGGCGTTGATCACGACGGTCTTCATGATCTTGTCGCCAAACGTCTGGTTCTTGTCGTCCCACCGCGGCCAGAGATAGCCGACGACCGTTAGGCCGTCGAGGATATGGACAAGGTCACGAACAAATGCATTCAGCGTGCCGACTGGCGCCATCGTCTCTTCGCCGATGAGCCTGATCTTGGTCACGCGTTTGCCTAACGACTGTCCGGTCCTACCTGCGATCATCCAACGGTTGTAAGCGACCCATGCCAGGCTGGCGAGCATCACGCTGAGACCGATGATCATCGCAACGGCCGCGCCCCCGAACCGCGGTGTCGATCCACCGGACTGAGCCAGCTCGACAACCCAGACGAGATAGCCGGCCATGAAGATGATCAAGCCGACATATGTCGGAGCCTGGTCGATCAGCCTGGCCCGCACCCGCCGGCTCCAGTTGGCGTGATCGCTTCGCAGAGCGGGGACAGGGTATGCAGCAGGAGGTGGATAGGCCGGCTCCGGAGCCACTGACGAAATTCCGGGGTGTTGCGCTGATTCGGGTCGATCTGGCCACACGCTGCGGTACTGATCGGTCATGAGCTCGCTTCACGTTTGGGCGTGGATGTGGCGAGTGTAGGCGAGAGGTGAGCTTGGCGGCCGGGCACAATGAGAAGGTGGCGGTCTCGACGGACATCCGGTCATTCCGGGCTACTCGTGCAGTTGGATACGTAGGCGCCTTCTTTGCCGGCGGACTTGCCCTCAGCGCCCTTTACGCAACCACAGGGATTGGGCTGCCCTGCCCGTTCCGTGCTCTGACCGGTTGGGACTGCCCGCTCTGTGGTGGTACCCGAATGGGTGGAGCACTGCTGCACGGCGAGATTCAGGCTGCTTTCGGATTCAACCCCCTCGCGTTCGTTGGGCTGACGATCCTGGGCGTGCTCGGCGCCTTGTGGATCGTTGAGGCCGCGGGCGGGCGGGCCGTCCGCTTGCCGCAACCACTCGCCGAACGTTTGCGTCGCATCGCTCCGATGCTGTGGTTGGTGGTCGGTCTGTTCGTGGCACTGATCTACACCGTCGTGCGCAACCTGCTCTGAGTCGACGCCCCGATCAGGGGCCGATGTGATCGATTTCTCATGCATCGAAACGTCCGCCGCGACAAAGTGTCAGTGCTCTTGCGAATAATGGTTGTTGGACGTACGGTATCCATATCTAGTAGTTACAACCATGTGGTTCATCCACAAGTTGTGGTTTGATACCCACATAAGTCCACAGGAAGATCCACAGGATCTTCCCAGAAGCCCACAGGGTCGTCCCCAGATCCGTCCCCAGGGCGACTGGCAACGATTCAAGCATCAGGGAAGGAGCTGGAGGAGGAATGCACTGCCCGTACTGTCGCAACACCGACTCCAAGGTGCTCGACTCCCGGACGACCGATGACGGGGCGAGCATCCGCCGTCGGCGTCAGTGCCCATCGTGTGAGCGGCGGTTCACCACTATCGAGCAAATGCAGCTCGTCGTGGTGAAGCGCAGCGGAGTCGTCGAGCCGTTCAATCGCGACAAGGTCATCAACGGCGTCCGGAAGGCTTGCAAGGGACGGCCAGTCAGCGAGGATCAGCTTGCCCGCCTAGGACAGCTTGTCGAAGATTCGCTCCGGACCTTGGGTCAGCCCGAAATACCGACCGATGAAGTTGGTGTTGCAATCCTGGGCCCGCTCCGCGAGCTGGACCAGGTCGCCTACCTCCGCTTCGCAAGTGTCTATCGCCAGTTCCGGTCGGTGGAGGATTTCGAGGCCGAGATAGCGCTGCTACGCATTGAGCAGGAACCGACCGGGATCGAGCCGCTCATTCCGGATCGCGCGGTGGACAACAAGGTGAGCAACTTCATTCCCCATCGGCTGACTCCAGCCCGGCCGCGCACCGACAGCGGTCCTGAACCGCCGCCCTGAGTCTGCAGCCGCCCGGGCATGGATTCCGGGCAGCCGTCGTAACACTCTCTCGATCATCGGGGCCAGTCATGGCACCGCTAGCTGACAGGAAAGGCAGAAATGACCGAAACCACCCGTTCGGCGAATGGGCGATCGGAAAACAAGAGTTCAACGCCGAAGCGCGCAGGGCTGAGCATCGAGCGGGTCTTCACATCAGGTTTGCATCCATATGAGGAGGTCGTCTGGGAACGCCGCGACGTGGTGCAGACCAACTGGAAGACCGGTGAGGTGGTCTTCGAGCAGAAGGGCGTCGAATTCCCAGACTTCTGGAGCGTCAATGCCTCCACGATCGTCACGACCAAGTACTTCCGTGGTGCGCTTGGCACCCCTGCCCGCGAGCAAAGCCTTCGGCAACTCATCGACCGCGTGGTGAAGACCTACCGCAGGGCGGGGGAGGACTTCGGATACTTCCTCGACACTCAGTCGGCCGACGTGTTCGAGCATGAACTGACCTGGATGCTGCTGCACCAATACTTTTCGTTCAACTCGCCCGTCTGGTTCAACGTAGGCACTGCCTCCCCGCAGCAGGTTTCGGCGTGTTTCATCCTGTCGGTGGACGACTCGATGGACTCGATCCTGAACTGGTACCGCGAGGAGGGGTTCATCTTCAAGGGCGGCTCCGGTGCCGGCCTGAACCTCTCGCGGATCCGTTCCTCGAAAGAGTTGCTGAGTTCGGGTGGTACGGCGTCCGGCCCTGTCTCATTCATGCGGGGGGCCGACGCGAGTGCCGGAACGATCAAGTCCGGAGGAGCCACCCGCCGCGCCGCCAAGATGGTGGTGCTCGATGTGGATCACCCGGACATCGAGGAGTTCATTGAGACCAAGGCACGCGAGGAAGACAAGATCCGTGCGCTGCGCGACGCAGGATTCGACATGGACTTGGGAGGCCGCGACATTACGTCGGTTCAGTACCAGAACGCCAACAACTCGGTGCGGGTGACCGATGAATTCATGCGTGCTGTTGAGGACGGCGGCGATTTTGCGTTGCGTGCACGCACGGATGGACGGGTTGTCGAGACAGTGAAGGCCCGTGAGCTGTTCGACAAGATTGCCGGGGCTGCTTGGGAGTGCGCCGATCCCGGCATTCAGTACGACGACACCATCAACGACTGGCACACCAATCCCGAGACTGGCCGGATCACCGCATCCAATCCCTGCAGTGAGTACATGAGCTTGGACAACAGCTCATGCAATCTGGCTAGCCTCAATCTGCTCAAGTTCCTCCGTGATGACGACACCTTTGACGCGAAGGTGTTCGAGCGGGCGGTGGAATTGGTGATCACCGCGATGGACATCTCGATCTGCTTCGCCGATTTCCCGACCGAGGCGATCGGGCGTACGACGCGCGACTACCGGCAGCTGGGCATTGGCTACGCCAACTTGGGCGCGCTGCTGATGGCGACCGGACACGGCTATGACTCTGAAGGCGGCAGGGCGTTGGCCGCTGCAATCACCTCGCTGATGACCGGCGTTTCCTATCGCCGCGCGGCGGAGCTCGCTGGGATCGTGGGACCGTACGAGGGTTACGCGCGCAATGCCGATGCCCACAAGCGAGTTATGCGCAAGCATCAAGCGGCCAACGATGCGTTGCGGACCACCGGCACCCTGGACGCCGACATCCGTAAGCGCGCCACTGCGGCGTGGGACGGAGTGATCAAGATCGGTGAGGCGAACGGCTATCGCAACGCGCAAGCCTCAGTGATCGCGCCGACCGGAACGATCGGCTTCATGATGGACTGCGACACCACAGGAATCGAGCCAGACTTTTCACTGGTCAAGTTCAAGAAGCTTGTCGGCGGCGGCTCGCTGCAGATCGTCAACCAAACGATTCCGAGGGCGCTGAAGAAGCTGGGCTACGCCGACGAGACGGCCGAAGCGATCATCGAGTACATCGCGGAGCACGGTCACGTGATCGATGCGCCCGGCTTGAGACCAGAGCACTATGAGGTGTTCGACACCGCCATGGGACAGCGGGCGATCAAGCCGATGGGTCACGTACGGATGATGGCGGCGACCCAGCCGTTCCTCTCCGGGGCAATTTCCAAGACCGTGAATCTGCCGGAGTCCGCGACGGTGGACGAGATCGCGGACGTCTACCTGCAGGGCTGGAACCTCGGTCTCAAGGCGCTCGCGGTATACCGTGACAACTGCAAGGTTGGCCAGCCACTTAGTGATGGCAAGGCTGCCAAGGCGGATGAGAAGACGTCAGGAACCGTCGAGACTGCGGTCGTGGAGAAGGTGGTCTACAGGCCAACCCGCAAGCGACTGCCGAAGTCCCGACCGAGCCTGACGACCTCGTTCTCGGTGGGCGGGGCGGAGGGCTATATGACCTCTGGCTCCTACCCCGACGATGGTCTGGGCGAGGTGTTCCTCAAGCTCGGCAAACAGGGCTCCACGCTGGCCGGAGTAATGGACGCGTTCTCCATTGCAGTGTCTATCGCCCTGCAGTACGGAGTGCCACTGGAAACCTTCGTGCAGAAGTTCACCAACCTCAAGTTCGAGCCCGCTGGCCTGACTGACGACCCAGACATCCGGATGGCACAGTCGATCATGGACTACATCTTCCGGCGGCTGGCTTTGGACTACCTGTCCTTCGAGGAGCGGGCCGAGCTCGGTATCTATACGGCCACCGAGCGTGCTCGACAGGTCGAGACCGGGTCGTATTTGCCAGCGGAGGATGAGCTCAGCGAAGCTGAGTCGCTCAAGAACGATCCAGGCGATGAGGTTCGAACCGACGAGATGGATGCCGCTGGAGCAAGCCCAGCTCCGGTCACCGCTCGCACGACCTCGGAGCTCTTCGAGGAGATCACTGGCACCAGCGTCGATGCTCCGCTTTGCCTGACGTGCGGCACCAAGATGCGTCCCAGCGGCAGCTGCTACGTCTGCGAAGGTTGCGGATCGACCAGCGGCTGCAGCTGAACGCGACCGGTCCCCACGCCGAGGGCTTTGGGGAACACTTCTGGCTCGTACGCGTTAACACAACATGGTTGATGATCGTGACCGTGAGGCGTTCGATGCCTACTCCGCCGCGGTGACGACGGTGGTCCAGCGGGTCTTGCCGAGCGTGGCGAGCCTCAGAGTGCGGTCGCGGTGGGGCGAAGGCGGTGGCAGCGCGAGTGTGTTGACTGACGATGGCTTCATGTTGACCAGCGCTCATGTGGTCGAGGGAGCAAGTTCGGTGCTTGTGGGCTTCGCGAATGGCACCGAGGCCACAGCCGATGTGGTCGGGCGCGATGCCTTCTCAGATTTAGCCGTGCTGCGCGCTCGGAGTGAGGTGCCCAGCCCAGTGACGCTCGGCGACGCGAGCCAGCTGCTCGTGGGCCAACTTGTGGTCGCCGTGGGCAACCCTCTCGGTTTCGCCGGGAGTGTTACCGCCGGCATCGTTTCGGCCCTAGGCCGATCGTTGCCAACCAGACAGGGCCGAGTGGTCGATGAGGTGATCCAGACCGATGCCGCCTTGAACCCCGGCAACAGTGGTGGGGTGCTCGCGGACAGCCGGGGCCGGATGGTCGGTGTCAACACTGCGGTGGCTGGCATCGGCGTAGGCCTCGCGGTGCCGATCAATGAGACAACCGAGCGCATCATTAGCGCTTTGATGACCTCCGGTCGAGTTCGCCGGGCCTGGCTCGGGATAGCGGGCAGCCAAGCTCCGCTACCACCGCCGCTGGCGGCAAAACTGGGTCGACGCGAGGGCCTCCGCGTAGCCCAGGTCATTACCGGGAGCCCAGCGGATAGCGCGGGACTGAGATCCGGTGACATCGTCGTCGCAGTCGCCGGCACCTCGCTCGGCTCGAGCACCGAGCTGCAACGCCGAATGGTCGAGGATGCCATCGGCCGCCGGGTGGAGATCACCGTCTGGCGCAATGGCGCGCTGGTGGACGTCATTGCCGTGCCACGTGAGCTCACCGAATCGACGAGCTGAGCTTCTCAAGCGCCTTCACTGCAAGGGAAAAGGCGACTGGCCCCAGGCTGGTAGATCGCTGAGCTCCACCGAGGCGACCCACTTGACCCACCAGAACCCTCGCCGATGTGGTGCGACCAGCCGTACCGGCGCACCATACGCAGGCCGCAGCGGCTCACCCTGATAGCCGGTCGCCAAGTACACGGAATCGGCTTCATCCGCCGGGAATCGGCGCCGATAGCCGGTCATGCTCACCACCTCGATGCTCGCTGTGGTGACGAGCTGCTCGGGAGGGATCAGGTCGGCGAGGCTGACAGCTGTCCACTCTGCCTCGGTGTACCAGCCGCTGGTGCAGTCGAGTCGAGCTTGCACTGTCCGGGAACGCGACGCGAGGTCGACAATCGTCAACTCTGTTCCTGCAACTTGAACGCGATAGTCGGTCTCGACGGCAGGGGCTTGATCAAAAAGCCACATCGTGGCCGGAGCCGCGCCCGGACTGACGTAATGGGACCCGGTTGCGATTCTGTTGGCTGAGGTCGATCTGGTCAGGCGACCAATGCCCTCCAGCGTGACATAGGCCCCGGCAACGCCGGCGGCCAAGGCTCCGGTGCGCAGCAGCGTACGGCGTGACAAGTCGACGCGACGCAGGCGTTGCCGGCGATGACGCAACACATGCCAAGCGAACAGTGGCGCCGCCAGCGCAGCTGAGCCCACGTGTACCTGCATCGGGCTGAGTCCCCACATCACGCCGTATCCCATGAAAACCTCGAACAGGCCGGACGCGATGCAAACGATGATCAAGCCGACCAGTGCGAGACTTGCGACGCGCAACGCCGGAGCGCGCCGGACGATCATAGTCTTCCATGGCATGAGCAACACGACTGCAAGCCCAAACAAGCCATGGACCACCGTCGTGAGTCGTGCCAGCATAGGAGTGCCTGCGGCAAAGGCCAGGCCGCCGGTCAGGGCTGCGCCGACGAGTACGACCAGCAGTGCCAGATTGGTGCGGCGACCTGCACGTCGTATGCGGCTGATCGACCCGAGCTGGCTGATGATCGCAGCTACCATCGGTCAGGAGCGATCGGGGCGCCAGGGTTGGTGGTGGGCGGCGGAGCCCACGGTCCAGGTGAGCCAGGAGGTGGCGGCACGCTCGGCTGTAGCGGCGGGGGAAACACCACGTAGGGCCTGAGCCACGCAGCTCGCTGGAGTAGCAGGCTCATTCGCTGATTGAGATCGGCCGGGGCAGTGCCGTTGACGGCTCGGTTGTGCAGGAAGGCCACCTCGGTCATCGTCTGCTGGTACGCCCGGAGTGCCGCGACGGCTGGCTTGCCGCCAATCCGCTTGGCATAGGCGCGCGCTGACATGCGGTCCGATAACCGGGCTACCCATCGGATCTCTTCGGGCCTGATCCAGCCCATCTGTGCGACCTGGTGAAGCGCTGCAGTGAGCATCTTGCCCTCACGGGAGCGAGCCCAAATTGCGACGGCCAAGATCACTACCAACAGTGGCAGCATGATCGCGCCGTACGCGAACAAGAACCCCTGTCCGTCCTCCCAGAAGGCGCTGCCGTTCCAAATCGCATGCAACAGGACACCTGCCAGGAAACCAAGGATCGGCGCCAGTACTCGTACGACCGGACGGCGACTCGAGACGGCAATCCCGATGCCTATGCCGGTCGCTGCGGTGAAGAGCGGGTGTGCGAAGGGGCCCATGATCCCCCGCAGAAAGAACGTTACGCCGAGTTGTCCAGCTTGCAGGGACTGAAGGTAGTAGAGGATGTCCTCGACGAAAGCGAACCCAATCCCGACCAGCGCGCCGTAGATGATGCCGTCCAGCAGTCCGCCTATCTCAGAACGGCGGAAGACGATGATGGCGACGAAGAACAATCCCTTGGTGAGTTCTTCCACGACAGGCGCACCCACCGCCGCAGCGACGAATTCGTTAGTCCCTGGGAGCCCGAACAGAAACTGTTCGGCCAGGAAGCTCAGCATGACCGCCGCAACAGCGCCCCAACCAAGTGCCGCTAGCCGGTAGCTGGCGGGCTCTGGTTCGTAGCGATCGAGCCAGAAGCAGACCAAGATCAGCACTGGGAACGACACTGCGGCCAAGAGCGTGGCGATCAATGCACCAGTAGGACCGCCGAGGAGAAAGATCAAGATCGCGATCACCAGGCCACCCAGACCGAGGACGATCATGGTGACCCAAGTCAATGCGGAGCGCGGACGGCGCAGCAACGCCGGCGGTGCCACAGGAACCATTCCTTGGCGACGTGCCCCCGCGGGAAGCATTGCCGGGTCCATCACCCAACGATAGGCACCAGTTCATACGCGTACAGTCGCCGGTATGGACCGCCGGCAGCTCACCCGCGACCAGGTCTGCCAGTCAGTCGCGTGTGGTCTCGGGTTGGAAATTTGAACTCCTACCGCATTAGCGTCGTCCTCGTGGCTGGGAGGGGCACATATGGCCGATATCGACGATTTCGACCTCGACCGGAGCACCGCTCAAGCTTGGGCTGAATTCCAGAGTCGGTTGAGCGAAGTCATCTCAATGATTGACGACTCCGCCGATCTCACCATCGGCACCGAGTCGGAGGGCAACGGTCCGCCACCTTTTGTCAGGCTGAGCAGTCCCCGGCGGGGCGTGATCCGATGCGAGGCTGCCAGCAATGCAGTGCTCGGGGATGATTTCCAGCTTTCCGCCGAACTGCTTGGCGCCATGGCACGGTTGGGTTGGCAGTCACCCGCAGCAGCCGGGGATCACCCATCAGCACAGTCAACCCAGCCATCGGTGAATTTCTGGATCGAGTTGCCTCAGATCGAATCAGATCGAGTAAGTGAGCTCGCCGTCGCCGCATTGCGAGACGTCTATGGCGTGCAGCATCCGATCTTCCTTGCTCCCGACCAGCTCGCCGAGGTGCTCCAGCCTGCTCCGCCGCTAATCGAGGGTGAGGCGTCAATCAAGGTTCTCGAGCTGGAGCGAAGTGACCTCACGCCGATCATGCCGCGTGACCAGAACCATCTCAACGACTTGGTCGACGGCGAGCTCGCGGAGATGTACGGCCATCGCCCGATCCGTGACGCCGAGGGCGATGTAGCGATCCGAGTCGGCTCGACCATGCTCTTCCTCCGGACTTCTCAGGACGGTCAGGAGGTGGTGATCTTTGCGGCAGTCGTACACGATATCGCGGGTCGGTCTCGAGCCGCCGAAGTGCTCAATGACCTGAATGTCGAGGCTCGGTGGGTGAAATTTCAACTCATCCGAGACCGAGTTTTTGTGACCATCTCGGTGTTGTCCTGGCCCTTTGTGCCGGCTCACCTGCACCAGGCGGTGCGCATCCTGTCTGACGTGGCCGACGGCATTGACAATGAGCTTGCCGCCAAACTCAACGGTCGCACCACTTTCCATGACCACGGCGAGTC
Organism: uncultured Actinomycetota bacterium; assembly: GCA_963836855.1. Taxonomy (GTDB): domain Bacteria; phylum Actinomycetota; class Actinomycetes; order Propionibacteriales; family Propionibacteriaceae; genus Microlunatus. The sequence goes on along the minus strand of CAWILN010000017.1, from coordinate 144,043 downwards.
ACCACCCTGAAGGCTTCCTCCAGCCGGGGACTCACAATTGTGTGCCGAGAAGAGCCACCTCGCGCAGGTAGATTGGTCACGTGATGGATCCCCGGCAGCTCTACACCTTGAACGAGGCGGTTGTAGCCAAGCTCAAGGACAACCGCCCGGTGCTGATCCACCAGTTGGACGGTTTCGTGGACGCCGGGCAGGCTGGCCGGCTGTTCTCTGCGAACCTGCTGGAAAACCTCGAGCATGAAGTGCTCGCTGAATTCGACCACGACCAGCTCCACGACTATCGCAGCCGCCGGCCCGCGATGATCTTCGACACCAACCAGTGGAAGTCTTACGCCGACCTGCATCTTCGCATCCACCGCGTCACAGACGGCCACGGCGAGGTATTTCTGCTGTTCAGTGGACCCGAGCCTGATGTGCAGTGGGAGCGGCTTGCCGCCGCCGTGGTTGGACTGATCGAACAGTTCGGGGTACGAATGACTGTCGGCGTGCACGGCATTCCGATGGCGGTGCCCCACACTCGTCCGATTACGTTGACCGCGCACGCCACCGACGCCACGCTGATCAAGGGCTATCGCAGCTGGATCGACCGAGTGGAAGTGCCCGCCAGCTTTACAGGTTTGCTGGAATTCCGCCTCGGCCAGATGGAGCGCAAAGCCATGGGTTTCGCGGCACATGTCCCGCACTATCTTGCGCAGGCATCATTCCCAGAGGCCACTCTCACCCTGACCCGCTCCCTCAACCAAGCGACCGGCCTGGCTGTACCACTCGAACCGTTGGAAAAGGCGTCTGCCAGCAACCTGGCTGACATCGCCGAAGAGATGGCAACCTCGACCGAAGTCCAAGAACTCGTGGCGACGCTCGAGCAGCAATACGACGCCTTGCAGGCCGAACGGCCGGATCGCGTACCAAGCGCGGAGGAGATCGCCGCCGAGTTCGAGAGATTCCTCGCTGAGCGCGAGAAGGACGAGTGACCTGCGACCGCAGTGCGCGCCTGACCTAATGACGCTCGCCGAACGACTCAGAGATGCCGGCTGCGTATTTGCCGAGGACGAGGCTGACCTGCTGCTGACGGCTGCGACAACGCCGGACAACCTCGAAGAGATGGTGCGGCAGCGGGTGCGCGGGGTTCCGCTTGAGCAGATCCTGGGCTGGGCCGAGTTCGCCGGTTTGCGAATTGCCGTCGAGCCGGGCGTATTTGTGCCGCGGCGCCGGACCGAACTCGTTCTCCGACAAGCTCTCGTGTTCGCTCCGCCGCAGCCAGTGGTCGTCGAGCTGTGCTGCGGTTCGGCTGCGCTAGGACTGGCCTTGGCGTCGACCCTGCAGCAGGTCGAGCTGTACGCAACCGACGTCGATCCGGCAGCGGTGCGGTGCGCCCGACGAAATCTCGCTGGCCTCACCGGGTCCGCTGAGGTACTCGAAGGCGACCTCTACGAGCCGCTTCCGCGATCCTTGGCCGGCCGGGTTGACCTCTTGCTTGCCAACGCTCCCTATGTGCCGACCGGTTCGATCGAGCTTCTGCCGCCCGAGGCTCGCCTGTACGAGCCTCGGCTGGCGTTGGACGGCGGTGTGGATGGGCTAGATCTGCTGCGGCGCATCATCGCAGAGGCACGACGGTGGCTGGCGCCGGATGGACGGTTGCTGGTGGAAACCAGTCGCAGCCAGGCGCGACAATGCGTTGCAGCTTGCGAGCGTCACGGGTTGGCGGCCCAGATCGTCATCTCCGATGAGCTGGATGCGACCGTGGTCCTTGCTTGGCCGGCAGTGGAGGGCAGTCGGGACAATTACACAGGAGCCGGGCACTAGGCTCCTCGTGTGCCGCAGTCCGTCACCGAGCTCATCGACCTACTGGACTTGGAAGAGATCGAGATCGGACTGTTCCGGGCGCGTCAGCCGACCACTCAGCTTCAACGCGTCTTCGGCGGGCAAGTCCTGGCGCAGGCTCTCCTGGCCGCTGCTCGTACTGTCTCAGTCACCCGCGTGCTGCACTCGTTGCACGCCTACTTCCTGCTACCGGGCCGGACCGACATTCCGATGGTCTACGACGTCGAGGCGGTGCGCGACGGTGGCTCATTCTCATCTCGGCGAGTCGTGGCCAGACAGGGTGGCAAAGTGATCTTCTACCTGTCCAGCTCATTTCACGAGATGGAGGAGGGCTTCGAGCACCTCGACCCCATGCCGGAGAATGTTTCGCCGCCTGAGCAGTGTCCGAAGCTCAGTGAGGTCCTCTTCGAGGCATCGGGCCGACCAGTCTCGTTCTGGGAAAGTGAATGGGGAGCTCTCGATGTCCGCTACGTAGGTGACTCGCGTCCAGGCGGCGTACTAGCTGACGGCCTGCATCCAGCGCGTGCTCGAGTATGGGTGCGCACGGATGGCTCGCTGCCTGACGATCGGCGGCTACATCAGGCTGCACTGGCCTATGTCAGCGACCTGACTCTGCTCTCGGCGACCACGGTGCCGCACGGGGTGTTGATCGGACTCAACGTCCAGGCCGCCTCGATCGACCACGCCATGTGGTTTCACCGTCCATTCCGGGCCGACGACTGGTTGCTCCACGACCAAGTATCGCCGTCGGCATCGCATGGCCTGGGCCTAGCGACCGGCCGCCTCTTCCAGAATGGTGTCCTAGTCTCCGACGTCGCCCAAGAAGGCCTCATCCGCCCACTCCGCAAAGGATGAAGACCCAAATAAAACAAGGGGGCGATCCGGAGGGGGAATCCGGATCGCCCTTGGGGCTGCTGGGAAGTCTTGGTGAGGTCGCGGCGCGCGGGGTTACGCAGCCAGGACCGACTTCCCCCGCAGCTTGGCAATGGCATGACGCTCGATCTGACGGACGCGCTCTGCGGTAATTCCCCAGATCGCACCGATATCAGCGAGCTTGGCCTGACGGCCATCAATGAGTCCGTAGCGACGGCGTACGACATCGGCGGAACGCTCATCCAGCGAGGCGAGCATGCCTTCCAGTCGCGCATGCTCCTCAGCGTCCAGGAAAACCTCGTCTGGACCAGGCATCGGCTCACGTGCGATCAGATCGCCCAGAGCCGTGTCGCCGCCTTCCTCGACTGGCGCATCGAGGCTGACGTGGTCGCGGCCGTAGCGCATCAGGTCAAGTACCCGGTCGGGCTCGAGATCCATCTCTGCGGCGATCTCCTCGATCTCCGGATCCCGCCCGAGCCGCCGCTCCAGGGTCCTCCGGACAGCGCCAACCTGGTTGACCTGCTCTGCCACATGCACTGGCAACCGGACGATCCGACCCTGCTGGGCGATCCCACGGCTGATCGACTGCCGCACCCACCACGTACCGTACGTCGAGAACTTGAACCCCTTGGTGTAGTCGAACTTCTCGACTGCACGGATAAGACCGGTATTGCCTTCCTGGACCAGATCCAGGAGGGGCATCTGAGAACGGCCGTACTTGCGAGCAACAGAGACCACCAAACGAAGGTTGGCGGTCACGAAATGCTGCATCGCTCGCCGGCCTTCCTCAGCCAGAAACTCCAACTCGGCCTTGGTGGGCCGCTTGGCGCGTTTTCCACGCTCGGCAAGCGTCACGTCGCCACAAAGGATGTGCTCCGCGTAAAGACCAAGTTCGATCGTCTTGGCGAGCTCGACCTCCTCCTCGGCGCTCAGCAAAGGAGTCTTAGCGATGCCTTCCAGATATAGGCCGACTGCATCTTTGCCATCGATGCCTTCGGATACTCGCGAGCGAGTAGTTGTTGCCACAGTGGGCCCCTTCCTGTCCTTCACAAGGGAGAACGCATCAGGTACCGCTTTGGATTCCGCGCGTGCCCTGAAGAATCCCTGAGACCTACTCGGGGGTAACCCCGAGCGGTATTTACTGCCAGTGATTCGGAGCCGGGAGCTTTCTAGGATGCAATACCCCGCACAATCTCGGATACACGCCCGTTCGAGTCACGACCCGTCAACTCTCAAACGGACAACGGCATTCCGAGGTTTCTGATCAGCGTCCGCTGGTGATCTCGCCGATGATCCAGGCGTACTCGAAGGCTAGTTCATGCCAGCTCTTATAGCGTCCGCTTACTCCGCCATGGCCCGCCACCATTTCGGTCTTGAGCAGGATCTGCCGTTTGGCCGAGTTGCTTGCGGCATACCGCAGAGCAGCGACCCACTTGGCCGGTTCCACATAGAAAACGCGTGTGTCGTTGAGACTGGTGGTGGCCAGGATGGCCGGGTAGTCCGCGGACTGCACATTCTCGTATGGCGTATAGGACTTCATGTACGCGTAGACCTCTGGGTCGTGCAGCGGGTCGCCCCACTCTTCCCACTCGATGACTGTGAGCGGCAGTTCGGGATTCAAGATCGTCGTAAGGGCGTCCACGAACGGTACCGACGCGTGAATGGCACGGAACCTCTCCGGCGCAAGGTTCGCGACGGCCCCCATGAGCAAGCCCCCGGCACTCCCGCCGCGGGCGGCCAACCGGTCGGTCGAGGTGTATCCCTGCTCGACCAGGTAATCAGCGCACGCGATGAAGTCAGTGAAGGTGTTCTTCTTGGCAAGCCGCTTGCCCTGCTCGTACCAGGTCCTGCCGAGCTCACCGCCGCCACGGACATGGGCAATTGCGTAGACGATGCCACGGTCGAGCAGCGAGAGGCGCGACACTGAAAACCCGGGATCCATCGACGCCTCATACGACCCGTAGCCGTACAGCAAGGCCGGTGCGGATCCGTCCAGCGGAATGTCTGCCTTCCGGACGATCGACAACGGCACCCGGATACCATCGGCGGCCGTGGCCCAGCCGCGCTCTTGAACGTAGCGGTCTGGCTGATAGCTGCCGAACTGGGGATCGGCGAGCACTGGTGTTCGCTTGAGCAAGGTCAGCTCTCGCGTTGTGAGGTGATAGTCATAAATCGACTCAGGGGTTAGCAGGGATGCGTAGCCAACGCGGATGGTCGGGGTCTCGTACTCGGACTCGCCGGGGGCGTCCACCACGTAAAGGGGCTCCTCGAACGCGATATCGGTACCGGCCTGGAGATTGCCGTCGGCATCCCGCGGCATCACGTGCAAGCCGGTGAGCCCGTCGCGTCGCAACGACACGACCGCATGACTGGCGTACGCGCTGACTGAGAGAATCCGCACGCCCTGGCGGTGGCGGATCACGGGTGTCCACTCCAGGTGACTGGTGGCCGTCAGCGGCGCTTCAGCAAGCTCGAAATCTTCAGCCCCATCGTTGTGCACGATCAGCAGCCGATCACCTGCGGGCTCGACGTCGTACTCGACTCCCTGGCGTCGTCGCGCGACGATGCGTGGCTCACCTTCGGGATCGTCGGTACTGAGTAACCGGAATTCTGAAGTGATCTTGCTTCCAGCTCCGATGAGGATCCATCGGTCATCGCGACTGGCATCGACACCGAGCCAGAACCGCTCGTCCGACTCTGTCACTACGGCGACATCTTGTGATGGGTCGGTACCGAGCCGATGCCTCAAGACGATGTACGGCCGCCAGGCGTCGTCCGCTCTGGTGTAGAAAAGGTGGCTGTTCTCTGCCCAGGCGACGCCGTAGGCCGTATCGCTGATCTGGTCAGCGAGCAATTCACCTGAGTCCAGATCCTTGATCAGGATCGTGAAGCGTTCAGCCCCGGTCACATCGACCGAGTACGCCAGCAGCCGTCCGTCGAGAGACATACTGAACGCGCCGAGGGAGAAGAACTCATGGCCTTCCGCCTCGAGGTTGGCGTCCAGCAAAACCTCCTCGCCCACGATCTCTTGCTCAGGATCGGGCCGTTGCTCGCGATCGATGGCAACGACCCGGCAGTAGATCGGATACTCCGATCCTTCGACCGTGCGAACGTAGTACCAGTACGCTGCGCCGCCTGGGTGGGAGCTGTAGCTCGGCACACTGAGATCGGTCTCTTTGGTGCGGGCCTTGATCTCGCCGAAGACCGCGTGCGAAAGCTCAGAGAGGTGAGCGGTTTGAGCCTCGGTGTAAGCGTTCTCCGCCTCCAGGTAGCTGATTACCTCTGAGTTGTCCTTGTCCCGCAACCATTCGTAGGGGTCAACGAACACGTCACCGTGATGGGTGCGCGTGATCGGCTTCCGCGTCGCCTGCGGAGGAGCGGACGTAGGGGGTGCGTCGGCGTACATGGTGGACGAGCGTAGCGGGCGCCGAGGATTGTAGAGCCAACCGATCCTTCCCGCTGGGACGACGATGCGTGAGGATAGGCCCATGGGAGCAGAGGTCGACACGACAGAGTTCACACGGGAAGATCGCAAGCGGTACCGGGACAAGGTTCGCAAAGGCCTCGACGTACTGGCCCGCATGCTGACCGAGTCCCGCTTCGACTTCGAGCGGCCGATGACAGGCCTCGAGATCGAGCTCAACCTGGTGGACATGGACTGCCAGCCGGCTATGCGTAATGCGGAAGTGCTTGCGGCGATTGCCGATCCGTCCTTCCAAACCGAGCTCGGCCGATTCAACATCGAGATCAATGTCGCGCCGCGTCGACTGGTCGATTTCGGCTTCTCCGACTTCGAACAGTCGGTCCGAAAGTCGCTGAACGAGGCAGACCCTCGGGCCAAAGCGATCGGCGCGCAGCTGGTTGTCATCGGCATTTTGCCCACCCTGATGCCACCTCACGTCACCCTGGACAATGTCAGCGAGAACCCGCGCTACTCAATGCTTGACCAGCAGATCTTTGCCGCACGTGGTGAAGATCTGGAGATCGTGATCGACGGTGTTGAACGACTGGCGATGGTGTCGAACACGATCATGCCCGAAGCCGCGTGCACGTCGACTCAGGTGCACTTGCAGGTAAGTCCGGATGACTTCGCCGGCTATTGGAATGCCGCGCAGTCGATTGCCGGCGTGCAGGTCGCCTTGGGCGCAAACTCTCCCTTCCTCTTCGGGAAGCAGCTTGTCGCTGAATCTCGCATCCCGCTATTCGAACAAACCACTGACACTCGCAGTGAGGAGCTGAAAGCTCAAGGCGTAAGGCCGCGCGTGTGGTTCGGCGAGCGCTGGATCACCTCGATCTTTGACCTGTTCGAGGAGAACGCCCGGTATTTCCCTGCTTTGTTGCCGGTCAGCTCCGACGAGGATCCGATAGCGGTACTCGACAGCGGGGGAGTACCAAGCCTGGACGAACTCCGGCTGCACAACGGCACCGTTTACCGCTGGAACAGGCCGGTCTACGACGTCAGTGGTGGTAGCCCGCACCTGCGGGTTGAGAACCGGGTGCTGCCCGCAGGACCGACCGTGGTCGACACTATGGCCAACGCGGCCTTTTTCGCTGGGCTAGTACGCGCCCTCTCCACCGACGACCGACCGATCTGGACACAGATGTCCTTCCAGGCGGCCCAAGAAAACTTCGTCTCCGGCATCCGGCACGGTATCAATGCCGAGGTCTATTGGCCCCAGGTCGGCCAAGTGCGAGTGACTGAACTGGTCGTACGCAAGCTGCTGCCGATGGCCGCCGAGGGTCTGCGTCAATGGGAGGCTGACGAGGCTGAGATCGGCCGACTGCTTGACATCATCGAACGCCGCTGCCTGCGCACCGCCAATGGCGCAACCTGGCAGGTCGCCGAGGTTGCGCGACGTGAGCACGCCGGCGAGTCCAGGCAGGATGCTCTGCGGGGGATGCTTGCTAGCTACTTGCCGCTGATGCACAGCAACGAACCGGTCCACAGCTGGGAGGCGCGCTGATGTCAGAGACGATTCAGTCCCCGTCCGATCACGCTCGCCCCCGACCGGCCGATGTACCTACCCAATCGTTGCCCGGGGAGGCTCAGCCGCTGATCGTCGTTGGCTACTCGGCGAAACCTGAGGGACGTGCCGCGCTGAAGCGCGCATTGAGCGAGGCCCGGTTACGCGGGGCAGCGCTGGTGGTCGTCGATACGTCGTCCGAAGTGGAAGCGGGTGACCTGGCGGCCGAGCTCGCCACATCAGGGGTCACCTATGAGATCAGGACACCGATCGACGTGGATGACTCGGCGGACGAGCTGATCAGAATAGCCGACACGACCGACGCTGACTTCATTGTGATTGGCCTCCGTCGCCGATCTCCGGTGGGCAAGTTGCTGTTGGGAAGCAATGCTCAGCGTGTACTGCTGGACGCGGCCTGCCCCGTCCTAGCGGTGAAGGCGGAGCCAGACGCCGGATAGCCGACGTTTGATTGCTCGCTTCGCTTGCTGCGGGATCGCGCTGGAAAACCGCCTACCTCGTCGTCGCTCGCCGACGAAACGCGGGTCTGCTCCTCCTCCGCAGCACGGCGGCGCACGATCCGAGTTGCGACATCATTTCGGCAACGGACGGGACGTTTGGAGATTCGTGCCAGAATATCGATGGAGCACCTATTGACATCCGATGGGCGCTGCATGCCCTAGATCCGCCAGGTCAGTCCGAGAGGCTCTTTGTGACACCCCCCTCCAAATTCCCCTCCAAACTGCACACATCGGCTCGCGCGGTGGCTGCGTCCACAAGCCGGGCTCGGCAAGAGACCGTTCCGATCAAGAAATCCACGTCGTCAAGGAAGGCCACCGCCAAGAAGGCGGCGTTGAAGTCGGTCGAAAGCGGACCGGCCAAGCAGGCCGCTGCTGCCGAGCCGGTGGCTGACGACGAGAAGGCGCTGGCTGCTGAGCCAGATGAAGCAGTTGACGACGTAGAGCTCGAGGATCTGTCTTTGGAGCCGCTCGAGGTCGAACTCGGTGCGGAAGCGCTGACCGCTGATGTGGTGGTCGACCTGGAAAGTGAAGAGGTCGTACTCACCGTCGGAAAGAAACGCAGCCTGGACGACGTTGATGAGTCCGCATTCGAGCCTGCTGAAGAGGCAAAGCTCGAGGAGGAACTAGCTGAGGACGAGGGTTTCACCTTGTCGGAGGCCGACGACGCGGACGAGCCTGAGCAGCAGGTCATGGCAGCCGGCGCCACGGCTGATCCAGTGAAGGACTATCTGAAGCAGATCGGCAAGGTCGCGCTGCTGAATGCCGAGCAAGAGGTGGAGCTTGCGAAGCGCATCGAAGCCGGCCTGTTCGCCGATGAGAAGATCAACGACGATCACACAAAGATCAAGGCTTCACAGCTTGACGACTATGGATGGATCGCCGAGGACGGTCATCGTGCCAAGAACCACCTGCTGGAGGCGAATCTCCGGTTGGTGGTGTCGCTGGCCAAGCGCTACACCGGACGCGGAATGCTCTTTCTCGATCTCATCCAAGAGGGCAACCTTGGGCTGATCCGTGCGGTCGAGAAGTTCGACTACACCAAGGGCTACAAGTTCTCCACCTACGCGACATGGTGGATTCGGCAGGCGATCACCCGGGCGATGGCCGATCAGGCTCGTACGATCCGCATTCCTGTGCACATGGTCGAGGTCATCAACAAACTGGCTCGCGTGCAGCGGCAGATGCTGCAAGACCTTGGCCGCGAACCTACACCGGAGGAGCTCGCGCGCGAACTCGACATGACTCCGGAGAAGGTCGTCGAGGTTCAAAAGTACGGCCGTGAGCCGATCTCGCTGCATACCCCGCTGGGCGAGGACGGCGATTCCGAATTCGGAGACTTGATAGAGGATTCGGAGGCTGTCGTTCCGGCGGATGCCGTGAGCTTCACCTTGCTGCAGGAGCAGCTACACGACGTACTGGACACGCTCAGCGAGCGCGAGGCCGGAGTGGTGTCAATGCGCTTCGGATTGACCGACGGTCAGCCAAAGACGCTCGATGAGATCGGGAAGGTGTACGGGGTGACTCGCGAGCGGATTCGGCAGATCGAGTCCAAAACCATGAGCAAGCTCCGGCATCCGTCCCGCTCCCAAGTGCTCAGGGACTATCTGGACTGAGCAGCTGAGCGATTTCGGCTGATTTACGCCTGAAATAGGGCCTAACACGCGCCACGCGTGGCATGCCGGTGCGGGGCCTGGCGGATGGACGACCGTGACCTGAGTGCTGCGGTCGCAGCGGGCCGGCGCACATTAGTGCTCACAATCGGCTAGGCTTCCTGCCACAAGTACATCGTTCGCAAGCCGGACGGTACACCGTCGAATCACTCCCCGTGTAGGCACCGGGGCGGAGATTTGACATGGCGCTCACACCCCACCGCCCGAACCGCGCCCGCTCGTGCTGCGCTCAACCAGAAGTTCTTGGAGCAAGCGGGCGGTGATCCTGTCCGCGCCGAACACCTGCGACTGGCGCATTACAAACGGCTCGCGCTGAAGTCGGCGCAGTCTCGTCGCAAGGCCATGGAGTTCACTGCTGCGGCTGAGGCCGCTGAAGCCGAGCTAAAGGGCGGTGGTTCCGATGCCGTCGCCTGACGTCAGAAGCGGCCCCGCTGGTGGGACGGGGCCGGCTCCTAAGAACACCTTGGCTGTGTGGGCGTCGGGTGTTGATCTCATCCTAGATCAACCAGGAGACATCGAATCCGCCTGCGAAGCCTTCGTGGTGCTCGTGTTCACACCCGCTGGCAACTACCGCCGTCGTGTCTTCCTATCGCTCCACAGCGCCACAGCAGCGGTGCAACGGGCCACCAACAAAGGCCAGCCAGTCCGACTGGTGTTGTGCCAGTTGACACCGATTGCCGCTGACCTCGACCTCACCGGCGGGTGGGACCGGTGAAACTCCAACTAGATCTCGATCACTTCCGCGCCCGTGTGCTCCAAGACGCCCTTACCGAGGCAACAGCCGACTACTGGCAACAAAGGGCGCAAGCGTTCGAAGACGCTGCACCCCGCCTAGACGAATACCACGGCCACGCCACACGCGAACAACTCAACGACGCATGGATCCAATGCATGGCCACAGCCGAAGCCTGCCGCAGACACGCCATCTTGATCATCAGCGAACACCCCGAAGAGATCGGCGAAGAAGTATGGGCTGTGTTGAGGGAGGTGGCGTAGATGGACATCAACATTGCAGAAGGCCTCAGCCCATGGGGCGGCATCATCGACGGGGCCGAGTTACTCAACCGGGTAGAGAAGTTCTTAGGCCGATTCGTCGCATACCCATCCGAAGCCGCTCGCGTCGCCCACACACTGTGGATCGCTCACACCTGGTTCATGGACTCCTGGGAATCGACACCACGCATAGCGTTCCTGTCACCAGAACCAGGATCAGGGAAAAGTCGAGCGCTCGAGGTAACAGAACCGCTCGTGCCCAGGCCGGTGCATGCGGTCAACACCACACCCGCCTATCTGTTCCGCAAAGTGTCCGACGAAGCCGGCCTGCCGACGATCCTCTATGACGAGATAGACACGCTCTTTGGCCCGAAGGCCAAAGACAACGAAGACATCCGCGGCATGCTCAACGCTGGGCATCGCCGCGGCGCAGTCGCCGGCCGATGTATCACCAAAGGCAGAACCGTAGAGACAGAGGAGCTACCCGCCTACTGCGCGGTAGCACTCGCTGGACTAGATGACCTGCCCGACACGATCGGCACCCGCTCGGTCAAGATCCGGATGCGGCGCCGCGCACCCAACGAGCGTGTCGAACCGTGGCGACATCGAGTCAACGCGCCGCAAGCTGATCCGATCGCCAAGGATCTAGCCCGCTGGGCGGAAACGTCCGAGGTTCAGTGGCCAGACATGCCAGACGGCATCGAAGATCGTGACGCAGACGTATGGGAGCCGCTGTTGGCTATGGCTGGTCTGGCCGGTGGTGACTGGCCAAAGCGGGCACGTGTAGCGGCTGTAGCGCTTGTAGCGGATTCCCGAGATGGCAAGACAGGCAAAGAACTCGACAGTCGCGGACTAGCCAGCAGACTCCGCAAATACGACATCCATCCCAAGGATGTGCGCCTCGGCGAAGACGTACGCAAGGGCTACAAGGCCGAGGACCTGGCCGACTCCTGGTCTCGCTATCTGCAGTCGCTACCCGAGGTTGTTATGCGGATGATGCTCAAAGCTGTCTTCGACACTGAGGCCGCTAGCGAGGTTATGAGCAGCGGCCAAGGAAGAGAAGTGAACCGTCGGGTCGTGGACCGCTTCCAGCCGGAGGCCTTCTATGCCTTCACTGATGATGGGCAGCGCGCAATCCTCATGGTGTTCGACATGGCGGACACGTCGCAAATACCGATGCTTACCGAGCCCATGTTTCAACAAGGGAAGGCCAAGGTCACGCTGACCCCGTGCATGAACCTTGAGGATCTGGAGAAGGGATTCGAGGAACTGGCCAGTCAGATGGAGGCTATGCAAGGCCAATCCACGGAATAGCCCTCATGGCGTACGGCACTTATTGCTGGTCCGCTTAGGGAATTAGCACGACCCGAGAGTTTTACGCCTGCTCCTGATGATTTGGGTCGTGATGCGGTTAGCCGCGGCGACGCCCGAAGGTTGTTGGATGAGCGGCGGGCCGAGGAGTTGCGGGTTCGGGCTTTGCGTGCCGTGCAGGAACGTGAGGCTGTTGAGGCTGATCAACGTTTAAGGACTTCGTGGGGTGTTGGTGTGCCTGCGAGCATGATTCCTGCGGGTATGTCGTTTCTTGAGGCTGCGGTGTCGGCTGAGTTGGATGCTGTTGGTTATCTGCCGCGCCGGCAGACGGTGGCAGAGGATCTACTGTCCAATGGCAGCCTGACGTTTCACAGTTTCGCACCGCCGCCTGAGGGCGAGTGAATGTGTCTGTTCCTCAGCCGTTAGCAGTCGACGCCCAAACCACTTTCGACCCAGCCACCAGAAGTTTGTTGGTCAAAGTGTCTGGGGTCGGTGCAACTTTTTGGCGTCGTGGACATGCGGCGTTGATGCGGGACGAGGGCGGTTACTGGGGTCCACGGCCTGTGTGGGCGGACGGTGCCCGCGGTGAACCTGTCGACGGTGGTTGGCTGCGGTTCAAACCTGCTGACGCTACGTATCGGGAGTTGGTTGGTGCGCCTGACCTGTCTGCGATTGTGACGGTTGATCAGGCTGCCGGCCGCATTCTGGGTGTCAGATTTCGGCGGCGCCAACCATGAGTCATTCGCCTGAGGTGTTGGCTGCTGCCATGGCGGATGCGTCTCGCCAAACGTTTTAGGCCGTTGCCGTACAACCCATTCCCGTCCACGCTCGTAGCTTCGCCGTATAAGGCTCCTGAGCCTCCGACGCCTGCCAGCACAGAAACTTGTGCGTACGACGTCGTTCGAGGCTCCTACGCCTGTTGTGGGGCCTGTGGCGGTGGCAACCATCTCTAAAGGAGACGGTAGCCAAACCGCTACCGTGTCAGATGTCACGGTAGCGCCGACTTGGCATGCGTTGCTTGACATCTCAGTGTGGCGGCGTCCGCACGACAAGCCGATCCTTGATGGCACCGGGTGTCGCGCCCGAGAACGGCGGCTTCTCGCCAGTTGCGCGCGCCCGCTGGAGGGTCCAAGGACCCTCGTGCACGCACGCCCGCCTCTGCCATACTGCTGGGATCGGACGCGGCCTACGACGGCTGCCGCCTCGGGGCCGGGAGCAGCGCGGGAGGGGTTATGCCGAGCATCAAGGAGCGGCTGCGGGATGGGCCGCCGCTGAGCGGTTACCTGAACCTCATCCCGTCGCCTGTGGCCACGCAGGCGCTGGCCGCTGCGGGCGCGGACGTGGTGCTGATCGACCAGGAGCATGGGCCGATCGGTCCGGAGAGCGTCCACGCAATGGTCGCGGCGACCGCCGGGACTGAATGCTCCCCATGGGTGCGCGTCCCCTCCATCGATGAGCCCGCGACAAAGGCAGCCCTTGACGCCGGCGCCGAGGGGATCATGTTCCCGCTAATCACCACCGCGGAGTCCGCGGCCGAGTGCGTCGCGCTGACCCGCTACCCGCCGGAGGGGCGACGCGGGTTCGGCCCGTTCGTCGGCCACTCCCGCTGGGGCGTGGACCTGTTCGACTATCTCCCCAAGCGTGGCGGCGAGACTGTGTGCGCCATCCTTATCGAGACCCGCAGCGCCATCGAGCACCTCGAGGAGATCTGCAGGGTCGAGGGCATCGACTGCATGACGATCGCGCCCTTCGACCTGTCCACCCAGCTCGGCGTCTCCGGGCAGCTGGATGCGCCCGAGCTGGTGGAGGCGATCACCTACGCCGAGCAGGTGATCCGCGACGCCGGGATCCCCCTGGGTGGCGGGGCGCTGACGCCGGAGCAGACCCGCGCGCTGATGAGCCGGGGTTACCGGCTGCTCTGGCACCAGTTCGACGTACTCATCCTCAAGCAGTTCGTCCGGCAGACCGCCGCCTGGCGGGCGGACTGACCTTCGGGTCCGGGAGCGGGCGGCGCCTGCCGAAAGGCGCACGCTGACTCGGAAAGGTCCCGAAAACGAGCCAATGCACGGCTGCGTGTGCAGGGATTGCCGAGAGCACCAGCAGCGGCGGATGGGCAGGAACCGTGGCAGTTCAGGTTGGTGACGCCGTGGTGACGACGACGTTAACTCCGGTCTTTCATGACGCTTCTGATCCGCGTCCCTGTTGATCTTGATTCGCGCAGCCTAACTGTTCTTGGGGTGTGGGCGTGGCTGTGATCGGCTACGCGCCGGGCGGTTCTCCGATGGTTCCTTGGCTGGTCGTGGTCGGGTGGGCCTCTCCGTCAGGTGGGTGCGGGGATGATCATGATCCGGTGGAATGCCTCGAGGACAGCGGCGGCCCACGGCCAGTGGCGGGGTAGCCGGAGCTTCCGGCGCCGGCTGCTGTGGGTGAGCCGAGCCGGGAGGTGCAGCATCTTGAACCGCAGCAGCTTAGGTTCGGCGGCAGCGAGGTCGCCGGTCAGGGCGAGCAGCCGTAGCCAGGCGGTCAGATCAGCAGCGACGGCGACGATCTGGAGCCAGGCCTGGTTGATGGCGTACTCCCGTGACGGGAACCGGCCCAGGCCGGTGTCTTTGGCAGCCTTGATCCGGTCCTCGACGCGGGCGTGGGCGCGGTGCCGGGCCTCCAAGAACGCCAGCTGCCCGACGGCGGTGTTGGTGGCAAAGGCTTGGTAGCGCCAGCCGTCGGTCTCCTCTAGCAGCGACAGCTGCGCGCCGGGATGCGGCCGTTCGCGGCGGACGATCACCCGCATCCCGGCTGGCCAGCGCCGCAGATCGAGCAGGCCGGTGACTTCGGCGACATCGGCGCCGTCGCGAACCTCACCGTCAGCGGTGACCGCCGATGTCCACGCGGCCTCCGGCAGCTGGTGATCGCGCTGGTCAGCGCCATGTTCTTGGTCGGGAAGCCGACCGAGTACTCCAGGCGGCGGCCACGGACCTGACCCTGGAGGCTCAGCCAATCCAACAGCTCGTGGGTGGCGCCGGCCCCGTCCGCCCGGACCAGCAGGTATCTGCGGTGCCGGGTCGGGACCTGCGCGATGGCCCGGCCAAGGACATCTATGTGGTCCCCGGCATGGTTGTCGGGTAGCCCCGGCGCGTTACCGCGCCGGGGCCCCCTCAGAACCGTGCGTGCCCGCTTTCCAGGCACACGGCTCAAGCAAGCCCCGCAGGCTCGCGTGCAGGTTGAGCAGCTGGCCCCTGCGTTGCATGGCCGGCGGTTTGCCGACGCGCGCAGTGGGCGTGCACGAGGCGGAGTGCGGCGGGTTCGTCCGGGGCGCCCGGTGCGGCCTGCGCGGCGATCGCTTGCCGGCGGATCGCCTTGCGGGTCGCGGTGAACCATTGCTCCCATTCGTGGGGGCTGACCGGTTCACGGTCGGCGTGCAGCAGTAGATGCCCGCAGAGCGGGCAGCAACCGGACTGCGCACGCAGGGCGCGCGAGTCGGCGGCTCCCAGCGGGGTTCTTCTGCGTCGTCGCCGCCGGGCCCAGTAGTCGGTCAGGGCGGGGTCGTCCGGAGACGCGCCGCCGGTGACCATCTGGTGCCGGACGATTCTCGTCCAGGAGAACTTGACCAGGTATCGGCCGCTGTCGCGGTCGCCGAACACCCAGCGGTCCCGCCTGGACGGGTTGAACATGCCGAAGTACCGGGCGATGACCCAGCGCTTCGACTTGTTCGGATGGGCCCGCTTGGCCCACCGGTAGGTGAGCCGCCACACGTAGTGATCCAGGGAGGAGAACGTCTCCTTCGACACCACGCTCCGGTAGTAGGCGGCCCAACCCCGGATGATCGGGTTGAGCCTGGCTGATCACCGCCTCGGCGTTGGCCCCGTGCAGGGCCTTGACCTCCGCGGCCAGCCGTTTCCGGATCCGTCTTACGGCCTCCTTGCTCGGCTTGATGAGCAGCTTGCCGTTGCGGTAGCGGCGGACGTTGAACCCGAGGAAGTCAAAGCCTCGATCGAGGTGACACGACGCGCGTCTTGTCCTCGTTGAAGGCCAGGCCTCTGGGCGCCAACCATGCGGCAAGCCGTTCCTTGACCTGTTGCGCCTGTTCGGCGCTGACACATAACGCGACCAGGTGAGTAGCCGGGGGGAATCGCACCCCCCGGCTCTCGCAGAACCGGACGTGAACCTCTCGACTCATCCGGCTCCCATCGCCCAGCCGTCAGGACGCGCGCCGAGCCGCCAGTGCGCGAACAGGCCGGGAGATCGCCGGGCGATCTCGGCCAGCCATGCCATCGCGCGCCGTTCTCGTTGCGCTTAGCCGTTTGTACTTCCGGCAGGCCCACCGCACCAGGTGCTTGTTGAGCCGCCGGAGGAAGTAGAGCAACCGGGACTTGTAGAAGCGCCCGTAGTAGTTGATCCACCCCTGCACGATGCTGTTGAACATGCGGGCAAGGTCGTCGAGGGACTTGTCACTGCGCCGGGCCAGGTGCCAGGAGCGGATCTCCGCGACCCATCGCCTTCATCGCGTCCGTGCTGACCGCGGGCAGGAACGACACGAAATGCTTGCCGTGCCTGTTCTTGGCCAGCCGTGGCCGGAACTCGTAGCCCAGGAACGTGAACTTGACGTGACCTCATAGATCGTCACGCCGGTCCGCGTCCTTGCAGTACACGATGCGCGTCTTGTCCGGATGCAACTCCAGACCGACCTGCGCCAGGCGAGCAGCGATCGCATCCCGCACCTGGCGGGCCTGGCGTCTCGCTGCCGCAGTGGACCACCGCGTCATCGCAGTAGCGCTCGAACCGGATCGTCCGGGAACTCCCGGGCCATCCAGGCGTCGAACGCGTAATGCATGAACAGGTTCGCCAGCAACGGCGAGATCGCCGAACCCTGCGGGGTCCCGCGATCCCGAGCGACCAGCGTGCCGTCCTGCCTGTTGCAGCGGCGCTTTCAGCCACCGCTCGCACATACAGCAGGATCCACCGCTGGTCGGTGAGTGGTGGGCGACCGCCTTGAGCACGAGGTCCCAGGGCACGCTGTCGAAGAACGCCCGGATGTCCAGATCGATCACCCAGTCCGCTTCGCCAGCACCGCTGCCGGCACGCCGCCCACCGCGTCCAACGCGGACTTGCCCGGCCGGTAGCCGTAGGAGTCCGGATGGAAGATCGGTTCCACCTTCGGCTCCAGATACATCCTGACCACCGTCTGGGCGACCCGGTCGGCCACGGTCGGCACTCCCGAGCAACCGAACCCCTTTGCCTCCTGCCTTGGGTATCTCCACCGCCTTCACCGGCGGCGGGAAGTAGGAGCCCGAGGACAGCCGGTTCCAGATCTTGTACAGGTTCCGTTCCTCAGATCCGCCTCGAACTCCTCGATCGACTCCTCGTCGACCCCCGCCGCACCCTTGTTGGCCTTGACCCTCCGAAACGCCTCCCAGACCACCCACTTGGAGATCTCGAACGGCTTGCTGCCTGCGGCTTCGGTTCGCTCACCTGGCTCCTCCCGGCCACGCCGGTTGACCACCAAACGAACCCGGGCAACCCGTCCCCTTCGCTCCGCCCGCATTACCGGGCCTCACCGCTACTACGAGACGGTCCGCCCCTGTGCCCCGCATCGGTACTCCGCCCCTCGCAGTTTCCGCTGCTTGGGGTGCTCCCTTCCGCCGGCCGGTCCAACACCCGGCCGGCGCCGTATCGGGGCGACAGGTTCCCACGTTCCGTGCCAGTGCCTGACCCGAGCTCGCGCCACCTTTATGCCGGTCACCACCTGGCCAGTCAGCAGGCACCCGCCAGGCTCGTCCCGGGGCAACAACTGGACCCCGGTTTCGATGACACCGCTACGCTTTCGACGCTTCCTCAGTGGTTCACTCACGTTCGCCTTCTCGGACTCACACCTGACGCCATCACGGGCGCCTTTTCCGCAACGCTCACCACCACGGCTCTTGACCGCAGCAGCTTACGGTGGTTTGAGACCTCCCCCTGCAGGGCGATCCCGGAGGGCCAACCTCCATCACCAGCACAGCACCGCATCCAGCGATCGCGATCTTCTACATCGCAACCTCCCTCAGCGTTCGTGGCGCACGGTCGTCGGCGTACCTCACCACCACAGGGGTTCCCGGAACCGAGTTGCCGGCATCCTTGCGGTCGTCGGCGAAGTACCGGGCCCCGGCGGGCTGTTCCAGGCCGTGCAAGGCCACGTTCATCAGCACGGGACTGATCACCCCGCCCTGGGGAGTTCCCTCCTCGGTCGGGGCGAACCGGCCGCGGTCGACCACACCAGCCTTCAGCCACTGCTCGATGAGCGCCCGCGCGGGGAAGCCACCGAGCGCCGACATCAGGTGGTCGTGATCGATTCGGTCGAATGCCGCCGCCAGGTCTGCGTCGAGAATCCATCGACGGTGGGGGTTACGACCCACCACCGTCTTGAAGATCGCCTCGATCGCGTCGTGACAGCCACGGCCCGGCCGGAATCCATAGGACTTCGGCTCGAACCGCGCCTCCCACTCAGGTTCCAGCGCGCCGAGTGTCAGGGCCTGCAGCGCCCTGTCGGCGATCACCGGAATGCCGAGCGGTCGCTGACGCCCGTTGGCCTTCGGTATGAACACCCGCTTGACGGGCTTGGGTTTCCACGGTTCAGCGCGGCGCTGCAACCAGTCGGCCAACTCGGCCTTCGACTGTGGCAGCAGCGCCGTCTTGCCGTCGATGCCCGCCGTCTCGCGGCCAGCATTGACCTCCGTCACCCGCCGCACGCTCAACAGCGCGTTGGCGCGGGAGCGGAGCATCAACTTCTGCAAATTCCTGGCCTTGGCCAGGTCCCCTGCCTGCGTCGCCGTGAAGATGCGCTGCCGCAGACGCCGTACGTCGTCCTCGACCTGTTGCCAATCGATCGACAACCAGTCGGTGATCTCGTCCTCCGGTCCGTTCGCCACGGCGACGGCCGGCGTGGCGGCTTGCGCCGCGTCTGCGGTCTTCGTTGCCTTGGCGTCCAACTTGTCCTTCGGTTCCGGTGTCGTCGAGCTTTGAGTCTTCACAGGCTCACCTGGCCACGTCAGCACCCTCTCGGGTCCGGGCAACCGCCCGTATCCGGCCGGTTATTCGGGACCGACGGCGGAGTGGCCGCCCACCTATGTCCCGTTTTCCCGATGCCTTTCGGCCGCCGGCATTCGCTTCTTGGCCATCCTGTTCCCGCCGAGGGTTCGGCCTCCCTCACGGTCGGCCCACCGGCCAGCAGCGCTGCCGGAACTCGACGGGGTTCCCACGTTCCACACGAGCGAGATACGACCGGGGTGGGCGCCCCCTATACCCCGGGGACGGTGGTGTCCTCCCGGTTGAAGGCTCGCTATTCAACCGGCACCTGCCGCTTTCCAGCGGCCAGTCCCTTCATCCCGCTGGCACATCCCATCGGCGGGACCCGAACGTGACGAGGCATCATCGGGGGTTCACTCGCGTTCACCCGTCCGGTCTTCCCCTTGCCTGTGACCCCCGGATGGGACGAGGGTCCTTGGGCTTCTTCCCTGAGCTTCGCACCCCGCCGTTGCCGGCGACGCACGTCAGGGCGGGGACAGGCCATGGACACTGGCCAGGAACTACACCTTCGACATCAGTCGAACCTCCAATCGGTGCGTCCACTCATCTCGTGCGACCTCGTGTCGCACGGAGCCCGCGTTCCCCGGCCGCAACGTGATCGCCAACAGCTCGGTCGTGTTATCGCACCACACCCCGATCGGATGAAACCCAAAGCCACCCTTGAACGTCGCCCGGGCCTGCTCCTTCTCCGAGTGCGCGGTCACCAAGGTGGCGTCCACATCCAGCACCACCGCGTCGCCGAGACCAGCGCCGGCGACCTTCGACGGCGGCAGCGCTGGGAGCAGACCCCAGACGTGGCGGCGGCCCCGGGCGCGGGCCTTCTCGACCCGAATCAACATGGCCGGGGTGGCCTCATCCAGGGTCCGCCACACCGTCGGCGGCGATGCAACCGGGCCCAGCAGCCCGGATTGGTGCCGCAGGGTGTCGATGTCGGCGATCGCCTCACCACCGGCGACCAGCATCACTGCCACATCCACCCACACCTGGCCGCGATCATGGCTGGGAGTGAACCCCCGCCGTGCCAACGCCGTCGACAAGCCCGAGGTGAGCCCGACCCGATCAGCCAGCAACCGGACCGACACCGCCCCAGCCAGCGGCACGACGCCATCACCGTCAGCGGTGACTGACAACCCCTGCGACCACGAAGTACCCTTCACCTGGAAAGTGCTCCTCAGCTTGGCCGAACGAGACCTTAGACAAGACTCATTCTCCCAAGCCAGGAGCACTTTTCAGTTGATCAACACCGTGTCAACCAGCTAACCGATGAACGGCGCGGGTTAACAGTTCGGGTTTTCAGCATCGCGGAAGCTTCGTCGTGAGTAGGTTTTAGCCCGCGCCTCGCCGGTCAGACCTTGCAAGTCAACTCACCCCGAGAGATATGAAATCTGGTCGGCGGGCGTCAGAAATGGCCGGGCTGCCCGAACTAAGCCCGCCCGACAGCGGAGCTGGATGCTACTTTGGCGGGCGGCGTCCGGAAGGTTGATGCAGTAGCAGTCTCGCGTGCACTTCGCATCCTGTATCCCGTAGCCCGTACGTGCGGACATCGGCGCTGCCTGTCGACGGTGACTCGTCCGGCAAGCCTGCGGGTAGTAACGCCGCCGCATCTACGGCACGATTAATACTCGTTCATCGGCAGACGGACGGGAGACACCGTGACGGGAATAGTTCTGCTTGGTTTGATCGTGATCGGCGTTTACGCCGCGTCGTTGGTTCTCAATCCGTGGGTGAAGTGCTCGAAGTGCCACGGCAAGCAAAGGAAGCAAGGCTTGATCTTCAACCACGCACACCACAACTGCTCCAAATGCGAAGGCACCGGGCGACAAGAGAGGTGGGGCCACAAGGTGTTCATCAAACACAAGCCGTAAGCCGCTGCCTCAAACGACCTCACCGTATCTCCTCGCTACGTTTGGGTCGGAACCGCTTGCCAGCAGTTGAGTTGTTGATCTTGAGTCAGTCCGCTTCTCAGTCCAAGATATTTCACCCCACAGCGCTGACTGCGACACCACGAAACACGCTCAGATGCACAGCGTTGAGTCGTCCCTGATCAGGGACTATCTGGACTGAGCAGCTGACCTTCGGGTGATGCGCCTGACCGCGCTTACGACACAGAAACGTCAGGCAAAACACTCCGAAGTGAAGGCGCAGATATCACCAACCCAGACGTCCAGACCGGCCCAAACAATGCTGGATTTGGTTGGGCCGGCTGAGTCGTCTCAGCGGATCGCGCGCCGCCGTGGTGAGGAGGTGCGAGCAGATCGGCTTTCTGTCTGCGAGTGACGACGAATTAGGCGGCTCCCTGAGCGCGATCCGCAGCGAGCGGAGCTAGCAATCGTTACTGGGTCTAGCCGATTCGCTCCGTCTCGTCGTGGATCGTCAACGCCACCTGCTTGAGCTTGTCAGCGTGCTCCTTGCTGTGATGTGAGCAGAAGAGCAGGTCGAAGCCGCTGGCCATGGTTACTCGTACGTAAGCTTGTGCGCCGCACCGATCGCAACGGTCGGAGGCGTTCAAGGGGGAACCTTCAATGACAGGAGTGCTCACGGTCGGCCTCCGTTCCTGACGATCAGATGATCTTGCTGTCCTGGGCGCCACATCGTGGGTGCGATGCACGCTTGCATTTTTCAACATCTCGCCTAGGTCTGATTGTTCCGTCTCGTCATCTCGAGCCAATGACCGTTGTGTAACGAATCCTGTGAATCCTCCAGCCTAGTCTCGGTGATGCCAGCGAGGATTCGGGTACGACACACAGGTTGGATTGCCCCGTTTGCAGCCGTTCAAACGCCTGCCGCGAGGTACTCTCGGCCCGTGCCAACTGCCAGCCCAGCAACGGAAAGCCGTGAGTACGAGGCACGGCACTTGCTCGTGTTGGAGGGTCTTGAGGCCGTCCGGAAGCGGCCCGCCATGTATATCGGCTCGACCGATACCAGGGGGCTGATGCACTGCCTGTGGGAGATCATCGACAACGCGGTAGACGAGGCGCTCGGTGGCTACGGCAAAGAGATCTTCGTCACACTGCGCTCTGACGGCGGAATCTCGGTACGAGACCAGGGTCGCGGTATCCCAGTCGACATCGAGCCGCGAACCGGCCTGTCTGGGGTCGAGGTTGTCTTCACCAAACTGCACGCCGGCGGCAAGTTCGGTGCTGGCTCCTACAACGCAACAGGCGGGCTGCACGGCGTTGGTTCTTCGGTGGTCAACGCGCTGTCAAGTCGGCTTGACGTCGAGGTGGACCGCAACTCGGCTACCTGGGCAATGTCGTTCCGCCGCGGGGTACCTGGGACATTCGACGGGCCGGGACCCACGGCAAAGTTCACGCCCGGAGGTGGCCTTCGCAAGATCGGACGAGCGCCGAAGGGTACGACCGGAACCCGGGTGACCTACTGGCCCGACCGGCAGATCTTCCTTCATGATGCTCAGCTGTCGTTTCGAGACCTCCAAGACCGGGCCAGGCAGACAAGCTTTCTGGTGCCCGGACTCGCGCTCCACATTGTTGACACGCGTACCTCGGACGTCGTCGAGGAGACCTATCTGCACCAGGGCGGCATCTCAGAGTTCTGCGAATTCCTTGCGCCCGATCAGGCCGTCACCGGTGTGATCAGGCTTCGTGGCACCGACCGGTTTACCGAGACCGTCCCCATGCTGGACGATGCGGGCCACATGGAGCCGGCCGACATCGAGCGTGACCTTGAGATTGACATTGCTGTTCGCTGGGGTGATGGCTATGAGACGCGCACCCAGTCATATGTGAACATCATCGCCACGCCAAAGGGTGGCACCCATGTGACTGGCTTCGAGCGCGGGCTGACCAAGGCTTTCGGGAACGTTCTCCAGAACACTCGGCTGCTGAAAAACGGCGACGAGGTCCTGAAGGAGGACGTGTTAGAGGGCATGACAGCCGTAGTCACCGTACGGCTGGCTGAACCGCAGTTTGAGGGACAGACGAAGGAGGTGCTCGGCACCCCTGCGGTGTCGCGGCTGGTGACCAAGGTCGTCGAAGGTGAGCTCACTCGGTTTTTAGGATCCACCAAGCTTGCCACCAAGGCACAGGCTCGTGCGGTGCTGGAGAAGGTCGTTGGTGCCTCGCGCGCCCGGGTAGCTGCGCGTCAGCATCGGGAGGCGCAGCGTCGCAAAAATGCGCTCGAGTCATCGTCACTGCCGGCCAAACTCGTCGACTGCCGGAGCAATGATGTGGACCGTACCGAACTGTTCATTGTCGAAGGTGACTCGGCTCTCGGAACAGCCAAGCTGGCAAGGAATTCCGAATTCCAGGCGTTGCTGCCTATTCGCGGAAAGATCCTCAACGTACAAAAAGCTTCCATTGGCGACATGCTGAAGAACGCCGAGTGCGGTTCGATCATTCAAGTTGTCGGCGCAGGCTCTGGCCGCAGCTTCGACCTCGAAGCGGCGCGCTACGGCAAGATCATCTTCATGGCGGACGCCGACTCCGACGGTGCCCACATTCGATGTCTGCTGGCGACCTTGTTCTTCCGGTACATGCGCCCGCTCGTGGCCGCCGGGCGAGTCTTTACCGCGGTGCCGCCACTACATCGCTTCGAGCTGACGAATGCGCGCAAGGGGCAGGAGAAGTACATCTACACCTACTCCGACGCTGAGTACCAACGGAAGGCAGCCGAGCTGACGAAGAAGGGTCTGCACTTCAAGGAGCCTCAACGCTACAAGGGCCTTGGAGAGATGGACGCGGATCAGCTAGCCGAGACGACGATGAGTCCGCGGCATCGCACGCTGCGCCGGATGACAGTGGACGACGGGCTGCTCGCCGAGTCGACTTTCGAGATGCTGATGGGCAACGACGTAGTACCGCGCAAGGAGTTCATCATCGACGGGGCGTACGCTCTCGACGCGGCCACCATCGACGCGTAGTTTTAGGCACCGCTCGCGCACGTCGCGCTGATAGCTGGCGTGGTCGTCACTCTTCGCGAAGTGCAGCCACGAATCGCACTACACTCACCAGAACCCTTCGCTCATCGCTCCTTCGATCGTCGGCGGCGCGACTCCGACGCTCGCGGTGCGTTCAATCCCATCGCTCAAGGAGCCCGGTATCCACGTCGTAGTAGAAGCCGCCCACGACTGCTCGATTGCCCACAAGTGGATGATTACGAAGTTTCTCCACATCGCGATGCAACGTACGCCGCTGGTCGGCCGACGCCCCGAATCGCACCCAGGACGCATCGGCACCACTAGCAGTTCGGATCTTCTCGATGATCACGTCGTCATCTGCGGCTGCCATGGCACAGCGGTTGTGTGGGATCACCATGATGCGATTGACCCGGAGCAGATGAACACCCGCGATGCACCCAGCCAGAGCGGAGGTTGTCACCCGACCCCCAGGAGTGCGGATGATCTTGGCGTCACCGAACGTGAGTCCAACCATTTCCAACGGTACGATCCGGGAGTCCATGCAGGTGATCATCAGCACCCCAGCGTGTGCCACGCCGTCGAAGCCGTGTTGATCAAAGTTCTCGGCAAATCTCTTGTTATTGGCGAGCAAGTCGTCGAAGGCGCCATTGGTGGACTCATGATCGTCCGGCTGGTGGTCTGGGGCGTGTTCCATGGGTATCGGGCCTCTAACGCAGGTTGGTCAGCCAGCAGCCGCGGATCCGAGCGCCGCGATGGGCTGACTGCCGGGGATTCCCGACCCGTCGCGTCGGGTGTCGGCGGCGGGCAGGGGAACGGGACTACCGCTGGCCGCAGCGGCGATAGCAGGCGCCGGTCCCGCCCAGGCGAGCAGCAGTGAATCCTCACCTCTGAGGAACCGGTGGCAACGTACCCCACCGGTTGCTCGGCCCTTCGCCGGATAGTGACGAAAATCTGTGACCTTGACTGAACCGGCATCGGTTCCGGGCAGGGCGCGGGACGTGCCGGAAACAGTTGCTACTACCGCGTCAGCCGCACCTATTGCCCCGAAGTAAATGACACGAGCGCCGATGCCGAGTTTGATGCCGGCCATGCCGCCTCCCGATCGGCCCTGCGGTCGGACAGCTGCAGCGGGGAAGTGCAGCAGCTGGGCGTCATTGGTGACGAAGACCAGCTCGGCTTCGTTGGTGGTGAGCTCGACCGCCCCGACCAGCCGGTCGCCAGGCTCAAGGCGGATCACGTCCCAGGAATCTTTGCCGAGAACCTCAGAGTTGACCCGCTTGACGACACCCTGGGCCGTACCGAGTGCCAGGCCGAGTGAGTCACCGGACAGCGTGGTCAGGCAAAGTACTCGCTCGTTAGCACCGAGAGTCACCAGCTCGCTGACATGGGTACCGCCCTGGAGGTTGGGTGCCTGAGCGGTTGCGGGGACTGTCGGCAGATCCAGCGCAGAGAACCTGATCAGCCGGCCGACGCTGGTGATCAGGCCGCAGTCTCCGCGCGCCGTACAAATGATCTTGGACACAATGAGGTCATGGTTGGCT
Source organism: uncultured Actinomycetota bacterium (assembly GCA_963836855.1). Lineage (GTDB taxonomy): Bacteria > Actinomycetota > Actinomycetes > Propionibacteriales > Propionibacteriaceae > Microlunatus. The sequence continues at coordinate 118,420 of CAWILN010000017.1, read as the reverse complement.
CGCGCACCCACCGGCGGTAGTGGTTGCGCGTGGTTGGTGCGGGCCAGCAGACCTGCGGAAGAGAGCAGCACCCAGCAGGGATCATCCGCGACTTCCAGCGGCGCGGTGGCGGCGGTTGCCGCCACACCGCTCGCGGCGAGCAGGATCGTTCGGCGGGGTGTGCCGTGCCGCTGGGCGATCTCAGCGAGCTGATTGCTGACGAGGGTCTGGAGCTGCTCAGGGCTGTCCAAGATCTCGCTGAGCTCGGCGATGGTCGTTTCCAGCTTGTCCCGTTCCGCCTCGAGCTCGATCCGACTGAATCGAGTAAGCCTGCGGAGCGGCATCTCGAGGATGTAGTTGGTCTGTGTCTCCGATAGCTCGAAGACCTCCATCAGCCTTGATCGGGCCTGAGCCGTGTCGTCAGATGTCCGGATGATCGCGATCACGTCATCGATGTCGAGAATCGCGATCAGCAAGCCCTCGACCAGGTGATGCCGTTCCCTCGCCTTGGTACGGGCGAACTCGGTCCTGCGCCGAGTTACCTCGTAGCGGTGCTCGAGATAAACAGTGAGGAGGTCACGTAGCGTCAGCGTGCGCGGCTGGCCATCGACCAGGGCGACGGCATTGATCGCGTAGTTGTCCTCGATCCTGGTGAGCTTGTAGAGCTGTTCCAGGATGGCGTCGGGGTTGAAGCCGCTCTTGATCTCAATCACCAAGCGAGTTCCATTGGTCCGGTCCGAGAGGTCCTTGACATCGGCGATCCCTTGCAGCTTGCGGGCGTTCACAAGGTTCTTGATCTGTTCGATCACCCGCTCTGGACCGATCAGGTAGGGCAGTTCGGTGATGACGATGCCCTTGCGGCGCGGATGCACCTGCTCGATGCGCGCAGTCGCCCGCATCCGGAACGATCCCTTGCCCGTGTGGTAGGCATCGCGAATGCCATCCAGCCCGATGATCTTGCCGCCTTTCGGCAGGTCGGGACCTGGGATGAATCGCATCAGTTCATCAATGTTGGCTTCGGGATGCTTGATCAAGTGACGCAGCGCCTGAACGACTTCCACCAGGTTGTGCGGCGGGCAGTTCGTGGCCATGCCGACTGCGATCCCCGCGGCCCCATTGACCAGCAGATTGGGAAAGGCCGCCGGCAGTACTGTCGGTTCGACATCCTTGCCGTCGTAGTTCGGTTTGAAGTCGACGGTGTCCTCGTCCAGGCCATCGGTCATGGCCACAGCGGCTGAGGCCATTCGGCACTCGGTGTAACGCATCGCGGCCGGGCCGTCGTCAAGCGATCCGAAGTTGCCGTGACCATCGATCAGGGGCAAGCGCATGCTCCACGGCTGGGCAATTCTGACGAGCGCATCGTAGATGGCGCCGTCCCCGTGCGGGTGGTACTGGCCCATGACCTGACCGACCACGCGGGCGCACTTGACGTGCGAGCGGTCGGGGCGTACGCCCATCTCCTCCATTGAGTACAAAATCCGGCGCTGTACCGGCTTAAGTCCGTCACGGGCGTCAGGCAGCGCCCGGGCATAGATCACCGAGTACGCGTACTCCAAGAAGCTCGTCTGCATCTCGGAGGAGACATCGATGTCGACGATTCGCTCGGTGAACTCATCCTCCGGTGGTGCTGGTGTTCTAGCCATCGGACGCAGATCCTCCCCTCTGCCGTGTCGCTGTTTCAGTCTCGCACCGGCGGCTCCTCTTCCGGTGACGACACGTTGCGGGGGTACCGGCCACCACTACAGGAAGGGCTTAAGGTCATTCAGCAGCGAATCCCCGGCGTAGACCTCCCGGGCATACAGAACTCCATAACTGAACCCGTTCTGCCCTGACCGGATGCCGAGGCGCGCACCGAGCTCTCGAAGGAAGGCAGCGCTGACAATGCCGTCCTGGTGATTGCCAAGAAGGTCTTGCAGGTCCTTACGCTCCGAAACGATCTTGTCAGCTTTGCTGCCCCAAACCGGCTGTGCAGCCTCCACCGCATAGCGATAGCGCTTCGACGCCTTACGGGCACGATGGAAAAGATCATCCGAAGGCTCGTCAGTGCGCCGCGCAGCAACCGCTGTGGTCAGCCGCCTACGCGCCTTCTTCTTGGCCTTTTTGATTGCTGGGTTGATCGCGTCGGTTGAGGCATCGGCGGCGGGTGTAAACGGCGCGTCGCTGCGCCAGTGATGCATCAGACCGATCAGCTTTCGGTAACGCTCTGAGTTCATCGCCTCGACCATGGCGTCGACTGCCTGCTTGCGCTGCACGGCAAGCTCGACCTGGATCGTCGCTGCCACCGGGCCCAAGATCAGTTCAGGACGCAGTTCAGCGAGCAGTGCGGTTTGTCGTTGCGTCAGGATGTCGAGATCCCGCACAATGCCGAGCAGGTTTGCCCACCACACCAGATCCTCTTCCAGATGCTGCGCCTCGGAAGCATCGAAGAGGTCCGGGAACACCCGGATCGTGCTGCGTAACCGGCGTACCGCCACCCGCGCTTGGTGGACGATGTCGTTACCGGCGCGCAGTTGGGCCTCGCTGTCGATGATCACCGTGCATTGCTCGGCAATGTACTTACCGAGGAGATCGCGAACGCTTCCAGGTTTGTCGGTCATGCTGGCGGGGTGTACGCGATTAGTACGCGTCCGCCTTGTGCGCTGCGAGCCGAGCCAGTGGGATTAAAGGGCATGCCGCGACCTTACGCCGAGCCGGCGATGTATGCGGCCCGGAGAAGAACGTATGCGGCCCGGAGAAGACTGCGCTGCCGACAGTCCGCAGCGTGGCTTCAGTGGACACGGCCCATCCGGACATCAGGAGCGCCGAGCCGGGCGGCATCAGCCGAAAGGTCATCTGGCTGATGCTGTGACTCACGTTCGGCGGCAACCCGCTTGTGATAGTGCTCAACTTCACGATCAACATCGGCTTGTTCCCAGCCCAAGATGGGGGCGACCAGTTGAGCTACCTCGGTCGCAGCGGCTATGCCGCGGTCCCAGGTCTCGATCGAGATGCGGGTACGCCGGGCCAGGATGTCGTCTAGATGGAGGGCGCCCTCGTGAGAGGCAGCGTAGACGGCTTCGATCTTGAGGTACTCCGGCGCACCCTCTAGCGGGTGCGCAAGCTCCGGCGAGGACTTGATCATGTCTAGCAACTCGGGTAACAACGAGCCGTACCGATTGAGCAGGTGCTCAATCTGGACATCACGCATTCCGGTTTCGTAGACCAACAAGGGCCGCGCGTTCCACAGTGCGTGGTAGCCGTCGGCCCCCAACAGCGGCACATCCTCGGTGCAGGACGCCGGTACTTTCTTGTCCAAATCCCGCACCGTCGCGTCAACAGCGTCTTTCGCCATCACCCGGTAGGTGGTGTATTTGCCACCAGCGATCGTGACCAGCCCTCGGACGGGCGATGCGACGGCGTGTTCTCGGGAGAGCTTCGACGTCGAGTCGGACTCACCCGCAAGCAGCGGCCGCAGGCCGGCGTAGACGCCGATAACGTCCTCTCGCTTCAGCGAGTCAGCCAGGAGTGTGTTGGCATGCTGGAGCAAGTAGTCGATGTCGGCCACGCTGGCCGCGGGATGGGCTCGATCGAGCTGCCAGTCGGTGTCAGTCGTGCCAATGATCCAGTGACTGCCCCACGGAATGATGAAGAGCAGGCTCTTCTCAGTGCGAGTGATCAGCCCAGCCATGGAGTTGATGCGGTTCCGCGGCACCACGAGATGCACGCCCTTGGACGCGCGGACTCGGAACTGCCCACGACCGCCTAGCATCTCCTGGAGTTCGTCGACCCAGACCCCGGTGGCATTGATCGTCTGCTTTGCGCGGATGGTGAACTCGCGACCGGACTCAAGATCACGAACCATGACGCCGGCCACATGGTCCGCCTCACGCAGGAAGCCGACCACCCGAGTGCTGGTGGCCACCGCCGCGCCATAGTGGGCTGCGGTGCGGCCGATCATCATGGTGTGTCTGGCGTCGTCGACCTGGCCTTCGTAAAATCTGATCGAGCCGACCACTGTCTCGCGATTTGCGGATGGAAAGGCCTCGAACGTCCGCTTGCGGCTCAGGTGGCGCAGGTGTTGCGGGACGCCACGTCCGGCGCCGAGAACGTCGTATACGCCGATGCCCAACCCTCCGTAGCCGCGGTCGATCACCGGCCGCATCAGCGGGTAGAGGAACGGCACTGGCTTGGCAAGGTGTGGGGCCAGCTTGTTGAGAGCCAGGGAGCGCTCCTTGAGCGCTTCGAAGACCAAGGCAAAGTTGAGCTGCTCGAGATAGCGGAGCCCACCGTGGAACAACTTGCTGGACCGGCTCGAGGTACCAGCTGCCAGGTCCCGGGCCTCGACTAACCCAACACGCAGACCGCGAGTGACAGCATCGAGCGCGCAGCCGCAGCCGGTGACGCCGGCCCCAATGACGAGAACGTCCAGATCCTCATTCGCCAACCTGTCGAGGGCAGCTGCTCGGGCGGCCGGTCCGAGCGGAGAGCTGCTAGAGAACATCTGCTTCTTTCAAGGGTTGACCAGGGAGGACCGTTCCGGGTCGTGCCGACCCTCGATATATCGGATGGTGCCCGAGCGAGAGCGCATCGACAGCGAATAGGTCACGATGCGGTGGCTCTCGAATCGCACGCCCCGCAGCAATGATCCGTCGGTGACACCCGTTGCGGCAAAGAACACGTTGTCACCGGAAACCAGATCGGTGGTGGTGAGGATCCGATCCAAGTCAGAGCCTGCGTCCAGGATCGCGGCTCGCTCAGCGTCGTTCCGGGCAATCAGCCTGCCGAACATCTCGCCACCCAGACAGCGGAGCGCGCAAGCGGCGAGCACGCCTTCAGGAGTGCCACCGACGCCAACCAGCAGATCGACTCCGGTTGATGGTGTGACAGCCATGATGGCGCCGGCCACATCGCCGTCAAGCAGGAATCGGATCCGCGCACCGGCCACGCGTATGGCTGCCACAAGCTCAGCGTGCCGGGGGCGATCGAGGACGCAAACCGTGAGCTCAGAGACGGCGCGGTCGGTGGCCTCTGCGATCTTGGTGAGATTGTCTCCGATCGGCGCATCAAGATCGACAGCGGCAGCTGCATGCCCCGGCACCACCAACTTCTGCATGTACACGGCTGGACCGGGAGAGAACATCGTGCCACGAGGCGATACGCCGATGATGCTGACAGCATCGGGCAGGCTCTTGGCGGTCAGTGTCGTACCGTCGACGGGGTCGACGGCGATGTCCCACTCCGGCCCAGAGCCATCGCCGACTCGCTCACCGTTGAACAGCATCGGGGCCTCGTCCTTCTCGCCCTCGCCGATCACCACGATGCCGTTCATGCGGACTGAGCCGAGCACCGGTCGCATCGCGTCAACAGCCGCCCGGTCCACCTGGTTCTTGTCGCCGAAGCCCATGTAACGCGAGCAGTTGATCGCGGCCGCCTCGGTCGCGCGGACCAACTCGAGCGCGAGGTTACGTGCAGGATCTGGGGTTGCTGGCTCCATGATCTTGGGCTGAGTTTCTGTTGCCATCTTCACCACTCCTCTTGTCCCACTCCTGTTGTCATGATCCGATACCCCGCTAGACATGGACCCAGTCCAGGGTGCGTTGCACAGCCTTCTTCCACCCCTCGTAACCTTCCGCTCGTTCCTCCTCGCTAATCTGCGGTGTCCAGCGGCGGTCTTCCAGCCAGTTCGCCCGGAGATCCTCCGGCGACGCCCAGAAGCGGGTGGCCAGACCAGCGGCGTATGCCGCACCCAGTGCGGTCGTTTCCGCGACGACGGGCTTGCTCACCTCGACGCCGAGCGTGTTGGCCTGGATCTGCATACAGAGCGCGTTAGCGGTGACGCCGCCGTCAACTTTCAGTTCATCGAGTTGGACGCCGGCATCCTTTTCCATCGCCTCGACCACGTCGCGACTCTGATAGCAGATGGCTTCCAGCGTCGCCCGGGCGATGTGAGCCCGGGTGTGGAAGCGGGACAAGCCCACGATGACTCCACGGGCATCGGAGCGCCAATAAGGTGCGAAGAGGCCGGAGAAAGCAGGAACGAAGTACATGTGCGCTGCGCTGTCGACCTGGCTCGCCAGCGCCTCGATCTCTCGTGCGTCGCGAATGATCTGGAGCTGATCGCGAAGCCACTGCACAGCCGAACCGGTGACCGCGATGGAGCCCTCGAGGGCGTAGACCGGCGCGGCGTCGCCGAACCGGTAACACACGGTGCTGAGAAGGCCGTTGCTCGAGCGGCACAGCTGCTCGCCGGTGTTGAGCAGTAAGAAGTTGCCGGTGCCGTAGGTGTTCTTGGCGTCGCCGGCCCTCAGGCAGACCTGGCCGACCATGGCTGCTTGTTGATCACCAAGATCACCCGCGATCGTCACCTCGCCGCCGAACGGGCCATCCGCACGAGTCTGCTGGTATGCCGCTGCGTCGGAGGACGGCACGATGCTCGGCAGCATTCCCTGCGGGATGCCGAAGAAGCTCAATAGCTCGGCGTCCCAGTCGAGAGTCTCTAGGTCCATCAACATGGTGCGACTGGCATTGGTGACGTCTGTGACGTGCTGGCCGCCTTCGACGCCGCCGGTCAGGTTCCACAACAGCCAGCTATCCGTTGTGCCGAAGAGCGCGCGACCACGTTCGGCGGCCTGACGGACTCCCTCCACGTTTTCCAAGATCCATTGCAGCTTGCCGCCCGAGAAGTATGTCGCAGGCGGTAGGCCCGCTCGGTGTCTGATGACGTCACCCCGGCCATCCCGATCAAGTGCGGCAGCGATCTTGTCGGTACGGGTGTCCTGCCAGACGATCGCGTTCCCATATGGCTCACCCGTGGCGGGATCCCAGACCACCGTTGTCTCACGCTGGTTGGTGATCCCGAGTCCCGCGAGGTCCGTGGCGACAAGGCCGCGTCCTGCCAGGGCTTGCTGGACTACCTCTTGGGTGCGCTGCCAGATCTCCAGAGGATCATGCTCGACCCATCCTGCCTCGGGCATGATCTGCTTGTGCTCGAGTTGGTACTTCCCGACTTCACGTCCTGAGTGATCGAAGATCATGCAGCGGGTGCTTGTCGTACCCTGGTCGATTGCAGCGACGAAGTCGGCCATGGCGGAACACTATTCGCTGGGGCGTTCGCGCAGCGCGCCGGGGAGCCGACGCTGTCGTTGCGCTTCGCCGAATACAGTCGGCGCGCGCTAACCGACGCTCAGGCCCCGATTAGGCTTTGGCCGTGTCCGTGAGCCAGGCTGTCGACCCGCCCGGATATCCACGAGAGTGGGAGGCCGACGTGCTGCTGGCCGACGGCGGAGTCGCACATCTGCGCCCGATCCGACCGTCTGATGCGGACCGGCTTGTCGCCTTCTATGAACGGGTCTCGCCAGAGTCGAAGTATCTACGCTTCTTCGTGCCCTATCCGCGGCTCAGTAATCGGGATGTCGAGCGGTTCACTGAGGTTGACTACGTGGACCGGGTGGCTTTCATCCTCACCCTCGGTCAGAACATGATCGCGGTCGGCCGCTACGAGCGTATGGAAGATGATCATGCGGAAGTGTCATTCCTGATCGAGGACGCTCATCAGGGTCGGGGCATCGCACAGCTCTTGTTGGAGCATCTGGCTCAAGCCGCCCGGGAGCGCGGGATCACCCGTTTCGTGGCCGAAGTGCTGCCGGAGAACCGCCGGATGGCCAAGGTGTTCGCTGATGCCGGCTACCGCGTGTCCAGGGGCGTCGAGGATGGCGTGCTTACTGTCGAGTTTCCGATCTTGCCCACGGACACCTCGGTCGGCGTCATGGAGCGCCGGGAGCACCGCGCCGAGAGTGCCTCGATGCGGCGGCTGCTGAATCCTGAGCGGATCGTAGTGCACGGAGAAGGCGATCGCGTGCAGGCCTTGATCAATTCAATATTGCGCGGTGAGTTCAGCGGCGAGGTAGCGGCAGTAAGCATCGACGGCGCCTCAGTTGCCGGCGTCGCGAACGCTGCCTCCATCGCCGCGGTCCAAGGCAGCTTGGACCTGGCGATCGTCTCAGTCCCAACCAATCAACTGGGTGGAGTTGTGATCGATGCCGCCCACAAGGGCGCTCATGGCATGGTTGTCCTGACTGGGACTGACTACGCCCCTGGGGACAATCTCAAGATCATCAATCTCGCTCGCGCGTACGGAATCCGGGCACTCGGCCCAGACGCCCTCGGCATCATCAACACCTTGGGCACCGTTCGGTTGAATGCCACGCCCGGACCCATGCCACGTTCCGGGGGAGTCGGGTTGTTCTGCCAGTCGGCGGCCGTAGGCGTCGCGTTGCTCAACCACGCCGTACGTCATGACCTTGGTTTGTCGTCCTTCATCAGCACAGGTGACTATGCAGACGTAACCGCCAATGACGTGATGCAGTACTGGGAAGACGACGAGGCCACGCGGGTCTGCCTGCTGACATTGGACTCGATTGGCAACCCGAGAAAGTTCTCCCGAATCACCCGGCGGCTGGCCCGCACAAAGCCCGTCGTGGTATTCGCGCCCGGGCGCAGCCATCGAGCTGATCATGCGGGCGTACGAGGGGGGCTCGGCCACGCCTCGGAGGAGGCAGTCGATGCGCTCTTCAGGCAGGCCGGGATCATGGTGGTCCATCGCCGCGGTGACATGATCGACATCGCCAAGATCGCGTCACGACAGCCGCTGCCGACCGGCCCCAGGATTCGGATCATCACCAATTCCTTGACGCTCGCGCACCAGATGCTGCAGAAGGTGGACTCGGTTGGACTGATTCGTGACCCGGAGCCAGAACTGCTCGGCGCGGATGCGGGCCCTGAGGCTTTTGGACGGGCCGCGCGCGAAGCGCTAGCTGACCAGCGATATGACTCCGTGGTGTGTGCGGCCGTGAATGCCTTCAATCAGGGCACTGAAGACATCATTTTGACCCTGGAGAACGTTGCTGCCGACGCCACCAAACCGCTGATCGGGGTGTTCTTGGACTTCCATCCACCGTCACTGCGGAGCGGCCAGCAGGCTACGCCCGGGATGCTGCCCATGTTTGATGGATCCGTCGACGCCATCCAAGCCCTGTCAGCCCTCACCGCCTATACACATTGGCGCGAACGGGACCCTGGTGCACTGCCGATGCTGGAAGTGGACACCCAGGCGGCCAAGCTGATAGTCAACCGCATCCTGGCTGAGCAACCGGCAGGTCGGGAGCTGACCGAGGTCGAGACAGTCGAGCTGCTGGGTGCGTACGGGATAAATCTGGTGAGCCAGGTCGCAGTCTCCAGCTTGGCCGACGCGGTTGCGGCTGCTGATCAGCTGGGCTGGAATGTCGTTCTGAAGGCCACAAGCGTCGCCGTGCGCGGCCGACCGGATCTGGCCAGCGTGCACCGCAACATCGACAACGCCGTAGAGATGGCAGATGCCTGGAAGGATCTGCGGCAATTGATAGCTGAGATAGGCCTCGCCGACGACGAGCGTCTGTCGGTAGCCGTGCCGGTCGTCCAGGCTATGGCGCCACCTGGCGTCGCACTCATCATCACCAGTCGCGAGGATGCCGCGTTCGGGCCGATCGTCTCGCTCGGGCTGGAGGGCATCCCCAGCGAGCTGCTCGGTGACACGGTTTACCGCGTACCACCTCTGACGAAAGTGGATGCTGCGGAGATGGTCCGAGAGCTCAAGGCTGCCCCGACGCTATTGGGGCGTCACGGGGCACCGGGGGTAGACATTGCTGGGATCGAGGACCTGCTGCATCGAGTGGCGCAGCTGGCCGACGCGATCCCGCAGCTGGCCTCGGTAACACTTCGCCCCTGCGTAACCTCAGTCAGCTCGATCTCGGTGTTGGGTGCGCGCGTGTTCATCGCCCCCACAGCCGACCAGCGGGATCCGTTGGCTCGCGTCCTCTAGCCCGGCGACAGCAATCAGCCGCCGATCAGCCCGGGTGTCTGTGGTGCGTGGCAGGATGATCGGCATGAGGATTGGCTCCACGAGGAGAGATCTGCGCGCGGAGATCGACGCGTGCGGGTACTTTCCGGAACTTGTCGAGGACGCAATCATGATCGCCCTCGCGGACGAGGAGCTGCTGGACTTCGTGGTGCACCACGAACCGACGTTCAACCGCGACGAGATCCACCGCCATGTCACGGTGCTTGCGCTAACCCGCAGCCGGCTTGTCATCGGCCATACCGACGACCAGCCTGCCGAGCCTCCTGCAACTGGAATCTACGCGGCATCTTCCACCGAGTCAGTGGCGCTGAGCAAGATCAACACGGTTGCTGTTACCCGCGTCGTTACCCAGCCAGAGGCGTATCAGGCCGGCTCGGAGGATGTGTTCGAGACCTGGCTGTCGGTGGGCTGGGGCGCGGTACGCCGAATCGACCTCGAGCTGGCGACGTGCACTGATCCGCAGTGCGAGGCCGATCATGGATACACCGGGACGCTTGTGGGGGACGACCTGACAGTGCGGATGAGCGCCGCGGCCGATGGCTCAGACCGAGTCGCGCGCCTGGTGCGGTTCGCGAGCTCACTGCAGCGAGCGGCTGCAGTATGACCTCATCCGCGGTGGGGAGGTCTTCGGAAGAGGTGCCGTCCAGCCACCCACTGCCCGAGATGGTCGTTCCGGCCTATCAGTCCACAACGCTCGGTGAGCTGATGCCGAGCATTGGTGCCCACCTCGGGGTGCCAGGCTGTACTGAGGATGCCTTTCAGTTGCCTGACACGACCCGCTATGTGGTCGTACTGATCGACGGGCTCGGTTGGAACCTGCTACGCCGGGCGGTACTCGCGGCGCCCTTCCTCGGCTCCCTTCTCGGAGGCGCTCGGCCGATCACGTCAGCGGTGCCCAGTACGACGGTGACCAGTCTGGGCAGTCTGGGAACCGGTCAGCCACCCGGTCAGCACGGGCTCGTCGGCTACACCTCGCGGGTGCCCTCGACCGGGGAAATCCTGAATGGCCTGACGTGGGAATCCGACGTGGTTCCCGCGGTTTACCAATCCAAGCCGACCTTCTTCGAGCGCGCGAGCCGAGCCGGCGTTGCCGCTAGCTCGGTTGCCTTGGCGCGGTTCCAGGGCACGGGCCTCACCGAGGCAGCGCTCCGTGGAGCGGCCTTCGTCCCGTTTTCGGACGAAAGCGCTGAAGATCTGCGAATCGCGTTGATCGTTGATGCGGCGCTGCGCGGCGATCGCACCGTGGTGTACGCGTACGAGCGCGAGCTTGATCATTATGGGCATGTGCACGGCTGCAACTCGGCTGACTGGCTTCATCAGCTGGTGCGAATCGATGCCATGTGCGAGCGGCTGCGCGATGCCTTGCCTCCACAGGTCACAGTGATCATTACCGGTGACCACGGCATGGTGGATATCCCTTTGGAGCAGCGAATCATCGCCGAGGAAGATCCGGCCTTGATGGCAGGCGTGTCGGCGCTTGCCGGAGAGGCCCGCTTCCGGCATCTCTATGTTGATCAAGAACCCCCTCGCCGGGTCGCGGATCGATGGCGCGCACAGTTTGGTGAGCTCGCCTGGGTACGAACCCGCGATGAAGCGATCGATGAAGGCTGGTTCGCCGCGATCGATGATCAACTCCGGGAGCGTTGGGGGCATGTGCTGGTGGCACTCCGCGGAGACTGGGCGGTCATGACGAGTGCCTTTCCGCGGGAGTTCACACTCATTGGTATGCATGGATCGCTCACACCAGCCGAGATGCTCGTGCCACTGCTGGTGGTCTGAGTAAGAAGTCGGTCGGGATGGCAGGATTCCCGCGTGGCTGAGCTCAGTTATTTCACCGGACCGATGGACTGCGGCAAGTCGACCCTTGCCTTGCAGCTCGACTACATCCAGGCAGCCGCTGGACGAAAGGGTCGGCTCTTCACTAGCCATGATCGGGCTGGTGAGTCGACGATCTCATCGCGCCTCGGTCTAGCGAAGCCAGCAATAGAGGTCACATGGGAATTGGACTTCTGGAACTATGTGGTGGCCCAGCTCACCAGCGGCAACAGAATCGACTATTTGGTGTGCGACGAGACGCAGTTCTACTCCGCGGAACAGGTGGATCAGCTTGCGCGGATCGTTGACGAGCTGCAGATCGATGTCTTTGCCGTCGGCCTTCTCACCGACTTTCAGACGCGCCTGTTCCCTGGCTCCCAGCGGCTCGTTGAGCTGTCCGACAAGATCGAGACTCTTCAGGTCCGGGCGCTGTGCTGGTGTGGTGAGCGGGCGACACACAATGCCCGCACGGTCAATGGAGAGATGGTGCTGGTGGGAGACCAGGTCGTGGTGGCTGACACCGTGTCGCTTCCGGATGGTGACGGTCAGCAGACGCAGCCCGCTGTCGCGTACGAAGTCCTGTGTCGCCGGCATCACCGGCGCCGGGTGACGAGAGCCGTCGCGCGTGCCACCCTCTCCGATCCGCTGCCGCTCGGCGAGGATGGGTCAGCCGATGACGAGCTCTAAACCGGTGCTGATCTCTCCTGCGGAGCTGGCTGAGCTGCTCGATTCCGCCCAGCCTCCCGTTGTCGCCGACGTGCGCTGGACTCTGGGTGGACCGCCCGGCAAGCCGGACTTCCAGGCGAGCCACGTTGCTGCTGCAGTTTGGGTAGATCTAGAGACGCAGCTCGCCGGACCGCCAGGAGTGGGCGGTCGTCATCCGCTACCGGCGGTTACGGTTTTCGAGCGGGCAATGCGGGATATTGGCGTGTGCCAGGATTCGCTGGTTGTCGCGTACGACGCAGCAACGTCGCAGGCTGCTTCGCGGCTGTGGTGGCTGCTGACTGATGCCGGGCACCGCGAGGTCAGAGTCCTGAATGGTGGGCTAGCCGCCTGGAGAGCCGCCGGACTGCCCACAGCCTCAGGCCCAGCTAGCCTCCCTCCACGCGGTGACTTCGTCGCACACCCCGGTCACCGGCCACAGCTAACTGCGGCGGAGATCTCGGCGCGACTAGGAACGCCCGATGCTCCCACCCTCGTGGACGTGCGCGCAGCGGAGCGGTATTCGGGTGAAAGCGAGTCAATCGATCCAGTGGCCGGGCATATCCCCACGGCTATCAACCTTCCAGCAGCGGCGAATCTGGCCCCTGACGGGCGCTTCCTGCCTCCAGCTGAGATCGCCAGGCTGTTTGCAGAAGCTGGGGGAAGCGAAGGCGCGGTGCTGTACTGCGGATCCGGAATCACCGCGACGCATGGTCTGCTGGCGCTGGAATCTGCTGGGCTGACAGCTGCTCTTTACCCAGGATCATGGAGCGATTGGATACGCGACTCCAACCGTCCGGTCGCCACCGGGACCGATCCCTGAGCCGGCCGTGGCGCCACCTCCGCTGGCGTTAGCTTTGTCGCTTGGGCCCGCCGAACATGATTTCGTCCCAGCTCGGTACCGACGCGCGCTTCCGCTTGACGCTCTTCCGCTCGGCCGGTGTGTCCACGTGAACCAATGACTCAATCTCAAACTCATGGGCCTCGTCGGTCCGGTCGGCCAGGTTTGCTGGCAGGTCCGGGGGCCCGGGTTCGTCGGTGCCAGGCAATTCGTGCTCGGCGGTCTCGTTGGAGGAGCTCACTGAGTGTTCTTCGGATTCCGGCGAATCAATGACGCCTTCGTCGTGCATGCTGGGCTCGACCGGGTAGTTGATCACGATGGCCGGCTCCCAGCCGCCGCCACTACGGATTCCAGTCTCAGGGACGGCCGTAGCGTCGCTTAGGCCTTCGTAAACCCGCGGGGAGTCCTCGCTATAGCCGTCGCCACCCAGCATTTCGTAAAGCGTTCCTATCGGCGACTGATCAGTCGGTTCATCGCCTGCATCACGGGGGTTGGGCACATCGGCCACTGAACGCAACGTCCGGGACACCGCAACCGTCGGCTCATCATCCTCGTTCCCAGACTCATTGGCCGCCTTAGCGAAGGAAAGCTTGTCGCTCAGGAGCGTTGGCTCAGTGTCCTCCTCGGTCGATTCGACCAGCCGCGGGCGGCCGTGCTGCGGACCTCCCGCGGAGAGTTGGTCGCCGAGCAGCCAACGAGCCTCGTCGTTGGCTGCGACGGAGAACCGGCCGCGAAGGTCGTAGAAGAACGAGGCGTGCCGACTAGCGTCTCGTGATCGGTAATCCGCGGTCACGGCCCAGCGGCCATCATCCAGGCGATAGGAGTCCCATGTGATGGCGTCGATGTCGACTCCCCGGCCCTGCAACCGCTCGGTGACTGTGATGCGCAGGCTGCGGTGACCCGAGGGCTCGCCGCGGCGACGTACCGACGATGCCATCGCCATCGACGCGACGTGCTCGCGTTCGGCCAAGACGGGTGCAGCGAAGCGCTCGACGCGATCCTTGGGAATGCCTGCCACCCGGGCCACATCCTCGAGGGTCTCGCCTGCCCGGATCCGCGCCTGAATATCGCGGGGGGTGAGTGAGGTTTGCATCTCGATCTCCAGTTGTCCGAGTCGCGGCAGATCGCCGCGCAATGCAGCCCGGAGCCTCTCGTCCGCCTCGATCATGAACTCCTGACCACTCTCGGTAGCCACGATCAAGGACTTCCCATCCGGGCTGAGTCCGACCAGTCGTGCGGTGCGCATCCGTCGCGGTGGCTCCTCGTGCGGCGTTCGTTCAAGTTAACTTACTCTGCCTGACCGAGAAATTGCGGGAGCGCTCGCCGCACCGGCAAGCCTGGAGACCTTGGTGGCTTGGCTCGGGTCGTACTGTCGGTCCATGAGTGAGCCCCTTCACCGGAAGCCTGCCACGCGGGGTGAGCTTCGGAGCTCCGGATATGTGAGTCGCCGTATCAAGGCCGAGCTTCGCGACAACCTGCTGGAACGGCTTCGCTCTGGAGCAACCGCCTTTCCTGGCATCGTCGGCTTCGACGCGAGTGTGCTGCCCGAACTGGAAAGCGCTGTACTAGCCGGCCACGACCTGGTGATACTCGGCGAACGTGGACAGGGCAAGACTCGGCTGATGCGGACGTTGGCCGGCCTGCTCGACGAGTGGAGTCCGCAAGTCGCGGGATGTGAGATCCATGATGATCCGTACGCCCCAGTGTGCGTCCGCTGCCGTTCATTAGCCGCGGAGCTGGGAGAGGAGCTGCCAGTCGAGTGGCGGCACCGCGACGAACGGTACACAGAGAAGCTGGCGACGCCAGATACCTCGGTGGGCGACCTGATCGGCGACGTCGATCCGGTCAAGGTTGCTCAGGGCCGTACGCTCGGCGACCCGGAGACCGTGCATTACGGTCTAGTGCCCCGCACCAATCGAGGTGTGTTCGGTCTCAACGAACTGCCCGACCTGGCCGAACGCATCCAGGTCGCGTTGTTCAACGTCTTGGAAGAGCGGGATATCCAAGTGCGTGGCTACTCGCTACGACTTCCTCTCGATGTCTTCCTGATCGCCACCGCCAATCCAGAGGACTACACGAATCGCGGCCGAATCATCACCCCGCTGAAGGACAGATTCGGCGCTGAGCTTCGTACCCACTACCTCACCGATCTCTCCGATGAGGTGACTCTGATCCGTCAGGAAGCGAAGCTGGTGGCGGAAGTTGGTGATCATCTTCTCGAGATCTTGGCCCGCCTGGTTCGCAACCTACGCGAGTCCAGTTCCGTGGATCAGCGGTCCGGCGTGTCGGCACGTTTCGCGATCGCGGCTGCGGAAGGGGTGGCAGCCTCAGCGCTCCGGCGCGCGGCCCGTACAGGTGATCATGAAATGGCGGTCGCGCGGATTTGCGATGTGGGTGTCGTGCTGCCCACCTTGCTCGGAAAGATCGAGTTCGAGATGGGAGAGGAAGGCCGGGAACGAGCTGTGCTCGATCATCTGCTGCGTCTGGCCGTCGCGGCGGAATTCCGCGACCGGCTCTCGGGTCTCGACCTGTCCGGCTTCACCAACGTCTTCGCCCAGGGCGGGCTCGTGGAAACGGGTGACCTGGTTGCCGCGTCCGACTTGTTGGCGCAGCTGGGTGCAGTACCGGGCCTGTACAAGGTGCTCTCCCGGCTTGGCTACGACGATGCTGCTGGCCGCGGGCAGGTGGCCGCTGCGGCTGAGTTCACCCTCGAGGGATTGCACTTGACCCGCCGGCTCGAGAAAGAGACCGTCGGTGGCCGGACAGTCTACGGTGCAGCTTGATGGGAAGTGATCATGGTTTCCGATGACAGCGGCCGCGATCACTATGGCGATCACGTGCCCGGCCGGGGCCGCCACCGCTTCCGCTACGGACGATGGCGCGGCGGACCAGACCCGCTGAAGCCGCCGTTCGACGTGCGTGAGGCCATCGACAAGATCGGTCAGGATGTGCTGTCCGCCGGAACCGTACGCGACTCCTTGCGAGATCTGATGCGGCGCGGGCTTGACGGTCGCGGCGGTCTGGATCGGTTGGCCGACAAGGTCAGGAAGCTGCGCGCACAGGCACGACGACGGGGCGATCTCGGCGCGACCCTGGATCAGGTCAGGGCCGCACTCGACCAGGCGCTCGCGGCCGAGCGGGAGACCTTGGCCGGCAGCGACACAACGGATGCGCGACTCGCAGAGCTAGAGCTGGAAACGCTGCCCGACGATGTTGCTGGTCAGGTCCGTGCCCTTGACCAGTACTCGTGGCGCTCTGAGGAGGCACGCGCCATCTTCGAGGCGATCAAGAACATGCTGCAGCGTGAGGTGCTGGACGCCCAATTCGCGGGTATCAAGCAAGCTTTGAAGTCTCCGGATCCTGAGGCCATGCAGCGTGTGAAGGACATGTTGGCCGATCTCAACGCCCTGCTCGCCGCCCATGCCCGGCAGGAGGATACGACCGACCAGTTCGCGGACTTCATGGAGCGCCATGGCGAGTTCTTCCCAGAACAACCTGAGACGATCGAGGAGCTGATCGATGCGCTGGCGCGCCGTGAGGCCGCCGGGATGAGGCTGATGGCATCGCTCAGCCCAGAGCAACGGGAGCAGCTTGGCCAACTACTGAGTCACGTACTGGCTGATGCCGATCTCGCCTCGGAGATGGCTCAGCTTGCCGACAACCTCCGGGCGTTGCGCCCAGGTCTGGATCGCGATCAAGCCGCGAGCATGCGCCCCGGTGGTGAACCACTCGGCTACAGCGCCGCGGTCGAAGCGGTTGCCGACCTGGCTGATCTGGAGGCGCTCGAGGAGCAGATGTCCCAAGGCGACAGAGTTTCGACGCTGGATGACGTGGACGTCGAGTTGCTGGCCAAGCATCTTGGTCGTGAAGCCTTGAGCGATATCCAAGCTCTCCGTGATCTTGAGCGGGAGTTGGAGGAGCAGGGCTATCTGACCCGAAGCGAGGATGGCCTGCGGCTGACCCCGCGTGCCGTTCGGCGACTAGGTCAGACGGCCCTGCGAAGGGTGTTCGCACAGCTCGACGCTTCTGGACGTGGTGACCACGACGACCACCAGACTGGCGCAGCCGATGAGCCGACTGGCCTGACCCGGCCCTGGGCGTTCGGTGATGAGCTACCGATTGATGCTCCGCGCACGGTGTCCAATGCTCTGTACCGATCCGGGCTGACCTCCCGCGGTGTTGCTTTGGATGTCAGTGATTTCGAGGTCACCGAGACCGAGCGGCGGGTCAGCGCGGTAGTGGCGCTATGCGTCGACCTCTCCTACTCGATGGTCCACGACGGACGCTGGGGACCGATGAAGCAAACGGCACTGGCGCTCAACCACCTCATTGAAACCCGATTCCGGCAAGATGCGCTCCAGGTCATCGGCTTCAACAGGCTGGCACGCAGGATGACGCCGGTCCAGTTAGCGGAAGTGGAGCCGGACTGGGTGCAAGGCACCAACCTGCAACACGCGCTGCTGCTCGCCTCCCGTCACCTGCGTCGTCATCCGGAGGCGGAGCCGGTCGTGCTCGTGATCACCGACGGCGAGCCAACTGCACACCTCACCGGTGGGGGAGAGGCCTACTTCCACTGGCCGACGACATCGGAGACACTTCGGGCAACGATCGCCGAGGTGGATGAGCTCACCCGTCACGGCGCGACGATCAACACGTTCATGCTCGGGGATGATGAAGGCCTGGCCCGCTTTGTGGACGCCATTGCCCGCCGGGCCGGGGGTCGAGTCTTTACGCCCGATATCGGCCGGCTCGGAGAGTACGTGGTCGCCGACTATCTGCGGGCCCGTCGCGGCCGCCGGTGATCATCCGGCACCATCAGAACTTCACGCTGAGTACGCTTTTTCGCTGGCGCTGCAGGATGTCGGCGAGGTAGGTACCGTAACCAGACTTCAGCAAGGCGCCCGCTCGCTCAGCAAGCTCCTCGTCGCTCAGAAAGCCTTGCCGCCAGGCTGCTTCCTCAGGTGCCCCGACCTTTAAGCCCTGCCGAGCCTCAATGGTGCGAACGAAGTTGCTGGCGTCGTTCATCGAGTCGAAGGTCCCGGTGTCCAACCAGGCGGTGCCGCGTGGAAGAACCCCAACCTGGAGCCTCCCGGCTGCAAGGTAATGCCGGTTCACGTCAGTGATCTCATACTCACCGCGAGCCGACCGCGGGAGCTGCGCGGCGATGCCGACCACGTCATTGTCGTAGAAGTAGAGGCCCGGAACGGCGTAGTTCGACTTGGGATCGGCTGGTTTTTCCTCCAGCGAGATTGCGCGCCCATCGGCGTCGAACTCCACCACGCCGTACGCCGCTGGATCGGCCACCCAGTACGCGAAGACCGCCCCGCCCTCAACATCGGTGAAGCGACGCAATTGAGTCCCCAAGCCGGGCCCGTAGAAGATGTTGTCGCCCAATACGAGGGCTACCTTGTCGGAACCGATGAAATCAGCGCCAATGACAAAGGCCTGGGCCAACCCGTCCGGTGAGGGCTGCTGGGCGTAACTGATCGAGATACCGAATTGCGAGCCATCGCCGAGCAGGCGCCAAAAGGCCGAGGCGTCGTGCGGCGTGGTGATTACCAATACGTCGCGGATCCCGGCAAATATCAACGTCGACAGGGGATAGTAGATCATCGGCTTGTCATAGACCGGAACCAGCTGCTTGCTCAGCCCCAGCGTCACTGGATGCAGTCGGGTACCCGAGCCGCCAGCCAAGATGATCCCACGCATGGCGCTTAGTCTCGCATGTCCAGCGTGGTCACCTGCTCGCACTTTAAGCCACCCGCCACAAGTCGTCAGGCATCCATAAGATGACTCGCATGACGAAACTTCTGGTGACCGGCGGGGCGGGTTTCATCGGCTCGAACTTCGTCCGGTATGTACTCGATCACACAGATTCCACGGTCACGGTGTTGGACAAGTTGACCTACGCCGGAAACCGGGAGTCTCTGAAAGGCTTGCCCAAGAATCGCTTCACATTTGTCCGAGGCGATATTTGTGATGCCAGTCTGGTCCACGAACTGGTGCGGGGCCACGATCTCGTGGTCCATTTCGCGGCCGAGTCCCACAATGACAACTCATTGCGAGACCCATCTGCATTCATCGCCACGAACCTGGTTGGGACGTACACCCTTCTGGAGGCAGTCCGCAGATACGGCACCCGATATCACCACATCTCCACTGACGAGGTCTACGGCGAGCTAGCGCTCGGTGACAACCACCGATTCACCGAGAGCTCCTCCTACAATCCGTCCAGCCCGTACTCGGCGACCAAGGCCGGCTCGGATCACCTTGTCCGTGCCTGGGTACGCTCCTTCGGCATCGAGGCCACTCTCAGTAACTGTTCGAACAACTACGGCCCTTACCAGCACGTCGAGAAGTTCATTCCGCGGCAAATCACCAACGTCCTCGATGGCGGCCGACCAAAGCTCTATGGGGCCGGATTGAACGTCCGCGACTGGATCCACGTCGATGATCACAGCTCCGCGGTACTGCTGATCACCACCGAAGGCAAGATCGGCGAGACCTATCTGATCGGCGCCGACGGCGAGCGGAACAACACCGAAGTAATCGAGTCGATCTTGGAGCTGCTCGGGCAGCCGCGTGACGCATACGATCACGTCACTGATCGCGCTGGCCATGACATGCGCTACGCCATCGATTCCACCAAGCTCAGGCTGGAGCTGGGTTGGCGGCCGACCTTCTCCGACTTCATGTCCGGCCTAGCCGCCACCATCGAGTGGTATCGGGCCAACGAAGAGTGGTGGCGGCCCCAGAAGGCCAAGACCGAGGCCGCGTACGCGCGTCTCGGACAATAGGGGCGATGCCCGAACTGACGATCAAGCAGACTCCGATCCCGGGTTTGCTGATCATCTCCCTGGACGTCCGCGCCGACAGCCGTGGTTGGTTCAAGGAGAACTGGCAGCGCCAAAAGATGCTGGACCTCGGCTTACCTGACTTCGCGCCGGTACAGAACAACATGTCGTTCAACAACCGGGTTGGCGCGACGCGTGGCATTCATGCCGAGCCGTGGGACAAGCTGGTGTCGCTGGCGACTGGGCGGATCTTCGGTGCCTGGGTCGACCTGCGGCACGGAGAAGGCTTCGGCCGCTGCTTCACGACGGAGATGGGCCCGGAGACCGCGATCTTTGTGCCTCGTGGGGTCGGAAACGCTTTCCAGACCTTGGCCGAGTACACCGCATATTCGTACCTGGTCAATGATCACTGGAATGCGGCAGCGAGGGAGTACTACACCTTCGTCAACCTTGCCGACGAGACGTTGGCGATCAACTGGCCAATCCCACTCGAGCAAGCCGAGTTGTCTGCGGCAGACAAGACGCATCCGCGACTCGCTGACGTCAGGCCGATGGAACCAAAGAAGACCTTGATCATCGGAGCTGGCGGCCAGCTCGGGCGCGCAATGATCAAGGCGGTCCCCGGGGCGGTATCGGTCACCCGGACCACGCTAGACATGGCGAGTCCACAGTCCGTGGCGGGATTCGACTTCGGGCCCTACGGCACCGTGATCAACGCTGCTGCCTATACCAAAGTCGACGCTGCCGAGACCGAGGAGGGCCGGCGCGAAGCTTGGGCAGTCAACGTCGGCGGGGTCGGTGCCCTGGTCGAGGCGGCGCGCAAGCACCGCTTCACGCTGGTGCATGTCTCCTCTGACTACGTCTTCGACGGAGCGCAGGTAATCCATAGCGAGAACGAACCGTTCTCACCGCTCGGCGTCTATGGGCAGACAAAAGCAGCCGGGGACGCCTTGGTCGTTACTCTGCGTTCGTTCTACCTACTGAGGACCAGCTGGGTGATCGGAGACGGCCCCAACTTTGTGCAGACGATGGCTTCCCTGGCAGACCGCGGGGTCAATCCTGACGTGGTGGATGACCAGTTCGGCCGGCTCACATTTACGGCCGACATCAGCCACGCCGTCGTCCATCTGCTGCAGAACGAAGCGCCGTACGGAACCTACAACCTGAGTAACGAGGGTGATCCGATGACCTGGGCGGGCATTGCTCGTGCGGTGTTTCGGGCGCGCGGCAGGGACGCTGGGTCAGTGAGGAGTCTGACGACCGCCGAGTATGGAGGTGGCAAATCGCTCGCTCCCCGCCCACGACACAGCATCCTCAGCCTGGACAAGATCATCAAGGCCGGGTTCCGACCGGCGGACGCGATGACTCGGCTGCAGGAGTACTTATCGGATCTGAACTGAGGTCGGTTGGGGATGCTGCCCCCTGATCCGGCTCAACACTGGTGCGCCGCCCTCGTACGAAGAGTGCGCTCAGCGTCAGCAGCAGTCCGGCAATCACCACTCCGACGAACCCCGCCTGTGCACCTGCCTGGTCGATCAGCTGACCGGCGGCAGCCGCACCGACAGCGACGCCGGTCGCCATTCCAGTCGAGATCCACGCAAGGGCCTCGGTCAGCCGAGCCTGATCCACCGATTCCTGGGTGACCGCGACGGAAGCGATCAGGGTTGGTGCAATGGCCATACCACTGAGGATGAGGAGCACTGCCAGAACTCCCGGGTGGCTGACGAAGGGCATCGGCAGCAGTGACAGGGCGAGCAGTGTCGCGCCGACGCGGAAGCGCCGAGCACTGGACGCCCGCCAGGCGATCGCTCCCGTGACCGCCCCAGCGACCAGCGACCCGAACGCCCACGCCATCAAGATCACTCCGGCGTAGGGAAGGACGTCGGCCTCCTTCGCGAATGCGACGACGACGACTTCCATGCCGCCAAAGACCATACCCATGGCGGCGCTGGCGACCGCGACCGGCACTAAGACAAGCCAGGGCAACCGGCTTCCTGCGCCATGGCCTCTTGAGACCGGCCGGACCGGCGGCTGACTGCTGCGTTGAGCAGCGAGAGCGACCGCCCCGATGAGACCGATGACAGCGCTGGTGATGACGCCCAGCGCCGGATGGAGGGTAGTGGCGAGGAGGGTAACCAGGATCGGCCCGATGATGAAGACCACCTCGTCGAGCATGGCCTCGAGGGCGAAGGCGGTGTTCAACAACGGCGTGCCATTGAGCCGGAGTGTCCAACGGGCTCGTACGGCCGATCCAGCCAGGGTGAAGCCTGCCCCGACCCCGGCGGCGGCGAAAATACTCACGGCTAGCGGCCAGCCGAGCTCGACGGCGACGATGAGCAGGGTCAGGCTGAGATTATTGATCAAGGCAGCCAGCAGGAGCACGCGTGCTTGACCCACGCGGTCGGTTGCACGTCCCCACAGCGGGGCGACGACGGCGGCCGTCAACGTGACTACGGCGATGAGCAAGCCGCCCTGACCGAACGATCCGGTCGTCAATGACACCAGCAGCACTATCCCGATGCCAGTCATGGACAGCGGAAGCCTGGCTACAAAGCCAGCTAGGCTGAACGCCCGTGCCCGACGGTCCGACAGCAACTGCTGATACCCGCGAATGTTCAGCAAGGGGGACCACCCCCTTGAACCCCCGCGGGCGTAGCGAGCAGACCGGACCCGTTGACACGCCCTAGCCCCGCGGCCACGACTCTCCTCCTCGTACGCAAAGATCACGCCTGTGGGTGATCACTCGGCAACTTCAGATGACGCATCGACCAGCAAAGTTGGCCACGCACTTGCACCGTACGACGCGCTCCTGCTGGTGTCCTTCGGCGGCCCTGAGCGTCCGGAGGAGGTGATGCCGTTTCTTGGGAACGTCACCCGTGGTCGGGGCATTCCCACGGAACGATTGGCTGAGGTCGGCCAGCACTACTTCCTGTTCGGCGGCAAGAGCCCGATCAACGATCAGTGTCGCAGGCTGCTGGCGGCATTGACGAACGAATTACGCAGCCGTGGCCTGCGGCTGCCGCTGTATTGGGGAAACCGCAACTGGCGTCCGTACCTTCATGACGAACTGAGCGCGATCGAACGTGATGGTCATCGACGGGTGCTGGCCGTGGTCACCAGCGCGTACCCGTCGTACTCCTCATGTCGGCAGTATCGGGAGAACCTGTTTGACGCTGCCCAGGGCACTCAGGTCCAGGTCGACCGGATCCGGCACTATGCCAACCACCCTGGCTTTGTACAGGCCTCTGTGGACGCCACGCTCGAGGCGCTCGAGACGCTCAGGGAGTCGGCAGACCAGGCACGGCTGGTCTTTGTCACGCATTCGATCCCTACCGCCATGGCGGAGACCGCCGGGCCGGCACCTCGCAGCCATCGCGGCGCGTATATCGATTGGCACGCGGCTGTGGCATCAGAGGTGGCGCAGCGCGTTGGTCAGCGGCGTGGTCGGAACTTCCAGAGCGACCTTGTCTATTGCTCGCGCTCGGGCCCTGTGAGCCAGCCGTGGTTGGAGCCCGACATCAACGATCATCTGCGCAAGCTCGCCGCGAATGGCGTCAACGCAGTGGTTGTCGTGCCGATTGGTTTCGTGTCCGACCACATGGAGGTGGCCTTCGACCTGGACACCGAGGCGGCAGCCACCGCTGAGGAACGCGGCATTGCGTTCGCGCGAGCTGGTACCGCCGGCGAGCATCCGGACTTTGTGCGCGGGCTTGTTGACCTCATGGTTGAGCGTGCCGCGGCGGCGCGTGGGGGAAAGCCGGAGAGGCCAGCGCTGGGATCTGCGCCTGTTGGCTGGTATGAGTGTCAGTCGGACTGCTGTCCCAACCTCCGGGAACCAGGCCGTCCGGCCCTTTGTGAGACGCCTAGTTGAGCCCTGTGAGGACTTGGTTTGACCATCCACTCCGATGCCGGCCAAAGCAACCGGGAGATGGCGCATAGAACCCCCTCTGAAGTGGGAATTTTCGACACGTGATCGCGTTATAGCGGGCGCGAGCAGACATAGCACGCACATCACTTGATTCGTGTGGTATGACTGCGCACGAGTCAGATGAAGATCTGGGCTTTTCGGGCCCGGGAAGGCAAAGATGGCGACCGATTACGACGCCCCTCGCAAGACCGATGAAGAACTGAACGAAGACAGCATCGAAGAGCTCAAGACTCGGCGTAACGATAAGAACTCTGGGAAAGTTGACGAAGACGAGGCGGAGGCGGCGGAGGCGTTCGAGCTTCCAGGCGCAGACCTATCTCACGAAGAGTTGACGGTTCGGGTGTTGCCTCGCCAGTCCGATGAATTCACCTGTGCCGGCTGCTTCCTGGTGCGACATCGCAGCCAGATCGCCGAGCTGCGTCCCAATGGGGATGCGTACTGCTTCGACTGCGCGGGCTGATCTTGGCCACTGAGAAAGAATTTGCAGTCGAGTCAAACTCATGAATTGAGTGCGCTCAATGGGCTGGGCTGAGGCCCGCATGATCACTTAGGCTGGTGGTACCGAACGCGTACGCAGTCTCGCGAGCCGTGTTTGTCTGGCCGCAGCTGTGTGGCGGGGGCGCGACCGTAGCTAGGTGCACGCGATGTACCGGGCTGGTTGGGGGCAGTCAGTCCGGACAGAACACCACCTCGCGCTCTCCAAAGGGGGGCGCGGGGTGGTGCTTCGACGTCAATATTGAACTAGCTGGCGTTCGGGTTTTCGTTGCCGATCTCCTTCTGCCAGTGTCGCGCTGCGAAGCGCTGGGTGAGGATCTGGGTCACGCCAACCCCGATGCCGCTGGCCAGGGCCCAGCTCAGGGCTGTGACCATCGGCGTGTCGGGATCTGTCGGCGACGGTGGTTCGTCTCCGGTTACGACCTTCCAGCCGGCCTTGAGCAGTCGCTGGGCCGCGATGGTGGTGACTGCTCCGATCACTCCGACGTAGAGCTTCCACAACACGGTTTGCGTCGGTCCCATCGGGTCTACCTTCCATGTCGGCCATTCCGCAGCACCAAACTGGCTCTGCTGTGATCGAATCCTATTCCGGACCGAGGAGGTCAACAGCAGTGGCCAGAGATCGGTGATCTGAGCGCGTAGGTTACCTCCATGCTCTTCCATGAGCGACTCACCGTCCCGGCTGTCTGGTGGGTCCTGGCGGGTCTGTTTGCGCTGTCAGTGCTGCTCGCCGTTGGTGCCTACCTCGGTCCTGTATGGGGTGTCGGAACGACGGTGGCTACGTTGCTGGTGGCCGCGGCGTTGTTCGCTTCTGCCGCAATCGTGATAAGCGTCGACACAGACCAGATTCGGATAGGAAGGGCGAGCATCGAGCATGCATTCATTGCCGGCTGTCGGGCCCTCGATGTTGAGGAAACGCGTCGGCGATCCGGCGTCGAGGCCGACGCCCGAGCTCACATGGTGCTCCGGCCCTATGTCAAGACGGCGGTTGAGATCACCCTCGACGACCCCGACGATCCGGTGCCGTACTGGCTGGTCTCGACCCGAAATCCGAACCGGCTGGCAGCCGCCATGCAGGACGCCGCCTCGTCTACGCTGACCGAGTGAGTGAGTCCGAGCTATGACCAGCCCCATCGAGGTGCTGCTTCTCCGGCTCGATCCCGGTCTGGAAGCGCCGTCGTACGCCCACCCAGGCGATGCTGGAGCTGATCTTCGGAGCACTGAGACCTTCGAACTTCAGCCAGGAGAACGCCGGCTCGTGGGGACCGGCGTGGCGATCTCTCTGCCGATGGGCTATGCGGCTTTCGTGCACCCGCGCTCCGGGCTGGCCGCCCGATTCGGCATCAGCATCGTGAACGCGCCGGGGACTGTTGATGCCGGCTATCGCGGTGAGATCAAAGTCTGCCTGATCAACACTGACCGCAGCCATCCGGTGAGCATCGCCCGAGGCGACAGAATCGCTCAGCTGATCATTCAACCGGTCAGTGTGGCCGCATTCGTGACAGTTACTGAACTGCCGAGCTCGGTGCGCGGAAGTGGTGGGTACGGGTCAACGGGCGGAATACTGAGCGGTGCGACGCAGCAAGGGCCACGCAGCGAGGGGACGAGAGCATGAGTGTGCCGAGGGAACGTGCATGATCTTCAAGAGGGGCAGAAAGCGCGGCAACGAGCCACCAGGTGAGTTGACCGACGAGGCGGGCTCTGATGAGCTGAGCGAGCCTCAGAATGCCGACGACGCGCTGACTGCCACCGACGAGACGGACACGGCTACGGATCTGGAGGATTTGGAGGATGTCGACTGGCGGAGCTCAGGACCCTATGACGTCAGCGAAGTCGACAGCATCGAGAGCACCGAAGAAAGCCCGAAGGTCGACCTCGGTAGCCTGATCCTCACCCCAATGCCTGGATCGGAATTACGCCTTCAGGTGGCCGAGGAGACTGGTGAGATCGTCTCGGCGATGCTGGTGATCGAGACGATCGTCGAGCCACCTGCCAGTGCCAATCAGAAAACCCAGGCGTATTCCTCCGCACTCGAGTTGGGAGCGTACGCAGCCCCCCGCAGTGGCGGACTCTGGGAGGAGTTGCGGGACGAGATTTCCCGGAGCGCCACCGAGGCCGGCGGCACCGCCTCGCTCGGTGACGGACCGTTCGGCGTCGAGCTGAGACGGCTCATCCCGGTCACGACACCCGACGGCGAGGAGGGATATCAGCCCTCTCGCATGTGGGTCGCCGAAGGTCCCCGGTGGTTGCTACGCGGCATCGTCTACGGCCAAGCCGCGATCGAAGACGACACTGACTCGCCGGTTGTCGCTGATGTCCTCGCCGCCTTCCGTCAGGTGATCGTGCGGCGTGGCGACGAGGCGATGGCACCCGGTGATCTGCTTCCCTTGACCATGCCGACCACTGTGAGTCAGGACGCTGACGAGTCCTGACACGTCGCGGCCAAACAGGTGCATCTCATTGATCGGAGTGGGATGCTTGAGGGGCGGAGGTGACACGCGATGGCCCCAGAAAACATGCTGCACCGAGCACTGCGCCGGTTCACATCGTCGAACGCCGAGCTTGAATCCGAGGAGTTGCAGCGCAATGTCCGGGAGGAGGGCGCAGTTCCCATTTCGGACTGCGAAGACCGTCAGCGGGTACAGCTCACCGGAACTGTCTCCACAGTGACGATCAACCCCCGAGGCGGGCACCCTGCCCTCGAGGTCGAGCTGCGCGACGGATCCGGAGCGGTAACCCTGGTATGGCTGGGCCGACGGCAGATTCCCGGAATCGACTGCGGGCGGAACCTCAAGATATGGGGCCGGATCAGCTGCCACGAGGGAAAGCGGCTGGTATACAACCCGCGATATGAGCTGATGCAGACACCGGCGGCTTCGTGATCGAGACCGCTGCGGTGCCTGGCGCATGACCGAGCTGCCAGCAGAGCCGAGAACGGGTTCACAGGACACACAACCGGTCACGACGGCGGGAGCGGCGCCACAGTTCCAGTATGTTGAGGAGTTCGTCCGCTATCAGCTCGGGCAGTCCCTTGGTGGCGCACGCGGCATGGTCGAGTCAGCACTGCCGTTCATTGCTTTCACCATCGCCTGGGTCATCGGCCGGGAGCTCTACCCGGCTGTCGGCGCTGCGGTTGCTACCGCGGTGGTGCTGGCTGCGAT
The DNA here is from genome assembly GCA_963836855.1 of uncultured Actinomycetota bacterium. Taxonomy (GTDB): domain Bacteria; phylum Actinomycetota; class Actinomycetes; order Propionibacteriales; family Propionibacteriaceae; genus Microlunatus. Next base: position 90,831 of record CAWILN010000017.1, on the reverse strand, counting down.
CCGCCTCGTTCAGCGGCAATCGATCAAGTACGTCGTCCAAGCGGTCATCCCAACAGCTATCGCCGTTCTGATTGCCACTCGCACCGGACGCGCGCAAGACATCTTCCTGCCTGGCATCCTCTACAACGGCGCTCTCGCTGTGCTCTCTCTAGTGAGCGTTGTCGTGCGCAAACCGCTTGTTGGTTTCGTCATCGGGGCTGCCGTGGGTGATCCCAGCGGCTGGGCGAAGGATCCCGGGCTCGTGCGAATGACATCGAAGTTGACCCTTGTACTTGCGGTGCCGTACGTGACTCGATTTGTCATCCAGCTGCCATTGTTTCTTGCCGGCCATGTGGTCTTGCTCGGAGTGGCGAAAGTGGTCCTCGGCTGGCCGCTGCTGCTCGCCGCCTTGACCGTCATGGGCCTCATGCTCTCCAAGGGAAGGACTCCGATGGAGGATTCACCGCTGGAAAAGCGAGCTCAGCCCGCCTGAGCGCGCGTCGTCGGCCTCTTGGAGACATCGATCGAGCCGTCGCGGGGGGCCAGCATCTCAGCCAGCTGGTGCTCGAAGTCCTGAGCCGTCACGAACAGCAACTCGTCCCCAGCCTCGAGCGAGCCATCCTTGTCGGGCGCTCGGGCATGCCCATCACGGATGATCGCCACGAGAACCACGTCGCCGGGCCAGTTCAAGTCGCCTATACGCGCACCAACGGTAGGGCTACTTGAAGGCAATGTCATCTCGACGAGGTTCGTCGCACCCTCATGGAATGTCAGCAGTCTGACGAGGTCCCCGACGGTGACAGCCTCCTCCACCAGCGCCGACATCAGCCGCGGCGTGGACACCGAGACATCGACCCCCCACACCTCGTTGAACAGCCACTCGTTCTTTGGATGGTTGACCCGTGCGACCGTACGCGGCACCCCGAACTCGGTCTTGGCGAGCAGTGAGACCACAAGGTTCACCTTGTCGTCACCGGTGGCCGCGATGACGCAGTCGCAGGTGTCGAGGCCTGCTTCCTCCAGTGACGACAGCTCGCAGGCGTCCGCCAAAAGCCACTCCGCCTCGGCTAGCGTTTCGGATTTGATCTCGTGCGGGTCTTTGTCGATCAACAGCACTTCGTGTCCGTTCTCCACGAGTTCCGCTGCTATGGACCGTCCCACATTGCCGGCTCCGGCAATCGCCACTCGCATCGTCATTCACCTCTGGGCGGGGCGCCAAGAATTGCCTCGACGACAGCTAGCTTCGCATCGACTACGGCGGCGTATGCGAGGTCGCCATCTTGGAAGACTGTGCTGCGCTTCGGCACCATCCCGGACCCCATCCGGAACAGGAACGGGATCCGAGCGTCTGTGGCCTCCTCCATCTGCCCGATGCTCCGGCCGACCCAAGCTCGATCAACGTGCACTTCCATGAGGCGGACCGAGCCCGACGGGTCTCGCCACTGCGGCTCCGAACCGCTCGGCAGCAGCCGCCGCAATACCTGATCTGAGGTCCATCGCACGGTGGCGACAGTCGGAATGCCGAGCCGCTCGTACACCTCGGCGCGGCCGGGATCGTAGATCCGAGCCACCACGTTGTCGACGCCAAAAGTTTCGCGCACGACACGAGCCGACAAGATGTTGGAGTTGTCACCACTTGACACCGCAGCAAATCCATCGGCGTCTTCAATACCGGCTTCGAGCAACACCTCGCGATCAAAGCCGACACCCCTCACGGTCTTTCCCGCAAAATCAGGGCCGAGTCGCCGGAAGGACTCGGAGTTGAGGTCGATCACCGCGACAGTGTGGCCACGTTTCTCCAGGCTTCTGGCCAGGCTCGACCCGACCCGCCCGCACCCCATGATCACGATGTGCACGCGTTGAGTCTAGTAAACCCGGCTGTGTGGGAACTCTGTGACACAGATCACTTCCGGCGTGGCTGCCACCGGTGATCGCGAGCCTCTGCCGGTGTTGTGCTCGCCACATTAGGGTTTGGGTGTGGTGAATGTTTCCGACATCGGCAAGCGACTGCTGCTGGGCCGGAAACTTCGCAGCGCGCAGCTCCACGAGACACTGCTCCCCAAGCGCATCGCACTGCCAGTCTTCGCATCGGACGCCCTGTCCTCTGTCGCCTACGCACCCGACGAGATCTTCTTGACGCTGTCACTGGCTGGGCTTGTCGCATACTCCTTCTCCTGGAAGATCGCAATCCTGGTCGCCATCGTGATGCTGGTCGTCGTAGCGTCCTACCGGCAGAACGTGCATGCGTATCCGTCCGGTGGTGGCGACTACGAGGTGGCTACCGTCAACCTCGGGCCCAACGCAGGACTCACCGTTGCGGCGGCGCTTCTTGTGGACTATGTCTTGACGGTCGCGGTCTCGGTCTCCTCGGGGGTGCAGAACGCCAAATCGGTCTTCCCGATCTTGGACGGGCGCGAAGCGTGGGTAGCCGCGGGCGTCGTCGTCGTGCTGATGGCACTCAATCTGCGCGGCGCCCGGGAGTCCGGCACCCTGTTCGCGATCCCCACCTACTGCTTCATGTTCTCGATCTTGATCATGGTGATCTACGGACTGTTTCAGATCCTGGTGCTGGGCGAGGACATCCAGGTGCACAGCGCCCAGTACGGGATCGAGCCGGATCCTCATTACGCAGCGTTCACCGGCTTTGCCATGGTTGCGCTGCTGGCCCGCACGTTCTCCTCTGGATGCGCAGCGCTGACCGGCGTTGAGGCAATTTCCAACGGAGTGCCCGCGTTCCGCAAACCCAAGAGCAGGAATGCAGCAACCACTTTGCTGTTTCTCGGCCTGATCTCGGTATCGATGCTCCTTGGTGTCGTCGCCCTGGCCAATCTGACCGGGCTCAAGCTGATCGACCAAGGTCTGTCCCATTACACCCTCAACGGTGAGCGGGTCGAGGTTGTCGAGGAGACGGCCATCGGACAACTGTCCGAAGCCGTTTTCGCCGACTTCAGGCCTGCTTTCTTCTTCGTTGTAGCAGCAACGATGCTGATCTTGTTTCTGGCGGCGAACACCGCGTTCAACGGTTTCCCGGTATTGGGCTCGATCCTGGCCAGGGATGGCTACCTGCCGCGCCAATTGCACACTCGCGGCGACCGCCTGGCCTACAGCAACGGAATCCTGGTGCTGGCGTTTTTCGCCATTGTGCTCATCATCTCGTTCGACGCTGACGTGACCGCTTTGATTCAGCTCTATGTTGTCGGAGTCTTTGTGTCATTTACTGTCAGCCAATTGGGCATGCTGCGGCACTGGACGCGTCACCTGAAAGTCGAGAAGAACCCGGCGGTGCGGGCGCGGATGATTCGTTCCCGAGTGATCAACGCCATTGGGCTGACGATGACCGCGACAGTGCTGGTCATCGTGCTGCTCTCGAAGTTCACCAAAGGCGCGTACATCGCGATCATTGCGATGGGCGTGCTCTTCGCATTGATGAAAATGATCAGACGGCACTACGAGGCGGTGGCACAGGAGACCGCCCTGGTGGAGGGCGAGGATCGTACCCTGCCGAGCCGGGTGCGGGCTGTGGTGTTGGTCAGCAAGCTGCACAAACCGACGCTGCGGGCGCTGGCTTTTGCGAAAGCGGCCCGGCCCAGCAGCATCGAGGCTCTCACCGTCTCGGTTGACCCTGAGGAGACCGCACGGCTGGTGGCGCTTTGGGAAGAGGCTGACACCGGCGTCCCGCTTAAGGTGGTTGCCTCGCCGTACCGGGAAGTGACCAATCCGATCATCGACTATGTGAAGAACTTGCGACGCGAAAGCCCGCGTGACGCGGTGACGGTCTACATCCCGGAGTACGTGGTCGGCCATTGGTGGGAGCAGATCCTGCACAACCAGAGCGCCTTGCGACTCAAGGGACGGTTGCTGTTCACACCTGGCGTGATGGTGACATCGGTGCCGTTCCACCTCGCGTCCTCAAGTAGGGCTGAACAAAGATTTGAGCGCGAGACGGCTCAGGAAAACGCCCGTCGCTACCTGCGCAGCGGCCAATAGTGTGCCGGGTGATCAACGCCCAGACGCTATTGCCGATGCCGACGATCCGCGCGTGAGTACCAGCGCTGAAGCTCGGCAAACCCCTCGTCGAGACTGACCCGGGGCTCCCACCGCAGTAGCTGACGAGTCCGTCGCTGATCGAACCAGTGCGCCGTGGACAGCTGCTCGACCAGGAAGCGGGTCAGTGGCGGATCGTCGGCTGCGCCTTCTGTGCGCAGACCCTCGGTCAGCCGCCATAGCGACTCCACGAGAGTTCCGCCCGCCCGTGCAAGCCTCACCGGCACGTGCCGCGCTGGCTCCGGCGCTCCGGCGGCCCGGCACAAGGCGGAGATCAACTCGCCGACTGGGCGCGGCTCGCCATTGGTCACCACCAGCGCCTGGCCACGTGCCTCCACACAGCGGTCGAGGGCCGCAAGCAGGGCTTCAACCGCATTGACCACGTAGGTGCTGTCAATCAAGGCAGCACCCGACCCGATGAGAGGCAGCCGGCCGCGACGTGCGCGGTCGATCACTCGAGCCACCAGCTGGGTGTCCCCAGGGCCCCACACCAGATGCGGGCGCACGGCGACGACTGCGAGCTGGCCGTCATCGGCGCGCAGTGCGATCTGCTCCGCAACGGCCTTGCTTCTCGCGTACGGACCGCGAGCGGTGAGCGGGTTAGCGGGATCTGCCTCGCGCCCGATCAGCGATGCGCCGGAATGCGCCACCGAGGGGGATGAGACATAGACCAGCCGTCGCACCCCCGCCGTCACACAAGCGTCCACCACCGCACGGGTGCCTCGGACGTTGACCCGTTCATATTCGGCCTCCGGTCCGACTACGTTCACCTTGGCGGCCAAATGGATGACCGCGTCCTGGTCACTGGCCGCGGCACGCACAGCTTCGGCGTTGCTGATGTCGGTCAGTACCTCGGATAATCCCAGGCCAGCTGGACGACGCTGCAGGACCGTCACTCGGTCGCCCCTGTGAGCGAGCGCTCGCGCCACCTCGCGACCGAGCATCCCGGTCGCTCCGGTGACCAGCACCCGCACGGCACGCTCCTAAGGCCGGCCGATACGAGCACCGGCCAGCGCCCGCTCCGCCCAGCGAGCAAGTCGCTGGCGGTCGATCTTTGCCGCATGCCGGATATCCACGGGCAAGGCGTCGATTCCCAACACTGCGGCGAGGCGCACACCGGCGGCTACTCGTACAGCGCTTGCCAGCCCGGACGCCACCAGCCCGATCCGTGCGTGGGTGTTGGGGACGACCACCGCTACTGCCTGTTGAGTGCCCGCAGGACCGACACCAACGACGGCGGCGGCGGTCACCGGAGATCCGGCTTCGATCCGCTGTTCCACACCCACCGGGGTGAGCGGTCCGTCGGCAGTCGTGATGACATGCTGCAGACGGCCCTCGACCCACAGTCGCCCGGCGGCATCGAGATGCCCGACATCGCCGCTACGATGCCAGCCAGGATCGCGAGAACTTGCCCTCTCGGTCGCCCAGAGGCGGTCGTAGCGGTCCTTCACATGAGCCGCGGACACGCAGATCTCACCAGTTACGTCGGCCTGGTCAGTGAGCTGCCCGGTAGCTCTGCCGAGCCCATCCAGCACGCTGATACGGATCCGCACGCCGGGTAGCGGCTGCCCCACGCACACCCCGTTGCCCGAACCGGCTTCCTCGAGCTCGGGCAGCGAGATGTCGGTCAGCGGCAGGGCCTCGGTCATCCCGTACGGCGTATGCAGCTCAGCGCGCGGCAGTATGTCCTGGAGACTACGCAGCAGCCTCACCGAGACCGGCGCTCCGGCCGAGAGCACGAGTCGTATGCGCGCAAGAGCACACGAATGCGTAGCCGTCAGCTCACCAGCGGTGGCGACCACGTTCCGCAAGGCCGCAGGAGAGGCAAAAACCAGGGTGGCTTCGACCGCCGCGGCCGCCTCGGCCAATCCGGCCGCGGTAAGGGTGCCCGGTTTGGTCACGTCCATCTCCGGCACCACGGCACCAATGCCCAGAGCTGGTCCATACAACGCGAATGGCGCGAAGGCAGCCACAAGTCGATCGCTCGCAGTTACGCCGCACAGGGTACGCACCATTTCCAATTGGGCCCGCAGCTGGTGATGGCGGTAGACCACCCCCTTGGGCGGCCCGGTAGCACCGGAGGTGAACAGCACAGCCGCATCGCTCGCCTGCGTACCGGTGGCGTACGCGTGCGCTCGGTGGGGGTCGAAGGGCACCGGATGGCGATCCCTCGGTGCCGAAAGCTCGTCGATCGAGTGCTTGACCCCCAGAAGCCGGCGGATCGGCTGCGGCAGTTCGCCGGCGATCAACCGATTCCCCGGCAGCCGCAACGCGGCTGCGGCGGCAACGGCCGCCGGGATGCCGATGAGGTAGTCCGGGTCAGCGCTGCGAAGCGCGTCGGCCATTCGCCGCCAGCCGAGACCCGCGTCCGCTACAACGATCGCGGCACCAGTTCGCCAGCAAGCGTAGACGACCGTGGTCAGGTCGAGACCCGGCGGCACCAGCAGTGCGACTCGGTGTCCCGGGCGTACGCCAACTCGGCGCAGCCCGTCAGCTAGCGACTCGACCCGATCCTCCAGCCCCGCGAAGGAGGTCACGCGGATCGCGCCGCGGCGCAGCTCGGCGATGGCGGGATCGGACTCGCCGCCGGCAGTCGCTATATCAATAGCGAGGTCTCCGGTTGCCTGAGGCGTCGGCCAGTCGGGGGCTGACTGGTGCGGCCGAGTGGAGACATTCGCTCGCACCCACGACCAGGCATCCTCGGCCAACTGCTGCATGTCCTCCATGACCAGATGCGAGGCGCTGCCGTACCGGTGGACATCTGCGTGCGGCAGCCGCTGCCGCAGGTCGCGAAGGGAGGCCCCTGTGAAGACGGGGTCCCGCGACCCCCACAACAACAGCGTCGGAACGGTGGCGAGATCGACCAGCCCGGACGCAACGCGATCCAGTGCAGCCCGGCTGGGATGGCTCTTTTCCAAGGGAATATCGGCGACGAAATCACCGACGGCCCGCCGCCGAGCAGCGGAGGAGTACGGGGCCCGCAGCGCAGTCCGGACCTCGACTGGTAGCGGCGGCCAAGACAGCGCCGCGGCCGCGCGTACGAACGTCGCGGTGCGTACGCTGACCAAATCCCGCAGCATACGGCTGCGCGCCAGGCGGATGAGCATTGGAACGCCTGCCTCCGGCGGTATGGCCACCCCGGTATTGGTCAAGATCAACCCGGCGATCTGATCACGGTGGCGTTGCGCCCACCCAAGTGAAATGGGTCCGCCCCAGTCATGCGCCGCCAGTACTACGCGACCGGTGATGCCCAGTTCCACAGTCAGCGCGTCAAGATCATCTATACGCGCCGCGAGGGCATGTGGGCGGCTCGTGCGGTCGGAGTAGCCCATACCAAGCTGGTCGACCGCCACGACTCGCCACTGTGGGTCGGCGCAAGCCAAGAAGCGACGCCACAGATACGACCAGGTCGGGTTGCCGTGCACGCAGAGGAGAGTTCCCTCCCGTGGTGCGACGCCGTTGTCGAGCACATGCCAGGTCCGCGGAACCCCTTCGGCGTCGACGGCTTGGACCAGCCTGGACCAGGCCGGGTCCACTCCTGGCATTCCCTCAAGCCCGGCAGCATGATCGGGCGTGACGATCTGATTGTTGATCAGCTCAGCCCCATGTCACACAGTGCATCCAGTGCATTCCTGTCCTAGTCAGGGCCTATTTAAACGGGCTGGGACCTGTAGCCCCGTGTCGTCCTCTGCGCCCAGTGTCGGCCAGTGAAGTGAAACTCTATGTGAAACGCACGAGCCCGGGGAGGGGACCCCGAGCTCTGTGCTGTTCGACGCCGTCTCTACGGTCTCATGCTGCGTCGGGGGCTAGTGCTCCGGCTGCAGCCCGAGCTGGGCTGCCAAGAGGAGGGGGACCGACCATGACGAGGAGTTGGTGAGCGGTCGAGCCGCCCTATCTCCTAACCAGCCCCGGCCAGATCCGGGCCTGCCTGTCGAGCAGGTATTCATGGGCCTGCTGACCGGTTGCGGTCTTCGGGTCGATGGCGGGCACGTCCCCGGTATTCATCGTGTCCAACGCGATGGCCACGCCGAGGAGATACTTGCCGAGCGGGGGCAGCGGCTTATCCATCTGGACCATCGGGTCGAGCAGCGGGGGCACCGGGCGAGCTGTGACCTCGGGCCAATCCTCTTGGGGACGCGGAGCATCCCGGGTGAGGATCGGGGCGATGTCGGCGGCAACCGCATCGCGCCCGGTGAGGGGTGGCCCGAGGGCGAACCGCTCCCTGAGCGTCCGGATCAAGGACGTGTTGCGGTACTCCGCGGTCACGACGGTCTTGGAGTCGATGTAGGCGGAGATGGCCAGGGTCGGGATGCGGACGCCCGACCGATCGAAGCGGAAGCCCAGCTGTCCGGGAGGAGCCGCCGGGTCGGGCGGAGGAGCGCTCGGGGGCGGCGCATGGTCGTAGGTGCCGCCATGCTCGTCGAAGGCGACCAGGAACAGCGTGTTTGCGAAGTTCGACCCGTCCTCGGTGGATGAGGCGCGGATGGCGGAATAGACGCGAGCGAGCAGCTCCTCCCCGCCCAAGATCGACGACGGGGGGTCAGCCGAGAACCCGGGCACGATCGCGTTGAAGGCCGGATGGTAGTCGTTGTGAGCGTGCAGCAGGTTCGGCTCGATGAACGAATAGCTGGGCAACCTGCCATGTTCGGCGTCGTCGAAGAAGTCGTCATGGGTCGAGAACTGGGTGGCGAACCGCTCGTGGAGCCGGGGGGTGTGGATCATCCCCGTGATCGACATAGGCATGCCGGGGTCCACGTAGACACGCCACGAAAGCCCTACGGCATCGAGTCGCTCGAAGATCGTCTCAGCGTCGTTGTTCGTCGGGAAGCTGTCGTACGGGACGTTCACCAACAGACCGGAGGCGCTCGCTGCGTGGTAGAAGGACCGGTTCGTGAACGTCTGCGAGGGCACTTCGCAGAACCAGTGATCGAAGGTCGCGAACCCCTTGGCGATGGTTGAGATGACCGGTACCTGTTCGGGGGTATAGACCGACATGATCTGCGCGTACTCGTGGTACTCGGGCAACCGGCCCATCTCGCTGCGGAACGTATTGACGTAGTCCAGGACGAAGCCGTCCATCGTCGGTTCACGCGCCGGGTCATCGGGGGCGTTGAACGGCGGCTGCATCGTCTCATAAGGCAGGAACCGGTTGCCTTCCGGTGCAACCGTCCCGAACAACTGGGTGTTCGTATGGGGGTGCTCCTCGCCAGCATCGGGGTTGGGTGCGTCCATGGACGTCGCGACGTGGAGCGGCACCACCCCGCGCTCGGCTCCGGGGGCGTAGCTCGGGATCGGATTCGACAGGTCCTTGCCGACCACGCCCTCAAATGAAGCGACCTCACCCGGCTCGTACAGATGGCCGAGCAGGTTGTCGAAGGACCGGTTCTCAAACATCACCGACACGACATGATCGAACCTCGGACCGCCCCCTACTCCAGCCACCGCTCCACCTCCATGCTCACCCCAAGACAACAGGCCTGGAAGAACCTCAAGTTTCTCCCGCGATCCTCCCGCCCTGAGAGCCACACAGCGGGTGGCATCGGGCCAATGGTGGCCGCGGGCTAATGGGTCGTTCATGCCTGCTCAGGACGCCGGACCTCGGTACCCAGATCCCCTGCGCCGCCGCGGACCCACTACGGCCCCCGCCGTACCCGCGAAGCCAACCGCGATCGCAGCTCCTGTCAACGGCCCAGCGACATAGACCCAATAGGCGGTGAAGTCGGTTCTGACCAGATCAGGGCCGAACGTGCGTGCAGGGTTCATCGACGCTCCCGAGATCGGGCTGCCCCACAAGCCCGCCAAGATTGTGGAGGGCCTCGCATCGGCATGGGTTCACTCTGATCAAGTCCCGGCGTCGGGACCCTAAGGCCATCGGTTACGGACGGTACTGGCTAGTCGAGACTGAGACTGACACCGTACACAATTGCTGGGTGATCAGCACGGCGTAGACCTGGACCTCTACGGTCCGCGGCGCGGCGAGGTGCTCGGGCTGTGCTGGTCTGATCTTGATCTTGACGCTAAGGCCCTGACGATCCGCAGAATCACCACACGATCTCGACGTACGACGTGTTCAAGCCTGATCCGATGCCCAGGAACAAGATCCGGTCTGCGGTGCGCAACTGGTCCACGTGCCGCGCCAGAGTGAATGGCACCGCGGCCGGACCTATGTTGCCGTAGGTCGGCAGAGTAAGCGGGAAGCGTGCCGGGTCAATGCCGAGCGCCCTCGCCATAGCGCGAATATGGACGACCGAGGTCTGGTGAGCAATAAACCAGTCGATGCCATCCCAGTCGAACTCCTGCTTCGCATCGGCCCAGGTCGCCAAGGCCAGCGCCAGGCCGGCGTCGAACAGCTGTTTGGTGTCGGTTCTCATCCGCGTGAGATCGCCAACGCAGAGGTCGTGGTGCTCTGTGCCCGCCCGGCTCACCCCGCCGATCACCCGATGGCCCTCGGGATGACGGTCCGCTCGTCCGAGCACCATGGCCGCCGAGCCGGAGCCGAGGGTAAGGGTGGCGAACTGCGACCGCAGCTCGGCCCCGGTCGTATCATCCCGGGCCAGCCGCTCCAGCGTCACCTCCTGCGTGTAGCGGGAACCTTCGGCCGCGACGATCACCGCATAGTCAGCTTGGCCCGAGTCGATCATCGTTCCGGCCAGCTGGATGCCGTTCAGGAAACCGACGCAGGCATTCGCTAGGTCAAAGTTGAGGCAGTTTGTTGGTAAGCCCACGTGATGGTGAATCGCAACCGCAGTCGAGGGCTCGAGGTACTCCCGGGACACCGCGGTGTTGATCATGACCCCGACCTGTGCGGGTGTGATGCCTGCCTCAGCCAACGCCTTGGCAGCCGCCATCGCCGCCGCATCGGCGAAGCTCACATCCGTCGGCCACCAACGGCGCTCGACCACGCCGGCCAGCTTCTGGAGCAGGCCGGGTCGCGTTCCCACCCGCCGGTATGTCTCGGCCAGCCGCTCATCGAACGCTGCAGACGGAACCACGATCGGTGCGTCAACCGCACATACTGAGAGCACGGCGACGTTGACAGGCCGAAAGCTTGCGTTACCGCTCATATCGCCCCCTACCCAGGGGCGCCAATCTTGCCTCCCCTAAAAGCTGCTCTCTTAACCATGGTGTCATGCGATCGACGTAGCGCCCGCCTGACAGTTCCAAGCTTGCGTCAGGAACGCCGTGTTATCTTGACGTCAAGATAACTTCGCCAACGTTCGACGGAGGGCTCATGAGTGTGAACAGCTTTGGTGCAAAGGCAACCCTCCAGGTGGGGGAGGAGTCGTACCAGATCTTCCGGATCGACGCCGTAGAGGGCTCAGAGTCCCTCCCGTACAGTCTCAAGATCTTGCTCGAGAACCTGCTCCGCACCGAGGATGGCGCCAACACCACCGCCGATGATATCCGAGGGCTTGCCGGCTGGGACCAGGACGCGGAGCCCAGCGAGGAGATCCAGTTCACGCCAGCGCGAGTGATCATGCAGGACTTCACGGGCGTGCCGTGTGTGGTCGATCTTGCCACGATGCGCGAGGCAATGGCTGAAATGGGAGGCGACCCGGCCAAGATCAACCCCCTTGCTCCGGCAGAGTTGGTGATCGATCACTCAGTCATCGCCGACGTGTTCGGGACTGCCGACGCCTTCGCCCGGAACGTGGAGATCGAATATCAGCGCAATCGGGAGCGCTATCAGTTCCTGCGATGGGGCCAGACTGCCTTCGACGACTTCAAGGTAGTTCCGCCGGGTACTGGGATTGTGCACCAGGTCAACATCGAGCATTTGGCCCGCGTGATCTTCTCTCGCGAGGTCGGGTCTCCGACAGACTCTGGAGAAACGGAGCTTTACGCTTACCCCGACACGTGCGTCGGTACCGATTCACACACCACCATGGTCAATGGCTTGGGCGTTGTCGGTTGGGGAGTCGGGGGCATCGAGGCGGAGGCGGCGATGCTCGGCCAGCCGGTGTCGATGCTCATCCCTCGGGTCGTCGGCTTCAAGCTTTCTGGCGCACTGCGCGAGGGCGCGACCGCAACGGATCTTGTTCTGACGATCACCGAGATGTTGCGTCAGCACAAAGTGGTCGGCAAGTTTGTCGAGTTCTATGGGCCAGGCGTCTCCCAGGTTCCCGTCGCTAATCGAGCCACGATCGGCAACATGAGTCCGGAATACGGCTCCACGATTGCGGTCTTCCCCATCGACTCCAAGACCACCGAGTACCTGAGTCTCACTGGTCGCAGTGATCAGCAGATTGCCCTCGTCGAGAGGTACGCCAAGGAGCAGGGTCTGTGGCATTCCGACGACCGGGAGCCGAGGTACTCCGAATACCTGGAGCTTGACCTTGACACCGTGGTTCCCAGCATCGCAGGGCCTAAGCGTCCGCAGGACCGAGTACTGGTCGCCCACGCCAAGCAAGGATTCCGGGAGGCGCTGCGCGATTATGTCGCCGCCGAAGAGCTGATCGGCTACGACGAGTCTGTGGATGAGTCGTTCCCGGCCTCGGACGTGCCGAGTTACTCAACCGGCCATGATTCCGCAGAGCCGCACGAGTACGGCGAGGAGCTGGCCGAGATCGCGCGGCCAAGCAAGAAGGTGCCGGTGACACTGGCCGACGGCATGTCGTTCGACCTCGACCACGGGGCGGTGACGATCGCCGCCATCACGTCCTGCACCAACACCTCGAACCCCAGTGTGATGATCGGAGCAGCGCTGGTCGCCAAGAAGGCGGTTGAACGTGGATTGAACCGTAAGCCTTGGGTCAAGACCACGCTGGCTCCAGGATCGAAGGTGGTCAGCGACTATTACGACCGCTCCGGCCTGACGCCCTACCTGGACAAGCTTGGGTTCAATTTGGTCGGCTACGGCTGCACGACGTGCATCGGCAACTCCGGGCCATTGATTCCGGAGGTCAGCGCGGCAGTACATGAACATGATCTTGCGGTGGTTTCGGTGCTCTCTGGCAACCGCAACTTTGAGGGCAGGATCAACCCTGACGTCAAGATGAACTACCTGGCTTCGCCGCCGCTGGTGGTGGCGTACGCGATCGCCGGAACGATGGACATCGACCTGATGAACGACTCGCTCGGCACCGATGAGCAGGGCAATGAGGTACATCTTGCCGATCTCTGGCCGAGCGAGGCGGAGATCGATGAAATCGTGTCGTCGGCGATCGGTGCGGAGATGTTCACCGAGTCCTATGCGGACGTCTTTGCAGGTGATGAGCAGTGGCAGTCTCTTCCAACGCCTGAGGGAGAGATCTTCGATTGGGAAGCGGAGTCGACCTATGTCCGCAAGCCGCCATACTTCGACGGCATGCCCGCAGAGCCCGCACCTGTTGCGGATATCAGTGGGGCCCGAGTGCTGCTGAAACTCGGTGACTCGATCACCACGGATCACATCTCTCCAGCAGGGTCCATCAAGGCGGACTCGCCCGCTGGGCAATACCTCTCCGAACACGGCGTGGAGCGGAAAGATTTCAACTCCTACGGATCGCGGCGCGGGAACCACGAGGTGATGATCCGAGGCACTTTCGCCAACATCCGGCTCCGCAATCAGCTCGCACCTGGCACCGAGGGAGGCTTCACTCGCGACTTCACCTCGCCGGACGAAGCAGTCACGACGGTGTACGAAGCGTCGCGGAACTACATCGCGGCCGGTACGCCGCTGGTGGTGCTTGCTGGCAAGGAGTACGGTTCGGGTTCCTCCCGCGACTGGGCCGCGAAAGGCACGGCGCTCCTCGGGGTGAGGGCGGTGATCGCCGAGTCGTACGAGCGGATCCACCGATCCAACCTCATTGGGATGGGTGTGCTGCCATTGCAGTTCCCTGAAGGGGAGAATGCCGGCTCTCTAGGGCTCACCGGGGAGGAGACCATCGACATCACCGGAATCACCGAGCTCAATGACGGACGCACTCCTGAGACGGTCCGGGTCAACGCGGGGGAGGTCAGCTTCGACGCGGTCGTGCGCATCGACACCCCAGGCGAGGCCGATTATTACCGCAATGGCGGAATCATGCAGTTCGTGCTTCGGTCATTGATCAAGAAGTAGCGTCAGCTGACACAGAAGCCAGCTTGAACGCGCGCTGAGCCTGTCGAAGCGGGAGGTATGTGCTCTTCGACAGGCTCAGGGCACATCCGGCGACCACGAGGAACCTTCGTGGACTGCGGATTCGTGTTTCTGTCGTGGTGAGAGCAGGAAGGTTTCGTCGACGAGTTGGCGTGCTCATCACAGCAGCCGTGCTGACCGTCACGGGTTGTTCGCTCGTTGGTCCTCCATTGGTCTCGCCGTCCGAACTGTTCAGCGACTTCTCTGTTGGTCAGTTCGGCGGCATCGACGGCCGCCAGAACATCCTGTACGTGAGGGCGACCGATGGCGTTGCTCTGCTGATCTCTCGCGCGCCAGCCGCCGGCCAGCTGAGCGATCACTCACTGAGCCGGCTCCAGGAACTGCTGACGTCCAAGCAGTTCCGCGAGGAGGTCACTCGAGAGGCACAGCGGAAGTCGAAGGCGCCAGAGCCGGTCTGCTCCGACCAGATCACCACCAAAGTGACGATGGGCAGCTTGTCGATGAGCCGTACCAACCCATGTGGTGAGACGTCCGAGCCGACGCCGGCTTTCGACGAGATCCTCGGCATCGTCGCGCCGGCGATGCAGGGGAACTTCGACCGACCGGTCGACTCGGCGGAGCCCGGCCTGCTGCCCATGCGCCTTGAGCGGTTGCAGGTCCAAGATCAGCCGGCTTATACGATCAAGATCGACGCTGCGGCGCGGGCCATGATCACGATCTCCGGCCGCAAATCTGAGCTGCACGAGCTGTCGATCCAGCAGCGCGACACGGTGCGGATGCTTCTGGCGCGCCTGATCGAGAGGCCTGTCGTGCCGTGCACGTCGACGGCGTATTACCGGCTGCACGTCGACACCGAACCTGCGGTCTCCGGTCCGGACTGCGCATTCCCCGAGCAGCAACCCGAGCTTCGTGCACTGACCATGCTCCTCGAGACCGCCTTCGGCGTCTGATCCCCGTTGGCCCGACACTAGCCTTGACCCGTGAGCGTCTGGAACGATCGCGTGTTTCCGCGGCTTATGGATCGGGTGCTGAACACCCCCACCGTGAACGCCCGACGTGCCAAGGTCTGTCAGGGCCTACACGGTCGCGTACTGGAGATCGGTTTCGGCACCGGCCTCAATCTCCACCACTATCCGGCTGACGTCACTGAGATCTTGGTGGTGGAGCCATCAGAGTCGGCCATGCGCCTCGCGCAGCCGCGCGAGGCGGCCGCGTCCGCGCCAGTCGAGCGGATAGGGCGCGATGGTGCCCGGCTCGCTCTGCCGGATGGATCGGTGGACTGCGTGTTGTCCACCTACACGCTGTGCACCATCCCAGCCGTCGATACCGCGCTGCGCGAGATTCATCGAGTGCTCAAGCCAGAAGGTGCGTTGCACTTCCTCGAACACGGTCGCGCTCCCACGGAGTCGGTACGCCGTTGGCAGCGCCGGCTGCATCCCGTACACAGCCGGATCGCTGGAGGCTGCCATCTCGACCGGCCGATCGATGACCTGATCACCCACGCAGGCTTGATGATCCGTGAGCTGGAGACCGGATACGGGGACGGGCCGCGACCCTTCAGCTATCTCTACCGAGGTCGGGCTCTTCGCGCAGCGTGAGGTGTGCGAGGTGCTGCGAGGCCTCGGGCATGGCTTCCGAGATCAGCTTCGCGTACCTTTCGATCTCCCCGGCCGCATAGTGCGTCCGAGGCCAGAAGAAGCCGCGCAGGCCGTCGCCCTTGGTCCGTGGCACCACATGGATGTGCAAGTGGGGTATCGACTGACTCACCACATTGTTGACTGCCACGAAAGTCCCTTGAGCGCCCAGTGCCGCGCTGATCGCGACTGCGATCCGCTGGACCATGGTCAGTAGTGGAACCATGAGATCGCTGGGAAGCGTCAGCAGTGTGTCGACATGCTGAGTTGGAGCGACGAGTACGTGACCCTTGAACACCGGTCGGTGATCAAGGAAAGCGATCACCTGGTCATCGCGCGACACGATCGCCGCGTCCAGCTCACCGCTCACGATCTGGCAGATCACATCGCTCACCGGCATGAGATTAGTGCCCGAGCATCAAGGGATGCCCCTTGGGCCTCAAGCCACGACCTCGTAGTGACGCACCACCTCGTCACGCTCGATGAGGAAGCGGTCGTCCTCTGGATAGAAGACGGCCTGCTCGATGTCCTCCCCAGCAAACGCTCGGATGCTGTCCCGGGAATCCCACAGTGAGAACGTGATGATCTCAGTACGATCGCCCTCGTCCCGACGCAGCATCCAGGCGCCTTCATTGCCTGGTGTCGCTCTGTACTCAGCCATACCGGTGCGGTCGATATAACTCGCGTAGGCGACAGCGTCCTCTCGGCGCACCATGCCTCTCCAAATCCGCGCGATCATGGACCGACAGTACCGGTCAGCGTGCGAACCTCCGTGCACTCGAACGTTTATTCGAATAGACTCCCCGGTATGAGTACTTCGGCCTATGTGCCGCCTGGCTGGCCGGCACAGGTGCGTCCGCCGGGAGCACCTGGGTGGGAAGCGTCAGCAATCGCCTATTTGCTGGACTGCTGCCCAGCCGACTTCCGTTCCTACCGGGTGCTCCGCAACCACCCAATGGTGCTGGCGCAATTTGCCACTCACTTCGTCAACGGCCAGCACGAGACGGCCCAACGCGGACTGGCTGTTATCCGCACCAGCGTCAGTGAGTTTGTGGAGGCCGATGTGGTAGAGGCCGCTGCCCAAGCCTGGCTGGAGCAGGGGGCCCGGCTCGCCCGCACCCGCCGGGCCGTTGCACTGATTGACGAGGCACTGCGCGGGCGGAGCTTTGTTCGCAAGCTGTGAGGCGACTGAGGGAACCACGTGTGATGGACCACACTTGTGATCCGGGGACCGCATAACACGTAAACTCAGGCCCATGCCGGCCGCCCCGTACGGACTGTTGAGCTCCATCCGAAGCCCACAAGACCTACGGGATCTCACGTCAGATCAGCTGAGAGACCTCAGTCTGGAGATCCGGTCCTTTCTGATCGAGAACGTAAGCCAGACCGGCGGCCACCTCGGACCCAACCTGGGCGTCGTCGAGCTGACGATCGCAGTCCATCGTGTCTTCGACTCCCCGCGCGATCCGATCATCTTCGACACCGGGCACCAGAGCTATGTGCACAAGATCTTGACTGGTCGCCAAGATCAATTCCCTACGCTGCGGCAGCGTCACGGGCTGTCCGGGTACCCCAGCCAGACAGAGTCTGAACACGACTGGGTGGAGAACTCACACGCGTCAACCGCACTCTCCTACGCCGACGGGATGGCTAAGGCCATTCGGGTGCAGCGCAAAGAGGGCACCGTCGTCGCCTTTGTGGGGGATGGTTCCCTCACCGGAGGAATGGCGTGGGAGGCGCTGAACAACATCGCCGCCACTGACGACCTGCCGCTGGTGATCGTGGTGAACGACAACGGCCGGTCCTACACTCCGACGGTTGGGGGCCTGGCACGGCACTTGACCGGGTTGCGCACCAACCCGCGTTACGAGCAAATTCTGGAACTGGTGAAGCGCACTGTCAGTCGAGCGCCGCTGGTCGGGAACGCCGCTTACGACATCTTGCACGGCATCAAGATTGGGCTCAAAGATGTGCTTGCTCCGCAAGGGCTGTTTTCCGACCTCGGCCTGAAGTACGTCGGCCCGATCGATGGTCATGACATCGCGGAGGTGGAGCGTGCCTTACGGCAGGCCAAGCAGTTCCGCGCTCCCGTCCTGGTGCATTGCATCACGCGCAAGGGCAATGGTTTCAAGGCAGCCGAAGACCATGAGGAGGACCGTTTCCACGCTGTCGGCAAGATCAATGCCACGACTGGCGAGCCCATCGGCGGTTCATCAGGCCAGATGTGGACGGATCTGTTCTCCGAGGAGTTGCTCCGGCTGGGTAGTGCCGACGAACGAGTCGTCGCCGTGACGGCGGCGATGATGTATCCAACAGGCCTGCACCGTTTTGCACAGGCGTTCCCAGATCGATGCTTCGATGTCGGTATCGCCGAACAGCACGCCGTCACGTCGGCGGCAGGCCTTGCCATGGGTGGCTTGCATCCGGTGGTGGCGGTTTATTCCACTTTCCTCAACCGAGCATTCGACCAAGTCCTGATGGATGTGGCTCTGCACCGATGCGGCGTCACCTTCGTGCTCGACCGAGCTGGTATCACCGGACCGGATGGGCCCAGCCATCACGGCATGTGGGATATGTCGATCCTGCAGGTGGTGCCCGGCCTGCATATGGCCGCGCCGCGCGACGGCAGCCGGTTGCGCGACGCCCTTGCGCGATCGTTGACAATCATCGACGCACCGAGCGTGATCCGACTCCCCAAGGAACAAGTGCCGCTGGATCTTTCAGCTGTCGATCAGCTGGACGGTATGGACATCCTGCTCAGGACCGAGCAGCCGCGGGTACTCGTTCTGGGTATAGGTCCGCTTGCCGTAACAGCCGTCGCTGTTGGCGAGCGACTCTCCGACCAGGGGATCGGCGTCACGGTCGTCGATCCGGTCTGGGCACTGCCGGTCAATCCGGCGTTGATCGCACTCGCAGTTGATCATGATCTTGTCATCACGATCGAGGACAACGTTGTGGTCGGCGGTTGGGGAGCGCGGCTGACGCAGGAGCTGCACTCCGCTGGTGTGGATACTCCGGTCCGGGAGTTTGGCCTTCCGCAGGAGTTCTTGCCGCACGGTGGCCGCAGCGAGCTCCTCAAAGAGATCGGGCTGACGCCGCAGAACATCGCCCGATACGCCGTCGAGGCGATCGTGCGGGCGGACGAGCCACTCGAACAGCAGCCCACTCGAGCCGACTTGTCAGAACCCAGCTGACTTCAGACTCACCGGGGTTCTGACAACTCTGGGTTAGCTGAGGGGGATTGAGGCGACTCCGGGCGGCAAGAAGCGGCGACCGAGCACGCGTTCGGAGACTCCCGCACGGTCCAGGTATGGCGTAATGCCGCCGAGGTGCAACGGCCAGCCAGCACCGAGGATCAAGCACAGATCGATATCCATGGGCGCAGCGACAACTCCTTCATCCAGCATCAGGCCAATCTCCTCCGCCAATGCGTTCAGCGCCCGATCTCGCACTTGCTCGGCGGTACTCGGCTGACTGCCGACAACGAGCAGTTGCGCGGTCTCGTTGCTGACGTACGGCTCTCCCTCAGGCGTCCATTCATAGATGCCAGGCCTCTGCGCATCGACCAGCGCCTGGAGGTTGCGCGAGACAGGGAAGCGATCGCCGAATGCTGCGTGCAGACTCTCGACAACATGTAAGGCGACCGCTGGACCAACTAGCTGCAGCAGCACGTAGGGCGACATGGGCAGACCGAGCGGCCGCAGCGCTGCATCGGCGACCGCAACTGGTGTGCCCTCGTCAACGGCAGCGAAGATCTCCGCCATCAGCCTGAGCAGCAACCGGTTCACCACGAAGCCGGCCGAGTCCTTGACCAGTACGGCGTTCTTCTTCAAGCTCTTGGCCACATCGAACGCGGTGGCCAATGTCCCCTCGTCTGTCGCCGGGCCCCGGACGATCTCGACCAGCGGCAGCACCGCCACCGGGTTGAAGAAGTGGAAGCCGACCACCCGCTCGGGATGATCGAGATCCGCTGCCATCTGGGTCACCGACAACGATGAGGTGTTGGTGGCGAGCACGCAGCTGGCGGAGACATGCTTCTCAAGATCAGCAAAGACCTGTTTCTTGATCGACATCTCCTCGAAGACTGCTTCGATCACGAAGTCGCAATCAGCGAAATCGATCAACTCGGTTGTACCAGAGACCAGTTCGCGCAGTCGGTTCGTTCCATCTGGAGATATCCGTTGCTTGTTGAGCAGCCTGTCGATCTCGGCCGCAACGTACGCCAGTCCCTTGTCGACTCTCTCTTGATCAAGATCAGTGATCACCACCGGCACCTGAAGACGGCGTAGGAACAAGATCGCTAGCTGGCTGGCCATCAGGCCGGCGCCGACGATGCCAACCTTCGTGACGGGTCGCGCCAGTGTGGGATCTGGTGCGCCGGCGGGCTTCCGCGCGCGCTTCTGAACCAGGTCGAAGGCGTACAGGTTCGCGCGCAGCTCCGGACTCATGATCAGATCGGCCAGGGCTTCATCTTCGGCGGCGTACGCAGCTGACTCGGTCGGCTGACCTGGCTGCTGCCATGAGCTCGAGCGCGCGGTACGGCCCTGGGGAAGCGCCGAAGACCTTGCCGTCGGCGAAGCTGTGGCCTCGGGCCAGCGCATCGTTCCAGGACTCTCCTCGGTCGACCTCGGGCCGGCTGACCGTGAGCGATCCCGCGACGATCTGACCCGCCCAGTCCAAGGAGCGAGCGAGGAAATCCGCACCGTCGAAGATCGCATCGGCCAGGCCCAACTCGTACGCCTCCGGGCCAGTCAGCACCTTGTTCTGACTGAGTGGATTCTCGATGATCAACTGGACGGCGCGATCGGCGCCGATCAAGTTGGGTACCAGGTAGGCGCCGCCCCAGCCCGGGAGCAAACCGAGAAAGCATTCAGGCAACGCGATCCCGGGTGCTGCCGCAGAGACTGTCCGGTAGTGGCAGTGCAGTGTGAGCTCGAGGCCGCCTCCGAGCGCAAGCCCGTTGATGAACGCAAAGGTCGGCACGTGCGACGTGTGCAGCTTGTCGTAAACGGCATGCCCGATCCGCGCGATGGCGAGCGCCTGGTCCCGGTTGACGATCTTGGAGAACGTGGAGAGGTCTGCGCCAGCCGCCAGCGTGAAGGGCTTGCCGGTCACCGCGATCCCCAAGATGTCCTCTCGGGCGAGAGCAGCATCGATCGCCTTGTTCAGCTCGCCCAGACCCCGGGCCCCCAATGTATTGGGTCGGGTGTGATCACGCCCGTTGTCCAAAGTGATCAACACTGCCGTCCCAGTGGTGTGAGGCAGCCTGATGTCCCGGCTCAGAGCATGGGTCACGACCTCACCTTCGCTCTCGGCAGCGGCTTTGGCGATCAGTCGTTCGAGCTCGTCCGCCCTCACTGTGCCTCCTCCGAGAAGTGGGGGTTCTCCCAGATCACCGTGCCGCCCATGCCGAGCCCGATGCACAGAGTTGTGAGCCCATAGCGGACCTCCGGATGCTCTCGGAATGCCCGCGCCAGGTGAATCATCAGCCGTACCCCGGAGCTGGCGAGTGGATGGCCGAGAGCGATGGCGCCGCCGTACGGGTTAAGGCGCGGATCATCTGCAGCCAGCTCGAAATGATCGCAGAATGCAAGCACCTGGACGGCAAACGCCTCATTGATCTCCAGGGCGCCGATGTCGTCCATCGACAATCCGGCTTTAGCTAGCGCCTTCTCCGTCGCGGGGATCGGTCCGACGCCCATCACCTCGGGATCTACGCCAGCGAATGCGTATGCGACGAGCCTCATGGCGGCCGGCATACCGAGCTCGGTGGCAACATTCTCGGAGGCCAGCAGGCACGCCGTCGCTCCATCGTTCAGGCCCGCCGCATTGCCTGCCGTGACACGCCCATGCGGACGGAAGGGGGTTCTCAACGACGCCAGCGCCTCGACAGTAGTGCCTGGTCGCGGTTGCTCGTCAGCGACGGCCAGTCCCCAGCCGAGCTCGGAGCTCCGAATCGCGACATTGACCAATGACTCCTGGATCACACCTTGCTCGTACGCACGCTGCACTCGTTGCTGGCTGAGGGCCGCAAAAGCATCGGCTCGCTCCTTGGTGATGCCAGGGAAGCGATCATGAAGGTTCTCTGCGGTGGATCCCATGATCAACGCTGACTGATCGACCAGCTTCTCGGCGATGATCCGGGGGTTCGGATCAATGCCTTCGCCCATGGGATGGTGGCCCATATGCTCGACTCCGCCCGCAATGGCGACGTCGTACGCACCGAACGCGATTCCTGAGGCTGTGGTGGTCACGGCAGTCATTGCTCCGGCGCACATCCTGTCGATCGCAAAACCGGGCACCGAGCGCGGAAGTCCAGCTAGCAAGGCGGCCGTACGGCCGATCGTCAGGCCCTGGTCCCCGATCTGCGTCGTTGCGGCGATGGCCACATCGTCAATCCGATCCGGCGGCAGCTCCGGATGGCGCCGCAGCAGTTCCCGGATGCAGTTGACGACCAGATCGTCCGCCCGGGTCTCGGCGTACATAGAGCCGGCTTTGCCGAACGGGGTGCGGACGCCGTCGACAAAGACCACATCTTGAAGGTCACGAGGCATACCGAAATATTACTCATCAGTAACTATCGCGGCTGATGAAGGGTGGAACCGCCTCGACACGGCCGCTTGCGCCTCCTGAGCAAGCACAATTCGGCGCCGTGATGCGAGGCCGATCACCAGGCCGACGCATACGACGCCCATGCCAAGCCACACCGGCAACGCGGGAAACTGGCCGATGCTCAATGCGCCGGCGATGGCAGCGGCCGGGGGAGCGACTCCAGTCAGCAGGCCCGCTCGACCAGCGCCGACGATCGAAATGCTCGAGTACCAGCACACAAAGGCGACGGCGGTGACTAGACCCGCCAGGTATCCGATCGCCGCCCAATGGTCGGCGCTGAGTCGCATGGCGGCCTCTGGCCCCTCGGTCAGTACCCCGAGCACCACCAGCAAGACGGTGGCAATCCAAACCGTGTGCACGGAGACGCCCCAGGCACCGTGGCGCCGTAGCACCGGGATAGCCAGCAGCGTGAACGCAGCCTCGCAGAGCAACGTGACCAGCGCCCAGGCGATGCCAGTGGCGTCGGTGCGTCCAGTGCCTTCGACGATGACGCCGCCCAGGGTGACCGCAACGGCCGCTATGACCACCCGACGTGCCGGCCGCTGTCCATCGAGCAGCGGCCCGATCAGGCCAATAACGACCGGCACGCAGGCGACCGCGACCGCGATCACCGCTGGCTCCGCATGGCCCACTCCGCGGACGACGGCGACGTTGAACAGCACCAGTCCGGTCGCGGCGATTCCCCCGAGCCACAACCACTCGCCACCGCGGGGACGCACGATGGCAACTCCGGCGACGCGACTCAACAGCAGCAGCAACGCCGCCGCGGCACCGTAGCGAATGGCTTGGGCAGTGAACAGGGGCGCGTCACCGAGAGTCTCTGAGACCGCCACACTGCCGCCTACGAGAACCATCGCGAAGACACCGAGAAGGAGCCCTCGGGCAAACCGTCGCGTCTCAGCGGGCAATGGCACGCGTCCTACGTTGCTGCAACGATGGACCGATGAACAGGTCCATAAGGGCCGCAGTTGAGCGGTCCAAAACCGGCGCCGACTTCCTTCAGCTCGATCCGGCCGAGGCCCCGGCCGGCGGTCTTTCTGCCTGGCTTGTTGGCAAGCTCCGTGAGGCGATCGCCGACGGTAGGCTGCCCGTCGGCAGCCGGCTTCCCGCAAGCCGTCTGCTGGCCGCCGAACTGCATGTCTCACGCGGTGTGGTCACCGAGGCCTACCAGCGGCTGAGTGAGAACGGGCAGCTTGTGGCCCACGGACGCCTGGGAACAATCGTGGCCGCGGTCCCGATACCCGATACTCCACCGCGGTCCGCACCAACGGCCCCGCCAAAGAGATCGGATCTCTTCTCCGCGGCTCGTGGCAGCGGCACTTTGGATCTCTTCCGATCAGCGTCGACAACAATTGATCTGTCTCCTGGACTGCCGGATCTGACCGCGTTTCCGCGGAGTGCCTGGCTCCGCGCAGAACGCATCGTCCTGTCCAAGTTCTCCGCAGGCGATCTCGCGTACGGGGATCCATGCGGTGCCCCTGTCTTCCGGGTCGCGGTGTCCCGCTGGCTGGCCCGGAATCGCGGGATCCAGGTGGATCCAGCCGAAGTGATCATTGTCGCTGGCGTGGCGCAGGCTCTCGCACTGCTCGCCCGGGTCCTCGCCCCTCGCGGCATCACGCGCATCGCAGTAGAGGATCCGGGGTCCTTAGGAGCCCGGGAACAATTACAGGCGTGGGAAATCCAGACTCCACCCGTCTCCGTCGACAATGAAGGACTGGTCGTCGAGGAGCTGCACCACGCAGCCGCAGCCGCGGTACTGCTGACGCCGGCCCACCAGTTCCCGACGGGCGTCGTGCTCTCGGGTGAGCGTCGGCGGAAACTGCTGGCCTGGGCGCAGCAGGGCGGCTTGATCATCGAGGACGACTACGACGCCGAACACCGTTATGATCGCCCACCCGTGGCTTCCCTGCGTGCCGTGGCTCCGGAGCAGGTCTGCTACGCGGGCAGCGTGTCGAAGCTGCTCGCCCCGGCATTGCGGTTGGGTTGGACGTTGGTGCCCGCCCAGTACCGGGAGAGCGTCGCCGCGGCGAAACGCGACACGGACCTGGGCAACGCCGTGCTGCCTCAGCTGGTGCTGGCGCAGTTGATGGAGTCAGGTGACCTGGAGCGCCACCTTCGGCTGCTGCGCCGCCGGCATCGACGCCGACGCGACGCCATGATCAAAGCACTGAGCAGCCTGCTGCCCGAGGCGGAGATCCACGGTGCCGCGGCTGGGCTGCATCTCATGATCAGCTTTACGACAACGTTCAGCGATGTTGATCTTGCCGCGGCAGCGTTCGATCGCGGTGTCAAGGTGCAGCCCTTGTCCTGGCACTGCCAGACCCCGCACAAGCCAGGCGTGGTACTCGGCTACGCGGCCAATCCGGTCGGCACGATCGAGCAAGGCATCAGCCTGTTAGCTGAGTCGCTCCGAGAACTGCAAGGCGCGGGCCGCTCGGCGAGGATCAGGAAGTCCGGGGGTTCGCGAGCTGGAGGGTGATGGCTGGGACTGTCAGCTCACGCTGCCACTGCCGGGCGCCGAGATTGCTCAACGCCTGGTCGACGGACTCCTCAGTCAAGGGGGAGGGTGGCCGCCAGGCCAGGCGGCGTAGGTGATCGGGCGTGAGAAGGTTCTCCATAGGCACCTGGTAATGCTCCGAAATCGCCAGCAGAGCGCCGCGTACTGCGGCTAGCCGGGCCGCCGCCCCAGGATTCTTTGCGGGCCACAACCGCGACTGCGGCGGTCCATCGCTCGGAACGTGCATCGGCGGCAAGGCGCTCTCTGGCATCCGAGCCACAGCGTCGAGCGCCTTCAGCCAGCTGGACTCGGCCCGCTTCGCCTGGCGGCGAGCGAACGCTGGGATTTGCCGCAGCGAGACGCGGTCGGGGTGCTTTTGGGAAGCCAGCTCGGTGATCGCGACATCCGGCAGGATCTTGGCTGGCGCACGGTCAAGACGCCGTGCGATTTCGTCGCGGGTGTACCAGAGCTCGGCGACGTACGCCAGACCGCGACGATTGTGGACGTGATGGATGCCAGATGTGCGCCGCCACGGGTCGCGTCGCGGTTCGGGGCTGATCCCAGCGTTGGCAACCAGAGCCGCAAACTCTTGCTCCGCCCAAGGCCATTTGCCAGTTTCAACCAGCCGGGCCGCGAGCCGGTCGCGTAGTTCGATCAAGAGCTCGACGTCCAGGGCGGCATAGATCAGCCACTCCTCAGGCAGTGGCCTCTTCGACCAGTCTGAAGCGGAATGCTCCTTCAGCAGCCGGACACCCAGCATCTCTTCGATCATGGTGCCCAGGGCAACTCGCGGATAACCGAGCAGCCGTGCGGCGAGTTCGGTGTCGAACAGCCGCGTGGGAACAAGCCCTACCTCGTACAGACAGGGCAGGTCCTGGCCGGCCGCGTGGATGACCCATTCCGTCTCCGACACCGCAGCACCGAGGGCCGAAAGATCGGCCGGCTGGCCGAAGGCCGTCGGATCCACCAGATGCGTCCCGGCCCCGGCGCGGCGCAGCTGAATCAGATAGGCCCGCTGGCTGTAGCGGAAGCCGTGCGCTCGTTCAGCGTCCATAGCGACCGGACCAGTCCCGGCACCCAGTGCTCCGGCCGCCTGCTGCAAGGCGTCGGGGGTTGTGACAATGGCCGGCACGCCCTCCGTGGGTTCGGTCAGTAGTTCCGATTCCTGATCAAGTTCAGGTGCGGTTAGTGGTACTTCTGTCAACGTCTCCGGGTACTTCGGGTCGGCGGTTTACGGCGTGACGGCATCAACACCACCCCGGCGGGTAGCGGTGGCAGCCCGGCTAGGGTACAGAGTAGTTCAGCCCACGCGGCGAGATGAGGGCTCAGTCCGGCCCCGTCCTCCAGCAACGGAGTCCACGAGGCACGTATTTCGATCTCGGCGCGCGGCGGTTCAGAGGCCATACCTCCAAAAGATTCGCTGGAGACTGACGTCACAGTGCCGCTCGGGGCGTCGTAGGCAGCGCCGTGACTGTCGAGTGCATCGATCAACCACGACCAACCCACACTGCCGAGCAGTGGGTCTGGCACCATCTCCGGATCGAGATCGGCGCGCGCGAAGGTGACACAGCGGAACGTGCCCTGCCATGCGGCGTTACCTGCCGGGTCGTGGAGCAAAACGAAGCGACCGCTGCCCACCTCCTCGCCATTCGCAACCACATCGGCGGTGATGGCCGCTGAGTACGGCGCGATGCGCTGCGGAGCGGGGAGCTCCTCCACGTGCAACTCCGAGCGCCAAGGCGCAGACATAAGGTCCTCAACGGCCCGACGAAACGCGTCCGGCGCCGTAGCCGCATCGCTATTCGCTGCCATCCGACGAGCGTATTCGGCCGCTCATAAGCGAGAGTTTCGACGCGCCGGGTTTTGTGACCGTGAAAAGATTCACGAGTGCCTGGCCTGGCTTCCGATGTGCCTCTCCTCGTTGCCGCATGCCGGAAAACTCACCCGAACGATCGCGTACCGGTCTGGTTCATGAGACAGGCGGGGCGTGCGCTCCCGGAGTATCGGGCCAGCCGACAAGGCATCGGGATGCTCGAGAGCTGCATGCGTCCCGAACTCGTGGCTGAGATCAGCATGCAACCGGTACGCCGCTACGGCGTCGACGCCGCAATCTTGTACTCCGACATCATGCTGCCGCTCAAGGCAGCGGGAGTGGACCTGGACATCGTCTCCGGCCGCGGTCCAGTAATCGCTCGTCCGATCCAGGCACCTGCTGACCTCGAGCAGCTACAGCCGCTCGATCCTGACCGCCTCTGGTACATCACCGAAGCGATTGGGCTGATCACCAGCCAGCTCGACGATCTTCCCCTGATCGGCTTTGCCGGCGCGCCGTTCACCTTGGCCAGCTATCTGATTGAGGGCGGGCCGAGTCGGGACTACGCGACGACAAAGGCTTTGATGATCAGCGAGCCTTCTTTGTGGGATGCGATATGTACCCGGTTGGCCGACCTCTCGGCCACCTTCTTGCGCGTCCAGGTGGCAGCTGGTGCCTCAGTCGTTCAGCTATTCGACTCGTGGGCTGGCAGTCTCAGTGCCGAGGACTACAGGCGGTTTGCGCAGCCGTACTCCGCTCGGGTGCTGCGGGCACTCGCTGACACCGGAGTGCCGCGAATCCACTTCGGTGTCGGTACCTCTGAATTGCTCTCACTGATGGGAGCGGCTGGAGCGGAGGTGATCGGCGTGGACTGGCGGTTGCCGCTGGCCGAGGCAAGTCGCCGGGTTGGCCATCGCTATGCCCTGCAGGGCAACCTGGACCCTGCGCTGCTGTCGGCGCCCTGGTCGGTGCTGTCCGAGCGGGTTCGGGAGGTCATTGCATCGGGTGCGGTCGCGCCTGGTCATGTCTTCAACCTCGGGCATGGAGTGCCACCAGACGCCAACCCGGGAGTCCTTGCCATGATCGTCGAGCTGGTCCACAGCGAGGGTGCACAGCTGCGGTGTGGGGCCCGTGAAGAGCTGGCGGGCACGTCTGCGGCGGGTGGCCGATGAGCAGAGTTGCAGTCGTCGGCGGCGGAATCACCGGGCTCAGTGCAGCCCGCATGCTTGCCGAGCGAGGTGCTGAGGTCATCGTGCTCGAGGCCGGCAACCGATGGGGCGGCAAGCTTGCCCCGGTCATGATGAACGGAGTGCGCCTGGACGGTGGCGCAGAGTCGATCCTGGCGCGCCGCCCCGAGGGTATGCAGTTGATCGATGAGCTAGCCCTGGGCTCTCGGGTGGTCCATCCGACTGAGACGAAGCCCGAATTGCTCGTGGGCGGCCACCTGCACGCGATGCCGGCTTCGCTTCTCGGCGTACCGACCGACGTTACCCAGCTGGCTGGTTTGCTATCAGCTGAAGGTTGGCGGACGGCGGCTTCAGAGCCAGAACGGCCCGCGCCCGGCTTTGATCACGACGTAACCATTGGCCGTTACGTCGAAGAACGGTTTGGCGCAGAGGTAACCGATCGACTCCTGGAGCCGCTGCTTGGCGGGGTTTACGCCGGATACGCGCGACGGCTCTCCTTCGATGCAGTGGCCCACGAGCTGTTCGTACGTGCCATGGGCGGTGGCTCATTGCTTCGGCACGCCCAAGCGATAAGCCAGGAGGGACACGACGGTCCGGTGTTCGCCGGGCTACGCGGTGGTGTGTCGATCATGGCCGACGCACTCGTTGATGATCTTGATCAGCGCGGGGTTGTGCTGCGGCCGGGTGCGGCTGTCCGGGCGCTTGATCACATGGCTGGGGGATATCAGCTCGTCATGGGCGCTGCCGGCGCACCAAAGATGATCATGGCCGATGGAGTGTTGCTCACCGCGCCCGCCACAGCGACCGGGCGACTGCTCTCCGGTCTGGTGGACTCGGCGCAAGAGTTCGCTCGCCTGCCCTATGCGTCAGTCGCCGTAATCACCCTGGTTGTGCGGGGAGTGCGATCTTACGCCTCCGGGCTCCTGGTGCCGCCCGGCGAACTGCCGACGATCAAGGCGTTGACGTACTCGTCGATCAAGTGGCCTTGGGTTGCCTCTCAAGCGCGTCGGGCCTGGGGCTCGGGTATCGAGATCGTCCGGGTGAGCATTGGGCGCCATGGGGATCCGACGAGTCTCCAGTTCAGCGACCGAGCACTCATTGATCGCACCTTCAGTGAGGCCTTGACTATCCCCGGATGGGAGACGGCCACGCTCGTCCATGGTGTCGTGAACCGCTGGGGTGGCGCCTTGCCGCAGTATCAGGTCGGACATAGAGATCTCGTCACCCAGCTGCGCTCAGAGGTGGCGGGCAGACCTGGGTTAGCTGTGGCCGGTGCGGCGTTGGACGGGGTGGGGATCGCGGCCTGCCTGGGTTCGGCACGGGCTGCGGTCCACGCTCTCGCGGCTGACCTTGGCTTAGGCGATGAGGTGATCAAGAACGAAGATCAACTCGAGGAGAGCGGGAGATGAAGCCGCGCGATATCAACGCGACGATTCGCTACACGATGTGGTCGGTGTTCAAGAGAGATGGCCAGCTCGACGATCCGCCACCGGATACTGCGGATGCTGCCCTGGAGGCGATCGACCGTGCCGCCGGGGACGAGGATTTGGTGATTCGCGGCTGGTACGACGTCGCTGGTCTGCGGGCCGACGCCGACCTGATGGTGTGGTGGCATGCGCCCAGCTCCGACACGCTGCAGGACGCGTACCACGCCCTACGTCGCTCAACCCTCGGCAGACATCTGCTTCCGGTCTGGTCGGCACTCGCACTGCACCGCCCAGCCGAGTTCAACAAGGGTCACGTGCCGGCGTTCATGCAGGACGAGGAGCCCAAGGCGTACCTCTGTGTCTATCCGTTCGTGCGCTCCTACGAGTGGTACCTGCTGCCGGACGAGGAGCGGCGTGCCATGCTCACCGAGCACGGCATGATGGCCCGGCCCTATCCCGACGTGCGGGCCAACACTGTCTCATCCTTCGCGCTGGGCGACTACGAGTGGATGCTCGCGTTCGAAGCCGACGAACTGCATCGCATCGTCGACCTGATGCGAGCCCTACGTTCTGCCGCGGCGCGTCGGCACACCCGGGAAGAGATACCCTTCTACACCGGCCGGCGTAGAGAGCTCAGCGGCATTCTCGCCCTCTGGTGCTAGGAGTGCTTGGGCTCCAGGCTGAGCGAGATTGAGTTGATGCAATAGCGCAGGTCGGTCGGGGTCTCGTAACCCTCGCCAGCGAAAACGTGTCCAAGGTGTGAGTCGCACGTTGCGCACCGGACCTCGACTCGCTTCATGAAGAGTGACTTGTCCTCGATGTAGCGGACCCGATCTTCAGCTAGTGGTGCGAAGAAGGAGGGCCAGCCGCAGTGCGACTCGAACTTCTGGTCGCTTCTGAACAGCTCCGAGCCACACGCCTTGCAGCGGTAGACGCCTTCGGTCTTGGTGTCGGTGTATTCACCCGTAAAGGGCCGCTCGGTACCGGCTTCGCGGAGGACCTTGTACTCCAGCGGGGTGAGCTGGGCGCGCCACTCAGCCTGGGATTTGATCACTTTGCCTACTTGAGCGGCCGGATTGTTCTGCGTGTCGGTCATCTCTGCCTCTCGGTTGCGGGGCAACTTGGTCAACCGCCAACGCGGTGTGTCTGTTCCCGACAGTACTCACCTATGCTGACGCCATGCCGGTGCCAGCGGTCGAGGTCGAGGTCGGTAACCGCACCGTAAGGGTGACCAGCCCGGACAAGGTCTACTTTCCTGACGTTGGACTGACCAAGCTGGACGTGGTCTCCTACGTGATCGCCGTCGGAGACGGCATCTTTTCTGCCCTCAAGGATCGCCCGGTCACCATGGAGCGTTGGCCTGGCGGCTACCGGCCCGATGTGAAACTCAGCACACGGAGCGACAGCCACGGCGAGGCGTTCTATCAGAAGCGGGCGCCCTCGAGAGGGATGCCCGACTGGGTGGAGACGGTGACCATCACATTTCCGTCCGGGCGAACCGCCGACGAAGTCTGCGCTACCGAGCTGGCAACCATTGCGTGGATGGCGAATCTGGGCACACTCCGATACCACCCTTGGCCGGTGACACGGGCCGACACCGAGAAGGTCGACCAGCTGCGCATCGATCTTGATCCGCAGCCGGGCACCGATTTTGCTGATGCGGTACGTGCCGCGCACGAGCTTCGCTCGGTGCTCGAGGACGCGGATCTGGTTGGGTTTCCGAAGACCAGCGGCGGCCGCGGTGTCCATGTCTTCGTGCCGATTCAGCCCGCGAACGGCTTCATCGAGGCTCGGCACGCCGTCATTGCTCTCGGCCGCGAGCTGTCTCGCCGGATGCCCGAGCACGTCACAGTGAGCTGGTGGAAGGAGGAGCGCGGCGCCCGCATCTTCGTGGACTTCAACCAGATGGCGCGGGACCGTACCATCGCATCGGCCTACTCGATCCGGCCAACCCCGACCGCAGTGGTATCAGCTCCGCTGACCTGGGAAGAGCTGAGCGACGTGGCTCCACAGGACTTCACTATCAGCTCGATGCCAGGACGGTTTGCGAAGACTGGTGATGCGTGGCGACCTTTCTATGCGACGGAGCCACGCAGCATCGACACTGCGCTCGAGATGTATGCGCGCGATGAGCGGGAGTTGGGCACAGGCAAATACGGCGGCGCGGAAATGCCGTATCCGCCTGACTATCCCAAGATGCCGGGTGAGCCATCTAGGGTGCAACCGAGCCGAATGACCAATGAAACAAGGGAAAAAGAGGGACTTGCCTGAGAGTTGCGCACCTACCGCATCGAACAACTCGAACAGTCACCCGTCCTGGCGGTGCTGGACGGCATCAACGCAGCATGCTCCCAACACGGCTGGAAAGTAGCAGACACAGAGGCCATCGGCTCCTACCGCGCCATGTTCGTAGCCCCACTAGTCAAAGCCGGCGCCGCCGTGCTGTCCCTCGGCCACCCACCCAAAGCCAAGGACCGACAAACGAAATGCACGGCTTCGGATCCACAGGCTGGCTCGACGAAGTAGACGGCGTCGGCTTCCGCATGGTCGCATCCAAAACCGCGCCCATGATGGCAGGAGCCAAAGGCTTCAGCGCCCTATACGTGGTCAAAGGCCGTTACAGCCAGAGTCAAACGGTGGGGAACCTAGACACATCCAAGGAACAGGCGTGGTTCTACATGGGCGCCTTCATCGTCGACGACAGCGAACCAGGTCCAACCGAGGTGCGGCTGAACGTACCCGAGGCTGGAGGAGACGGCGGCCGCCAGAAGAGCAAGGAAGCCCAGTTGGGCGACGACATCGAGGAAAGCCTACGAAAACGGACAGGCAGATTCGACTCGCTGAATCAGCTCAAAGCGTGGCTCCGTGTCGACGAGGTCAAGTTCACCCAAGCCGATCCACCCATAGCTCTAGAAATGCTTGTGGATGAGGGGCGGCTCGTGTGGCCAGAGGTCGGACGAAACAAGCCACAGCCCGGATGGCTGGCCGACACAAAGACTCCGCCAGGTGGTACGGAATGACTCGGATCACCTATCTAGTCCGCGCCGTTCATCGGTTAGCTGGTTGACACGGTGTTGATCAACTGAAAAGTGCTCCTGGCTTGGGAGAATGAGTCTTGTCTAAGGTCTCGTTCGGCCAAGCTGAGGAGCACTTTCCAGGTGAAGCGTACTTCGTGGTCGCAGGGGTTGTCAGTCACCGCTGACGGTGATGGCGTGGTGCCGCTGGCTGGGGCGGTCGCGGTCCGGCTGCTGGCGGATCGGGTCGGGCTCACCTAGAGGCTTGTCGACGGCGTTGGCGCGGCGGGGGTTCGCCCCGGTCCATGATCGCGGCCAGGTGTGGGTGGACGTCGCGACCATGCTGGCCGCCGGTGGTGAGGCGATCGCCGACATCGACACGCTGCGGCACCAAAGCGGCCTGCTCGGCCCGGTCGCTCGCCGCCGACGGTGTGGCGGAGCTTGGATGAGGCCACCCCGGCCGCGTTGATCGGGTCGAGAAGGCCCGCGCCCAGGGCCGGCCGCCACGTGTGGAGTCTGCTGCCCAGCGCTGCCGGCGTCGAAGGTCGCCGGCACCGATCTCGGCGAGGCGGTGGTGCTGGACGTCGACGCCACGCTTGGTGACCGCGCACTCGGAGAAGGAGCAGGCCGCGGCCACGTTCAAGGGCGGCTTCGGGTTCCACCCGATCGGGGTGTGGTGCGATAACACCACCGAGCTGCTCGCGATCACGTCTGCGGCCCGGCAACGCCGGCTCCAATCATGCCGAGGACCACATCGAGGTGCTGGGCCGGCCATCGCGCAAATCCCGACCCGGCACCGTCGGGCCCTGCTGGTCCGCGCTGACGGAGCCGGCGCCACCCATGAGCTGTTGGACTGGCTGACCGTCCAAGGTCAGGTTCGCGGTCGTCGGCTGGAGTACTCGGTCGGGTTCCCAACCAAGAACGTGGCGTTGACCAGCGCCATCACGCAGCTGTCCCGGAGCCGGCGTGGACGCCGGCGCTGGACGCTGACGGTGAGGTCCGCGACGGCGCCGATGTCGTCGAAGTCACAGGGTTGCTCGATCTGCGACGCTGGCCGGCGGGTATGCGGGTGATCGCCCGCCGCGAACGACCCCATCCCGGCGCGCAGCTCGCTGCCGGAGGAAGCCGACGGCTGGCGTTACCAAGCCTTCGCCACCAACACCATTGCCGGACAGCTCGCGTTCCTGGAGGCCCGGCACCGCGCACCCCCAGTGATACACGGTACGGCCCTAAAGGGCGCCGTACCGCCGTACCACCTATCTCACGGTGGTACGACTCCTCTCCGTACCACCTCGCACCACCCGTACCACTACCCGCTTCGGGGCGGGGCTGAACCATGACCACCGCCCGCGTCGCAACCGACCATCCCGCCCGCGACTAGACACGCCGAGCCCCGCACTAAGGCAATGAATGTGGGCAAGCGCCTACCATCTACGAGGGTGGAGTGGCTTTGGGACAGGTTCTGGGCATGGATGGCTACGCCGGAGTTCGAGCGGCTCTGGGACCGGTTCTGGGCTTGGATGGCTACGCCGGAGGCAGGCAACCTAGCTGAGTGGGTCGGTGCGGTCGGCACAACGGGCGCTCTACTGCTGGGCTTGCATTTACTCAGGCGAGATAGGGAGGCCAAGGTAGCGGACCAAGTATCTGTATGGAGAAGTTGGCAGCTAAGGCCGAGCCAGGATGACACACACACTCCGGACGTGTTTGCCCAACTTCATATAGCAAATCACTCACTTGGCCTGATAATACTTCCGAGGGTTTACACGTGGATCGCAAGTGACGGTGAGGTTGGTCAAGAGTTTGCTTTGGAGGACTTACCTCCCTATGCCGCTGAAGTGATTGAGGTGCGAGTCGTTGATCCGCGTGTGAAGCTTTGTTCTGTGCTGTCGTTCAAAGACAGACGCGGCAAAACATTGTTCAAGGATATGCACACTCAAAAGGTCATACATGGTCGGAAGATTCGGAAGCGCATCGTAGCTATAAGGCGGGCAAAGTTGAAGTGGTTAGCGCAGCAATACAGGCCGCCCGCCGCAATGCTGGCCGATGATGCAGCGGGTCCAGCAATGAGTGCGGCACCAGAATACTTGGGACTCTCCAGCCACTAACGCAAACAGACAAGCCAGGCAGTCTTTTTAGAACGAACCCGATGCGGACTCGCCAGTCGCCACTATTTCTCCCCCCGATGAACGAGCTAGTCTGCAACAATCGTTAGGGTTTGCGCATGGCAACGCAAGGATGTTCCAAGTGTGAGCCGATGAGGCGACGTACTTGCAAGATGTGCGGGGAGGCGTTCGAGGAGCCTCATAGGCCTGGCCGGCCTCGTGATTACTGCTTCACCTGTGAGCCTGTGGGTTGGCAGATTGTGAGGGACTCGGCGCGGCCTGAGTGGCGGGAGCATCGGTGGGGGTGGACGTTGCGGCGTCGTCCGTCGCTGTTTGCGTAGATCTCTGGACGGCACCACGGGCTCTGTGTGGCTCTGTGGGGCTTTCCTGAGTCTGCGGTGGTGAATCTGCTTGCTCTGGGGCTTCTGGGCGCTATGGCTGTTCTGGAGGCTCTGTGGCTGTTCTTGGGGACTGCCCCCGTGAATGCTCAATTCTGAGCATTTTGACCATTGACCGTGTTGGCTGTTTCACCTTGTCAGCGTGCATTTTCTGCCGTTAATCGGGGTAGAATTTAGGGCGAGGGGAAATAGGCGGTTCGGGGAGTTTTTTGGTGAAAATGCGCAGGACATGTAAAGACTGTGGTGACGTCTTTGGGTTTGATTATTTACGCGGTAGGCCACGGGAATACTGTTTTGCCTGCGTCCCACCTGGTTTGCGTGTCGTGTCTGTGGCTGGTTCGTCGGATTCGCGTCCGTCTTTGAGGGCCTCTTGATATGTCTGGGCGTGGCGGGTCAACATCATTCCCGAGTCGCGTCACAAGCGCTCGATCAGGCTCGGGAAAATGAAGGCGGTTCAGCGGATCTGACCTTTCTGTCCGCGTCCACACCGACCTGCCCGCCTCGCCAACCAAACAAGTAAACGATTGATTCGGGGGAAATATGTTTCACAAGCCTGATGTTGCTGAGCGTCCGGTACCGGACCGTCGTAGGTACGACGAGCTCATCCCGTTGTCTGTGCTCGCACTGGACCTTTCAACACCTGTTGAGGGCTGGACTGTCTACCTCGAGCGCCGCTGCATCGAGATTGTCACCGATGACCTCGGTCGCCTGGCGGTTGCCCGCGGTGATGCTCGGCGCCTGTTCGCTGAGCAGCGTGAGAATGAGGTGCGGAGGGCTGCGTTGCGTGAAGCTGCCGAACAGCGGGCTGTTGAGGCTGATCAGCGGTTCCGTGCACAGTTGGGTGTTGGCGTGCCGGCGTCTGCGATTCCTGCGGGTATGACCTATGCGGCTGCGGTGTTGTCGGCTGAGCTTGACGGTCAGGCATATCGGCCGCGGGCGTCCGTGGCTGAGGATCTGCTGGACAACTCTGGTGGGTTGACGTTCCACCCCATTCGTTCTGATCTGGATGAGCCGTGACTGTTCCGCGGCCGCTTGCCGCTGACGGCGTGGTGATCAATGACCCGTCAACACGCACTTTGATTGTGAAGCCTGCGAAGGCCGGTTATGCCTCGCTTTGTGGCGTGAGGCTCATCAGGAGTTGGCGGCGGCTGTGGGGGCGGGCCGTTACTACGCCGTCCCTACGGTGTGGGCGTCTGGGCCCCCAGGGCCGTGGGATTGCTCGTGGTGTGCCTGCGGAGGATGGTTCGTTGCGGTTCCATTTTGAGCGTGGTGACCCCAACTATCGCAAGTTGGTGTCCACGCCGTTCTTGTCCGCAATTGTTGTGGTTGACCGTGCAACCAAGTCGATCCTGGGCGTTAAGTTCCGCGGCCGGAGAGGCTAGGGCTGGGCGTCAAAGTCACCCGCCCTGACAACTTTCGCGCTCTTCGGCCGGGATTCGGGAATCGAAGACCACCGAGGGGATCGGTCTGATCAATCTTTCCCCGATGACACAGCCTGCGCCCAGACCCTTGGCCATCTCCTTACGGGCCGATGACACGGCCTGCGCCGAAACACAGAGGACCCTCCCGAAGAAGCCTCGGGGGGGTCCTCTGTTTACGGTTAGTGGTCAGTCTGTCAGATCACCGGTTTGCGGCGCCTGCCGCGGAGCCACCAACCGATCGCGACACCGGCCGGGAAGGCGAGGATTGCAGCCGCCGGCTTAGCCTGATGTTCGGGCGGTGTGCGTGGACTGTTCGCCAAGCCGCCTGCGTATCGTCGGAAGGCGGGCCGACCAGGGGGAGGCGGCTCAAGTCCTGAAATACCTGCGGTCGGTCCGCCCAAATCGATGCACCTGCCGACGACGACACCGTCGGGGGAAGGCGAGGCTGGCGGCGAGTGTGACGAGCAGGTCAGCGATGTGGCTCATGATGCGGCTACGCAGACCATGTAGACGGTTCCCGTCTAGATGTCCTCGGTGTGCAGCGGATGCAGATAGCTCACCACGTCTCGTCCCTCTTCTCCCCGACCAGCTCCAAGCCAATGAACCCGGCGACCATGAGCAGGCCCAGCAGAACCAGAACCAGCAGGATCGTCATCGGACGTCACCCCCTTCCTGGCAATTCGGGGTCTCCGTCGCCGGGCGACGCTAGATCCGCACCGGGGTGGATCGTCGGCAGACGCAGACGCGCCTTACCATTCGCGGTGAATGAATAAGCACGATTGAAAGCGTCGGTGGTTACGCCGCCGACTACGGTGCCGTGCTCATTGATCTTCGCCCTGTATCTGTGCCGGAGCGCCGTTCGCAACTCCTCTAGGTAGACCTCATCGTGAGTGACGCTGCCAATAATCGGAAAAAGGTCTCGGTTCACCCACTCCACGGCCGAACGCACGTCGGTATCGCTAGGGGCCGTTGCAGAGATGGTCTCTCCGCAACCTTCGACGGTGCCATCGAGATGGTGGACGAGCGTCATCTTCACGATGAGGCCATTCGACTGCATCAGCTCCCAGTCACCGCTCATGTCCCACTTCACCATCGGTGGTCTCCGCAAGCGATTTGAGAGTTTTGGGGCAAATATTGTACACGATTCGGACGGGCGGAGTCCATTGCCAGCCGTCCCACCAACTCAAAGCGCCCTGGCTGTCCTGGTAGTAGCCGGGCGAATATGGCGGTGTGCCGTCGAGAAGGTACGCAAGGGGCGAGCGCTGATATCGCTAACCTGACGCCGGTAAGGGCGATGTACGGCCACGGCACACGGGCGCGATGGACGAGCGGCTGTAGATGCCCCGCCTGCCGACAGGCGCACGCTGACGCGGAAAGGTCCCACAAACGAGCCAATGCGCAGACACGGCTCCCCGCCAAAATCAGGCAGCAGCTTCTCAACGGCATCTACGCAGGCACTCCATTTAGGACAGTCGTCCAAGATCTCGGCCTAACCTCTCAGCAGGTGTGGGGCCTCACCAAGATCGACCAGGAGTGGTCGACGGTGCTCGAGGCAGCCCTGACGGCAGCCCGCCGTGACGACCTGGAGCACGGCACGAATGCTGCGTACGCGAACGGCTGCGTTTGCAGTGATTGCCGGGAGCACCAGCAACGGCGGATGGGTCGGAACCGCTGAGCACCAATTCAGCGCAATGCGAATTCTCGGCTCATGTTTTGGGCTAGCCTGATCGGTCCTTGCTCATTTCGCCGTCTGGGTCGGGATACGGCTGTCAAAATTCGGGGTTTCAAATGCGCATTCGCGCCCTTTTAATCGTCTGTCTCATTGCTTGCTCGATCCTGATCGCCACACCGGCTCAAGCGGCGCCCGCCACGGTCTACATCTCCAAGGTGTATTACAACTCCCCCGGCTCCGACGACCGTAGCAACTCCAGCCTCAACGCCGAGTACGTGGTGATCAGAAACGGCGACAATGTATCTCACTCGGTCTCCGGATGGACAGTGCGGGATGCGGCCGGATACGTCTACAAGTTCGGCACGCTCCGGCTGGGAGCTGGCAAGCAGGCCATCATTCACACCGGCAAAGGCACCAGCTACACCACCAGTGCCAGCACGCACCTCTATTGGGGTCGGGGCGCGTATGTGTGGAACAACACCGGCGACAAGGTGATCTTGCGACGCGCGGACGGCTCGCTGAAAGACACCTGTTCCTACAGCGGCGGCGGCAGCGTTAAGTACTGCTAAAAGCGATCAAGAACACGGCAAATGTCTGGCCAACCCTCGGGTAAAACCGAAATTTAGAGAGGAAACAGATGATCAAGCGATTGATCGCCGGGGCCGCCAGCTTGGCCCTGACGCTCGGGGGCGTCGCTCTCGCGGCAGCTCCAGCACAGGCGCTGAGCGGCGCATCTTGCGATGACGGAGACGCCTGGAGCTGGTCGATTGCCAACCCGGCCCGCTACCAGGCAGGCCCGCACGAGGCTGTGGTCGGACTCTCCGAGGCAATCAGCACCGTCACCATTAAGGCGCCTACCGGTTGCACTGTTGAGGGCGGGGACACCTGGCGCGTGTACAACGGCTATTTCAGCGCTGCAGGCACCTTCAACGCAGAGGAAGCCGCAGCCGGTAAGGACACCGACCGTGTCTCGGTAGAAGTGCCGACCTCCAACGCGGTGGCTGGCGACGAGATTCCGGTCAAGCTGAAGGTGAACGACTCCTCAGCCGGAATCCCGGGCGTCTGGGATGTGGACGAGTCGAATGCTGGCTCGCTGGTGCTGCTGCGTCGCACCCTGTTCAAGTTCAAGGGCGTCAGCAACTGGATGAACTTCATTAACGAGCCCTACATCTGCGGTGAACCTGTTGAGGGTGCAGGGACGCTGCTTCGGGCATCGTGGACCTCGAAGCGGTATCTGGGTTATGCCGGTCGCACCGTCCGCATGGAATACCGCCTGACCGACGGCCCGGACAGCGCTTGGGCCAACCGGTTCCTGGACAGCTTCCAGACCGACGACCGCGGTTATGTGGAGTTAATCGATTTGCTCGGTGCAGAAGAAGAGGGGCCCGGCACTGACGACGGTCCGCCTTGCGGTGGAACGATCGTCTTTCGAGGCCACTACGGCGGCAACGGAACCAGCTCAGGCACCTGGTCCAACGGAGACGCGATAGCAGAAGCAACGATCGACTGGGAGAAGTACCGCCCACACCTTAAAGAAGAGATCGATGCAGCGGGCATGGCCAAGGACTGCGCCAAACTCGACGAGCTGGGCCAGGAAGTGGTCAACCTTCCCAACTGGGACGAGGTGTTGTTGACCTATATCTTCCGATGGGGTGTGCAGACCGGATGCTGGGAGGACGACTGATCGTCACCTGAAGGGCGGCGGGTCGAGGTGGCCCCTCTGGCAGGTCACCGGTCGCACGGAGACAACCCGTTTGCTGGCTGATCGAGCCCCGATCTCGTCGTGGTTGGTGATGGCGCCGCTGGCGAGGGGCGTGATGGGATGATTGGACAAGGCGGACTCCTATCCGTCTAGGGCCCGTTCGGGAGCTTCCACCTCCTGGCGGGCCCGCCTAAATGGGCTGAAACTGGCCTGATAACTAGCGCACAGCGCACAGTTCAGGCAGGCTCATTTAGGCCCTGTTGCATAGCGTTTAGGGGGCAGGTACTCCCAAGATGCCCGGTGAGCCAGCCCGCGTCCAACCGAGCCGAATGACCCAGGAACAAGGGAAATCGAGGGTCTTGCCTGAGCGTTGCTGCGGCTATGTGGCTCGTGGCCTTGATGAGCGCATTGCTCAGGTTGATGCACAGATCAAGCTGCGTGGCGGGAACCGCCCAGCTTAAATCCTTCGGCGTCAACATCGCCGCTGCCCTTGGCTTGCTCATCGCCGGGGTCGAGGGTTGAAGACGTCGAGAGTCTCCCTTTCAGAGGCCGGTGATGCGACCTGCACCGAAAACCAGAAGACCCCTCGAGAAGAGTCTCGAGGGGTCTCTGCTTGCGGTTATTGGTTCAGGCTAGATCACCGTTCGGCGTCGTTTGCCGCGGAGCCATCATTCTGGCGTGTTACTCCCGCCACGGCATGCGTCGCCAGGATTGAACGTGTGGGGGTCAACCAGCCCCAGCTTGTTTTCCTGGCCGTAGGACTGCGAGACCCCAGGGGGGCCGTTTTCCTCGGGATTGATGCCGGTCGGGTCGTCGTTCTTTCCGGAGAAGACGCAGATCGAGTTCGCGTGCTCCGTAGCACCGGTCGGCTTTCCGTTGCCCGTGATCTCACCGGCGAACGCAGCACTCGCGTTCGCGCCCGTCACAACCGCTGCAAAGAGCATGGCCGCAACAAACGACTTTTTACTCATTAGGTATCCCTTTCCCCTTTGCGCCGCCACCGCGGTCGAGCGCCGAGCCGAACTTTAGGGGTGGGTAGTTGTCCGGTCAACGAACACGCCGGACGGGATCAATGTGACGTTGGTCAGAGCCATTCGCGCCTGTCTATTGCAGCTGCGTGAGATCGCAGATGGCTGCGATCATCTGCTCGCCGAGGCGTCTAGCGGTGATGTCGCAACCCTGACCCGAGTGAGGGCGAAGTACGGCCACGGCACGCGTGCCTGGTGGACGAGTGGCTGTAGATGCCCCGCCTGCCGAAAGGCTCACACCGCCCTAACGGCAGCCCGCCGGGACAACCTGAACACGGCACAACGCTGCCTACGTGAAGGGCTACGTGTGCAGTGATTGCCGGGAGCACCAGCAACGGCGGATGGGCAGGCGTTAACTTCGCACTGCGAACGGTGACAAAGGCGGCAATGCGCATGCTCGGAACGAGAGAAGCCGAGGACGTC
This sequence comes from uncultured Actinomycetota bacterium, assembly GCA_963836855.1. Lineage (GTDB taxonomy): Bacteria > Actinomycetota > Actinomycetes > Propionibacteriales > Propionibacteriaceae > Microlunatus. The sequence goes on along the minus strand of CAWILN010000017.1, from coordinate 49,818 downwards.
CAGGGGTTTAAATCTCAACTTCATTTTGGGCTCAGCCGGATCGTCGTGTCTTTTTGCGGCTTGCCGCGCAGCTGGGCTCTTGATGGGATAGCCTGCGCTCGCTAGCTCTTGCACTTCAGTTCTACGTCGAGCCCGGCCGACGAGTGCGGGGCAATCTCATTCAATTCTTGGGGGTCTTATGAAACGCATCGTTACGCGTGTCTTGATTGTGCTGGCGGCGACTCTCGGCATCGTGTTCGCCCAGGTTGCATCGGCGTCGGCCACCCCGGCGCACAAGTTGGCTAGCACCCTCGCGGCGTCGTGGACGGCGGTGCTCGAGACACCGGCCGACCAGAGCCCCTTCGGCGGCGGCGGTCCCGAGAGCGGTTGCGTCGACCTCGGCGGCACGCTTGCGCCAGGGTGGCCATTCACATTCACCGGCGTCAGGTCTTGCACCGTGAAGCCGGGCACAAAGATTTTTGTGACAGCGTCTTCGTGGGAGTGCAGTACGATCCCCGGAGATGACGGAGGGCCCGGACTCACCGAGGATCAACTGCGGGCCTGTGCACGCGACAAGGACGTGAAAAACGCCCCCACGGTCACCCTCGACGGCAACTCGGTGCCGATCACGGAGGTTGAGACACAACTGTTTAACATCGTCATGCCCGAGAACAACCTTTTCAACAACCCACCCGCTAATCCGGTCCCGGGCGGTACGGCAGGAAATTCCGTCGCGCACGGCTGGGTCGCGCTGCTGCATCCGCTGACCCCAGGGACCCATACGATCGTGATCGGCGGCAACGTCCCCGAGAACACGACGACGATCAAAGTCACGCCGGGCCACTAGCGCTCCTGCGACGGGAAAGGCGAAAGCCCCGGAGTGTTTTTGCACTCTGGGGCTTTCGTTGGGAGCAGACGGAGTTCTAGATCCGTCGCGCTTTGATCTGTGCGAGTTTCATGACCGCCGTAGCGAGGATGCGGGGGGCACTGTCTGCCGTGGCTGTGAATCTGCGGGGATCGACCACGGTTGGATGTTCCGCACAGCGGATCAGCACGGCTGGCGGATCGCCTACCAGTTGGTACAGCTCGACGATCATGTGTCGCCGGCACGGTTGAGCCGACCAGTGGCCAGCACGACGACAGGGATGAATTGGGACACGGTGCGTCCTGGGCACCGAAGCCCTGGGGAACGCTGTAGGCGCGAACCAGGGCCGACGTAGATTGATCTTGGTTACTGCCTTACTTCAATAAGAACCCGCCTGATAACTAGGACCACAATGCTCAGTTACGACAGGCGTTCCACGCCTCGCTGTACAGCGTTTACGGGGCAGGTTCCCAAGATGCCCGGCGAGCCAGCCCGAGTCCAACCGAGCCGAATGGCCCAGGAAGCAAGATAAATCGAGGGTCTTGCCTGAGTATTGCGGAGTAGCGAAGCTAGCGCCCGGACTGCTGCGGATGGACGGACGACCTGCCCAGCCCGTTTCGTTGACATCCACGGCGCGAGGGGAACAGTCTGAGAGGTGGATAACGCTTTCGCGAAAGGCAGGTCGCTTCATGGTCGCCGCAGATCCACCACCACTTACTGTTTTGAAGCCCGGCGAAGGAGCTACCGGCGACCTAGGCATGATTGGTGTCGCCTTCAAGTTCTGGGGACGAGATACCAACGGCCTTGTCTCGGTTGTCGAACATCCGTTCCCGGTCGGCGCTCTTGTTCCGCCCCATCTCCATACGCGCGAGGACGAGTACTCGATTGTCACAGAGGGAGAAATCGGCTTTCGATCTGGTGATCGTGAGGCAGTTCTCGGTGCCGGCGGGTACATCACTAAGCCCCGCGGGGAGATGCACGCGATGTGGAACGCCGGCGACGTGCCTGCGCGCATGATCGAGATCATCAGTCCTGCCGGCTTCGAAAACTTCTTCCACGAACTCTCCGAGCTGGTCGCCGGCGGGCCACCCGACCCAACCCAACTGGCGGCCTTGGCCCAGAACTACGGACTTGAGTTCGGCGACCACCTTGGCTACCCGACATCGTCTCCCGGTACGGACTCACGCCACTCCAGTCGTAGTTCTTCAGACTTGGCTGTGTGACAGAGCAGCTTGTGCCGGCTCGCACCGCCGGAGCGGCGACTCCAGTGTTGGTCGTCGTCGATGCGGATCAGCAGGTGATGCGGTCCAATCGGGTTCACAACGAGCGGAGAGTCCACCAGTACCTTGGCGACGCGCCAGTCGCGATCGACCCATCCACCCGGTCGAGCGGTCAGACCTGAGGCGTGCGCTCGCTCGACCCTTCCCTGACAACTCGGTGGCTGGTGAACAACGCGCCGTCGTCTGCGTACAAGACGCGCTGCAGCCGAAATGAGCTCGGCACGGAGAGGGCCGACCCGCTGGTCGAGCGCAAACCCTGGCCGCCCACGACGACGGGAGCGAGCGTCAGCAGCACCTCGTCGACCACGCCGGAAGCAAGTAGCTCGTTGTGCAGGCGGGGACCGCCCTCGCACAGCAGCCGGGGGAAGCCACTGCCCGCAAGCTGATCAACAATCTGAGCCAGGTCAAGTGTCGTGCCATCAGCCTCCAGCACCGTAATGCCCACCGACCGCAGTGGCTCAAGATCATCTGCTGTCTTCCCTGCGGTAGTGATGATCATGACGGCTCCGCCAACACCCTCGGCTGGTGTGGCAATCGCCGGGTCAAGATCGGCGCTCGCGGAGATGATCACCAACGCAGGATACGGTGCGAGGCCTTCCTGCTCGCGGATCGCGAGCTGCCACGGTTCAAGATCGACGGCACGGTAGCCCTCCAAGCGCACGGTGTTGGCTCCGACCAGAATTGCGTCGGCCAGAGCTCGCTGCAGGGCGAAGACGCGCTGATCACTTTCAGTCCCGAGGGTGCCTGATCGCCCATCAGGACCTTGCACCGAGCCGTCAAGCGACATGACGAAGTTGGTGCGGACCCAGCCGCGGCCCTCTAGTGCGGGATATCGGAAGAGCTCGATCAGATCCGTTTCATCCACGGCTCGGGGAGCGCCGCCATCAGGATCGAAGATCAGCTTCACTGCACCATCGTCGCACGACAGGTCGACGAAGGTTGGCCTGTGCAGCGGGCAATCTAGGGCACAATCAGCGCATGGCGAAGAAGAACAAGCACGACACGATGTCGGTATTGATCACCAAGCCGCTCAGCCAGATGCTCAGGCTGCCTGCCGGCCAGGTGGAGATGGCCGCGTTTGACCCTACCGCCACACCCGGCTTCCCAGGTGACAAACACGACGCGGCCGCGATCACCGCGGCGCTGGCCCCTGAGCTCAGTGATCTTCAGGAACGCTTGTTCGCCGTGGCCCGAGTCACAGGGACGACGAACCAGAAGATCTTGGTCGTGCTGCAGGGCATGGACACCTCAGGGAAGGGGGGCGTCATCCGGCACGCCATCGGCATGGTCGACCCTCAAGGTGTGAAGATCAAGGCTTTCAAGGCGCCTACCGAGGAGGAGCGAGCCCACCATTATCTCTGGCGTATCGAACGCGAGCTACCGCCGCCAGGCTTGATCGGTATCTTCGACCGGTCCCACTACGAGGACGTCTTGGTGGTGCGGGTCCACAACTTGGTTGATGAGTCGGTGTGGAGCCAGCGCTACGACGAGATCAACGCCTGGGAAGACGACTTGATCGAACGCGGCATGGTGTTGATCAAGTGTTTTCTCAACATCTCCTCGACCGAGCAGAAAAGTCGTCTGCTGGCCCGCCTCGATGATCCAACCAAGCACTGGAAGTACAACCCTGGCGACGTGGACGAGCGGGCAAAGTGGCCCGCGTACATGGAGGCATACCGGGCCGTACTGGAACGCTGCACTACCGAACGCGCTCCTTGGTATGTCATCCCATCCGATCGCAAGTGGTATCGAAACTGGGCAGTCGCCCAACTGCTACTCGAGCACCTCCGAGCCCTTGACCTGCGCTGGCCTGTGGCCGAATTCGACCTCGAGCAGGAGAAAGCCCGCGTTGCCGCCAGCTGAGGAGTCAAAGTGAGTCGCAGTTACGCGCTGACCACTGAGAGGTGGCGCACGCGCGCCGACTCGTGATGGGTGTCGCCGACCTCATGAAGATCAACGAGATCCATCGCGGCGATCACATAGCGGATCAAGGCCACCTCAGCGATCTCAGGCTCGCCGCCCATCGGTGCGGACACTGCAACGGCGCCGGCCGCACGTGCGAGCTCGGCCTGCCAGGTGTAGAGAAGTCCCGGCGAGAGGAACCAACTGCCCACGGCAATGTGCCGTCTACCCTGACCGCGCAGGGTACGGATAGCTTCCGCGGTCGACGGCCCGGAGCCGGTCGCGAACGACGTCACACACGGCAGCCGGTGGTGCGTTGCCCACTGCCGGGCTCGCCTCGTGACCAGGGCATTGCTCCGGATGTCGCCGCTGCCAGCCGCTGCGAAGACCAATCCATCGAGCTCTGAGACGTGCCGCGCGCGCAGTGCATCCCGCAGCCGCCGGTCGATGATCGACAGCAGTTGCGTCTCCGGGCCGATGGGGCGTGAAGCGATGAGTCGCAACTGGGGGAAGCTGGCCTGTATCTGGTTGAGCAGCGCGGGCACCTCGGCTTGGACATTGAACGCCTCCGAGAGCAGCAGTGGCACGAAGACGACCTCTGCGACGCCCTGACTCACCAGCTTGTTGACAACCTGAATGCCGCTGGGAGCGCAGTGGTCGAGAAACGCGACGTGAATATCGAGTTCCGGTCGAATCGCTAACAGACCCTCTCGGATCTGATGGCTGACATGCGGCACCTTGGGGTCGTGGCTGCCGTGGCCGAGGAGGACCAATGAAGGAGCGGTCATGATGGCTTTCCTTGTTGTGCTGGATGGTGCGAGTCGAACCGCGGTGGGACCGCGGTCATGGCGGTAAGCGGAGTAGAGCCGGCGAGGCCGGCTCCAAGGGTCCAGCCGTCCGCATCGTCGACGAGGATGAATGCCCCGGTGGCACGGTGCTCGCGATAGGAGTCGACGGACACCGGCGAAGCCAAGCCAAGCCGGACCCGGCCGATGTCATTGAGAGTGAGCGAGGAGGCTTGCCGCCAGCAAGGTACAGTGCCAGCCTCGAAGTCGAGGTCGAGTACTCCTTCAATGGACTTGGCGACAGCTTTGGTGATCGACGTGCCGTGCTGGACGAGTACCCGGGCACCGGCCGTGAGCTCACGCTCGGCTAGCCAGCACACAGTCGCCGTCAAATCTCGGAGTGGTGCTGGTGGAGCGTCGGTCGCGGCGAGAATGTCGCCTCGGGACACGTCGATATCGGCGCTCAGCCGGATCACGACTGACTGCCCAGCCACCGCCAGGTCCAAAGGACCGTCCGGAGTGTCGATCGCCTCGACGAGGGCATGCGAGCCTCGTGGTAGGACTACCACTTCATCCCCTGGCCGTACTCGGCCCGACTCAATTTTCCCCGCATAACCACGGTAGTCGCCATTGACTTGTGGCGCGCGAGCGGCCCAGGGTGCACGGGCTGCCGACTGGGGTCGGACGACATGCTGCACCGGGAATCGGAGGTCGGAGCCCACGGCGAGGCGGGTGTCGTCGACGTTCTCCAGGTAGCCCAGGACCGTCGGCCCGTCGTACCAGGGCGTCCGCTGCGATCGCGTCACGACGTTGTCGCCTTCGGTCGCCGAGACCGGAATGCAATGAGTGTCGAGAACCCCGAGGCTGCGCGCCAGGAGCGCGAAGTCAGTGGCGACGGCGGTGAACACGTCCTCGGAGTAGTCCACCAAGTCGATCTTGTTCACGACGAGGACGACGTGCGGTACGCGCAGCAAGGACGCAACAGCGAGGTGTCGGCGCGTCTGTTCGACCACACCCCTGCGCGCATCGACGAGCAGCACGATGACATCGGCGGTTGAGGACCCGGTCACGGTGTTTCGGGTGTACTGCACGTGCCCCGGGCAATCGGCCAGTATGAACTTCCGGGCCGGAGTGGCAAAGTAGCGGTACGCGACATCGATCGTGATGCCCTGCTCGCGTTCAGCGCGCAGGCCGTCGGTGAAAAGCGCAAGATCGGCTCGATCCAGACCCTTGCGCTTGCTTACCAGCTCAACGTGTTCAAGAGCGTCGACGAACACGGAGTTGGTGTCGAAGAGCAATCGACCCACCAGAGTCGATTTGCCGTCGTCAACCGAGCCCGCTGTCGCGAGCCGGAGCAGCGTCCGGCCACCGGTGATCGGGTCGGCATTCGGAGCCAAGATTGCAGAGCGTTGGGGCATTAGAAGTAGCCCTCCCGCTTGCGATCCTCCATAGCGGCCTCGGAGAGCCGGTCGTCGGCTCGCGTCGCACCGCGCTCGGTGAGTTGGCTGAGGCCGACTTCGTTGATCACGTCGGGCACCGTGTTGGCCACTGACAGCACGGCAGCCGTGCAGGACATATCCCCGACTGTCCGGTAACGCACCGAACGCACCTCGACCACTTCACCAGCACGCGCGGGGGTTACGTCAGTGATCGCGATCCACATCCCGTCGCGCAAGGTCACCTGGCGTTCGTGTGCGTAGTAGATCGTCGGCACGTTGATCTTCTCGGCCGCGATGTAGTCCCACACGTCCAGCTCGGTCCAGTTGGAGAGCGGGAAGATGCGAACGTGCTCTCCGGGCAGGTGGCGCCCGTTGTAGAGCGACCACAGCTCCGGGCGTTGGTTCCGCGGCTCCCACTGGCCGAACTCGTCGCGCATGCTGAAGACGCGCTCTTTTGCGCGCGCTCGCTCCTCATCGCGGCGACCGCCACCGAAGACGGCGTCATGCCGGCCCTCGGCGATGGCATCAAGCAGTGGCACGGTCTGCAGCGGGTTCCGGCTGCCGTCGGGTCGCTCACGGAGCCGACCGTCATCGATGTAGTCCTGCACAGATGCGATCTTGATGGTCGCCCCATAGAACTCGACGGCCTCGTCGCGGAACAGCAGGACCTCGGGAAAGTTGTGGCCGGTGTCCACGTGCAGCACTCCGAATGGGATCGGAGCCGGCCAAAAGGCTTTCGCTGCAAGGTGCAGCATGACAACCGAGTCCTTGCCACCAGAAAAGAGCATGATCGGCGAAGCGAATGTGGCCGCGACCTCACGAATGATGTGAATCGACTCGGACTCGAGCGCTTGTAGCTCGCTCAGCGGTCGTAGTTGAGCGGTTGTCACCCGAAGTCCCTCTCCACGATCGCCGACAGCAGCGCCTTGGACATCTCGACTGCGGTGTCAAGATCAACACTGGTGGTATCTACGACTAGCTCGGCTTGGGTGGGCACCTCGTACGGATCGTCGACGCCTGTCAGACCCTTCAGCTCGCCGCGTCGGGCTCGAGCGTAGAGACCCTTGACGTCACGAGCCTCGGCGACTTCCAACGGCGTGGCGATATGCACCTCGGCGAACGGCACTTCTACCCGACCATGATCATCTCGGACAGCGTCGCGGGCGGCGGCGTACGGTGCGATCACCGGCACCAGCACGATGACGCCGTGTGAGGCGAGCATTCGGGCCACCCAGCCAATCCGAGTGACATTGACGTCACGATCTTCGCGACTGAAGCCGAGTCCAGCCGAGAGATGCGGTCGCACGTCGTCGCCGTCCAGCACCTGGACCCGTTCGCCTGTGGCATGCAGGTCACGGGCCAAGGCATGCGCAATGGTGGACTTCCCGGCTGAGGGAAGGCCCGTGAACCATAGGGTGGCGCCTCGTCTCGCAGGATGCAGCGGCCTGCCTGCGACCGGTTCTCGGTCGAGGGCGCTCACCGTCGCAGCTTGCGCGTTCACAGGTGGATCCCGCACTCAGTCTTGGCGAACCCAGTCCACCGGCCGGCCCGGGGGTCGTCTTGGGACGCTTTGCTGGTGCAGGGCTCGCAGCCGATGGAGGTGTAGCCGTCCTCGAGCAGTGGGTTGATCATGAGCGAATTGAGTTCGATGTATCGCGCCACATCGGCGTCGGTCCAGGCAGCGATCGGGGCGACCCTGATCAACTTCCGCTTCGCATCCCAAGACACCACCGGGGTCGCAGCTCGTTCCGGTGAGTCGGCGCGCCGCAGGCCGGTGGCCCACGCGGCGTACGGTTCGAGTGCCCTGCCGAGAGGTGTGACCTTACGCAGCGCGCAGCACTGATCAGGATTGCGAGCGAAGAGATCCTTGCCCCAGGTCGCGTCCTGCTCAGCCACCGTCTGCTCAGGCGTCACGTTGATCACATTGACGTTGTGGACCAGCTTGACTGCGTCCCGGGTGCCGATGGTCTCAACGAAGTGGTAACCGGTATCGAGGAAGATCACGTCGATGCCGGGAGCCACTTGTTCTGCGAGATGGATCAGCACCGTGTCGGCCATGGATGAGGCCACCACGAGCTTCGAGCCGAACTCGGCGTGCGCCCATGTCAAGATCTCCAACGCAGAGGCACCGTCAAGATCACGATTGGCCTGCGCTGCCAGGTCGGCCAAGTCAACCTTGGTACTCACGCCGACTCCTGACCGGAAATCCCAGACGCCCCTTCACTGTGACTCCGTGAGGAAAGCCCAAGAAAGGTCACCGAGAACGCCCGCATGCAGCTGCGGCATTCCCAACCGCCCCCTTCCAACGGGAAGAGGGTCTCTTCGGCACAGTACGGGCAGTACAGCACGGACTGCCGGGTCGCATGCGAGGTCTCAGCGCTCATGCGAGCACCAGCTCATCCGCGCGGGCCACCCACTGGGCGAACCTCTCGCCGTCTCGTCGTTCCGCCACATAATGACGAGCCAGCCGTTCGACGTAGTCGGGCAGCTCGGCAGCGGTCACTTTGTGCCCTCTGAGCTTCCGACCAAATCCTGCGTCCAGTCCGAGTCCACCGCCAAGGTGGACCTGGTAGCCCTCAACCTGATCACCGTTCGGCCCGACCACAAGCTGGCCCTTGAGACCGATGTCGGCGACCTGGATCCGGGCGCACGAGTTCGGGCAGCCGTTGATGTGGACGGAGATCGGCGAATCCAGAGCACCCAATCGACGCTCGAGCTCCTCAATGACGCGGGCAGCCTGGGCCTTGGTCTCGACAATCGCGAGCTTGCAGAACTCGATACCTGTGCAGGCCATCACCGACCGGCGCCATGCGTCACGACGTGCGGAAAGGCCGCATTCCTCAGCGCCAGTGATGACCGAATCGACTTCTGTCTCATCAAGATCGAGCACCAGGAGTTTTTGCAGGGGAGTTGTGCGAATGCGATGCGAGCCGTGGGCCTCCGCCAGGTCGGCCAGCCGTAGCAAGCTGGTGCCGCTGACCCGTCCGGCCACCGGCGAGAGCCCGACGAAGTAGTTACCGTCCTTTTGACGGTGGACACCGACGTGGTCGCCGGGCTCGGTCGGCACCTCGGGCGCCGGTCCATCGATGAGACGGCGCTTCAGGTACTCGGTCTCGAGTACCTCGCGGAACTTCTCGGCACCCCAGTCAGCAATCAGGAACTTGATCCGCGCTCTGGTGCGTAGCCGCCGGTAGCCGTAGTCGCGGAAGACTGCGACGACGCCGGCCCAGACCTCGGCTACTTCATCGCGTGGCACCCACGTGCCGAGGCGGACTGCCAGCATCGGGTTGGTGGAGAGGCCGCCGCCCACCCACAAGTCAAATCCTGGTCCGTACTCGGGGTGCACTACGCCGACAAAGGCGACATCGTTCACCTCAGGTGCTACGTCATGCACCGGATGACCAGTGAGCGCGGTTTTGAACTTTCGCGGCAGGTTCGCGTACTCGGGGTCCCCGATGTAGCGATCCACGATGTCGCGGATCGCGGGCGTGGGATCGATGATCTCGTCGGCGGCGATACCGGCGACCGGCGATCCGAGGATCACGCGGGGACAGTCGCCGCATGCCTCGGTGGTCTCAAGTCCGACCGCCTCGAGGCGTCGCCAGATCTCGGGCACGTCCTCAATACGAACCCAGTGCAACTGAACATTTTGCCGGTCCGTCACATCGGCGGTGTCCCGCGCGAAATCAACCGAGATCTGACCGATGACTCTCAGTTGTTCGGTCGTGAGCGCCCCGCCGTCGATGCGGATGCGCAACATGAAGTACTCATCGTCGAGCTCCCACGGCTCGAGCGTCGCCGTTTTGCCACCATCGATGCCGGGTCGGCGTTGCGTGTAGAGCCCGTACCACCTGAAGCGACCACGGAGGTCGTTGGGATCGATGGAAGCAAAACCACATTTCGAATAGACGTTCTCGATCCGTGCCCGGACGTTGAGCGGGTTGTCGTCTTTTTTGGACTGTTCATTGGGATTGAGTGGCTCCCGGTAGCCGAGCGCCCACTGACCCTCGCCCTTCTTGCGGCGCGGACGGGCTGCGCGCCGTTGCGCAGGCGGTCCAGCGCGGCGTGGGCTGGTTGTCTCGGTGGCGGTATCGGTGGTCATTGGGTTCCTCGTTGTCCGAAGCAGCACGGGCCGGTCTGGCTTTAGATGCTCGTTGCCAGGCGGGGAGGCTGCGGGGGCCAGTGGATCAGGCAGCGTGGAGGTGACACATCATCGACTCCGTCCGACCGAGGTCGACGAAGCGCCGTGCCGTCAAACCCAAGGTCCGACGAACACGCGAGAGCGCCGGTTGCGCCGGCAGAGGCCAGGCGCGGAGAGTTTCCGGAGCGATACGCACGGACCAACACTCCGCTAGGGAGCGTGATCTAATCAAATCGTTTCTCAGTATGTGGGAACGCCGTCCAATTATTGGGATTTCACGCGTCGGCGTGCGCGTACCCCGGCAAGCGTACGACGCAGCGCATTTCCCTCCGAATTGGCCGCGGGGGGTTTGTCAGCGCCAGCGGCGTTGTGGTCGATGCCTGAGAGGCCGGGAAAAACGTCGTCCATGCCTGCATTCAAGGCGGCGCCGATCAAAACAGCTATGGAAATCACATAGAGCCATATCAGGAAGGCAATGGGTGCGGCCAGCGGACCATAGATCGTCGGACTTCCGACTGACTTGCTGAGGACGAAGCGCAACAACACGCTGCCGCCGACCCACATAGCCACAGTGACGGCGGCTCCTGGCAAATCGGCTCTCCAGCGCGTACGAACCGGGACCGACAAGTGATAGAGCGTGGCCAGCATGCAGGCGGAGCCGAGCAGAACGACAGGCCAATACAGCAGGGTAATGGTCTCCAGGCCCAGTTGGAGCACGCGGCTTGCCAGGCTGGGCCCGGCGAGGATCAACGGAAGAACAACGATGCCCGCTAGCAGAAAGACCAGATAGAGCGCGAAGGAGAGGGCTCGGGTACGGATTAGGCCGCGCTTGCCAGCCATGCCGTACATGATCGTGATCGTGTCCACGAAGACATTGAGGGCTCGGGAGCCGGCCCACAACGCGAGCAGGAATCCGATCGAGATCACACCTGCGCGGCCGCGTAAGAGTACGTCGTCGAGCGTGGGCTCGATCACGCTCTGCACGACGTCAGGGGTCAGCACCCGCGACGACAGGTCAAGCAGTTGCTCGCGAAAGCCCGCGATTGTTCGGAGGTCTAACGTGCCGACAACGAAACCGATGGCGCCGGCAAGGCCGAAGAGCAGCGGGGGCAGCGAAAGGACTCCGAAGAAGGCCGCCTCGGCGGCGAGTCCGGTGACCCGATAGCGGATGCAGGTAGCCGTGGCGTCTTTGACCACTAACCAGGCCCGTCCAGCCCAGCTGAGCGCACGTGATGCTATCTCCTGGCGCTCAGATGATGCGCCCTCGGGATCGGAGGGGGCACTCACCCCCACAGCCTAGGGGAGCGCGCGGATGTCACTCGGGCTCGTGACAGACCGCTTCGACGTTGTTGCCGTCCGGATCCCGCACGAAAGCGCCAAAGTAAGTGGCGTGGTACTCCGGCCAGACTCTGGGCTCGTGCAACACTTCGGCGCCAGCCGCTGTGGCGGCGTCAAAGAACGCTCGGACTGCAGCGCGGTCTTGCGCAGCGAATGCAATATGGGACTCGCGAAATCCGTCACCAGTCTCCCAGGGGCCTATCCAGAAGTCAGGCATCGGCGGCACGCCATAGCCAATAACGTCGCCGCGCTCAATGATTCGTTTACCGCCGATAGGCGCCAGGACCGCGTCATAGAACGCTGAACTGGCATGCACATCGGAGCACTGGATGGAGACGTGGCTGATCATGGATATCTCCTTTCTTCGCCCAGCGCATTGCCCTGATCATTCAGCTTTCCTGCGGGGCCGGGGCCGGGGCCGACGCCTACCGCGAACTCTGTCCTGAGGCAAAGTTGCGCGCTGGGAGGAGACCAGGCTGACGAATACGTCGTCGATTGTGGGCTCGACCGGAACCACTGACACGTTACTGAACCCCTGGGATTGCAATGCAGCAATCAACGATCCGGCGACCGTCTCCTCATCACCGTCGGCAGCCACGACCGCGTGCACGGTCGCCCCGGACAGGTAAGCGTCGACCACATCCGGTAGGTTCCCGATCACCTCGAGAGCCGAGTCGGGGTCGGCGATGCCCACCTCGAGAATTCGCTGCTCGGTGGCTCGCCGCCGAATCTCTTGCGGAGTGCCCTCAGCGATCAATCGGCCGCGATAGATGAATGCCAGCTGGTTGCAGTGGCTTGCTTCCTCCATGTAATGGGTGGTGACAAACAGCGTGACGCCGCTATTGGCCAATGCATACAGCAGATCCCAGAAATGCCTACGCGCCACCGGGTCGACGCCGCTGGTTGGCTCATCGAGGAACAACAACTCGGGGGAGTGGATCGTCGCTGTACCGAGCGCGAGCCGACGCTGCCAGCCAACGGAGAGATTGGCGGTCAGCTCCTTCTCCCGACCCACAAGGTCGGCCATCTGGAGTATGTAGGCCCGCTGGTCCGCATATTGCCGCGCCGACAGACCGTAGACCCCGGCATAGAAACGGAGATTCTCCTCAACGGTCAGATCTCTGAACAACGTGAACCTCTGCGACATGTAGCCGATCCGGCGCTGCACCCGTGCCGGGTGCGCCAGCACGTTCTCACCCAACACAAAGGCCTGACCGTTAGTCGCCGCCAGCGAGCCGGTGAGCATTCTGATCGTGGTCGATTTGCCGCTCCCGTTGGGGCCGAGGAATCCGAAGACCTGGCCTCGGGACACGTCGAAGCCGACTCCATCGACCGCAGTGAAATCTCCGAAGCGTTTGGTCAGGCCGCGTACCGAGATCGCTGCCGCGGTATTGGGTGCGGTGCCCGTCAGCCATGGGTCGGTCATCGGCTACTCGGCTAGCCGCCGGCGGGTGGCCATGACCGCAATCCCGAAGATCACTACCGCGAAAACGGTCAGCACCAAGAGCTCGGGGACCAGCGCGCCGAAACCGACGCCTTTGACAAATGCTCCGCGCAGCAGCAACACCGCCCAGGTGAGCGGCATCACGTAAGTCACCGGCACCAGCGCCGGTGGCATCGACTCGATCGGGAAGATGAATCCCGACAACAGCATCATCGGGAGCATGATGAACAACACCGTCTGCTGCGCCTGCTGCCGGGTGTGGGACACAAGCGACACCAGGAGTCCGAGGCCAATGACGGTGAGCATGAATACCCCGAGTCCGGCGGCGACCTCTGCAAACGTGCCGTGGAACGGGACCCGGAACCAGAAGACCCCGACAAGGGCCACCAGCGACATCTGAAGCACCGCAAGCAGAGCGTACGGAGTGACCTTGCCGATCAGGTACTCACCACGTGTAATCGGAGTGACGAACATCTGCTCCAAGGTGCCGCTCTCTCGCTCGCGCACGACGGCCTGCGACATAATCGCCATCACTGACAGCATCAAGATCGCCGCGATCAGACCAGGGATCATCGTGTTCACCGTTCGGAGCGACGGGTTGAACAGCACGCGCACCCGCGCATCAACTCCCGGAGCCTGAAGGGCTAGCCCCTGCTCGGTGATCCGATCCGCGTTGAGCCTCGCAACAATCTGCGCGGCGTACCCGCTGCTCACCGCGGCCGTCCTGCTATCCGATCCGTCGACGACGATGCCGACTGGCGCAATCTCGCCTCCCTCCAGCCGCGCCTCGGTGCCTTCAGGAATGACGACTGCGACGCTGACTTCACCGCGATCCATCAAGGGCTGTAGCTCGGTTTCGCTTGTCGGATAGGCCTCGATGGTGAAATAGCCCGAACTGGAGAAGGACGCTGTCAGTTCTCGCGAGACTGCTGACTTGTCAAGATCGACAACGGCGGTCGCCAGATTGCGCACATCGGCGGACACCACATACCCGAAGAAGATCAGCTGCACGATTGGCATGATGAAGATCAAGCGCAGTAAAAGCGGGTCGCGCCGCAGCTGAAGGAACTCCTTCCAGATGATCAGCCTGATGCGGTGCAGACTCATCCCGACCTCCTCCGATACAGCAACGAGGAAGCCAGCAGCACAATGACTGCGTAGGCAGTAAGCGCTGCCAGCTGCGGCCAGAGCTCGGCGAATCCTGCGCCCTTGAGGAAGACGCCTCTGGAGATGGCGACCATGTAGCGGCCGGGAAACGCGTAGCTGAGCCACTGCAGCGGGGTTGGGATGGACTCCAGTGGGAATGCGAAGCCGGACAGCAGGAAGGCGGGCAGGAACGCGATCAACAGTCCGACGATGTTGGCCGTCTCCAGGCTTGGAGCGACCGCCGAAATGATCAAGCCCACGCCCAGTGCGGCGAACACGAAGACCACCGAGGACGCAGCCAGGAAACCTATGTTGCCGCGCAACGGTAATCCGAAGACCCAGAGGCCGACCAAGGCGATCACCAGCATGTCGGCGAAAGCCAACAGGGTCCATGGCAGCAACTTGCCGAACATCAGCTCGCCTCGGCGCAACGGGCTGACCGTCAGCTGCTCGCCGGTGCCTTGTTCTCGCTCGCGCACCAGAGTGACGGCCGTCTGCTGCACCGTGACGACCATGATGATCACCACCATCAGCCCCGGGATCAGGAAGTCCGACGACTTCTGCTCGGGGTTGTACCAAGTGCGGAGCCGCGGCTCGATCTCGCCGGCCTGAGCCAGATCCAGCCCTTGTCGGTCCGCCCAATCCACCAAAACCCGCTGGTCGTAGCTCGCGTTCAGGGCGCTCGCGTACGCCTGGCCGAGCTGTGCGGAGGTCGGCTCGCTGCCATCGGTTAGCACCGCGACCTGCGCTTTCTCCCCGCTGTCCAGGCTGCGGGCGAAGCCGGACGGAACAATGACCGCGATCCGCACCTTGTTCTGGTCGAACAGTTGATCTATCTGGGCAAGATCATTTGCCGATCCGAGCACGTCGAAGAATTCCGATGATCGGTAGGTCTGCAGGTACTGGCGGCTCGCGGCAGTGTTGTCCTGGTCGAGGACGACTGTCGGCACATTCTTGACATCGAAGCTGATCGCGTACGCGAACAGCAGCAGTTGCAGCACCGGCAGGATCAGCACTGTCGCCAGCGCCCTGGGGTCGCGCAGCAAATGCTTGAACTCATTGCTTGCAACCGCCCGGATTCGGGTTAGCGCTGCTCTCATGGCTGGGCGACCACAGCCAGGCGCTCGGGCTCAGCCAGGAACGCGAACGCGGCTTCCATGTCTACCCGGGCTGGCCGGATCGCCGGGACGGATACACCCATACCGATCAGGCGAAGACTCAGTTCCTCGGGCGCCCGCCCGTCGCCAGTCCATAGGACCCGGACCACCTCGCCGTAGAGGTGGGCGGACCGCACACCCGGCATGCCCGCGACGGCGGCAAGCACAACTCTCGGCTCGGCTGTGGTCAGCTCGAACAGCGTTCCCGGCACAACCGCCTTGATCTCAGCCGGTGTCCCGGCGCGAGTGATCCGGCCGCCGCTTAGGAAGGCCAGGTAGCTACAGCGCTCGGCCTCGTCCATGTACGGAGTGGCGACGAGCACGGTCTTGCCCTCGCGGTGCAGTCCCGCCAGGATGCGCCAGAATTCGCGGCGGGAAACCGGGTCGACGCCGGTGGTCGGTTCATCGAGCAGCAACAGGTCCGGCTGATGCATCAACGTCGCGGCCAGCATCAATTTCTGTTTCATGCCGCCAGAGAGATTTCTGGCTCGCATGTCGGCGAACTCGACAAGACCCATCGCGGACATCAACTCGACAGCACGCCGGCCACGCTCCGCGCGGCCGATTCCGCGGAGAGTGGCGAAGAAGTTGAGGTTCTCGATGACGCTGAGGTCGGGATACATGGAGAAGTTCTGCGACATGTAGCCGATTCGCGAGATCACCCGACCGGGCGAGCGCCTCACGGAGTTGCCGAAGATCGCTGCATCGCCGCTGTCCGGAGCCAGCACTGTCGCGAGCATCCTGATCAAGGTCGACTTGCCGGCACCATCGGGTCCGAGCAGACCGAAGATCATCCCGGTGGGGATGGTCAGGTCCACGCCGTCGACGGCCCGGTTCTTGCCGAAGGACCGGCCGAGTCCGGCCGCCTGGACTGCGAATACCTCTTCGGCCTTCATTGGAAGGTCACATCGACCGGCATGCCGGCCTTGAGGGCGCCGGACGAGTCACTGATGCGCACCCGGACCTCGAACACGAGCTTGGTTCGCTGGTCTTTGGTTTCCACATTGTTGGGTGTGAACTGCGCTTCTGAGGCGACAAAGCTGACGGTGCCTGGGTAGGGCTCGCTGACGGAATCGGCGGTAACCGTGGCTCGCTGGCCGATCTTGACGTTGCCGATCTGCGTCTCGGGAACGAACACGCGCACGAAGAGGTCGCCTGGATCACTCAAGGTGAGCAACGTTCTGCCGGGACCGGCATTTTCGCCTGCGTTGGTTGTCAGGGTGACCACCACACCACTGTGAGGTGCGGTTACGGTGGCGTAGCCGAGTTGTATCTTCGCAAGATCGACTGCGGCGTCGGCCTGGTTGAGCCTGGCCCTGGCCGCTGTGACGTCGGCGTCGGTACCGTCCTCCTTGGCATTGGTGAGTGCAGCGCGGGCGGCCTTTACCCCCTGCTCCGCCTGCTCCACTTGCAGCTTCAGCGCCGATTGATCCAAGACGACGAGCGTCTGTCCCTGCTTGACGACATCGCCTTCCGACGCCGCGACCTTCATCACCCGCCCGGCGATGACGGAAGCCACCTGGTACTGCTGAGCCTCCACTGAGCCGCTGGCGGACAGCCCGGTTGATTCCGTAGCTTGAGCCGACCGCCACCAGAAGTAGCCACCCGCCACGAGGGCAAGCACCAGCAAGATCATCACTGGGATGAGTGGACGCCTCCGCCTATGTTCCGCCATACCCTCACCTGCTCGTTGCCCCGGGTGAACAGTTGCCGTCATTCGCCGCTGGGACGATCTCAATATCTACAGGTGCGCCAGGCGGCAAGGGCTGCGGCTGCCCTGATGATCTTGTCAATGTCAGGCGGACCGGCACCGCCCGGGTCAGATGCACCTCATCGGTAGCGAAGGATGTCGGGGGATAGTCCGCTCGGTCGCCAATTAGTGTGATCTCTGCCTCGAGTTGCTCTAGGGTGCTCATCCAGTCCGCCCGCACGGTGGCCCCAGCGCCCAGACACACCTTGGTCAACTGAGCCGGCGAAAGCCACGTCGTGATCGAGTTGGCGGCGCCCTCGCGGATGGTGGCCACGGCCGCGCCTGCCGCCACGACCTGACCGACCGTTGCCGCTTGCACGACGACTCCCGATGTCGGGGCGGTCACCGTCGCGAGCAGCTTCTGGTTCTCGGCAATATCAATGCCTACCGACGCAGCCTGGGCCGCGACGACCGCCAACTTGCGGGTGCGGCGGAGTTCGCTGCGCGCGTCAATGATCTTGGTTCTGGCTTTGTGCAGCTTGGTTCGCTGGGTGCGCGCCTTGGCCAACCCGTCGTCAATTTCGCGGATGGCGTTTTCCAGCCTTGGGATGCCACTGCGCAGGCGAGTGAGTGCGGTGGTCAGCTGAGCCTCGGCTCCTGTGAGTTGTTCCAGACCGTTTTGGAGTCGTGTCCTCGCCTGGCGTAGCTGGGCGATCTTGGCGAGGAGCTGTTCCCGGTTCGTTGGTGCGGGAGCAGCCGTTGGTGAAGCTGTCCTCGGGGGCTGCGGAGGTAGCTGCGCGAGGGCGGCTCGCAGCTCTGCAAGCTGTTGATCGACTTGGCGCAACCTGCCGCTGAGCTGGGCTGTTTGGGACTTCATCTGAGCTCGCTGCGCCTCCAGTTGGGGCAGCTGGCGGCGAGCCTGAGATAGCTGGCCCGACAAGGTCGTGCGAGTGCGCTTCAGCTGTCGAATTGCCTTGTTGATCTTCCTCAGGGCGGACTTGATATCACGTTCCTTGTCGTAGGTCTTGTCGATCGCGCTGTCGAGGACTGGCACCTGGGTGGAGGCAACCTTGGCGTCGGCACGGGCGGCACTCAGGCTGGCGCGCAGAGGTTCGGAGTCGAAACGCACCAATACCTGGCCAGCCTGTATCTGATCACCTTCGCGCACCTCGACCTTTGCTACCCGGTTCCAGCTGTCGCGGGCGGTGACAGTGTTCGTCGCGAAGTTCTGGTCATTGGTTGTCTGCTGGCCAGGCGTCCCGGCTGAATCAGCGAATCCGGCGTCGAGGTTTGGTGCAGTGATCTCCAGCTGCGGCGCCTGCACCGTGACAAGATCATCATCGACGTTGCCAGACACCAGAACCCGATCTGTCGTCGCGCAGCCGACCAGCCCAACCACCAGACTCGTGGCCAGGGACAAGGCCGTCGCAGCGCGCCAAAAAGATTGGCGTGCCTGATGACCAGGCATGGGAGTCCTTAATTCATCAGTTGATGAACTCCACATTATGCCGGTGGCGGAGTGGGCCGAGCATGCGCTTGCGCCAGCGCCCACCGGCACCGCAGTCGTCAGAGGAGGATGTGCGGTGCGACGACAGAAACGGCACCGTCCAGCCCAACCGCGCCTTGTGTGCCGCGGGAAGGAGGTCCGACCACGGACCCACGTGAACAGCTCGGGGCCAGCAGAGCCGGCGCTGTCTTCGGAGCGCTGTTCGTGAACGTGGGTGAGCCGCGCAACTCCGAGTGCTCGGCCCTACTCCACTGCACGAAGATGGTGATTCGCCACGCGCGAGTGGATCAGTAGAGCCGGGCGATTGCGATCGCGGGGGCCATGAGTGTGCTGTCTGAAGTTCGGAAGTAATCGATCGTGCGTAGGAGGCCCTCTCGAAGCTCCACGGTGGGCTGCCAGCCGAGCACCTTCTTGGCCAAAGTGATGTCCGGGCGACGGCGGACTGGGTCATCGTCCGGCAGCGGCAATTGCTCAACGGGGGACGTGGTTCCAGTCAGCTCGATGACTAGATCCGCCAGCTCCGCGATCGTGAACTCGCCAGGGTTGCCGAGGTTGACCGGACCCGTGACAGTGTGCGGCGTACCCATCATCCGCAGCAGACCATCAACGACGTCATTGACGTAACAGAAGGACCGAGTCTGCGTGCCGTCTCCATATATCGTGAGAGGCTCGCCTCGAAGTGCGGACGTCACGAAGTTTGACACCACGCGGCCATCTCGAGGATGCATTCGCGGACCGTACGTATTGAACAGTCGGACGACCTTGATGCTGAGGTCGTGCTGGCGCCAGTAATCGAAAAAGAGCGTCTCTGCGGCTCGCTTGCCCTCGTCGTAGCATGAACGCAAGCCGATTGGGTTTACGTGACCCCAATAGTCCTCCCGCTGCGGGTGGACCTCCGGATCACCGTACACCTCCGAAGTGGAGGTCAGCAGGATCCGCGCCTTAGTCCGCTTGGCCAGGCCAAGCATATTGATCGACCCATGCACGGCAGTTTTCGTGGTCTGGACTGGGTCGCGCTGGTAGTGCACTGGCGACGCGGGGCAGGCCAGGTGGTAGATCTCATCGACCTCGACGTAAAGCGGAAATGTCACGTCGTGCCGGATCAACTCAAATCGAGGGTGGCTGACTAGGTGCTCAACGTTAGACCTCGTTGAGGAATAGAAGTTATCGATGCACAGTACCTCGTGCCCGGACTGCAGTAGTCGGTCGCAGAGGTGCGACCCAACGAACCCCGCTCCACCCGTGACGAGGACCCGTAGGCCGTCAAACATCCGAAACCCCCCGATCAGAAATCCCCAATGTCCCCGAGATGTCCACCTCGGGCTGGATCCAATCCCGGCGCAGACGATGACCGAGTGGACGACGTCGTAGAGCTAGGCACTGGCAGCCGAGAGAGCCTCGGTTCACCGGATCGCCGCTCTTGCAGTCGTCCGGATAGTACGCGCGGCTGATCGCAAGCGTGAAGCTTGCGTCCCACGAGGCGGCTTTTCGAAGGGCGCTTTTTCGAAGGGCGCGGCCGGCCCGGTCGCCTTCGACAGATAGCCCATCCCATCCGGCACTTTGTCGAGCACGGCCTCGAGATAATTAATGCATGCGATACGCATCGTGCCTTCGGTAAGCTGCTTCAGCCGCGCTTCCAGGGCCTCCGGGCTCGCCGTGAAGCAGTAGCGCACCGAGAAATGCGCCGAGTTGCTGGGCTTGACTACCCGTGCCCGGCCAGACTTGAGCAGCAGGTGATCGTGGGCCGAGATCGGCCAGAACTGCTTGCGATTGCGGAAGCGGTACCCAGCATTGGCCAGGAAGGCGGGCCTGAACTCGTCGAACAGCTCCTCCATTGTCGGTCGCAGCATGGATAAATCATGTGGGCGGACGAAAAGAAATGGTCCGACGTGTAGCCCAGCATCTCGGCGCCCAGCAGCTTAGTGCTGCCGAAAAATGCTGTTCCCCCTTTCGAGCTGCTCCGTTCCAATTGCTCCACCGGCCGCGCAGATTGACTTTGCCTTCCTTGAAAAGAAGTCGGTTGGCTCGACCGGGCCGACCAGCATCATGTCGTCGTTGAAGTACAAGAAGCGATCGGCCAGGCCCTCGACGCGCCACAGCATGCTTTCGATGGCATACGAGTTGAAGGTGGGCAGCAACTGCTCATAGCCGCGGAAGATCTCGCGGTGATCGACAATGCGGATGTTCTCTTTCTCTGCCCGCTGACGATCGATCGCGGCCGGGACCTGGTCATCGGTCACTAGCCAGATCGTGCGGACCCACGGCGCGTAGTTGCGGATCGAGCGCAGGCAGAAGCGGATCTCGTCATTGTCCGAAAAGCGCCGCCCATCGGTGGCCGCCCGCTCGGGCTTGGCGTTCCCGCCCGGATCAGCAAGATACCGCTTGCGCTTGGCGCGGTGCTTTGGATCCCGCCCATCGACCCAGGCGATCACCGCATCGATGGCATCCTTGGCGCCAATCGCGTTGGCCGGGTGCGGTGCAGGCTTCACGCGGCCCGATATTACGCGACGTGGCCGGTTCGCGCAGGTCTGAGCAAGATTTTCTCGGCACCGGGGAACCGCGCGCGTGAAGCGGCTTCATTTCGGCCTCCACATCGAGGCAGGCTCACCCAGCCGCAAGGCCCAGGCGGGAAAGAAAGGCCTGCGTCACACTCCGGCCATCACCTGCGCCTCTCGTGCGAGTCGTTGCGCGTCGGTGCGCTCGCCAGCGATCGTGTATTCGGGCACCACCTGGCAAGCCTAATGACGATCGTGCGCGAGCTGCCCGCACGAGCAGTTCGAAGATCGGCTGCAAGCAGTTGGGGTCGTAAGGGGCGATACGGTGCAAGACGAGTCCATCGAACCGGGAGAGGTCCTGTGCCCGAACCCTCTCTGAAGCCAGGCCCCGCCACCCTGGCCCGCCTAATCACGCCACATGCCTCGTCAGCAGGTGATCGGCCCGGTCTGGTGCACGCCGGACGCACCTGGAGCTACGCCGAGCTGGCCGCGAGTGCTTCTGCCCTGGCGTCTGCGATGGGCGCCGACCGGCTGGCCGGAGAGCGGGTCGCACTTATGCTGCCCAACGGACCGGAAGCCGTACTGGCCTATCTCGCGTGCTTCGAAGCGGGAGCGGTGGCCACCCCGCTCAACTCCAGGTACGCACCGCCGGAGATCGAGGCGGTACTGCGACGCGCACGCCCGCGGTGGATCGTGGTACAGGCCGACCGACTGGAGCGCCTCGACGCTGTCGACCCAGAGGTGCTCGACAGAGTGCGAGTGCTTGTAGTTGGCGACGGCGATCGATACAAGTCACTTGAACAGCTCCTACAGGGGCGACCATCCGACCCGCCCGAGCCGTCGCCTCCCGACGCACCAGCAGTCCTGTTCTTCACGTCCGGCTCCACGGGTACGCCCAAAGGCGTCGTGCATAGCCACTCCTCCGCGTTGGCCATGCTCACCAGTACCTCTGAGGCGCTGGGCGATGTGAACGCGTCGGATGTGGTGCAGGTCTTCGAGCCGCTGGTGCACGTCAGCGGATTTATCGCCACGTTCGCGACACTGCTGGCCGGCGGCACGGTCACTCTTTACGAGGGATTCGACGTAGAGCGCTACGTAGCGGGCCTACTCGAGCACCGTCCCACGCTCATCTGCACCCACATTGACGTACTCGCCCAGGTCGTACGCCTACCTGGCGCGCGCCTCGACTGGTTCTCCTCGCTGCGCGGGGTCTACACAGGCGGCGACACCGTGCCAACCGCGCTGCAGGAGGAGTTCGTCGAGATCGCCGGACTGCCCATTGGCGTCGGCTGGGGCATGACCGAAGCCATCTGGCTCACCGTCGTCCGCGAGCCCCGGCTGGAGCGAGACGGCTGTGTAGGCACTCCTGTCACTGGAGTGCAGGTCCGCAGCGACGAGACCACCGGTGAATTGCTCGTCCGTGGGCCGATGGTGATGGCCGGCTACTGGGAGGACGAGCCGCTCACCGCCGCAACGCTGGCGGACGGCTGGGTGCACACCGGCGACCTTGGTCAGCAGGATCACGACGGCGTCTGGTGGTTCCTCGGCCGGATAAAGGACCTCATCGTGCGCCGAACGTCCAAGATCACCCCTGGTGAAGTCGAGTCGGCGCTGGACCTACACCCCGCGGTGGCGATGTCGGCGGTCGTCGGCGCACCAGATCCGGACGAAGGTGAGGTCCCCGTCGCGTTTGTCGTGACCCGACCCGGGAAGATCGTTTCGGCAGAGGAATTGACCGACTTCCTTGCCGAACACATCGCCGCCTACAAGATCCCCGCACGGATCCACTTCCAGCACCATCTCCCGCTGACCGCCAGCGGCAAGATCGCGCACCAGGAGCTCCAGGAGCCCACGTGACTGAATTAGCGACGGCTTCGTGGAATCGGCGAGCGCGTCCAGATCTTCGACAGCGGCGAAGCTTTTTTGGCGTGGCCAAGCGCGGGCAGTTCGTACATGTCCTCGATAGTGCGAAGCAGCGTGTAGTGGTCGAGCCGCTCGGCATAGACGCCCGGTCGCACGTTCGCGCCGACGATAATCGTCGGAATCGATTTGACTGTCCCGCCCGCGTTCTCGTCGAAGGTGACGATGAGCAAGCTGTTATGGCGTGGCGCCCAGCGCGCGTACCTGCTGAAGTGCTTCTTCATCCAACGATCGCCAGTTCGGATGGAGCAATCGTGCATGTCGTGGCACATGTTCGGGCTCACGAAGGACACAGTCGGCAGTTTGCGATAGTCGCTAGGGAAGGCGCTGAAGGGCCGGTTGGTGCTTGCTGGCAGCGTGCCGAAGTTGACCCAAGGGTTGTGCTTGCGGAGGTAACGCCCAGATGAGCATCCGCGGAAGCCGGTCTTCGGCAGGGACTCTGCATATCCCACGAAGCTCCGTCCGGCCTTACGGAGCTGACGTCCCAGGTTGTTCGCCTTTCGAAAATGCTGGGGGCATGCATTGCTAGTCACACCGTGGGTCGACCCAGAGAACAGCGCCAAATAATTCGGCTGGCTGGGGTGCGTAACACCGTAGGAGTGGGTCATGCTCGCGCCCTTGGCCGCGAGCTTGTTGAGGTACGGCGCCTGCCCGCTGCCGATCACGTTGGAGCGGTGCTTGTTCTCGAAGATCACGATCACGATGTGGTCGGGTGGTTGGACTGCCCGTTTCGAATCGCCATCAGCTGGTCGTGGACTTGACGGCACCATGTGCTCGCGTTGCCGCACTGCCGTCCTCGGCCTCTTGGGAGGTAGCCGCACTGCCCCGCTCGTTTTGCTGGGGGTGTGCGGCGCTACTGCGTTGGTCTCTTTTGGCGTTACTGGCACAACTGTGTGAAGGCTGCCGGAGGGCCGTGGGACCGCGGACGGTAACGGATCTGCGACTGTGCAAGCCGCAGATACGATCATGAACATCCCGACGATGGTCCAACCGGTCCACCGTGCCGAACCCCGCAGCTGGAGCTCCCCTCTTGGCACTCGGTAGATCCATTCAACGCGGGCACGCTCTCAAGCGCAACCTTTGCACAGGCAGGGATCCCGGCCGCGGGTGAATCGGAGGACTGTGTTGAGCAGCCAAAGCTCAGCGAGACGGCGGGGTTAGTCAGTGCATGGACCTGGACTCCAGTCGCACTCAACAGCCAGCGGATGCGGCTGCATAGTGAGACCGAGGGCTCCGTGGTCCCGGTGTGGGACGAGCTATACCGACAAGCGCTTGGCCCGCGCCGCCCGGGCAGCCGGCTGCGCTTAGAAGGAGAGCAGGCGGTCGAAGAAGGAGCGATAGCGTCCGAGTGCCTGCCGCAGATCCTCGGTCGTGGTCTCCTCGCTGTCTAGGCCATGTTCGAGATCGGCGCGCTGGCGGCGGAACAACTCTTCCAGCTCGTCGAGCACCTCTCCGACCAGTTCGTTCGCGCCACGTACGGCACGGCGCGGCTCGTCGACGAATTCGCTCTTCAGCTCATTCCATCGACTGTTGTAGCTCTCTGCGCGCTCCGGAGCGATCAATGTCGTGCGCTGTCTTGCGTCGGTGTCGCTATGACGATCAGCATTGGTTTCGGCCCGGCGAACCGTGTCGGCTCCCTGCTCGGCCTCGCCGGAAGTCGTGTCGGCGTAACGATCAGAGTCGGTCTCAGCCTGACGAGCCGTGTCGGTACCCAGTTCGCCCTCGCCGGCGGCCGCGTCGGCTTGACGATCGGTGCCGGTCTCGGCCCTGCGAGCGGTGTCCTGGCGCGGCTCGTCCTCGATTGGTCCGCCCAGCCGCTCTGCCGCGCTACTGGCGTCGTTTCTCGTCTGGGGTGTGCCTGTCGTTCCGCCGTCTGTGGTTGTCGCCTCGGTGCTGCTCATGCCTTTGTCCCCCGTTCCGTCATCTTGTTGTTGTCCTGCTCGCTCTGTACGCCGTTGGGCCGACTGCGATCCCCGTCGTCCGCCAGCAAGGTCATTACCAGCGCCCGATAGGACGTCACGGCTTGGCGAAGATCCTCGGTGTCGACGTTTCCGTCCTCGTTTGCCTGGGCGATCCGGCGGGCCTCCCGATACTGCTGGGTAACTTCCGCGTGGCGCACCGACAGGTCGTCGGCCCGCTGGTCGAAGTCCTCGACCGGGTAGCCACGGGCGGACATTACGTCAACGACGAGCAGGTCGGCGTTGCGCACGGCGTTGCTGGGGTCGTCCACGAACTGTCCCTGCACGTCTGACCAACGCCGCTCGAAGTTGTCACGCTCAGACGAGTCGAGACTGCGCAACTCCAGCTTCTCGTGCCGTTTCGCGCGGTCGCGCAGCTCCGACTCCGCCTCGCGTTGGTTCTCCGCCTGGTCGACGCTACGGTCGTACTCCGGTCCGTACTGCTCACGGAGCTGCGCGGTCCGCCTCTTCCGAGCCATCTGATAGCCGACGACGGCGATCGCGACAACTACCACAACGGCAATGACGATCACGATGATCAGAGTGATGTTGCTCATGCCCCAGGAGTACCCGCCCGCCGATCAGCGCAAACCGATCGGTGGCTGGTCAGCCGACCGGGGGCGCATGGCCAACGCGTGTGACGAGATTTAGCGCCCTACGCCCGAGGACAGCCGCAACTCAGTACGGCGGGACGGTGAGCTCGCCTAGCCCCGACTGCGGCGGGCGTACCAGATGGGCGCCAGAATCGCGCCGATCAAGGCGCCGAGGCCCGGCAGTGAGCCGAGGAAGCGCATCGAAAAGGCCGCCGGATGTTCGGCGCTGAAAATCGCCCCGGCGATGAGACCGACGATGATCTCGATCAAGAGGCCACCGATGAGACCGAGCACGGCTCCGACGGGAATCATGGCGATGATCATTGCTGGATGCCGCTTGCTCGTGGCTGGCGAGTTGGATGGCAAGTTGCCTGTGGACATGTCAGTTCGTCTCCTTGGGTTGGATGTGGTGAGGGAAATTACTCAAGATCAGCCGTGATCATGGCCAGCTGCCATGTGATCTTTCGGGACTTCAAGAGCCCGTGGCACCGACTCGACTTGATCAGGATCGACGACAGTGAACTGCGCCATCATCCCCGTGTCCTCGTGCCACATCAGGTGGCAGTGGTACATGTACGGCGTGAGCGGGTCCTGGTACGGCGGAAACGTGATCGCCAGCTGGACCACCTCGCCGGCAGCCAGTAGCACGGTGTCCTTCCATCCCAGTCGAGGATCCGGCGTGGTCGCCCCCGGCGGAACGAGCTGGAACGCCACCCCGTGGACATGGAAGTTGTGCGGCTGATTGCCGGTGTTATGTACGGTCCACAGCTCGGTTGTGCCGGCTCCGACAACGGTGTCGATTCGCGACATCTCCATCTGATGACCGTTGATCTCGCGACCATCGAGCTGGAACGTCCGCTGAGCCGCGACATGATCAAGCGCGACGGCGGGACTGGTCTCCAGCCTCTCCGGCAGGTGGCCGCTGTCGGCCAGCGAATTTCCTGCCCGGAGTTGCAGTAGATCAAGATGATCATTGCCACCGGCACCATTGGTCAACGGGGTGATCATGCCCAGATCCCACGCCAGCGAGCGGAGCACCGGCCGCTCGCCGGGTCGCAGGTCGACCAGGATCTCCGCCCGTTCGGCGGGGGAGAGGAGCAGCCGACGGGTTGGCTGGGGCGAAGGCAACAAGCCGCTGTCCGTAGCGACGAGTGCGAATCCCCGATCGTCGGCGAAGGCCAGGTGATAAATCCGGGCTGTTGAGGCGTTCAGGATGCGAAGCCGAACCCGCCGCGTCGTCACCGGCAAGTGCGGATTGTAGGTGCCGTTCACCAAGATCTTGTCGCCCAGCAGACCCGTGACCGCTCGGCCGCGCAGCTGGAACCGGCTGCGTGAGTCGAATGTGTGGTCTTGCAGGATGACCGGGACATCGTCGATCCCATACCGATGCGGCAGGTCCCGGTTCCAGCCGTCGTCGACGTAGAACAGCCCCGCCAGGCCGCGCGCGACCTGAAATTCCGTCTCGCCATGCGGGTGCGGGTGGTACCACAGGGTGGCCGCCGGCTGATCGATCGTCCACTCCGGCTGCCACTGCTCGCCAGCTGCTATGGGTTGATGCGGTCCACCGTCATAGCGCGCTGGAAGGTGCATACCGTGCCAATGCACGGTAGTGGTCTCGGATAGTCGGTTCTCGACGATGACCCGTATTCGCTCCCCCTGTGCTGCCCGCAATGTTGGGCCGAGATACCCGGCGTCGGATCGACCATCGGTATAGCCCCAGGTCGGGGTCGACAGACCGGAGAGGAATTCTGCCGATCCGGAAACGGCACTGAGCCGGAATACCCGAACGCCATCGTTGTCCACAATCGACTCGGCCAATGCCGGGATGCGGAGTCGGTTAGCGAAATCGAGGGTATCGACGGTGCTGATCGGAGCAGCGGTAGTGCGATCGTATCCGCAGCCCACGAGCGCCAGCGCAGGCATGGCAGCCAGCCCAGCCAGCAGGGTGCGGCGGCTGAGACAGGCAGACATGTACGTTCCTCCGTGGTTTGGTGGTTCAGAACGCCCACCACGGTAGGAATCGCGTTGCCCGCTACCTACTGGCAACAGGCGACAGTTTGAGTCGCTTTTCGACGTACGGCGGCTCAGGGTCGGCCAGGTGCCTCAAGGTGCCGCCCGGGTGTCACGATGCCGCTCTCGTACGCGATGACAACCAGCTGGGCCCGGTCGCGAGCCCCCAGCTTCGTCAGCATCCGGCTCACGTACGTGCGCGCGGTCGCGGGGCTGATGTGAATCTCTGCCGCGATTTCGTCGTTCGACATGCCACGGCCCACTCCGGCCAGCACCTCGCGTTCGCGCTCGGTCAGCTGGTTCAGCTGGCCACGGTGGGCGACACCCGCCGGGCCGGAAACGATGCCCTCCATCACCTTTCGGGTCACCGAGGCCGACAACAATGCATCTCCGGCTGCCACTACCCGGATCGCCTCGCGCAGGTCTGCCGGCTCCACATCTTTCAGCAAATAGCCGGAGGCGCCGGCCCGGATCGCCGCAAAGATCAGGTCGTCCTCATCGAAGGTGGTGAGCATAATGATCGCCACTCCGGACAGACGCGGATCCGCGGTGATCCGCCGGGTGGCCTCGATTCCATCCAGCCCGGGCATCCGGGCGTCCATGAGGACCACCTCGGGCTGGGTGCGGGTCACAACCGCGAGAGCCTCTCGTCCGTTGCTCGCCTCGCCGACGACCTGCAGGTCGCCGCTATTGCCCAGAAGTGCGCGCAGCCCACTGCGTACCAGCGCCTGGTCGTCGGCCAACACCACCCGAATCACGGTTCCGACTCCGCCTCTGCTGAGTTCGGCCACGGCAGTACGGCGGTTACGACTGTTCCAGCACCAGGGCCGGGACTGGTAACGCTGAGCTGCCCGCCCCACTCGGCTGCTCGCTCGCTCATGCCTCGGATGCCGTCGCCCGCGGTGAGTTCGGTTGCGCCTTGCCCGTCGTCGCGGATGGTGATGGTAAGCGCATCCGGGCCACGGTCGAGTGTGATGACCGCCCTCGTGGCACTGGCATGCCTGATGATGTTGGTTAGCGCCTCCTGAACGATTCGGTATATAGCCTGTCCGAGCGCCTGCGACACCAGCCGGCTATTCCCTGTGTCGACAATCCGGACATCCAGGCCGTTGCCGCGCGCTTGTTCGGCGAGCACGGGGAGTTCGTCAAGACCAACCAGCTGCTCCACCGCCGAGTCCAGTGAGCGAAGGCGCCGAACTGTGTCGCGCAGCTCGGACATGGTGGCGACGCTGATGTTCCGGATCTCAGCCACCGCCCGCTGAGCGTCAGGCACCCGGGTCGGCAACGCTTCGGCGGCCACAGCAGACTGCAAGGAGATCATTGCGACGTTGTGGCCGAGAGCGTCGTGTAGGTCGCGAGCGAGCCGCAGCCGCTCCTCGTTTCGCTGTTCGGTCGCACGGCGCTCCAGCTCCAGCCTGGCCTGGCGCTCCCGCTCCCGTTCGGACTCCTTGAGCAGCCGCCGCGAGCGAGCGCCGTCGCCCAGCGCCAGCGATGCTCCCATCAACGCGATAACCGGCGGTAGTTCATAGCCGAGCAGCTGCCCAATGTCTCGCCCCCCGGCGATCTGGAAGTACACCGCGAGCCCGACCAAGATCACCGAAACGACGATGCCGATGCGAAGGCGACCGGCCTCTGCCGCAGAAAACAAGGCAGCGGCTATCGGTAGAGCGAGACCGATAGGCGGGTACTGCAGCGTGTAGTACACACAGATCCCGAGCGAGGTGATCATCAAGACCGGGACTGGATATCGCCGGCGGATGAGCAAGATCAAACCGAAACCGAGGGCAAAAACGTACGCCGGCCAAGGCTGGCTGCCGACTGAGCTGGTGAACACCGCCACTCCGACCGCCATAGCGACCGCGTAAGCGAGTAGGCCGTCGATCAGCGCCGGTGACCCCCACAGCTTTCCCGTGCCAACGACGTAAGCCGTCCTTGACGCCATTCATTCACTTTAAGCGTGTGTGCGCGTACCCCTACGAGACAATCCTCGTTGCCACTGAAGCGCTAACGCCGCGCGTCCTGATCCAGCGGCAATTCGATGCCACCCTCGGCGGCGGCAGCGTCGGCCTTGGCCTCGTTGACCGCCGCTTCGGCCAACTCGGCGACCCGCTCAGCGGCTGCGACTGCGTCCAAACTCGGCGGACCGCCGGAGGTCAGCTCGCGGCTGCCCTCCTGGTCTTCGATCTCCGGCTGCGGCCTATCGGCCGTGGCCTTGTCGGTCGCGGGCGCCCCCATCCGGGAGTAGTCGCCGAAGGCCTCAGTGATAGTGCGGACCGCCTGGGTGAGCTCACCCGGGATGACCCAGAAGGTGTTACCGCCTCTTGCCAGGTGAGGCAGCGTCTCCAGGTACTTGTAGGCCAGCACCTTGGGATCTGCGTTGTTGCGGTGGACGGCCTGGAAGACCAGGTCGACGGCCCTGGCCTCGCCGTCGGCCCGTAGGATCGCGGCCTGCTGGTCGCCCTGCGCCACCAAGATCTCCTGCTGGCGAGTCCCTTCGGCGGTAAGGATCTTGGACTGCCGTTCGCCTTCGGCGTGCAGGATGGCTGCGCGCTTGTCGCGCTCGGCCCGCATCTGCTTCTCCATGGCTTCCTTGATGGTGATCGGCGGGTCGATCGCCTTGATCTCGACTCGGTTTACTCGGATTCCCCACTTGCCGGTTGCCTCGTCCAGCACAATGCGCAGCCGAGTATTGATTTCCTCTCGCGATGTCAGCGTCTGCTCCAGATCCATGCTGCCGATGACGTTGCGCAACGTCGTGACCGTGAGCTGGTCAATGGCCTGTAAATAGTCCGCGATCTCGTACGCGGCAGCCCGTGGGTCGGTGATCTGGTAGTACAACACCGTGTCGATGTTGACCACCAGATTGTCTTCGGTGATCACTGGCTTCGGCTGCGACGAGAACACCTGCTCCCGCACGTCGAGCTTATTGTTGATCCGATCCGCCAGCGGGATGATGAAGTTCAGACCCGGTTCTAACGTCGTCCGGTAGCGGCCGAAGCGCTCGACGTTGTAGCGGCGCGCCTGTGGGACGACGCGCACGGCTGATATCGCGACGAATACCACCAGGGCCGCCACGATGATGATCGGGACTAACAGATTCAGGTCCATATCTCCTCCACCGTCGTCTCAGCAGTGACCGCTCACGGCAGAAGCTCTCGGGGATACACGATCGCCGTCGCCCCGTCGATCTCCATGACGTCTACCGGCGTCCCCGGCGGGAGCACGTGGTCCTCATCGAGCGCACGCGCCGACCACACCTCCCCGGCGAGCTTGATGAGCCCCTGCGTACCGGTAACCTCCTCGATGACCACCGCCTTCTTCCCGGTCAGCGCGTAGCTGCCCTCGCGGACCAGTGCAGGATGTGTCATTTGCCGCTTCGCGATCGGCCGCACGATCAGTAGCCCCACCGCACCCGTGATCGCGAAGGCGAGAACCTGGGCCAGCAGAGGACCGCCGATACCGGCGACGATCGCGGCGACGAGCGCCGCGGCAGCGAGCAACCCAAAGGCCAAGGTCAGGGTGAAGTATTCCGCGACGGCCAAGAGCGCAGCCGCTATCAACCACACGACCCACGGCATGAAAGCGGCCTCCCGTCCAAAGGGGTTACCTGAAACGTACCTCGCAAAATGCTGGCAGCACACGACTCGAATCCAGCGAAATCTCGAGTCCGTTTCCCCCGCCAGGTATACGCGGGGGAGGCCCAAGTCGTCGGACTCAGCCGCACCGGCAATCTCGAGCCTATATGCGATTTGAACACTGCCCACCGGTGCTTATTGCGCGTCGCGATGCTCCGCTGGGGCAGCCATCGGCCAAGGCTCTCGCCACGCGCCGCTCCGCCCATACCGGCGCAGGAAACCCCAGTATCCGATGCTCCCCACCAGTACGAGCTGTTCCGGGCACATAGACGAGTTGCTTAGGAAGTGGGGTTTGGGTCGCCTAGCCATGCCCGCTGTTGTGAGCATGGCTCGGTCCGCTTACGTCTTGTGGCCTGTTCGGCCATCGTCCCGGTGGCGGCGTTGACCTTAAGCGCGCGGAAGTGCCCCGGTCAGTGCGCCAACACGATCTATCAACCGAGAACCCAACCAAGGTGTGACAACCCGTGCGCTAGGGCTCCGTGGCGCCCGCATTGGGGCTGTCATCGCCGAGCAGCAGGTGCACCGTCTCCTCGGCGACGCCGTCGATTGAGTGCTCCCAGGTGCGCTCGTGCCAGTGGTAGATCGCGCTGCCCTCGCCGGGACGATACTCGGCTGTGTAGAGCGTGCCGAAGCCTTCGTGGAATTTCGTCGCGTACATGGGCTCGCGCAGCAGCGCGGCGACGACCGTGGCAGTGTCGGCACCCCCGCTGAGTAGCGCGTCGAGGCGATCGGACCGCTCGACGCTGCGGATCGCGGCGGCGTACGGCTTCCACTCGACCTCGCCCTGGTGGTTGGTGGTGACGGCCCGGTCGGTGACCCGGGCGAGCCGGTCCGGGGCGACGTACACCGTCGCGTGGCGGCCCTCGGCGTCCAACACGGTGACGTTGTAGCTCATGTGCACGGGGATACGCGTCAAGGCGTCCACCGCGGCGTCGATCGTGTCGCTGGCCTGCAGCACGTAGCGCAGCACGATCGGTATGCCGAACCCCGTTCCGACGTTCGGACGCCCGCCGAACGTGAGCGACACGGCGATGCCTGCGTCGTTGACGCCGTCGAGCAGGCCCCACAAGCAGTCGCCCATGCCGAGCACGCGCCGGCCGCCGTACGCCGTACGCATCACCACGCCGTCGTAGAGCCGGTAGTCCCAGTCGTAGTTGCGTACGAGTGCGGGGCTCCTGCCCGGGACGGCGGCCTGCGAGCAGCCCGTGAGAAAGGCCGGTGGGTTCCACAGCGCCAGGACCGCGCCGGCATGCTCGTCGTCCACCATCTCCGTCAGCCGCCGCCACGTCGGTACCAACTCGGGCATGTGCTCGGCGAGCCGCTCGCCCGCCTCCGCGCTTGGGGTCCGGGCGTCGCCGCCTTCGCGGAGCCACCACTCGCGCAGCACCGGGTAAGACAGTTCGATCTGCTCGGCGTGTTTGTCGCCGGGCTCGTCCTCGGCCCAGGCGGCCAGCGTCAGTTCGATGGGCCCCGGCGCAGGCTGCTCCGGTCGCGTCGGCGCCCGCGGCGTGAGGGCGGCCCAGTCGATGCCGGAGAGTTCCTTCAGCCAAGAGCGCCAGTCGGACCAGTCGGTGCGTTCGCCCAGCCGGCTCCAGTCGATGCGCTTACCGCTGCCGCCGTCGCTGGTCGCCACTGTACCTTTCTACCTCACCCCGCGGCCCGCGGAGTCCGACCCCGCGACGTTCTCCTCGGATCTCACTTAGCTCGTCCCGGCCCAGGACGATCTGGCCCTGTTCCAGAAGGACAATTTCGTGCGGATGGACCCACCCCGGCACCGCAAGCTGAGCGGCTTGGTCAGCAGGCATTACTGCCGAAGTTCTGGTATGCCAGCCCGGCCACTCACGTCGGCTATGTGCTGATCGGCGCCGGGATGCTCATCCTCGCCGGAGACGGTCGCGGCTTCCCATTCGACTACGACGTACTAGTGTGTCGCGTCAGGAATTCGCTGGATAAGTCGTAGAATGGGGCATGCCACGAACGGGACGCCCGAAGGCCGACCTGACCTTGACAGAGGCGGAACGCGAGCAACTGCTGGGGTGGTCGCGGCGGTCGAAGTCGGCGCAGTCGCTGGCTTTGCGGTCCAAGATCATCTTGAGGTGTGCCGACGGTTCGGACAACCAGACCGTGGCGGCCCAGCTGGGGTGCTCGACCGCGACGGTGGGCAAATGGCGGCGCCGGTTCGTGGAGAAACGGTTGGACGGATTGACCGATGAGCCGCGTCCAGGCGGTCCCCGCTCGGTCAGGGACGATGTGATCGAGCAGGTCGTGGTGGAAACCCTTGAGCGGACGCCGCGGGATGCGACGCACTGGTCGCGGTCGTCGATGGCGGCCGAATCGGGCCTATCCGCCTCGACGGTCGGACGGATCTGGCGGGCGTTCGGGTTGAAGCCTCACTTGGTCGACACCTTCAAACTCAGCAATGATCCGCTGTTCATCGAGAAGGTCCGCGACGTCGTCGGGCTTTATCTGAACCCGCCCGAGCGGGCCGTGGTTCTTTGTGTGGACGAGAAATCCGGGATCCAGGCGCTGAACCGTTCAGCGCCGTTGCTGCCGATGATGCCTGGGGTCGCTGAACGCCGCAGCTTCGACTACGCCCGGGCCGGCACCACCGACTTGTTCGCCGCCCTCGACGTGGCCACCGGCTTGGTGATCCACTCAATCCAACGGCGACACCGAGCCAGCGAGTTCAAGAAATTCCTCAACCAGATCAACCAAACTGTGCCAGTCGACTTCGACGTCCACCTGATCTGCGACAACCTCGCCACCCACAAGACCCCTGCGATCGGCGCCTGGCTGGCCGCCCACCCCCGGTTCCATCTGCACTTCACCCCGACCAGCTCATCGTGGCTGAACCAGGTCGAACGCTGGTTCGGACTGCTCACCGACCGCCAACTCCGCCGCGGCGTGCACGACAACGTGACCACCCTCGAACGCGACATTCGCTCCTGGATCGAACACTGGAACGCCGACCCGAAACCCTTCGTCTGGACCAAGACCGCCGAAGAAATCCTCGAACGACTGGCCCGATATCTACAACGAATTCCTGGCGGGGGACACTAGAACGCTGGACACGCGTCGGCTACGAGAGCGGGATGAGGTCACGCAAGGGCGAGCGCTGATCCCAAAGCCGGGCTTATTTCTTGACCGGCTACTGCTGAATGACTGATTCGGCTGGTCGTGCCGCCGTGATCGGGTCTGCGTGCCGGTGCAGGATCTTCCAGACGCCGTCTTCGGGGCGCATGATCATCGTGACCCGCAGACTGATGGGGGTGACGGCCTCCTGTCCGCCAACCTTGGCCTCGGACCGCTCCGTCCTCACAACGTAGGCAAGTTCAGGAGTTACGCACTTCACTACGTTCTCAACGTCAACGATCTTGCCATCTCGCACCTGCGATGCGGCGTGCTCAATAGTCGCAGCAACCTGCTCCCATCCACGTACAGCCGGGCCAAGGGGGTTAGCGAGGGTTACGTCTTGCCGATGGGAGTACAGCCCTGCTGCGGATTCAGGGTTGCCTGTCAGGAACCCACCGACCGCCACGTCGAATTGCGCAAGCAATTCGTCAACGTTGTCTTCCGCAGTCATCTAGACCACCTCTCCTTTTTGAAGCAGCGTGCCGGGGTCGAACAGTGCCGTCGACACCGTTGCTGCTAGAACCGCCAACTAAACATGTCGACGACGCTACGAAGCACACGCAGCCGCTCGCATCGGACTAGATACCCATCCTGCAGCCGCGCCGAATGGCTGAATTCCCGCAGGATCCTTCGGAACCGAGAAGGTAGGCACGGGGCGAGCGCTGATATCGCTACCCCTGACGCGCGGGCTGGGCGAGGTACGGCCACCGCACCCGTGCGCGATGGACGAGCGGCTGTAGATGCCCCGCCTGCCGCCAGGCGCACGGTGACGCGGAGCGGAGCGGCGGGAGAGGTTTATGCGCAGACACGGCTCCCCGCCAAAGTCAGGCAGCAGCTTCTCAACGGCATCTATGCGGGGCACTCCGTTCAGGACAGTGGTCCGAGACCTCGGCCCAACCTCTCAGCAACTGTGGGGACTCACCAGGGATGTGGGGCCAAATGATCGGTGGCCACCGCCAAGCGAGAAAGCCGCCACCACGATGAAGCCAATGAATAGCAGATGGACGGCCATCACAAGGTCAGCGCCAGCCCATTACCACATCTAGTAGCCACAAGCCGGGACAACATATCCAGCCCCGCAATAGGTCCAGCCTCACCGGGCTGGACGCGGCGAATACGGCTCACTGGACTCAGCCGGGGACCCCGAGGGAGCGCCCTGAGCTCTCTTGCCTGCTGCACTGCCCGGTTCTACCGGCTCGAACCTCTTGGGTTCGTGTCAGCACCCCTGTACGGGGTAATGAAATTGTGCGAATCGAGACTTGGCCCGATGGGTGGCCACCGAGCAGGACCGCTGAGGAGGTGCTGATGGGGATCGACGATAAGGCCGATCACAAGGCCGAGGAACTTAAGGGCAAGGCCAAGAAGACGACTGGCGATGCAACCGACGATCACAGTCTGCAGGCCAAAGGCCGGGCGCAGGAGGCGAAGGGCAGCCTGAAGCAGGCCGGCGAAAAGGTAAAAGACGCGTTTAAGGGCTAGTTGAGCTGTTGGGTTTGGTCTGTATCCCTAGGGCCGACCGGTGGACTTCGCCGGTCGGGCCAATTGTTGGACCTTTTCCGTGTTAGGGCAGAACCTCTGGCTGGGAATGCGGGCGAGTGTGCGCGTCCGTCAGCGGATCCCAGCGTGGTGTTCGAGGTTCGTACCTTGCTGTATTCGTTCTCTTCCGGTGCCGCCGGCCAGGCGTCTATCAGCTGGCCGTTGCCCCAGCCGAAGGTCAACGCGGCACGGCCGACGTTCGTAGCGTCCTGCCCGCCGGAGGAGCAGTAGTCCCGCGCCGTCTGGGCATCGGCTCTCCCGAAGGAGGTGTACTGGCCCCAGTCGAACAGCTTGGAGAACAAGAGGTCACCGATGAGCGAGCCAGCCCAACGGCCGCTTGCGTCGCCCGTGCCTGCGGAGAGCCACATGTTGATGATGTGGGGGCGGCGCCGATCGGTGCCGCTCCACGGTTGATTCCATCATTCCCATGAACGCGGCAATGCGCACATTGCTCTTCTTGATCGGCAGGAAGAACCAGCGGTCGGGGATCTCGGCGTTCGCCTGCCGGATCGAGGCGGCGAGGTCGTCTGTGCGGGCACGACAGTTGTCGTCTCTTGCGCAGAGAGTGGCGTAGCGAGCGATCTGCGGGCTCGAACTGTGATGTTGAGTGATCATGAACCGCAATAGCGAACGACCAAGGCCGTGGATCGGCCTCTACGAGCGCGTTGACTTTGCGCCTAACTTCTTGTGCGGCGAGCAGAGCATTGGCAGGAGGAGGTGTGGGCGCGGGATGGATACAGTGCAAGCGAGGAGTCGTGTGGAGGTCAAGGGCGCGGACCAATGACGAATAAGATCTTGCTGATGGCGGGAATCGCCGCCGTTGTTGTGTACGTGATTGGGGACCTTCTCTCAGCTCTCCTGTATCACGGATATAGCTACCTCGATCAGGCGATAAGTGAACTGAGTGCTTTCGGATCCCCAGTTCGGCCCTTGATGGTGACGGTCATTTTGATTCACGGTGTGCTGGTGCTTGCCTTCGGAATCGGTGTTCTCCGCGCC
Source organism: uncultured Actinomycetota bacterium (assembly GCA_963836855.1). Classification (GTDB taxonomy): domain Bacteria; phylum Actinomycetota; class Actinomycetes; order Propionibacteriales; family Propionibacteriaceae; genus Microlunatus. Next base: position 12,867 of record CAWILN010000017.1, on the reverse strand, counting down.
TCTCACCGGAGCAGCGTTTCGTGGGTCGGCGGCCTTCTGATCGCGATTGGCGTTGTCGGGTTTCCTACGCACACGGTCTGGGCGATGAGTTCGCGCGGCATGGAGGCGGGGTTCAACGACACGATGCACATCATCTTGTCGGCGGTGTTCAGCGTGCTGGTGATCGCGGCGATGGCGGTCTCCGCCGTCGCGTACCGGGGGTGGTTCCGCTTCTACGCGCTGGCCACGATTGTGGTGGTGGTTGGGTTCGGAATGGCAGCCTCTTTCGCGATCCAGGGCATCGAGCAGAACGACACGGCGTGGGCGGGCGGCTTCGAGCGGATCAACGCCTACGCCTACTTCGCGTGGCTGATCGTCCTCGCCGTCACCGTGATGCGCCGTGAGGCGCCGGCAACGCGATCACGAGGCAAGCGTGGCGTCACCGGAGTGAAGCTTCCGGCTGCTTGATAGGCAGCTTGCGAAGGTGCGACGGTCTGGTACTCCAGCCGGGCTACGGGAAGGCGGAGCTGCATGGCGCGGTGTCGCCTCGAGGTGGTCGGCGGGAGGAGGGCCGCTTCGACCCTCGCGCGCGGACACGATGATGGATATGGCGCGCCCGACCAGGACGCCGAGGGCGATCGCCACCATCGTCTCGACGGTGGTGATCAGGGTCGTGGTGCCGGTGCTGTCACCGTTGAGTAAGGCCGCGACGCCGACTAGGCCGAGTGCACCGGGAACCAGGAGCCAGAACGCCGGTGTGAAGCTGACGATCGCCGGTGGCCCGGTTCGCTGCCGGGCGACCAGATCGGCGACCGGGGTCATCACGGCCGCGCCCACGAAGGCGGACAGCACCCCGCCGAAGAACAGCCCTCCCAGCACCTGGCCGCCGTAAGCCACGTACAGGACCAGGAGGATCCAGCCGAGGGACTTCGGACGCGCACACAGGTTCATCACTATGCCGATGCCAAACACACCGACGGCGAGCCAGGGGCCAACGGCACCGAGCGCCGGCTTAGTCGCCGTCAGGTCGAACGCGGGTACCCCGACGAGAGCGGCCGCGGCGAGGATGCCGAGGCCGAGAAGCACCAGCTGGGCGGCCCCGGCCGCCAGTCGCCCGGCACCGGAGATCATCTGGCCGGTCGACAGCTCTATCACCGAGGTGGTCAGCAGCGCTCCGGGCAACAGCGTGACCAGCGGGGCGATCAGGCTGGGGGCGACGTCGAAGTCGAGGCCGGTCCGCGACAGCAGGAAGACCACGAGCGACACGCTGAACGATGCAGCGACGGTCAGCAGCACCTGGAACCGGGGCGGCACACGGCTTCCGGCGAGCAGGAGGGCTCCGATCAGGCCGCCGAGTCCGGCAGCCACCACGATCCCAAGCCAGGAGCTGCCGAGCAGGACGACGAGGCCGACGGTAGCGAGCACTTGACCGATCAGCTGCATCGACGGACCGAAGGGCGGGGGCCGGGTACGAATCGCCACGATCTGATCGTGGGCCCACCGGGGATCGATCCGACCGGTGCGCGCCACCCTGACGACGTCATCGAGCTCCTCGATCTGGTGCAGCCGCAGCCGCTGGCGGCCGCTGGTAACGGCCCTGGTTCGAAGCCGACCACCGGTGCGGGAGGAGACCAGGAGCGCGGTCGGCAGGGCGATGATCTCCGTGTCGGCCATGCCGTATGCCCGGGCGATCTCCTCCAGATTCGCATCCACGTCGTCGACGTCGAAGCCGGAGTCGATCAGCGCCTCCCCGGCCGACGTCAGCAGCACCAATACGTCGGTGGCCGGTTCGGTACCGATTCGCGGCGGGGCTGCCTCCGGCTGCGCGACCTGACCCTCGCCCTTTCGGGCGAGGCGAAGCAGCACAAGACTCACCAGGGCCAAGACGACGAGGGCGATCAGGACCGAGCTGAGCGGAACAGCACCGGTCGAGCTGGCCGGTGGCGTCGCCGGCCGTTGTGGCGGAGGACTCTCGGGTTGAGTGGGCGCGGCAGTCGTGCTGGCGCTCGGTGTCGTGGGCTCCGACGGCGTGGACGCCGGTGCTCCGGTCGGGGTGAGGGATTCAGCTGTCGTTGCAGTCGGCGTCGCCGGCGGGGTGAGTGCCGGGCTGGTGCCGCCTGGCCTGGGGCTTCGGTCGCCTGACGTGGGGCTTCCGTCGTCCGGCGTGGGCGAAGCGGAGGCGGTTGCAGTCGAGGTCGGGGTGGCCGTAGGGGGCTGCGCCACCGCAACTGCCCCACTAACGACGGTGAGCAGTGCTGCAGCCGCCCAAATGATCTGGGCGCGCCGGCGGAAGCTCGCGACGACGCGGCGGCGGTCGGCGGCCATGGAGCGTGACTATAGACCGGGGCCTGCCCGGGCCCGACCTAGGCTGCTGCCGAGGGCGCACCGATCGCGAACCACCCAGGGCTCTTGCCGAGCGGGTATGCCCGTCCGCGTGCCGACGCACGGGGGAGCGGACCCCGAACGGCTCCTCGCGCCGGCCAGGGTAGCTTCAACGTGCCCGGACCGGGTTTGGCCGTGATGGGCCGCTCCGGCGCCTCTAGTAGGCGACGCCGACAGAGCGGCGTACGGTCTCAGGCTGCTGGAGCACGGTGAGCATGTGGTGGCCAACCGCCATGGCGTGCGTGATGGCCGCCGTGGCGCGGGCAACGATTCCGGCTTGGGCTGCCCGGTTAGGGCCGATCGTGGAGATCACCGCGTCGACATCGCCCAGCGCGGCGGCGAGGACTGCGACGTCCGGACTGGCCAGGTCTTGCCGTACGACCTCGACATCTTCGACAGTTTCGAGGGGTTCCGCACCACAGCCGTGACCGCGTGACCGGCAGCAAGGGCCTGGCTGAGCACCTCGCGGCCGACGCGACCGGTCGCGCCGAAAAGGGCAAGCTTCACGCCGCCACCCCACGGAAGTATTCAGCGTGGTCAGCGGCCCAGGTCGCGAAACCTGTCGCCGGACGGCCCAGGATCTCCTCGACCGCGTGGGTGACCGGAGCGGGCCGATCTACAGCCTCGGCTTGCAGCCGCAGGTACCCGGTGACGAAGCCTTCGGGGAAACCTTGAGCCAGCATCGCCTGGCGGGCCAGCCTCCGGTGGAACCTCTTCGAATCTGATCGGCCGCCCGAGGGCGCCGGCCAGTGTGTCAGCGAGCTCGCGGGCCGACTGGGATCGCGGCCCAGTTAGCGGCACCTTCTGTCCGAGGAGCCGGTCGGTGAGCAGCGCCTCGACGGCGACCGCGGCAATATCACGCTCGTCGATCGGCGCGTGGTGCGAGGCGCCGTAGGGTGCGCGGATCACATTCCCGCCGCGCAGCTGCGCCGCCCACAGGCCGAGAAAGTTCGACGCGTACTCGTTCGGCCGCAGGCTCACCCACTCCAGGCCGCTGGCGATCACGGCCTGCTCGAGCTCGGCGTTGAGGTCGCCGCGCCAGCGAGAGGGTTGCCGGGCGTGGTCTTCGTCGACGTTACCGGCGGCGAGCGCGACGGCACGGACGACGCCGGCACTCTTCGCGAGAGTCAAGACCTCCGACGCGGCGGTCTGGACGGCGCGGGCGTTGAGGAAGATCGCGGTGACGCCGTCAAAGCATCCATGTAGAGAGTCCGGCCGGCTCGGGTCGGCCTCGACGACTTCGGCTCCGTCTGGCAGACCAGCGGTGCTTGGATGCCGGCTGATGGCGCGGACCTTCGCGCCGCGGGCGAGCAGTTGGGTAACGAGGGGCCGTCCGACGTTGCCCGTCGCTCCGGTGATCAAGATCATGTCAACTCCTTTGATGTGGCGTGTCGTAGCAAAGGACGGAAGCGCCCGCAGGAAAGTGACAGCGCCGAGCGGATGGGTCGCCAAGACGGTCGCCCGCCGCGTGTCTGTCACGATGGGAGGTGCTATCTCGTCCTGGTGTGTATGACGGCGATTTGGAGGGCGCAGGACGTTGCGATGATCGATCTCTCGGGCGCAGGCGGCCTTGTCGTTGCGGCTTGGCGAGCGGACCGCGGGTACCTGATCGACCTCGCGTATCGAATGCTGGGCGATATCGGTGCGGCGGAGGACGTGGTCCAGGAGGCGTTCCTACGCCTGGACCTGGTCGAACCCGGCGAGGTGCGGGACCCTCGCGGCTGGCTGACCGTGGTGACGAGCCGGCTCTGCCTGGACCGGATCCGGTCCGCGCAGAACCGGCGGGAACGGCCGAGCGATACTGCGTGGCTGGACAGTGCGCTCAGCCTCGGCCAGCAGACAGTGGTCGATCCCGCGGACCGCGTGACCTTGGACGAGGAAGTGAGCGAAGCTCTGCTGATCCTGCTGCAGCGGCTCAGTCCCGCCGAACGCGTTTCCTTCGTACTGCACGACGTCTTCCAGCTCCCCTTCGACCAGGTCGCGGAGATCCTTGGCAAGCCGTCGGCGACCTGCCGTCAGCTGGCCAAACGGGCCCGCGCCAAGGTGACCGGCGGCCCCCATCCCACCAAGCGGGGGGAGATGGCCGACCAGCGAGCTACACAAGGTCTCCCAGACCTTCCTCGCCGCCTGCGCGAACGGCGACCTCCAGGCCCTCACCGCTGTGCTGCACGATCAAGCCTGGGGCATCGCCGACTTCACAACGGGCGATCCGCCGCAGCTCCGGCCGCGGCGCAGCAGCCAGCAGGTCCAGCGCGGCGCCGACCGCATCGCCAGGACGCTGCTGCGCTTCTTCGGGGGCAACGTAACCCTCGTCAGCGCGCCCACCGCGTCAGGCATTGCCTTCCTGGCATATCTGCAACGACGGCCGTACGCGACCATTACCGCCTCGGTGGATCACGGGCTGCTGACCAACCTGCATGTCGTCGTCAATCAGGACGCGCTACGCGCAGCCAACTCGCCCACTTCTCGAGAAAGAGAATGACGACGGAAGATCATCCACTGCCGGCAAGACCGACACGCTCGATGCCATCCTGCCCAGTCGTCGCAAACGATGCGAAGATCGTCGACGCCGGATCCGCGCAGCAGAAGTAGCAAGCCCTAACCGGTAACAGCCGGGCCGGACAGAGGACCGAACAAGCCGAGAGAAGTTCAAACATGACCACAGACCCAGCGGCGAGCGCACCCTATGTCTCCACGGGGAACCTTCCGCCGGCTGAGCATGTGCGTCTTCTGGTGAACGAGGCCTACGAGCGCTTTCGGGCGACCGCCGAGGGCGAGTTGTCACATGTGTATCCCTCACTCGCGACTGTTGACCCTGACAAGTTCGGAATCTGTGTGGCCAATACGCGGGGCCTCACAGCTAAAGCAGGAGATGCCGACGTCCAGTTCTCGATCATGAGTGTGGCCAAACCGTTCGTGTTTGCTCTGATGTGTGGCGTACATACTCCGGAGGCCGTGGCTCAGTTTGTCGGACTCAACGCGACGGGCAAGAAGTTCAACTCCGTGGCCGCGATCGAAGACCACCTCGACGGCAGGACCAACCCGATGGTCAATCCCGGGGCAATTGCCACCACGAGCATGGCACCCGGCGCTAACACGGAAGAAAAGTGGCGTTTCATCCATGAGGGTTTGTCCCGTTTTGCCGGTCGTGAACTGCAGATCGATGAGGAGATTTTCGCCTCGGCGTCAGCGACGAACTCAATCAATCGCGCCATCGGGGACCTCCTGCGCGGCTACGGCAGGCTTGCAACCGATTCGAGCGAGACGGTCGACCTCTACACGAGACAAAGTTGTCTGAGGGTCAGCGCTAGCGACCTTGCTGTGATGGCGGCGACCCTCGCGTCCGGCGGTGTCAATCCGTCAACGGGAGAGCAAGTCGTCGATCAGGTGAGCTGCCGATGCGCCCAAGTGGTGATGGCAACAGCTGGGTTGTATGAAACCTCTGGCGACTGGCTGTACGCCATCGGGTTGCCAGGCAAGAGCGGCATCGGTGGCGGGATCGTCATGGTGTCACCCGGCAAGGGTGGGTTGGGCACCTTCGCGCCGCGGCTTGATGCGGCCGGCAATAGCGTGAAGGGCCAGCTGGCCGCCGCATTTCTTTCGCGCGAGCTCGGCTTGGACCTGTTCGTGTCCGCGCCCTAGGCCCGAATTGGCCCGCCTTGAGAACTACACTTATTGTGTACTTCAGTGTGGTGCTGTTCAAGACGGATGCTTTCGTAGGAGAGGCAGGCCAGCGGTGCGCTCGATCCAGGAGCCGCAGAACGTTCGGAGTCGGGGCACCCGGGACGCATTGCTGAACGCGACCCGGCAGATCATCGAGGAGGACGGTTACGACAAGCTCACAATGGCCACCGTCGCAGCTCGGGCTGGTGTCACGAGGCGCGCGGTGTACCTGCATTTCACATCGCGCGCCGAATTGGTCAGCGCGCTGTACGAATATCTGGGGGACGCAGAAGGCTTGCGCGTATCACTAAGCCGCGTGTGGACATCACCGGATGCACTGGCCGCGCTGGATGAATGGGCACACCACATCGCCCGCACCCATCCCCGCATTCTCGCTGTCGCCCGCGCCCATGACCGATTCCGTCGCACCGATCCCGACGCCGGCAGATATTGGCAGCAGATCATGGAAGGCTGGCTGAAAGGCTGTCGGCGGCTCATGAGCTGGCTTGACGATGAGGGTCATCTCGCGCAGCCGTGGACGGTCAATACGGCGGCCGACATGATGTACGGGCTGATGTCTTTTGATCTGTTAGAGCGGATGTGCGAGGACAGGCGATGGTCGCGTAAACGCTACGGGAGCGCTCTGGTGCTGGTGTTCCGGACGACGTTCACGGGCGGCGCAGAAGACGTCGCCCAAGGTGGCTGACTGAGCATCGACTGATTGAACGTCTCACGGCGCGATCAATGCCGAAGGGACCACCTTGATCAACGCAACCGCCATCCCAGGTTTGACTCGGCGCCAGCAACACCCTGCCCCGCCAGGTCGGTGCCGCTGCGGGGCTAGGCGCTCGCGGCCCGAACTAGATCTGAAGAAAGCACTGGCCCGGCCCCGATCAGCTGTGAAGGGGCGGCCATGAGCGGACCGAGCAACCGCCCGACCTCCGGCGCGAGGACTTGCAAAGCCGACGCGCTGCGCCGTTCGGTCTCCCACAGATTAAGCACGAACCGGCGTCCCTCTCCCAGGTCGACCACGACGCTCCCCACGTAGCCCGGTTGCGCGGCATGAATCTTGTCGAACTCCTCCAGCCTGTCGGCCGAAACCGCCAGCTTGACCGGGTCAAAAGAGTTGAGTCTCAGCACCGCATACATCGAAGCTTCTCCTTTCCCGCACCGGCTTCATTGCCTTGATGTCAGGCGGCCAGTGCCTGCAGCGTTCGTGACCGGCTCCTAAGTATCGGCGGCGCCCCCGGTGCGCCCACTGCCGCGGCGACCGGGCCGACGAGGGCTGCCAAGGTCGAGTGCAGGTAGGCGCGTAACTCTTGATCAACGAGTCCGCCGTCTTCGTCGAACTGTTCGTGGATGTGGGGCACGGCAATTTCCGCACCGCGTATCTCGGCGCCGATGACACCAAGAACCTTTCGCAAGTCCTCCTGTGCCCCCGCACCCCCACGTAGCGAGGGACTGGCACTCAGGGTCGCCACCGGCTTACCCTCCAGCACCGCCGCGCCGCGTGGCGGGGAGGCCCAGTCCAGAGCGTTCTTGAGCTGGCCGGGGATCGAGCCGTTGTACTCCGGCGTGGCACTTTTTGACTAGAGCTGCTCGCGCATGCGCGCTTTGAATCCGCCGCCGTCGTCGTTGAACGGGGGAACGCCCCCCAGGCCATCCCAAACCTCGAGTGCCACATCAGCCGGCAGCTCATAGGCCACAGCACCCAGGAGTCGCCGATTGAAGGATCCAGCACGAAGACTGCCTGCAAGACCGATAATCCTCGCGGCGGCCACGGTCTCCGTTGTTTGCGTCGACATGTCCACCGCTCCTTGGACCACTCGCCTGAACTTCACACTGTGTATACTTCGAAACTACACTTCGTGTGTAGTTCTGTCAAGCCATATCTCTTGCATTTGACAAGCGGGGCAGTGGCGTTGCTGGAGGTGGGTGGACCAGCCAATCGATCGGACCCGTTACCAAGAACGTCGTACGCCATAACGATACGAGACGGTTGCGTATCGTAGTTCGCGTTGATACTCTTTACTTAGTAATACGGAACGGTTCCGTATCGGATCGAAGAGTGTCGTTGCAATGGACAGGCGAGTAACGCCAGAAGGGATTGACGTCGAAGCATGATTCAGCCGTCCGTCTCCACGAAGCGTCGAGCGACGACCGGCCCGCGATCCGGTCGTCCGCGCAGCGCGATGGCCCACGAGGCCATCCTCAATGCCGCCGTGGCGCTGTTCATCGAGCAGGGGCTCGAGGGGATGAGCGTTGAGGCCGTTGCTGCCAAAGCCGGGGTGGGGAAGGCCACGATCTATCGACGGTGGCCTTCCAAGGAAGAGCTGATAATTGAGGCCGTTTCTCAAATCTTCGCTGAGCCGGCCACACCAGACACGGGATCCGTACGCGATGATCTACTCGATAGTGGCCGTGAGCTGCATGTTTTGATGTCCGCAAGCCTGACGGGAGAGGTATTCCCCCGCATGGCCGCCGAGGTGGCCCGGCATTCGCCACTGGGTCGCCTCTACAGCGAACGGGTCATCGGGCCTCGCAGGGCAATTCTCGAGCAGGAGCTTCATCGGGGGATCGAGCGCGGGGAGTTGCCCGAGTCCACCGACGTCGAGCTGGCCATCGACCACCTGGTCGGGGTGCTCCTTCTGCGAAGGCTCACCGGCCGCCTCAAGGAACCGGAGACGGCCTTGGTCGAACGGGCTGTGGACATGCTCCTTGTCGGCATCGGAGCTGGGGAGGCCTGAGCCGATGTCCGCTCTCGATACTGCGGCCGACGTAGCTGTGATCGGAGCAGGTTCCTCGGGGCTTGCCGCTCTCAGGGCGCTACGTATGCAGGGTATCGCCGCCGAGTGTTTCGAACGGGGCTCCGCCGTTGGCGGTCTGTGGCGCTATGAAAACGACAACGGCCTCTCCGGGGCGTACGCCTCCCTCCGCACTAATGTCTCGCGTCCGAGGATGCAGTATCCGAGCTTTCCAATGCCCTGCTCTTATGCCGACTTTCCGGGCCACCGCGACATGGCCGCGTACCTCGACGCTTATGCCGAGGCGTTCGGGTTGCGGGAGTTCATCAGCTTTCGCGCCTCGGTGGAGCGGCTGGAGCCCGACCCCACCGGCGGGTGGTTCCTCACCCTGAACGACGGCTCGGTGCGTCGATACCAGGCTGTGGTCGTGGCCACCGGGGTGTTCTGGTGCCCCAAGGTCCCCGACTACCCGGGCGTGTTCGGTGGGGCGATGATCCACTCGCACGCATACCGAAGGCCAGATCCCTTCACGGCTCGCCGTGTGTTAGTGGTCGGAGCCGGGCAGTCGGCGGCGGAGATCGCCGTCGAGGTTTCGCGTGTGGCGTCGCAGACCTTCATCTCGGTTCGCTCCGGCACTCACGTGCTGCCGCGCTGGATCGGCGGAAAACCCTACGACGCTCGCGACATAGATCCCCTCAACCGGATTCCCTGGCGACTGATGAACCTCATCTACAGCCGGCGCGTGGCTCAAGAGCTCGGACCAGCTCCCAGGTCATGGCCTACGGGCGTCAACCGGGTCCTCGAGGGCATCCCTATCGTCTCCTCCGATCTCATCCCGGCAGTGCGGCGTGGTCACGTCGTGGTCAAGCCCGCGATCGATCGGCTGGGCCATGATCGGGCCCATTTCGTCGACGGGTCGGAGGAGGTGTTGGACCGGATCGTCTACTGCACCGGCTACCGCATCAGCCTGCCGTTCATGACGTCGTCATTGGGGTCGGCGAGCGGTCGGGACTTCCCGCTTTACCGGCGAATCGTCCCTACCGACCTCAGCGGGTTGTTCTTGGCAGGGTTCGTGGACGCGCCCGGCGGGCTGCTCCCAGTGGTGGAGGCGCAGGGCGAGTGGATCGCCGCAGTGCTCGCCGGGCGACTTCTCCTACCCCCGCAGGAGTGGATGCGGCAGGTGATGGAACGTCCTGAACGGCGCACCCGGCAGCGCTTCCCCGGGGAAACCCCCTCCAGCATCCGATGCGATCCTCACGCCTACCAGAGGCTGCTCCGCGCAGACCTCCGCCGCGCGCGGCATTTCGAGCTGCGAGCGTCGGGAAAATCGCGCGCCGACGTGCTGAGGAGGAGCGAGCGAGGCGTTCTTCCTCTGCGAGCGACGACGAAGTAGGCGGACTCCACGCGCGATTGCGCGAGCAGCTCACAAGAACATTTCGAGCTGCGAGCGTCGGGAAAATCGCGCGCCGACGTGCTGAGGAGGAGCGAGCGAGGCGTTCTTCCTCTGCGAGCGACGACGAAGTAGGCGGACTCCACGCGCGATTGCGCGAGCAGCTCACAAGAAATCGCGTACCGTCAACCAGGTCACCGCGAGCTGCGGCGAGAAGACGAACCCACCTCAGTCTTGACCAGAGGGGTGTCCAGTCGCCCGCAGCGACGCATTAGGGACCGTTTACGAGGTGACGCCGTGGGTCAGCCAGATCCGCTGCTGAGGGCCGAATTCAGGCCGGTTGGTCACAAGGCGGCGCTGACTCTGGTCAACATGTTGTTCGTCCAGAGCTTCGAGCTGTCGTTCTCGTCTCGCTGCCGTGGCGGCCGGGCCCCCGGGGTCCCAGGTCGAGGCAGGGTTGCTTGAGGAGGCCCAACGCGGCGACGGCCATTGCGTCGGTGCTGGCTCCTGCACACGCTTTCGGGTCCGGCCCGGCCGGCGGCCTGGGCGACACCCGGCGAGATCCTGGAGTCAGTGCAACGCATCACCCCACCTCTTGAGGAGGTCCATCATGACCACCGCCGACCCCAGCAATGCCCATGCCACCCGCGGCGTACCGGACCGCGCTGGTCCCGATTCGGCTGCGACAGCGGCCGACGTGGCGGACGAGCACTCGTTCGGACCACACGCGGCTGCCATCCTGGCCACCGAACACTGGAGTCTGCTCGCGTCCCGGTCCTTGATCTGGAACGAGGCCATGAGCCGGGCTGCGGTTTTCCTGACGGTGCTCTCGGCCTCGATCATCGCCGTGGCGCTACTTGCCGATGCGAGCGGCTTTGGACTGCAAACCACCGCCTTGGCGCTGGTGCTATTGGCGGTCGTACTGCTGCTCGGCATTGCCACCTATGTGCGTCTAGTGCAGATCAACACCGAAGAGTTCCAACTTGTGCTCGCGATGAATCGGCTCCGACGCGCGTATCTGACCATCGCACCAGGCCTGCAGCCCTACTTCACCGCAGGCCACCACGACGACGAAACGGGTCTCGTGGCCACCTATATGCTTCACCGCCCCACTCAGAGGCGGCTGTGGCTGCACTTCCTGGCAAACACACCAACCATCGTTGCCACTGTGGACGCAAGCCTCGCGGCGACCATCGTCGTGCTGCTCCTGCAGGTCGCCGAGGCACCGAGAGCCGCGCTTGTGGCAGGCGGTGTGGTGGCATTCCTGGCGGTGTGGGGCACGCTGTTTCCTATCCAGCGGCATATTCTTCACCCGCTCCGCGACACGACGCCCAGGTTCCCGACGCCGCCGGAGGTCCCCAAAAGTCCTTCGGGCTGAAGAAGCAAGATCAAGATTGGGGTGTCGCTGGTCGATGCCACCCGATTTGGCGGACCCGGGTCACGACAGAGCTGAACGACCAGCACGACAAGGAACGCGATCACGATCATCAGCCTGGCGCTCGACTCGTGTGGAGCAGGGGTACCTGAGCGGTGTGGCCAGCGTTACGCTGCTGGCACGATGGCTGCGTTGGGCGACCATGCCCCGCGTTCGGGATCGCGGGCCTTTGTGGGCCGGGACCGGGAGCTGGCGGAACTCGTGGCCGGCCTGGAAGACGCGACCGGCGGCCGGGAACGACTGTTCCTGATCGCGGGAGAGCCTGGGATCGGGAAGACCTGGCTTGCTGAGCACATTGCGCAGCGCCAGGCGCGGCGTACCGCCCGGCCGGCTGCAGACGCGGAAGGCCGAGCATGACCTCGGCGGATGACGACGAGACGCAGTGGCTTTGGAATGCGATGAGTTTGCGCGCCAGCATCGGTCCTTGTTTAGGAACAGGCTGAGCTGCGAACGGAGGCAAGGACATGAGAAAGCTGGCCCTCACGAGGAGCATCACGCTGGCTGATCGTGCTCCCGCCCGACAGCAGGAACGAATGACACGTCAAATACCGAAATTCTCAATCCTCGCGACTACGGAATTCGTGGCGGCGGTCTGATGAAGATCTCCATGGCGCGGATGATCGCCAACCTTGCCGGCCGGGGCCGGGCGCTAGGGAACCGCTTTGCGTGGTGGAGTCGGTGGTTTCCGCCCGCAGCGACTGTGGATGCCGACCGCTTCCAGGGGGAGAGCGACCCGTACCCAGATCATTGGAAGGAGTTCCCGCGCCCATGGCCAGCTGGCCGGGCCGTGGAGCCGGAGGCACTCAAGGACGCGCTGGCTGCGCTGCCCGATGCCTGGCGCCGGGTGGTGATCTTGCGGGACGTGGAAGGCCGCTCGCCGGCCGAAGTATCGGCTGCGACCGGGCTCAGCGCAGCACAGCAGCGCGACATGCTCAACCGGGCGCGTGAGCTACTCCGGGAGGACCTTGGCGGGTGTGTTCGAGCAAGACAATCACCGATCATGAGCGCGGCGGCGCCTCATACCTTGTCCCGGCGGCTGCTGCCGCTGCAGATCGGCGTGGCGTTGCAGGGGCTGATCTTGTGGGTTCCGATCGAGAAACTGTTCATGACCGAGATCGGTTTCGACGCTGCGTCGGTGGGTGCGATGGCGGCCGCGTACGCCGCCGTGGTGCCGTTGCTGGAGGTGCCGTCGGGGATCCTGGCTGATCGGTGGAGCCGCAGCTGGGTATTGGTCCTCGCCTGTACACACGAACTGAACCAGTAAGTACGCACAA
>CAWILN010000016.1:0-141637 GCA_963836855.1 uncultured Actinomycetota bacterium | reverse complement strand
GCGGATGAAGTCCACCTTCCGGAAGTCGGGCCACAGCGCCTCGCAGAAGTAGAACTCGCTATGTGCGGACTGCCACATCAAGAACCCCGACAACCGCTGCTCCCCAGATGTCCGAATGATCAGATCCGGATCTGGCTGGCCTTTGGTGTAGAGATGCTCGGCGATGTGTTCGATATCAAGGGACTGGGCGAGGTCGTCGATGGAGGTGCCGTTCTTCGCGTGCTCGGCAAGCAGGGAACGCACGGCGTCGCGCAACTCGTGTCGGCCGCCATAGGAGACCGCGATGTTCACTACCATGCCCTCGATGTCCGCGGTATCCCGATCGGCCATCTTGAGCCGCTTTGCGGACTGATCCGGGAGCAGATCCAGCGCCCCGACGGGATGGATTTGCCAACGCCTGGTCGCCGCCAGGTCGGTCACCATGTCCTCGATCACGCCGAGCAGCGGCTCGATCTCCTCACGTTTGCTGCGCGAAAAGTTGTCCGTCGAGAGCACCCACAACGTGACAACCGGGATTCCGATCTCGTCGCACCACTCCACGAACTCTTTGAGTTTGTCGGCGCCGGCCTGGTAGCCAGCGATGAGCGGTTGCTCCGGAGCGTTGGTACGCGCCCAGCGTCGATTTCCGTCCGCGAGCACAGCGACATGCCGTGGCAATCTCTTAGGGTCAAGCTCGTCAATGAGCCGATGCTCGTACGTCGCATAGAGCAGACCCGACGGATGTAGACGGTCCACGAACTCGCGCAACCTGTCGAGACGTGCCACAACTGGCAGCGTATCCCGCGGCGCTGGGCAATTCTGCCTCGCGGCAGTGGTTGGTCATCGTGACTCGATCGCTTACGCTGAACCTACCGAGCAGTAACTTAGGCCAATTCCTTGGAGGGGAGGCGTGTCGACAGTTCATCTCGGCGAAGGCCGACCTTCCCGACCGAGCCGCGAAGACAGCACCGACTCGCCGCTGACCGAAGTGCTTGGCGTAGTCAAGCCGCGACTTCGTGGTTGGCTCCATGCCGGTATGGCACCATTCGCCCTAGCCGCCGGCATCGTGCTCATATGCCTGGCGTCGACGCCTGCGGGGGTGGTCGGAGGGTCCGTATTCCTGGCCGCATCCGTACTCCTGTTCGGCACCAGTGGTATTTACCATCGCGGAACTTGGGGAGTGCGGGGCCATGCGGTACTTCGCAGGATGGACCACGCCAATATCTACGTCTTCATCGCGGCGACCTATACGCCGCTTGCGTTGATCTTGCTCGATGGTGGTTCCCGAGTGATCTTGCTCACTGTCATCTGGGCTGCCGCGGTGGGTGGGTTGTTCTTCCGGCTGTTCTGGCTATCGGCGCCACGCTGGCTCTACACAGTGCTCTATATCGTCATGGGCTGGACTGCGCTTGGCTGGCTCGGAGCCTTTTATCACGCTGCCGGGCTTGTAGTGCTGATCTTGATAACGGCGGGCGGCATCTGCTACACCCTCGGCGCGGTCGTCTACGCCCGACAGCGTCCCAACCCCTCCCCTTCCTGGTTCGGTTTCCACGAGATCTTTCACGTCGCTACGATCGCCGGTTTCGTGTGTCACTACATCGCGATATCGATGATCAGCTACGCGCGCTGAGCCTGATCAGCAGCTGCGAGTGACGACGAAGGGATTCCACGCGCGATTTCGCGAGCAGCTCAAAATTGGAGTGCCAGGTCATCGACCGAGGTGACTGGGAGCTTGCAGACAAAGTGTCGGCAGACGTATGCCGTCGGTCCGTTGTTGATCAACGGTCGGTCCGCCAGCAGCGCCAGGCCTGGCTGATCGGGAATCCCTGGCACTACGACCGATCCGGCCGGTGCGAGCTGGTGGCTGAGCTGGACCAGCTCCGCTCGAGCCGCATCATCGGGACCAACGATGGCAACCTCGACCGGCCTCCGCTGCGATGTCTGGCTGATTGCGTCGGCGAGGAGCCAGCCGGCAAACCTGGGCGCCCGCCGGACCAATTCACTGGCACTTGCAGCTGCCCGATCGGCGCGCGCGGCGTAGCGGTCCTCCGCTGTTAGCTCAGCCATCAGTCGCAGCGCATGGACAGCCGCGCTCAGCCCGGACGGGGTGGCGTTGTCAGTCGGATCCTGGGGTCGGGCGTAGAGCTGCTCGGCATCGGCGGCAGTGTCGAAGAAACCGCCAGCAGTGTCGTCGAACTGCTTCATGATCACGTCGAGCAGCTGCTCCGCGCGGGTCAGCCAAAGGGGCTCTGCATGGACCGCCGCCAGCCGTACGGCAGCAAGCGCAAACGCCGCGTAGTCCTCGAGGATGCCGAATGCTTCTCCTGCGACACCATTGCGAGAAGTGCGGCGTAGCCGGCCATCTCGCCAATGCAACTGCCAGACATATTCGGCTGCCTCAGTCGCAATCTGCAGCCAGTCCGGACGTGCGAAGATCATGGCGGCCTGCACCAGCGCATCCACCAGCAATGCGTTCCAAGCGGCAACAACCTTGTCGTCGCAACCAGGGCGCGAGCGCTGATCGCGCGCGACCCGGAGCCGCTCCCGAACGTGTGCCCACCGGACTTGATCATGATCTGACCGCAGCTGCAGGGTCGACGCGCCATGCTCAAACGTTCCCGTCGGTGTCACCGAGAAAACCTCGGCCGCCCAGGTTGCGTCCTCTTCACCAAGCGCTGCGGCGAGTTGATCACGGTCCCACACGTAGTAGGCGCCCTCGCGGAGCTCACCATGATCATCCCTGGAGTCGGCATCAAGGCTCGCCGCGAATGCGCCCTGCTCGGTTCGCATCTCACGCTGCAGCCACGCCACCGTCTCGCTGACAATGCGTTCGGCCAGCGGATTGCGGGTACGACGCCACCAGTGGGAGTACACACCGAGGAGCAAGGCGTTGTCGTACAGCATCTTCTCGAAGTGCGGAACCACCCAACTCGCGTCAACGCTGTAGCGAGAGAAGCCGCCACCTATCTGGTCGTAGATGCCACCCCGCGCCATTGCCTCCAGCGTTCGTCCAGCCATCAGCATCGCCACGTCGCCGCCATCGCGAAGTAACGCCTCGACCACCATCGAAGGTGGAAACTTTGGGGCCCGGCCGAAGCCGCCGTGCGTCGGGTCGAACTCGCGTTGTAGCAGCAAGATCGACTCCGCGCACTCGGCCGCAGTCGGCATCTCTGAGCCGCCGGGTGTCTGCTGCACCGACAGTCGGCCAGCAATCTCTGAGGCACTGTCGAGAATCTCTGCCTGCCTGTCCCGCCAGGCGACCGTGATTGCTTGCAACACCTGTTGGAAGGACGGCAGCCCGTGACGTGGCGTAGGTGGGAAATAGGTTCCGGCGTAGAAGGGTTTGCGATCAGGCGTCAGAAATACGCTCATCGGCCAGCCACCCTGCCCGGTCAATGCCTGGGTGGCTTGCATGTAGACCGCGTCGACATCCGGGCGTTCCTCGCGATCGACCTTTATCGCAACGAAGTGCTCATTGATCAGGGCAGCCGTTTGTTGGTCCTCAAAGGACTCGTGTGCCATCACGTGGCACCAGTGGCACGCTGCGTATCCGACGGAAAGGAAGACGGGGACCTGCCGTTCGGCAGCGGCGCCAAAGGCATCGTCCGACCATGGCCACCAGTGCACTGGGTTATCGGCGTGCTGCAGCAGGTAAGGGCTTGTCGCTGAGGCGAGCCGGTTGCCGCCTGTCATCCTCCGACCCTATGCGGCCCGTCCCGCGTGCCTAGCGGGCAGCCTCAGCTTTGGGTACGCGGGGGCTGCTGTGCTGCGGAGTCCTCGGCAGCATCTGATTCCTCGTCTTCCAGCGTGCGGATCTTCCGGAACTGCTTCCGCATGCTCAGGTACAAGAAGACCATGGCGATCCCCAGGAGGATCACCACGAGGAACGCGGTCCAACCCGGCTTGACCAGGTTCGGATCCACGTCGAGGAGGATCATGCTGAAACTCTACTCGCAGCTGGTACCGCAATTCCTGCGAACAAATCGTCCTCGGGGATGCTCGCGTCGACCATGCTGCGTACCAGCTCCCATTCCTCGGTTGGCCAGGCTGACATGTGCAGCGCAAGGGGCACGGCAAACCACGGCCCGTCGGGGTCAACCTGTGTCGCGTGTGCCAGGAGTGCATGGTCACGGATGTGGAAGTACTCGGCGCAGGACACCCGTGTCGTGATGCGTGCAGCGTGCTCGCGGTCCTCAGGCCACTCACGAAGCCGCTCTGTGTACGGTGATTCGAGGCCGCGGGCGACCATCGCCTGATCCAGCGCCACTGTCCGCTCGCGGTTGGAGGTGAACGAGTAGTAGAGCTTCAGCGGCTGCCAGGCCGGGCCACGGTCCGGGTACGCGTCAGGGTCAGCGGCCGCCTCAAAAGCCGCAACGCTGATCTTGTGGCACATGATGTGGTCCGGATGGGGGTAGCCGCCGTTCTCGTCGTATGTGGTCATCACATGAGGGCGAAACGACCGGATCAACTCGACCAACGGTGCCGCGGCGACAGCGGGATCGAAGCGCGCGAAGCAACCTTCGGGAAGCTGTTGATCATCATCTTCGGGTAGACCAGAATCCACGAAGCCCAGCCACACCTGTTTGATTCCCAGGATCTCCCTGGCCCGGTCCATTTCCTGACGCCGGATCTCGGCGATGTTGGCCAGAATGTCGGGTCGGTCCATCGCTGGGTTGAGGATCGACCCGCGCTCACCGCCGGTACACGTTGCGACGACAACGTCCACACCCTCGGCCACGTACTTCGCCGTCGTTGCCGCGCCTTTACTGGACTCGTCGTCAGGATGGGCATGCACGTGCAGCAGCCTTAAGCGATCGCCGTCAGCGTCGACCCGGAGTGCGGGACGGTACATGGCCGTCATGCTGCCACCGCACGCGTTGCCACTGTCGCTGCCTCCGTTTACCGAGACGGTTTTGTTTGGGCTTGCTGCTCGCGCATCGCGCGCTGCAATCCGCCGACTTCGTTGTCGCTCGCAGAGGAAAGAACGCCTCCGCTCTCTCCTGTGCATTGCTCGCTCCGCTCGCTGAGGCTGGCGTTCGGTAGCGCTGCCTTCCTCACTCGCTCGCAGACGAAAAAGCGTGTCTGCTCGGTCGATCGTCAGGACAGCGGCGCGCCAGCCTGGCTCAGCACGGCGGGCGCGCGATTCCCGTCGCTCGCAGCATCTCGACCAGATCTTGCAAACGTCAGCTCATTTATCCTCGGATCGTAAGCGGCACGAGCTGCCCGAGAAGCGCCACATAGGTTATCGACGTGACCGATGCTTCAGAGCGGCTCCGCCGCCGCTATCCAAAGTCGCGGATACCTCGTCCGCTACTTCTGGGTCTGATCAGCGTCGGCGTGGTCATTGCCATGACGTGGCTTGTCTGGACAGCGTTGCTGCATTCACGG
This sequence comes from uncultured Actinomycetota bacterium, assembly GCA_963836855.1. Lineage (GTDB taxonomy): Bacteria > Actinomycetota > Actinomycetes > Propionibacteriales > Propionibacteriaceae > Microlunatus. The sequence continues at coordinate 136,270 of CAWILN010000016.1, read as the reverse complement.
CCAGCCGTCGCAGCGCACATACAAGCCTTCGAAATTTCCTCTGATACCTCGGTCGTCGTCACCCTCATTGTGGAGCGACCGGATCCGTCAGTCCCTGCGACCTGCCGAGTGATGGCGCAGGCTACGGATTTCCAACCGGTTGGCGAGCAGCAGGTTCCGATAGCGGCCGGCCGGGATCGTGTTGTCGATGTGAATTTTGTGCTCACAACACTGCGGAGAGCCACCACAGTGGTGGTCAGAGGGTGCACTGTGAGCTGACTTGATGGGCTCTGCCCTTGGTAACCTTGGGGGATGTCTGAAAACTCCGCCCAGGCGATCTGGCTGACCCAGGAGGCGTACGACAAGCTCAAGATCGAGTTGGATTACCTCTTTGGGCCAGGACGTACTGGCGTGTCTGCGAAGATCGCCGCGGCGCGCGAAGAAGGTGACCTCAGTGAGAACGGGGGCTACCACGCCGCGCGCGAGGAGCAGGCTCATCAGGAGGCCCGGATTCGTCAGCTCATCGACATGCTCAACCGAGCCCAGGTCGGTGAGGCTCCGGCGAACGCAGACGAGGTGGCACCTGGTACCCAGGTGACGATCGCTTTCGATGGTGACGAGTCCGACACGGACACATTCCTGCTCGGGTCGCGGGAGTTGCTCGGGCTCGACGACAGCGTCGACTCCACAAATGTCTACAGCCCGCAGTCGCCGCTGGGCTCAGCCATCCTCGGCAAGAAGACGGGCGACGCGGTCTCCTACATCGCCCCGAACGGTCGCTCGATCAACGTCACCGTCGTCAAAGTCGAGGCATTTCGCGGCTGAGTTTGTTTGACGTCTCATAACTTCGGCCAGCTCGCTACTGAAGCTGGCTGATCAGCTCCTGGGCCTCGGCTGGCGTCAGAGCGCCCGAGGCTACCTCGGAGAGAATTTGGTCCCTGGTCAATGTGGGCTCAGGTTCCGCCGTCTCGCCGAGGCCGAGCTTCTCCAGCAACTCGGCGAATCGCAGCCGCGCGGTGGGATAGGAAACGCCAAGATGCTTCTCCACTTCTCGGAGATTGCCCCGAGACGAGAGAAAGACGCGGAGCATCTCCGTCTCCTTCTCGTTGAGAGCACAGAACTCACAAGTACGGAAGACGCCACCGAGTTCCGTGCCGCACGAGGAGCAACCCAGGCGGATAACCGCAAGCAGGTCACCGCACACCGGGCATTCGCTCGGTGCGCGGTGACCAATTGATTCTTGCGGCCTGCGGGACCGCTGTGTCACCCGACACCCGCCTCGCTGGTCATGTCGGAGCCGACACGAACCTGGGCATGACCCATCACTACCTCGATGTCGAGCTTTGCATTGCCGCTGCCCATCACGACCTCGTCGCCGGCGCCGCTGTGACCGCCCGCCCAGCTGATCCTGCCGAGCTGGGCTTCGCCGGTGACAGTGACATTGGAGTCATCGGCCAGATGGATGGCCAACGTCCCGGACTCGGCACGGATCCGGTTACGGCCGGTCTTGATCGTGCCCTTGATCGTCGCCTGCCCTGCCTGGATCAGAGCGTCGTTGATCTCGGAGATGTCCAGCAGCTTGGCAGCTCCGGCAGTGACCCGAACCTTGCCGAGGTGGGGCACCCGCTCGGTGTTCAAGCTGCCCGCAGTCACTTCGACATCGACGATGACATCTGGGTTGACACGAAGAAAGAGCTCCTTGCCCAGCCCCAGGGCGCGGAAGTCATCGAGGCTACGTGGCGCACTTCGCAGAATGCTGAACCCGTCGAGTGAGGCACCCAACTCGCCATCGCTGGTGACCTCGAGGACTGAGCCGTTACGACGCAGCACATGCGGCCCGTCGGCGGACAGCGTCGCCACTGAGGTTTCCCCCAGAATCCGAACTCGTCGCCCAACTGCCCGGACCGAGATCCGTTCGACCCCACTTACGTTGACCGGCTTTGTTTCTACCGGCTCCTCGGCGGACGCCTCAGCCTGTGGCGGGGTTGGACTGTATCCGGCCTCCGGACGGTCTGTAGCGGCTGCCCAGGGATCGGAGTCAGCTTGTGATCCGGCCAGCTCTTCGTTGGTTGGTTCGGGTGGCGTCGCCTCCGATGTCGACTGGGATGCCTTCAGGGCGTCGATCCGGCGGGCCGCCTCGGCGGCGTCGATGCGTCCTGCGGCAAGCTCCTCGAGGATCGCTTTCATGTCTGGAGTGGTCATGTTCGCGAATGTAAACCCAGACTTTCCAAAAAAGAAGGCGCGTTTGCCATTTTCAGGGCAACTTGGGGTCTTCCCCGAGTTCAAGATTGCCATCCAAAAAGTGAGAAAGAATGTGTGTACTATGCAAGTAGTTATATGCTTGCTGCATGCAAGTTTCTGAGCAGTCGCTCCCCTCCTCACGATCCGCGTCAGTGGACTCCCTCATGCACGCCTTGTTGGGCATCGGGCGGCTCATGCGGCACCGAGGTCAGGGGGACACCTTGGACACCGGCTCATTTTGGCTGCTGAGAACCCTCTCAGCATCCGGAACACTACGCGTCACCGACCTGGCCGTCTGCGCCAACCTGGATGCGTCCACCGTTTCCAGGCATGTTGCCCAACTGCATAGTGCTGGGCTGATCGAGCGGACACCTGATCCAGTCGACGGGCGCGCCCAGCGCGTCAAGCTGAGCGCCGCGGGCGCCGACCGAATCGAGACCGCGCTGCGCGCCCGCCGCGCCCTACTCGAGAAGGCCCTTGAGTTATGGGATCCACGTGATCTCGATCAACTTGACCGCTTACTGACACGCTTCGCCGCCGATGTCGAGGCTCTGACCCAGACCATGGAGAGAGCATGACCACACACCAGCCGCGTCGCGCGCTGAGTGAGGACGAGTCCCCGACTGGATCGGCCGAAAGCAGGGCAACAGCCGCGGCTGAACGCTCCTCGCCGGCAAGCACACCAGCCGGCAGCGCCGGCCCTAGCGGCGATTACCTGAGCCATCGCCAGATTCTCGTCGTCATGGGCGGGTTGATGGCCGGAATGTTCCTTGCCGCTCTTGATCAAAGCATTGTCGCTGTTGCCTTACCCAAGATCACCTCCGAGTTGGGCGGTCTCGACAAGCTCTCCTGGGTCGTTACCGCATACCTGCTGACTTCGACTGCCGCAACGCCGCTTTGGGGCAAGATCTCCGACTTGCGCGGCCGTCGGCCAATCTTCCAAGCCGCGATCGTCGTGTTCTTGATCGGTTCGCTGATCTGCGGCTTCTCCCCCGAGATCGCCGACTTCCTGAACGTCTCGGGAATCAATGTGATGATCGCAGGCCGAGCCGTTCAAGGCCTAGGCGCCGGTGGCCTGATGTCGCTTGCGCTGGCCGTCATCGGCGACATCATCCCCCCTCGTGAGCGCGGCAAGTATCAGGGATTCTTCGCCTCCGTGTTCGGTGTCTCGTCGGTTGCCGGTCCGCTGCTGGGCGGCTGGTTCACCGACAACTGGGGCTGGGAATGGATCTTCTTCATCAACATTCCTATCGGTGTTGCTGCGCTGATCGTCACGTCACTGGCTCTCAAGCTGCATCATGTACGACGCCAAGCCTCAGTCGATTACCTTGGGGCGGCGACCATCGTTGGCTCGGTGACCAGCCTCGTGCTCTACCTCAGCTGGGCCGGTCCAGAGAAAGGCTGGACGTCAGTGGCCGGCATCTGGCTGCTGATCAGCACCGTGGTACTGGCGGCGCTCTTCGTGCTCGCGGAGTCCAGGGCCAAGGAGCCGATCATCCCTCTGGAGCTCTTCAAGCACTGGACCTTTACCTCCAACATCATCTTCGCGATGATCATGGGAATTGGCATGTTCGGCGGCCTGGTCTTCTTGCCGATCTACCTGCAGGCTGTCAAGGGCCTGAGTGCGACCCAGTCCGGCCTCGCCATCTTGCCGCTCGTCGTCGGCATCTTCACCACCTCCATAGGCGGCGGACAGATCATGGCGCGTACTGGCCGGTACAAGTGGATGCCGATCACCGGTGCACTCGTAGTCGGTTCAGCGCTCTACGCATTCTCGACGCTGCAGGTCGACACGCCCTACTACAAAGTGGCATTGATCATGTACGCGTTCGGTCTAGGCCTTGGCCTTACCATGCAGGTTGTCGTCACGGCCGTACAGAACAGCGTCGATCGGCGACACATGGGTGTGGCCACCGCCTCTGTGACGTTCTTCCGTTCCATGGGCGCTGCCATCGGTACCGCGCTCCTCGGCGCGATCTTGAACATACAGCTCAAGCACCACCTGAGGGAGATTGTGGGAGCCGCGGGACACGGAGGGGCCGGACAAATCAACACCAACGACGTGACCGCGATCCAAGCTCTACCGGAACCGATCAAGAGTTGGGTGCTCGAAGCGTTCACCCGCTCCATCGATGATGTGTTCCTGGTAGCGGTCCCGTTCATGGCAGTGGCCTTCATCATCGCCCTCACCATGCGGGAGAAGCCGCTGAAAGAGCGTGGGCAGGATTCCGATTCTGCAACGACCAGCGCGTCGGCTGATTCCGAGCTGGCTTCGATGGCACATTAGGCCCAATTATGAGAACGCCACCTTGGGATGGCACATTGGTTACTCAGTCGGTTTGTTCAGGCTGTCAGACATAGGGATGCTGATGCCGACCAGGACAATGCGCAGGTTGTGCGGGGCCGCAGGGGCAGTTCTGCTGGCAACCACCCTTGCCGCGTGCGGGGGCAATCCCGCTGACCCAGCAGCGATCAGCTCAGAGCAGCCGGACTCGCCTGCCTCGATCGAGCCGTCACCCATGCCAATGCCCGATCCGGTCACCTTCAAGTCAAACGTCAAGAACGGCGCAAACAACGTCAAGGTCAACACTTTGGTCGCTGTCAAAACCGATTGGGGGACCTTGACGAAGGTCAAGCTGTCTTACACCAGCGCTGATCGTCAGGGCCGTAAGCAGCAGGGCACAGTCGCGGGAAAGATCAGCAAGGATCGCACCAGCTGGACAGCCAGCGATCGGCTCGAGCCAGGTGCCGCATACAAGTTGATCTCTGTAGGCAAGAACTGGGTCAACCAGTCCAAGGCCGACACTTCGACTTTCCGTACCCAAAAGCTGACGCTGGACGAGCAGACCTACCCGACGATCTATCCCCTCAAGGGCAGCCATGTGGGAATAGGCATGCCAGTGGTCTTGAGATTCGATGTTCCGGTAAGAGACAAGCGTAAGTTCGAGAAGAACCTGCAAGTCAAATCTTCCCCAGCTCAAATCGGTACCTGGCACTGGTACTCCAGCACAGAGGTGCGATACCGGCCCATGAAGTTCTGGAAGCCGGGCACCAAGGTGTCTGTGACAGCCAATGTCAATGGCCTGTACGCCGGGAATGGTGTCTATGGCCAGAATTCGGCGAAGACCCACTTCACCGTCGGCAGATCACAGATCACCAAGATCAACCTGGCGAGTCACGTGGCAAAGGTCTATCGGAACGGAAAGCACGTCCGCACCATCAATGTCAGCGGTGGAAAACCCGGCTGGCAGACGCGTAGTGGCATCAAGCTGATCATGGACAAGCAATATGTGACCCGGATGACCAACCAGATGATTGGTGCTCGCGAGCAGTACGACCTCAAGGTGAAGTACGCGATGCGGATCACCAACTCTGGAGAGTTTCTCCATGCTGCGCCGTGGAATGCCGGGTACTTCGGCCGCACGAATGCCAGTCACGGGTGCGTCGGGATGAGCACCGGGAACGCTGTCTGGTTGTTCAACCGGACTCTGATCGGAGACCCTGTGATTACGACTGGCAGTAGCCGCGGCATTGAATATGGCAACGGTTATTCCGACTGGAACATTTCCTACGCCAAGTACAAGAAGGGCTCTGCGCTCTAGACCCAAGTTCTAGGGCTTGGCCTCATCTGCCCGCGGCGCCTGACGGCGATGCAGAGGCAAAGCTGGCGGATAGGCCTTACCTAGCGGTGGCTCCGCTCCCCCGGCCAGAGATAACACGAACGACTTGGTGAAGGCCAGGAGCGGTACGGCCAACAACGCCCCGACGATCCCGCCGACGATGATGCCGATCGCGATCGACAGCAGCACAGCCAGCGGATGCAACTTCACCGCCCGTCCCAAGAGGAACGGCTGGAGCACATGGCCCTCCACTTGCATCACCAGGATCACGCCACCAAGCATGATCAGCGCCTGCACCCAGCCAAGCGCGACCAGGGCGACGAGGACGGCAACAAAGCCCGACACCAGCGCCCCGACGATTGGGACAAAAGCGCCCAGAAAGACGAGCGCCGCCAATGCCGGAGCGACGGGGACACCGAGGATCAGCGCCACAATGAGCACACCGATGCTGTCGACCAGCGCAACCAGAATTGTCGCCCGCACGTAGGACGACAGCGACCGCCAGCCTCTGATTGAGGCCTGATCAACCCGATCTCGCGAAGTCCGCGGGAAGAATTTCAGCAGAAAGGTGAAGATGCCACGGCCGTCGTAGATGAAGTAGAAAAGGGAGAAGAGAGCTAGGGCCAGGCCAGCAACGAAATGCCCTACCTGCGCACCGAATTCGGCGGCATAGGTCGCGATTGAGCTACCACTTTCCTTCAGGAAGTCGGTGATTTTGGTCACCCACGTTGAAGAGTCCAGCCAGGCGGCGTTCAGATGCAGCGGCCCGTTGCGCAGCCACTCCGTCAGTGGGCCGTTGTTCAGCCAATCACTCAGCTTGTTGAAGCCGTTCACCACGTTGTTTGACAGCTCAGGGCCCTGCCCAGCGATCTGACCGCCAATCAGGATAAGCGCGCCGACGATCAGGGCGACCGCGCCGATCACCGTGATTGCCGTCGCCGCTCCCCTCGGCAATCCCCATCTCCCTTTCTTGAGCGCTTCGGCGACTGGCACCATGAGGGCAGTCAGCAGGATCGCGACTGCAATTGGGATGAAGACCTCGGAGAGATAGCGCACCAACCAGCCAATTCCCCACAGCAGGACCACAACGAGGATCACCCGCCACGACCAGGCCGCCGCAACCTGCAGACCGCGCGGCACAGTTGCGTCAAACTCAGCTGTCTCAGTAGTGGCGCCCGCAGTCTCGGCCTGCGGCGCTGGCTCCGGAGTCGGTGGTGGTGCGTGATCATTTCCGGCGAGGTCGGCAGGGAGCACCGGCAGCGTCCGGCGCGTCCGGCGTGCCGAAGCCCGCGGCGCGTTCCGAGCCGATGATCCCATTCGGCGCCTCCTGGGTTTGATGCCAAGGACCCAACCCTAGTCCTCCTGGCAGACTGTCCCGGTGGGCAGGCTGGGAGCCACGCGGGCATGGGTCGGTACGCGGCGCTCCCTCCCACGTGAGGTCTACGTGCTGGGTCTTGTCGCGTTCTGTGTCGCGGTGGGCTTCGGCGTCTTGGTACCCGTGCTACCAGTGTTTGCCCGGAGCTTCGGCGTTGGAAACGCTGAAGTCGGCGCGGTCATTTCGGCGTTCGCCCTGATGCGCTTGATCTCCAGCCCTTTCTGCGGCTGGCTGATCAAGATCCTCAGCGAACGGATCATCATGGCCACCGGAATCTTCATCGTGGCGATCTCCAGCGGCCTGGCCGGCATCTCGCGCAGCTACCTCCAATTGCTGGTCCTCCGTGGCGTCGGCGGGATCGGCTCCGCGATGTTCACGGTCTCGGCGTTCACCCTGCTGCTTACCTCGGTCGAGTCGGGCCTACGGGGTCGTGCTGCAGGGTTCTTCCAGGCCGGGTTCCTGATCGGCGGGATTACCGGGCCCGCCGTTGGCGGAGCGCTGGCGGCCATCTCCCTCACCGCCCCATTCTTCTTTTACGCCGGGACACTGGTAGTCGCGGGAACGGCGGGACTGCTGCTGCTGCGGCGTCGGAGTGCAAAGCCGGAGGGGGCGGCCGCCTCGACCGTGCCGTTTCGCGTCGTCGTACGTGACGCCCGTTATCAGGCGGCATGCTTCAGCAACCTCGCCCAGGGTTGGACCTCGTTCGGGGTCCGCTCCTCTCTGATTCCCGTACTGATAGTGGAGCTGCTGCATCGGCCGGCCACGTGGACCGGCATCGCCTTTGCCATCGCCGCCGTGGCGCAGACAGTCGCCGTCGGCCCCGCTGGCCGCTTTACGGACACTGTTGGGCGACGCCCTGCGATGATCCTCGGTGGCACGCTTGCAGCGGTCTCGATCATGGCCGTCCCTTTCGCACCGAATATCTGGCTGCTCATCGTCGTGCTTTGCCTCTATGGCGTCGCCTCGGCCTTCTTGGGCACTGCTCCCGCCGCAGCCGTCGGTGATGCAGCAGGAAGTCATGCTGGAACGGCTGTGGCGCTCTTCTCGATGTGTTCTGATATCGGGGCGATCATTGGCCCACTGGTCGCCGGTCTACTGGCCGACACCTTGTCGTACCCGGCAGCATTCGGTGTCGGAGCCGCCTTGATGCTCATGGCAGCCGCGCTCTCCTGGCGGATGCCTCGAGGTCGGCCAGTGTCGTCCAACGGAGGGCCACCAAAGGGGGACATGCATGAGTCCGCGTCCGTTGAGTGAGCTCGTAAGCCCAGATTGGGCCGAAGCGCTGGAGCCCGTTGCGGCAACGATCACGGCGATGGGGAGATTTCTAAGAGCCGAGGTAGCCGCCGGCCGCAGCTACCTGCCAGCCGGCGAGCATGTCCTGCGCGCCTTTAGTCGCCCGTTGAGCCAGGTGAGGGTCCTGATTGTGGGACAAGATCCGTACCCCACTCCAGGGCACCCGGTGGGCTTGTCGTTCTCAGTTGCTTCTCACGTGCGGCCGATTCCACGGTCGCTCCAGAACATCTATGCCGAACTCCAGGCTGACCTCGGTATTCGTCCGGCAGCCAGCGGCGATCTGACCCCATGGTTCCAGCAGGGTGTCCTACTGCTCAATCGAGTGCTGACTGTGCAGCCTGGTCGCTCGGGGTCCCACCGCGGCAAGGGTTGGGAGCAGGTGACACAGCAGGCAATCGAGGCGCTGGTCGCTCGAGGTGGCCCCCTGGTGGCGATCTTGTGGGGGCGTGACGCGCAGTCGCTCATACCGATGCTCGGCGCAGTTCCCTATCTCGCGAGCGCCCACCCATCCCCCTTGTCGGCAGCAGCCGGCTTCTTCGGGTCACGGCCTTTCAGCCGTGCCAACGACCTACTTGTACAGGCGGGTGGGGAGCCGGTGGACTGGGAGCTCGAAAAACTCCCTGAGTTTGCATCACCAGTGTTGCGAACGGCCGGCGATACGCGTGCCTAGTCATCCATTGGTGATCGGTTTCAAATTCAGGCAAGGGCCCTGTCTAGATCGGCGATCAGATCCTCAGCATCCTCGATGCCCACGCTGAGCCTGACCAGGTCGCTCGGCACCTCCAACTGAGTGCCCGCCACAGACAGATGCGTCATCTTCCCGGGATGCTCGATCAAGGACTCGACGCCGCCGAGGGACTCCCCCAAGGTGATCACTGAGGTGCGTTCGCAGACCTGCAGCGCCGCCTGTTCGCCCCCGGTCACGCGGAAGCTGACCATGCCGCCGTACCGGCGCATCTGCCGCTTGGCCAAATCATGCGCTGGATGGGCATCGAGGCCCGGGAAGTAGGTCTGGGCAATCCGGGGATGATCGTCAAGGAAGGCCGCTACCACTTCAGCGTTGTCGCAATGTTTTTCCATCCGTACCGCCAACGTCCGCAGGCCGCGGAGTATGAGCCAGGAGTCGAACGGGCTGGCCACCCCGCCGATGGCGTTCTGGTGAAAGCGCAGTTGCTCGGCCAAGTCGTCGTCGTTGAGTACCAGGGCACCTCCGATGACGTCGGAGTGGCCGCCGCAGTACTTGGTGGTCGAGTGCACCACGATGTCGGCACCTAGCTCCAGCGGCTGCTGGAGGTACGGCGTTGCAAATGTGTTGTCTACCACGACAAGAGCCCCAGCCGAGTGCGCCAAATCCACAATCGCGGCAATATCAGCAATATTGAGCAAGGGATTTGTGGGGGTCTCGATCCACACCGCCTTGGTCTCACCCGGCGTGATTGCCGCCGCGACGGAGTCAAGGTTGGTCAGATGGGCCGGATCGGCCGCCACGCCCCAGCGCTGGTGCACCCGCACAAACAGCCGATATGTGCCGCCGTAGGCGTCGTCCGGCACCACGAAATGGCTCCCTGGTGAGGCGATGGTGCGTAGCAGGGTGTCCTCGGCAGCTAGGCCGCTGGCGAATACCAGCCCGTGCCGACCTCCCTCGAGCGCCGCTAGGCACTCCTCGAGGGCGGTACGCGTCGGGTTGGAAGAGCGGGAGTATTCGTAACCGCCACGCGCCTCCCCTACCTTGTCCTGGATGAATGTCGACGTGGCATAGATCGGTGGCACCACGGAGCCGACGGCGGAGTCCGGTTCCTGACCAGCGTGAATCGCCCGAGTCGAGAAGCCCTGCGTAGCTGTCACAAGAGGTCAGCGTACGCCGCGTTTTTGGCCGGCGCTCGCGCATCGCGCGTGGACCCGACGTTGTCGTCACTCTTCGCGAAACGCGACCCGATGCACCGATGCAGCGACACCGCCGCGTTTCGCTCATCGCTGCTCCAATCGAAGGGCCGCGCGATCCCGACGCTCGTCGCCGGCGATGGAACATGTCGAGGCTGGGTCAGCGTTGCGTAAGTGCGTGACTGTTCCGAACGGTAACGCAGGAAGGCAGACTGAATCACATGTTGTTCTCGCGCACGAAGACAGCTCTCGTTGAGCCTGACAAGGCACTCCCCGGCCGGAGCTCATCGGTTCTGGTCAACCCGACGTTCCACGACATCTTCGGCATCCCGGTACAGAAAGTGCCGGAGAACTCTGAGGTGGCCTACTTCGCCCTTGGTTGCTTCTGGGGTGCCGAGAAGGTGTTCTGGAAGACGCCGGGAGTCACCAACACTGCGGTCGGCTATGCGGGTGGCTTTACGCCGAACCCTACCTACGCGGAGGTCTGCAGCGCCCGCACCGGTCATACCGAGGCCGTGAAGGTGAGTTACGACCCTTCCAAGATCAGCTATGAGAAGCTGCTCAAAGTCTTCTTCGAGGACCACGACCCCACTCAGGGAATGCGGCAGGGCAACGATGTCGGCACCCAGTACCGCTCCGCGATCTACACGACCTCACCGGAGCAGCTGGCAACTGCGCAACGTGTACGTGATGAGTTCCAGACCGCGTTCACCAGTGCCGGCTACGGGCGGATCACCACCGAGATCGCGCCTGCTGGCGACTTCTACTACGCCGAGGACTACCACCAGCAGTATTTGGACAAGAATCCCTTTGGCTACTGCCCGATACACGCCACTGGCGTCACCTGCAACTGAAACCTCGGTCACCGTCTGGCTCGAGAAAGCCTATAAAGAGCGCGGAACGGCAGCAGCCGAACCATTGCCGCTATCAGCTTGGCGTCCCGGCCGACCACGCGCCGGGGCGCCGGATTCTCAGCCTGCATGGCTTCCAGGATGATCTTGGCCGGTACGGAGGGATCTGATCCCGAGGTCGCACCCCGCCGTGCCATCTTTTTCAGCGCCTCGATCTGGTCTGCATAGCGTGCGTATGTCTCTGGGTGACCTGATTGCAGTTCGTCTACTGAGGCTCGGTCGCCGTCCCAGATAGGCGTCGCAATCGTGCCAGGTTCGATCAGCACCACCCTGATCTTGGACGGAGCCAGCTCGGCGCGCAGCGAGCCGCTGAGCCCAACCAAGCCGTGCTTGGCCGCGCTGTAGGCACCCAGCATGGGGCCGGCAATCCGGCCCCCGATAGATCCAATGATGATGATCCGGGCGTCGCCGGTCGTCTCGGCTGAGAGTCGCAATGCCGGCAACATCACCTGCGTCACGAGCAGCTGGGCGGTCAGATTGACCTCTAATTGGCGGCGGAAGACCTCGATCGGGATGAGCTCTAGCGGCCCGGGAAAGGCCGCTCCGGCGTTATTCACCAGACCGAAAAGTGCTCCGAAGCTGGTGACCACCTTCCCCGCGGCGCGCACCGAGTCCTCATCAAGCAGGTCCATCATCAAGGGCGTTACAGCCTCTGGAAACTGGCGCCGCAAGCTCTCAGCGTCGGCTTCGCGACGCACGGTTGGGAAAACATGGAATCCCGCACTCACGAGCTCAACGACGGTTGCTCGGCCAATGCCGGTCGAGGCGCCAGTGACCACGACGGAGCGCGGTGTCACCCTCCACTCTCCTTCTCAGTCCGTGCGGTGTAGCCCTGTTTTTCAGTTAAGGGCGTTCCTCGCGAACGTGTCGCACTTGTTTGGGTCACCGGTGTTGAAGCCGTGGGTGAGCCATTGACGCCGCATTGCGGCTGAACCATGGGTCCAGTTTTCCGGCGATACCTGGCCCTGCATTTTCTCCTGGATGCGGTCGTCTCCGACGGCCTGCGCCGCGTCGACGGCTCGCCGGAGGTCCTCCTCTGTGACTTCACTGATCGGACTCTGGGGATCCTCCGTAGCATGCCTGAACCACACGCCGGCGTAACAATCGGCCTGCAGCTCGAGCCGGACCGCTGGCGAGGAGGGTCCCGTACTTTGCCCGCTGCTCTGCACCCGCTGCATGGTGCCGACCAGGTTCTGGACGTGATGGCCGAATTCATGGGCCAGGACGTACGCCTCAGCTGCATCGCCGCCTTGCGCGTCGAGCTGGCCGGTCAGCTGATCAAAGAATTCGAGATCGAGGTAGACCGTGGTGTCGGCTGGGCAATAGAACGGCCCGACTGCGGAAGTGGCATGTCCACACGCCGTGTTGATACTGCCGGTGAAGGTCTGGACCTGGATTTCCTGATAACCCTGCAGTGTGTCGTTCCAGTAGTCCTGGATCGAGTTCGTGTAGGCGACGAACCGGCAGTCGCGGTCGGTGTTGATGTCCGATCCCCGCGTGCACTGGGCGAACGGACTCGGATCGCCAGACTGCTCCGGTCCAGCCGGCGGAGCGCCGCCGAGGATGTCGCCAGGGTTCAAGCCGAAAAGCAGGGCGAGCAACAAAACGATCAGTCCGGCGCCGCCGCCTATCGCGATCTTGCCACCGCTGCCGCCACGACCGCCGCCCATCTGCGACGGGTCGAGCTGTGCTCCCTCGTTGTATTTCACGTCTCTCCGACCACGGGCAACCGGATGCCCGCCTTGACCGGCAGCATATCCGCGGCTCATAAACCTAATCAGCCAGCGGGCTTGAGCATTCTCGGACCCAGCGATGGTGGAATGCCCGGCCATCGTCACGCGGCCACTTCAGGTGAAATTGGTCGTCGTCACGGCACGGGGCTACGTCTACCGGTCGACAGCCTTCTTCGATCGGCAGGCGTCGACTCTGGCACAGTGGGCAACTATGACCGTGGTAGTCGCCGACGACACAATGGCAAGCCGCTATGAGGCGCGGATCGACGGAGCGCTCGTCGGCGTCTCCGAGTACGAGCTCACACCCGACACGATCATCTTTCTGCACACTGTGGTGGCAGAGGAGCGTGAGGGTCATGGGGTAGGCGGCGCAATTGCCCGATACGCCCTCGATGATGCGCGTGCGCGCGGCTTGTACGTGCGCGCCCTCTGCCCGTTTATCAGAGGCTGGATGGAACGGCATCCTGAGTATTCCGACTTGGTCCGTCCCGTTGGCTGAGGTATGCAGCCGGATAGCCACAGGCGGGCGGATCCGTCGCCGTGCTCCTGACGCGACCTGGCCGGACTCCGATGGATGATGCAGATCGCAACTGGGTCCGGCGCCTCGCCGCAGCCGCAGACAATCTTGGTGTCTCAATGTGGCCGGTGCATTTCGCGAACGTTGTCGAGTTGCGAGTCTTCGCGCCTGATGATCTAGTCAGCGATTGATGGGCCTGGTTCGCCATAGCCATGCCAGCCCCAAGATCGGTAGCACCAACGGAACGAAGCCGTAGCCGATGCCGTACACCGACCACACCGTGGCACGGGGAAAGGCCTCCGGGTCGACGACGCTGAGCGTGCCGACGAAGATCACGCCGACTAGCTCGATGATGATCGCGACCAGAGCCAGTCGCCGGGAGCCGCGAGTGCCACGCGCGAGCGTGATCGTCGCGACGATGTAAACCAGTGCGGCGAGTGCGGAGAGCAGGTACGCCAGGGGCGCCTGATCGAACTTCGTGAGAAGCTGAACGCTCGCCCGGGCAGTCGCGGCAAGAGCGAAGATGCCGTAAACGGCGACCAGGACACGGCCCGCGCCGCTGTTGGTCTTGCGGACAGTGGAGCCCTCCGACTGAGCTGGGGTACCTGTCACGTGGCCGGCGTCCACAGGACGAGCAGTCGAAGGGTCATGGCGAGCACCGCAAGTGCTGCGACCGCCAGCACAATGCCCGAGAAGCGGTTGCGCTCTGCGTTGGCCCAAAACCATGCGATCGGGATCAAGATCACGATGCCGATCAGATAGCCAATCGTGGTCGCGAGTTCGACCGGTCGGAAACCGGCCGCCAGGTTGACAGCGGCGATGATCGACTGGACAACGGTGACAATCTCGAGTCCCGCGGCGAAAAGCAGCTGCGCCTTACCCGGCGGCTTGTTGATCACTGCGGTCACCACGCCCCAGATCACGGCCACACCGGCGAGCGCGATCACAACGTATGCCAGTGCGTCGATCATCGCGACGCTCGTTGGGTCCGCACGGCGCCCAACGCTACCGGAGGCTGCCGAGGGACTGTCAGACTTGGAGTCCCGCGGAGATGTTGTCCGACGGCCTGCGTCGAGGAGGATCAGTGGCTGCCCAGCGAGAGCCCCGAGTTGGCCGGCGCCCGGGCAACCAGGACACCCGCGGTCAGATCATTACGGCTGCCCGACATGCATTTGCAGCCAAGGGCTTCGCAGGTGCGTCCATGCGTGCCATCGCGGCTGAAGCAGGAGTGGATGCGGCGTTGATCCACCATTACTTCGAGAACAAGCAACAGCTCTTTCTCGCCACCGTCGCATTACCCCTCGCGTTACCACAAATAGTCGAACAAGTTGCCGCTGGGGACCGGGGCGATCTTGGGGAGCAACTCGTGCGTACAGTGCTGGGCGTCTGGGATTCCGATCTTCAGCCCTCCCTCGTTGCAGCGATCCGCACCACACTGACTGATCCAGCTCTGACTCGCTCAGTCGGTGAATTCTTCACACTCGAAGTCATCGGTCATGTGCTGCGCCGGGACGACCTGCCACCAGAGGAGGCGAACAGGCGTGCGGGCCTCGTCGCCTCCCAGGTTCTCGGATTGGTAATCGGCCGTTACGTGCTGCAACTGCCGGTCCTCGTGAACCGCCGGACGGAGGATCTCGTAGCCGAGATCGGTCCCACCGTCCAGCGCTACGTGGACGGCCGGACCTGAGACAGCAACTTTTTTGCGCAATGATGATCACGTGCTGGTCGTCGGCGTCACGGAGGATGATGCGCACGCGTTCGAGGCCACCCTCGATCACGGCGCCGATCCGGAGGTGCTCGCATTTGACAGGGGCTACACCATCGTCCATCCCATCGATGCCACCCGTGCCAGCTCGGGCGAGCTGATCCTTCGCTTGCTGGTACGTCCGGTGGTCGACGAGCGGCGTCCCCGGGTAGGCAGGCAAGGACGCGACGCTGGGCTGGTCCTCGGCGACGGCGTACCGACGGTCAGGCAACGCTTTGCGGCGTACGCAGTCGTCATCTCTGTCCGAGGCCTGCTCGCAACCGAGTACTCCGGCCGAACTGCCGTCACTGGGCGATGGGGCATGCCAGGCGGCGGGCTTGATGATCACGAGCCGCCGACCTCGGCAGTGCTCCGGGAGGTCGCCGAGGAGACCTCACAGGTGATCATCCTGGGTGAGCTCATCAAGGTGCAGACCTCCCACTGGGTTGGCCGTAGCCCGTACGGGACCATCGAGGACTTCCACGCCGTACGCCTGATCTATCGGGCGAGCTGCCCACACCCGACCGAGCCGGTCGTGCTGGACCAGGGGGGCACGACCGAATCGGCCCAGTGGGTGCCGCTGAAGACCTGGCGCTCGGTGTTGTGGACCCAGAACTGGCGGGTGGCGCTGTCGGAGCTACTCGAAGACTCCTGTTAAATTTCGAGCTGCTCGCGCATCGCGCTTTGAATCCGCCGCCGTCGTCGGCGCTCGCAGAGGAAGAACACCTCAGCTCCCTTCTCCTCCGTGCGGCGGCGCGCGATTTCCGACGCTCGCAGCTGACGTAACAGGATGCCTCAACGGATGTTGATGTCGCTGAGCAAATCCTGCCGGGTCAGCACGCCCACAGGCTTGCCGTCGTCCAGGACCAGCAGCGCATCGCACGACCTCAGCAACGCGACCGCATCGGCGACCGACTCGGTCACGCCGAGCATCGGGAGCGACTCCTCCATCACTCCTGCGACTGCATCGGCCGGTCGCACGCGGTGGCCAAAGAGCTCACTGAGCAGCCCTCGTTCACTGACCGAACCCACGACCTCGGCGGCCATGACCGGCGGCTCGGCACGCACTACGGGCATCTGACTCACGCCGTACTCCCGCATGATCGCAATGGCTTCGGCGATCGTCTCATTGGGATGCGTGTGGACCAACGACGGCAAATCGCCCGACTTCTCGCGCAGCACGTCGCCGACCACTCGTACCGGTTGGTCAGGTCTAGGCGCAAAGCCATATCGGGTCAGCCAGGCGTCGCTGAAGACCTTTGTGAGGTAGCCGCGGCCGGAATCGGGCAACAGCACCACGATCACCGCGTCGGGATCGTCGAGCTCATGCCCCAGCCGAATGGCGGCCGCGGCGGCCATTCCCGAGGACCCGCCGACGAGCAGCGCCTCCTCGCGTGCCAGGCGTCGCGCCATGGCGAAGGAGTCGGCGTCCGAGACTTCAATCACCCGGTCGCTGACGGTGCGGTCGTAATTGGCCGGCCAGAAGTCCTCACCGACGCCTTCAACCAGGTAGGGCCGACCGCTTCCACCGGAATACACCGAACCAGATGGGTCGGCACCAACGACCTTGACCCGGCCATCGGAAACCTCTTTCAGGTAATGACCGGCTCCGCTGATCGTGCCACCGGTGCCGATTCCGGTAACGAAGTGGGTGATCTTGCCCTCGGTCTGCTCCCAGATCTCTGGACCGGTGGTCTCGTAATGGCTCGCCGGGTTGTTGGGGTTGCTGTACTGGTCAGGCTTCCAGGCTCCCTCGATCTCGCGTACCAGCCGGTCCGAGACTGAGTAGTAGGAGTCGGGGTGCTCTGGCTCGACTGCGGTCGGGCAGACGACTACTCGTGCACCATATGCGGTCAGGACATTCCGCTTGTCCTCGCTCACCTTGTCCGGGCAGACAAACACGCAGGCGTAGCCCTTGGCCTGCGCGACCATGGCTAGGCCCACTCCGGTATTGCCACTTGTGGGCTCGACGATCGTGCCGCCAGGCTTGATCTTGCCCTCCAGCTCGGCGGCCTCGATCATCTTGAGCGCGATCCGATCCTTGACCGAGCCGCCAGGATTCAGATACTCCAGTTTGGCCAGGATCAACGGCTTTGCGCCATCAGTGACCCGGGAGAGCCGGAGCAGCGGCGTATTGCCGACGAGATCGATGAGCGAGTTGACGTACTCCACGCGCACGACTTTACGGCGCGATGGCGGACGACCACGTGTGCCACCAGCGGAGCGAGTGAGGGCCACGACTTCCCGTCGGAAGCGCGGCCCTCAAGTTTGAACGATCGGCTGGCGAGCCAGCTACGACCCGTGGGCTACCTGCGAATGTAGGAGAGCAGGCGCAGGATCTCGACATACAACCAGACCATGGTCACGGTCAGGCCGAATGCGCCGCGCCACGATTCACTCGCCGGCGCGCCCATGGCGACACCCTGCTCGATGTAGTCGAAGTCAAGCACCAGATTCAGTACGGCGAGCGTGGCGCCGATCAGCGAGAAGGCGACAGCCAGCATGCTGACAGCACCGGTACCGCCGTCGACCAAGCCAAGGTTGACACCCACCAAGCTCAGCAGGAAGTTGATCAGCAAGGCGACCGCGAAGGAGATCGTCGCGATGATCACGACCTTGCGGAACTTCGGTGTGACGCGAATGTTGAAGAACTTGTACGCCGCCAGGGTCACCGCAGCCGCGGCGAAAGTGCCAATCACGGCCTGAACGACGATGCCGTCGTAGAGGCTCTCGAACACCTTGCTGATCATGCCGATGAAGACGCCCTCAATGGCTGCGTACAGGAGCACGAGACTCGGTGAGACCTTATGCCGGAACGAGACGACCATCACAAGGATGAAACCGATCAGGCCGGCGCCGATCAGTGCCGGGAAGTAAAGCGCGTCAGGTACGAACCTCCACGCCAGAGCTGCGGTGATGATGAGCACGCCCATGGTGACCGCAGTCTTGGTGACGACGTCGTCAAAGGTCATCCGACCTTCGAGCGACTGCACCGAGGCCTGCTGGGAGCCGGGGTACTGGGGATAACCGGCTGGTGCTTGGTCGTACGGGTTCTGGTTGTACTGCGGTGCTGCGGGTGTGAACGCGTCCTGCTTGGAGAGGATCGGGTTCGAACTGCGCAACATAAATGTGTCCTCCTGGTCTAGCGCCTCAGTTGGCGCACAATCAGTCTACTGAAACGCCGCGCACCAACCCTTTTCTTCCGGCTTTGAATCAGTTGTGAGCCGCGCATTTGCGCACCGCTGCCTGGACGAACGAGTGAGCAGACCCGCTCCTCTGTCTCGAGCGAGTGAGGAAAGCAGCGGCTTCCTAGCGCGATCCGCGGCGAGCGGAGCGAGCCATCAAACACGGAGCGAGCACATCGGATCGCGCGCCGCCGAGCTCAGAGCGGAGCGAGTCAGCACAGTGCCCCCGATGGGACTCGAACCCATACTGGAGCGGGTTTAAGCCGCCTGCCTCTGCCATTTGGGCTACGGGGGCCAACCATCCGTGGCCGGTGTGATCCTAGCCGCGCGCTCGGCTCAGCGAGACGCCTCCGTGCTGGGGATTCGCGAAGCCCCGCCCAGCTTGAGTCGGGTCTCGGCCGGCAGTTTGGTCAGGTCACCGGTGGCAATGCGGTCATCGATGACCACCTTGGCATCAGGTCGGAAGTGCACCGGCTGGACGGACGTAATGAGGCCAGTGGCGTTGTCACGGAAGTAGAAGTAGACGTCGGCACTGATCAGTGGCGGGGAGAACGGCGTGCTGAAGGAGGTGAACGTCGGCTCGCGGACCCCACCTGCGGTGCCTTGCTGCATGCCAACGGTCCACGACCCGTCGTCATGCATGATCACCCTGGGGCCGGATTGGGCATGATAGTGACCCCACAGCACTAACGGTGCCGGCGGATTCGGCGTGTTCATGATCACCCGCGCGGCGACGGGCTGGTGCACCAGCAGCACGTCAGTGTGCTTGTCCTGGGCGACATCGCTCAGCCGTTGCGCCATCTCTTCCTCGCTTTCAGGTCGATCTTTGACCCGTTCGACGCTGAAAGGCACGTTGTGCTCGGGGTCGTCATCGCCGAGCACGTTCAGCCCTGCAGTCTCGACTACCTGGCCATCAAGCACAGTCATTCCGACACTCCTCATCTGAGCCTCGGTCACATCGGAGTCATGATTTCCGGTTGCGACAAGGAAGGGAACCTCATGAGGGATGCCGGCCTCGCGGCGTATGCAGCCACGCTCGGCGGCAGTCCCATTGACGGTGTCGTCCCCGGAGCTCACGATCAGGGACGGCTGGGTCACGTGGGCCAGCCGGGTGAGCAGTTCCGTCATCGCCTGGTTGCAGTGCAAGTCACTGAAACCGAGGATCATCGTTTCGTCCGCGCCGGGACTCGGCAACGCATCGAGCTGGCCTGACAGGCTGGCAGCGGCCGAGCCAATGTAGCTCTGCACGGCCCGCTGCTGACGTTCGCTCAACAACCTGATGCCCTTGATTCCTCGATCCAGCACGTCAGCCAGCAGCACGCTGTCGACGGTCAGGGATGAGAAACGACCGGCGTCCGCGACGGCGACGGGATAGCGCGGATCCTTTGGCCTCTCAGGCACGAGGATGGATCCGACGACCAGCGCGACGACGGTGAGGTAGATCGCCGCCGCGCGTCGTCTGGTTATCCGCGTCACGATCCACGGCGGCACAAGCTGGCGATGAAGCCGCCAGATCGCGAAGGCGAGCAGCAGAACCGCCTCAGCTTTGAGACCCTCCCGCACGGCATCTCCGGCCAAACGCTCGACGATGCCGGAGAGAGCCTCTCGCGGCTCGGTGTACAGGCTGGTGTAGGCGATCAGAGTCTGCTCTGAGAACAGCGAGTTGAGATTCCCTGCAGCGGTATCGACACCGCCGACTGTGATGAGGAGACCAATCGGACGTACCGGACTCTCGAGGTAGGCATTGCCGATCGGTCCGAGGTTGAGCTCGATCTCACCTCGGAAATTGCTTGCGAAGTTCACCCGATGCGGCCCGAGGTAGTCGTCCACATGCGCGTGGCTGATGCCCCAAACGATTGCGAGCGGCGCCGCAGCCAGTGCAGCCAGCAAAGTGAGCAACAAGGCTTTCCCGACACTCCTGAGCAGTGTGCGGTTGGTGCCCACGCTTGCGGCGTGCCGCGCGAGCACGCTGGTCAAGGTTCGGTGCTGTCCGCTTTCGGCCGGGCCGCGGCCATTACGCGGAGCTTTGGGCCGGTCGGTACCGGGCCGGAACGGCCAACGAGGAGATGCCGGTCCGTTCATCGATGCCCGACCTTACCTGCGCTCAGGGCTCGGCCACAGGTCCGAGAGCTCGATATCCGACCCTCAATGCTTAGTTGCGCCCTGAGTTCGTCGAAGGGCGCGCCTCGACGAGCTCAGCGCGCATTGCCGCCAGCGTCGGGCGGCTTGAGATAGACCTTCCGCGAGTAGACAGCGTGGGCACCGACGACTCGGTCGAGGAACAAAAGGCCGGCGCAGTGGTCGATCTCATGCTGCAGCGCGCGAGCCTCAAAGGCATCGGTGGTGATAAGCACCCGCTCGCCACTCAGCGGCAACTGACCCGCCACAGTGATCTTGGTAGCCCGCTTCACGTCCCCGGTGAGCTCGGGTACCGACATGCAGCCCTCCCGAGCCTTCTCATTGCGGCTGGCCTCCACGATTTCGGCGTTCAAGAACACGATCAAGCCGTGCGTGGTTCGGGTCTTCGGATGGGCGGAGACGTCGACGCAGAAGGCTTGCGCAGACACTCCGACCTGAGGCGCGGCGAGCCCAACACAGCCTGGAGAGATGCGCATGGTCGCAACGAGATCGGCACAAAGCTGAACCACCGCAGGGTCGGCAGGGTCGACAGATGATCCGGAGATCGAGAGCACCTGGCTTGGGGCTCGGGTCACATCGAGTACCCGGCCGTCAGGCAATGTCGGCAGCGTGAGGCTCACAGCTCGTCGTTCTCGATCAGTCGCATGCTGGTGTCCACGCCCAATTCGGCAGACACCTCGACGAGCCGAGCCTGCAGCGCTCCGATATCGGCTGAGCGCGGTAGATCGACTTCGGCCAGCAAGACGTAAAGCGTTCCCGAGAGGCGGGTGGTCAGGTCGGTGATGTTGCCGCCCGCCTGGGCGATCACACTGGCCAGCCGCGCGACAATCCCGAGCCGGTCCGCACCATGGACGGTCACCAGGTATGTAGACCCCAGCGGTGGCAGGTCCGGCTCGTCGGGAACCTCGCGAACGGTGACATCCAGCGACCCGTTCACGAGGGGTTGCAGCGCAGACCCGATCTGGTCCGCGTCGGCCTCGCCCGCACAGATCAGGGTCATGGCGAAGTGACCGCGCAATAGCGTCATCGAGGAGTCCTCGAGGTTCATACCGCATTGCGACAGCACCTCTGCAGCCTGCGCGATAATGCCGGGCCGGTCGTGACCGACGACCGTGATGGCGAGAGAGGTCATCGCGGCATTGTGTCACCGTCGATGAGCTGCAAGGCAATTCCGTCGAGAATGTCCGATTCGCTGACGATAAGGTCCTGCACCTTCAAGCGCGCCGCGATTCGGGCCTCGACCAGAGCGCCCCCGGTGATCACATCCGCCCGGCCAGGGTGCATCGACGGCAATGCCCGGATCTCGTCAACCGTCAGCGGGGCCAATCGGTGGAGCAACTCCTCCACTGCTGGCAACGGTATGACCGCACCGTGCACCAGCTCACGGTCGTACTGCTCCAACTCCAAATACACTCCAGCCAGCGTTGTCACGGTGCCTGCGACTCCGATCCAGGTGCCGATCGAGCCGAAATCCACCTCGCTGCGCGCCAGCAGCCCGTCCACGTACGCTGCGGCTCGCGCAAGATCAACATCTGCAACGGGGTTCTGTCTGAGGAACCGCTCGGTGATCCGCACCGATCCAACGTCAAGCGAGATCGCGCTATGCATGTCCCCGGAGGCGCTGCCGGTGATCAATTCAGTCGACCCGCCGCCGATGTCCATAACCAGGACCGGCTCGCCTCCTGGAGTGACTCGGCTGAGAGCCCCATTGAAGGACAGGCGCGCCTCGGTCTCCCCGCTGATCACATCTGGCAGCACCCCGAGACGCTCCTTGATGCCGGCAAAGAAGATGTCACGGTTCATGACATCCCGTGTCGCCGACGTCGCCACGAAGTGCATGTGTTCAACAACGATGTCCCATTTGTTGATCAAGTCCACGTACTGGTCGACTGCTGCGAACGTCCGCTCCAAAGCGTCGGGATGGAACTCGCCGGTCGCATCGACGCCTTGGCCGAGTCGCACCACCTCAAGCCGTCGTTCCAGATCCTTCAGACCACCTGAGCCATCAGGTTCGGCGATCAACAGACGGATGGAATTCGTCCCGCAATCGATGGCCGCGACGCGCGTCATGAAGCCTCCTCCAAGCATGGGCGCGCCCAGAACGCCCCCAAGGCCCGGACCGCCTCATCACCGAGCGGGTTGATTCCGGCTCCGGCCGCAAGCGCGTGTGCCACCAGCGCATGCAGGCACTTCACCCGATCGGGCATCCCTCCCGCGCTGGTGCCAGCGATCTCGGGCACCGAATCGAGCCGTTCCCGGTCGGCGAGGTACCGCTCGTGGGCGCGCCGGTACGCGAGGGCAAGATCACGATCATGGTTCAGCCGCAGGTTCATCTCGCCCATCACGCCCTGCGACTCTAGCGATGAGCAGCCGGCTACCGCCCGCGGACAGGTCAGGTAGTACATCGTCGGGAAGGGTGTGCCGTCGGGCAGTCGCGGTCCGGTTGCGACGACCGCCGGCTTGCCGCAGGGACAGCGGTACGCGATGCCCACTACGCCGCGCGCCGGTCGCTGCAGCTGCGCCGCGACAATCGACTCATCTATTGGGGTCATGGCTTGAAGCACAGCCCAATCCTCGCAGTCAACAGATGGCATCTGCGCTGCGAGCATCGGGAATCGCGCGCCGCCGTACGGAGGAGGAGCGAGCCGACATGTTTGTCGTCGGTGAGCAACGACGACGGCGGCGGATTCCAAGCGCGATGTGCGAGCAGCGCAAAAAATGGGCGCTGCGAGCATCGGGAATCGCGCGCCGCCGTACGGAGGAGGAGCGAGCCGACATGTTTGTCGTCGGTGAGCAACGACGACGGCGGCGGATTCCAAGCGCGATGTGCGAGCAGCGCAAAAAATGGGCGCTGCGAGCATCGGGAATCGCGCGCCGCCGTACGGAGGAGGAGCGAGCCGACATGTTTGTCGTCGGTGAGCGACGACGACGGCGGCGGATTCCAAGCGCGATGTGCGAGCAGCGCACAAAAAAGGGCCCTGCGAGCATCGGGAAGCGGCGGGATTCAAGCGCGATGTGCGAGCAGCACACAAAATTGGGACATGGATGATCGCTCCGGTGTGGCGGTAGTGGGCAGCATCAATGCAGACCTGTCGGCCTTCGGCTCGCCGCTGCCACGACCGGGTGAGACGGTGATCGGCAGCGATTTCTCACTGGTGCTCGGCGGAAAAGGCGCGAATCAGGCGATCGCCGCCGTACGCGCGGGTGCGCCTACGTACATGATCGGCGCGGTGGGCGAGGACATGTTCCGAGACCTCACACTGGGGGCGCTCGCCGACGAGGGTGTCGACGTCAATGCGGTGCGCGTCATTGACGGGTCCACCGGCATCGCCCATATTCGCGTCGATGCGCGCTCTGCTCAGAACGACATCATGATCATTCCGAATGCCAATCACCGGCTGGTTCCTGACGATGTCGAGGCCTCTTTGAGGGAGCTGCGTGATCGCGTTTCGGTTGTTCTGGTGCAACTGGAGATTCCACTGACAGTCGTGCAGCGCGTAGCGGAGGTCTGTCAGGCCTGCGAGATGGGACTGGTGCTCGACCCGGCCCCCGCTCAACCCATTCCCTCCGCCATCTGGCGCGGAGTCTCGGTGGTCAAGCCCAACGAGCTGGAGGCGGAGGTGCTGACAGGCATTTCGGTCAAAGATCGCAGTTCGGCTGAGCGGGCAGCGAGATGGTTCTTTGACCAAGGTGTCGCGATCGCGATCATCACACAGGGCGAGCGTGGCGCATTCCTCTGCGGGCCCGACGGCGTCGCCGAGTATCCGGCTTTTCCTGCGATGCCGGTGGACACCACTGCCGCTGGCGACGCCTTCTCTGGCGCATTCGGTGCGAGCATGGCTTGCGGCACCTCAGTTCTGGAGGCGCTACGACGAGGGCTTGCAGCAGGCGCATTAGCTGTCTCGGTCCGCGGAGCCAGCCCCAGCCTGCCTACGGCCGCAGCCGTCGATGCGTTTCTGGCCGCCCAAAGTTAGACGGGCGGTGAGCGGTGTCGAAGCCCTTCGACAGGCTCAGGGGCCGATTCACCTGCTCGGCTTGGTTTTGACGGTGATCGTCTTTTCCTCGGCCTTGGTCTTGACCGGCGCCGGCTGATCCGCAGCCTCCACCGAGCCCCACAGCTTGGACCACCAGGTGTCTTGCGCGGGCTCATCCGGCGCCGTCTCCGCGGTGATCACTGCTCCTCCACCGAGCGGCTTGCCGTCGGCACCGACGACGGTGTAACCGGTCTCCCCCGGCACGACCCAGCCGAGGCGGTCCCTGGCCTGGGTCCTCACGTACGCTTCATCGTCCCAGCGAGCCAGGTCGCCTTGCAGATCACGAATCCGCTGTTGACGCTCCGCGATCTCAGCTTTCGTCGCAGCGACCTCGTGCGCCTGGGCAAAGTAGATGCGCAACGAGGTCGCGTACGAGATCGTCAAGATCACCAGCACCACGGCCAGCGCTATCGCGCGTGCGGTCACGCTCGATCCGCGACGCAACAGCGGAGCGGATGCTTCTGGTCTCGGTGTCCCTGCCTTCGACGTGCGCGCTGACGATGAGGGTTTGCGTGCCTGGCTGCGGGCTCGCGGCTTTCCTCGCCCGGGACCTGCGCCTGGGCGGGAGGTCGACCGCGGACCGGATGGCACTACTCAGGCCTTGAACCTCGGAAATGCCGAGGCGCCGGCATAGCGGGCTGCGTCGTCGAGATCTTCTTCGATCCGCAGCAGCTGGTTGTACTTGGCTACCCGGTCGGTACGCGCCGGAGCACCCGACTTGATCTGGCCGCAGTTGGTCGCCACAGCAAGATCGGCAATCGTGGTGTCCTCGGTCTCGCCCGAACGGTGGCTCATCATGCAACGGAAGCCGGCCCGGTGCGCCAGATCGACTGCGTCCAGCGTCTCGGTCAGGGAGCCGATCTGATTGACCTTGACCAGTAAGGCGTTGGCCGCCGTCTCCGCGATGCCACGCTGCAGCCTGGTCACGTTCGTAACGAACAGGTCGTCCCCGACCACTTGAATCTTGTCGCCGATCTTGCTGACCAGCGCACTCCAGCCAGCCCAGTCGTCTTCGGCCAACGGGTCTTCGATCGAGACGATCGGGAAATCGGCAATCCACTGCTCGTAGATGCGGGTCATTTCATCGGCGGACCGCGTTTGGCCCTCGAAGGTGTAGGTCCCGCTGCCGAAGAACTCAGTGCTGGCGACGTCGAGCGCAAGCGCAATGTCACTGCCCAGCGTGAGGCCAGCTGACTGCACGGCCGTTGAGATCAGTTCAAGGGCGGCAACATTGGCCGGGAGGTTAGGCGCAAAGCCACCCTCGTCGCCAAGGCCGGTGGCAAGTCCCTGTTTCTTCAGCACCGACTTGAGCGATTGGTAGACGGTCGCACCCATCTCGAGAGCGTCGCGGAAAGTCGAGGCGCCGATCGGGGCGATCATGAATTCCTGCACGTCTACGTCGGAGTCCGCATGTGCGCCGCCGTTGACGATATTCATCATCGGCACCGGCAGCAGGTGGGCGTTAGGGCCACCGACGTAGCGGTACAGCGGCAGATCGGCGGAGTGCGCAGCCGCATGCGCGACGGCCAGCGAGACACCGAGGATCGTGTTGGCACCGATCTTGGATTTGTTGTCCGTACCGTCCAGGTCCAGCATTGCCTGATCTATCAGCCGCTGCTCGCTGGCCTCGAATCCGATGAGCTCAGGCCCGAGCTGGTCGATCACCCCCAGAACGGCCTTACTGACACCCTTTCCTCCATATCGAGCCTCACCGTCCCGTAACTCGACCGCCTCGAAGGCGCCGGTCGACGCACCTGAGGGAACAGCGGCGCGGCCCTCCGAGCCGTCATCGAGGATGACCTCGACCTCGATGGTCGGGTTGCCGCGGGAATCCAGAATTTCTCGCGCGCCTATGAACTCAATACTCGCCACGAGCGTCGCCTTTCCATTGCCGTCCCGAATCGCTCATTCCACGTACTCGGGCACACGAAACATTTCGTGGCCTCAGCCTATCGGCGCATGAGCGATCGAACTGTGGCGCCGCACGCGCTATCGCGATAATCGTTCAGCTCCCGGCTCCTGTCGGGAATGGGCTACTTCCGCTTACGGAGCGACCGGGCATGAACCCAGTTAACTCCCACGATGCCGGCCCACGAGACGGCTACTCCCAGGAGACCCGGGTCCACATTGGTGGCAGTAATTGCAGTGATCGGGATGCCCATCACCATCGAGACGATGGCAAGCGCGAACTGCCGGCCGCGGCCGCCCTGCTCCACCGCCTGCGCCCGACTGGCGTCCAAGGCCTGCTGCCGAAGCTCGGCAGCGCGTACCTCCGCGATCTCCTCAACCCGCTCGGCAAGGCCGGCGGCGACGTACTCGTTGTATTCAGGCCCGAGTTCCATCCGCGCTGCCAACGCAGCCTCAGCATCGCGCCGCAACTCCTCGCCCGGCTTTCGGGGGAGCCGATACTGAGGTTGCGCCGGATAGGGCCCAGCGGGATTCAGGGGGTACGGCGGGTTCTGGGGCGGATAGTTCTGGGGCGGGTAGCCCTGCGGGGGATAGTTCTGCGGAGGGTAGTTCTGGGGCGGATACGTGTGAGGCGGGTATGCCTCGTGGGCCGGCCGTTGGTTCGGTGGCTCGGACATGCCCACAGGATAGTGCGCCATTTCTAGACCGAAGACTCTTCGTTGGGCGCCGATTCGGCGGCCCGGACCCTGGCTTCCAGCGCACGTACGGCGTCGCGAAGCGCCTGCTCAGGGTCGATTCCGGCGGCCTGAGCACGGGCGGCCAACACGACGATCCCTCCGCCCACCTCCTCTGCTGTGGTCGGATCCTCCGGTAGCACGAGGTCCAGACGTCGAGATCGGGCCCGGCTGATGATCTTGTTGGCTCGGGCCAGCGCTGAGAGCTGCTCGGGGATGCCCTCTAGAGCCGAGGTACGGCCCTTCTCTGCCGCCTTGCGCTGCTCCCAGGTGTAGTGCAGGTCAGCAGGTACCTCGGCGGCCGCGAAGACGTAGGGATGTCTGGAGATGAGCTTGTCAGCGATATCGTGAGCGACTTCCTCCACCGTGAAGCCGCTCGACTGCTCACTGGCGATCTCTGTGTGGAAGATCACCTGGAGCAGCAGATCACCGAGCTCCTCTCGAAGATGATCTTCGTCTCCGGCCTCGATGGCTTCGATCGTCTCGGCAGTCTCCTCGATCAGGTACTGCACCAGCGAGCGATGCGTTTGCTGGGAATCCCACGGACACTCGTGGCGCAGCCGCGCCACCACAGAAACGAGTCGTTCAAGCTCTGGTAGCGACACTATGGCGACGGGCTAGGCGCCGGCTCGGCCAGCGACGCCGACTTGTCAGCGATGATCGTTTTCTGGTTAGGATCCAGCACACCAAAGCGCGGATTGAGCGTGACCTGCTCCTCACCGACAGCTGCCAGATAGGCCGCACTGCCGATCTTTTGCGAAACAATCTGCTGGTCGGCCACGTCGTAGGCGACCTCTCGAGCCTTGGGTACGTTGAGCAGGCCGGCCAGGTTGCTGTTCCTGATCAGCGCGTCACGCTCGCCATCAGTGATTGTGATCTTGTTGTCGGCAGCAAGCTGCTCCGCAATGGCCCCGTGGATGAGGGCATTGACGACAGCCGCACTAGACACTGTTTGGCCTTCTTCCAAGATGGAAGACACTCCTTCAACCGCGTCGTCCACCTGCTTTTGGGTGATCTTCGAGGGACCAACGTAGGCGACAACGGTGGGTTCCGCGTTGCCGCAGCCAGCCGCTGAAAGGGTTACCGCGACGACACCGGCAAGCGCCATGGCACGTGCCGCCCTCCGCCCGCCGTGAGCGAGAAACCTCATTGCCCATCCCTCATGATGTGACTTCCTGTTCGCGCGTCAGGCTCCCAGGAAACGACTACCGCAGTGATCCTACGACAGCAGGCCGAACGCCCCCGGACTGTTTGGAGCTTGCAGTGTGACCCACTGGCTTCTCGGAGCGGTGTCACGGCTGTATGGGAAACGTACGCATCAGGCGCTCGCAAGGACTTGGTTGATCAGCTCCGTGGCCCACTTCAGCAGGTCGTTGTCCTGCAGCGGCTGGCCGGCGTCGGTGGAACTCGCGGGCCGTGGTACCAGGACTGAACCAGCAGCATCCTTGACCACACTGCGCGGATAGAGGCGCTGCAGCCGCAGTACTCGAGACTCCGCGAGGTGGGCAGGGCCGAGGCGGATGAACCGACCCTGCCCGACGATCTCGGTCAGCCCGGCAGATCGGGCCAGCAGCCGGAATCTTGCCACTTCGATGAGGTTGAGGACCTCCGGTGGTGGCGTCCCGTAGCGGTCGTGCAGCTCGGCCTCCACGGCCTTGACGTCGGCCTCGCCACGAACCTCGGCAAGCCGCTTGTACATCTCCAGCCGCAGTCGCTCGGACTCGATGTAGTCGGTGGGCAGATGTGCGTCGATGGGCAATTCGATTCGCACTTCAGGTTCCGGCTGGGCCTCCTGACCGCGGAACTCCGCGACCGCCTCGCCAACCAATTGGATGTAGAGATCGAAACCAACATCGGCGATATGACCCGACTGCTGACCTCCGAGAAGATTGCCCGCGCCACGAAGCTCCAGGTCCTTCATGGCGATGGCCATGAAGGAACCAAGGTCGCTGTGCGTTGCGATGGTCGAGATTCTGTCGTAGGCGGTCTCGGTCAGCGGCTTGTCGGGTGGGTAGAGGAAGTAGGCGTAGCCGCGCTCGCGGCTACGGCCGACCCGACCGCGCAGCTGGTGGAGCTGTGACAGACCCAGCAGGTCGGAACGTTCGATCAGCAGCGTGTTGGCGGTCGAGATGTCGAGGCCGGCTTCGACGATCGTGGTACAGACCAGCACGTCGGCTCGGCGCTCCCAGAAATCGATCATGACCTGTTCCAGCCGCTGCTCGCTCATCTGGCCGTGTGCGGTGACAACTCGAGCCTCCGGCACCAGGTCCGCAATCCGGCGCGCCGCCTTGTCGATGCTCTGAACTCGGTTGTGCACGTAGAACACCTGGCCCTCGCGCAGCAGCTCGCGCCGGATGGCTGCGGTCACCTGAGCCTCGTCGTACGGTCCGGCAAAGGTGAGCACCGGATGACGTTCCTCTGGCGGGGTCGCGATCGTGCTCATCTCACGAATGCCGGTGATCGCCATCTCCAAAGTTCGCGGGATCGGAGTGGCCGACATGGCAAGCACATCGACGTGAGTACGCAGGCGTTTGAGTTGTTCTTTGTGCTCGACACCGAAGCGTTGCTCCTCATCGATCACGACAAGGCCCAAGTCCTTGAACGTGACCTCCCCCGACAGCAGGCGATGAGTTCCAACGACGACATCGACCCGGCCGTCGGCGAGGCCCTCGATCGTGGCTCTTGATTCCGCCTCAGAGGAGAACCGGCTGAGGGGTGCGACGTTGACTGGAAACCCCGCATAGCGGTCGGCGAAGGTGGCGTAATGCTGTTGCACCAGCAACGTTGTCGGAACCAGGATGGCCACCTGTTTGCCGTCCTGCACAGCCTTGAATGCGGCGCGTACCGCGATCTCGGTCTTGCCGTAGCCGACGTCCCCGCAGATCAGGCGATCCATCGGAACGATCTGTTCCATGTCCCGCTTCACGTCGTCGATCGCTCCCAGCTGGTCCGGAGTCTCAACGAAAGCGAACGCGTCCTCGAGCTCTCGTTGCCAGGTCGTGTCGGGGGAAAACGCGTGACCCCGAGTTGCCTGTCGGGCAGCGTGGAGCTTGATCAATTCGGCGGCGATCTCGCGGACAGCCTTACGTGCGCGCCCCTTGCGCTTGGCCCAGTCGGCGCCGCCCAGCCTGTCCAGCGTCGGGTTCTCGCCGCCGACGTAGCGGGTCACTTGATCAAGAGAGTCCATCGGCACATAGAGCCGGTCACCAGGCTGGCCGCGCCTGGACGGCGCGTACTCGATCACCAAATAATCACGTGTCGCGCCGGCTACCGTCCGCTGCACCATCTCGATATAGCGGCCGACCCCGTGCTGACCGTGCACCACAGGGTCCCCGAAGGCGAGCTCGAGTGGGTCGATCTGATTCTTGCGGCGCACCGGCATTCTCCGGCTGGCCTTGTCTGAGGCCCGCTGGCCGGAGAGATCAGCCGCGGTGAAGAGCGCAAGCCGGATTTCGTCGGCCACGAAACCGTGGCTGAGCTGGCCGGTGAGGACCGTGGCGACACCGATAGCAGGTGGCTCGTCCAGGGCTGGCAGGCTCCGTAGTGGCAGAGCATGTTCACTCAGCAGTTCAGCGATCCGGTCTGCGGTACCCCGGCCTTCGGCCATCACCACCACGCGCCAGCTGTCACGTACCCGCTTGGTGATCTCGTTGACCGCCGCTTCTGTGTCGCCGCGATAGGTCTCACCGACCTGACCGCGCACGGTTCGCGACTCCACGCCTCGTCCACTGACCCGATCTGAGAAATCGATGATCTCTCCATCCTCGGTCCGAGTGGGCTCCACGTGTCCGGTCGCACTGTGCCCTGAGCCAGTCGAACTGTGCTCTGAGCCTGTCGAAGGGCCAGTCGAAAGATCATCAACCGGTCCCGCGCTGAACGGCGAGAGCGTCCACCATGCCATTCCACGGGCTAGCGCCGCGGCACGGACCTCGGCGAGCGGCTGGTAGGCCGACGCACCCAGGTCGATCGGCGCCTTCCCTCCCACTGCCGCTGCTGCCCAGGACGCATGCAGGAATTCCTCGCTGGTCTTGACCAGCTCGATCGCCCGGCCGCGAACCAGCTCAGGATCGCAAATGAGGACGTGGGTGTCAGTCGGCAACAGATCGATCAGTAGCTCCATGCCGTCCACCAGGACCGGCGACAGTGCCTCCATGCCGTCGACTGGATGTCCCTGAGCGATCTTGTCGAGGATCTCGATCAGTTCGGGATGTTGCTCGGCGAGCGCTGCGGCGCGGGTGCGTACGTCGTCCGTCATCAGCAGCTCGCGACACGGCGATGCCGTGATCTCGGTCAGCGCGACGTCAGTGGATCGCTGGTCCGCGACCGAGAAATAGTGAATCTCTTCGACGGTGTCACCAAAGAAATCCACGCGTACCGGGTGCTCCTCCGTTGGCGGAAAGACATCGACGATGCCGCCGCGTACGGCGAACTCACCACGCCGCTCCACCAGGTCGACGCGTGTGTATGCCGCGTCGACCAGTCCCGCCGCCAGGTCCGTCAGGTCAATATCCTCGCCGACCGCCAGACGTATCGGTTTCAGATTGCCAAGCCCCTTGACCTGGGGTTGCAGGACGCTGCGCACCGGTGCAACCACGATCTGCGGGGCCGGAAGGTCGCTATTGCCCGCCAGCCGACGCAGTAGCTCAAGCCGGCGGCCCACGGTATCGGAGCCAGGGCTCAGCCGCTCGTGCGGCAGTGTCTCCCACGCCGGGTAGTACGCCACTGCGTCCTCGCCGACCAGGGACTGCAATGCGGCTGTCAGCTCCTCTGCCTCACGAAAAGTCGAGCTGACCAGTAGCACAGGGCGGCTGGCACCGCCACGCCCGGTTGAGGCGCGAAGGGCGGCAGCGATGAGCGGCCGCATCGGCGCCGGTGCGGTGACGTCGAGCACCGGCAGTCGCCGAGCCCGCGCGTCATCGATGGTGGCGATAAGGGAGGGTTCGGTGCAGAAAAGATCAACGAGTCCCGTGAGGGTCACCCAGAGAGGCTACCGGCTTGTCAACGTGGCCGAGCGGCTGCTGCTAGTTCCGCTCCTTGCATCGGCTGGCGGGCTCTTAGCATCAACCATGACGAATGAGCTCGACACGGCCGTCGTC
This sequence comes from uncultured Actinomycetota bacterium, assembly GCA_963836855.1. Taxonomy (GTDB): domain Bacteria; phylum Actinomycetota; class Actinomycetes; order Propionibacteriales; family Propionibacteriaceae; genus Microlunatus. The sequence continues at coordinate 103,880 of CAWILN010000016.1, read as the reverse complement.
GTCGACTTCCCACTGCGGGGCGAACGGTGGGTCGCCGTCAACACGCCCGGCGACCGCATCCCGAGCCACGGCACCGACATGCTCGGGCAGCGCTTCGCATATGACCTGCTCATGGTCGACGCGCGGCGCAAGCTCCACCACCACCCTGGCGGGATCCTCCGCGGGTTCTTCATCGGCGTACGGACCCGCGACTGCTACGCCTGGGGGGCCGAGATTCACGCACCGTTCGATGGCGAGATCGTGCGCGCCGCCGATGGCGTCCCCGAGCGAGGCTGGATCCATCCGCTGCGCGAGCTGGTGCTCGTCGTAAGGAACGCCGTGACATTCACCCCGACACGTCTGCCGTCTGTCCTCGGCAATCACGTGATCATGCGCCGTGGCGACATATTTGCGGCGTTCGCCCATCTGGCGCCCGGCACGGTTGCGGTCGAGCCGGGCCAGACCGTGCGAACCGGCGATGTGTTGGGTCGCGTCGGCCACACAGGTAACTCCACCGCCGCGCACCTCCACTTCCAGCTGATGGATTCGCTCGACCCGATGCATGCCAAGGGCGTGCCGTGTGCCTTCCGGACCTATGACGTGCTGCGAAACGGCCACTGGGAGAGGGTCGAGGCTGGCGTCCCTCGCAAGGTTGATCGCATCCGATACTCAGGCGCCGACGCGTAAAAACCCCTCAGGGCAGCCTGGCGAATGCTCGGACCGGAAACGTGCCGAACTCGCGGATCTTGGGTGGCACTGCAGTGAATCTGGCGCCGCTGGTCGGCACAGAGGTCAGATTCGCCAGGTGTTCTACGACGTGTACCCCAGCCGCCAAGAGCTGCGAATGCGCCGGCTGCTCCCGGCTGGTCTCCGCGTCGTCGATGTTGATCGAGTCGATGCCGACGAGAACAGCGCCGGCCTTGATCAGGTGGGCCGCGGCGGCAGCGCTCAGGTATGGCGCACCAGTGGCATACGCGGGAGTGCCGAAGTGTCGATCCCAGCCGGTGTGCAAGAGCACAGCTGTTCCTCCAAGCTCGCGGTCGTGAAACACTGCCGCAGGAATCCCCCGGTCCGTCGCATCGGTTAGCCGGAACACCTCCAGCGGGAGGTCCACTAACGTCTCCAGTTCAAGATCAGCGAGATCGCGGCCATCCGGGTATCGGTGGTATGGGCTGTCCAGATACGTGCCGGTGGTTCCGGCCATGGTGATCACGTCGATGGCAAACTCGGTGCCCTCCGCGTAATGGGAGCGGTAGGCCTCCCTGGTCAGGTGCGGGGTCATGGCGGGCGCGGGGATGCCCGGATAGGTAACCAGGCCTGCAGAGACGGTATGGCTGAGGTCGACGAGCTGGCCACGCGACCCGGCCCGCGGCGGTGTGGCAATGCCGCGAGAACCCTTGTGGGCTTCTTCGACGATCTCCACTGACCGAAGCTCGACCTGCCCGACCAACGCCAGACCCAGGTGCCGGATGAACAGCTCGGCGATCTGCTCGTTCGAAAGGTTCGGGCCCGGAAGGTCGAGCCGAAACCCCTCGGCAGTCAGGCGGCCGCCGTTGACAAATTGAACGTCAGCGTCGAAATGTGCGCGGTACTCCACGCTCAAGGAGTCTAGGAGCGAGATCGGCCGGTTAGCTGTTGAACGCGCTCTGGGTCTTGTCGAGCCCGACCAGCGCCAGTGACTCGACCGCATCCGCCGCGCGGCGAATCTCGACCTCGACATCCTCCCGGGCGCTGGCAGGAAAATTGCTCAGCAGGAAATCTGCCGGATCCTGCCGGCCCGGCGGCCGGCCAACGCCGATGCGTACGCGGAAAAAGTCGCCAGTTCCCAGGGATTGGCGGATGGATCTCAGGCCATTGTGGCCATTGTCTCCACCACTGAACTTCACTCGCAGCTGACCTGGATCGATATCGAGCTCGTCATGTACCACGATCATCTGGGCGGGCTGCAGCTTGTAGTAGGAGAGCAATCGACTGACGGCCCCGCCGGTCTCGTTCATGAACGTACGAGACTTCGCCAGCACGAGTCGCGACGACGCGTCGTCTCCGGGCGGTCCGATCCTGCCTTCGGCGACCTCGGTCCTCATTCCGCGTTTGGCACTGAAGCGCAAGCCCATGCGGTGTGCCAGTTCGTCGGCGACCCGGTAGCCGACGTTGTGTCGCTGGGATGCAAAGGCCGGACCGGGGTTGCCGAGCCCGACGACCAGCCATGAGCTCATGGCAGATGCAGCTGCCAGCTAGGCGCTCTCGGACTCGGGCTGCGCCTCGTCCGCGCTCGGCTCGGCTGGTTCAGTCACTGTCGGCTCGATGCCTGCCTCCGCCTCGGCCTCGGCAAGCTCCGCCTCGAGCGCCTCGACAGTCGGCGCGTTGGTGACATTGACGATCAAGGTCTCCGGATCAAGATCAACAGTCGAGCCCGAGGGAAGCCGGAGGTCGCGAGCCAGGATCTGGGTACCAGCCGGCAGCCCCTCAACGGAGACCACGATCTGCTGGGGGATGTTCGTGGCCTCGGCCTCGATCGGGATGCTGTTGTGGTCAACCACGATGAGCGTCTCGGGACCGGCCTCGCCCTCGACTTGCACGCGGACGTCGACGGTGACCTTCTCGCCCCGCCGCACGATAACCAGATCGACATGCTCGATGGTGTGCTTCAGCGGATCCCGCTGGACCTGTTTGGGCAGTGCGAGCTGGGAACTGCCGTTGACCTCGATGGACAGCAGTGCGTTTGCAGTGCGCAGCGCGAGCAGCGTCTCGTGCCCGGGCAGGGAAATGTGGATAGGGGCAGTGCCGTGGCCATACAACACTGCTGGCACCTTGTGGGCGCGACGGATCCGGCGGGCGGCGCCCTTGCCGAACTCGGTGCGCAATTCGGCTGTGAGCTTTACCTCGGGCACGAACGAACTCCTCGGAACTAACGTCAGCATTCTCGATCACGACTCAGCGAGGGGGACGCAGCTCGTTCGACCTAGTCGATAACGGTCCTGCGACCCTCGCCGAGGCAACCGCTCAACCTTAGCCGACAAGGCCCAATAGTCGCCAACTGGCCACCGAAACCAGAGTGGTCGTCAGTCTGCGAGCGTCGGAAATCGCGCGCCCGCCGTGCTGAGGAGGAGGGAGCAGAGGCGCCTGTCCTCTGCGAGCGACGACGAAGTCGGCGGATGCAAAGCGCGCGATGCGCGAGCAGACAGGCCCCAAAAGACTACGCCTGTCCGTTGAAGAGGCTGGTGACCGAACCCTCCTCGAAGACCTCCCGGATGGCCCGCGCGATCAGCGGGGCGATCGAGAGCACGGTCAGGGTGTCGAAGCGACGTTCCTCTGGAATAGGCAACGTGTTGGTGACGATCACTTCTTCAAACTCGGTGGCCTTCAACCGATCGATTGCCGGTCCGGACAACACCGCGTGAGTAGCTGCCGCGATCACGGCCTTCGCGCCGCGGGCCTTCAATGCATCTGCCGCCTGGCAAATCGTGCCGGCTGTGTCGATCATGTCGTCGACCAACAGGCACACGCGTCCTTCCACCTCACCCACGACCTCATGGATGGCGACGGTGTTCACCAGATTCGGGTCCCGCCTCTTGTGGATGATCGCCAGCGGGCTGTTGAGCCTGTCGGTCCACATATCGGCAAGACGCACCCGGCCGGCATCCGGCGAAACCACGGTCATTTCGGACATGTCGTACTTGCTCGCCAAATAGCCCGAGAGCACCGGCAGCGCCCACAGATGATCAACCGGCCCATCGAAGAAACCCTGGATCTGTGCCGCGTGCAGATCAACCGACATGATCCGGTGAGCACCAGCCGTACGGTAGAGGTCGGCAATAAGACGCGCTGAGATCGGCTCCCGGCCACGGTGCTTCTTGTCCTGGCGGGCATAGGGATAGAACGGTGCGACAACAGTGATCCGCTTGGCAGATGCGCGCTTCAGCGCATCGACCATGATCAGTTGCTCCATCGTCCACTCGTTGACCGGTGCTGTATGGCTCTGGATCACGAAGGCGTCGCAGCCGCGTACCGACTCGTCGAACCGGACATAGATCTCCGAGTTCGCGTATGTGATCGCGCGAGTCGGCACGAGCTCGACCTTCATGAGCTCGGCAATCTCATTGGCAAGATCGGGATGAGCCCGACCCGAGAACAGCATCAAGTGCTTGTCGTTCGGGCGCTTGAGACCGCTCACGACGGCTCCTTCTGCTCTTGCGCTGCCTCTGCGGCTCGCGCAGTCTTGGTACCCGGTCGCTTGCGGGCCACCCAGCCGGGCACGTTGCGCTGCCGACTGCGCGCCACCGCAAGATCACCCGGCCCAACGTCGTCCGTGATCGTTGAACCGGCAGCAATATATGTGCCGTCGGCCACCTCGACTGGTGCGGCCAGAACGGAGTTGCTGCCGACGAAGGAGTGGGCCCCAACGGTGGTGGTCGACTTGCTCAGACCGTCGTAGTTGGCGAAGATCACACCCGCGCCGATGTTCGCGCCTTCACCGATCACGGCGTCGCCCAGGTAGCTGAGATGTGGGGCCTTAGCTCCGGCTCCGATGCGAGCGTTCTTCGTCTCTACAAAAGTGCCGATCTTGCCGCCAGCCCCGAGTGTTGTACCCGGACGCAGGTGCGCGAAGGGGCCGACGCTGGCACCAGGGCCGATCACGCTCAGCGAGGCCTGGGTACGCGTGACCACTGCGTTCTCGCCGACCTCGACGTCGACCAGCGTGGTATCGGGACCGATGCGCGCTCCGGCCGCCACTGACGTGGCGCCCTCCAGGGACGTGCCGGGTAGCAAGATCACATCCGATGCTAGATCAACTGAGGCGTGCACCCAGGTGGACGCTGGATCCACTACTGTCACTCCCTCGCGCATCCAGTGCTGCAGGATTCGCCGGTTGACCTCCGCGTTCATACGGGAGAGCTGGATCCGATCGTTGATCCCCTCCGTCTGCCACACGTCGTCGATGAAGTACGCCCCCACGGGCTTGCCGGCCTCGCGCACCACGGTCAGCACGTCAGTGAGGTACAGCTCACGTTGATCATTGGACGGCGCCAGCTCGGTGAGTGCGGACCGCAGTGTTGCAGCATCGAAAACGTAAATGCCTGAGTTGATCTCGGTGATTTCCAGCTCGGCGTCATCGGCGTCCCGGTGCTCGACAATGCCGATGATCAGGCCCTCGGTGTCACGCAAAATCCGTCCGTATCCGGTCGGGTCGGGCACCTTCGCAGTCAGCACAGTCGCGGCCGCGTCCTGCTGTCGATGCTCGAGAAGCAGCGCGGTAAGCGTCTCGCCGGTGAGCATGGGCACGTCTCCCATGGTCACGATCACGTCCCCACTGAGATCGGCAAGCTGGCCAAGCGCGACCTGAACCGCATGGCCGGTCCCAAGCTGCTCCTCTTGGACCGCGGTCAGCACATGTGGAGCGATCTCGGCGAGATGGGCCTCCACCTGATCGCGGAGGTGTCCCACCACCACCACGATGTGTTCCGGCTGTACCGTCGTCGCAGCCGTCACGGCGTAACTCAGCATCGAATGGCCCGCGATCTCGTGGAGCAATTTGGAACGCGAGGACTTCATCCGAGTCCCCTCGCCGGCCGCCAGGATCACAACAGCCGCGACTGGCCTTTCGGAGTGAACGGACAACAGCTGGCTCCTTACTAGCTGAGTGACGCTCCGCTCTCCCTGGGTAGGAGTCGAACCTACGTCGCTAGTCCTGATTCAAAGACGGGCCCGACCCTTGTTCGGGGAGTGCTCTGAGAGTGTTTCATGCCTTGACGTGTCGTGTGGTGGCGTGTTGTGACATGCCATGTGTGACACGTGCTGTGACAAAGATGATCATGGTCTATCGTCGTTGTTTGTCGAACGCTCCGTGACAGGGCGAGCAGCTCGGCGCGGCGCTGGGCTGACCGGCTCCTCGCAGGACTGTCAGTCCTCCCAGCCCTCCCTCCTCGGCGCTGGGCTTGCGGTTGATCACCGTGCCGTCCTTGATGATCCATTTGCTGAACCCGTCGAGGTCGATGGAGCGGTAGCGCTCGCCATGCCACCGGCGGACGAGGAAGAACTCACCGTCGTCCGGGGAGATCGGCGACGACCGATGGATCACTCGTCACGTCGAAGTTGGCGGGGGCAGGCCTTCGCTTGCTGGCTGGCTTGTTGTTGCGTGGGTGTCCGATGGTGAAGCGGCGCGCCTCCACATCAGGACGAATAGTAGAACGGTCACGATGCCGATGGTGTTGAGGATCGTGATCGACACCGTGACCAGCGGGTCGGCTGCGAAGGGGAAAATCATCATCAGGAGCATCGGAGCGATGTTGCGTACCGCCGTGGTCACCTCCGTCGCATGCCTGATTCCTACGTCTTTGACTCGAAGACTGGAAACGAGAAGGTAGCCACACCCGAGGCCGATGAATGGGCCGGCAAGGGCCGCGATGTAGCTCTCGGTGCCCCAGGTCTGCACGAACTGATTCCAATACGCAACCAGCGTGAAGTTGAGATTAAAGAGCAGACACAGAATTGCAACTCGGACAACCCACCGTTCCAATGGCGGCGTCAGGTCGGGCCACCAGACCCTGAAGCCGCACCCGAGAACCAGCGGCAGGAGCAAAAAGAGCAGCAGCGGCCAAGCAACATCCCAGGCAGAGGTCTTGAGTTGCGCGTCAACCGCATCGATGGCGAGGGGCAACCCTAGCGGGAGGGCGATAATGGTCGCGACAGTCAAGACCACTAACAGCGTGGTGGCTATGCTGACATCCGCCTTGGCTAACCGGGCGAGGAGGGGAGCGAAAGGCATACCTGCACTCAGGGCTGCGACACAGAACCCGACCTTGATCTCTCCAGGAATGGACGAGGCTATCGTCAGCAAATAGCCGATGAACAGGAGCGGGATGATGACGAAATTGATCACCAACGCCCAGACGGCAATCTTCCAATGGGCAAAGGCCTCTGCCAGCAGCTTGCCGACCGGAAGCCTGAGGCCCAACCCGAACGAGTTCAATATCACGAAGAGCACCCCAAACCCGTTGATCAGGACACTCGTAGCGGACTGAGTCATATCGCTCCCTCCTCACGAGCAGACGATCCACCAGGTCACGGTTCCATTTGCCCGTGAGCCGTGACCGCTACGGGCTGGACACCATCATGGACCTCGAACCCTCCGTCGTTCGACCAGGTCGATCCGTGCCTCTGCCTTCACGGTCACACGGTCCTACACTTCGTGTCCGCCCACCGGCGTCACAGGTGGTGGCCCCTTCGGAGCTGAGCCAGCCTGACGACCGCCGCAGCGAGAATGCGGGCGGCAGCCTCGGCGGCCCTTGGCCGCATCACAGCGACCTGCTGATGCGAGAGCACCGGATCGCGCTGCCCGATGATGCCGAGCTGCTGGAGGAGCTGGCCACGGTCCGGCTGCGCGAGTCCACGCCCGGGGTCTACCGGCTCGACCACGACGCCAGCGGCCACGACGACCGGGCGGTGGCCCTCGGGCTGGCGGCGCTGGCGCTGACCGAGCGCGCCGAGGGCCGAGGCAGCATCACGGTCCCTGGATCTGGTCGAGCCGCTGGTCGAATTGACGAACGCACCAATGTTGACGCCCGCCCGTCGCTGCCTAAATCGGCTGCGGTGCGAGCTGCTGCTGAGGCCGATGCCGAGAGGACTGCCGGGCGGCGCGGTGCTGCTGCCCGGCTCAGCAAACGACCCGCAGCGGGTGCTCAGCACCCGAGGCAGCTCGCTCCGAGGCAGCTGGCTGCGAGGCTCCTGACCCCGTTATGGTGATGCGCCCGGCCCGGCCCTTGGCCCAGCTGCCGGTGAGCCGCACCAGCCTGCCCAGCCAGCTTCGGGTGCGGCGTATGTGCGGCCTGCCGAACTTGATCATGGCGCCTCTTGGTCGTCGCCCCACGGGCGGTCCTGGCTCCACTCCGCGACCACCTGGCTGTAGTCTCCGCGATCAGTGGTCTTGCGGCTGTTCATCTCGATGACGCGAAAGGCCGCATTGTTGGCGACCAGCCGGACGCGCCTGCCGTCATCGCGCACGGACACGTACAGCTCCTCGCCGCTGGGGTGTGGTACCTGGTGCTTGCTCCACTTGTGCTTCATTCGTAGTACTCCATATCCGTTATGGCGATCTTCAGCTTGGAGCTGCTGCGAGGCGTCTGGGTGCTCTCATCGTCCTGGCCCTCGACCGTGTCAGCGTCTAGTCGATTTCGAAGGTGCCCAGGATCGGGTCCTCGGCGCCGTGACCTTGTAGCTCACCTCGATGGTGCCGGTGTCGGGCAGCCGTCCGTCGCTGGCGTCCTTGATGCGCGGGCGGAACTCGACCAGGCAGCCCGCGCTGCCGAAGCACTATTTGTCCAGCACCTTGATGCTCACTTCGAAGTCGCTCTTGCGCGGCACGTAGTCGGCACCAGCCTCAGGTGTTGTCGGCTCGTCGGTGGCCTCGCCCTGGGGCACCGCGCGCACGTGCTCGCCCCCGAGCTTGGCTCGCAGCTGCTGAACCTCGGCCTGCGTCTCCGCGTTGATGGACCAGTTGGGGCCGACGAGCACGTTCATCTCCGTGATGCTGCCGAGCTCCTCGATCAGCCGCACCTGCGCGGTCAGGTCGGCGTCGCTGGCGTACAGAGCGAACACGTCCGCGTCTGAGCACTGCCCGCTCTCCTCGGCGTGCTCCGGGCCGTCGTCCTCAGCGTGCAGCTTCCAGTTAGCGCAGGTGTACCCGGCGGCCACGGCGGCGTCGCGCAGTGCCGTCAGCGAGGTGTAGGGCTGCGCTGTGGGCTAGCAGGTGTGGTCGTGCCGGGAGCGGCCAGGGGGGTCTGGGGCGCCGCCCGAGCAGGCGCCGAGAAGCAGGAGAGCGGCGGCAGCTACAAGCGCTGCGATGGGTCGTGACATGGTGATCAAGGTAGGGTCCGCGGTTCTGTTGGCTCGGGGTTTGGGAAGGCCCCGCCTGTGGATGTGGACGGGGCCTCAGTGCGCGGCTCCGCGCGGTCGGCCAGGCGAGTCACGCGGTGTAGTTCGCTACGTCAGCAGGGCCAGTGCGATGACTAGGGCCAGGCCGAACGTGCGTTGCGCTCTCTGTGATCGGGTGCAGCTGCGCGCCGAGGCGGCTGGCTGCTGCCGGTAGGCGGGGCCTCGCTGAGGCGGGGGACCCACCCTGACCAGACGACTCAGAGCCCCACGCTTTTAACGGCCTGCGCTGCCTGCGCTTTAGTGAACTGCTCGCCGTACTCAGAAGTGAGCTGATCCATCAGACTGTTGTGGCTGAAATGACCGGAGTCGAGGTAGGACTCCGCGGCCTCGCGGGCCTCAGCGTTGTAGTCGGCCTTGACGTGGTTGAGCGCGAACGTCACGTCCTTCTTGGCGAAGCCCTCGCCGTACTCCGACGTGAGCTGATCGAACAGGCCCTTCTTGGAGAAGTGGCTCGAGTCTAGGTAGGACTCAGCCGCTTCAAGGGCCTCCTCCTGGGCGACCGTCATCGTCGGCTTGGGTGGTACTGGCTTCGGCTTGGGCGCCGGAGCCTGTGTGGTCTCCGGAGCCTCCTCGACCGGCTCCTCGGCCTTGGGCTCAGACTTCTCCTCGACCGGCGCACTCGCGGCGGTCGTGTCGGCGACCGGCTTACCGTCATCGCCCATCGCCTGCGAGATGCCGCCGATCACGAAGACGGCGGCCAGCACGATCGCCCACCACCTCTTGTAGATCGGCTTCTTGGCCTTGGCCGCCGGAGGAGTCTCGACCGGCTTGACCTGGGTGTTCGTGTCCATGTGTGTTGCTCCTTCTCTCGGTACTGCTGGGTCTGTGAGCGGGCGGCTCGGCACGCCCTTCAGCCCGAGTCGGCTCTGACGAGGGGTCAGAGCGGTCCCTTGCAATCCAGGGATGGTCCAGCGTGCACTCTTTTTGGTTACTGATGTGGAGTCTATCAGTGCTCTATTCTGTCTCCAAATCGCATCTATGACACTTCTATTACCTTTGTCTGCTAGAGTCAACCGCATGCCGCGCCCCTATGGAGACCCAGTGGAGATCGTCACGGCACCCATCCCCGCGCAGTCCCCATTCATCCCCACGGACGCCAAGATCGTGGTGGGGGCAGTCGCTCCCGCCTCCCCTGATCCGATCCCGATCGTGCTGCTACCGGGTTTCGAATACCGGATGCGCGAGTGGCGACACCCGAACACCCACGAGATCCACTGGCAGCTCGAGCGGAGAAAGTCCGCCCTGCACGGGGAAGACGACGAGTAACCTCCCCAAGCGCCGAGCCCTGACTTTGGTCGGCCGGAGTTGTCGTCACTCGCGGGCAGCCTGCACGTGGTCCGCAGGGCTATCACAACCCGCACCACAACAGCCGGGAGCGGGCGCTGCGCGGAGAGCGTAGCGCCCGCAATGGTGCGGTCTGTGACACGCTGTGACACCCGGGCATGGGAGTGCCCCTGCCGGGATTGCTCGACGGGGGCTTTGTGCTCTGACCTGCGGTTTCTCTGAGAGCCGCTCCCCGGGTAGGAGTCGAACCTACGTCGCTAGTCCTGATTCAAAGTCAGGCGGGCCCTGCCGACAGACCAACCGGGGAATGTGGGGCCCGGCCAATCCTCCCATCCGCAGCTCGCTTGCGAGCCCGGTATCGAATCCAGATCGCTTCACCCCACACTTGACCAACCCGTGGATCGGCCAGAGCCAAGAGTACGCATCGCCTGGTCGGCGTGCATCCGCGGCTGCGCAACCCAGCCCTGCGACAGGCTCATGGCGCAGGTGGGCTCGGTTCAAGACGCATCATTTTTTGCCATCAGGAGCGATCCCGCGTAAAGTAAGCCTCCTTACTAAATCGATACAGAAACATCGAATGTCCACATCTGCTCCTGTCACTAACCAGCTCTCGACCCGGCTTGCTGCCACAGCAGTGACATTGCTGTTTGTCGTCAACGGCGCGGTGATAGGTGGTTTCGGCGGCTCCCTCCCCTCCCTCCGGGACAAGCTCGGACTAGAAGCCACCCAGATTGCGATCATGCTCTTCTGTGGCGGCGCTGCGGCCATCGCTTCGATGCAAATAGGCGGCCGAGTGGCGGATGCGATCGGCGCCCGTCAAGTCACGTTGGCTGCTATGCCTTTCCTCATCGTCGGAATGATCACTATCGGTCTCGCTCCGGCCTTTTCAATTGCGATCGTCGGCGGCATTCTGATTGGGCTTGGCAATGGCGCCATGGATGTAGCGATGAACGCAGTCGGTGTCCAAGTTGAGGCAGCGCGCCAGCGGCCGATCATGAGCTTCTTCCACGCCTTCTGGTCGATCGGCAATTTCATCGGGGCAGGCGCTGTCCTGCTGCTCGCCACCGTGCTTGGGCTGAGGGGTGGCGACATCGTCACACCGCTGTGCCTCTTACTCGCGGCGCTGGGGCTCGTGGCTTTCGGCGCTCTGTGGAAGATCACGCCCGAGGCGTCCGTTGTGCCTCACACCGTCGATGGAGTACGTACTCGGATTCCGACAGCTGCCTGGATCTTGAGCGTCATGGCCCTGGCATTCGGTCTCGCCGAGGGCACCGCCCTCGACTGGTCCTCGATCCATGTCACCGATGTCGCTGGTGTCGACCCGACCACCGGTGCGCTCGGCCTGATTACCGTCAGCGGCTTCATGGTGGTGATCCGGTTACTGGGCGACCGGCTGGTGACCCGCTTCGGTCGGCGTGCGGTCGTACGCTTCGGCGGACTCTGCGCGGCCCTTGGTTATCTGACCGTCACGCTGGTGAGTAGCCTGCCGCTGCTGGTAGTCGGCTGGGCGTTGGTTGGCTTCGGCGTCGGCATGATCGCACCTCAGGTCTATGCGATGGCCGGGCACATCGGTGGCGGCCGGGTGCTTGCCGTGGTCGTGACCTTCGGCTATGCCGCATTCTTGATCGGCCCGGCTTTCGTGGGCTTCCTGGTCAATCAGCTCGGGATCCAGCAGACTATGGCGGTGCCTGCGTTGCTCTGTGCTGGCATCATCGCCCTGGCATCGACTATGCCGCGCAAGGACATTGGCCTCGGGCAGCACTAGTGTGCGTAAATCTCGACGTCAAGACTCTTCACCGTCTTTGGGCTGCTCGCGCATCGCGCCTTGTTTGATTGCTCGCTCCGCTCGCTCCGATGTTCCCTGGCTTGCCGCCGCCTCGTCGTCGCTCGCGAAGGGAAGAACGCCTCCGCTCGGTCCGCACGAGATTGCTCGCTCCGCTCGCTGAGGCCGGCGCCTGTTGGCCGCTGCCTTCCTCACTCGCTCGCAGACGAAACGCATGTCTGCTCGCTCGCTCGTCCAGGACAGCGGCGCGCCAGCCTGGCTCCCGAGCGGCGGCGCGGGATTTCCGACGTCCGCAGCCATCTAGACTCCCGGGTGTGACCCGCCAGCCAACCCGGGACGAGGTCGACACCATCGTCGAGGCTTGGCGTCGCGAACGTCCGGACCTTGACGTTGCGCCCATGGAGGTGCTTTCTCGCATCAGCCGCCTGGCCCGGCACCTGGACAGGGTACGTGCGAACGCGTTCAGCGCCCACGATCTGGAGTCCTGGGAGTTTGACGTGCTGGCGGCGCTACGACGCTCGGGCCCGCCATACCGGCTCTCGCCGGGGCAGCTGCTGCGCGAAACTTTGGTCACCTCCGGAACGATGACCAATCGGGTGGACCGGCTTACCGCACGCGGGCTGGTCGCCAGACAAGATCACCCCGACGACCGGCGGGGTGTTCTCGTGCAGCTGACCCAGGCCGGGAAGGATGCGGTTGATACCGCCATGGCGGAGTTGTTGGCAGCTGAGCGTGGGATCTTGGCCGCGTTGGACGTCACCGAGCATGATCAGCTCACGCGTAGCTTGCGGCTGCTACTGGCCCGCTACGGGATCGACCGCTGAGGTGTCGCCGATCAGCTTCAGCTGATGACGCGGGCTCCCATAACCGGACCCGTGGCCCGCCGCACCGTGCGGCACAACCCTTCTGCACTCAGCGATACCGAAAGGTCGATCGCCGCGGACTCGTCGCCCACCAGGAAGGCACATGTGGGACCTGAACCCGACACAAGGGCGCCCAGTGCGCCATACTCGAGGCCGGTTTGCAGCACGGTACGCAACCGCGGCTGCAGGTCCAACGCAGCAGGCTCGAGATCGTTGCTGAGCGCCCGAGCCAGAAGCCTCGGATCGCCGCTGCGTAGCGCGTTCATCAGGTCGGCGGGTACTTCGGGCGGGGCTGCGTCGGGGGTCAGCTCATCGAACCGGCGATAGACCGCGGCCGTGGACAGCCCGCGGTAGCCATAGCCCAGAACCCAGTGGTAGGTACCTTGAGCGAGCGCTGGCGCCACCTCCTCGCCCCGCCCACTTCCGACGGCGGTGCCACCAAGCAACGCAAAAGGCACATCGCTACCGAGTTCAGCCGCGAGCGCCCTCATCCCTTCGGCGGTAATGTCGAGATCCCAGAGCACCGCGCACGCCAGCAGTGCCGCTGCGCCATTGGCTGAGCCGCCCGCCAATCCGCCGGCCACCGGAATGGATTTCTTGATGGATAAACGTGTACCGAGGGAATCGTTCGGCGCATGGGTACGCGCCAACAGCTTGGCGGCGCGTACCGCGAGGTTGGAGTCATCGAGGGGCACCAGATCGGCACCTTCACCGCTGACCACCACACCGAACTCATCCGGATCGGCCCATGCAGCATGTACCTCGTCGTAGACGGAGACCGCCTGATACACCGTCGCAAGCGGGTGGTACCCATCGGCCCGAGGAGCGCCCACCTTGAGTGCGAGATTGATCTTGGCCGGCACCCGCACGCGTACCCCGGTAGCAGTCCGTGGTGAAGATGAGGCCATGACTGTGAGGTTATCTACGGACGAAAGATCTGCTCCGCGATCCCCGCGAAGTCCGCCACGTCCAGCGTCTCGCCGCGGGCTCTCGGATCCAGCCCCGCAGCGGCGACGGCGTCACTGGCGACTGCTGAGGATCCGGCCAGGTCGGCCAGGGCCGAGCGCAGCATCTTCCGTCGTTGGGCGAATGCCGCATCGACAACCGCAAACACCTGATTGCGGGTCGCGGCTGTTTCCGGCTGTGGGCGTCGGTTCAGAGCTACCAGGCCGGACTCCACGTTCGGCACCGGCCAGAAGACGGTCGGCGACACCGTGCCCACTCTGCTAGCCGCGGCGTACCAGGCCACCTTGACCGAGGGCACGCCGTAGGTCTTCGATCCCGGCCGGGCAGCCAGGCGGTCCGCCACTTCGGCCTGCACCATCACAAGACCGCGGCTCCAGCTGTCGAACGTTGCGAGCAGGTGCAGCAACACCGGCACTGCGACGTTGTACGGAAGGTTCGCAACGACGGCAGTCGGAGCTTCTGGCACGGTATCCACTCGGAGGGCGTCGGCGTTGATCACCGCCAGCGCAGTAGTTCGCTCCGGCAGTCGCGCGGCTACTGTCCGAGGCAGCTGAGCCGCCAGCAGGTCGTCGATCTCGATCGCGATCACGTGGCCAGCAGCCTGGAGTAGACCTAGGGTCAGTGATCCCAGTCCTGGCCCAACCTCGAGGACGATGTCGTCCTTGGTCACACCAGCTGCGGCAACGATTCTACGTATGGTGTTTGCATCGGTGACAAAGTTCTGCCCGCGCTGCTTGGTAGGCCGCAGGCCCAACTGGTTCGCCAGCTCGCGCACCGCACTGGGATCGAGCAGCCCGCTCGCCACCTCCCTAACGCAAACCCAGCTTCGACGAACACCCTGGCCATGCACCCCAACCGGCGTCAGCCTGGACCTTCTTGGCTATGCGAATCTGCTCATCGCGGCTCGCTCGGTGCGGGTAGCCGCTGCCCCCGTACGCGCGCCACGTGCTGAGGCTGAACTGCAGACCGCCGTAGTAACCGTTACCGGTGTTGATCGACCAATTGCCGCCGGACTCGCACTGGGCGAGCTTGTCCCAGACACTTCCCGACGGCGTGCTGGAGCCGGAGCTCTTTTTGGCGGTCGTTGTGGTCTTCGTTCCCACCAGGATGACTTCGGTTACCGGCTTCTTGATCAACTTGGATTTGATCTTGGTGCGCTTGACGATGTCGCCGTTGTGCCGGACGAGCCTATAGGTCACCGCACGTACGCCGCGGACTCCTGGAGTGTCGACCTTGGTGACGCCCTTGTTCAGCTTGCTCGACTTCTTGCGATCAGTGCTGTAGTCAACCTTGACCTTCTTGGTCTTGGCGCTGACGTCAACTCGGGTAAAGCGGAACTTTGCGCCATCGAGCAGACGGGTGTTCGGATCCGCACTCAGTTTGTCGTCACTGTCTACCGTGATCTTGGCCACCGCGAGGGCGTCCGCCAGCGTCTGCCCGGTGGTAGTGATGGTGCGCTTCTTGCCGGCATCGAGGATGAGGACCTCCTTCTGGGTAGCGATGATGATGGCCAAGCCTTCTCGTCCGATACCTGAGCTGCGGCTGGCTGACAGGTCCGCGCCAGCAAGGTTCACGCTTAGTGCATCGAGCGCATCGTGGACCGTGGTCGCCGTGGTCCAGATCGTCTGCTTCGCCCCGTCAATGGTGAAAGTGACCTGCCGCCCGAATTTGACGGCGACCCGGGTGCCGTCCTCGACTTCGGCATCCAAGCCGGGAGCTACCACATCATGGCTAGTGACTTCGATTTCCCTGCTCCTGAGCAGGGCACCTACGGTGTCCGCACTGGTTTGAACCTGCGTGGTCTGCCCGTCAATCGAGAGTGTTACGGCTTTGTTGAGATTTGCGTAGCCGAAGGTTGTTCCGGCCAGGGCTAGGGTCGTCGCTCCTGCGGCGACCACAGGGATGATCTTGCGCACAGCATTCCCCCGAGGTGGTCCAGTCAGTGAATTGGGACCTCAATGTGTTGGCAGTTCGGGCGCCAAGCCCGACTGTGTCACGAAATTATAACGGAGCGAACCGCTGCAGGGCCCTAAATCTGAGACCTACGACCACGTACCGTGATGAATGCTTTCCGAGGAGGACTTCCGCGGACGGCGCGTGGGAGAGCCTGTTGCCGGCGCCAGAGCCGGGTACCCAACGCCGATCACACCGACGCTGAGCTGGCTCGGCGGTACGCCGAAGGCTGCACGTACGTTGGCAATCCGGTCGACCGGGATGCCGAAGAAGCAGGCACCCAGATCGTGGTCGACCGCCGACAACAGTGCCGCCATACTTGCCATTCCGGCGTCGACGAACCAGTACGGCGCCGACCATCGCGCCGGATCGCGATCCGTCCAGCCCTTGTCAGGCTCGGCATAGCGATCGAGGTAGGCCTGCTCGCTTGTCCACACGAGCACAAGAGCCGGTGCCGTTCGCATTCCGCGGAGCCACGTGCTGTTGGATTCCGCCCCGGCTTGCCAGAAGGTCTCGCGCTCCGTGTCCGAGCTCAGCACCAGCAGCGAGACGCCTTGAGTGAATCCAGCCGAGGGCGCCCGCAGTGCCGCCCCGAGAATGGCATCCAGCGCTTCGGGCGGCACCTGCCGATCTTCCTGGTACGAGCGAATCATCCGGCGCCGGCGCAGCACGTCTGAGAACTCCATCTGCTACCAGCTCCCGCCGAAGGCGGCATCGGCATTGTCATTGAGTGCTCGGCACATGCGCTCCAACTCGATGCCGAGGGTGTCGGCAAGGAAGCGGGCTGTGTGCGGGATCAGATAAGACGCGTTTGGCTTCCCCCGAAACGGCATCGGGGTGAGGTAAGGGGCGTCGGTCTCCACGAGTACTCGATCCAGGGGAGCCAAGGCCAACGCGGCGCGCAGTTGATCGTTGGCCTTGAATGTGACAGTGCCGGCAAAGGAGAGGTAGGCACCGCGGTTCAGGCAGGCTCGCGCGAACTGATCATCGCCGGAGAAGCAATGCATCACGATGCGTGGCGGCGGTCCCTCGGAATCGAGCACATCCAGAATGTCGTCGTGCGCGTCGCGATCGTGGACGACGAGGGTTTTGTCGAAGGATTTGGCGAAGGCGATGTGCGTCGCAAATGCCTCCCGCTGCACGGCCTGGCCAGCAGCATCTGGTGTTCTGAAGTAATCCAGCCCGGTCTCGCCCACTGCTCTCACCCGCGGATGCTCGGCCAACGCTTCCACCAGCTCAAGGCCTGGCACCAGGTCTGGTCCCATCCGTGCGGCATCGTTCGGATGGATTGCAACGCCCGCGATCAATGCTGGCCAGCGCTCGGCAGCCCGGACCGCCCAGCGGCAGCCTTCCGGATCACATCCGATTTGTACGATTCGTGTGACGCCGACGTCGGCGGCCATCCGTAACGCATCCTCGGGCTCGAGCCCTGACTTGGCCTGCGTGGAGTCAAGGTGGCAATGCGAGTCCACCACTGGTGCGGGCAGCGGGTCAGGCAGCGCAGGCAACTCCACGCGCCAACTGTTACATCCCCTGGATTATCCGAATCATGAGTGGGGCATTTTGGCTTTGGAGGTCTTCGAGCGATCCCGCGGACGTCGCATTTTCACAGCGAGCTCGTAGAGAGCGTTCTTTGCCAAGCCCTGCTCTCGCGCCACCTGTGCCGCCGCAGCTCTCAGCTTCATCCCGCCCGCCGCCAGCCCGAGCGCCTCCTCGGCTGCCGCCTCCAAATCTGCAGTCGGCTGAGTCGCGCCGCCAACGACCAGAGTCACCTCTCCTCGCACGTCCGACGCTGCCCAGTCCGCTAGCTCCTGCAGCGATCCGCGGCGGATTTCTTCATGGGTCTTGGTGAGCTCACGGCAGACTGCACCGCGGCGATCCACCCCAAAGGTGACCGCCATTGCTGAAAGCGTCGCGCCCGCTCGGTGCGGGGCCTCGAAAAAGATCATGGTGCGCGGCTCAGTCCCCAGCTGAGAAAGTCGTCGACCACGCTCGGATGCCTTGCGCGGCAGGAAACCTTCGAAACAGAAACGATCAACTGGAAGGCCGGAAACCGCCAGGGCTGTCAGCACCGCCGACGGACCAGGCAATGCTGTGACCCGGAAGCCGTGCTCCACAGCGGCAGTGACGATCCGATAGCCGGGGTCGGACACCGACGGCATCCCTGCATCGCTGACGACGACTACTCGAGCTCCCTCACCCAATGCGCGTACCAGTTCGTCAGTACGTCTTGCCTCGTTCCCATCGAAGTACGACATGATCCGCGCGTCTGTCTTGATTCCTAGCCGTTCGAGTAGCCGCCGCAGACGACGCGTGTCTTCAGCCGCGATCACATCGGCACCAACCAGCTCAGCGATCAGCCGCGGTGACGCGTCCCTGACATCTCCGATCGGCGTCGCCGCGAGCACGACCACCCCGGTTGCACGTTCCTGTGCCACCGCGTCAGCCTTGCAGACCACAAGAAATCGCGCGCCGCCGCACGGAGCCAGGCTGGCGCGCCGCTGTCCTGGACGAGCGAGCGAGCAGACACGTTCTTCGTCTGCGAACGAGTGAGGAAGGCAGCGGCTAACAAGCGCCGGCCTCAGCGAGCGGAGCGAGCCATGTCAATGAAGGGAGCAGAGGCGTTCTTTCATCTGCGAGCGACGACGACGGCGGCGGCGGATTCCGCGCGCGATGCGCGAGCAGCTCGAGCAGAGGGCTCCACTTACGATGGGCGAGTGGCGCGCCAAGTCCTCGAGCCTGAAACTGGGTTCGTCACGCCAACTGCTGCGACTACTCTCGGCTCGGCGCCACATGGCCTTCTGTCTGAACGGCCGATGAACCCGCCGACGACGATTGAACGCCTGCGCGCCGAGATGCCGAACGATCGCCTGAATGGCTGGATCGTGACACTGATCATCGGCGCGATTGCCTTCGTGATCCGTGTCGTCAATCTCGGGTATCCCAACAAGCTGGTCTTCGATGAGACCTACTACGCCAAAGACGCATACTCCCTGCTGAAGTTCGGCTACGAACGCAACTGGCCGAGCGACGCCAACTCCAAGATCATCACCGGCAATATTGATGTGATGCAGGACACCGCTGCGTTCGTTGTGCATCCCCCCTTGGGCAAATGGCTGATCGCGGGCGGGGAATACCTGTTCGGCATGAACTCCTTTGGCTGGCGGTTTGCATCCCTGGTGTTCGGCACGCTGCTGATCGTGGTAACCATCAGGCTGGTTCGCCGAGTCTCCAGGTCGACCTTGATCGGCGGGCTTGCTGGGATCTTGCTCACCTTCGATGGCCTCGAATTCGTGATGTCGCGTACAGCGCTGCTCGACACCTTTCTCGCGTTCTTCGTGGTGTCGGCTGTCGCTTGCCTGGTGGCGGACCGCGACTGGTTCCGAAACCGACTGGCTCGATATCTGGAGCGACGCGAGATCGGAGACCTTGGCGGCCGGTTCGGCCCGGCGCTGGTACTGCGGCCGTGGCGAATCGCCGCTGGGGTTTGCTTCGGTCTGGCACTCGGCAGCAAGTGGAACGCGCTGTACCCGCTCGCGGCATTCGCCCTGCTGTCGCTGGCCTGGGATGTGGGAGCGCGCCGCCTAGCAGGGGCCGGAGCACGGGCCAAGCTAGCAATCATTCGGGACGGTATCCCGGCCTTCTTGTCCCTGGTCGTCGTCAGCCTGCTCGTGTACCTCGCCAGCTGGTCCGGCTGGTTGCTAACCAGCGGAGGCTACGACCGCGATTGGGGGGCTCAGAATCCGGAAAACGCCACCGTACGCCTGCTCGACAAGCCACTCGCCTCACTTCTGCATTACCAGTACGACATCTGGAACTTCCATACCGGCGACTTCATCAATCAAGCGCAGCACACCTACCGCGCTGACCCCGGCGGCTGGCTGATCGTGGCTCGACCCATCGGGATCGACGCCGTGAACAACATCAAACCAGGAACCGACGGCTGCCTTGGTCCCGACAACTGCATTCGCGTGATCAGCGGTGTTGGAACGCCTGCGCTGTGGTGGGTTGCGGTGTTCGCGCTTGTGGCCGCAGCGATCTTGTGGGTGGGAGGCCGCGATTGGCGTTTCGGCATACCGGTCGTCGGTGTTCTCAGCAGTTGGTTGCCCTGGTTTGCCTTCCAGTCGCGTCCGCTCTTTTTCTTTTACGCGATCGCGATCATCCCGTTTTCGGTGATGGCGATAGCGCTGTGTGCTGGCCGGATCCTCGGTGACGCACGCTCCGGCGACCGACGAATGGTCGGCGCCATTGTTGTTGGGGCGTTCGTCGCCTTGGTGGCCGCCAACTTTGCCTACGTCTATCCGATTCTTACCGACGAGCTCTTGCTCTATCCGCAATGGCTGTCACGGATGTGGTTCAGAAGCTGGATCTGATCTAGCCCTTATCTCAACCGTGATCGCAAGACCTCCGGCGGCGAGGAGTCGGTTCCCCTAAAGTGTTGAGCTGGCTTCGCACCACGTGGGTTGGACTCGCCACCGCGCGAATGCGGCGGTAATGGGTTAGGAGTGTCGATGCAAAAGCCGCGCGATCAGATGCGGTTCTCAGTTGTCGTCCCGGCGTACAACGAATCGGCGTACCTCGGCAGAGCACTCGATTCGTTGCTGCAGCAGGATTACGACGGCACGTACGAGGTGATCGTCGTCGACAACAACAGCTGCGACGACACGGCTGCAATCGCTGCCCGGTACGGCGTACGCGTGGTGAAGGAGCCGCAACAGGGAGTTTGCGCGGCCAGACAACGTGGGGTTGATTGCGCCAGAGGCGAAATCATCATTTCTACTGATGCCGATACCACCCAGCCGCGGGACTGGCTGCGTACTATCGACGCTCGCTTCACGGAGTCAGCAGGGGTCGTCGCTGTGGCCGGTCCATGCCGCTACAAGAACCCTTCATGGTGGGCCAAGGCCTACCCGACCTTACTGTTCGGGTTGGTTGGCGCCATCTATGCGCTGACCGGATTCGTCTTCTACGTGAGTGCGACCAACTTCGCGATCCGGCGCACCGCGTTTCCTGGCTACGACCTCATGCTGACCCAGGGCGGCGACGAGCTCGATCTCTTGCGCCGGCTGCGGCGGCGCGGCGAGGTCAGCTGGGAGCGGCAGAACGTCGTGACCACCTCGGCGCGCCGGTTGCAGCGTGGGCTGCTTTACAACATCTTTGTGACCTTCCTGGTGTATTACATGCTGGCTTATTGGCTGAACCGGCTGTCGCAGCGGCAGACCTTCGGGATGGCACCGGCTTTCCGGCAGGAACGGCGGTCATTCACACCTGTTCTGGTCCGCCGGCGAGTGGTGTTCGGGATCTTGGTCGTGGGACTCACCTCGCTCGGCTTCGCAACAGGCGCCGGGCCAGCGGCCGTCGACAGTCTGGCCAACCTCTGGCACGGCCCGTGAGCTGGCCCGCATCAGCCGCGCGGGTCACAGCGCTTGGTGCGACAGCCCTGGGCGCCGCGGCGTACTGGACCGGATTCCGGCCCCGCTCCCAGGTCTTCGGCCCTTTTCCCTACGCGGCAGAGACCGAAGAGAAGATCGTCGCCCTCAGCTTCGATGACGGGCCGAACGAGCCCTACACCTCACAGCTGCTCGACACCTTGGATAGGTACGACGTGAAGGCGACGTTCTTTCAGGTCGGGCGTTGCGCGCAACGCTTTCCGTCGAGCACCCGGCGAGTGGTTCAAAGCGGTCATGTGCTGGGCAACCACAGTTACAGCCATTCGTTCACCCGCTATGTCAAGCAGCCGCGGCAGGAGATCGAGATCATCCGCTCCCAGGAGGTGTTCTATTCGATCACCGGCCTGACGCCTGCGCTGTATCGTCCGCCATGGCTTTGCCACTGGCCTTGGGTGTTGGGCACCCTGCGGCAACACGGACTTCAAGTGGTGTCAGGAACCTTCGCCCATCCTCTGGAGATCGTTCAGCCGAAAGCGGTCACGCTCGCCGCGTCGGCCGCGAGGCTCACGCGACCGGGAACGATCTTGATCTTCCATGATGGCGTGGAGGCCCGCGGTGGTCCGCGAGACGAAAGCGTTGCGGCCGTTGGCCCCTTGATCGATCGGCTGGCCGATCGGGGTTATCGGTTCACCACCGTTGATCAATTGCTCGGAGTCCGCGCCTACGCAGGGTGAGTCTGATTGCTCGCTCCCGGGTGATCGCGCGGAGTCCAGTTGGGGTTACGCCCGAATGCAATGAGCAGGTCAGCTTGAGGGCTTCCTGCGGCGGCGGACTCAGGCCTTGCGGCTATCGCCCCTCCCGAGCGGTACATCTGCTCCCGATTCCGAAACCACTCCGCAACCTCCTCGACTAGTTCCGGGTCGAGATCGCGGTTCTGACCGGTGGCCACTGCCAGGTCCCAACCGTGTATCAAGTGATCAGCGACAAGCTGGAGAATGTACTCGGCAATGTCTTCTTCGCCATAGGAAAGATGAACTTTGCCGCCTGCCGGCAGTTTTTCGGCGACGGCGGTCAGAGCCTCGTCGGCTGCGGCCATCGCCGACCCCTTCGCGTCATCGCCAAGCAAATCGCCGTCGAGCGCGTCTCCCACTTCGGCGATGGTTTGGCCCTCCACGAGTGGCTTCGTCCAGCGATCCTCTCCGACGACATGATTGACGAGCGCGCGTACGTCCCAATCGGTGCATGGTGTCGGCTTGGACCAGTCGTCAGACACCTCCCGGACGGTGCCTTTCCAGAATTCAACACTTCCGCGATACGTCGCTTCCAGTGCCATTGCCACCCCCAGTTCGGCCTACCCTTGGTTGGAATCCTCTGGATCACAGCGTGCTCGTTCGTGACCCGCACGTCCAGCCCTCAATTCCCGAGGCTGGATAGCGATGTCATGGCTTTCGCGCGATATCACAAAAAAACGAGCCTTCGACGACAATGAGTCCATGGCGATCCGGCGCAGCCGGGAGCGGCGGCCCTCGACGATGGACATGGTGGACGGAGTGCTGTTCGCCTTCGCCGGTGTGGCGACCATATGGCTGGCCTATCTGGTGTTTCGGGAAAGCATTCAACCCGGATGGCCACTGCTGTTGCTCATCGTGTTCTGGGTACTCCTCACCTATCTGTTGCTGCCCAGGCTGCATCGCATCTTGACCAAGGTGTATGTCCCTGGGTATTTCATCGGACGGGCCAGGACCAGTGACGGACTGCTCGGGGATCCGGTCAATCTCGCGCTTCGCGGTCATGAGGCGCAGGTTCATGCCGCCATGACACGGGCCGGCTGGACTCGGGCCGACGACCTGAGCCTGTCGAGCGGGATGAAGATTCTCACCTCGACACTGAGCCGGAAAAGCTATGCCGAGGCGCCAGTCAGCCCACTGCATCTGTTCGACCGCCAGCAAGACTTCGCTTATCAGCAAGAGGTCGCGGGCAGCCCGTCCAAGCGACACCACGTGCGGTTCTGGCGCTGTCCTGAGGGCTGGCTGCTTCCCGGTGGGTACGCCGTCGACTGGCTCGCGGCCGGAACGTACGACAAGAGTGTCGGGCTGTCCTTGTTCACCCTGCAGGTGACCCACAAGATCGAAGAGAACACCGATATCGAGCGCGATTACATTGTCGAGACGGCCCGCGCGGGGACGCGGGAGGTCGAGGTGGAGGTGATCAAAGAATTCTCCAGCGGCTACCACAGCCGCAACGGCGGCGGTGATTTGATCATTACCGACGGTGACTTGCCGATCATCGACGTACGAAGGGTCGACGTGCCGGAGATTGCCAAGGTGGAACACACAGACAGCCGGGACAAGCGACCAGTGCAAACTGTCTTCGGGGCCGGTGTGGCATTCGTCCGCGGACTTTTGTTCCTGCCGATCGCGCTGCTCTTCCTCCTGATCCCGAGCCAGTACGTCCAGAACCTTGATATCGATGGCGGCAGTATCGAGGGCGGCCGTCCGGCTTTGATCCTGGTGGGAAGCGCGATAGCCCTCTACTGCTTGATCGAAATCGGACTGGCGATTGCCGTGTTCACCGGTCGGAACTGGGCGCGTCTCGTACTGATGCTGGCCTGCGTAGCGACCACCCTCGTCGCCTTCGTCGGCAATGCCAATGGATCGGAGGCAGTCACCCTGGCCACCAGCCTGCCGACGGTCGGCCTCAGCATCTTCGTGTTGCTTGCGTTAACGAGCCACCGATCCCGCGCGTACGCCACACGTGGGCGACACATCCCGAAGCGTATTGCCGGGCGCCCGTATGAGCAGGCCGCTATTTGATGTTCGCTCGTGCGAGTCGCGCGCCGCAAGAGTCGGCGACATGACAGAGTGAATTGGAGTCCCGTCGTGACTCGCTCTTGGGAGGCTGCACACTGTGGCGACCGAAGAAAGCGGCCCGACCCTGCGTCGTATCACCGGCGCGCTCTTCCTGATCGGCGCTCTCGCGTTTGCCACCGCGGCAACCATCTTGTCGTCGACATTCGACTGGCCGGACATACTCCGTGAGCCTGCCGATGTTGTCCTCACGAGGTTCGCAGCGGGCGGTCCCAGCCTGGTGTGGACGTGGTTCGCTACAGCGTGGACGTACGCCATCTTGATCGTGCCGATCTTGCTCCTGCCAACCGTGCTTGGGCGCCGTGACGACGCAGCGCTCTGGGTCGCGACCTTTGCCGGCGCGATCTCGGTGGTACTTGCGCTGGTTGGCTTCCTGCGTTGGGTGTTCGTGGTTCCACCGCTGGCACTGATGTATCAAGAGGGCGATGCTGCACATCGAACCGCGTTGGCCGCAGCATGGCTCGCGCAACATCAGTTCGGTGGGGCTCTTCTCGGGGAGCACCTCGGACAATTGCTCGGGATCGGCTGGTCGATCACCCTCAGCATCATCATTCTCCGCAGTCGGGTGCTGCCTAGCTGGCTCGGCATCCTCGGCCTGATCGTCAGCGTGCTCTACCTGTTCAATCAGGGAGACATCTTGGCAACGGCTCTCCCCGGTTTTCCTGTATTCGATCTCGCGGGCCTCATTGGGAGCACGGGCTGGGGACTCTGGGTTGCTGCCCTTGGTGTTGTCCTGTTGCTTCGCCCGAGAGCCCCCTCACCTTAGGGCCCGCGAGTACGCCAATCTCCGGTGAGTGCGCTTTCTCGCTGGCAGATCAGGTGCTCGAAACCGCTTGGGCTCACGTCGGCGGTTTGCATGACAATGCGAAACGCGGGTTTCTGATTCGGAGGTCGAACATCGTGGCGTTTCTGCTTAGCTTCGTGCTGTTCATCGGTGTCTGCGGCTTCTTGGATAGCCGGCTCTCGTGGCCACCACGGCCAACTCGGGAACGAAAGTGATCACAGGGCACTACGGCCTCGCCGCGGGCGCGAAATCCCTAGATCATCGGGCGCCGTTGTGGTCGTTGATGTTGGCCACTCAGTGGCTGGATGTCGTGTTCATACCCCTATTCCTGCTCGGCATCGAGACGATCGAGACACTGCCAGGCGGTGGGTACGGCACGGTGGTGATTCATGCCGACTACACGCACTCGCTGATCGGGGCACTTGTTCTGTCGGCCGCATTTGGCGCCGTGGCCTGGTGGCGCTGGGATAGGCGGCTTGGTCTGCTGCTCGGTGCTGTCGCGTTCTCGCACTGGGTGCTTGATCTCATCGTGCACCGCGGCGATATGCCGATTCTGCCTGGCAATGCCGGCGATCAACCACTACTTGGTTTCGGGCTTTGGCGAGTGCCCATCGTGTCGATCGCACTCGAGGCGGCGTTGTTTCTGGGCGGAGTCTTTCTTTACTGGCGTGCCGCAAAGAAGGTGGGGTCCCGACCCGGCAGCCGGGTGACTCCCACGCTCGTTGCTGGAGTTCTCTTGGCCTCTGGCGCAATCGTTCTGGCGCTCGACGCACTGAGTTTCTGAGATCGAGGCACGGGGCCCTACCCACCGAAGATCAGGCGGTGACCAGGGAAATAGACCGTGGCGTCAGTTCGGCATGGGCCGCGGCGAGACCGGCGGGTGTGCGCCGAGCGGCCCGACGGCTGACGATAGCGCCGCGCGTACGCGTTGCTTTGCTGACTGAGTAACGGCCATCGCAGTCTGGGTGTTTCGCGCGGGCAGCCCCCGGCAAGCACTCCCCTACTGACCGATGCGCCCGTCGATGCGCTCGCGCAGCAAGTCGGCGTGGCCGTTGTGGCGTGCGTACTCCTCGATCATGTGGACTAAAAGCTCCCGTAGTGAGATCGGTTGACCTTCTCCATCACGACCCACGAAGCTCAGGTCAGTATCTCTGGCGAATTGTTCGGCAAAGGCGACCTCGTCGTGCCATGCGGACCAGGCTTCGTTGACGACTCCCGGCTCTCCAACGGCACCATCGAAGTCGCCGTCAGGCTCAGCTTCGGACTGATACCGATTGGGTACGCCCTGGCCGGCGAACCGCTGCCGGAACCACTTGCGTTCAACCTCGGCCAAATGACGGACCAGGCCAAGCAGTGACATCGTTGACGGCTCAACCGCACGGCGGGCGAGCTGAGCGGCATCCAGACCCTCGCACTTGAGCTGCAACGTGAGGCGCTGGCCACGCAGGTATTCGGCCAGGGTGGCACGCTCGTCGCCGAGTGGGACACCTCCCTCACGCGGATCTGTCCCTGGATCGATGAATCTGTCAGCGCGGTGCTGCGGCTTCGTCACGGGCCCATGCTCGCTGCCCCAGCCTCACGACGGCAACTCAGGGAACGGCCTCCGCGCCGATGACTTCGGCAACATGAGCAGGTCTGATCCAGAGAAAGCACATGACACCGCCCAAGGAGAGAAGCCGTGCGCGCACTCGTCGTTACCCAGAACGTCACCGTCGACGGCTCGATCGAGATGCTTGAAAGCTGGTTCGACCCACAGGGACAGGGCGATCAATCAGATCTGCTGGAGGAGATTCACCGTCAGGACCGCCGAAGTGATGCGTTTCTCACCGGCCGTCGTACCTTCGAGGATTTGCGCAACTACTGGCCGAAGCAGACCGATGACACCAGCGGCATTGCCAACTATCTCAATTCGGTCCGCAAGTACGTGGTGTCCTCGACCCTCGCAGATCCCCAATGGGAGAACACCACCGTCCTGTCGGGAGATCCCGTCCAGCAAGTCCAGGCATTGAAGGAGCAGCCAGGGCTGGACATTGTGATCACCGGCAGCATTACCTTGTGCCACACCCTGATCAATGCAGATCTGGTGGACGAGTACCGGCTGTTTGTCTACCCGTTCGTGCAAAGCCGGGGCCGCCGGATGTTTCCCGAGGGATTCGAGCTTCGGAGACTGAAACTGCTCGAGACACAGGGCTTTCGCAGCGGCGTCGCGTACTCCCGATACCGCACCGATTGACTTACCGGACTTTGGTCTGAATCTCGGCGGGCCAATGCAACTGGATACCGATCGAGACAAGCAAGCGCTGGAAGTCGGCGAGCAAGGCCGGGTTGCTACGTACCGCCCGTGGGCTCACCCGGTGGCTGAGGCTGAACGCGGCCAGGGCACCAGCGGCCTCGCCGACGTTCCATTCCACCGGATGCAGCCGGTAGCAGCCATTGGTGATATGGGTGACGCCCAGGCACTTTCCGGCAGCGAGCAGGTTGTCCAACCGCCGCGGAAGCAGTGCGCCCAACGGGATCTGAAACGGGTAGGTCGCGATGTCAAGGTAACCGCGTCCCGACGTACTGGGGTGAAGATCGATTCGATAGCAGCCGATGCCGACGGTGTCCGGAAAAGCCTCGGCGCGATCCGCGCCTGGTCGGGCCTCCACACCTACGTGAGTTTCCAGGACCGTGAACTCAGCCGCGATCCGGCGGCTTTCCCGCACGTACGCCGCCGCCGCTAGCCCGTCGTGGGTTCCGAGGACATCAGGACACAGCCGCATCCCCGGATATCCCGTGCCGCCGTCTGGACGGAGTGCCTCGGTCTGCAACCAATGCACGAAACAGAGGGATAGCTCACGAGCCTCCTCCAAGGAGACTTGCCGCTCTGCCCCTGTAACCCCGACCACTGGCGTGAGCCAGTAATCAACCTGCGGCCAGTTGACCAGCGTCACATCTGAGATCTCATGGGTGTAATGGCCGCCGTAGCGGATCCGGCGGAACGTCCACAGATCCTCCTGGCCGGACTCTGAGAACAGCGGGCGGTTGAGCGGCCTCCCAGTCTCGGGCTCCGGGGTTGCCCATCCCAGTTGAGGTCCCGGCCAGAAGTCGGCCCGATAGTTTCGCCAGAACTCGTACGGTTCTGGCTGGTCAATGGTGTGATCTTCACCCGGGCGCCACTCCAAAGCCGCGCACCAGGTGATCGCTTGCTGGTCGAGCGGATCTGCCGGGCCGTCCAAGGCGTGAGGCTCACCGGTGATAGCAGCGGACTCCGTGCCGACCACGGACTCGCAGCTGGTCAAGGGCAGCAGATCGCCTTCTTCAGTGGCATCGAGCACGTAGTGGGCTGTGATTGTCACGCTCTCCCCGGTCCGTAGGTTCTCGAAGGCCACTGCCGTGACACGGTCACCGTTTGTCACGGCCTCCATCGGTCGATGTCGCATGAGGCAGCGGAGCAGGCCGCGAACATGAGCCGGACGCACGAGGTCGTCCAGCACCTCGCGAAAGATCACAGGCTCCGCGCTGAGATTGCTCACCCAGGCTGCCCCCGGATTGAACCGCGGGTCGCGAATGGCCGTCTCAGTCAGCTGTCTCGTCTGCCTGTACCGGGTGCGAACCGCGTCCCGCAGTTGGCGGTATCGAGCCGTGGTGCCGGTGCTCTCCACCCATGGATGCTCATCCGGTGGCACCGCCTGACTGGTGAGTTGGCCACCCAGCCAGCTCCCGGCCTCGGTCAACACAACCAGACGACCCAGGTCGCTTGCAGCAAGCGCCGCCGCCACGCCCCCGCAGCCGCCTCCCACGACCAGCACGTCGCACGCCAACTCCATGGGCGACTCTTCCGGGCGAAGGACTGAAATCACATCTCTCAATGATCTAGGAACTTCTCCGCATGGCCGAGTGCCACAGAGTGATCGCTAGGGCGAACATCCATGCAATGAACAATCCGATCCCGACAAGCGAAAAGCCTCCCTCTGGTGTGCTGCCGAGGACGCTGAAGATCGAACCAAGCAGGAAGATCACAGACGCGAAAATCCCTGCGATGGCAAGCCACCGGCCCGCGAGTCCGGCGCGCGTAACCGCGACCGAGATCACTACCACAACTGCAGCGATAGACCAGATGATCGGAATCCGACCCTGCAGTTGATCAAGAACATTTACGGCGGTCGGATCGTGAGTCGCGGCGACCCAGACCAGTGCCGTCTCCGCCGCGCTGGAGACGAAACCCAGGGCGACGAAGATCGCGCCGCTGAGACCGATCGCCACCGCGAGCGCTTCCTGACCTGTCCACCAGACCACTGGGACGAGGGTCGCGACAAAGGCCAGAAAGGCCAGTAGCGCCATGCACACGGCGATCTCACTGATCAGCAGCCGTCCGCGGTGCGCGATCTCGTACGCGATGACAGTTGCTGCGTCGGAACTTCCGGATCCCATGGCTTGCAGGATGCGATGGACGACGTAGAGGACGTTGAAGGCAAGGACACCGACTGCCCCGATGCGGAGATAGGCCACCGATCGTGCTCGGTCTCTGCCATCGACCTCGTAACGCTGTGCGCTGTCCATCTCCAGTCAGTCTGCCCGCTATTTTCGGTGAGTGCGGGCAAGCAGTGCAGCACGAGCTGCAACCTGTGCGTCAGGCGAGGCACCAAGTGCATCCAATCCGAGAAGTACAGCCCCGACCACCGGAGGATCGTCGACGACCAGCAGGTTGGCTCGTGGCGCGTACGCGTCCAGGCGCCGAGACACTGCGTCCATCAGTAGTGGATCTCGTGCAGCGAGCACTCCGCCTCCCAGCACCACATCGGTTGGCTGATCCCGCAGATTGAGCCTGTCGATTGCGGCGCGGGCTAGCAGGAACACCTCCTCCGCTTGCCGTTCCACCACGGCCCTGGCCTGTTCGTCGCCTGCTGCGGCGACTCCTAGCAACACCGGAACCAGTTCATAGATCCGGCCGCGCGGCATTTCACCGAAGTGCAGTGCGGCGGTTACATCTGCGACCGATGTGGTGCCGAAGTGCTGCATGATCGCCTCGCGCAGCGCGGTTGGCTGCCCACGGCCGTCCTCCGCACGCACGGCGAGGAAGAGCGCTTCAGTGCCAAGCGTCGCGCCGCCGCCCCAATCCCCCGAGATGGCGCCGACCGACGGAAAGCGCAGTACCCCACTCGCCGCAGAGACTCCCACGCAGTTGATACCCGCGCCGCAGACCACCGCAATCCGGTTGGCCGCGCTTGTGCCGGCACGGAGCAGGGCAAACGTGTCATTGTCGAGGGACACTTCTTGCGCCCACCCGGCAGGTGAGACCCGAGCGAGCAACATCTCGACCTCTCTCGGGAAGTCCGCGCCTGCGAGGTAAACCGCAGCGTGCTTGGCCAGTGGTGCAGGACCGTCGATTCCGGCCTCGGTAACCGCCTCGGCGACCAGGCGAGCGAGCACGTCGAATGCGGCGTCAAGGCCGACGACCTGGTGGTTGGACCCCGCCCCACGCGCATATCCCAGTAGCCGGCCGTCGCCAGAGATCAGGCAGACGTCGGTCTTGCTGTTGCCGCCGTCGATCGCGAGGATCGCAGCCGTCACGCCGCCCACCGCAGATGATCACGATTGGCGGCGATCAGCAAGTCGGTCAGTTTGTCGGCGAGATCGTGTTGGCCGATCAGTGGGTGGGCCAGCAACGCCCGGAACACGCGCTCCCGCCCGCCGCGAACAGCAGCGTCCAACGCGAGTTCCTCGTACGCTGAAACGTGGGCAATGAGACCGGCGAGGAGCGGATCAAGCGGCGTTGAGGTCTGTGGCCGCGGCCCATCCCTGCTCACCTGTGCCGGCACCTCAATGACCACCTGATCAGCGAGGAAGGGCAGCGTGCCCTGATTGCGCAGGTTGACCACTTGCACGTCTCCGCGATCGGTGATCAGAGATGCCATGAGGTCGACCGCGGCGTCGGAGTAGTAGGCACCGCCACGCTGCTGCAGTAGTGCGGGCTTTTCTTCAACTGCGGGGTCGGCATAGATCTCCAACAGCTGTCGCTCGATCTCGGCCACTTCCTCGGCCCGAGAGGGCTGCAACCGCTGTTGCTCGACAACTTGATCATGTTCATAGAAGTAGCGGAGATAGTACGACGGCCATACCCCAAGTCGCCGTAGCAACTCCGGCGGAAGGCCGGAACGCCCCGCCAATGCGTCCGCTGACGTGGCAAGCAGCTCAGGCAACTGATCTTCGCCGTCGACCAGCACCTGGCGAGTCCAGGTCAGGTGATTGAGCCCGACATGATCAAGTGCGACTCGGGCGGGCTCAACTCCCAGCAGCCCTGCAGCTGTCCGTTGATTGCCGATCGCCACGTTGCAGAGCCCGACGGCGCGGTGATCATGATCAAGCAGGGCGCGGGTGACGATGCCAACCGGATTGGTGAAGTCGATGATCCAAGCGTCTTTGGCGGCAAGCCGGGAGACGCGGTCGGCGATCTCCAAGATCACCGGCACGGTACGCAGGGCCTTGGCCAGTCCGCCAGCACCAGTGGTCTCCTGGCCGACGCAGCCACACTTCAGCGGCAGGCTCTCGTCGACTGCGCGTGCCGCCTGGCCGCCAACCCTCAGCTGGAGGAGGACGACTGCGGCATCCGCCACGGCCTGATCAAGATCAGAGGTGAAGGTGATCTGTCCGGAATAGCCGTACTTGGCGAAGATGCGCTGTGAGACACCGGCGACGAGGGCGAGCCGCTCCTCGGCCGGATCGGTCAGCACCAGCTCATCGACTCCGAACAGGTGTTGCAACCGTGCAATCCCGTCGACCAGCTCGGGCGTGTACGTTGAGCCGCCCCCTACGACGGTGACCTTCAATCGTCGCTCCCGTCAACATCGCATCCAAGTACCATCCTTGCAGTTGAGGTCAGCCTGAAGCTGGGTTGGGCCACCCCTGGACCGGCGTTGGTGGGCTCTGCTGCTGTTCCGCCGCCCTTGCGCTGTCGATCTCATCCTGGATGAGCGCCGCTTTGGACGTGGTGAGGTGTGTCCTCTCGCCCGCCGCGGGAGGCCGGTGGAGCTAGTCGTGGCCAGGTCCAGGCGTAGTAGACGATGGACGCGAGGAGTGCGACCTCGAGGGCGCTGCCGAGGACGTAGTAGTTCCATTCGCCGATCGCCCCGCCGATAATCGTCAGCGCATAGATGGCGGCCAGTGCGATGTTGGCGATTCGGTTGACTCCTGGCCGTAGGACGAGTGCGGCGAACACCATCAGGCTCGGGATCGCGATATAGATCGTGGTCACCAGGAGGAACGGCTGGTTGACGGTGAACCCGCCGACCTGGCCAGCCTCGATGTCGGCTCGGAAATCGTGTCGATAGAGGCTGAAGACATCGATGTAGGCGAAGACGAAGAGCATTGCCGTCCAGAGCGCTGAGATCTTGATCCTCACGTTCACGTGGAAGGGTTCGAACTTCTTGTCAGCGGTCTTTTGTGCCTTCACGGGTTGGGTGGGCATTGAGTTCTCCGATCGGTCACCGATTAGCTTACTAAGTAATCCTAGCATTACTTAGTAAGCTGTCCAGCCTGATGCCCAGCGACGAGACCTCAGCCCGTGCTCCCCTGACCAAAGGGCGGGTCTTGCAGGCTGCCGTCGACTTGGCCGATCGAGACGGACTGGACGCCCTGACGATGCGCCGCCTGGGCGCAGAACTCCGCGTGGAGGCGATGTCGCTCTACAAGCACGTCGCCAGCAAGGACGAGATCCTGGACGGAATCGTCGAGCGCGTCGTCGCCGAGATAGAGATCCCGAGCGGCGGTGCCGATTGGAAAGAGGCCATGAGGCGGCGGGCGATCTCGATGCGGGCTGTGCTCAGCCGGCACCCATGGGCGATAGGGCTACTGGAGACTCGCCGCTCGATGGGGCCCAACCTCCGACGCTACGTGGATGCGATCCTCGGGAACCTGCGATCGGCGGGCTTCTCCATCGCGAACGCCGCCCACGCCTTCTGGCTACTCGACAGCTATGTGTACGGACACGTCGTACAGGAGACCAGCCTGTCTTTCAGCACCGCAGAGGAGATGAACGAGCCTGGTGGATCCATCCTCGAACAGATCACTACGAACGAGTACCCGCATCTTGTCGAGCTGGAAGAACACGCGCTCAGGTCCGAATACAGCCTCGACAGCGAATTCGAATTCGGCCTAGATCTCATTCTCGACGCACTGGGACGGACCGCGACATAGCCCCGTCCGCCCTCCCATCGTCGCTGGGACCCGGATAGCGTCGTGGTTAGTGGACAAGCCCGCAACGGGTTCGCGAGTGCTGAGGAAGGAAACAGTCATGGAGAAGAGACGTCTTGGCAACTCTGGCCTCCAGGTCAGCCGGATCGCGCTCGGCTGCATGAGCTTCGGCGACACATCGCGAGGATTCAGCGAATGGTCCATGGGCGACGATGAGGCCCAGCCGTTCTTCCAGCAGGCCGTCGACCTCGGCATCAACTTCTGGGACACCGCCAATGTGTACGGGCTTGGCAGTTCAGAGGAGATCGTCGGCCGAGGCCTGAGGAAGTACGCCCGCCGCGAGGACATCGTCTTGGCGACCAAGGTGAATTTCAAGATGCACGACGGCCCCGGCGGATCAGGGCTCTCGCGCAAAGCGATCATGGAGCAGATCGACGCCTCACTGACTCGGCTAGACACTGATTATGTCGACCTTTACCAGATCCACCGCTTCGACCCGAACACGCCGGTCGAAGAAACGATGGAAGCACTGCACGATGTCGTCAAAGATGGCAAGGCACGCTACATCGGTGCCTCGTCCATGTGGGCCTGGCAGTTCTCGAAGATGCAGTACACCGCCGAGTTGCACGGTTGGACGAAGTTCGTGTCGATGCAGGACCAGTACAACCTGATGCAACGCGAGGAAGAGCGCGAGATGTTCGGGCTGCTAGCCGATCAAGGTGTGGGAAGCATCCCGTACGCCCCTCTTGCCAAGGGCAGGCTTGCGCGACCCTGGGGCGAACACACGCGTCGCTTCGACACTGATCCCGTGGGGCGTCGGTTCGACATCGAAGACGACCGACCCATTGTGGAAGCGGTACAGAAGGTTGCGGAGGCTCGCGGGGTCCCGATGGCTCACGTTGCGCTGGCCTGGGTCCTCAAGAACCCGGTCGTGACCGCTCCCATTCTGGGCCCGACCAAGCCGCACCACTTACCCGACGCCGTTGCTGCACTGGACGTCAATCTCACCGAGGACGAAATTCACACTCTCGAGGAGCCCTACGCTCCACACATGCCGTCTGCTTTCTAAGCATCGACGATCGCCGTGGCGCGTCATTCGAGCCGGGGCTGCGGGCGCTTGCGCCGCCGACTCGACCAGATTGATCTGGCATACGATCTTTGACGATGGCCGACGACTCGCGAACGGGTATTCGCGGCATTACCGGGACGCGTGAAAGCCCGACTGACGGAAAGCGCGATCAAGCGGTCACTGCTGCCTCCATCTGTCATGTCGTTCATGACGAGCAGGTTGCCAAGCTGCAACTCAGTCCGGATAACGCCAAGCGTCTGATTGCGAGTGGAAGGTTCTTTTGGATAGACCTATCGGGACCCACGACGGAGGACTTCGCCGTGCTGCGCGATGTCTTCCAGTTCCATCCGCTCGCCCTCGAGGATTCTGAGCACTTCGGCCAGCGGGCGAAGCTCGATGGCTACGACGACTTCGTCTTCCTGGTGGTCTACGGCGCCGTCCCCGACGAGGACCGGCTGGTGGAGGTGCACTGCTTCTATTCCGAACAGTTCTTGATCACCGTCCACCGGGACGAGGCACCGGCTTTTGCTGAGGTGAGGCATCGCTACCAGAAGCGCAAAGGCCCGATCGAAGGCCCGGCGCTGCTGCTTTATCGGATCATCGACTCCTTGGTGGACAGCTTTTTCCCGATTCTCGCTGACTTCGACGACCGGATCGACGAACTCGAGAATCAGACCTTCCTGCATGCGAGCGACAAGCAGCTGCAGGAGATATTCGCCATGAAGCGGCTGCTCGTCGGTATGCGTAAGGCGGTGGCTCCTCAGCGTGATCTGTTTGCGAGTCTTCTGGCCGGTGCCGAGCTGCCAGGGATGACGACCGAGGCCGAGCGGCACTTCCGTGATATCTACGACCATCTGATCCGGATCAGCGATCTTATCGACACCTACCGCGACCTGCTCAGCAGTTCGATGGACGTCTTCCTCTCCACGGTCTCCAACCGACTCAACATCGTGATGAAGGAACTGGCGGTGATCGCGACTATCTTCCTGCCGCTCACCTTCATCACCGGCTTCTTCGGTCAGAACTTCGGCTGGCTGGTAGAGAACATCGCCGGCTGGCCCGCGTTCGTAGTCTTCGGGCTCGGCGTTGAGATCTTTGCCATCACGATCTTGATGATCTTCTTCAAGCGCCGCGGCTGGTTCGGTGGCCGCCGCCGGACTTAAGGAGGCATTCAACCGCCTATGCGGTTAAAGACCACGTCATCGACTGCCGGAGCGTCTCGGCACCGGCAAACACTCCTGGAGGAAGCCCTTCGGCGTGCCCGAAGACCAGACTCACCTTTGATTGCCGGTCAAGATTGGCGAGCCAGTTAGCTTGTGGGCCGGACTGCATGCAATATACGACTATGTCTGGCATCCGTTTCCGAGAACTGCTCGATGAGGCTGAGGTCGTTGCGGTTCTCAAAGAGACCCCCGCAGTCCACAGCGTGATCCCACAGCTCAGCTGACCGTACGAGCGTATGAATTCTCTGTCCTGGCCCGATTCGGTGGATATCCGCGAGGTCGGCCCCCGCGACGGCCTGCAGATCGAGACGCCGATCAGCACCGAGGCCAAGACCCGCTTGCTCGACGCGCTGGCGGCCACTGGCGTCGGCCGGATCGAGGCTACGGCCTTCGTGTCTCCGCGGGCCGTGCCCGCCATGGCCGACGCTGAGCAGGTGGCCGCCTACGTCCAGGAGGTCGCTGGGCCGGAGTGGTCGGCGCTGGTAGCCAGCCCGAACGGGGCTCGTCGCGCCACCGCCACCGGCCTGCGGATGATCGAGTATGTCGTGTCCGCGGCCGACGGTCATAGTCAGGCCAACGTCCGGCGGAGCACGGAGGAGGCGCTCGCTGCTGTCGCCGAAGTAGCGGAGGTAGTGCACGGAGTGGATGGGCGGCTCGAGGTGATCATCGCGACCGCGTGGGACTGCCCGTTCGACGGGCCGACGCCGCAAGAACGGACGGTCCATGTCGCCCGGCGCGCAATTGAGCTTGGCGCTGACCAGCTCTGCCTGGGCGACACGATCGGGACGACCAGCCCCGCCCGGGTGGTCGCACTGGTCGACGCGGTCCGCGCCGCAGTGGGTGATGTGGCGCTGGGCGCCCACTTCCATAACACGCGCGGGATGGGCATCGCCAACACGCTGGCTGCGATCCAGGCAGGTGTGACCCAGCTCGACGCCTCCGTCGGTGGGATGGGTGGCTGCCCGTTCGCGCCCGGGGCGAGCGGCAACATCGCGACCGAGGAGCTGGTGTATCTGCTCGACGACGCGGGCGTTCGCACCGGGCTCGACCTCGACGTGGTGCTGGCTGCCGCGGCGCTGGCACAGCAGTTAGTCGGGCATCCGCTGGAGAGCGACCTGCTCAGAGCGGGTGGGAGGTCGCAGCCGCGGGAACTCGGCTAGACGCCCCAGCAGCAGCGCTCCGTCGCTTCACACGACCATGATTTTTTGGTGCAAGCCTGCCCAGTCGTGAAGCGGCGCTGCGTCCGGTCGAACACCATCCCACCGCGAGGGCGGGGCAAGACGAGATCCGAGCCGGTCCAAGGCGGCACCGTAACGCGTCAGCATGAGAAAATCTGTATGCGAGATCCATGCCTTCGAATTCCAGTTGGTTCGCTATGGCTCGACAAGCGAAAAGAATTAGGCACGATCGCTCTCGATGGACCCGGTAAAGTGACCCAATACACAGAGAGGTAGGGCATGTTTAACAAGGAACTGCGGCAGACCAGAAAGTCTCTGAAGGGGATTCGGAAGCAACTGCGTAGCCGGGCCAAGGAATTGTCCAAGGCTGCCAAGGGTGGCTCCCGCACATCGAGGCAGGCAAAGAAGGCCAACAAGAAAGTCCAAAAGGCTTTGAAAAGGCTGGGGTAGAATCACCACCACTCCCTCTCGGCTGACGAACTAAAGAGCGCAGCGCCTCTCCATCCTGCATTGATTGAAATTTGCATCAGATGCTAGGTGACTGTGAAGCTAGCGGGAGTGCTCATGAACGACTGCCGTCAATCTCGGTGATTTGTATTACCAATCCGGAAGCAATGCCGGTCCCTATTGAATGCCGCCACCCCCTGTGTTGAAAAAAAGCGCCTATGGCCTGCCGTCACGACCCGCGGCCGCAACGGTCGTTGTGAATCGCCGCTGCAGAGCGAACCGACGTCGATGTGAGCTGCATGATGTGCCCGGAGCAGTGGCTCGACTGGCCGACTGATCTGACGTCAGAGTGGGTCGAATCTCGTGAGCCAGGTGAGCTGGGACTCGCCCTCCTCAATGAGGCTGCTGAGCTGCTGGTTGAAGATGACACCGTACTCAGCACTGATGTGGGTTTCGAAACTTGCCTCATCCAGATATTGCTCGAAGACGAAGAACTTGCGCGGGTTGTCTCGTTCCCGGTAGACGGTGAACTCGGCGTTACCGGGCTCGCGTCGCACCTTCTCGGCCAGGCCGGAGATGAGCGTCTCAACCTGAGACTCCGAGCCCGGTTTGGCGGTGAACTCGGCATACAAAATCATGGGCATGCTCGACTTCTATCATGCTCGACCGTTCCTCAGCATGCTCCTTGCCACAGCCGATCATCCGCGAACGCAGGACCAATAGCTTGTCCCACTGATCAGGTGCTGTGCCTGTGGCTAGGTGCGATACGGGCGGCTCGTCGAGCGACCTCGGCGAATCCGGAGACGATCAGCAAGCCGCGTGACACCCCATGACGCCGTGGTGGTGCTGCGCGATCCCATGGTGTCGGGTAGTTCGCTCAGCTACTCCATCGAGATCCTCGACGGTACGGTACCGGCCAAGTCCGGAGCGGTCACTCTGTTCATCGACCCGCTGGGCCGCCCGCTGAGCCCCGTGTCCCTGGCCGGGATGAACCGCCGCGATCGGCGACGCGAGCGGCGACGCATAGACCCAAAGTCGCGGTGCGGACGGGCGTCAACGGTGGATCAGCGCTGTTGATCTTCGCCCTCAGTGCCGAGGCCGCAGGCATCACTGCCGGGTTCTGGTATGCCAGCCCGGCCACTCACGTCGCCTATGAGCTGATTGGCCCCGGGATGCTCATCCTCGCCGGAGACGGTCGCGGCCACGCAGCCCACCGAGCTCTCGCAGTCAAGTGCGCCACGGCCGCCGGGTGCTAGTGCTATGCGGCCAAGCAGCCGAGGAACGGTACGAACGATTCGGGGTTTGGGGCGGAGTCGACAAGACCAAGGCACACGGCAAGAACTCTCAGCGAGCAGCGCGACGCTGGGATCATTAACTCGTCGCCCAGCGAGCGCAGGCGTTTGGGTTCGTCGGACGTGTTCACAACGGTCACGCTTAGCCTCAAATACGTCGGGCAGGCTGAGGGCGAGGCGCCCACGCGGCCGAATCTTAACCAGATGCGGCAGCCCTCGCAGGTCTAACACCAGGGCTCAGGTCGTTCGGTGAACGATTGACCAACTGTCTTCTCGAGTCGAGGCTGTGGACCGCAAGGTCGATAGTCTCGGCGGGTGGCCGAGTCGACGGGAGGTCTGAGCATCCCCCTTTCCTGGTGCTATGTGGCACTCCGGCAGGCCGAGCGGGTACGAGAAAGCTACGGCGAGTGGCGGGCCGTGAAGGCCGCCGGCGAGGAATCGGATCAGCTTGATTTCCTTTACTGGGGCGATGTTCACTTCCTGATTTCTGCGACGCACCACATGAGCGAGGCACTCGACGGACTCCCGAGCGGCCCGCGATTGCCGAATCGACTCAAGGATCAAATTCACCTGATGCGCCACACGCTCGAGCATTGGAGTGATGACGATGAGGGTGAGGACAGCTGGAAGACGCTGGTCCTGAAGCACGCCACAGGCCCAGACCTGCTCTCACTAGACGAGCTGGAGCAGGTGCTAACCCGGGTCCGCGATGAACTGCTCGAGGTCTACCCCGTCAGGCCGAAGTTGCTCGAGGTGTACCACGGCAAGCCCCAGCTGATCGAGGCGGATGCCAAGGGGCGGGCGGTAGCGCGTGCTTGGCAGGAGATGCTCGAACTGCACGACGGGCGGTGGGAGTTGATCGACCGGGAACAGTTTCGAGCACGTGTTCGCGAGCTGCTCGAGCTGAACCGCGAGGCCCTGACGACTGTCCTCGACCCTGGGGAGTCGAAATCCCGCCTCCATACAACAGATCCGGGAGCTGTGTGACCAAGGCCTGACCTGGCCAGAGATCCATCAGGATGGTCTCGCTCCGGTAAGCAAGCTCAGCGGCGAGCTCTCTATTGCACGGCCCCTTCTACGCATAGAAGATGCTCGCCAACAGTTACCGCAGAGGCCCCGGAGTTGTTGAGAACGATTGTCCACGCCCGCTCGCCGATAGTTGGCCCAGAAGCATTCGCCGACATATCACCATGCTGCCCGCGTCCCCGTTTTGGTTAACGAACCAGTTCGCAGCCGTCGGCACTGTGCCCGACGGGCATTCAAGCGTGATTTGATTAATACTTTCTGCGTCAACCGTCACGAACGGCTTTCCCGGCTGGCCGCTTTCGACAATAGATACCGTGGCTGGCCCAGATTCGCCCCGCGGCCCCTGCGGACCTTGCTCACCCTGCGGGCCAGTCTGGTTCCAGTTCAATCTCGTGTGCCCGTTGGGGCAGCTTGCCGCCGAATCAATGGCAATCAGGGAGCCCTTAGCGGATTCGATGTCTTGTAACAGCCATGAATGACACCATCTCCACCCGGGCACCTCACACCGAGCGAGGACCAGCTGGCCATTCAGTTCGCGCTGGACGGTGTCTCGCTCCAGACGGAGCGCACCGCGATCAAGAAGTTCCAGCACACGGACGTCGTCGAGAACCCGCTCTGGGCAGTGACGTTCGGAGCATTTCTCGTGCCAGGGTCGCTTTCGCTCGGCAGCCACGAGGAACGAAGCATCCACGACCTTGTGTCCGGCGATGAGGAGTTCACTACACCGTTCAGCGTCATCGCCTGCTGAGAGAGACCTCCGACATGTGCTAAGCGAGTCCAGCCCGGCTGGACTCCGCTAGCAAAGCTGCGATGCCAGAGTATGGCTAGAAACGGGCGAAGCTGCACTCCTGGGCAGGAACCGGGCAAAGCATCCCGATTCGGTGGAAAGCCGATCCGGCTGAGAGTCGTTACGGTGGCGCAGTGGACGTTCAGCGTGCGGCCGACTTGTACGGCCAGGGTCGGACCCTGCGCCAGATCGGTGCCGAGCTGGTTCTGACTTATTCCTACGAATCCTGTGCGCTCGAGTTCGAGTCCCCCTCGTCACCTCCAGTGTGATGGATTCCTTCGGCTGAGGCTCGACTCTCTACTTCGGCTGATGCATTACAACGGTTTCGGTTGATGGTTGACAGTTGCTTCGGCTGATCCTTGACACTCCCGTATGGCTTGACGGAGCGGATAGAGGCTCTACCGGTGCGCAACAGACGATGCGAGACTGGCTACGTATCGTCAGGAGGAGGATCGTGAGCGAGCCCATCGAGGCGATCATCAGCGAAGCCTTGCGTGACGTATACGACCCGTGCTGCAAGGACAAGGGCATTTCGGTGGTCGACATGGGGCTGCTGCACCACGCCGAACTCGATGGAGGGGTGGCGCGCGTCGAACTACTGCTCACCTCGGGGTGGTGCCCGTTCGCGTCCCGCGTGCTCACCGATGTCGAGTCGGTGTTGCGCTCACTCCCCGGGGTATCAGAGGCTTCCGTGGAGATCGTCTGGTCCGAGGTCTGGAGCCCGGATCGGCTCAGCGACTCGGCCCGCAGCAAGCTGCGATTCCTGCCCGACCCCTCCACCGTCCCCGACCCCGCGGCGTACGTCTCACAACATCGACTGGCACCAGTAGGAGGAACATCATGATCGGTGACGCCTTCGTGTTCGACGGGGTGGCACACCCCTTCAACTTCGAGGCAGACAACGCTCGCGGTCCGGCCGGACAGATGTTCTCTAACCATATCTATGCCTTCCACAACGCCTTGACCCCCGAGGACCAGCCA
Source organism: uncultured Actinomycetota bacterium (assembly GCA_963836855.1). Classification (GTDB taxonomy): domain Bacteria; phylum Actinomycetota; class Actinomycetes; order Propionibacteriales; family Propionibacteriaceae; genus Microlunatus. The sequence goes on along the minus strand of CAWILN010000016.1, from coordinate 62,905 downwards.
CTGTTGTCCGCAGACGAGTTCCTGCGCAAGTGGAGCGTCGAAGAGATCCACGAGATGGTCTACGAAAACTCCGAGACTGACATGTTGGTCGCGATGCCGCTGCCTCTCACTGACCTCTACAAAGATGGCCTTGCGCCGTGGACGGAGTGCGCCAAGCTAGCCAAGCTCGATCCCGACCGGACGGTCATGTGGGGGACGGTCAACCCACTCGAGGGCAAGCAGGCGCTCGATGACGTCACTCGACAGGTCGAGGAGTACGGTGCTAAGGCGTTCAAGTTCTACAACGTGCGGTATGAGGACGGCGGCCAGGTCCCGTGGCGGATGGATGACCCCGAGGTCGCTTTTCCGATCTTTGAGCGGATCCAGGAGCTCGGCGTCAATCTCGTCGGTGTACACAAGGGCGTCCCGCTCGGACCGCAGATGATCGAGTACACGCAGACCTGGGACATGGACGGCGCTGCCGACGCATTCCCAGACATCAACTTCGTGATCTACCACGTGGGCGTGCCCTTCATCGACGAGACGTGCTGGCAGTTGATCCGGTTCCCGAACCTGTACGCATCGTTGGCTGTCGGCATCAACTTCATCGTCCGGGCACCCCGTCAGTTCGCCGAGCTCCTCGGCAAGCTGCTGTTCTGGTGCGGCGAGGACAAGATCGTCTACGGCTCGGAGGCCCCGATCTGGCAGCCGCAGTGGGCACTGCGGGCATTCTGGGACTTCGAGATTCCCCAGGACTTGTGCGATGGCTACGGTTACCCGCAGCTGACCGACCAGGCCAAGCGCAAGATCCTCGGCGAGAACCTGCTCCGCCTCCACGGTATGGACGTCACCGACACGGTGGCGCGGCTCGGGCGCAAGCAGGCCGCTGGATGGTTCGGGGAGCGTGAAGGCCGCTAGCGTTCGTGTGGCGAGCCGGCGCAAGCAGATTGAGAACGGCTCCGTCTTCTCGGTACGGCAAGCGGCAGCGGCCTGCAATGTGTCGCCGCCGGTAGTGCGGAGGTGGCTTTCGCTGGGGTTGCTTTCTGCGCCGCCATGGACAGTCGAGCCGCCGATGCGGAGGCCAATGCAGGCGACCGCAACAATCTGGTGCTGGCGAAGCCGAATGTGATCATCAACGACATCCGACTCCGCGGGCTGGCCGTTGCAGGGAGTGACGCTGCCGGTCGGAAGAGTCGGCACAACCATGCCCAGACCGCCCGGAACTTTAGACGCTCCCTCCGGAATGCGGCCGCTGGTGCCCGGTTAATCCAGACCGAGGGGCTGGACAGTCAATCCACTGCTGACCTCGCGGCCGCCCTTGCCGATGCCCTCGAGGAGCTTCACCGGCTCCAGCGCCGTCTCGATCGACGTATCAGACGCGATCAGGGACGCCGGGAAGGGCTCGCGAGCTAGCTCGCTCGATTCGGATCGACTCTTGCGGACCCAGATGTGATGGCGGGCCTAAGCGGACCTCGACCAGGAGTTGACTGCGAGAAGATGTACATGATCACGACAGGTCGCATCCGACTCCGTCATCGTCGTCGTCTAGCTCGGGGGGGTCGGAACCGCTGACTTGCACCCGCCGTCAGCTGTACGTGGTCCATGCGGTCCGCGGAGGCCGCTTGTGCGGGGAGCGCAATCGTGCCCATGATCAAACCCGCCGACGCTGCGACGAGTCCTAGTGTGATGATCTTGCTTGCTTTCCTGGCGTCTAACTTCATTCCTTGGCTGGGCGCGGTTAAGTGTCAGCTCCGGCGTGTTTCCGCGCGGGACAGCACAGCGTTCCTGATCAGTAGTGCAGCCCTTTTCGTTTGATGCCGTACGGTCTCATTACGCATGTGCGCGCTGTGACCGCAGTGTGGGCAGGCTGGTGAGTAGATGATCACTCGCCCGCGCTTCAACACGGTCGGCCTAGCAGGCCATCGAACGATGATGACGGCGGGTGTTCCATCGGCTTCGATGAGCTCGATAGTGATCGTGTCGCAGCCGTTGATCTGGCCCGAGGCCAGCTCGGTAACTCGGGACACGGGTCCTGACTCCAATCCAGTCGGGATCTCAGGCCCGTTGGGAGCTGTGAACTCCTGGCGGGCCGCTTACTTAGCTAGATGGGCGGTGCTAATCGATCTTGGACATCATCTCCTTGTGTGTGCAGTTGTGTGTGTGCAAACTGCCCGATACGGGCGAACACGAGCGGTCACGAAGGACCGTCACAGGCCCGGAATCTGCGCTCAGGCACCGCTTCACAAGGACCAGCGAGAACGAGGAAACACCCGAGGAACGGGCCTCCCGTGTCTCTTGATCAGGCGATGATCTAGTGGCGTGCACGCCGAGTTGCAGGCTGAGCTTTGCGTTACTGGCCGGGTAGCGGCTCACCGCCGGGGTCGCAACACCACTAGATTGTTGGCATGAGTCGGTTCGTGGTGTGTGGAGAGGCTCTGATTGATCTGGTCCAGTCCGATACGGCCAGCAGGGATTCCTTCAGCTCGACGTGGCTGGCGTTATCGGCCGGCGGACCGATGAATTCCGCAGTCGCCTTGGGCAAGCTCGGTGCCGACACGCACTTCCTGGGTCGGCTGTCCAGAGATGCTTTCGGTCGTCAGCTGCGCCAGCATATTCTCGAAGCGAACGTCAAACTTGATCTTGCTACTGAGTCTTCGCAAGCGACCTCGATTGCGGTCGTGAGCCTGGATGAGCAGGGTGTGGCGAGCTACACGTTCCATTTCAACGACACGGCGAACTTCGGCTGGCAGGTCGACGACCTGCCGGAGCTGTCCAGCGACGACTGGCTGCACATTGCGTCGTTGTCGTGCATCGTCAGCCCTGGCGCGGAGGTGCTGCTCGACTGGATGCGCGACGTCCAGGCCGGAGTTTCCTACGACATCAACGTGCGGCCCACGGTGATCACCGATCCCGACAACTATTGGAGCAAGGTGCAGCCCTGGCTGCGGATGGTCGGTCGACGTCAAGGCATCGTCAAGGCAAGCGACGAGGACATCGAGTTCCTCGCTAAGGCCGAGGCCAATGGCGGCAAGGCTGGCGGCAATCCGGTCGAGCTGGCCGGCAGCTGGGTCGAGCAGTACGGATTGGGGCTTGCCGTGATCACCCTTGGGCCGGGTGGTGGCGTGGCCATCGAGCCAGACGGAAACGTCACACGCGTCCCGGGCTTCCCCACCAAAGTGGTCGATACAGTCGGTGCTGGCGACACCTTCATGGCCGGCTTCCTGGATGGCTGGGTGAAGCTCCATCTCGGGCTCGAAGCCTCACTGGAACGCGGCACGGCGGCCGCCTCAATCGTCTGCTCCCGGCGGGGGCCGCAGCCACCGACATCGGCCGAGGTAGACGATCTGATCGCCGAGAAAGCCTAGCTTCCTCCGAATTCCCTCCGGATCTAACCCTTCGGCTTCACTGTCTCAGTGGCCGGCCATCGAGATCTTCGGCTCTTCGTCCGGTATGTCGGCGAACCGGTCATGCGATCTGAGGTCAAAGATTGCGTAGGCCAATACGCCCATGAAGCAGACTGCGGCCACGATGAACGCTAGCGCGATACCGAACCGGTCGGCCAGCAGGCCCTGGAGTGGCGGCATGATGGCGCCGCCTACGATCGCCATGACCAGGCCGGCGGCTGCGAATTTGGTGTCCACCCCGAGACCGTGCAGCGCCACCCCGTAGATCGTGGGGAACATCAGCGACAGGCAGGCGGACACCCCGACGAGCGCCCACGCCCCGGACAGGCCGGGAAAGAACGCGGCGTAGAGACAGAGCAGAATGGCGAGGCTGGCCATGATCGCAAGCAGCTTCGTGGCCCTGACGTAGCCCATCAGCCAGGTCATGACGAACCGGGAGATGAAGAAGAGGATCAGGCTGACCTGCAGGAAATAGGCACCCCGGACCGCGGTGCCACCGGGGACCACCTCAGAGACATAGAGCACGATGTAGGTCCAAGTGCAGACCTGGGCTCCGACATTGAAGAATTGGGCGAGGACCCCGTAGCGCCAGTGGTGGTTGTGGTGCAGCCGGCGGACGGTGTCGCCGAAGTGCATGTGGTGGCTGTCCGAGGCGACCTCCTCGTGGCTTCTAGGAACCTTCTTTATGAAAAGGCCAATCCAGATGATGACCAGCGCGACCGCCAGGCCCAGGTAGGGGTTCATGATTGCGTTGAGCTCGCTGGTCTGGATCGTGACCAGCTGGTCGTGCGGCATTGTGGCCCGCTGTTCAGGCGTGGCCGGGTTCATCTTCGGCAAGACGAGGACGGCGGCCAGCAGGACACCGAGGTTGGTTCCGAGCGGGTTGAACGACTGCGCCAGGTTGAGCCGCCTGGTCGCAGTGCCCTCCGGACCCATCGCGATGGCGAACGGGTTGGCGGAGGTCTCCAGAACGGAGAGACCGGCAGCCAGGATGAACAGAGCAATGAGGAAGACGCCGAAGGTCAGCGACTTGGCCGCGGGGTAGAATCCGAACGCCCCGATCGCGGCGAGGCCGAGGCCGGTCAGGACGCCCACCTTGTAGCCGAACCGCTCGTTGAGGAACGCGGTGGGAAGAGCCAGGCAGAAGTAGGCCCCGAAGTAGGCAAACTGGACCAGCGACGCCTCGAAGGTGCTCATCGTGAAGATGCCCTTGAAGGCGGTGACCATTGGGGCGGTCAGGTCCTGGGCCAGCCCCCATACGATGAAACAACTGGTCAACAACCAGAACGGGACGATCATCTCTTTGTCGATCAGCGGCAGCTTCTTCAACGACATCCGAACCCATCTCCTTCGGTGGAGAGCCAGGCTCACGGGCAAAGACAGCCGCCCCCGGGTCGGCCAGACCGACGACCCAGCCAGATACAGCTCCGTCAGATTTACAACGCTGCTGACGGACTCAAGTGTGCTTACCGGAGTTGCATTGGCGTGATCCAAATTGTTCCGGTGTGAACTGAGCCTACGGGCGCGGACCGCCGTTGGGAATATATGTGGCTGGAATCGGTACGCGCGCGGCAGCCGCGATGTAACTGATCAGCTCTTGCGCCTGGGGGTATGGGTGAACTGAGGTCAGATACGAAGGCAGAGCGGAACAACGGCAGTGTCTCCTCCGGCAAGTGGTGACCTGCCCTGTCTCTGGTCCGCCGATGCTCGCCTGAGAAAGTGTGATTCAGCACTGACGCGGCGCCGCACCCGCGAAAGGAGGTCACGAGGTGTCATGGGTTGACCACGTGATCTGGTGGCAGGTCTACCCCCTCGGCTTTCTCGGAGCCGAGACGGAACTAAGCGCGTTCCGGGGCGAGGTGAACCGGTTGCCGAGGTTGCAGGCGTGGCTGGATCACCTGATTTCCTGGGGCGGCAACGGCCTCCTGCTCGGCCCGATCTTCACCTCCAGCAGTCACGGCTACGACACGGTCGACTACTTCCAGATCGATCCGCGCTTGGGTGACGACGCCGACTTCGACGCCTTGGTCGCGGCCTGCCGGGAGAGGGGTGTGCGGCTGCTGCTCGACGGCGTCTTCAACCATGCCGGCCGGGACTTCCCACCGGTCGCGCAGGCACTCGCCGAAGGACCGGGATCTAAGGCAGAGGATTGGGTGTCCCAGCTCTACGACACCGGCGGTGTAATCACTGCCGACTACTTCGAGGGCCACAACAACCTCATCACCCTCAATCACAGCTCGACACGGGTGCAGGAGTATGTGCGCGAGGTGATGTTGCACTGGCTGCGCCGCGGCATCGACGGCTGGCGGCTAGACGCCGCGTACGCAGTACCGGCGAGGTTCTGGGCCGCGGTGCTGCCGGCGGTTCGCGAGGAGTTCCCCGACGCCTGGTTTGTCGGCGAGATGATTCACGGCGACTACATCGACTACGTGAAGACGTCTGGCCTGGACTCGGTGACTGAGTACGAGTTGTGGTGGGCCATCTGGTCCTCCATCGACAGCATCAACCTCCACGATTTGCAGTGGACGCTGGGCCGCCACGCCAAGTTCGTCGAGCACTTCCGCCCGCTGACGTTCTTGGGCAACCACGACGTGAGCCGGGTGGCCAGCCAAATTGGCGACCCGCGGCACTGGTCCCACGCGGTGGCGTTGCTCGGCTTCCTGCCGGGAGTGCCTTGTGTCTACTACGGCGACGAGTTCGGTTTGGAGGCAGTCAAGGAGAACCGCCCCAGAGGCGACGACGCCGTTCGGCCGAAGATGCCGGAGGAGCGGTGGCTGTTCACACATTCGCATCCGGAAGTGGAGCAGGTTTATCGGCGGGTGATCGGGTTACGCCGTCGCAACCCGTGGCTGGTCGACGCGGTGATCGAGACCGAAGAGGTGGACAATGCCCACCTCGTCATCCGGGCCCGGGGCCGGCACGGCGAGCAGTCCTTGGCCCTGGTTCTCAACCTCACAGGTGAACCGTTCGCGCTCACCGACAGTGCGGCTGTGCTGGAAGCCGAGCCTGACGTGACAGACCGAGCCGTGGCCCCACACGGCTGGGCGGTGGTCGCGGACTAAGCCGACGAGTCCCGCAAGGTGGAGCCCGGGTTCTTGCAGCGACCGCGACACTCCTTGTCCGGAGGTGTTGCGGATGCGGCACCGACGGGTGCGGAACCCAGCTAATCCTGGCTCGGCATCTAACGAGCCAGGTCGGCTGTCGGGCGCGGTTCCCTCTGTCGAGACGCAACTGCGATGACGACCAGCGCGAGGACGATAAGGAGGCCGCAGGCGAGGAAGATGCCACGGTTTCCTAGGGCAGTTGTCGAGCCGAGGGCGATGATCGGTCCGGAGACGATTGCGCCGACCCGGCGGGTATTCATGTAGAGGCCAGTCGACAGTCCCGGCCGGGGAATCATCTGTTGGAACAGTGTCAGTCCGACGCCGGCGATCGCAGCGAAACACCAGGCGTTGAGCGGTTGGAGAGCGACGAGCATGACGGGCCCGGTGACGTAGGCCATCATGACGTAGTAGGCGATGCCGGCGACACACCCAGTCACGATCAGCCGGAGGCCGGAGAAGCGGAGGCTGAGTCTGCCGATCAAGACCAGGGCGGGGACCTCGAGGCCGGCGGCGACGCCGAGCGCAATTCCGGCCCAGATCACATCGATGCGCATCGTCTCTGTGACGAACAGGGTCATGATCGAGGTCACGGTGGCGTTCGCGGCTTGTAGCAGAACGAAAGCGGCCACGATCAAGCCCACGGCACGTCTGCTCAGCGCCAAGTGGTCGTCCTCTGCGGCCTTTCTCGGGCCGCCATGGTCCGGTGCGGCGGACCGCTGGGAAATCATGACGGCTGTGGTGGCGATAACAAGGACGGCGATGGCCCCGATGGCGAGGAGAATGGCGCGGTTTCCGAAGGCGCCGATGATCAGTGTGGCCAGCGGCGGTCCGGCGATCCAGGCGACGGAAACAATGGCGCGGGTGTTGACGATGTCGGCTGGTTTGGCGCCGGAATGTCTGAGGTGGGCGTAGAGCATTGAGCTTCCGACGCTTGCGGGACCGCCCACCACGACCAGGGCAACGACGGCGACCGGCAGCGATGTCGTGAATGCCAGCACGAGCGCGAGGATCAGCGTGAGCACCCCACATGCCAGCATCGGTCCTAGGTAGTCCTGCCGACGGTCGGCGTCGGAAGGCACGACAGCGAGGCGACGAATCCGCTGGCGTTGTAGACCATGAGGATCCACCCGACCTCAGCGGTCGACGCGTCGTAGAGGGTGACCAAGATCAAAGCGAGGGCGGGGCTGAGGAAGGCGATCTGTAGACCCCACAGCAAGGCGGCTGAGGGCACGAGTAGACGTTTCACGTAATACTCCGATCGAATCCCAAGGCCGACCACGGCCCTAGACGGGGACGGCCCAGAAAGACGGCTGTCCGGTCGACTGGCAGTACCTGGTTCAGCGGTCAGCCGGTCCTGAAGTCGGCACGCCCTGCGGGCGGTTGCCAGCGGGCGCTGATCCAGGTCCGACGGCCGACGATGCGTTGGTTCCGGGGCCCTCCGAGGCAGGGGGGCGCGCCGTGGCGCTCCAGGCGGCGAGCAGCTTCAGCTGGTCCTCGGCCTGGCTGCCCGGCGCGGCGGAGTAGGCGATCATGGCCAACCCGTCGCCGGCCAAATCGAGGGCGTCACCGGTCAGCTCAATCTCCCCAACCACGCGGTTGCCCAACCGTTTGCGGGCGGTGCGGTGCAGCCGGACGTCGTGCCGCGCCCACCGCCCGGCGAAACCGTCACTACGGGTCACCAACTCCCCTATCAGGTCGCTCAGGCCGCGGTCGGACGGGTCGCGGCCGGCCTGGGTGCGCAGGGCACCGACCATGTCGAGGGCAATCGTGTCCCAGTCCAGGAAGAAGGCCTTGGCATAGGGGTCGAGGAACACGAACCGGGCCAGGTTGAACGGCAAATCGTCCCGGACAAGGACCCCGTCGTAGAGGGCCAAGCACAAGTCATTGACGGCCAGGATGTCCAGCCGCGCGTTCCGCACGTACGCCGGCGTGCCGGTCATCCCGTTCAGGATGCTGAGCACGGCCGGCCGGACCCGGGTCACCGGCGGCTTGGCCGGACGCGACCGGGAAGCTGGGATTGACGCCGCCTGGGCGAGATCGAACAGGTGCTGCCGCTCCGCCTCATCCAACTGCAGAGCCCGCGCCAAGGCCTCCAGAACCGAGTCCGAGACCCCCGAAGGTTCCCGCGCTCGAGCCTGGCGTAGTAGTCGAAACTCACTCCGGCCAGCGAGGCGACCTCCTCACGCCGCAGCCCCGGCACCCGCCGCTTCTCACCATAGGTCGGCATCCCGGCCTGCGCCGGGGTGATCCGGGCCCGGCGGCTGGCCAGGAAGTCGTGCACAGCTTGACGGTCCACACCTCGACACTACGAGCCGGCCACCGGTCCGAGGAAGGTACTGCCAATACACGCCTCAGCAGGCCGTAGCACTCCGAGTCGCCCCACAGGTCTCTAGCAGCAGTAGATGCTGCGCCCGTCTGGATGAGCCGCCTGCCGTGTACGGCAATGCCTGTTTCACGCGCGGGATGAGCTCTAGCGTCGAGAACGTGGAGCGCCGCACGCCTCGCGGACTTGCAGACCGAACCACGCCTCGAACTCGTAGGAGCAGACAATGATCAAGCGCACTCTCGGTAGCAACGGGCTAGAGGTATCCGCGATCGGACTCGGCTGCATGGGACTCAGCCACGGCTATGGCCCAGCCGTCGGCCAGCAGGACGGCATCGCCCTCATCCGCGCCGCCGTCGACCTCGGCATCACCTTCTTCGACACCGCCCAGGTGTACGGCCCGTTCACCAACGAAGAGCTCGTCGGCGTGGCCCTGGCTCCTGTCCGCGAGCAGGTCGTCATCGCCACCAAGTTCGGATTCTCCTTCGACGGCAGCCGCTCGACCGGGCTGGACAGCCGGCCAGAGCACATCACGGCGACGGTCGAGGACTCCCTGCGCCGGCTAGGCGTGGAGAGCATCGACCTGCTCTACCAGCACCGCGTCGACCCCGACGTGCCGATCGAGGAGGTCGCCGGCGCGGTGAAGGAGCTCATCGCCGTCGGCAAGGTCGGGCACTTCGGGATGTCCGAAGCAGGGGTCGACGCCATCCGACGCGCCCACGCCGTACAGCCGGTCACGGCGCTGCAGAGCGAGTACTCCCTGTGGTGGCGCGAACCGGAAGCTGAGATCCTGCCGACGCTGGACGAGCTCGGGATCGGGTTTGTGCCGTTCAGTCCGCTCGGAAAGGGCTTTCTCACCGGCGCGATCAACAGCACGACGTCCTTCAGCGACTCCGACCTGCGCAACAGCCTGCCGCGGTTCACCGAGCAGGCCCGCGTCGCCAATCAGGCCCTCGTCGAACTGCTCTCGGCGATCGCCGCACGTAGGGGCGTCACTACGGCACAGGTAGCGCTGGCGTGGCTGCTGGCCCAGCGCCCGTGGATCGTGCCCATCCCCGGCACCACGAAGGTCCAGCGCCTGCAGGAGAACTCCGGCGCAGTCGACATCGAGCTCACCTCCGAGGACCTCGAGGAAATCACTGCGGCCGCCGACCGGGTCGACGTCCAAGGGGAGCGCTACCCCGCGCACATGCAACGGTGGATCAATCGCTGATCGCCGACCACGAGCTTGAACGACCCGCCACCAGGAGGGAAACGAGGTAGATCATGCCGAATGTCTCGACACTGACGTTGAACAACGGTGTCGAGCTCCCCGCGCTGGGTCTGGGAGTGTTCCAGACACCTGCCGGGGAGACCCGACACATCGACACAGCAGCGGCCTACGGCAACGAGCGGCAGGTCGGAGAAGCGATGCGCAGTTCTGAGCTGGACCGCTCCGAGGTCTTCCTGGCGACCAAGATCTGGATTAGTGACTACGGCTACGAGAAGACGTTGCACGGCTTCGAGAAGAGCGCTCGCAAGCTCCGTGTCGACCAGATCGACCTGCTGATCTTGCACCAAGCGCTGCCGTCGGACTTCGAGGCGACCCTGGAGGCCTACCGGGCCTTGGAGACGCTGCTCGGAGACGGAAAGGTACGAGCCATCGGCGTCAGCAACTTCATGGTCGAGCACCTAACCACACTGCTGGAGCGCACCACCGTGGTCCCCGCAGTCAACCAGATCGAGGTCCACCCCTACTTCGCGCAAAGAGACGTGCAGACCCTCGACGCTGAGCACGGCATCCTGACCCAGGCCTGGTCCCCGATCGGCGGCATCACCTTCTACCGCGACGGGCAGCACAGCAGCACCCTGCAGGACCCGGTCATCGGCGACATCGCCAAGGCACACGACAAACTCCCGCGCAGGTCATGTTGCGCTGGCACCGTCAAGCACTTCCCGGAACGACTGTCGCGCAGGAACTGGAACCGCATCTTGCAACTGTCAAGCAGGTACCGGAACCCGGGTCAAGCATGAACCAGAACTGCACCTCAAGCCCGAGGCCGACCGTCGGCTCTCTGCCCCTCAGTCATAGAGCGCGGACAGGTGAACTAGCGAGAGGAATAGGCTTTCACTAGGCTTTTTATGTGACCCTGCTTGCTCGCTACTCGGACCATCACGACCTGACCCGTCGCGTCGGAGCGGTCTTGATGGACATCGAAGCGAACGACCAACTAAGCACCCCGGGGGTACCGGCGCGCCAGTAGGCCGCGTGCGGGAAAGGGCGGAAAGGCGCACGTATGGCTGAGGCGTGGCACGTTGAGGGCGGGGCAGCAGACGCCTCGCCGAGCCCGTCGTGGGCGCACCGTGTGATTCATATCGTTCTGGCCGTCCTGGTGGCTTTTGTCGTGCCGGTGCTCCTGCTGGATGCACTTGTGGGGCAGTACGGCGCGAACGCGATGGTCCTCGGCGTTCTGGTCGGCGCCCTGGGCTCCAAGATCGGCGGAACCCGCCGGATGCTGTATCTGGCGCCAGCGATCGGGCTAGCGGCGGCGCTTGGGGCCTTCACCGCCTACGACTGGCGGTGGGTGGGTCTGCTTGCTGCGACGGCGTCGTCGCGGGAGCTGGGATCGGGTTCGGATGGATGCGTCCGTTGCTGATGATCCCGTTGATAGCGACTTTCGCCAGCCCAGTGTCGTCGGAACAACATGCGGTCGCCTATGGGGTCATCGCTGCCGTAGCGACGGGCTACGGCATCGTGCTGGCCCGCCCGGTTCGGAGCCGCTCCTGTCATCGAGGGGCAGCGGGTCCGCGCCGGTCATGCGACCGTGGTGGCGCTCGTGTTCGGGGCGATCCTGGGTGGCGCAGCGGCGATCGGTGTGGCACTGGGGTGGACTCAGCCCTACTGGGTCCCGGAACCGATCCTGCTCCTTGCCTTGTGCGTTCTGATCGGTAAGCGAGAGCGGATTGGGGGAAAGGCGGTCGGCACTGCGGTCGGCGCGGCCGCCGCTATCCCCATCGCGATCATCGGGCCCCGACATGGGCCATCGCGCTGATCGCCACCGCTGCTTTCGTGCTCGCGGTCATGCAGACCAAGACGTACTGGCTCATGTATGGCCGCACACGTTCGGCCTTGTTCTGGTCCTCGCGCCTCCCGGCCAGGTCGCCTCGGAGGCGGAGCAGCGTCGTCCAAATCCTTGCCGGTGTCGGCCTTCTTGTGGTCGGTCTGGTCATCATCGACGCTGCGGGCAGGTGGCTGGCCAAGCGTTACCCCGAAACCCGAACTCGCCCCTGCGCCCTCCGAAACGTCGGCTTAGGTCAGGTTCGGGATTAGCACGACGCGAGCCGATCCAGGACTACGCGTGGGCGCGGGTAGCGGGCCGCCAGGTGCGCTCTTGACTGAGCAACGTAACTGGAGTGGCCGTGCGGGACCGGTCACGAGGGGCACACGTGGGATGCTCCGCGCGCGGCGCACTCCGCGTGTGGCGGGCGACGCTGGAGATCCGCTAGGCCTATCAGGCGTTGGTTGGGACCAGTTCGGTGATGAGGTTCTCGACTCGGCGCCGGATCTCGTCTCTGATCGGACGTACGGCGTCGACTCCCTTGCCAGCTGGGTCTTCGAGCACCCAGTCTTCGTAGCGCTTGCCGGGGTAGAACGGGCAGGTGTCGCCGCAGCCCATGGTGATCACGACGTCGGAGGCCTTGACTGCTTCGGTGGTGAGGATCTTCGGCTGCTCGGTGGCGATGTCGATACCGACCTCGGCCATAGCGGCTACGGCGGCAGGGTTGACTCGGTCGGCGGGTTCCGAACCAGCTGAGCGGACGTCGACGGCGCCCTGCGACAAGTGGGTCAGGAAGGCAGCGGCCATCTGCGAGCGCCCGGCGTTGTGCACGCAGACGAACAGGACTGAGGGCTTGTCGGCCATGGGTGGTCTCCTGGATGGGTGAGGTGATCGCTCGACGGTCGGGTGGGTGCGTCAGTCCACTGGACCTGTGGGGTTGGCGATGCTTAGGGCCAGCGACGCGAGGGCTTCGGGCACAACGGCGTAGTAGGCCCACTTTCCTCGCTGTTCACGGGTCATAAGCCCGGCCTCCACGAGCACTTTCATGTGGTGCGATACCGTCCCCTGGCTCAACCCGACGGGGTCGATGAGCTCGCACACGCAAGCTTCACCGTTCTCATGTGAGGCAACGATCGACAGCAACCGCAGCCGTGTCGTGTCGGCTATGGCCTTCAGTGTGCGAGCAAGCTGGTCGGCCTCAGCGTGGGTGAGGATGCCGCTGGTCACGGGCGAACAGCAGGCCGTTTCCACCTTGGCCATCTTCTCGGTTGCAGAAGCCGTCATGGCTCAAGTGTGCCACGTATTGACTCTGGTCAATGGAAGAGTAGCCTACGCATTGATAGCCATAGATTTGAGGAAGGGGCCCACAGTGACCGCAACTGCTGACATCCGTGAACAGGTTCGTCTGCGCTACGCCGCAGCTGCTACCGCCGTGCAGACTACGGGAGTCAAGGGCCTAGCCATCGTCGACGGCGATCAGTGTTGTGGTCCCGCCAGCGCCGTAGACCCGGCGGTCAGCTCGTGTTGCGGGAGCAGTGGTGAGGTGGATGAGGCTTTCGGCGCTGGCCTTTACAGCGCCGGCGAGCAGGATGAGTTGCCCGTCGAGGCCGTCATTGCCAGCCTTGGCTGCGGTAACCCGATCGCCGTGGCCGACCTGCGTCCCGGCGAGCGTGTTCTCGACCTGGGCTCTGGCGGCGGCATCGACGTGCTCCTTTCGGCTCGTCGGGTCGGTGCCACTGGCTTCGCCTATGGCGTGGACATGACCGACGAGATGTTGGAGCTTGCTCGAGCAAACCAGGCCAGGGCCGGGCTGGCCAATGTTGAGTTTTTGAAGGGCACCATCGAGAACGTTCCCCTGCCCGACGCCTCGGTGGACGTGGTGATCTCCAACTGCGTCATCAACCTGTCTACCGACAAGTCGGCGGTCATCGCCGAGATGTTCCGGGTCCTGACCCCGGGCGGTCGTCTCGGAATCTCTGACGTCGTGGCCGAGGACCATCTGACTCCGGCCGATCGGGCCGAGCGGGGCTCCTATGTCGGCTGCATCGCCGGAGCGCTGTCCAAGTCCGAATATCTCGAAGGGCTTGCGGCCGCAGGCTTCGTCGACGCTGAGGTCCGCTTCACCCACCAGGCGGCGTCGGGGATGCACTCGGCGATCGTGCAGGCTGTCAAACCAGCCGCATGACGTCCCGAACGCCCGTTAGGTCGACAACTCGGTGCCGAGTTCGTCGGCAGCCTGCTGCTTGCGACGATCGTGGTCGGCTCAGGTATCGCTGCTCAGCAGTTGTCCCCGAACGACGTCGGACTGCAGCTGACCGAGAACGCCGCCGCTACGGCGCTCGGACTGTTCGCCATCATCTTGATGCTCGGGCCGGTGAGCGGAGCGCATTTCAACCCGGTGGTGTCCTTCGTCGACGCTGCCTTCGGTGGGATGCGTCGGCGTACTGCTGCTACCTATCTGCCGGCCCAGGTCACTGGGTGCATCGCCGGCGCCGTGCTGGCGAACGTCATATTTGGTGGCCAAGCCGTCTCGTTCAGCACGCACTCACCGCATGACCGGGCCGCACTTTATCGCCGAGATCGTGGCGACGGCTGGACTGGTTCTGATCATCTTCGCCCTCGCTCGTACCGGCCGCACCAGATACGCTCCGGCGGCCGTCGGCGCCTACATCGGCGCTGCCTACTTCTTCACCAGCAGCACCAGCTTCGCCAACCCGGCGATCACGATCGGGCGCATGTTCTCCGACACCTTCGCCGGCATAGCCCCCTCCTCAGCACCCGGCTACATCGCCGCTCAACTCATCGGCGGCGCCGTTGGCTTCGTGCTTGTCCGCCTGTTCTACCCCGACCTGGGCCCGGCCGAAGCCTCGGCCGCAATCCTCCCCGACGAAGCCACGGTCGAAGCCGACCGTGAAAGGAGTCTCCAATGACCGACCCAACGACCGAACCAGAAGAGGCGGCCGAATCGCCCCCATCGTCGACCAAAGCGCCCGCATCACCCCTGGTCAACCGACTGACCAAAATACTCGTCTACGACTACTCCGACCGCTTCGCCGCCGGGCAAGTCATCGCCACCTTCCATGACTCCTACGCTCTGCTGGCCAAGACCGCTCGGATCACCGCCTTTTTGCCAACCCTGGCTGAACGCTTCACCCGCGAGCGCCTTGACGCCTACGCCCAAGCCAATGGCATGCAAGCCAAACGAGCGCCGGAGATTCTCTTTGTTTGCGTCCACAACGCCGGCCGTTCGCAGATGGCGGCTGCCTTCGCCCGCTACTACGGCCAGAACCATGTGCACATTCGCACCGGCGGCTCCGAACCTGGCGAGCGCATCCAACCCGAGGTCAGCCACGCCATGAAGGAAGTGGGGATCAGCCTCGACGAAGAGTTCCCCAAGCCGCTCACCGACGAAGTCGTCGCCGCCGCCGACGTCGTCATCACCATGGGCTGCGGCGACACCTGCCCGTTCATCCCCGGCCGACGGTACGAGGACTGGCCTATCGCTGATCCCGCCGAGACCGACGCAGATGGCGTCGAGGCCATCCGGGACGACATCGACGCTCGAGTGCGCCAACTGCTCGACAGCATTTTCCCCGGCTTGGCCTTGCCCGAGCTCACACACCCCAAGTCCTGAAAGTCCCTCGTGCACTTGGTTGCGATCGGCGGAAGCGACGCCGGAATCTCCGCTGCGCTGCGAGCCCGTGAACTCGACCCCTCGGCTGAGGTGACCGTCGTGGTCGCCGACGCCTACCCCAACTTCTCCATCTGCGGCATCCCCTACTACATCTCGGGCGAAGTCACCCACTGGCGCAACCTCGCCCACCGCACCTACGCCGACCTCGAAGCCACCGGCATGAAACTGCGCCTCGACACCCTCGCCACCTCAATCGACGTCGGCGGGCGACGCCTCGCTGTGCGAGCACAGGACGGCAGCGAATCGGTGATCGACTACGACGAGCTCGTGGTCGGGACCGGCGCCGTGCCGGTGCGGCCACCGATCGACGGCCTGGACACCCTCGGCGTCGACGACGGAGTGCATCTGCTGCACTCCATGGGCGACACCTTTGCCCTGACCGCCAGCATCGACCGGATCAAACCCACGACCGCCCTCATCGTCGGCGCTGGCTACGTCGGGCTCGAAATGGCCGAGGGACTGACCACCCGAGGCATTGCCGTCACCCAAGTCGAGATGCTCCCCGAGGTGTTGCCGACCGTCGATCCTGAACTCGGCGCCTTGGTGCATGCCGAACTCGATCGCCACGGCGTCAAGGTCCACACCCGCTCAACGGTCACCCGCATCAGCCGAGGCGCCAACGGCAGCGGCCGGCTTCATGTCGATGGCCTCGGACCAGACCAGGAGGCCCTCGGCTGGGACGTCGACCTTGTGCTCGTCGTGGTCGGTGTTCGCCCGGACACCGATCTGCTCGTCAAGGCGGGGGCACAAGTCGGTGCCCGAGGTGCCGTGGCGGTCGACGAGTCCATGGCAACCGGCCTGCCGCACGTTTGGGCCGCCGGCGACTGCGTAGTCACTCACCACCGCCTCCTCGGCGTCACCTACCTTCCGCTCGGGACAACGGCCCACAAACAAGGCCGAGTCGCAGGCGAAAACGCCCTCGGCGGCAAAGCCCGATTCGCTGGCAGCCTCGGCACCCAAGTCGTCAAGGTGTTCGATCTCGTCGCCGCCCGCACCGGGCTTCGTGAACATGAAGCGGTGGCGGCCGGCTACTCCCCGCTCACCAGCCAGGCCAGCCCCGATGACCACAAGGCGTACTATCCCGGCGCCCAGCCCATCAACATCCGCATCACCGGCGACGCCGTCACCGGCAAGCTGCTCGGCGCCCAGCTGATCGGCCCCAAAGGCACCGAGACAGCCAAACGGGTTGATACCTACGCCACCGCTCTCTTCCACGACATGACCGTCGACGGCATGTCCGAACTCGACCTGTCGTACACGCCACCTTTCGGCTCGCCCTGGGATGCCGTGCAGATGGCCACCCAAGCTTGGGTTCGAGAACACTGTGAGTCTTGTGGTGGCCCGACCGGGCCGGTCCGGCAGGCTGGTGCCGGCCGCTTGAGGTGACCCTCGAGAACACTGGCCGCCGGTAGGCGTGCCTTGCGTTGGACCCGTCCCTTGAGTGGCCGACACCGACCTGGCCCACTCGTCTTGGCTTGATCAGGAGCTTGTCCGCCCGTGAGGCGTGACCCTTCACAGTGCTGCCGCGACAGGTGACCTCTCCCAGGCCGGTGCCGTCCAAGATCACCTTACGAAAGGACAACGGCAAATGGTCATGCTGGCAGAGCACTACGACTTCGTTATCGGCGGTGACCCGGACCGCGACACGATCGACCTGGCCATCCTCGAGACAGGCACCGGCCGAGTCCGCGGCCAGACCGCCGACCGGACCGACGGACCGGCCTACTCCCGTTTGTTGGCGTGGGCGCGTCAACATGCTCCGGGGCGCCGCGTCTGGGCTTTAGAGGGCACCAGCAGCTTCGCTGCAGGCTTCGTCACGATGCTGGCTGAGGCCGGTGAGGACATCGTGGAGATCCCCGGACAGAAGCGATCGCGGAGAGCGAAGAACGACCGGATTGATGCTGTTCAAGCCGCCCGGACAGCGTTCGCTCAGACCGAGCAAGCTGCACCGCGTGAGCGCGGGTTGCGGGAGGCGTTGCGTCAGGTCCTAGTCACCCGACAAGGTGTTTTGGTCAGCCGCACCAAAGCGATCAACGAACTTAAGAGCCTGATCGTTGTCGCGCCGGAGCACCTACGATCTCAACTCCGCGGCCTCCCTTTGGCGAAACAGCTCGACCGGATCGACCGGCTCACCAGCCCGGTCGGGGCCAGCGTCGAGCACCGAGTCACGATCTCGACCCTTCGATCGATCGCCGCCCGTATCCGGTTCCTAAGCACCCAGACCGCCGACCTCGACGCCGAACTGTCCACCCTCCTACCGCAACACGCCGCCGGACCGGCGCTGCTCGCCGAACCCGGCGTCGGCCCCATCGTCGCCGCCCAGCTCCTGGTCAGCTGGTCCCACCGCGGCCGCGTCCGCAGCGAAGCCGCATTCGCCTCACTGGCTGGTGTCGCCCCGCTCGAGGCCAGCAGCGGGCAGCGGACCCGACACCGACTCAGCCGTACCGGCGACCGGAACCTCAACCGCGCCCTGCACACGGTCGCGATTACCCGACTGCGCTGCCACGACGAATCCCGGGCCTACGAAACCAAACGCGCCGCCCAAGGCAAGACGCATCGAGACATCCGCCGCAGCCTCAAGCGCGCCCTCGCCCGACGGCTCTACCGCCGCATCCAAGCCGCCACCCGCCCAGCCGCGGCGTTCAACGGCCTGGCCCACGCCGCTTGACAAACATAGGAGCGTCCAACTACCAACGCAGCGAAGCGCTCTACGCCCAGCGGGACTGTCATGACCACCGCCAAGGCAACCCTGCTTTTCATTTGCGTGCACAACGCCGGACGCTCCCAGTTGGCCGCCGGCCTCGCCGCCTTACGAGGCGGCGATCAAGTCAACGTACTGTCGGCCGGTCTTGACCCCGATGACAAAGTCAGCGACGTAGCTTTGGCCTCGCTGGCTGAAGCGGGCATCGACCGCTCCGATCAGACCCCGACCAAGCTCACTGATGACCTGGTGGCCCAAGCCGACATCGTGGTATCGCTCAAGCCCGGCCTATATCTCCCACAACACGAGGGCGTGCGCTACGAAACCTGGCCGCTACCCGACCCTGCTGAATGGGACATCGACGGCATCCGACCCCTTCGTGACTACATCGACACCAAAGTGCGGGAGCTTCTTACGGGGCTACCACCGCGGGCCGCGCTGCCGTCCGGCCCCTCGCCCGGCTGTTAGCGTCCCTGGCGGCTCGCCTGGGTTAGTTTGACGATGGCGTCCAACCCGGCTGGCGTGCCCGGCCAGTGTTTGCGCAATGGGATTTCGCCCACGAGGCGGATCACACTGCGCAGTGTTAACAAAACGATGATCACATCGTCGGCGTATCCCAGCACAGGCACGAAGTCGGGAACGAGGTCGATGGGGCAGGCCAGGTAGGCCAGGAGGAGAGCTAACCGGATTCGGACGCCTCGAGGCTGGGAGCGGTCTTTGGCCAGGCGAGTCACCAGCCGGACAAGATCGGGCAGCAGTCGCAAGGACTCGGTCACAGTGTTCTTGTTTGGACGGGCGGCGAGCAGCGTCACGAGTAAGGCGGCCCAAGCCAGGATCAAGGCCAGGGCCACACCGACGGCGACCTTCACTAGTTCCATCGCTTGCCGTCTGCCGCGTGGAATTCCGGTTGATCGGCGCCGTTGTGTTGCGGCGAAGAAGCTGAGTTGGTGTCCGTGTCAGCTGCGACGGCGGCCGCTTCGAAGGCTGCCAGCGCATCTCGGCAGTGTTGGATAGCCTGCTCCGCATTGTGGCGCCCAGAGGCATGGAAGTAGTCCCGGGCGACTATTGAGCCGAGCCAGCGGTCGAAGCGCTCGAGGTCGGCCTCTGACTCTTCAACTTCGGTGTAGGTCGCCCGGTTCCGCTGGGTCTCTCGATCGATCTCGGCCAAGAACTCACCGGTACGCTCCACAACTTCGCCGTACTCGGTGTCTCGGTCTGCTGACTGTTCAGCGCGGATCTTGGCTTCCTCGGCGTCGTCGACCAGCACCGTTTTGAGCACCTGCGCCTTGCCCCCGCTGTCCCGGACCCGACGACTCAGCGTTTCCACCTTATGAGCAACATCTGCTTGATCGGGCAGCAGGCACACCGAGCTGTGCAGATACACCGCTCCGAGCTTGCGAAGCTCTCGCCAGACCCGGACCCGCAGCGCTGCATCAGCTCCTGTCACTATCGCCACCAACAGCCATGTCGGTTTGTCATCGGGACCCGTGGATGTCATGTTACGAGCGTACAGTCAGTGGTACGTTCGTTACATGCCGATGTTCGCTTGGGGCTGGACGAGGTCCTCGAAGCCGTTCTCAGCTTGGAAGACAGCTGACGGCAGTCCGATGGGCCAAGTTGAGAGGGGATCGGAAGCCGCTGGTACCGCAGCATGGCGGTCCAGGGACAGACTGGGGACACGGCAGTATCAGCTTGGGAAATGCCCACGACCGCTCGTCGGAGCATCGATCTAGCGGTTAATTGACCGCTGATCGCCGCGAGCAACCGATGCTCAGGGCACGCTCGGGTGACGTCACTTGCCGGTGTTCGACTTCCGCTGAGGAGGAGCCGTGGTCTGACGGCGCAGCCCACGAACCCGTGGCCCAGAGAGGACGTCCATGACCAACAGTGCGCCGACTTCTGGCGCTGTCGCTTGGCAGCGCCTTGGCAGGGTCACTGGCGTCGCCGGGCTGGCCGCCATACTTCTGATCTTCGTCGCTCTGGTCGGCACGCGCCCAGAGCCGCCCTTCACCGCCACCGCAACGGAGTTCCTGAGCTACTACCGGTCACCGGACACGGTTGCGGCCGAGTTCCGGTCTTTCGTCTTCACCGTTGGGTTGGTCACGTTCGTCTGGTTCGTCGTCGCACTGACCACCTTGCTGCGGCGGGCTGAGGGCGAGGCACCGTGGCGGTCGGCCGTCGCGATGGGCTCCGGTGTGCTCTTCGTGGCCCTGGTCCTGTCCGGGAACGAGGTTGCTGTCGCGTTCCGCGCCGATGACCTCGACCCTCAAATTGCCAGGTATGCCTTCGATGAGGGACAGGCTGCATTTGCCAACGCCCGGATGGCGCTTGGCAGCTTCGCCGGGTGCTGCGGCTGGGTCATCGCGTCGACCCGATTCCTTCCCCGCTGGTTGGGATGGCTGGCCATCGCAAGTGGAGCGGGGCTCGCACTCAGCCGCATCAGCTGGACCAGCTACATCTGGCTGCCGTTCTACCTGATGTCCTGGCTGTGGGTGATCACGGTGGCCGCGCTGCTCCTGCGCCGCAACTTCCGCGGCGTCGCCCAGTCGGGTTGAACCGTGTGCAGCTTGGTTCATGTCTCTCGGGGGTGCTCTTTCGCGGACTGATGATCTTGGGAAGGGTGGACGTCGCCACAGCCGAGGAATGGCTCTACCCGAACCTGGAACATCGCCCTGACAACGGGTGACCTGGCGGTCAAGTGCAACGTGGTGCATCACCCGAGGACGTCCCTGATGGCTGCCGCCGTCAAGCTCGCGAGTTCGTCAGTCTCCGACTCTGTGATGATCAGGGGCGGGCCGAGCAGCACAATGTCTCCGTCACGCCCGTCGGCGCACCCGGTCGAGGAGTAGAGCAGGACCCCGCGCGCCATGCCTGCAGCGACGACGCGCTCGACCACGCGGTCCGCGCGGGCGAACGCGGCCCGAGTATGTCGGTCGGACACCAGCTCGATCCCGCGCAGCAGCCCCAGACCACGGATGTCGCCGACCGCTGGGTGGTTCCCGAGCTCGCCGCGCAGGGCCGCGTCGAGCTGGGCGCCTCGATCCCGTGCCGCCTGAACGAGATCGAGTTGCTTCAAAACTGCCAGCACAGCACGGCCCGCGGCCGCCCCCACGGCGTGGTGGGAGTAGGTGAACCCGTGCGTGAAGCCACCGGTCATGATCGTCTCGTGGACGTCATCGCTGGCGACGGCCAACCCCAGCGGCCAGTAGCCGGAGGCAGCGCCCTTGGCCAACACCATCAAATCGGGTTGCACGCCCCAGTGCTCGGAAGCGAACCAGGCACCGGTACGCCCGAAGCCGGTCATGACCTCATCGGCGATGAGCAACACACCGTGGGCGCGGCACACCCTTTCGACAGCCGGCCAATAGTCCGCTGGGGGCACGCAGGCCCCCAGCGCCGCCCCAGAGACCGGCTCGGCGATGAATGCCGCCACCCGCCCGGCACCGTGTTCGATGATGAGCTCATCAAGGACTTGGGCATGCCGCTCGCCGCACCCCTCCGGATGAGTTTCGGGGAACGGACAGCGGTACTCGTACGGTGCCGTCGTGTGCAGTGCCGACCCGAGCCAGGGTAAGTAGGGCGCGCGAAGCCCGGCCCGGCCGGACACGTCGAGGGCGCCGCGGGTGTTGCCGTGGTAGGCGCCGTCGCGCCCGATGACCAGATATCGGTCCTCGCCTCGGGCCAGGTGGTAGGCACGAGCCATCTTCAGTGCCGTCTCGACGGCCTCGCTGCCTCCGGATACCGGGTAGATCCGGGGCGATTCCAGGGGCAGCAGCGGCGCCAGCTCGTCGGCATAGGCCTCCAGAACATCGGTGGTGAACATGGTCCCGTGGGCGTATGCGATCCGGCGAGCTTGCTCAGCAATCGCATCCGAAACCGAGTCCACGCCGTGGCCGACACCGACCACGATCGCGCCACCAGAGCCGTCCAGATAGCGCCGACCGTCGGTATCGAAGATCTCCGCGCCACTCCCCCGGGCCGCGACCGGCAGGCCCTCGCCCCCGCGGGAGAAGACGTGCCGGCTCACTCCGCGACCGCTGCCACCGAGTCGCCGAAGATCCGCAGCGCCGTGTGGGCCTGCTCGAGGGTGACCACCAACGGTGGAGACATCCGGATGGTGCTCTCACCGCACTCCAGGACCAGGAGTCCGTGCTCGAAGGCCTGCTGCTGCACAGCCTCGGCCTGCTCGCCAGTCCGGAACTCGACGCCGATCATCAGCCCGACCCCGCGCACGTCCGTGACGGTACGGGGGAACCGAGTAGGCAGCTCACCCAAGCCCGAGAGCAGCTCCTCCCCGACCTTCGTGGCGTTGTCGGTGAGGTTCTCGGCAGCGATCGTCTCGAGGGTGGCCAGCCCGGCCGCACAGGGCACGGGGCTCCCGCCGTAGGTCGAGCCGTGGGCGCCCGCACCCCAACGCTCCATCAGCTCTGCCTTAGCGGCGAAGGCTCCAAGCGGCAGGCCCGACGCAATGCCCTTGGCGCTGATCAGGATGTCCGGCTCGACGTCGGCGAGCTCGATCGCCCACATCTTTCCGGTGCGCCCCATCCCGGACTGCACCTCATCGGCGACGAGCAGGATCCCGTACTCGTCGCACAGCGCGCGCAGCCGGTGGACCCACGACGCCGGCGGCACGATATAGCCGCCCTCTCCCTGCACTGGCTCCAGGAAGATTGCCGCGACCTCAGTCGGCGGCACCTGGTAGCGGAACAGCGTGTTCTCGAGATAGTCGAACGTCGCTTCCTCGTCATGGGTGCGCTTGCCCGTCTCAGGATCGCGCTGGCTGAACGCGTAGGGGGCGTGCAGGATGCCGGGGAGCAAGGGCGCGAATCCCTTGTGGTACTTGGCTTTCGAAGCTGTCAGGCTGACCGCGCCATAGGTGCGGCCGTGGAAGGCGCCGAAGAAGCCGATGATGTAGGGTCGGCCGGTCGCGTACCGGGTGAGCTTCATGGCGCCTTCGACCGCCTCCGCTCCGGAGTTGGTCAGGAAGACCCTCTTGGGCCCGGTGATTGGCAGCACCGCAGCCAAGGCTTCGCACATCTGCGAGTAGATCGGCAGGTAGAAGTCGCTCGCGGAGTAATGCAGGAGCTGCTCAGCCTGGCTACGAACGGCCTCGACCACCCACGGGTGACAGTGCCCGGTGGAGTTCACCGCGATCCCGGCATTGAAATCCAGGAACAGGTTGCCGTCCGCGTCCTCCACGACGGACCCGCTGGCCCGGTTCGGCACCAAGGGGTAGGCGCGCGGCAAGGACGGGCTGGTCACCGCAGCGTCGCGCTCCAGCACCGCCTGCGCCTTCGGGCCTGGCACAGCCGTCCGGATGTCGGGAACCGGCCGATCCGGCGACAGCCAGGACGCGTTCTGGCTCACGTCGGCTGTCACTTCGCCACCACCGTTCGGGACTGCTCACGCATGAATTGCTGGACGTAGTACAGACCGCCTCCGGCCTTGCCCGATGTTCCGGAACCCTTCCAGCCACCGAAGGGTTGCACCCCGGGCCATGCACCGGTGGTGGCTCCGGCAGCACGGTTCACGTACACCACGCCCGCTTCGATGCGATTGAGGAATTCATCGACCTCGGCGTCGTCAGCTGAGAAGAACCCCGCGGTCAGCCCCAGCTCGGTGTCGTTGGCCAGTGACAGGGCCTCGTCGATGGAGTCGACCGGGGCCACGACGACGAACGGCACGAAGAGCTCGTCACGGAAGAGGTCGTCGTCGATCGGCAGGTCTGCGACCACGGTCGGCGCGAGGTAGTGACCTGCGGCGCCGCTCGCGCTCTTGCCGATCACCTCGCCCCCAGTGACGACCCGTCCTCGCTGTCGCGCGTGCGCCACCGCGTTCTCGAACCGCCTCACCGCGGCATCGTCGATGACCGGGCCAACGAATACCGAACGTTCGGTGGGGTCGCCCACGACGAGGGCGGTTGCGCGCTCGGTGAGCGCTTCGAGCAGTGGTTCGTACAGGTCGCGCTCGACGTAGACCCGCGAGCAGGCCGAGCACTTCTGGCCGGAGAAGCCGAAGGCCGACCGGACGATGCCTGCTGCCGCGAGATCCAGATCGGCCTTGCGGGACACGATCGTCGGGTTCTTGCCACCCATCTCGCAGACAACTGGCTTGGGGTAGCTGGTCGCAAAGCTCCGATAGATGGACATGCCCACGGCATAGGACCCGGTGAACGTCAACCCGTCGACGTCCGGGTTCGACACCAGCGTCTGACCGACCTCGTCGCCACCGGGCACCACGTGCAGGACACCGTCCGGCAGCCCCGCGTCACGCAAGCACTCGTACAGCTTGGCTGCGGAGAACGAGCCCTGTGGGCTCGGCTTGAGGACCACGGTATTCCCAGCCGCGAGGGCGCCACCTGCGGGACCGGCCGCGAGGGCCATCGGGAAGTTGAACGGGCTGATGACCCCCCAGACCCCATACGGGCGCAGGACGCTCCGCGTGGTCTCGTGCTCGGCGATGGTGTCCATCGCGAAGGAGAAACCGTCGTTGATCTCCAACTGGGTGCAGTAGTAGCGGATCAGGTCGGCCGACTCCTCGACGTCGCCGAGGGCCTCCAGCCGGTTCTTGCCGACCTCCATGCTCATCAGCGCGGCCAGCTCGTTCGACCGCTCGCTGATCAGGTCGGCTGCGCGGCGCAGCAGCGTCACGCGCTCCTGCCATGGCGTCGCCGCCCAAGATCCAGCGGCCCGACGGGCAGCCGCGACGGCATCAGCAACGTCCGCAGGAGTGGCCGAATGCACCCGACACAGAATGATGGAGGTGTCCACGGGGCTACGGACCTCGGAGGTCTCGCCGGTCGTGCGGCTCTCCCCGTCCACGTAGACCGGCAGGGTGCTCCCGAACCAGGACCGCGCGATCTGCAGACCCTGCTCGTAGGCGGTGTGCAGGTCGTCGTTGTCGGCCGAGAGCGTCGCGTAGGTCACGCGGAAGCGGGGCGCCATTGGTCGGTCCTCCTTCGGGTCGGTCACTGTGGTCGTAGCGGTGTCAGCAGGTGCGTCAGCTTCGCCGACGTCAGAGTACGGCCGCTCGACCGCCGTCCGCGAAAGGCAGCGATGATCGGATCGCGCCCCCGCCGCGCGGAGAAGGAGGGAGCGGAGGCGTTCTTTCCTCCGCGAGCGACGACGACGGCGGCGGGTTCCGAAGCGCGATCCGCGCCGAGCGAGCCTGGCGAGCGAGGCAATCAAATCCGGACATTTCTAGCAGACAAGCAGATGCGACAGAAGATCCTCCGCGGGCGCGCCAATCGGACGGACATCTTGATGCCCCTCCTACTCGTTCGCGACCGGTCGACCAAGGGCACCGGCACCAGCTTCCGCAGCTGCCCTGTTCACCCGGACCGGGCCACAAGGCATCCGGCAGGTCAACGTCCGAGGCCTCGTTGCGACCGCGTTCACCCATCGCGACAGCCGGGCCGGCGACCCTGATCTGCACACCCACGTCGCGATCGCGAACAAGGTAGAGCCCCTCGATGGACGGTGGCTGTCGCTCGATGGGCGGGTGCTGTTCAAGGTCAATGTTGCCGCGTCGGAGACCTGATATGTAGTTCGTTTTGTCAAGTTGGGCATGGGTGGGCCGGCCGCCTGGCTGGGTGTCGGCGACCGGCCCTTTTTCCTTGCTGCTGGTGTCTTCGGGTTGGGCGTGTTAGCGACGCGCGGTCAAGCCTGATATGCGCGGGTTGGCTACCGCAGGACGGGTTGTTCGACTGGAACGGGCATCACTGTCTACGAAAGCGAACGTGGCCAGCGATGGCTGGTTGTTCATAGGTCTCGCGTGGATCCCGTTCCTCGCGCGGGGTTCCGGATTCAACCTGCCGGCAAGGACATCGTTGATGATCTTGTTTCGTGGGGCGGCTCCTGGAGACGATGGCGCTGTGGTGCGCCGCAGGCCGCGGGCAGGTCGATGACCTGCCCGATGTGGGGCTGCCGACGGCCGTGGAGGCTGCGGGGTCAAGGGCGGCCGTAGGTCGTCGCGGCAGCGATCGCGTCAGCGACCCTTGAGGCCGGAGGGACGGCCGCATAGGCTGCGCGGCGCGCCACACCGCCGCTGCTGCCGGTCGCAGAGTGTGCATGGTTTAGCGGTGGCTAGTCGTCCATGACGGCCAGCGACCAGGCCCAGCCGGCGAGCTCCCGGGCGATGGCGACAGCGGCGATGGTGTCCTTTTTGCGGCGGGCCTGGAAGGTTTGCCAGCGTGAGTGCAGCCGCCGGTTGCCTTCATGGCCGCGGACCCTGGCGGGGGCGGGGGCGAGCTGCCAGCGGTTCCGCAGATCCCTGCTGGGGCTGCGGTAGCTCTTGCGGTGGTGCCAGGCGGCCTCCACCAGCAGCCGGCGGGCATGGCCGTTGCCGGCCTTGGTGATCGAACCTTGGGACCTGGATTCTCCCGAAGAGTCCTCGGTGGGCACCAGCCCCAAGAAGGCGCCGATCGAGGAGCCGCTGAACCGGTGCCAATCCCCGATCTCCACCGCCAACCCGAATCCGGTCAAGGTGGAGATGCCGCGCAGGCAGCACAGGCGACGCACTAGCGGGGTATAGCTGCTGTCGGCGGCCATGGCCTCGATCGCAGCGTCCAGCCGGTCCCGCCGGTCGGTGGTCAACAGCACCGCTTCCACCGCGTCCTCGAATGCTAGCTGCCGGGCCGGGGCGTCGAAGCGTTGCTGTTGCAGCCACCGCTGATGTGTTGCGGTCCAGGTTTTGCGGCCGGGATAGACGATGCCTTGCCGCAGCAGCAGCTTTGATGCTCGATGCCGGGCCCGCATCAAATCACCGCGGACATCCTCTCGGGCCCGCACCAGATCCCGTGCCGCCTCCTGATCGGTGTCGGGCACGATCACCTCAACGATCTCATCGAGACGTAACAGCCGGCACAGCTGCTCTGCATCCTTGGCGTCGGTTTTGACCCGATTCCCCGCCGGTCGGGTCAGTTTCGATGGCGCCGCCACCGGGCACGCGATGCCGCGGCCGCGGAGAAAACGGGCCAACCCGTAGCCGGTCGGTCCCGCCTCATAGGTCACCTTCACCGGCTGCGGCAACGACTCCAACCAGCCCCAAATGCCGGGCGGGTCCGCTGGCAGTCGCTGCTGCCACACCTCGCCGGTGTGTTCATCCATGGCATGCCCGACCGCTGACCGGGCGTGCACATCCAACCCGACGAACGTACGCTGTCTAAACACTGAGGCCTCCCGCAACTGTTGGCACTACCGATCTATGGCGTTAGCCTTCGGCAACCCACGTCCATTTGCGAGCGAGGCCTCAGCCCTCCCTCATACCGTCTACAACCCCGCGCTCGAGCAGCACCTACGTGAGGCCTTGGGCGTGCGATTTGCCGAACGGCCTCTCACCGATCCGGCGAAACGGCCGATCCGGGAGATATTCGGCGTCGACCCCCGACTGAACCAGCGTTGGTCGACCCGCCGTGCCCACATCGACGCCCGCCGCGGTGAGCTGGCGATCCAGTTCCAGAATGATCATGGCCGGTCACCGACCCCGGTCGAAGTGTTGCATCTGGCGCAACAAGCGACATTGGACACCCGCGACGCCAAACACGACCCCCGATCCCTGACCGAGCAACGCACAACCTGGCTTGGCGAAGCCGCAACAGTGCTGGATGGGGCCGAGGCCTCGGGTCGATGCTGCAGACAGCACTGGCGCCCGCCGCCGAGACCGCTGCGATCGCCGACTCACACTGGGTCGCACAGCCGGCTGATCACATCCTGACCGTTATTGACGCGAGCCGCTCGACCTGGCAGATGTGGCATGTCCGGACCGAAGCGCTACGGCAGGTCGCACCATCGACGTGACAGCAGAACGAGCGAGCGCCGTGGTCGACCTGCTCGTCGATGAGGTGCTCGATCGTCGATCGGTGGCCCTCGCTGTTCCGCACACGGCATCGAGTACCCAGAGGTGTTGCGGCGGCTCGACTGCTCGCCGGTCTACACCGTCGCCGGCGCCGACCTCTACACCTCGCAGCGGATCCTCGACGCCGAGGCCCGTCCGCCGCGGCGGGACGTGACGGCGGTCGGTCCGTCGGAGGGCTTGAGATCTTGATCACGGCCGTGTTCATGTCGGCAGACCCGCAGGAGCTTTACCGCCAAACCAGCGATCCGGTAAGGCGACAGCTCAACGAGGTCTTCTTCGACAGGCTGTATCGCGACACTGACGAAGTAATCAACGATCGGGGCGGCGGAGCCATTCAATGACTTCCTGTATCCGCGTAGCCAGAACCGGCGACGGGCTGTGCATACACGACCGCATCGGATGCCAACGAAAAACGGCGCCACCTTGGACGCCGCTGGAGGGATAAGTGCCGGTGCTGCCCTGCTCCAGCGAATCGCACCGCGAGGGCTTGAGTAAGGCCGCAATGGTGGAGCTTAGGGTCGGAGCTTAGGGTGTCGGAGCTTAGGGACTCGAACCCCTGACCTCTTCCATGCCATCCGGGTACACCCGGTGCCTGTGGTCGGCTCGCGGCGCATCGGGCGTCTGTCTACGTCCACTTGTGTCCACCGGCCGCTGCCTCGGCTGTCACCCAACCTGTCACTCACCCGCGAACGTGCGGACGCCGGATTCTCAGCTTGGGAAGACATCCAGGCTTATAGGACGACTGCCAGCTGAGCGGCATCGACTGTCCGTGAGTGCCCATTTCTGACCCTCGCCGTCTCTCCGGTGCGGCCCGCTGGCGCCCGGCGAGGAGGCGTTACAGGTCGGACTGAGACGAAAACTGAGACCGCGCGATGTGGGCCGTGGCCCGCCCCATCCCGGCTATCGTGCAGTCATGGTCAAGCCGGTGCACGCGATCTGATCTGGGTCATGTTGTCGTCGCCTAGCGACATGGCGGAGGAGGTCAGAGAGATTCGTGACTCGCTGAGCGCCTGGAACAGCAGCTTTAGTGATCGACGTTCCGTAGCGTTCGTGACGCTGGACTGGCGTCGAGACGCAGTTCCCAACCTGGGTGAGTCGGGGCAAGCGGTTATCAACGAGCAGTTGCTTGGTGCCACTGACGTACTCTTCGCCGTGTTCGGGTCCCGGCTCGGGATGGCGACCGACGCGTACGTGTCTGGAACTGCTGAGGAGATTCGGAAGGCTCATGATGCCGGTAAGCCAGTCCACGTGTACTTCTGTACTCGTCCCATACCTATGGACCATGATCCTGCCCAACTCGCGGCCCTGATCAAGTTCAAGCATGAACTGGCGAGCCTGTATGGCGAGTTCAGGGACATCGTCGAACTGCGACCCCTGATCTGGAGGGATGTCGAAAACGATCTTGGCACGCTTGTAGAAGCTCCACCGGTGTTCGCCCCACCTAGGCCTCCGGTTGAGTTCAGCGCACAGCCAAAATCCGAGCGTTTGAGCAAGGGGATCGACAGGAACGGCAAGATCAAGTACGAGACCCGGCGTTGGGTTGACTTGACCAACAGGGGTACTGAGGACGCGCTCGAGGTGAGGACCGAGCCGGCGGAGGGATCCAACTTCTGGTCTCATTCAGACGGTTCCACGACGATCCATGCTGGACAGACAAGGAAAATCCCGTACTCGCTGTCGATGGCGTCAAATGATCCGATCATGAAGGTCAGCTGGCGAGAGAGCGACGGCTCTGAGCACGACAAGGATTTCCATATCGGCTAGCGAGGACACGGACCGCAGGGCGGCGAGCGCAGCGAGCCGTCTTGATCAATGAGAGCCAGATTCGTCAGCGTGCGGCTTCCTGGCCTGTCCTGTGCCGGGTGATGGTTGACGCTGCTGTGCCAGGTGATGGTTGACACGGGTCCTGTTCGGCATCCTTCTTTGTGACGTTCCGCGGGCGTCACGGGTGAGGGAGGCCGGGGAATGGCTCTGGTTCAGTTGTCTGTTGTCGAGCAGCGTTTGGACGCCGTCCGTGCGGTGTTAGCCGGCGCGCAAGTCAAAGAGGTTGCCTCGTCGTTAGGGGTGTCTCGCCAGTCAGTTCATGGCTGGCTGGCTCGGTATCTGGTTGAGGGTGTTCCTGGTCTTGCGGATCGGTCGCATCGGCCGCACGCTTCGCCGCAGCAGGCCGGTGGCGCGGTGGAGGTGCGGGTGGCGGAGATGCGCCGTCAGCATCCGCGTTGGGGTGCAAAGCGGATCCGGATGGAGCTGCTGAGGAAGCCACCCGTGGACTGGGCGATCCCGGCCACCCGGACGATCAACCGGATTCTGGTCCGGCAGGGTCTGGTGATCCCGCGGAAGCGGAAGCGTCCGCGGGAGTCGTACCAACGGTGGGAACGGCCGAGTCCGATGCAGTTGTGGCAGCTCGACATCGTTGGTGGGGTAATGCTGGTGGACCCGGTCACGGGGGCGTTGCGCGAGGCGAAGGTGGTCACCGGCGTCGATGACCATTCCCGGTTCTGTGTGATCGCCTCCGTAGTCGAGTCTGCGACCGGGCGGGCGGTGTGTCTGGCGTTGGCGGCCGCGCTGCGTCGGTACGGGGTGCCGGAGGAAATTTTGACGGACAATGGCAAGCAGTTCACGGACCGCTTCGGTAAGGGCGGTGAGGTGTTGTTCGACAAGATCTGCCGCCACAACGCGATCACGCACCGGCTGACCCAGCCGGCGTCGCCGACCACGACCGGGAAGATCGAAAGATTCCATCTCACTTTGCGCCGTGAACTGCTCGACGACCATGAACCGTTTGAGTCGCTGACGGCAGCGCAGACGGCGGTTGACGGGTTCGTCGCCCAGTACAACGCTGACCGGCCACACCAGGCGCTCGACGCCGAACTGCCGGTGACGCCGGCAGAGCGGTTCACGCCCATTCCCGAGGAGAAGCGCGAACTGCTGGAGCTGTGGCTGCCGCCGGTCCTGGCGCCCACCGCAAAGACCGCCGAAGAAGAAGCGGCGAAGTCCGGAGACGGTGCGGTGGCCGTGCCGGTGCCGTGGGCGGGCGGTCCGGTCGAACTGGACCGGATCGTGCCCCCGTCAGGGAACATGCAGCTGGCCGGGAAACAGTTCTGGCTGGGGCCGAACCGATCCGGCCAAGTCGTCCGATTCTGGGCCAGCGTCGACATGATCCACCTGCTAATCGGCGGCGCGAAAGTGAAGACCGTCCGGTCGCATCTGACCGTGAACGACCTCGCCAAACTGTTCAGCGAAGGTGCGGTCAACGCTGGCCTGTCACCCATGCCACCGGTCGAGGATGGAGCCGCGGTCGAGGTCGACCGGTCCATCGGCAGCGGCGGCATCACCTCCCTGGGCGGCAAGGTGATCTTGGCCGCCGAAATCCTCGCCGGCCGCAGAGTTGGGATCCGGATCGAGCCGCGGACGTTGATGTTCTTCGACCTCGAGACCCGCGCACTACTCCGGACCAGACCGAACCCACTCACCCCCGACCAGGTCGCCAGGTTGCGCGGGAACCGGCCAGCCGGGCCGCCACCCCGTCCCTCGGTGGAGCCGATCCGGGTCCAACGCCGAGCATCGAAAGACGGCATCATCTGTGTCTGCAAACAGAAAGTGGCGCTCGGCCGGATCCACCGATACGAGACCGTCACCGTCTACGTGTCCGACACCACCCTGGCCATCGAGCTCGACGACCAAGAAACCCGTGTCGTGCGCCGCACCACCACCATGCCGGTCATTAACATCAAGTCCACCCGGCCGCGGTCGGGCCCCTTAGTTTCCTAGACCAGGTGTAAAGCATCACCTGGCACACGGATGACAAGGATCACCTGTCACTAGCCATGCGGCTTGAGGGCGCTGAGCATCGCGGCCCAGGGCAGCTGGCGAGGTCCGGCAGTGCGCGGCTCAGCGAGAGGCCAGACGTGTTCGACGTAGATCAGTTCGACCCCGGCTGAGCGGAGGCGGTCGAGGTGGTCGGCCCATGCGGGCTGGCGGCGTGGGCTGCGTTGACGGCGGAAAGATGATCATGCGTACGGTCGCGAGGCATTCGCAGAGTACGGTCATGTCCGCGATGCCAAGGCGAGTTTGGCGACGCTGTTCGCGGTCATTGGAGCACCCACGAAGACATCGCTCTTCGGGTGCGGCTTGGGCTCATCTGGCAGCCGCGGATGCGCTGTTCCTGCAGGTGTTCGCTGCGCTCAACAACTCCCCCGGAGCACGCACGTTCTACGACCGACAACGAGCCCGCGACGCCACCCACTACCAAGCCCTCAGGACCCTTGCCAACCGACTGGCCGGCATTCTCCACGGCTGCCTGCGACACCAAACGCTCTCCGACGAGAACCACGCCTGGCACACCGATGAGAAGACACCCACAGCCGCTGCTTGTAAGTTACCGGCGACGCGTCCGCTGCCGTAGGCCGGTGTCCGGAAATCCTTACCCGTAAGGAATCCGTACGGCAGTGCACACCAGCGAACACACCAAGACGACTATGGATGGCGGTCGCAATGGCGGTCAAAACCATAGCTTAGATAAGCGGATTGGAGGAGAGTCTGCTGCTGGCCCTCTCGACGTTTATGAGCGCCGCCGCGACCAGGGATCGCTTCCCAGCGTGTCCGAGACCGTCCGCGGACGTCCGATTTCCCTTACATGTAAGGGATTTGTACGTTGGCGGATTTCAGTGGACACACCCCAATGGTTGTCAAAAAGGTGGTAAGACGCATAGCTGAACTAACCGAATCGCCAATCCGACCAAGATCAAAAACGAGTAAGCGGCCCGCCAGGAACGGCAACTCACGACGGGCCAGGAATCCTGTGGCACTCCTGGATATCGCTCGGCCTGACATCAATCAACTCACCGAGCAGCGCCATGCTGTCCTCATCGGTGTGGTCGAAGTCCAGCCACAGCGTGCCACCCTCCCCAGCGGCGGCATCACCTATCTCTATCATCGACAGCGATGCCGCGCCCACCGGCGAGATCAGCTGTGCCTCCATGGGAACATCCTGACTGCGACGAGCAGCGATGTCGCCTAATCAGCGCTACTAACATGCATCGGCAGCCTAAGCCTCAGGCGCAACCCCATCTCGAGCAGCTCAACCCCTCACAGACCTGTCCACGAAACCGGCTCAAGATCACGGTGTCCGGGAAACCGGGAACAGCTCACAGATGCCGCAGAGTATGTGCAGCATTGGCGATCTCATGAGGTAGCCGGACTCCCCCACTCAGCAGAAGCCGCGGCCAAATGGGGGCGGACGGGTTGAAGCCCTTGAAACTAGGTCGAGACTTCGCCAAGCGGAATCTTTGCGCCCATCCTCGTCCGCCGGGTGTACCCAGAGAGCATAGGCGACGACAGCAAGCATGGCGCGGCCAATCCTTCTGGCGACGGACCAAGCGCCCGCGAACTGTCAGCCATGGCTGAGAAGCAACCTGAACGCAGCACATGGGGGCCAAACATTCCGGCTCGAAAGACGAAAGCTGGATATAGGCTGGCGTAGATCGATGAATCGGGGCGCCAACCTCGAGACGCTCGTGGGCGTCGGCCGCCAGATTCCCGGTAATGAATGCAGTGGTCCTGACCCGTACTGGCGGGCCGGACGTGCTCCGGGTCCAGGACTGGCCCGATCCGGCGGTGGGAGCGGGTGAGGTACGGATCGCCGTGCGGGCAGCCGGCGTCAACTTCGCCGAGACAATCGCGAGAGTCGGCTTATATCCCGCCACGCCGAAACGGCCGTGCCTCTTGGGCTACGAGGTCGCCGGCGAGGTCGAGACCATCGGTCCAGATGTCAACGGGCTGGTCGTCGGGCAGCGAGTGATGGCAGGGACGCAGTTTGGCGGTCAAGCGGAGCTCGCGACCGCCCGGGCAAGGGATGTTGTGCCGATGCCGGACCATCTCAGCTTCGAGGAGGGTGCATCTTTCTGGTCAGCTACGGGACCGCGTATGCGGCGCTGATGATCATGGGCGGCCTTCGGGAGCGGGACCGGGTCTTGATTCATTCAGCCGCTGGTGGCGTGGGGATCGCCGCGACGCAGGTCGCCCGCAACGTCGGCGCGGAGATCTTCGGCACCGCATCGGCGGCAAAGCACACTGCCATTTCGGCGCAAGGTGTGCATCATCCGATCGACTATCGCAGCCAAGACTTCAAGGCCGAAGTTCGGAGGCTCACCGATGGGGAAGGGGTAGACGTCGTGATGGACGCGATGGGACCCGCCTCGTTTTAGAGCGAGAATCGGTGGGTGAGGACTTTCCGGCGTTACGTGGCGATCGGCGATTCGAGCACCGAAGGGCTCGAGGATCTCGACGGCGACAGCGGCTACCGCGGCTGGGCGGACCGGCTGGCCGAGATCATCGCCAACGCCCAGGCGGACCCGCTGGACTACGCCAACCTGGGCGTGCGCAGCCTGCACCTAAGCGAGATCCGCACCACACAGTTCGCCGCGGCGATGGCGATGCAGCCCGATCTATTCTCGATCTTCGGCGGGGCCAACGACATGCTGTCGGTCACCTGCGACTTTGCCGGGATCAGAGCCGACCTGGCCGCGATCTTTGACGAGGCGCGGTCGCGGGACTGCACGGTGGTGACCTTCACCATGCCCGATCCGTCCTCGATAAACCCCTTCGGCCGGCGATTCCGCGGTCGGATGTTCCATTTCAACGACATCATCCGAGAGGAGGCCGAGCGGTACGGAGTGCTAGTCATGGACTTCCAGCACTACCCGATCATTCAGGACCCCCGCCTGTTCTCCGAGGACCGGTTGCACGGCAACGAGCTTGGCCACGAGCGCGTGGCGGCCGCCCTGGCCTGGCGGCTCGGCATCGCGGGCGCCGACGAGTCGTGGGCCGAACCATTCCCTGAAGCGCGGCCCCGGTTGCGGCCTCGTGAACAGCTCGCCGCGGACGTCGAATGGGCTCGACGGTACTTCGCGCCCTGGATCGGCAGGGGCATCCGGCGGATCCCACAGGCCTCCGGACGTACCGCGAAGCGGCCGGTGCTAACCCCTGTGCCCAAACACTGGTCGTAAGCCGCGCCTGCAGGGTTGCGGCGCACGCTAGGAAGTGCGATTCGTTCCGCCGTCATCATCCCAATGCGACAACAGCCCGGCCCGATGTTGATCTTCCGACTCATTGAGGAGCGTCGCAGCCGATTTGACGTGGGGGGCATGGCGGCAATCCGCACAGCGTGCCAGGCGGCCCGGTGATCCCACTCAGGCGGCACCAGGAGCAGCTGAAGGACACGGGAGCGGTACGCGGCCACACTCTTCAACATGACCCGATGACTGTCGTCGCCCGTTACCGAAGCGAGGGCTCACGAAAAACCTTGGCCCGCGTGGTACCAAGTCCCGCACTGTAGGCGGGGTTAGAGGGCGCGGCGTTGCGCGACTAGTGGGCAGAGGAAGGGGTCTTTGCCGCGTAGCCCGACGGTGTTGAGGTAGCCGATGACGATGCTGTAGGACTGCCAGAGCGTAGTGCGGGTGTACGGGACACCCTGGGTGGCACAGTAGGCGGCGACAAGCGGCCGCGCTTTGCGTAGGTAGGGGCGCGCCATGGAGGGGAACAGGTGGTGCTCGATCTGGTAGTTCAGCCCACCCATGAAGACTGAGATCAGCGGTCCGCCGCTGATGTTGCGGCTCATCAGGACTTGGCGGCGTAGGAAGTCCAGCTTCAACTTGGCCGACACCAGCGGCATGCCGACGTGGTTGGGCGCGAATGAGGAGCCCATGTAGAGGCCGAATACTGCCAGCTGCACAGCGAGGAAGGCGACCGCTTTCTCCGGGGGAAGCACGAGGAACACCAGAGCAGCGAATCCTGCGAGTCGGAAGGTTATGAAGCTGATCTCGACCCAGCGACGCTGAATCTTGTCCCGGCTGATGATGCGGCTGATCCCGTCTTTGTGCAGCGAGACGCCCTCGAGCAGCAGGATCGGGAAGAAGTACCAGCCTTGATGGGCAACCAGCCACCTGATCAGCCGGCTACGGTGCCTGGTCGCTCGTTCGGGTGTGAATGCGATCGCGGTCAACGCGATGTCGGGGTCGGCTCCCACCTTGTTCGGGTTAGCGTGGTGGCGGTTGTGTTTGCTCTGCCACCAGCCGTAGCTCATCCCGACCAGCAGGTTCGCGATGATCAGACTGACCCAATCGTTCCACCGGCCGGATTTGAATATCTGTCGGTGCGCGGCGTCATGGCCCAAGAACGCGATCTGGGTCATCAAAACCGCAAGGACTCCGGCGTTGGCGAGCTGCCACCAGCTGTCGCCGATCCAGATGAAACCGACCACCCAGGCGGCCAGGATGAGCACGGCACCGATCAGCTTGGCCCAGTAGTAGCCGTACCGGCGGCGCATCAGTCCCATCTCGTGGATGCTGCGGGTCAACGCAGTAAAGGAACTGCCCGCCCTGTCACGGCCTGCCCTGTCACGGATGGGCGACGCCGGCGCGTCGGATCGCGAAGGCTCCACAGCCGATCGGAGGGTCGGCGATGGGCTCGAAGCCGGGTGTTCCTGGGTGGCAGTGGGGGTTAGGAGGGTTGTCATGAGGGGACCCAACTCAGATCAAAGTCCCGGTGTCTGCCTGGGCGGCAGCATCATGCTCGTGGAGTCGCGGCGTGTCGATGAACGGCGGCTCCGGCCCCAGACCGGCTGTCTAGTACAACATCTCTCATGCTACCCCGGTGAATGCCGCCACGGCGATTCAGCCGCACCACGGAGGCGCACCTTGCATCGGCAGGTCAGCCGCAAGCTCCGAAAGCCCGACTGGCGTCCATGTCCTCAACCCCGGATGGTCCGGCGGGCGAGGCGGCTCGCGCCAATCAAGGCCTGGGCCGAGTGAGATTGAAGATGATGATCGCCAGCACCCGCCAAGCCGCATTCACGGTGACTTGCACTGGGCCGGGCGCCCAGCGCGAGGCCTTCAGGTCCGCGTCATCTGTTCGATCATCGCGTGGCCGCGATGGGCCTTGTCCGCGGTCGCCGTGTCCAGCAAAGTCCCCGACCTGCCAGTGATACGCCCGGATCTCCGAGCTTAACGCCGCACAGGAGGGCGCAGTCGGAAACTACTGATCGATCTGCGCAGAACCAACCAACATTCCCGTTGCTTCTGCCTTGGCAGGTGCTCAGCGGCACCAGGGACCGGTCGCGCCGTTTGCGGTTCTGCTTCAGGCTCTGCGGCAGCCCATCGACTTCTCGTTTTCAAGCCCGGTCGCAAGCGAATCTGGGTCTTCCACAGGTTCGAATAGACACCCTAAGGTGTCGATCTGTGGAGCTTAGGCACCTCTACTCGAACCTTTTGTCTGGCCCGGAGACGCTCGCTGAGCTGCGCGATCGAGCTAGTGCGAGGCTGCGCCCGGCTAACCACGCCCCCGTGAGGCAAGTCACAGGCTCGGCCCCGCACGCATCGAAGAGCTGATCGCTGCATATCGATGTAGGGCCACCGCTGCCGCCCTCGCTGTTCAATTCCAGATCCATCGCACAACCGTCGCCCCGTTACTCCAGCGGCAAAAAATAGGCTCAAAGAGCAGCCGGTGAGCGAAGGGGCATATAGCCTCCCCTTCGCTCACCGGCTTAGTAGAGAATGGTCTAGGCGGATGCCAGACGCTTGGAGTCGAACTTGTCCATCCGGGGCCATTTGACGTTCCACGCCCAGCCCAGCTTCTCGAAGATCCAAATCAACCTCGCGGTGATGTCAATTTGTCCCTTCAGAACGCCGTGACGGGCGCAGCTCGGGTCGGTGTGGTGTGAGTTGTGCCACGACTCGCCGAAGCTAAGGATGGCCAAAGGCCAGAAGTTGGCGGCCTTGTCGCCCGAGTCGAACGGTCGGTCGCCCACCATGTGGCAGATCGAGTTGATCGAGAACGTCACATGGTGCACGAGCGAAACGCGCACAAGTCCCGCCCAGAACAAGGCGGTAACGGCGCCTTGCCAGCTCCAGGACCACAACCCGCCGATCAAGGTGGGTAGCAGGAAGCTCGACGCAACGATGTAGCCGTATTGCTTATCGAGCCGGACCATAGCCGGGTCCTTGAGCAGGTCCGGGGCGAAACGCTCCGGGTTGGTCCGCTCTTTGTTGAACAGCCAGCCCATGTGGGAGTAGACGAAGCCCTTGGTCAGGGCCCGCTTGGTGTGGCCGAACCGCCAGGGCGAATGAGGATCGTTCTCCTCATCGCTGAACTGGTGGTGCCGGCGGTGCTCGGCTACCCAGCCGATGGGCGACATCTCGAGAGACAAACAGGCCGCCACTGCCATGGTGATCTCGAGCCATCGCTTGGCCCTGTAGGCCCTATGGGTGAAGTAGCGGTGGAAGCCCGCCGTGACGCCGAGTCCGGCGATAACGTAGAACACCGCGCCCAAGACCATGTCGTGCCAACCGAGGCCCCAGCCCCAAAAGACCGGGACGGCGGCGGCCAGGGCCACCATGGGTCCGACGATGAAGAACCACAGCAAGGTGATCTCGCCGTTGCCCTTCCCCTTCTCCGCGAGGAGTGGCTTGGGTCCGCGGCGGGGCTGTTCGGTCACCGGTTCCTTACGAATAGTGGAGGCAGACAATGCCCCTCACCTCCTGTCAAAGTAGCATGACGCTGGCAGCAGGCGCAGAAAGTTCAAAAGTTGATTACAAGCCCCTTCATCATGTGGGCAATTCCAATGAATATCGCGCCAATACCGATCAATACGTTTGCAACTTTGCCTGCTTGTATTTCCCGCTCTCCGTGCTTGGCGCGCCAGGCCCAATTTTGCAACCGGACATTAAGCCCACTAGACCCGTGAATACCCGACCACAGGGCAGGCTGCGGCAGCGTCGGGCCCGCAAACTCGACGCTGTATCAGAGATGATGTTTAGGCGGCTGGGTCGATGATCACGTGTGGCCGAGGTGTTCGAGCTGGGCCACCAGCCGTCGGGTGTGGGCTTCGTCGCTTCGGCGGCGGTGCCAGTCAGCGCCTAGGTCGTGGTAGGGCTCGTCGCGTTTCAGCATCCAGTAGGCCGACACCAGCATCGAGTGCGCGACCGCGACCTGAGCTCGGCCCATCCCGCGCCGTTTCAGCAGCCGGGCGTGCTGGGCGGCCAGATAGTTCTTGCCGTGCATCCGGCCGACCGACCCGGCGGCCTCGACCAGCATCGCGGTCAGCCATTTGTTGCCGTGCCGCTTTCCGGCCGGGCTTTGTTTGCCGGCGGACTCGTTCATCGCCGGTGCCAACCCGGCCCAAGCGGCCAGATGGGCGGCGGTCGGAAACCGCGACATGTCGCCACCGGTCTCGGCGATGATCACCTGCGCGACCTTCTCCCCCACGCCGGGAATGGTCTGCAGCAGCTCGATCTGATGCGCCCATGGCTGGCAGGCATCGACGATGACCGCGTCCAGCTCAGCCAGGGCCTGTTCGACCAGGTCCAGCTGACGCAGCATTGAGCGGGCCAGCCGGGCATGGTTGGCGTCGAAGTGGCCGGTTAACGCCTGCGCCAGGTCCGGGATCTTGCGCCGCATCCGACCCTTCGCCAGATCGGCGAGTCGCAACGGGTCGGTTTCGCCGTTGATCATCGCGGTCAGCATCGCCCGGGCCGACACTGTCTTCAGGCTCGAGGCCACCGACGAGAGCTTGATGCTGGCGTCTTCCAACATCAGCTCCAACCGGACGATGTCTCGGCGCCGGTCACCCATCAGCTGCACCCGGTATCGGGTCAGCATCCGCAGCCGACGGATCTCCGGTGGCGGCACGAACGACGGCGCCAACAAGCCGTGCTCCAACAACTGCGCGATCCATTCCGCGTCCCGAACATCACTCTTCCGCCCAGGCACGGCCTTCATGTGCGCCGCGTTCAGCAGCCACACCTCCATGACCTCTTCCAGGCAGTAGAACGGCGGCTTCCAATACACCGACGTGGACTCCATCGCCGCGATGCTCACCCCAGCCTCGACCAGCCACTCCCGCATCAGGTGCAACGACCCTGTTGTCGTTTTGAATGTTCGCGTCTCCGCGTGCCGCCGACCCTTCGGACCGGGCGTGCGCAAGCACACCGTCACCGTCTCCTTGCCGACATCCAGCCCAGCGACCCGATCGAACATGACCTCCATCGCATCCCTCCGTTCCTCCGGAAGGCGACCATCGCCTCACCGGCGCCGGTCCGGAGGGACCTCTGCCAGGACACAGACCCGCGTGCTCGTAGCAACAATCCAGTGACACCCGAGACCCCCGCGCCATACACCTGCAACGGGCTCGCCCGCACCAGTGTGTGTCGACGTCACCGGACGGCACCACCAATTCTCATCAGCCAGCGAAGCGATCGAAGATCGCAAGCCCGATACACCCCATGCACTCTGGGATGCTCGGTCTGCCTCGGCGTCGTGCTGGGGTCCGCGACGTCACCGGGAAGGCTCAACCTTATGCTGCCCGCCCGCGATGGTGAGGCTCTGGATCGATGGCTGCCTCCCGGTGGCGGTGATGGTCGGCGAGGACGCCCGATAGAGGCTTGGGGCAAGGGCAGCGAGACAGCGAACGGCCGCCCCAGAGTGCTTGCGCGTCGCCGGCCCAGCGGTCACATCGAACAGAAGGTGACACTCGTGATCGCCGGAATAGACACCCACAAAGACACCCTCGCGGTGGCGGTCGTCGACGACGCTGGCCGGCTCATCGCCGGCGGCGATATTCCCAACACCGAGCGTGGTTTCGTCCAGCTCGTCGACATGTTCGACACCCACCACGTGCTGCGGGTGGGCATCGAAGGCTCGGGCAACTTCGGCCGTGCGGTCGCGGTTCACCTGGTCCTGCGCTGGCTGCCCGACTGGCCGGTGGCGGTGGTGGAGGTGCCCACCTTGATGACCTCACGTGAGCGCCGCGGCCAGCTCGGCAAAGGCAAAACCGACCCGGTCGACGCGTTAGCGATCGCCCGGATCACCGCCCGCGAACAGCAGCTACCGCCGGTCCGGCTGACCGTCGGCCCGGCTGCGGATCTGCGCGCCCTGCTCGACTACCGCGAGGACCTGGTTCGTGAACGCGGCGCCCTGGTCAACCGGGCCCACTCCGAACTGGGCGGTCTGCGACCCGGCTACCAGCACCAGATCCCGATCCTGACCACCCGCGCCCGGGTCCGGGCCGCGCTCGAGCTGATCAGCGACGACACCAGC
This sequence comes from uncultured Actinomycetota bacterium, assembly GCA_963836855.1. GTDB lineage: Bacteria > Actinomycetota > Actinomycetes > Propionibacteriales > Propionibacteriaceae > Microlunatus. Next base: position 21,715 of record CAWILN010000016.1, on the reverse strand, counting down.
GTCCGCGCCACCTTGTGCCGACGCCGCCTCGAACGCGTCATCACCATCGACACCGAGACAGCAGAACTGAAGCGGCAGATCACCGGGCTGGTCGCCGCCGCCGATACCACCTTGACCGACCTGTACGGCGTCGGCCCGCTGATCGCCGCCCGGTTCATCGCCGAAGTCGTCGACATCCACCGCTACCCCAACCGGAACGCGTTCGCCGCCGCGAACGGCACCGCACCGCTGCCGGCCTCCTCCGGCCGCACCGTCCGACACCGGTTCAACCCTGGCGGGAATCGGCAGCTCAACCGGTCCCTCTACACGATCGCCATCACCCAGATTCGCGGCGACACCGAAGGCCGCGCCTACTACGAACGCAAACGCGCCGCCGGCAAGACGAAACGGGAAGCCCTGCGCTGCTTGAAACGGCGATTGTCCGACATTGTGTTCACCACCATGCGTCACGACGCTGCAAATGCCGCCGCTCGGACCAACCAGCCTCCCCAGCCGGCCTGGCCGATCTTGGCCAAAGTGGGTGCGGTCGACGCAAATGAGGCACGACTGACTGCCTGAAGGCAAGCTGCGTGGCAAAGCTTCCAGCCTCGAACTCTGCTCTTCGCTGCGGCGTTCGACCACACCCACCTCTCAGCAACGTACCCCCACTCGTACCCCCCAAGCACCTCACACATCTGGGATAAATCCCCCACAGGGCTTGCAACATAGAGGCCCACCGCCGGAAGTAACTCGGGTCGGCCTGACCGCCCCGGCGGCATGTACCCCTTCGGGTGGGTGTGACGATGAGCCTGCACAAGCTCACAGCCGGGTCCGGGTATGACTACCTGACCCGGCAGGTCGCGGCGCTGGATGCGACCGAGAAGGGTCATACCGGGCTGGCGTCGTACTACACCGAACGGGGTGAGACGCCGGGGGTGTGGATCGGTTCCGGTTTGGGCGGGATCGACGGCCTGACCGCCGGCGACCCGGTGACCGCCGAGCAGATGCGAGCATTGTTCGGCTGCGGTCTGCACCCGTTGGCCGAGCTCCGCCAGCAGCAGCTGGAAGGACCGGACCTCACCAAGCGCGACTTCCAGGAAGTGACCCAGCTGGGCGCGCCGTTCAAGATCGTCGATAGGGACGTCAGCCCGTTCCGGCTCGAGGTGGCCAAACGCATCGCGGCGATCAATACGGCAGCCGGCCTGCCGGCGGACGCTGCCGCTGCCGGCTGCAGATCGGGCCCGAGTGCGGACCGAGGTGGCCCGCGAGTTTTTCCTGGCCGAGCATGGCCGCGAGCCGATCGATGCCCGAGAGCTGGCGGGACAGATCGCGAAAGACTCCCGGCCGCGGACACAGACAGTTGCCGGGTATGACCTGACGTTCTCACCGGTGAAGTCGGTCTCGACCTTGTGGGCGGTCGCCGAACCGGCGGTGGCGGCCGTGATCGAACGGGCCCATCAGGCCGCCGTGCACGACGCGCTGAGGTTCATCGAGGAGCATGCCCTGTTCACCCGGACCGGGCCCCAAGGGATCCGGCAGGTCAACGTGCGAGGCCTCGTCGCCGCCGCATTCACCCACCGCGACAGCCGGGCCGGCGACCCGGACCTGCACACCCACGTCGCAGTGGCAAACAAGGTCCAGACCCTCGACGGACGGTGGCTGTCCATCGACGGTCGGGTGTTGTTCAAGGCCAACGTTGCCGCCTCAGAGACCTACAACACCGCGCTGGAACAGCACCTCCGCGACACGTTAGGCGTGCGGTTCGTCATCACTCACGGGAGCTGGAGTCGTGTGAAGCCACCGAGCGGCCGGAACACGCTCAAGCCTCCGGGACCCGCGCCGTACGACATCTTGTCCACTAGCTCCTGCGGCGGTTCGCCACAGACGTGGACGTGATTGCCGTCGGGCTCAATGAGCCCAGCCCACTCATCAATCCGGGCCATGAACAGCTGCAACATCTTCTCCATCGACTCCGGCCCAGGGTGCACCTGGAGATTGACGATCCCGCCCGTCGCCTCGTCGACGTAGACCTTGTGGTGCAGTACGTGCGGATGGTTGCCGGCGATGTAGTCGAACCAGGCGGTCAGCCTGGACCGGTACGCCGACTCATCGGCCAACTTGTACGTGTGCACCATCAGCAGGGGCTCGGACATCACTCACACCGCCTGCAACCGGGTGAAGCCAGCCTTGTGCAGCGGATGAACGGTGACTGGCATCCCGGGCACGCCGTGCGTAACGAACTGTTCCACGAAGGGGCTCGGCGGGCCGTAGATCTCCACGCCTTCGACGTCGATGTAGTCGAAGGCCTCCGTCACCCGCTCGCCGAACAGCTTCAGGTGGTACTCGAACGACTCCGCGTCCGGGTGCACCTGGATCACCACCGAGGACGTGTGGTCCGCGGACTCCCAGACGTTGAACGCCAACAGCCTCGGCTCCTGCTCCTCGACGTCGCCGAACATGTCCGCGGACCACGCCGCGTACGCGTCCGCCTTGCCTGGCTTGATCCGGGACTTGCTCATCATGATGAATGGACCGGACATTGGTTCTCCTTCTACTGATCGGACGCCATCGACGTTAGGAGCCGAAGCCCAGCCAGACATCCGTCGTATGACGCATTCCCGCGTAGGAGATCACATCACGACCGGCCGCCCGATCAACGGATGCTCATCCATGCCCGTCGGTCATTCGTCCAGTAGGCCAACACGACGAGCAAGATCGGCGACCTGGGCCCGACGGTCAGCACCGAGCTTGTGCAGGATGCGGGACACATGGGTACCCACGGTTCGGGGACTGATCAGCAGGATGTCGGCGATCTCGGCGTTGCTGCGCCCTGCGGCAAGCAAGGGCAACACATCGAGTTCGCGCGCGGTCAGTGCTGCAGCGAAGGAGTTCTCACTCCCGGCACCGCTCAGCGGGAGCCGCCACCGCACCGCGGACCGGGCCACAGCGTCTCGCAGCGGCCGAGCACCTAACCTGGCCGCCACATCGGCCGCCCAGGCCAGGTGTGTCGCTGCCTCGGCTCGTCCCGAGCGGTCGACGACATGCGCCCAGGCCAGCCGCCAGCGGGCACATGCCTCCCGGTACGGGTCACCCGCCGCCTGCCACGCCTGAAGTGCATGGTGCCAGGGCACCGGATTCCGCTCCCCCGACCATCGGGACAGCTCGGCGTCGCAGGTGGCGGAGAAGGCGATGGCGCGGGGTGCCGGCTCGCGCTTGACGTCGCCCAACCGATTAGTGAGATCGATGTGGACACTCGATTCCGGTCTGCCACCTTGCCGGCGGGTGCGTTCGGCGACGTCGGCTTCGGCCCGGCACAGGACGGCAAGCGGCTCTGCGGTGTCGTACCCGCTGACCGACCCGAGGGCAACCGCTTCCCGTGCCGCTGCGACCGCCGCATCAAGCTGCCCTTCCCACAGCAACCAGTCAGCCCAGCCGACGAGCGCACTGCTGAGGGGCAATGGCTGTTGGGGAGCCAGCTCGGTGAGCGAGCGAGTCCGCTGCAGCGCATTCTCCGCAGCCGCCGAGTCACCGCGCCAGGCGACCAGCCGAGCCTCATAGCCCCACGAGAAGAGGGCGGGGATCCCGCTGACCCTGAGCCGCTGGAGGTTCAGCTCGAGCTCGGCGGTGGCTTCGTCCCAGCGCCCGATCTCACTTAGATACTCAGCGAGCATGTAGCGCAGGGCCGCCTCCATGCTGGAGCCGAGTCCGTCCGCGGCAGCAGCGCGCAGCGCGATGCGAAGGTTCAGCTCCCGCTCGGTGGTGTAGCCGAGGCGTTGGATGCTGAAGTTGCGCCACATCCGACTTAAGGACACGCGGTCGGCGGAGCCGACGGCGGTCGCCAGGCGACTCGACTCGTCCAATGCCTCGTGCCCGGCGGTCGTGCCGAGCCAGGCGATGCCTTGCGCGAGGTAGACCTGCCACCGAACGGCCTGGTCGTCCACACCCGCGCAGGCCGTTAGCGCCTCGGCCGCCCATGGCTTGGCCTCGTCATAGTGGAACGTTGCCGCGAGGTGCCAGGCGAAGCCGGAGAGGACCATGGCTCGTACGGCGGCAGGCGCGTTGCTCGGCAGAACTCGGACCGCCTCTTCATACGCGGCGCGTGAGCCGTGGCCGTCTCCGGCCTCCCAGCGGTAGCGGGCGAGCCGCTCCCACCGCAGCGCCTGATCCGCAGCGGTTCCCTCGGCCGCGGCGATTCGTTCGGCGGTCAGGTCGACAGCGCGGGCGAAGTCGCCGGACCGTTCTGCAGCGTACGCCGTGCGGCGGAGGAGCTCGTCCCGAGGACCGCAGCGTTGCCGGATCGAATCCCTGAGTCGGGGCCAAGCCGCAAGGATCCGCTCGTAGTGGACGCGCGTCGCTGCTGGTGCGTGCATCTGCTCAGCCTGCTCGGCGGCTGCGAGGCTAGCGAGGGCGGCCTGCTCACGCTCCCCCGCCAGATGCCAGTGCATTGCGAGGACGGCCGGGTTCGCGTCCGCCCGGCTCGTGAGAAGCGCGGCGACCCGCTGGTGCAGTTCTCGGCGACGGCCGGGCGGGATGTCCTCGTACACGGCTTCCCGCAGCAGGTCATGGCGAAACCGGTATCCGGCCGCATCGACCACTAATAGGTCCGTGTCACATGCGTGCCTGAGGGCAAGACTGATCGCGCTGGCATCCAGCCCGAGCGTCCCGGCCACGACAAGCTCATCACAAGTCTCCGCGACTGCGATGACGCGCAGGATCTCGGTCATGTCTGGTCCGTGCTCCTGCAGGCGGGCCAGAAAGAGGCTCCGCAGATGGTCGGGTACGCCGCTCTCGCCTGCGGCGATCACCTCCTCCACGAGCAGAGGGATGCCGCCGCTGCGCCGGTGAACGGCCGCCGCCTCCTCCGATGTCGGCACTGCGCCGAGGATCTCGGCGACCTGCTCAGCCACCTGACCCACAGAAAGCGGCCCCAATGTGACGCGCAGGATCGGCCGCCGTTCGAGCACGTCTGCGAACGAGACGAGCTCGGTCTGGGGCAGCGGACCCTCGTAACGATAGGTCGCGACGAGTCCCCAACGGCCGACGTCGACCTGCGTCACGAGGTAGGCGAGCGCGTCCCTAGTTGCCCGATCCGACCAATGGAGGTCCTCCACGACAAGCACCAGCGGGGACCGCTCAGCAAGATGTACGACACTAGAACCGAGCGCGTCGAAGAGGTCGGATCTGGTCGCCGCCTGTCCTGCAGCCAGCATTCGAAGCAGGGGCGCATTGGAAGGTAGAGCCGGATGCATCGCGGTCACCAGTGGGGCATAGGGCTGCCCCTCTACCGGGACGCACCCGCCAATCAGAACCCGGGCACCGCCGGCGCGCCAGCGCAGTACAGCCTCAGTGACCAGCCGCGTCTTACCCATCCCGGCACGTCCGCCGATCAGCGCCACACGCGGGTGCCGATCACGCAGGACAGATGCGAATTCGCCGAGCGCATCCAGCTCGTCATCGCGCCCGACCAAGCGAGGGCTGGTGACGCGGGCTCTACCAGCCGCAGTCATAAACCCAGTGTTGTGCAGCGGTCCGCCGCCCAGGGCTCAACCTCAACCGCGCCTTCGTGCCCGGCGAGGATCGGTCGCTGAGATCCCGTCCGCAGGACGAGGCGCCACCGGGCAGAACGGGCATCGGCGGATCGAGTCACATAGGAACCTTCAGCGGTAGGACGTCAGAACGCCCAGACCCTGACCGAGAGCTGGCATCCGTGTCACCCACTCAAGGAGGCGTTGGTGCCATCGGCGGAGGCGCCGCCGCGCTGAGGCTGGCATAGCCCTGTCCACCTCCCAGCGCTTCCATTCGGCGCTGCTGAGCCAGCGGAGGCAACCGAACTTGCGGTATGCCAGCAACAGGTCTGCCGGGACGGCGCGCCCGTAGCCGGCAAAGAAGGCAGGCGGCAGACCGATACCGGCGGTTAGGTAGACGTGCTCGTCCAAGGCAGATAACTCGGCCAGCAAATAACGGATGGCTGTGAAGTCGCAGTCGATCAAGGTCACCTGCTCTGCGACGGTGATGTTGAGCAGGTTGGCGTCCCCGTGAGTGAGGCACGGCACATCGGCACGGATGTTGCCCGCGCGGTGCCCGATGAACGAACGTCCACCGCGACACGGTAACGGCCCTCGGGCCCAGGCTCGAGCTTGACGATCCCGCCGAGCAGCATCATTGTTAAATGCGCGCTGCTCGACAGGGTTGGGCGTAATGCTGGAGATGCGGACAGTTGGGTGCGGGGTGAGCATCGGACAAGCCCCCTCCAGGTCAGGGCAACCCCGTGAGCAGCCGGTCCCTGTGGGCGGCCCCATCCAAGGGTTTCCGAATGGCCCCCAGCGCGGCCACGGGCGGGTCGGCTGCGGGGTCTGCAAAAGCGCGCATGCGGTTTCCGGACGCGGTAGATGCGCCTGATAGGCACACAGGGCTGTCTTGACCAGCCACTCTTTGACACGGCATTTCCGTTTGGCGCGCGGGCCGCGCTGTCGAGGTGGCATTCTGTCGGTTGGTAATTGCCTGGCTACGGAGGGGATCTGTTCCCGATCTTCGGGGGTTACTGAGAGGACGGGGGCAGGGATGGATACCGACCGGACGGGCCCGCCGGTGGCATCGGGATGGCGCTTTAGGACGCCTCCGGGCTGGCCGGAGCCATCCGCGGGATGGCGACCGGCGCCGGGGTGGGCGCCCGATCCACAGTGGCCTCCGGCGCCACCGGGTTGGCAGTTCTGGGAGCCCGACACTGAGCATCCCGGCCTGTATGTGGCTCCACCCCCGACCCAGCCGGTGTACCCGTCTGCCGCGCATGGCGCAGGGCAGCCTCAGCCGATTGGGAACTGGGCGGCACGCCCTCGACAGAACCAGGGGCTGGGGACGGCGCTGGTGGTGCTTGGAGCGTTGGTACTGCTGGGTGACATTCTCACTGCCGTAACGGCGCCTGCGGCCGTTCAGGCGTTTGAGGCCGCGGCGGCCGAAGGGCGGGATCCGGCTGAGGTCCTCACAGCCCACGACGCGGTCGACTTGCTCGGCGGCGTGGTGCTCCTGCCGATGTGGATTGTCGGCTCGCTCTGGCTTTCCCGCGCCCGGGAGAACGCCATGCTGATCGCTCCGGATCGGGTTCGCCGGTCGGCCGCCTGGGCTTGGCTGGGATGGTGGGTACCGATCGTCTCGCTGTGGTTCCCCAAGCAGATCGTCGACGACAGCTGGCAGATCACCTCGAGTGCTGCCGCAGTCGGCCAGCGCGGCCGCTACCGAGACACCAGCCTGTGGTGGGGGCTGTGGATTGCATACAACGTGGCCGGGAACGTGTACGAGAATAGGGTGTTCTTGGACGGAATCATGGGAAATGACGTTCCGGTCCACCAGGGCGTGGTCCCCGCCCTGGAGATCGTCGCGGCGGTGCTTGGCGTCCTGGCCTTCGCCGCCTGGGTGCCCGTGGTCCGAGGCCTGTCCCAGGCCCAAACCGAACTGGCCCGGCCGTACGGGTCTGTTGGCCTGGATTGAGGGTTGAGAGGCTGCCGCGCCCAGCGGAGCTGGACCGCAAGTTTGTAATGCGGGCGACGACCGCCTCACACTGGCAACCTCGTAGCATGGTTATGAGTCGCTCGCTGGACGAAGATCAACAACTTGACCCGCCGTTGACGGCCGTTGGCACCGCGTACCCGGCCATACCACTCCTGCCGGTCTTTCACCCACCAATCGAGCCGACCTCCAGGCGACCATGAGGCCGCCTCGACTTGGATCGGTGGGTCGACTTCTCGGCGATCTGCTTCAGCGAATTGCTGCACGTCCTTGCCGCTGAGATCCATATCTGATTAGAACATGCCTACGATTCTGCTGGAAGAGGCCACGCCACTGAGGGTCTTGACCCGGAGACGGTCGGTGATCTAAATGAGAGCACTTCGCTAGCAAGGTCCTCGAGCTAATAACGATCCAGCCAACACACCACCGGCGGCCCAAGCCATCGGCCACCATCACCCAGATGAGGTGTCGTGAGTGCGCGGCGGAGGTTGACGTCACGGCTCGGGTGTGCTCTCGGTGTGGGGCTCCGATCGTTTGGCAGCAGTCGCCGATAGTGGCGGACACAGTGGGCGACCCGGTCGACGGTGCGGTCACCCGCCGTCCAAGGGAGGGCCACGAGGGCTGGAACGTCGCGGGGGTCGTGCTGGCGTGTGCCTCCGCGCTGGTCGGGATTTTCTTCATCGGCGGCGCGGTGGCGCTGATTGACAACGACCGCGACCTGGCTGCGCATGGGGTGCGCACCCAGGGTCAGGTCGTCGAGGCCAACGCCGACGGCTGGGACAAGGTCGTCTACACGGTGGGCGGCACGGACTACGAGGTACCTGAAGATCCGGATGTCGGAGACCGGCTGCCGGGGGACGCGGTGACGGTCGTCTACGACCCGCGCGACCCTGCGAACTCAAACCTCGAGGACGATTCGGTGACGCGGCACGGGCACTGGTTCTTCCTCGGGTTTGGGCTGTTTTTACTGGGGTGGCCCGCGTGGCTTGTCGTCGCGGGGGTCTTCGAAGCCGACGGACCGGTCGGCCGCAGGCTGGCGAGGGCGCGTCCCGCCCGACGCCACCCGGGGCCGCCGCCCACGCCACCGGGCCCGAGCGACCGCGAACCACCGCCAGCCCGGCAGGCGCCACCGGAGCCGTATGTGCCGGGTTCCGGCGCTAGGGTCCCTGCGCAGCTTCGGCTGGTGGTGGCTGGCTACGTCGGTATTGCTTGTGGCTTGTTCGCTGGCGCCCTGTTCTGCGCCGCGCTTGCCGTCGGCATCTTTGTCTTTGTCTTTGTCGACGACGACGACCCAACGAGTGTTGTAGGCGTCCTGGCCTTCCTAGGGTGTGTTTTTGGGTTCGCGCGGGCGGGCGTTCAAGCGCTCCAGCCGGGTATCCGATTTTCCAGGCTGCTTCGGCGGCCCAGCGATCCACATACGGCCACGGTGACGGCCTCGAAGCGTGGTGGACGCACGCTGATACTCGACATCGTCCCCCGGGACGGCACCGGCCGCGGGTACCAGTCGCTGTCCGAGGTGCCTCTCGCGATGTGGCTGAAGGCCGGCATGTTGGTGCCCGGTGAGACGGTGAACGTCTATATCGGGCCGGGCGACGAGAGCCCACTGCTAATCAGCAGCCCCCAGCGGGGCCGGGCGTTCCTAGGCACGGTAAAGAGCCGGTCGGCCCTCCGCCCCGGGCCACTTGACGAGAAGGTTAGTGGGGCCACTCTCGTTGACTGGGCCGCGTGGGCCGCGTCCACCACCTTTTCATCCACCGGTCTGAGATTCGGCTATGACAAACGGGAGGTGGATGCCTTCCGCAGCGCGGTTCGCGACACCTTCCGCGGGGTAAACGAACCCCCGGTAAGAGCTGATGACATCCGCCGCAAGCACTTCCCGACCCACCGGCGTGGCTATGACAAGACGCAGGTGGACGCTTTCCTCGAGGCGGCCAGCCTCAGGCTGGCCGCCATGGAGTCCACGGACAGGCCAGAAGGACCACTGGTCAGCGACGCCGTCCGTGTCGCGTGGGCCGAGTGGGCCGACTCAACGACATTCTCAAAACGCAGTTGGAGGGATGGCTACGAGGCGACGGAGGTGGACCCCTTCCGGGAGGCTATTCGCGACACCTTCCTCGGGGAAAGCCAACACCCGGTAAGAGCACATGACGTCCGCAGCAAGCACTTCGCCCTCGCAACCGACAACCCCCACGATGGCTATGACCCGAAGCAGGTTGACGCGTTCCTCGATGCGGCCGGCATCAGGCTGGCGGCGATGGAGTCCACGGACAGGCCCCCAGAACCGCTGGTTACCGGCACCATTCTCACCGATGGGCCGACTGGGCAGACTCAACAAGATTTTCAACCGCCGCGATGGGCCGAGTGGGCTGAGTGGGCCGAGTGGGCCGACTCAACAAGATTTTCAACCACCCCCCGCAAGGGGTCGGGCTACGATACGGCGGAGGTCGACGCGTTTCGACAAGAGATTCGCGACACGTTCCTCGGGGTCAGGCAACCCCCGCTCACATGGGATGAGGCCCACGACAAGCGGTTCAAGCTTGCCCGGCGGCGTGGCTACGACGTGGTGCAGGTTGACGCCTTCTGTGATGAAGCCGAACAGAGGCTGGCGGCGATGCGGCCGACCTACAGGGGACGACGCGACTGAGGCGCCTCACCGGCTCAGCCGGCGCTTTGATGCAGTCGGGCCGTGAGTTCATGTTGACGCAGTGAAAGGTGCTCCTCCGAGCGAGGATCGCAGCCCGGCTGTGTTGCGTGGGCCTTGTAACGGTTGCTCTCCCTGCCGGGCGGCAGCGAGATGCGAACTGGCGGCCTTATGAGCTGGCGAAAAGGCGTCCGTAGCGGGTGATCGCATCGGTCCGGGCATCGGCGGCGCCCATTGCTGCCCAGAGCAGTGCTTGGTTCGGCGAGACCACAGGACGTGCGAGCTCGCGCTCCAGGGCGTCGATGATCCCCACGACACGGAAGCCGTTCCCTCCGAAGATCACTGCCTCGGCCTGGGCGGGCACGTGTCCCCGCACGAACTCAAACAGCGCGGCGGGTTCGATGGCAGATTGATCGCTGGGCAGGGCACACCGATCGGATGAAACGACGTCGAACCCGGCCGCCTTGTAGTAGGCGGCGCCGAGCGCGTTCAGTTCGGCGTCGAACCACGGGGGGTCGAACAGGGCTACGCGTTGGGGCCCCAGGACGGCAAGCGCCGCAACAATGGACGCACACGGGGCCACTACGGGCAGTCCGCGCGAACGCGTCCGTAGTCGTTCTAGCATGGCGGCCTCCCCGTCGCCGCCGAGGACGTAGGCCGAGCTGGTGAAGCCGAAGGCGATGGCGTGGATCGGCGCCGCGGCAAGGAGCTCGGTGGCGTCGTCCACGTGGGGCGGTTCGGCGAACGCGCGCACGGGGGCCAGGGGAATCGTCGGGTCCATCTCGCCGCCCGCTCGGATGCCGCCGAACGGCACTCGCGTCGCATGGATGCTGACCTCGGGCGGGGCCATGGCCTGCAGCTCCGCCTCCGGTCCGACGTCGGCGTGCGGTACCAGCACCCCGATCCGCCAGGTCGCGCCCCATCCGTCCGGCTGCCACATTGCGGCCTCCTTCGATCGGCCACTCGGTATAGTAACGCTATACTGAGGTGTCAGTTACTATACGCTCGTGGCGGAGGCGGTCAAGCCCGGCGTGCGGGCTGAGCACGCGGCACTCACCCGAGCGCGCATCCTGGACGCCGCCCGAGTGGAGTTTGAGCAGCGCGGCTTCGCCGGCGCCCCCATCACCGGAATCGCGAGCAGAGCCGGGGTGGCCGTCCCGACGGTGTACAAGGTCTTCACCACCAAGCGAAACCTGCTGGCGCAGGTGGTCGACCGGGCCATGACCGGCGCGCAGTACGGCGGTCGGGTGGACGAACAAGCCTGGTGGCAGGAACAGCTCAATGAGCCGGACCCGGAGCGTCAGTTGGCCCTGATCGCCCGCAACGCCCGCAGAATCTACGAGCGAGCCGGGCAGATCCTGGAGGTCGTCCGCGCGGCGGCCGCGCTCGATCCGGACATCGGCCAGATGTGGCAGCGTGTAATGCAGCAGCGGGCCGCCCGAGCAGCGCGCACCGCCGCTGCGCTGGTCCCCCGGGCCGAGCGTCACGCCCGATTCAATGCGGCCGAAACCGCCGTGACCCTCCAGGCACTGACCGCGCCCGAGCTGTACACGGCGCAAATCCAAGCAGGGCGGACGCCGACCCAGTACGAACGATGGCTAGCAGCCGTGCTGACCGCCACCCTGCTCCGCTTATAACTGCTGATGGTCACCCTCACGCAAAGCGACCCGCAGCCAGGGCCAGCCGGATCCTGCCGGTGACATGCCACAACCGCTGCTGCTGGCCGAAGCCGATGTTGGTGTCCACGTCCACAAACATCCGCGGTGAGGTGACCGACCGGTTGAGTGCCCACGAGTAGGCCGGGCGAGCCCGTTGCGGGGAGTCGCGAAGGACCCGGCGTCGCGACCTGCTCCGGTACGGTGGGAAAGGCGTGGTGGTGAGGCTGCTCACGGACCAAACCCGCCGTCGTCGCCAACCCGTGTTGTCGGGCTGAACGCCGCGGTCGGTCGGGATGTCGTGCCCAGCGTCCGATGCGAATGCGATCGTCCGCTGCGCCAGTGCCGACGACGTCTCGCCGTTTCTGGTAGCCCTCCGGGAGCGCCGGCACCGGCTCGGCGTGTGGGTGTTGAAGAGATTGCCGGCCGCGGCGTGGGCCGCACCCCGACCGGGATTTGGCGTTGCTGCGGATCCCGCTGGCCCGGTTCTACGGCGAAAAGTGTTGTACGCGGTGGTGGGGCTGTGCATCCCACCGCTGCTGGCGGCCCTGTGCTACCTGCTCGACCTGCGGCTGCCGGTGGGGGTCCCGGTGGTCGCCACCCTCGGTTTGGCGGCGGTGATGTTCTGGCTGCCTGATGTCAATGTCCGCGATGATGCGAAGAAGGCGCGGGCTGAGTTCGCCCGCGCACTGGGCGCCTATATCGACCTGGTCGCGTTGGAACGGCACAGCGGCAGCGGCACCAGGCAGGCCATGGAGGTGGCCGCGGACGTCGGCGACAGCTCGGTGTTTCGGCGGCTCGGTGAGGAGCTGGCACGCAGCCGCTGGTCCGGGCTGCCGCCGTGGCAGGCGCTGCACTCGCTGTCGACCGAGCTGGGCCTGCCCGAGCTGGCCGACCTGGCCGACATCATGCGGCTGTCCGGCCAAGAAGGCGCCCAGGTGTACAGCAATCTGCGGGCGCGAAGCGCCGGCATGCGGTCGGCGATGCTGAACGCCGAACTGGCCAAGGCCAACGAGGTCGGGGAACGCATGTCCATCCCGATGAGCAATCTTGGGGGTCATCTTCTTGGCCCTGCTGATCTGCCCCGCGCTGCTCCGCATCCGGACATCTCGGCGGTTAGAGGCGACCGACCTGGGTGGTGACGTAGGCCCGGATCGCGTCGACCGCGATAGCGACGATCGCGATGACCGCCGCGGCCCAGGCCACCTGCTCGATGGTGACCGACCCGCGTTCGGGATCCTTGGCCTTGGCCTCCAGGGGCCGGCGCAGCTGATCATTCAGCCTGAGGCCGAGCAGGTGCAGCATCAGGAGGGGGTGACGCATCGGGGATCCTTTTGCGCGACGGCGCTTCGGGATTTCGGAGCCGGGGGCTACCCGCGCCAGCGGCCGGAATCGCAAGCGGTCGCGGCCGAACTCGCTCCGCGAAGCCTGCCAGCCGCAGTGTGGCCCTCTTGACAACTACCGGGTGAAGGTGCATTCTCCTAATTATGTTAGAAGCTCCTAGGCGCGATAGGATCGCCGAACGCCGTGCGGCAACTCGGGCGGAGATTCTCCAGGTCGCCTGGGAGCTCGCGCAGCAGCATGGTCTGGCCGAGTTCACCCTGCGCGACCTAGCCGAGAGGGTCGGTATGCGAGCGCCGTCGCTCTACACGCACTTCGAGTCCAAGCATGCGATCTACGATGCGATGTTCGGCCAGGCGTGGAGCGAGTATGAGCAGGTCGAGTTGGCCGAGTTGGCAGACCTCCCGCAGGCTCCCCGAGCCGCGATCCGCCGATCGGCCCGGGTGTTCTTCGATTTCGCAGTCGCCAACCCGGCGCGCCATCAGCTGATGAACCAGCGCACCATCCCCGGTTTCGAGCCCAGCGCGGAGTCCTACGCGCCCGCCGTCCGGGTTTTGGAGCTGGGAAGACAACTCCTATACAGCCTTGGCGTGACCGACCAGGCCGACTTCGATATCTGGGACCGCGATCATCGACGGCATGATCAACCAGCAGCTGGCCAACGACCCCGGCGGCACCAGGTGGTCGGCGCTGCTGGACCGCGCGGTCGACATCTGGGCTGACAGTGTCGGCATTCCCCCCGACCCTCCGACACAAAACCGGCGGGGAACTCAACCACGCCGCCCGCGTCGTCGGGTCCCCACCACCAGGAGCACCTGATGAACACCACCACCACGACCTGGCCAGGTCCCAACGTGATCCAGCCAGGAATCGAACGGCCGACCGCGATGCGGCTGGCCCAGACGGAGTACCAGAGAGTCATTGACGCCGTCGATGCACTCCGGCCCGAGGACTGGACCCGGCCCACCGACTGCACCGAGTGGGACGTACGCCAGCTGGTGGCACACATCGCCGGGCAGGCCAACCTGTTCTCAACCCCCCTTGAGGTGGCGCGCCAAACCCGCGCCGCCGAGGCCAAGCAACAGCCAGGCCAGGCGGGTGTCGACGCGCTGACCGCTCTCCAAGTCGCGGAGCGCCAGCATCTCGGGCCCGACGAGCTGCGCGCAGAGATGCATCGCGTCGCCCCGCGCGGGGCCAGGGGTCGCCGCCGGATACCGGGCTTCCTACGCCGCAGACGCGCACCGGGGACCGAGGTTGTCAACGGTTTACCGGAAACATGGTCACTCGGCTACGTCACCGATGTGATCCTCACCCGCGACCCATGGATGCACCGCCTGGACCTCGCCCGGGCAACCGGTCACGCCCCGGTGCACACCGCCGACCACGACGGCGTCATCGTCGCAGATGTTGTGGCCGAGTGGGCCCGCCGCCACGGCCAGCCCTACCGACTCGAACTCACCGGCCCCGCCGGCGGCACGTGGAGCTGCGGCACGGACGCTGAGGAGATCGTGATCGATGCCGCCGACTTCTGCCGGATCCTCGCTGGCCGCCCCGGCCCCGACGGTGGCCAACCCTGGGGGCTGCTCACCACCCGGGTCCCCTTCTGAGCGCAAGGAGCGCGCAATGGATATTCACCGGATCGGCGATGTCACAGTCCTCAACGACTACGCCCCAGTTCCTGGACTCGGGGGCGTATCCCCGCTCTACCTACCCGTTAACGCCTTTGTCCTTCATGCCGAGCAGCCTGTGGTCATCGACAGCGGCCTCAGCACCGCTGACAAGGATTTCGCAACCGACCTGGCAGAGGTGCTCAATCCAGCCGATTTGCGCTGGATATGGATCACGCACCCGGACCGCGACCACACCGGCGGTTTATGGAAGCTTCTACAGGCCGCGCCACAGGCCCGCCTGGTGACGACGTTTCTCGGCCTAGGAATCATGACCAGCGAGTGGGAGATCCCGCTCGATCGGGTCTTTCTCCTCAACCCAGGCCAGGCCCTCGACGTCGGTGACCGCCGGCTGCACTGCTTTCGCCCACCGCTGTTCGACAATCCCTCGACCACCGGCTTCCTGGACGACCGGACAGGGGCGCTGTTCAGCTCAGACTGCTTCGGGGCCCCGATGCCGTCGCTTGAGCTGGCCACATCCGCCGACGTACGCGCGGTTGGCAACGAGGTGCGCGACCTTCAGCTCCTCTGGGCATCAATCGATAGCCCGTGGGTGCATGAGGTCGACCCGACAAAGTTCCGCGCCACCGTCGACCCGATTCGTGCCATGGGAGCTTCCGCCGTCTTCAGCACCCACCTGCCGCCGGTGCCGCAGCCGGACGACCGGCTCTACGAGACCGTACTGCTAGCGCCGCAGACAAACCCGTTCGTTGGGCCCGACCAGGCGGCACTGGAGGCCCTGCTCGCCACCTTCGAGCCCGCCTGAACAACGCGGCTGCGCACGCGGCCGAGGCGCGGGCCGTTTCACTGCCACCCCTCCCGCTGAAAGAAGACGTTTCGCGATGAGCCCGGTTCTCGGTACTTTGTCGGAGCGCTGTGGGTCAGTCTGTCTTCGCCGAACGTGGCGGTGCCGGAGGTCGTGAAATGCCGATCGACAACGATGTGTATGACCGCGAAGGCGAGGGTTGGTGGGAGGAGGACAACCCACTCAACATTCTTCACGGGAGCATCACACCAGGCCGTTTCGCATATTTCCGCGAGGTCCTGACGGACCGGCTAGGTCCCGACCTTGGAGATTTGGGTGCCCTTGACATCGGGTGCGGGGGCGGCTTTCTGGCCGAAGAGTTCGCGCGCCTCGGACTCCGGGTGGTCGGGGTGGATCCTTCTGCGGTGTCGATGGAGACGGCACGTCGCCACGCCGCCGGCAACGGTCTCGATCTGGACTATCGGGTTGGATTCGGTGAGCGGTTGCCGGTAGCGGACGACGAATTCGAGCTCGTCTACTGCTGTGACGTATTGGAGCATGTGTCCGAGCTTGATGCGGTGATCAGCGAAACCGCGCGCGCCCTGAAGCCGGGGCGATTTTTCCTGTTCGACACCATCAATCGAACGTTGGCAAGCAAACTGCTTGCCAACAAAGTGACGCAAGAGTGGCGATTAACTCGCTTCACCGACGTGACCGTTCACGAATGGGGGATGTTCATCAAGCCCGAAGAATTTGTTGTCACTTTCGGCCGCCACGGGCTGCGGATGGGCGAGATCGTCGGACTTGGACCCACCCCGGTCAAGCAAACCACTCGTGCTATTGAACTTCGTCAGGGCGAATAGAGGAAGGATCACCTACGGGGAGCTGAGCCGCAGGCTGGACGTTGGACAGGTCAAGAGCACGAGGACCTCATATATGGGCTTCGCGACGAAAACCGAGTGAGGTCCGCACATGCGGTCGACAACGCTGCTGGCCGTCGCTCCTCGGTCTGACCGGTAGCGGCAGCCAAGTCGTCACGACCGTTCTCACTAGTTGAACGGTCACCAGCACTTCGCCTTGTGTCGTAGGAGGGGAAACTCGCCGGGACGGTCACCTACAAAAACGGGAAAACCCTTGTTCCGCTGGCCGACCCTCTGCCGTGCATCGCGGCGTCCGGGAGAGGAAGGTCCAGCGAGACAGCCGCCGAGGGTGTCGGCACACCACCGATGGTCTCCAGGCGGCGGCATTTAGGACGGCTAATCGGCGACGATCACGCAAAGGTCTTGGCGCGCCCACACCACTTCGGCGCTGAAGCCGGCGGCGGCAAGCCATCGGACCTGGTCGTCTACGGTGCTCGGCTGGTCGTACACGCCGTCGATTGGTGTCACGACATCGGCCGGATCGTCGGGTACCACAACGTCGCCGAGCACAAACCGTCCGCCCGGCCGGAGCCTGGCGGCGACGCGGACGAACAGGTCCGCCTTACCTGCGCCGTCGAGGTGGTGCACCGCCAGCGCCGACACGACGAGGTCGAAGGTGCCCTCGGGCAGTGCATCCTCAAGACGGCTCACGCGCAGATCGGCGGCGGCGTCATTTATGGACGCGGCAGCGAGCATCTCCGCACTCTCGTCGATGCCGACAAGCTCCGCCTCTGGATGGAGGTCGAGCACCCGCCGAGACGTTTCCCCCGTGCCGACGCCGAGCTCGAGCACCCGCTCGGCCTGGATACCGGCGGTCGCGTCGGCGATGGCGTCCTGCAGCTCGTCGTAGGCCGGCACCTGCGTACGGATCGTCCCGAGGTAGGTGGCCGGGTCGAAGTGGAATTGGTTACCGCGGGGTCTGTTGACCATGGATGCAGTCTCGCAGGAGCTCAGCAGTCTGCAGGGGTCCTCGATCCGGATCGTTCGTGGGGTGGTCCGGCATGGCAGCGCCGCGGGCCTCTCTAGCGCTCTTGATGACTCGTTTCGAAAGAGGTCGTGAATCCCAGAAGCCGACGTCCCGCTACCGGGACGTGTTCGAGCAGACGGGTGTCACACACAGAGGGTTCAGACGGAGCGTCGGGAGGACAGGCAGGCTGATCCGAGTTCTCTTCACAAGCGAGGCTCAGACGCCTCATGCTGGTTCCTCACATGGAAGCGCGTTGACAGGCGCCAGTGGGTTGGATAGCCATGCAGTGTGTTCGCGGTCCGTGCAGCCCATGCCTTCGACGGTGAGAATTTCCGCGCCGGTGGCGGCACTGTACTCATGGAGGAGGGCCGCATTGTCGGGGTCGAACCGATGGGGTACGAGCCGCCCTCCGATTGTCAGCTGGTCGACTACGGCAATGCGACCGTGCTGCCTGGGCTGATCGACACGCATGTCCACCTCGTCGGCAACAGCGGCGTGATCGCGCTAGAGCGCGTCGCGGGGTACTCGCCGGAAGAAATCGACGGGGTGGTCAGCGAGTCGCTGCGACGCCAGCTCGCCGCCGGCGTGACGACCGTGCGTGACCTCGGCGACCGGCACTTCAGTGTGGTGGAACGGCGCGACGCGCAGCGGCAAGTTGACGATCGGCTGCCCTGGATCCTTGCCTCCGGTCCACCGATCACCACCCCTGGTGGCCACTGCGGCTACCTCGGCGGCGAGGTCAGCGGCGCGGACGAAATCGTGGCTGCCGTACGAGAGCGGGTGGAGCGACAGGTTGACGTGGTCAAGGTCATGGCAAGCGGCGGCATGGTCGCCACGGGCACCGACATGTACGCACCGCAATTCTCGATCGAGGAGCTGCGGCTGCTGGTCGAGCAGGCACACGCCGCCGGTTTGCCGGTGACCGCGCACGCCCATGCGGCCGCTGCGGTCGACCAGGCCGTCGCAGTCGGCGTGGACGGCATCGAACACGCGTCGTATCTGATCCGTTCGGCGGAAGGTGGTCCGGCCCAGGTCCATGCAACCGAGGAGCAGCTGGCTGCTTTGGCTGCCAGCGGTATTGCGGTGTGTCCTACCCTCGGTGGCCACACCATCGAATCGTTGGCGCCGGCGTCTCAGCGCATTCAGCAGGCGCTGGGCGCTGGCGTCACGTCCGAGGTCTTCATTGAGATGCGGATGTCGATTCTGCGGCGGATGACGGCCTTCGGCGTCCGACTAATCTCTGGTACCGACGCCGGCATCGCCCGCATCAAGGCTCACGGCAACTACGCCGACGCGAGATCGAGCTTGGCCAGGTAACCGGCACCGTGTCCGCGCTCCTCGCTGCCACCAGCAGCGCCGCTGCGGCGATCGGGATCGACCGGTCGAAGGGGCGTCTTCGGCGCGGGTACGACGCCGACGTACTCATCGTCGACGGCGACCTGGCCGCCGACCTCACCACCCTGCGGCATGTACGGCAGGTCCTGCTCCGGGTGTGCCGGTCTCGCCACGGTCGGCGCAGTCCTGAAGCGCTTGACCGCGATCCTCACCCACGCGCACAGGCAGTCGGCCACCAAGACCCAGTCACGGTCTAGACACGATGGGCAGGCGCGTATAGACACCTCGCAATCGTAGAGAGCATCGTGGCCCGCTCCAGGGGACCGACTCATCAAAGCACTTGGAATAAGTAGCCACTCGCGGGGCAGCGATTGCAGCCAAGTCGACCCGGCCTACCCCGGTTCGACACCAGCTGATTTCACGACATCCGATGCCTCCGCAAGCGGACCCGCTTGCGGGCTGTCGCAGGAAAGAACTTGACCAGCGCCGACGGTCAGCGCCATCGCACGTGTATGAACGAACTGGGCCGGTACGCCTCCGCCCGGTCTAATCGGGGGTAGGAATTAGGCCGTGGTAGTCAGCTCCGTGTTAGTCAGCGGGATCGTGATCATCGTCGGGTCTGCGTTATTTCTGTGTGCTGCATTCACCCCGATTTCCTTTCGGGTCTTTCCGGAGAAGTCCGCCACTCGGAAGCTGGCGGTTATTCGAGCCTCGCCTATCGCCTGGTCGGTTACGCAGGTCCTGTTCGGGCTGGGCGCGTTAGTCACCGCGATCGGTATCGGTCTACTTGCGTATGCACTACGTCGGCAACCGGCGGCGTGGCTCATCTGGGTAAGCGTGGCCTTCCTTGTCTCCGCGGCGGTCTTGTGGCTTTGGCACCTGTACCAACGCACGGTGGATCCTGTTGCCTTTGCAGAGGGCAGCTGGCCCCGCTGGCCCCTGCTGGCGTACTTCATGCTGACTGAGATTGGCCTGGCGATACTTGGATATGCGCTGCTGAGCACTGATCTACCGTCGTGGATCGGCTGGATGCTCATTGGCAGCATGGTGCTGCTGTTTGTGCTGACCCTGATCTACCGCGACATGCCCCCCTTGATGTTCTACCTGGTGACCCTGATAGCAGGAATAGCGCTCCTCGCGTGAACCGATTCGTCCGCCTCCTACGGAGTCTGTGGAGCAGACGAGGGGTCGATGTGCCTTTAGTGCGCCGCACCGCAAGCGGACCGATCAGTGGCGCACGCCCGCGTAGTGCTGGGCCAGCAGGTCCCCGGCGAAGTCGCGGCGCAGGTCGCGCCACACGGAGTGGATGTGATTGGCCCCGTCCTGGGTGTTGTCGTACTCGATGAGCAGGCTCGGACCGCTGAGCGCGTAATAGTGGCCGGCGCCTCGCTCGACCGGCCCGGCCCACCCGAAGCACACCTGGTCGAGTCCGGCGTCGGTGATGTCGGTCCAGGCCTGGTTGGCGACGGCGGAGGCCGCCCGATCGACGTACTGCCGGAGCAGCGACACGAACAGCTCACGCTGCAACCGGTCCAGCCGTGCGTACGGGACGCCGCGCGGCTGCTCCGGTAGCGCAGCCACCGGGTCCCAACGGGAGGCGATGTCCGCGGGTGCCTTGACCGCGATCCGCGCCATCCGCCGCTGGTCCTCCTGCAGTGCGAGCATCAGCTCTCGCGCCAGGTCCTCCTCCCGCGGCAGGGCGCGCAGGCCGGCGTGCTGGCCCTCCAGCACCGTGGCCGGCTCCGCGCCGAAGAAGTGCGGTACGCCGTTGACCTGATCGCCCGACCACCGTGGCCTGCGCCAGCAGGTGGTGGCCGTTGATCCGCCAGGCCCAGGGATCGGTGCTCGTCGGATCTCCCAGCACCACCAGCCAGTACGGCAGGTCCCGGTACGGATCAACGCCAGCTCGGCCGGCCTGCTGGAGCGACAGCTCTCGCCGGACAGCTTCGATCCGGATCACCAGCTGCGTGTCGGACCAGCCGCGCACGCTGTGGACGAGCTGCAGCAGGTCCAGCGCCGGCTCCAGCTGCTCGTCGCTCAGGTCGCCGAGTCGGAGCCCGGGTCGCTGACCGGGGAGGTAGGTCCACCGCTTGTGCATGTCGCCGTCGAACGGGAAGACCAGTTGACGGCGTTGCTCGGTGTCCAGGCGGTCGACCAGACCGCGGACAGCCGCCCGCATCGCCGCGGCGAGATCCGGCATGGTGAGCTCGACCATGCCGCCAACCTAGCGGCCGCCTTCGCGGGCAAGCGTGGCCGCCAGCAGAGGTAGGCGTCGGTGCTTGTAGACATTCCGCAGCCTGTTGAGGACGAAGCCGACATCGTTGTCCCTCTCAGCCTCCTGCGATCTGCCAACGGCGTCCTCCCTCGATCGTCTGCTGATCGCCTCAGCCGCTCGGCGAACGCGAACGGCTGTCCCGAGCGAATCGTCCGGAACCCCGCTTCCCGAAGACCTCCGAGCGGCGCAGCTTCGTCTGTTTGTTCTTCGAAGTCGCCCAATCGTCGAACTGCGCGCCGGAGATGCGGATCGGTAACTCCGTCATTCGCTCTGCATCCTCGGTGAGCGGACCAGAGTGCTGCACGGCCAGCTGATAGGCAACCTGGTCGAGTGACGACCGCAGGTTGCGGATCGCGTCGCCGACCAAGACGGCGAAGTCGGCCGAGATCGGCTCAATGAGTCGGATCCGGTAGACCACGGCCTCTTCAGCGTCTCCCGAACAATCTCCCAGCCACTCCCTGCTCTGTTGAGCGCCTCGAAGCGTGCCTGATCTCGTCGATCAGGCTTTCGGCACGGCGGAGCTTGGCCCACCAGGGACATTCGGGATCGACCATCCACTGCCGACCTTCGCACTGACTCATCGCCGACCATCATGCCGGGGCCCACCCCTCAGAATTTGATGCCCAGCAAGGGTCCCGTGAGCCGACCCTCTACGGGACATCGAGCGCGCTAGTCAGCATCGTCTCA
>CAWILN010000015.1:0-64412 GCA_963836855.1 uncultured Actinomycetota bacterium | reverse complement strand
AAGTGGCAGGCGTTTACGAGGCAGTGCGACGCAGGTGATCTCCGAACGGCCTTCCGGCCCGCAAACTCGATCAACGTACGGTCTCTTCGGCATCGACCTCCTCACTCCCTAGAAGCTGATCAGCACGTCAGCGCCCCCGCGGGCAAACGCCAGACCAACCGCGCGGCCCGCGCACTTCGGCGCCCCAACCGCGGGCAGCCCGGATCGCCCGATCGCGCGAGCGAACACATCTAGGATGTGGGTATCGGTGGCGTTCCGTCTGCCTCTACTTTGGACAGCACCCATACTCGCCGGAAAGCGTTCCAGCATGAGTAATGCGATCATCGAGCAGCAGGGAGATTCGCCCGGCGAACCCAGCTCCGTGCAGCCGTGGTCAGTGCTACGGTCCCGGGAGCTTTGCGCGGGCGTTGGTGTCTAGCGTCCGACTGCAGTCGAGAGTCGTAAGGTGTGACCTTGAGATGCTAGGAGATGTTTTATGGCACAAGGAACTGTCAAGTGGTTCAACGGCGAGAAGGGCTTCGGCTTCATTGAAGTCGACGGCGGCGGCGCTGATGTGTTTGTCCACTACAGCGCCATCGAGTCGACCGGTTTCCGGTCGCTCGATGAAGGTCAGCGCGTGGAGTTCAACACCACACAAGGCCCGAAAGGGCCCCAGGCGGACAACGTACGCGCCATCTAGTTCGCGTAGCAGACTGACGAAGCGCCGCGACGTTCCGCGCTTCTTCACGTCCTGACGCCGACCGATCATCGGAACCCGTTCGGCACCTACACCCAGGCCGAACTCGCCGAGCTGTTCGGCGTCGGATGATCCACGATCTACCGCACCCTTAACCGGCTGCGGCCGCCGCCACCTGAACCCGATCGACCTTTCGCGCACCTCGCGAACCAGAACCCGACCAGCCGCACTGACGCCATGCCGCCGAACCATCCGTGGATCGAACGAGTGCGGCGAGTACGAGCCTGGCTCTCCGCACTCGGCCTTTCCGGATAGGAACGGCACATCGAGCAAGACGCGTGACTGACCCGGCCACGGGCGCCGGCCACGAGGGCGTGCCCGGTGTTGAGCGTCGGCAGAATGGTCATGCCAGCACGTGGGCGCACCAGTGATCCTCCGATGGCGGCGAGCCTGTATGAATTCGCGTCTCAATCGGATGGATTGCCGCTTCCGTGGAGTCCTCGGCCGAGAGAACGCGTCATTGACTGAGGAGCTGACCGCCGAGCTGGCCGGGATTCTCTCCTGGATCGTTGGACGGGTTGGACCGGCTGACCCGTCAGGGGAGTTCACTGAGCCGATCTCCACGATCGAGCGCAAGTCGCCGAGCCTCAACTTCAGGTTGAGAGTGCTGATAGCCCCGAGGGAAGCCTGTGAAGACCCACAAGACTTGCCTAGCTGCACTCGTCAAGGTTCTCGCGCAGGAGAAGCAAGATCAACAAACTGGAACGGCCACATCATGACCAAGCCGATCAGTGCCAGCGAGCAGGGCTTGAAGCCCATTACAGAGTCCGGGTCGTCCTTCTTAACGCGCTGCTCCACCTCGCATCGTGGACCGAGCCCAAGATCGACCAGGACTTGACGATGCGGGTCGCAGGCGACTGGATCGATGACCACCAGTGCCGCGACACCATTGGCCTGATCAACTGGGAAGCCAACACATCTATCACACGGAGGTGGACCGAATGACCACCACGCCCCCAAACTTCGGCGACGTGCCCTGGCCCGAGAGAGACCTAGATGCCCAATACGATCACGAACGCGCTGCAAAGGAATCCCTCGATGCTGCCGGTCGGATCTACTCGCAAGCCAAGGTCGGTGCCATCCCGTTTGACATCAACGTGATCCCGGCCGCTCAGGTCAATGCAACCATCGGCGTCGGCGAAGCCGTCCTGGCCATGCTTCAGGAACTCCGCTCAAGATCAAAAGAAGGGAAGAAAGGTCTAGCCTCCAACCAAGATCAAGATCCTCGAGGAAGTGAAGGGAGAAACCTATGACCGCTCACCGTGGCCAACGCCCGCGATGTGCTGACCCAGTCGATGGCGATCTTTGGCTATCGGAAAGCCTCCCTGATCGCAGCTACGCGACCACCCTGTGAGCAGGCTGTGCCGTGTTGGTCGAGCGCGATCAGGGGGCTGAGAAGCCCCGGCATGAGGTGGGGTGTTCGGGCTGGCCGTGATGATGGATCGTCAGGCCCGTTGGGAGTTGCCGCTCCTGGCGGGCCACTTGTGTGTGTAGTTGGTGTTGATCTTGGTTTGGTCCGCGGTTAGTCCGCAAAAAGTCCGCAGGACGTTGATAAGAGACGGGTAACAACCGTCAGTGATGACAGGTGAGAGTCCTAGTCAGAGTGAGTTTAGTGGGTATCTCCCCTAGTCACGAACCGACCGCAGCCGATATCCGGCTTATCGACCGACTCGTCCGCCAATCAGCACCTGGCTTGGGATTATGTCCATCGACCACCTCCTCAGTCCCCACAGAGTCAGCAAGAAGCACAGAATCACCGCCGTGCGAGTGCGGTCGTCGCTGTCTGGCCATAGGTGGGAGTAGGTGTCCAACGTCTCGCTCACTGACGCGTGACCGAGTCACGCTTGCACCGTCTTGACACTCTCGCCGCGCCTGAGCAGCAAGCTGGCATAGGTGCCGCAACTCATGAAAAAAGCCCGCCCAGCCGGCGCGCCCGCGGCCTTGACGCAGCTCGCCACACATCCCCGAATGCGGTGCGACGGATGGGATTGCCGGCGTCTGTGACGAACACGAACCCAATCGCTGAGCGGCAGGAGGGCGCCGAGGTGCGCGGCGAGAGCATCGAGCACGACTTGGGGCAGCGGGATGGAGCGCATGTCGCTGCCGTCTTTGGCGCGGTTCAGGAACAACGACGGCCAGTCACGGTTACGAGCTGTCCATCCACGTGCGCCATGCGACGCAGGAAGTCGAGCCTCTCCACAGTGAGTCCGATGCATTCGCCCTGACGCAAGCCCGAGCCAGCCGCCAAGATCACTAGCGCGCGATGTCGGGCCTGGCCTTGGCGGCCGAGTTTGCAGTGTGGAGTTTCTCGTCAAAGGCGAATTACAAGCTCGCAGACACTGAGTGGTACCGCGCCGTGGTTGGATACCGCGGCTGCTGCGATCCGGCCGCCAGCTATGGAGCTGGCCGCCAATGCCAACCGCCCGATTGAAGGGAAAGTTGATGGCGAGGTTATGGTACGCGCTGGTCACATCTTCGAGCTGGTGCAAGGCAAAGCTAAGGAGTTGGTGGCTGAAGTATCCTCGTTGCCGGAGTTCTCGGATTTGATTTGGATATCGCCGTCGCCGGCTGAAAAACGGGCAAGGATTACACAAAATCGAGCGACCCGGGGCGTTCTCGCCGGGCAAATCTGGATTTCGAATCTGCGCATCGCATCGCCGAGCATGTGCGTGACTTCGTAGGCTATGGTCCCGATTGGCTCCCGGACCGGGCACCCAGAGGCGCCCTGGTTTTTCAGGGAGTGGCGGAGGCAATTAACGGTGAGCGGCTCAACCCGCTGAAGGCTCTGCTTCGTCTGCCTTATGCGATTCACCAGGGTCCGGAGCCGGGACTCTGGAAGCCTGAGGACATTGTCGCTAAACCGGAGGATCGCACCTTCGGCGCGAAATTGCGCAACCTCGGGTCCGCGGTTTGGCTCATCGACCACAAGTCGATCTCGCTCAGCTTCGGCGTAAACGTCACCGCCGGATGTCCTTTGTCATCGATGTTCATCGCAGCCGGCGGAGCGAGGGAGACCATAGGGTACGCCCTTTCTTCGGTTCTGTTATGGGTTGCCTGCGCCGAAACATGACGGCCCGCCGCCTAATCGAGATTGCGGCCGTCATGACTGTTTGGAGAAAGAACGGTCTTGAGAACCTCGAATGGCGCTACGGTTTATACGCCTGGCCATGACGTTCATCTCGTCCGAGTGTGTGGCGCAGGATGACGGTCAAGTCCGGCCCTTACCATTACAAGTGATGCACACCTTCTTACCCTTGCAGGTCGGGCAGGTATCTTTAAAAAACCCCGTCTTCCCGGATCCGCCGCAGTTCGGGCATAGGCCTTTTCCATTGCAAGTCGAACAGACTCCCATGGAACATTTTCCCGAAGCCGCTGCGGCCTGACAACCTCTTATCCATCCCTTGTCACGCATGCCGTTAGGGCGGTAGGGGTCTATCTGGAGGCGATACAGGCCGATCGGCTCAGCCGTCAGACGCCGAACGACTGGTCGCCTCTCTCGATCATCCGTTGAGGCCTTGCGACCAGACGATGCGGACCACGGCAGGCATGGAGTCGGGCTGGGTTGGCTCGATGGTGATCGTGTCGGCACCGTTGATACGGCCAGTGGACAGGATGGTTGACTGGGCCACGGGATCAAGCGCCCTCTCCTAAGGTGATGGTTGCTCAGGCTCGTTGGGAGGTGCAACTCTTGGCGGGCCACTTGTTTTGTGGTGTTGATCTTGGTTGGGTCCGCGCGGATAGTCCGCAGACGGTCCGCAGGACGTTGAGAAGAGACGGCTAACAACCGTTAGTGATGACAGGTGAAAGGCCTAGTCAGAATGGGTTGGCGGGTATCTCCTGGTCACGAACTGGCCGCAGCCAATATCCGGCTTGTCGACCGACTCGTCCACCTCTCTCGATCAACCAGTGCGGCGCTGTATCGGCTTGCGATGCGGGGCAATTCTTCACGCGGCGAGTCATGGGCGATAGCGTGCATTCAGGCATGCTGTCCGCTGACGACCACCGATCGACCGCGACCTGACGTTGCTGGTCGCGCACCAAGGAAGGTTGACCATGACCCAGACCGCCACAGATTTCCCGGCCCTGGAAAGCGACCCCATCGAGAAGCTCGCCATCGACACGATCCGTACGCTGTGTATGGACGCCGTGCAGGCCGCAAATTCCGGGCATCCCGGGACCCCGATGGCGCTGGCGCCGGTGATATACGCGGTTTGGCAGAAACTGCGCTTCGACCCAGACCATCCGATCTGGAGCAACCGCGATCGGTTCGTACTGTCCGCCGGTCATGCCTCGACTTTGCTCTACTCGATGCTGCATCTCGCGGGCGTCAAGTCGGTCAATCCGCAATACGAGATCCTCGGCGAACTGGCCGTTCCGCTCGATGACCTGAAGAAATTCCGACAGCTGGACTCCAAGTGCCCCGGCCACCCTGAATATCGCTGGACTGCGGGTATCGAATGCACCACGGGTCCGCTCGGCACCGGTATCGCGACCAGCGTCGGCATGGCCATGGCAAGCATGTGGCAGGCCGCCACCTTCAACCGACCCGGCCACGACCTCTTCGACTACGACGTATACGCAATCGCCGGCGATGGCTGCCTGATGGAGGGAATCGCCGCAGAGGCAGCCTCGCTCGCCGGACATCAGAAGCTGTCCAACTTGTGTTGGCTCTACGACAGCAACAAGATCACCATCGAAGGCAGCACGGATCTCGCCTTCACCGAAGACGTCGCAACCCGATTCGAGGGTTACGGCTGGGCGATTCAGCGGGTTGACGACGCAAACGACCTCGACGCGCTGACAAGCGCGCTCGACGCGTTCAAGGCCGAGCAGGAACGGCCGACCATGATCATCGTAAAGAGCATCATCGGCTACGGCGCTCCCACCAAGCAGGGCAGCCACTCCGCGCACGGCGAGCCCCTGGGGGTCGAGGAAGTCCGTGGCGCCAAGCGCTTCTTCGGCTGGCCGGAGGACGAGAGCTTCCTCGTCCCCGACAAGGTGCGTAGCCACTTCGCCGACCTAGGCAAGCGTGGTGCCGATGCGCGCTCGGCGTGGGACGAGCTCTTCGCCGCGTACGGCAAGGAATTCCCAGAGCTAGCCGATCACCTCGACAAGATGCAACGTCGTCAGCTGCCGGAAGACTGGGATGCGGATCTGCCGGAGTACCCGGCGGATCCCAAGGGCGCGGCCGGCCGGGACACCAACCAGAAGGTGCTCAACATTGTCGCGCAGCGTGTGCCTTGGCTGATCGGCGGCTCCTCAGACCTCGCGCCATCCAACAAGTCGCGCCTCACCTTCGACGGCGCCGGAGACTTCCAGGCGGACAACCGGGCTGGTCGGAACCTGCACTTCGGTGTTCGCGAACATGCCGCAGGCGCAGTCACGAATGGGCTGTCGCTGAGCAAGATCAAGGCCTTCCAAGCGGGGTTCTTGATCTTCTCCGACTTCCAGCGCGGTGCCCTGCGGCTCTCGGCGCTGATGGAGCTACCGGTGATCCACATCTTCACCCACGACTCAATCGGTGTCGGCGAGGACGGCCCGACGCATCAGCCAGTCGAGCAGCTCGCGTCGTTGCGCGCAATGCCCGGCATGATCGACATGCGCCCGGCCGATGCCAATGAGGTCGTCGAGGCGTGGCGGGTGATCATGCCGCTGCGGCACGACCCGGTGGCGCTGATCTTGTCCCGGCAGGCGTTGCCGACACTCGACCGCAGCAAGTATGCCCCGGCAAGTGGCCTAGCCAAGGGTGCGTACGTGCTGGCTGGCGATCCGAGTGAGACGCCGGAGGTGATCTTGATCGCCACTGGGAGCGAGGTCGCACTCGCAGTGTCCGCGTACGAGCAGCTGGCCGATGAGGGAATCAAGGCGCGGGTCGTGAGCATGCCGTCGTGGGAGCTGTTCGACCGTCAGACCGACGAATACCGGGAGAGCGTACTGCCGCGCGACGTCACCGCCCGGGTAGTGATCGAGCAGGCCTCCTCATTCGGGTGGGATCGGTGGGCGGGCAGTCAAGGCGTCATCATCGCGATGAGCACCTTCGGAGCTTCCGCGCCGCTCAAGGCGCTGCAGTCGAAGTTCGGCTTCACGCCGGAGGCGGTGGTGGCGGCAGCCAAGCATCAGATGGGTCGTTGATTGCGCGGACAACCTCGAAAGCCACTGCACCTACGTCGTAGTTGGCGGATGTCAGGCAAACTGACACCTCCTGCCCAAGTCGCAGCTGATCGCCAGTTACGCGGCCCGCGATGGCGGGTTCTTCAATCATCACGGCGCCGCGTTGTTTGTCGCGCTCGACTTCGATCACGGTGCCGGTGAACGTTTGGCCGACCCTGTCGGTGAGCAGGTAGACCTCGAGCAGATCGATGATCGCCCGCTCATAGTTCTTGGCCCGTCGCTCGGCGGCCGCCATCCGCTCGGGAAGGCGATCGAGGTCACGGAAGACCCATGCCGGGATTGGCTGATCTGCGCAGAGGGCGACACAGATCTCGCCCGTATATCGATCCACCAGGCGACGCAATGGGGCCGTGGTGTGGGCATAGTCGCTGGCGAGTGCGGCATGGTCGGCGGCTTCGGGAATGCCGCCACTAAAGCTCTGATAGCCGGCCCCCCGAAACAACCTCGTTGCGGCATTGAGCATCGCCGCCTGATCGGGCCGAGAAGGGTTGAGCAAACGCACGAATTCTGGATAGTCCATCTCCGGTGGCCAGACGATCCGAAGCGCCTTGGCGACCTGGCGTAGCCGACGCAACGAATAGGAATCCGCCGGCGGCATCGTCCGCAGTACACCTACCTGTCCGTACAGCATGATGTCGGCTGCTGCCATACCAGTGAGCAGTGAGATCTGCGCGTTCCAGCCCTCCACGGGCTCGGGAGCCCGGAAGCGAAGAGTCCAGCTGTCGCCGAGCGGCTGGATTTCCTGCTGCGGGATCTTCAGGCTGACTCCGCCGCGATCACGTTCCCTGATCTCGCGCCATTGGCCCACCAGCTTCAGCAAGCCGAGAGTCTCACGGGGCGTACTACCGTCGATCTCTGCCTGGGCCTCGCTGTAGCTGAGCTGGGCGCGGCTCCGAACCAGGGCCCGTGTCACTTCCGCCGCAACCGTCTGACCGCGATGATCCAGCGTGATCGTCCACAGCAGCGCCGGTCGGACTTCATTCGGCAGCAGGCTGGCCGCCGCTTCGCTGAGCACCGGCGGGTGGAGCGGAATTCGCCGGTCGGGGGCATAGAGCGTGGTCCCACGGCGGTGCGCCTCAAGATCGATCGGATCGCCTGGTCGGACGAATGCCGCCAGGTCAGCGATCGCGTAAGAGATCACGAACTCACCACCGCGCCCGCGTGCAATGTGCAGCGCCTGATCAAGATCACGAGAACCGGCAGGATCGATGGTGATCAATTCCAAGTCAGTTCGGTCAAGATCAGGAAGGCGCGGCTTGGCCGCAGCCTGCTCCGCTGCGGTCTGGACTTCAGCCGGAAACTCGGACGGCACTTCCGCGGTTACCCGAATGGCCGCTAGGCCCTTCGCCAGCTCCTCGGGCACGACTGGTGGCAGGCCGAGCTTGGGGGCAGGCATGTCCGCAGCTTAACCGCACGGCTGCGACCGGCCCGGCATTCAGCCGGGCCGGTCAACGAGGTACTGCCGTGGCACCGGATCGCCGTCCAACGCGCGGTTGACCAAGGCGTCGGCCGCTTTGTTGAGTTCGCGCGGCACCCAGGTCCAGATCACTGTTGCTGGCCGCAACCGGGCTGCTGCAAGGGCCAGCGTCTTCATGTCGGCATGCTTCACTTTCCACCGACCAGCCATCTGCTCGATAACCAGCTTGGAATCCATCCGCACGTCGAGCGCGGCTGTCGGGTCGAGTTCGCGGGCCATCTCAAGTCCGGCGATCAGGCCGCGGTACTCCGCGACATTGTTCGTTGCCCGTCCGATAGGCAAGCCTTCGGTTGCCAGGACTTTCGTCGTCCGAGCGTCACGGACCAAGGCGCCGTACGCGGCTGGTCCAGGATTGCCGCGTGATCCACCGTCCGCCTCCACGATCAATCGGCGACCGGATCTGGGCTGTTCCGGATCTTCAAACTCATCGAAGAACCCGGGCCCACCCTGCATGCCCGCCGACCCCTTAGCCATCACAGGCCTGACTGCGCTGTGCGGATCAGGATCCGACCGCATTCCTCACAGCGCAGCACCTCGTCCTCAGCTGCGGCGGAAAATGCCCGCAGATCGGCAGCGTTGACTTCGAGCTGGCAGCCGGTGCAGCGGCGTGCTCGCAACTCGGCGGCGGCAACACCTGCGTGGCTGGCGCCAATCCTGTCGTAGAGCGCGAGCACATCGCCGGGTATCAACGGCGCGATCTCAGTTCGCTGCTTGCGAAGCTCATCCATCTCTGCATTGAGAGTCGCAAGTTGCTGATCGCGGTCGGCGATTGCTTCGGTCAAATCAGTGTCGATCTGTTCCGCCCGGGCCCGTAACGTTTCCTGACTCGCCACCGCCGCATCCAGTTGTTCCAACACGTCCAGCTCAGCATCCTCAAGGTCGCTGATCCGCTTCTTGAGGTGGCTGACCTCCTCCACCATCGACGAGAGCGCTTTGGGATCGGCGATTGCGCCGCTGGTGATACGGGTCTGATTCCGGCTCAGTCGCTCTCGGACCGGTTCCAGGTCGGTCTCGGCCTTCGCTTGCTCCAATTCGAGATCGGAAATTCTGGTTTCGGCCGCCACAAGGTCTGAGGCCACAGCCGCTCGCTCCGTTCGTAGCTTGGCAATCAGCGCATGCTGGGTCAGCGTCCGGCGGCGATGATTGAGCTGAGCGAGCGTTGTGTCGACAGTTTGCAGATCGAGCAGGCGCAGCTGCGCATCCTTGTCGGCCCTGATCGCCCTCATCCTCCTCGAGCACCTCGAGCGCTGGTACGCCCGCTGCACAACCCTACTGATCGCTCAATCCGGGATCAGGGCCCGGTTGACCAGTACCCGTGCCTCGCTCGGACCCGACATCCCGGATTTGCAACGTACGCAGCGCCGGATAGGCACAAGCTCCAGGTATGAGATCCGTCGATCTTCGGTCGTTTCCGCCCCCAAGCGCCGAGACGGTCCCAAGTAGGCGCAAAATCCCTTCCCCGCACAAGCGCGCCAATGTCATTCTGCAGCGCCGGTTATCGAGCGCCTAAGGCCGGGCGTTCCACCGTTCGAGCGCGGGCGCCCCTCTATCTTCACCCAGCACCGAGACAGTGCCCGTGTCGAGCGGAAAGTGCACGCCAAGCGTCAAGTCGAACCCGAGCCACCGCATCGTCAGCGCTCGGAGCGCATGGCCGTGACCGAAGCAGATGGCCTGATCGACGCCCGATCCTCGGACCTGTGCGACCACCCGGTCGAGCCGGCTGGCAACCTCCGTAGCCGTCTCGCCACCGGGAACCTCGCTGTTCCAGATCGTCCAGCCCGGAACTGTCTCCCAGATCTCCGGGCTCGTCTTGCCCTCATAATCGCCGTAGAACCATTCGGCCAGATCGTTGTCGATCTGCGGTTCGAACGCGCCCGGCGAAACCAGCCAGTTCCGCAGTCTCACGGGCTCGTCTCCGTGGGCTGCTGAGGATCAGTTGGAAGTTTTGCGGCGACAAGTGGCCATTAAGCGCCCGGGCCAGCTTCTTGCCAGTCTCGGTGAGCGGCAAGTCGGTGATCGAGGTGTGCTTGCCGGATCGGCTCCATTCAGTCTCGCCATGTCGGACCAGGAAGAGGCGCGTCGGCATGCGGTCACGGTATCGCTACTGCCGACGCTTTGACGGCTGATCGCTGCTGCCACCGTCTAAGGTCGGAGCACGGCCGACACCGAGTGCAAGAATGACACGCGTGAGCGACCGTCGGCCTGCGCTGCCGAACCGCCAGATCCCGTTCTCAGACGCCTTCAAGAAGTTCATCGTCGAGGGCTGGGCGTCGTACCCGACGCAGCTTCCGGATCAGCTTCCTGCCGCCACATGGGCTCGGCGGCAGCGTGAAAGAGTCAGTGCGCAGTTTCCGGGTGAGCGGCTCGTCATCCCTGCCGGTGGACTCAAGGTCCGCTCCAACGACACCGACTATCGGTTCCGGCCGCACTCGGCGTTCGCTCACCTGACCGGCCTGGGCACCGATCGCGAACCGGACGCCGTGCTCGTGCTCGAGCCCACAGACTCCGGTCATGACGCCACCCTCTATTTCAAGCCTCGTGCTCCGCGGGACTCCGAAGAGTTCTATGCGGACAGCCGCTTTGGTGAGCTGTGGGTGGGTCGGCGACCATCCTTGGCGGAGATGAGCGAGCTCTGCGACATTCCGTGTGCGCCGATCTCGGACATGCCCGCACAGCTGCGCAAGAACGGTGCCATCATCTCGCTGCGCGTCCTCCCGGCAGATCTCGATCATGAGATCCGGCAGCTGATCGAGGAGATCCGCGGTTCGCGGCAGACCTCGGAAGTTGATCAAGAGCGGCGTACCAGCGAAGAGTCCGATCATGAATTCGCTGTCGCGCTCAGCGAACTGCGGCTGATAAAGGATGCCTTCGAGATCGGCGAGATGCGTGAAGCCTGTCGCCAAACCACGTCGGCATTCGAGGCTGTCGTCGCAGGCATTCCCGAGGCAGTCAGGCGTGGTCGCGGGGAACGCTGGGTCGAAGGAACTTTCGGTCTACATGCTCGCCATGCCGGCAACGCGGTCGGTTATGACACCATCGCTGCCGCAGGCGAGCATGCCTGCACCCTGCACTGGATCCGCAACGATGGCGAGCTCCGTGACGGCGAGCTGCTTCTCTTGGACGCTGGCATCGAGCTGGATTCTCTCTACACAGCAGATGTCACCCGGACACTGCCGATCAACGGAACATTCAGCGACGACCAGCGGATGATCTACGAGGCCGTTCTTGAGGCGCAGGAAGCAGGGATTGCAGCGGCGCGGCCGGGGGCCAGCTTCTCTGATGTACACAGGGCGGCGACTGCGGTGATCGCTCGGCACCTAGACATCTGGGGCCTGTTGCCGGTCAGCGTGGCTGAGTCACTCGGCGAGCAGGGAGGCCAGCACCGGCGGTGGATGGTGCACGGCACCTCGCATCACCTCGGCATCGACGTGCACGATTGCGCGCAGGCTCGGGTCGAAAACTACCGGGAGGGAACTCTCGAGCCAGGCATGATCATTACCGTCGAGCCAGGGCTCTACTTCAAGCCTGACGACGAGCTCGTGCCCGAGACCCTGCGCGGCATCGGCGTGCGGATCGAGGACGACATCCTGATCACCGCAAATGGGAACGAGAATCTCACGGCGATGCTCCCCCGAGGCAGCGCCGACGTCGAAACCTGGATGTCAACCATCTGGGCAGCTTCCTCAGCGGCTCGCCAGTAAAGGTTCGCTGGCGGGTCTGTGCGACGCTGTGCGAGCGTCGGAGGGCCCGCCGACGACTGCCGGAGTGATGAGCGAAGCAGGATTGGAGCGCGAGTCTGGCATCGAGGCTGATCCCGCTTCGCGAAGAACGACGAAGAGTCGGCTCGCGATGTTCGTGCCGCCGATCTGCAGGAGGAGATGGTGAAACGCACTCACCAACAGAGTGAGCTTTCAGCTACACAGCGTTTCACCAGATCCGACGAAGACGGCGGCGACCGACGAACATCGCAGCGAGCGGAGCGAGCAATCGAACACAGCGCGTGCGCGAGCGACGCCTCATTCAAATTGCGCGGCGCGAGCGCCCGGCATCCCTTGCAGCATCTCTCGGGCTTGCGCGGCGACCTTGTGCTCGCACAGCACCTCGTACTTCGTAGCGATCGTCTGGGACACTGACGTGAAGTCCCGCCGGCCACGGCTCATGGCGTAGGCCGCCGCGCTGAATCCGATGCTCAGCAAGACGCCGATCGCCAAGGCAACCAGCAGCAGCAGCACGACGCTTGACGGCCTGGCGAAGATCAATATCACAAGACCGACCAGTAGGCCGGTGGAGATGCCTGACTGCAAGCCCTGCGTGACCACGGTGCCCCAGTTGCGGCGTCCGAGCACCCGCTCGACCGACTTGAGATCGGTACCCACGATGGCTAGGTTCTGCACCTCAAACTTTTGGTCCGCCAGGAAGTCAACCGCCTTCTGCGCATCGGCGTAGCTGCTGTAGATCCCAACCGACTGGGGGAACTGCAGCTCAAAAACCGAGCCGAACTGCCGCGGCGAAATAGCCATGGTGTCCTCCTGAAATCGGCTCCCAATCTACTCGTTGGCGCTCTGAGCCGGTCGGCTCGCTGACTTCTCAGATGGTGTGCCGGGTGAATACACAGAATTCGTTATCTTCGGGATCGGCCAGCACGTCCCAGCCGATCTCGTCGTCTCGCCCACGAACCAGGCGGGCACCTGCCGCCAGGAGATCATCGGTCTCCCCCCAGACGTCCCAGTGCATGCGATTTTTCACGATCTTGGGCTCCGGAACCCATTGGAACACCATCGCCCACGGCATCCCCGGGGCCTGATCGATCCAGGAGAAGGCACGGTCCTGGTCATGACACACGTTGGCGGCGTAGCGTTCCGCCCACCAGGAAGCGATCGAGATCGGATCCGCGGCGTCGACGACCAGCTCGTACACGCGATAGTCATGCAGCGATTCGGGCTCACGCACGAAGGCACAGAGCTCACCGCCCTCGGGATCGGCCAGCACAGTCCACGATTGCGTGTCATCGATGATCACGGCGCCAAGGTCGGTCAGATCGGAGACTGCCGACACGTCAACATCGAGGTGGACGCGCTGCTTGACGGTCCTCGGCTCGGGCACCTGGTTGACCCAGAGGGTGTGCTCGGGCACATCGTCAACCAGCCGGAAATCGGCACTACTCGGCTCGGCTCGAAGGCCGAGGGCAGCGGCCCAGAAGGTCGCGAGCACCTCAGGATTGACGGCGTCGATGCACAGATCCTTGAAGCTGATCGCACTGGCTGCAGCCACATCCCCGACCCTAGCTGACCTGATCATGGAGGTCAGAGCGTGGCACCGGCTGCCTGGAGTGGCAAGCACCACGATGGCTCAGAAAGCCATACTGGTCTGAGTTTGCCGTCCGCGGTTCAACTTGGAGCTGCTCGCGCAGTGCCGACGCTCGCAGCTCTGCGGGTCAATTTGAGACCTGCTCGCAATGCCGACCCTCGCAGCTCCGCGGGGATCGGTCTCTGGCTGTGATAATCGAAGCGTGGCAGCGAGCGCGACCTCGGTCTTCATCTCACGCATCCGGGGCCTGCCAGTCCTTGACAGTGCTGGGGACCAGGTGGGCAAGGTGCGCGACGTTGTTGTGCAGCGTCGCGCCGCCGGGAATGCCCCGCGAGTAAAGGGGCTCGTGGTCGAGCTGTTCGCACGGCACCGAATCTTCATACCGATTGCGCGGGTACACAGCATCGACGGGTTTGCCGTGGTCATCTCCGGCGTAGTCAACACGCGCCGATTCGAACGCCGCGAATCCGAGATGTTGGTGATCGACGACCTGTTCGACCTCACCGTGGAACGCACTGACCGCCCGGGTCCGTCGGTGATATTCGACGTCGCAATTCAACCTGTGCGTTCTTACGACTGGGAGCTCTCGCAAGTGGCCCTCCGGGAATCCGGTCGCCGCTTCGGTAGGCGGGGTCACGTCACCATCGTGGACTGGGCCACCATCACACTTCTGGGCCTCGAGCGAGGTCAAGGTACCGACCAGCTGCTGGCTCAAATGGAGGACATGAAGGCGGCCGACATCGCCCGCGAACTACACGAAATGTCGCGCGAGCGACGAGCCGAGGTAGCTTCCGCACTCGATGATCACAAGTTGGCCGGTGCTTTGGAGGAGCTACCGGAGGACGAACAGGTTCAACTGATCTCCCAGCTCGACACCGACCGTGCCGCGGACGTCCTGGAGGAAATGGATCCAGATGACGCCGCTGACTTGATCGCCGAACTCGCCCCCGAGCTGGCTCAAGTGCTGCTCGAGCGCATGGAGCCTGAGGAGGCCAAGGACGTTCGGCGGCTGCTCGTCTACGCCGAGTCCACTGCCGGCGGGATGATGACCCCGGAACCAGTGATCCTGCCGCCCGACGCGACGGTCGCCGAAGCTCTCGCTCACATCCGGGACGCAGAGCTGACGCCCGCGTTGGCGTGCATGGTCTACGTATGCCGGCCGCCCTTGGACACTCCGACTGGCCGTTTCGTCGGCGCGGTGCACTTCCAGCGGCTGCTCCGCGAGCCGCCCTCGACACTCGTCTCGGCGCTGATCGACACCGAACTGGAGACGCTGAACGACCAGGCAAACGTGCACGAGGTAAGCCGCTATTTCGCGACGTACAACCTGGTGAACGCCCCTGTCGTCGATGCTGATCATCGGTTGATTGGAGCGATCACGGTCGACGACGTACTTGATCACATGTTGCCCGAGGACTGGCGCGGCATCGAGCTCGATGCGGTGTCGGCGCACCAGTCTCCGGAGACAGGAGTGATCACGCATGGCTAGAGCAGTTCGGGAGGCCGAGCGGCTTGACCTGCCGGGCCGGCGCAGGCGGTCAACGATTCCGACGATCAAGGTGGACCGGGACGCCTTCGGGAAGTTTGCCGAGGCCTTTGCCCGGTTCATGGGCACCGCTCGCTTCCTCTTCGGGATGACGGTGGTCATCATCCTCTGGCTGCTCTGGAACGTGGCGCTCGGTCCACCTCAGCTGCGCTTCGACCCCTTCCCGTTCATTTTCTTGACGCTTGTTTTGTCACTGCAAGCCTCGTACGCCGCTCCACTGATCTTGCTCGCCCAGAACCGGCAAGAGGCGCGGGACCGGGTCGCCTTGGAACGTGACCGTGAGCAGGCCGCGCAAAGCCGAGCCGACATGGATTTCTTGGCGCGCGAGATTGCGGGTCTGCGGATGTCAGTTGGTGAGCTAGCCACTCGCGACTACCTGCGTTCAGAGCTCAGGGCGGAGTTACGCGCCATTCTCGCTGAGCTCGAGAGCGAAGACGTCGCATAGCTGCGAGCGCAGCGAGCAAAGCATGCGCGAGCAGCTCCCAAAATAGAACGCGCACGCAATCTCACCTACGCTGGGGGGCATGCACGACCCGCAATCCAACGGAGACTCCGCAACGTCCACCGTTGAAGACCCCCGAGTGCCCCAGATCCGCGCCGCACTGCACCGGGTGGACGATCCTGAGATTCGCCGGCCCATCACCGATCTCGGCATGGTCGACGGCATCGACGTGGACTCGACTGGTCGGGCACACGTCCGGATCCTGCTGACTGTCGCTGGCTGCCCGCTCCGTGACACGCTCAACCGCGATGTCACCGCTGCGGTACTCGGAGTTCCGGGAGTGTCGGCGGTCAGTGTCGAGCTGGGTGTGATGTCGGACGAGCAGCGTGGGGCGTTGCGGGAGCTGCTCAAGGGCGGGCAGGCCGAGCGCGAGATTCCGTTTGCCCGGCCGGATTCGCTCACCCAAGTGATCGCAGTCGCCTCGGGGAAAGGGGGCGTCGGAAAGTCATCAGTCACAGTGAACCTCGCAAAGGCGCTTGCCGCCCACGGGCTCAGCGTCGGCGTTCTCGATGCCGATATCTACGGTCATTCAGTGCCGGCAATGCTCGGCGTGGCCGATTCGCGACCGACCGCGGTCGAGGACATGATCATGCCGGTGCCAACCAACGGGCTCAAGGTGATCTCGATCGGAATGCTCAAGCCGCGTCGTGATCAGGTCGTGGCGTGGCGCGGCCCGATCTTGGATCGCGCACTCACCCAGATGCTCGGCGATGTCTATTGGGGCGACCTTGACTTCCTGCTCCTCGACCTGCCGCCTGGTACAGGCGACGTGGCCATTTCACTGGGTCAGAAGTTGCCAAATGCCGAGGTATTGGTGATCACCACGCCTCAAGCCGCCGCAGCCGAGGTTGCTGAGCGTGCCGGAACCATGGCATCGATGTTGAACCAGCGCGTGATCGGTGTAGTGGAGAACATGTCGTACCTGGTGACCACTTGTCCTCACTGCGGCGAAGTGGATACGCACCACATCTTCGGTACTGGTGGCGGCGCGGATGTCGCGCGTGCCCTCAGCACTCGGCTCGGCTATCCCGTATCGCTACTCGCGCAGATACCGCTTGACCCGCAGCTCCGTGCGTCCGGTGACGCCGGCGTTCCGCTGGTTGAGTCCGGCCCAGACGAGCCTGCCGCCCGTGCTCTCAATTCGCTGGCCGAGACGTTCGTCAAGCGCGGCCGCGGGCTGCTCGGCAAGCAGCTCGGCCTTACGCCCGCTGGGCGCTGACTAGCTGCGAGCGTCGATAATCGCGCGCCTGCCGTGCTGAGCCAGGCTGGCGCGCCGCTGTCCTGGACGAGTGAGCGAGCAGACATGCATTTCGTCTGCGACCGAGTGAGGAAGGCAGCGGCTAAAGAGCGCCAGCCTCAGCGAGCGGAGCGAGCAATTGGAGCGAAGGGTGCTTTTCTCTGCGAGCGACGACGAAGTCGGCAGATCCAAAGCGGCGATGCTCGAGCAGCTAGGAACGCTGGGCGAGCAGGTCAGGTCGCTTCAAGATCGAAAGGTGTGACCGCGCGTGCTGGAGCTGCACTGGCCACGACGTCCTGTGGGCCTCCCGGGCTGCGATCCTTCGTGGAGTTGTTCATCTCGCCGTCCTTGGAGGAGCTGTTGATGGTCTTACCGAGGTCGGCAACCTCGGACTTCACATCGGCGAAGATCGGCTCCACGTCGTCGAGCAGATGCTTCTGCACGAACGCCTTTGGGTTGAGGTCACGAAAATCGACATTCTCAAATCCAGGTCCTAGCTCCTTGCTCAGCTGCTGCTGGGCAGAGCCGGCCACGGTCCTCAAGTAGCGCAGTACCCGGGCGGCCTTCCGAGCCAGATCTGGGAGTCGCTCCGGCCCGAACAAAATGACCGCGAGCACGAGCAACAGCACGAACTCGGGGGCATTGATGTCCAGCAGCAGGGGCGTCATGATCAGCCCTCCTTGCTACCCAGGGTGACTCGGACCTGACCCGGTGTCGACCCGCGAGTGAAGTCCAAGACCACGACCTCGCCGGGCCTTCGGGTGCGGATGCTGACGATCAGCTCCTCCATGGTGGCGACCGGTTGGCCGTCCAGCTTGGTGATCAGGTCGCCAGCCTTCAGGCCTGCCTTGCCGGCGGGGCCTTGGGCGTCGACCGCGCTCAGCGCAACACCCGATGAGACATCTTGCACGTTGGCACCGATCACCGGGTAGGTCGCCTTACCGTTCTTGATCAACAAGTCGGCGATCGTGGCAGCCTGGTTGATCGGAATCGCGAAGCCGAGCCCGATATTGCGACTTGCCGCGAACGTCAGAATCGCTGAGTTGAGCCCGATTGCACGTCCTCCCGCATCCACGAGCGGGCCTCCGGAGTTCCCTGGATTAATAGAGGCGTCGGTCTGGATGGCATTGATGTACGCGGTCGGCGAGTCCGCGGCTGCGCCTTCGGAGACCATCACCGGACGATTCCGAGCCGAGATAATGCCCTGCGTGACAGTACCGGGCAGCCCGAGCGGCGAGCCGACGGCGATCACCGGCTCTCCGACCTGGATTTGGTTGGAGTCGCCAAGCTCCAAGGGCTGCAGCGACGCCACTCCACTGACCCGGATCACAGCGATGTCGTAGGAAGGGCTGCGTCCGACCAGCACTGCGTTCAGCCGGCGTCCATCAGAAAGGATCACGCGAATCCTCGACCCGCCGGTCGCGTCGGAGACCACGTGATTGTTGGTCACGATGCGGCCGTCCCTGTCGATCAAGAATCCGGATCCGGTTCCTCGACCGGCCTGGATCATCACGGTGGCCGGCAGCACCCGTTTGGCCACCTCAACGGTGTTCGCGCTCGGAGGTGCTGGCGCTACGGGCGTACGCGTCACGCCCGGGAGCGCTGAAGGGCTGGCTGTGGTGGATGCCGGCGCCTCGGACCGTCGGGCGAGTGTGGCGCCGCCATAGCCGGCAGCGCCTCCGATCACCAGAGCAGTGAGAGCGGCAACTGCGATGAGAGATGCCGAACGTGGACGACGGCGACTCGTTTGCGCGGCAGGAAGCATCGTCGTCGTTGCTGACAATGGCACTCCAGCTGGCGGGCTTTCGGCCGCTTCGGGTTGGCCGAGTGGCGGCGGCCAAGTCGCGTCCGACGATGCAAACCCAGTACCCGGCTGGGAGGGGAACCTTTGCTCCACCGAAAATGTGGGAGGTGGCTCGCCAAAAGGACCAAAGTAGCGAGAATCTGACGGTTCGCCTCCGGCGTGACCCGTCGCACGGTCCTCATCCACCACGTACTAGCCCTTCACATCGGCCAGAATCCTCGTCCATCCAGCTTTGATGCGGTCAAGCGTAGTCTGCGTGGTGGCTCGATCATGAGGCAGCGACCCGACAGTCTCTGCCAGCAGACCTGGGTTGCCGTCGGTGACGACAGTGAGCACAGTCTCACCGGATTGCCAGGTCGCGACCCCCGAGGCACCTCGGCGGACGTGGGCCCCAAGCGCGGCGTCCCAATCGGAACCCTCCGGGACGGCAGTCAACTGGCCTCGTTGCTGGAAGACACTCACAGTGCTGAGGCCGTCACTGTAGACCAGATGGACCGTGTCCGGATTGCCGGCACGGTCGCTACGTATCCGCACCAACGATAGGCCAGCCAGATGCCGGAAGCATGACCATCCTGATGCGTTCAGTTCCGCTGCGGATGAGATCGTCAGCGAAGTGCTGGTCCGTGGCACGGCCAACCGGGGCGGCAGATGTTGCAGAATGCTGTCCCCGCGGCTGACCGACACTGAGGTGAATCCGAACGACAGGTCGACCGATCCGCTCCTGTCATAGCTCTCTTGCCAGAGCACGATGCCGGTGGCGTCATCGATCCACCAGCGAGCTGCTACGGAGTGACTATCACCCCGGGTAGCCGCGACCACCGCAGCGCTACGGCTGGCGACACTTGATCCGCGTGTCCCGCTGAGACGGTAGTTACGCTCGAGCAGGTCGAGTAGCTCGTCATCGACAACTCGCGACGAGATCAGCGCAGGCGTGAATCCTTTGAGCAGCTGCTGGCCGGTTTGGTTGTTGACCATGACCTGACTGCCCTGGCCCGCACGCGCATCCACTTCAACCTGCGCAACGATCGCGCCACCGTTCCGGTAGGCCAGAAATGACTGATGGCCGGAGTAGCTCACCGAGTGGGCGGCATCGGCCGCTCGCTGCATCATTGCCTGCGCTTCCGCCGCGGTCAGTGTGGTCCCGGCGGTGACGGAGGGACCCTCGAGCCGGGGCGACAAGTTGGCGGAGAGGGCGCGTGAGTCGGCCAGCATTACCGCGCTCAGCGCGTCGCTGGCGAGGGGAAACTGTCCGAGGCTTGACGCAAATGCCGCTTGCGCCTCCTCAGTTGGGTCGCCAATTGCCGGAAGGCTTGGCGCCGCAGCGTACCCGATGACCCCCATCGCAGTCACCGTCGCTCCAAGCGCCACCGCGGAGGCGCCGATCCGCAGCTTGACCATGCGGCGGTGGCTTGGCAGACCACCAGTTCGGGAGGGTCGGGATGGCTGGATTCGCCGGAACGGCCGGATCCACAAAGGTGAGAATGACTGCGAACCGGCGATGGAAGCCAGGCGGAAAGACAGGTCGCTCGGGGTTGGGTCCGGTTCATCCTTCGTCTGGTTTAGGAGCTGGCGTACGGCACGCAGATCCTCGACGTCACGTCGACAGTTAGCGCAGTCGACCAGGTGTATGAGCAAGCGCTCTCGGTCCGCATCGTTCAATGCCCCGTCGACGAACGCTGATCGCAGCTCGGCGAGATCAGCGCAGGGCGCTTTTCTCACGCCGACCTCGCAGGCTCCAGACTTCCGAGTTTGGAACTAATACCGTCGGAGCCGTCGCCTGCCTCCACATCAACACCCAGATAACGTACCCGCTCCCCGGTCGGCCGGCGGTGCGCCAGCGCGGTCCGCAGTTGGGCACGCCCGCGGTGGATTCGGCTGCGGACCGTTCCGATCTTGATGTCAAGAACCTCGCTGATCTCCTCGTAGCTGAGGCCCTCGATGTCACATAGCACAACAGCCGCGCG
Organism: uncultured Actinomycetota bacterium; assembly: GCA_963836855.1. GTDB lineage: Bacteria > Actinomycetota > Actinomycetes > Propionibacteriales > Propionibacteriaceae > Microlunatus. Next base: position 43,668 of record CAWILN010000015.1, on the reverse strand, counting down.
AAACTCCGGAGGCAGGGCCGAGAGCGCAGCCGCCACATCGTGATCAAGGTCGGCGTCAGCCAGCTGCTCGGAAGGGCTCGGCCAGGTGCTGGGCAAGCGCTCAGCAGAGCCTTCACCTAGGCCGTCGAAGCGGATCTTTTGGCGGCGCCGTGCGCCGTCGAGGAACAGATTGGTCGTGATGCGGTGCAGCCAGCCCTCGAACGTCCCAGGCCGGAACCGGTGCAAGGAGCGGAACACCCGGACGAAGACGTCCTGGGTGAGGTCCTCGGCGTCATGCGGATTGCCAGTCAGCCGATAGGCCAACCGGTAGACACGAGCGCCATGGTCTCGTACCAGTTCCTCCCATGTCGGGGGAGTCCACGACTCGTCAGATTGCGGCGCGGAGCTCGCTGGCGCAGGCGGCTGCCAAGCCTGAGGATCAGGGGCGGGCCACTGAGCCATCGGTTTGACCTCTCTACGGTGTCGGGCACGACCGAGCAGATTCAGCCTGAACGCCTCATTGTTGCGTGTCATCCTGGCAATGCCCTGAGTGAACCCTGGCATTTGGCTGTGCACGACCGTGTCCTGCCTCACAATTTCCCAACGCTGCGGTGTCTGGTCGCGTTCCATTACACGTTCTCCTACGCTCGCAGCGCAGCGTGGAACCGGCAGACCTCTGACTCCTATGTGAAGATAGTCAGCCGGTCGACGCTGACTCGCCCGCCTGCAGGCCGGCTGCTGCCATGTCGGAACGCAGGCCCTCGACCTCCGCAGGCGTGGCCTCGATGAGCGGAGACCTCAAGCCTCCCACGTCACGACCGAGCAGCTTAAGTCCTGCCTTGACCAGGATGCAGCCTTGGGTTGCGAAGATTCCGGTATAGATCGGCAACAGTCGCTGATGGAGATGTAACGCCGTTGCGACGTCACCGGCGAGATAGGCCTCGATCATCTGCCGGGTCCCGACGGCGCTGAAGTGTGTTGAGGTGCCGACCACCCCCACAGCGCCAACCGACAGCAACGGCAGCGTCATGGCATCGTCGCCCGAGTAGTAGGCCAGCTCGCTCTGAGCGATGACGCGCGCGGAGGCTGTAAGGTCTCCCTTCGCATCCTTGACGGCAATGATCCGCGGATGTTCGGCCAGTCGCAGCATCGTGTCGGTGGCAACGGCAACAGCGGCACGACCCGGAATGTCATACACCATCACCGGCACGTCGGTGGAATCCGCGACCCGCCGGAAGTGCTCCAAAAGCCCGGCCTGGGGCGGCTTGGAATAGTACGGCGTGACGACGAGGAGGCCGGCTGCGCCCAGCTTGGCCGCAGTCGCCGCCAAATCGAGCGTGTGCTCAGTGTTGAACGTGCCGACGCCTGTAAGGATCCTCGCCCGGTCGCCGACAGCGTCGAGCACCACACGGAGTAAGTCAGCCTTCTCTGCATCCGATGTGGTCGGAGATTCCCCGGTGGTACCGCTGATCACGAGCCCGTCGTTGCCCATCTCGTCGACCAGATAGCTGGCAAGCCCAGCAGCGGCGTCGAGGTCCACAGATCCGTCCGCGGCGAAGGGAGTCACCATGGCCGTCAGAAGCCGGCCAAAGGGTGGGGTCGACATGCCCGCCATCTTAGAGCACCTTGATCACGACGAGCGGATCGCCGTCGTTGACCACGTCACCTTCCGAAACCACGATCTCTGAGACCGAACCCGCCACGTCGGCGAGCACCGGGATCTCCATCTTCATCGACTCCAAGATCACCACGGGGTCTTCGGCAGCCACCTCCTGGCCCACCTCGACCTCGACCTTCATGACGGCCGCGACGAGCTCGGCGACGACGGTATGGCTCATGCCGTCATCGTAGGGTTCCGCCAGCAGGCGCTTCGATAGGGTGAGATTCGTGAATCTCTCCGCTGTCAAGACCTCCCTCAAAGCCGCGCCCAAGCCGGGATCGTGGACGTTCGCTGAGGATTTCGTCGATGAATCGGATCAGGCGGCGGAGGCGCGCCAGAAGTCCAGGCAGCTTGGGGTTGCACCTATTGGTCGCGGCGGCGCGAGCGCATTGACCTTTCTTGCCAGGGTGGTCCGAGCCAAGGCGGTTGTTGAGGTCGGAACGGGTTCGGGCGTCTCCGGTCTGGCACTGTTCGCAGGGATGCAGCCGGACGGAGTCTTGACCAGCGTGGATATCGAGCCGGAGCATCAGCAGGCTGCTCGTGCGGCTTTTCTTGGCGTCGGCATCCCCACGCAGCGTTTTCGCCTTATCGCGGGGCCGGCGCTCAGCGTGTTGCCACGGTTGAGTGACGGCGGGTACGACATGGTTTTCATCGACGCCGACAAGGCTGAGTACGCCGAGTACGTCGAGCAAGGTCTGCGGCTGCTCCGGCACGGCGGGGTGCTCGCTCTGGACAACGCCTTGTGGCACGACCGTACTGCCGACGGGAGCAACGCCGACTCCGACACTGATGCGATCCGCAACGCGCTGAATGCTGTCAAGGACAACGAAGATCTCGTGTCCGCACTGCTTCCAGTCGGGGACGGGCTGCTTGTTGCTGTCAGAAAGTAGGGATGCGGTAACGGGTCGACAGCAGCGTTGGGCAAATTGCGAGGCTAGGCTCTCACACTTGGCCGACCTGGCCGGATCGCAGACACAGCGCTCGTTGGCATCCACGGTCCACTCCACCATCCGCGGACGCCCAAGTCTTGCAAGGTCACCGATTCCATGCCGGCCTCACTGAGCCAATCCGCGTATTCCTCGGTGTGACTGATGTCAGCAATGATGATCTTGCCGCCAGGTTCCAGCACCCGAACAGCCTCGTTGATAGCCTGCCGCCGATCCTCAGGCGCCCTGAGACTATGAATGGCAAGGCTTGAAACGACAAGATCGAACTGTGCGTCGTGATACGGCAGCGTCGTGATGTTGCCTGTGTTGAGTTCTACGCGATCCTCCACACCGCAGGCGCGTGCATTCTGCTTGGTGGCCTCGATGTCATTGCCCGACTGGCCATGGCGACACCACACATCAATTCCCGAGACTCGCCCGGTCGTCAGCCGTTTGGCTAGGCTGATCAAGACCGCGCCGCGGCCACAGCCAAGATCAACTGCGTATTCGTTTCCCTTCAGCCGGGCATCGTCGAGCAGGTCAGCCCACCAGACGAACTTCCCTTGCAGTGTCGTGTAGAGATAGCTGAGCGCGCACAATCCGAAGAACAGCGCGAAGATCAACGTCACCAGGCCCGCAACGAAGCCATGCGTGAGCATCAGCACACAACCGATGATCGTCAGAATCAGCGCAGCGGCCCCCAGCGCCGCCGGAACCGTAGGAGCATCGACCCCGAATGTTCCACCTTCAGGTTTGCCTGCCTCCTGGGCCCCCAATCCTGAGGCAGGCGCGCTCATGTTGCCGCGACCTTGCCGCCCTTGGCAACCACTGTGATGCCGCCCTCCGAGATGTAGAAGCCGCGGGCTTCATCAGCTTCGACGTCCACCCCTACCTTTGCACCCTCTGCGACGGTGACGTGCTTGTCCAAGATCGCGCGGTGTATCACGGCACCACGTCCGATGGTGGTGTGGGACAAGATCACCGAATGGTCGACCCGCCCGTCTTCATGTACGTGGACGTTAGGCGAGAGAACAGAATTCTCGATGGATCCACCTGCCACGATGCATCCGGGACTGACGATGGAGTCCCGGGAGACCCCTTGCATGGTGAACTTGGCCCCCGGCATCTGCACCGGATAGGTCCAGATCGGCCAGTCCAGGTTGTAGAGGTTGAACACGGGGTCCACTGAGACGAGGTCCATGTGCGCTTCGTGATACGCGTCGAGCGTCCCGACATCGCGCCAGTAGGCCTTGTCGCGTTCGGTCGAGCCCGGAACCTCGTTGGCAGTGAAGTCATAAACCTGCCCATCACCACGACTCACAAAGTTCGGGATGATATCGCCGCCCATGTCGTGGCGAGAGTCTTCGTTTTCAGCGTCTGCCTTCAGCGCCTCGATCAATGCAGCGGTCGTAAAGATGTAGTTCCCCATCGAGGCGAACGAGGCTTCAGGATCGTCTGGCAGGCCGGGGGGCTCAGGCGGCTTCTCGAGAAACTCCTTGATCTTGTTATCAGCCTGTGCGTCGATCACTCCGAATGCGCTGGCTTGGCTTCGGGGCACACGGATGCCGGCCACAGTGCAGCTGAGGCCACCGTCAATATGCGCCTCGAGCATCTGATGGACGTCCATCCGATAGATGTTGTCAGCGCCGAAGACGACGACATAGTCCGGCTCCTCATCGCGGATCAAGTTCATTGACTGGTAGATCGCGTCCGCGCTGCCCTGGTACCACCGCGGTCCGAGTCGCTGCTGCGCCGGCACGGGGGTGACAAAGTTGCCGAGCATGGTCGACATGCGCCAGGTCAGGGAGATGTGCTTGTCGAGTGAGTGCGACTTGTACTGCGTCAGCACCGCAATCTGCCGCATCTCCGCGTTGGCCAAGTTCGACAGCACGAAGTCGATCAGGCGATACGTGCCACCGAATGGAACCGCCGGCTTCGCTCTATCCATGGTCAACGGCATCAGCCGTTTTCCTTCGCCACCAGCCAGTACGATCGCCAGAATCCGTGGACGCGTACGCATGAGTTGAACCTAGCCCATACTGGGCCACGGAAGCACCGTTCCGGACGATGTTGTGGTCAACATCGCTGACGCTGTGGAACGATGCCAACTATGGCGCTGTCAGACACTGATCGACTCTCCATCTCGTTGCTGACCCGGGAATATCCACCCTCGATCTACGGCGGTGCTGGGGTGCATGTCGCCCAGCTGGTGCCGCAATTGCGCAAGCTCATCGATGTCGACGTGCAATGCATGGGCGAGCCGCGCGAGGGGGCCACCGCGCACGCTGAGAACTATCCAGAGGGAGCCAATGCTGCGCTCCGGGTGTTCGGGGCCGACCTGTCGATGGTGGCGGCGATTCCTCAGGTGGATCTGGTTCATTCACACACCTGGTACGCCAACCTGGCCGGCCACCTTGCCGGGTTATTCCATGACATTCCACACGTCGTTTCAGCACACTCACTGGAACCGCACCGTCCCTGGAAGGCCGAGCAGCTTGGCGGTGGCTACCGGCTCTCGTCGTGGGCCGAGAAGACAGCCTTCGAGGCAGCGGATGCTGTGATCGCAGTTAGTGCCGGAATGCGCGATGACACCTTGGACTCCTATACAAACCTCGATCCTGACAAAGTGCATGTGGTCAAGAACGGCATTGACACCGAGGAGTTCAAGCCCGATCCGGGGACTGACATCGTCACTGGGCTGGGCGTTGATCTTGACAAACCGTCGGTAGTGTTCGTTGGCAGGATCACCCGACAGAAAGGCTTGATTCACCTGGTGCGGGCGGCCGAGAAGTTCGATGCTGACACTCAGGTCGTCCTGCTGGCCGGGGCTCCGGACACACCTGAAATCGCCCAGCAGATCGGCGACGCCTTCGCCCACCTCCAGTCCACCCGCGGGAACGTCTTGTGGATCGAAGAGATGCTGCCACGGGCTCAGGTACGCCAGGTGCTGTCGCATGCGACGGTGTTCGCCTGCCCGTCGGTGTATGAGCCGCTAGGCATTGTCAACCTCGAAGCAATGGCATGCGAGACGGCTGTCGTTGCCACGGCGGTGGGCGGTATCCCCGAAGTGGTCGTAGACGGGGTGACCGGCTATCTCGTGCCGTACGACCCATTGCAGGCCGACGACCCAGCAGCCGTCGCAGCATTTGAGGAAGACTTCGCAGCCAAGATCAACTCGCTGACTACCGATCCCGAAAAGGCTCGGCAGTTCGGGTTGGCGGGACGGCAGCGCTGCATCTCCGAATTCGACTGGTCCAAGATCGCAGCCGAGACCGTTGAGGTCTACCGCCGCGCGCTCGAGGTTCACAAGAGCTAGGCACAACAGTGATACGGCGGCGCAGGGCAGCCACCCGCTACGCCAATCGCACCTCCGCCGGACGGGCGCTCGCCGACGCTCTGATCAGCGATGCCGCATCGGACAAACCGGTCGTGCTGGCGTTGCCACGTGGCGGCGTACCCGTTGCCGCTGAGGTGGCTGCTCGGCTGAAAGCCCCGCTCGGGGTGATCTTGGTGCGCAAGATCGGTGTGCCAGGACGCAGTGAGCTCGCCATGGGAGCCTTGGCCATGGTCGGCGGAGAGATCGCAGAATTCCGCAACGGGGAGATCATCGACGGGCTGCGGATCAGTAGCCAGGCATTCGATGCTGCCCGGAACCGGGAGCGGCTGGAGCTTGAGCGTCGTGCCAGTCTTTTTCCCTCCACCGAGATGGATATCGCCGATGCGACGGTCATCCTCGTGGACGACGGCCTGGCAACCGGCTCCACAATGCTGGCGGCGGTCGCTGCGGTCCAGACCCATAAACCTGCGGCGGTCGTGGTGGCGGTTCCAGTGGGCGCTCGCCAGGCCGTGAAGGCACTGCGATCAGTGGCCGACCGCGTCGTCTGTCCCTCGACTCCGGAGCCGTTCCTCGCGGTCGGAGGCGCGTACGAGGATTTCCGGCAACTGAGTGACGAGGAGGTCCTGACGATTCTGACGGAGTTCTCCCTGTGAGGTTCACTAGGTCAGGTCCTGCGGTTTCCCGACCGACACGATGCTGCCGGCTCCTCAGCCGACGTCGGCCTCCAAACCGCCGGTCAGCATAACGAGTTCGGCATATGTCAGCGGAAAGATCGCCTGTGGGATTCCGCCGGCAGCCCACAGTTCGTCGAACTCAGCGAGCGCACGGTCGACGACGGTACGGATCGGCCTTGGATGGCCGACAGGCGCGACACCTCCGATCGGCTGGCCGGTGTGTTCGCGTACGAATGCCGGGGTGGCGCGACGAAGCTGTACCCCCAACTGCTCTCCGACCATGATCATGTTCACTCGATGGGCGCCACTGGTCATGATCAATAGTGGTCTTCCGGGGTCAGCTTCTTCGCCCTGCTCGCGCATCCCGAGGCTCGCAGCTATGAAAGCTTCGAAGATCAGCGAGTTGGCGATGGCTCCTACTGGACATCCCAGGTGTTGAGCGGCAGCCTGTGCCGTCGTGACAGCTTGATCGAGCATGCGGACGCGACCGGGCAGCCCAGCGGCCTGCAGAATTGCGTTCACTGCATCGCAGTTCGCGTGCATAGCGACATCGCCTCTCATTTGGACAAACAAGCAAAAGGACCCAGTCATCGTGACCAGGTCCTTGTGCTGTCAACTGTCGGCCTATCCAACGACCTCTTTCAGTGCGCCCGCAAGCTCGGCCGCCTCGTCGGCGTTGAGTTCCACAACGAGTCGGCCGCCTCCCTCGAGCGGAACCCGCATGACGATCCCACGTCCCTCCTTGGTGACTTCCATAGGGCCGTCACCCGTCCGCGGTTTCATTGCAGCCATCGCGCATCCTCATCCTGTAGTGATCCGGCAACTTGCCGGGTCAATTATTCCGTACTACCTAGTCGGAGGCAGAGTCGGGTCAATTCGCTGGGACGAGTCGAAATCGGCGGCCGGTAGACGATTGTGGAGCGGTCGGTGGCATCGCCGTGAACCTAGTCCGGCCACACCGGCGGAGGCGCAGAACAGCCGAGCACATGATCATCAACCAGACCGATCGCTTGCATCGTCGCGTACGCCGTGGTCGCCCCGATGAAACGGAAGCCAAGCTTCTTGAGCTCGCGGGCCATTCCGACTGACTCCGGCGAGGTCGCACGCCACTCCCCTGGCGTCGGACGGGACCGCCCAATCACCCGATAGCCTAGAATCAGCTCGGCAAAGCTAGGACCAAGATCAGCAACCAGCCGGGCGTTGTTGATCGCAGCCGTGATCTTGGCGCGGTTTCGGACAATACCCGGATCGCTCATCAACCGCTCGATGTCATCCTCGGTAAAGGCGCCTACCCGTTCGGGCTGAAAGTCGGCAAAGGCTCGCTGAAAGTTCTCGCGCTTTCGAAGAATCGTGATCCACGACAGTCCAGACTGGAAGGCCTCCAGCGTCAGCCGCTCATACAGTCCCTGCACAGAGCTGACTGGCTGACCCCACTCGTTGTCGTGGTAGGCGAGGTACTCAGGAGCTGAAAGCGCCCACGGGCAGCGCAGGAGGCCGTCAGGACCGGGAACGGCTCCAGTGGTCACCGTGTTTCAGCGATCCCGGCCAGCGTTCGTAGGCTGCTCGCAAACCCAGCGCGTAGGGCGGGCAATGCGAGCCGGGCGAGCCACTCAGCCAGCCGGCCGCCGCGAAGGGAGAAGACCTCAGTGCACGACACCGTGGTCTTCCCGTCGTGGCCCGTTAGCCGGAAGACACCCTCCCCGGTGAAGTACGGACCAAGATGCAAGATCTCCAGCTCAGCGGTGTCGCCGGCGGGGGCAGACCACCCGGTGACGATGAAGCGGTCCAACAGCCCGAACGGGATTCGGCCCAGCCAGACGCCGGATAGCGCCTCGGCTCGTACGCCAAGACCGGCCTGGCGGTCAGTGGTGACGCGGACTGTCGTCAGCGGAATCCAACGAGACTGATCGGTCCAGTCGACGAGTACATCCCAAACCGCACTCATGGGTGCATCGATGTCAGCCGAAACCTCCAGTCGAAGACTCACCTGTCAGTGACCAGACTCGCGATCTTCGACCGCGGATGGGGGCAGCTCTGGGGATGCTGGGGTCTCTAGTGATCCCACCGGGTCGTGTGCGTTCGCTTGATCGGCCGCGCGGGCCGATGCCGTCGACTCCAGGAGTCGCTGACGCACGGTGGCACCCTCAGCCAGCTCGGCAATCAAGGCGTCCCGCTCGGCGATCTCGACAGCGAGCCGGTCGAGCAGATCGTCCACCTGAGCCATCGCGTATCCCCGCAGTGTGATGCCGAACCGAACGTTCTTCAGCTCTTCCGCCGTGAGGGCGCCACCGCTCGGCAGATCCTGCCGGTACGTGTCATAGACAGGATCCCTGCTCATCTGTCCCATTCCTCCCGCAGCCGCCATCGCCGCGACGCCTAATGCCGCGACGGCGACGACGGCGATGAACCACTCCATGGGTGAATGCTTTCACGCTTCACAAGGGCCGTATTTGATTGGTCGCTTCGCTCGCTGCAGATCGCGCCAGGAATCCAGTCTGAGACCCTGTGCCTGACTCCTCGCCCGTCGGAATCGACGCTCGGAGACTGTCTTGGTCCGTCTCCTCGCGCATCGGCGCTGGGAAGCTGCTGCCGTCGTCGCTCCTCGCGGACGAGAAGCGTGTTCGCTCGTCACTCCTCCGATCAGCAGCGCGCCGATACCGAGGAGACTGTCTTGGTCCGTCTCCTCGCGCATCGGCGCTGGGAAGCTGCTGCCGTCGTCGCTCCTCGCGGACGAGAAGCGTGTTCGCTCGTCACTCCTCCGATCAGCAGCGCGCCGATACCGACGCTCGGAGACTCAGCTCAGCCAGCGGATGAGGGCATCACGGCAGGCGACGACGTCGTCTGCCGGGCAGAACTCGTCGTCGGCATGGGCCTTGCTGGGATCACCCGGACCAAAGTTGACCGCCGGGATACCCATAGCACTAAAGCGCGCGACATCAGTCCAACCCAGCTTGGCGCTCGCCTGACCGCCGACCGCGCGGAGGAACTCCGCCGCAGCTGGCTGGTCGAGGCCAGGCCGAGCCCCGGCTGCCACGTCGGTGACCTGAATCGGATAGCCGTCAAGGACCTCTCGCACGTACGCTTCAGCCTCGGCCGGGGATTTGTCGGGTGCGAATCGATAGTTGATCTCGATCACACTTCTATCGGGGATCACGTTGCCAGCAATTCCGCCACTGATGGTGACCGCGTTCAGGCCTTCTCGGTAGATCAGGCCGTCGACCTCGATCTGCCGTGGTTGATATGAGGCCAAACGCTGCAGAAGACCGCCCGCATCGTGAATGGCGTTCTGCCCCATCCAGGACCGCGCAGAGTGCGCGGCCAACCCGCGCAGCTCGACCCGCAGTTGCATTGACCCCTGGCAGCCACCCTCGATGCGCGCGCTCGTGGGTTCGCAGAGCACTGCGAAGTCGCCCGTCAGATAGCTGGGATGCTCTCGAGCAATCCGGCTCAGACCGTTGCGATACTCCTCAACTTCCTCGTTGTCATAGAAAACCCAGGTGACATTGCGCTGCGGCCTGGGAACCGCGGCAGCAACCGACAACTGGACTGCGATGCCACCCTTCATGTCGCATGCCCCGCGACCCCAGATGATCCTCCGCCCCGCACTGTCGTGGGTTATCCACGATGGCAGGTTGCGCGCAATCGGCACGGTGTCCAGGTGGCCGGCAATCACCACCCGCTCGGATCGATCGAGTTCGGTTCCCGCAAGGACGACGTTTCCGTCCCGCAGCACCTTCAGGTGGCCGTATCCACGCAGTGCCTGCTCCACCCGGTCGGCGATCTCGGCCTCGTCCCCGCTCACCGACTCGATGTCGATCAATGCTCGCAGCAGTTCGACGACATCACCATCCAGGTCCAGAGGCGCAGACACGAGCCGCACCTTACAGCGTCGGTAGGCTCGGGCCCATGACTGATGCCGCTACTGCCCCCTTGCGGGTTGCCTGGGGCTGGGGTCTCGCATCGATCCATGCCTCGGGTCAGATGCTGGACACGTACTTCCCGTCACCTCGGCTTGGCCTAGCCGACAACAGTGCAGCTCCCGAAGCGCTCATTTCGGCAGTCATCGACGACGAGGCTCGCGAGGTCCGCACCGAGCTTGTCATGGTCGAGATCGATCTGGATGCGCCACCGGCGAGCACCTCAGACGCCTACTTGAGGCTGCACCTCCTCAGCCATCGGTTGGTGAGGCCCCGCGCCCTCAACCTGGACGGCCTCTTTGGGTCACTCCCCAACGTCGTATGGACCTCCGCAGGTCCTTGTTCCATCGAGGGATTCGAAAGGGTCCGTACCCGGTTGCGGGCTCGTGGCGGACATCTCACCATCTTCGGGGTTGACAAGTTTCCTCGCATGGTCGACTACGTGGTTCCAACAGGGGTCCGGATCGGCGACGCCGACCGAGTCCGGTTGGGAGCTCATCTCGCCGAGGGGACGACTGTGATGCATGAGGGTTTCGTGAATTTCAACGCCGGTACCCTCGGCGCGTCCATGGTGGAGGGCCGAATCTCTGCTGGCGTGGTGGTTGGGTGCGATTCCGACGTGGGCGGTGGGGCGTCGATCATGGGGACTTTGTCCGGCGGCGGCACGGAGATCATCTCGATTGGCGAGCGTTGCCTTCTCGGCGCCAACGCCGGGATCGGCATCGCATTGGGCGACGATTGCATTGTCGAGGCCGGTCTGTACATCACGGCAGGCACCAAGGTCACGTTGCCGGGCGGCGAGGTGGTCAAGGCACGTACCTTGTCCGGGGAGGATGGGCTGTTGTTCATCCGAAACTCGGTAACTGGTGCCGTCGAGGTGCACCGTCGGCAACGTGGCGGAGTTGAGTTGAACGCCGAGCTGCACGCGAACTGAGCGCATTTGCGATCCGAAACAGCCCGGACACTTGGGTGCCTCGCCGTCGCCTTAGCCCTGGTGATTGCGGCCGGCGTTGGAGCCTTCTGGTGGCTCCGTGCCCGAAACCTGACTGAGCCGGTGCCCGGACAACAGCGATGCGTGGCAACCGCCAACGACAGATCCACTGTGGTCGATCTCGAACAGGCCCACTTCGCCGCAATCATTGCGGGAGTTGCCGTACGCCGGGGTCTGCCACCCCGTGCCGCCTCGATTGCCCTTGCCACGGCCTATCAGGAGACAGGTATTCGTAACCTCAACTACGGCGACCGCGACTCGGTCGGCCTCTTCCAGCAACGGTCCTCGCAGGGTTGGGGCAGCAAGAAGCAGCTGATGGATCCTTACTACGCGACAGGGAAGTTCTACGACGCTCTAGTCAAGATCAAGAACTGGGAGAACGCCGACATCAACGACATCGCTCAAAAGGTCCAGCTCAGCGCACATCCAGAGGCCTATCGCGATCATGAGGCCGACGCTCGTGTGTTGGCCAGCGCGCTGACCGGTCAGACGCCCGCTGGCTTTAGCTGCCTGGACCGCAGCGGCACCCCAGGAGATGCCAAGGAATTGCGCAGTTCTCTGCAGCGGACGTTCGGCAACGTCGATGACTCCGCCGACGGATCCCTGATCACCATTCGTGCCGAGAGCGGCCGCCGGGCATGGGCGTACGCACACTTTGCCGTGGCAAATGCCAATCTGTACGGCGTGACCGCGGTGAAGATCAGAAACCGGTCCTGGCAATCCCAAGACTTCAATCTTCCTGATTGGCAGGAGGCCTCTCCGAGGCTCAAGAACGAGCGCGTCGAGATCATGGTCCGCTGACGTGAACGTGGGTTTCACCCAGAGGGCGAGTCAAGAATTCTGAGCTGCCAGGAGACGTGCAGCGCCTGTAGCTACTCGCTCATCGGTTGCCGTGAGGGCTACGCGTACGTGCCTGGTCGCGGCGACGCCGTAGAAGTCTCCTGGCGCAACCAAGATCCCCATCCGAGCCAGGAAGTCAACCGAAGCGTGGCAATCCTCATCACGGGTGGCCCAGAGGTAAATGGCCCCCTCCGAGTGCTCGATCCGGAAGCCGGCCGCCTGCAGGGCTGGTCGCAGCACGGTCCGGCGCCTGAGATACCGCGCCCGCTGCAGCTCAACGTGATCATGATCACCAAGCAGGTCGACCATCGCCTCCTGAACCGGGCGAGGTACCAGCATCCCCGCATGCTTGCGCACCGCCAGCAGGTCCGCAACGACGTTTCGATCACCGGCGATGAAGCCAGCGCGATAGCCAGCGAGATTGGAGCGTTTGGAGAGCGAGTACACGCCCAGCAGGCCGCTGTGGCGACCTCCGTTGATCGACGGGTGCAGGACTGAGATCGGTTGGGACTCCCAGCCGAACTCTCCGTAGCACTCGTCGGAGGCAAGCAGCGATCCACGCTCACGCGACCAATTCACCCAATTCTTGAGCGCGTCGACACCGATGATTCGGCCAGTCGGATTTGCCGGTGAGTTGATCCACACCATCGCCGGCCGGGCATCACCCAACTCGTCCGGATCGTCACAGGCGATTGCCTGGCAGCCAGCGATAGTGGCACCCACCAGGTACGTCGGATAGGCCATGGCTGGATAGACCACAAGATCATCGGGCCCGAGCCCAAGCAACGTCGGCAGCCATGCCACCAGTTCTTTGGTGCCAATGACCGGCAAGGTGGCATCCGGTGCAAGGTCATCAGCCTCCCACCGCCGCCTCAGATAGGACACAATTGCCTGACGCAAGGCAGCCGTGCCGGCCGTGAACGGATATCCGGGACTGTCAGCGGCGCGGGACAACGCCCGCATCGCCAGCTCCGGTGTGGGATCGACCGGGGTTCCGACTGACAGATCGACGATCCCGCCCGGATGCGCTTCGGCGGTCGCTCTGGCAGCCGCAATCGTGTCCCAGGGGAAGTCGGGAAGCTCCGAGGCCAATCTGGTGCGGCGGGCCGGAACTCCCGTCAACACAGCTCAGCGGTCACTCGTCGTGCTCTTGCGGGGGCAAGCTTTCGATCAGCGGGTGATCTTTATCGATCACACCGAGCTTGGCGGCTCCGCCTGGTGAACCGAGATCGGAGAAGAAGTCAACGTTGGCGTTGTAGTACTCCTTCCACTCCTCCGGGGTGTCGTCCTCGTAGAAAATCGCCTCTACCGGGCACACCGGCTCGCACGCGCCGCAGTCGACGCATTCGTCGGGGTGGATGTAGAGCATCCGCCTACCCTCATATATGCAGTCGACCGGGCATTCCTCGACGCAGGCACGGTCCTTCAGGTCCACGCATGGCTGAGCAATGACGTACGTCACGAATGTCGCTCCTCGATTTGCTCTGTGCGTCGTCGCCCCCCGGCGAGCAACGCAATCCTCATCGCCTAGTATCACGCGTCTCGGCAGCAATGATTACTAAGGTCCATCTTCGAAGGGTGAGTCTGGTGGCTGGTCGGAGCGGCGACCCGCTGGCCACCGCGGTCCCCGGCCAGCGATGGGTGGTGAGGTACAGGCTGCCGGACGGTTCAGCGACTGATGTCATCGGCTGGATCGATGTCCTGGATCCAACCTCGGTACGGCTTGCGACGATCGATGCCGCACAGCTGATCGAGCGGTCGATGATCATTACCGCCCGGCGGGCCCCTGCAGCGGCCGGTGGGCCCGATCCTCGGCGGATCTCAGCGCACGAACTGCAGCGACACGCACTGCCAGGCTGGTTGGCGTGGCATGAGCCCTTGGGCGAGTGGACCCTCCGAGCAGGAGACGCCTTTACGCGCCGCGCCAACTCATGCCATGCGGTCGGTGATCCTGGTGTGCCTATCGAGCAAGCTGTGGAGCAGATCATCAGCTTCGCGGTCAGTCACGACATCGCTCCGATGGCTCAGGTGATCAACGCATCGGCTGAGGAAGACGCGCTACGGCGTCTCGGATGGAGAAGCGTCGACCCGCCGACAGCCGTCCTTGTCAGCCGGCTCGCCGATTTCCTGACGGATCGGCTGGCCGCGCATGCGGTCACGATCACCGAGGGTCTAGAGCCGGACTGGGAGCAGCTATATCAGCAAAGCCGGCCAAACTCGGCCGATCCAGCCATTGTCCGGACGATCTTGGAATGCGAGCGTCCGCGAGCATTCGCGGCGGTTGCCGGCCGCGGGCCGGATGAGCACTCTGAGCTCGTCGCTATAGCCCGGGGGCACCAGAGCGAGGACTGGCTAGGACTGGCTTCGATCTGGACTCGTCCTGATCATCGCCGGCGCGGCTTGGCGACGGCGATAATGGTTGCACTTGGACATTGGGCAGCTCGGCAGGGCGCCCGCTATGCGTACATCCAGGTAACGACGGCGAACGAACCTGCCATTGCTGTGTACACCAAGCTGGGCTTCGTCCATCACCACGCTTATCGCTACCTAGCTCCCGCCTAGGGAGAGCACTCCGCCTCTAGGCACGCGCGGACGTCAACCACTCTTCGGTTTCTCACAGGTGATGCGGTTGGTCGGTGCGTAGCGCCAAAAGAAGTTCTCCCGGCGTACCACAGAGCCGTGCTGATAGAACAACCGCTGGTAGCGAACATCAAAACCTTGAACGGGACTCGTCGGCTCGCAACCCTTCGAGTCATCCTTGATGGCCCGCCCAGTCGTGAAGTTTGACTTGATTGGACGGGTCGCCGCCACGTTGCCGTAGGTCTTGGTCGACCACATCTTCACCGTGATCGATCCGCTGCGGCTGGGTGTGCCCTTCACGATGTAGGCCTGTACCAGCACGCCGTACTTGCTGTCGTTCTGGAACTTGAGGTCGAGACTGGGCCAGGCGACAGTGGCTTCCCGGCCTGCCGGGTAGCGATCGATGAAGAGACCGTGTGGTTTGTGCTCGATGTCTTTGAGCCCGGCAAAGAACATTGCGTTGAACGTGGTTGTGGCACTTTGGGAGACGCCACCACCGAGCTCTTTGCGGAATCTGCCGTCTTTGATGATGTAGCCCTCGGTGAAGCCGTTGGCCTTCGTTCGCTCCCCCACAATCTGGTTCAAGGAGAAGATTTCTCCCGGCTTGAGCACAGTGCCGTTGATCCGAGCCGCCGCGCGGCCGATATTGATGTTGCGGTACGGGAGGTAGGGGAAGGAGGTCGTGAACTGACCCGTCACCTGCTTGATACCGAGCTTCTTGGCATCCGCTGTGGAGAAGGTCGCCTTGGCGCCCGTGAGCTGCACGTTTACTCTCCGCTCGGCGGCTGGTTTGACCAACACCGGTTCGACCGCCTTCTTCAGGTCATCGGCTGCGACGGTCGTCCCATTAATCGCGGGGATCACCTTTGGCTTGCCGTTCACCAGTCGTACGGTGGCGTTTCTCGGCTCAACCATTTGCACTCTGTCGATAGCCGGATCCGCGTTACGCCGGAGCTTCTTTTCCTCGAGTGCGGGCACAAGGTTGCCGTCTTGGGGACGGAAGGAGATCGAGTCGGCCACCATCCTTGGGCTTAGTTCGAAGGATCCGGCACCGTTGACATTGACCTTGATAGGGGCGGAGACCGCCGGCTTGGCGAAGTCCGCGACTACCTTGTCAGCCTCATCGTTGGTGATCGCAGGCTGACTGATATCAGCCGGCAACGCAACAGGCCCGGTCATCTTCAGGTAACCGCTCGCTATCGTCACCGCTGCTGCATCTTGCTGCAGCACCGTTCCTTCTCGGGCCTGCTTCTGCTTGATCTTCGTACCCTTGTACGCCACCGCCGCATCGACAGGTTTATGGTTGAAGGTCTTGTCAGCCAGCTGCCCGACCGATGCCTGGAGTTTGCCCTGCTCGACCACAACTACCGCATCGATGGCTGATCCGCCGGTGAGCGTTTTGAGGATGCGCACCGGGTTCAGGCTCTTGCCTCCGCCGGCTGCTTCGACGCTCGCGGCGTAGTCGACCGTAAGGCCGGCATCGGCCGGCTTGAGCTGAGCGTCCTTCTCTCCGACGGTGAGATTGAGCGGCTCGGCTGCCTTGGTACCAAGCTCGACGGACAGCTTCTCAATGGCCTCGGACCGAGTGAGGCCGCCAACGGCCACGCCTGAGATTTGTGCCTTCTTGGGGACTTTGTCGCCCGCGACCAGATAACCGGCGACGTACAGGATCCCCACGAGAACCAGTACACCGCCGACAACCACAGCGACCAGGAGCCAGTTGATCCGGCTGGCAAAAGGCTGCCCTTCCACGGACTGCTCATCTGCCGGTCGAGCAGCTCCCTCGACGACCGCGTCATCGGGCTCAACGTCCCATTTTGGCGTCTGGCTGGTCACGAACTGCTACCTCGGATCGGACGGCATTGAATACGGCATTGAATAGTGTGGGCGTTCATGCACTTATGGGCATGAACGCATCGCGTGGACTCCGCCACCATGGTCGTTGTTCGCAGAGTTGAACGACTCTGCTCCCCCCTCCCCCGTCGGCGCTATTCCGAAACGCTCACGCCCCTTTGTTTGGGCCGTTCGCGCATCGCGCGTGGAGTCCGCCGCCGTCGTCGTCGCTCGCAGAGGAAAGAACACCTCTGCTCCCTTCTCCTCCGTGCGGCGGCGCGCGATTTCCGACGCTCACGCCCCTTCAGGAATAGGCCCCCCGATAGTACGTCAAAGGAGGGGGTGCGTTTGGGTCATCGTCAGATGGCAGACCACTTGCCCGGGCAATCTGGCCAACCACAATGGTGTGATCACCACCGTCGTGCACGCCAAAGGTCGTGCACTCGAGCCATGCGAGGGCGCCATCGATGAGTGGTGTCCCGCTGAAAGGGCTGGGGGTGTGCGGAACATGGTCAAATTGGCTGAGCAGGTCGCGTCCGCGATTTGCGAAGTGCCTGGCAAGTCCGTCCTGGTCGAGAGTGAGCAACGACAGACACCAGTACTTAGCCTTGGTGATCGCAGCATGGAAACGGCTTGACTTGCTGACGCAGACCAGAACCAAAGGCGGCTCCAGGGAGACAGAGCAGACAGCCGTCGCCGTCATCGCGTGCTTGATGCCGTGATGCAGCGCCGTCGCAACGGCGACTCCCGAGGCGAAGTGGCCCATGACGTGCCGCAACGCATCGGCCGAGCCAGGTACGCCGTATGTCAGATCCGAGGAAGTTTCCGAGTTGGGGAACACCTCGGGCCAGCTTGCGCTCGTCACGAGCGCTAACTCAGCCCAGCGAACAGGTCGTCAGCCCAACCATCTGCCTCAGGAAGGGGAACGCCAGTGGCAAGACGGTAATACTCGCGAGCCCAGCGCGCGTCACCCAGCACCTCGGCGCCAGCGAAGAATGGCCCGTCGGGCGTGATCTGGGTGGCGTGGGCCTGCATAGCGGCCAACTTCTGTGCCACCCAGGGCATCCCGTCAATCTCGACCGCAATGTCGGCGTCGTCGGACATGAGGGAGGCCAGCGGGCCATCGGGATCGAAGCCCTGGAATGTCTCGTTGTCACCCGCATCGCGCAGCGCCTGGATGCCGGCCAGCATTCGGCTCTTGCTCATCGTGCACCAGAACACCCGAGCGACGGACCATGGCTCGCCAAGGTCCCGACGGTAGGACGGCACCCCAGCCAGCTGAGTGGCGTACATAGCAACTCGATGAGCCTGAACGTGATCCGGATGACCGTAGTTACCAATCTGGTCATAGGTGATCAGCACCTGTGGACGCCGGTTGCGGATCACTGGTACCAGCTCGTTCGCGGCTTCCAGCAGGTCCGCCGTCCAGAAGATTCCTTCCCGAAGCACGTCGCGAGCAATGGCGCGACCGTCGGTGGCGTAAGCCATACCGGAATCCCGATATCGACCATCTCCACCAAGTCGGATGAAATCGGTGACACCCAGGATCTCCATGGCCAGCTTGAGTTCGCCCCGCCGATGCGCTCCGAGATCGTCGTTCTGTTCTGGAGCCAGATGCACCAGATCCTCGACCAACACCTCGCCTTCCTCGCCGAGCGTGCAGGTGACCAAACATACGGCCGCGCCCTCCGCCACATACTTGGCCATCGTCACCCCGTTGTTGATCGTTTCGTCATCGGGATGCGCATGGACCAACATGAGCCGCCGGGCAGGCTCAGACGTCACATCAGGAGTCACGGCCCCACCTTATGCGGGTGTGAGACTCTCCCTTCGGAGCCCTACGCCACCAGCGGACCAACCTCAGGCAACGATCACACGAGGCTCAGCGAAGTGACACGCCGAAACGTGTGCCGACTCCCCGTCAGGTCGCTCGATCAGCATAGGTTCGTCGATGCTGCAGATCTCCTGCGCCTTCCAGCAGCGGGTATGGAACCTGCATGCGGACGGTGGGTTGGCCGGGCTCGGGACGTCACCGGTCAGCACGATCTGTTCGCGTAGGTTGCGCATCGTCGGATCGGGCAACGGCACCGCTGACAGCAGAGCTTGTGTGTACGGGTGGGTCGGCCGCGAGTAGATCTGGTCCTCGTCCCCGAGCTCCACCAACTTGCCGAGATACATCACGCCGACCCGATCTGAGATGTGCCGGACCACGGAGAGGTCGTGCGCGATGAAGATGTACGCCAATCCGAGCCTGCCCTGCAGTTCCCCGAGAAGGTTGACCACCTGGGCCTGCACCGAGACGTCCAGCGCCGAGACCGGCTCGTCGCAGATGATCACCTTCGGGTTCAGCGCCAGTCCTCGCGCAATTCCGATCCGTTGCCGCTGGCCGCCGGAGAACTGGTGCGGGTACCGGTTGATGTGCTCAGGGTTGAGCCCGACCAGCTCCAGCAGTTCCTGAACCCGCTGCCGGCGTCCCTGCTTGGGCACGACGTCGGTGTGGATTTCGAACGGCTCGCCGACGATGTCTCCGACGGTCATACGGGGGTTCAACGAGGTATACGGGTCCTGGAAGACGATCTGGATATCTCGGCGCAGCCGGCGCATCGCGCCGCCCTTCTGGGAATAGACATCGACCCCGTCGAAGATCAGCTTTCCGTCCGTTGGCTCCTCCAGGCGCATCAGCATGCGGCCAAGGGTGGATTTGCCGCAGCCGGACTCGCCCACGATGCCCAGAGTCTCGCCCTTGTAGAGCTCGAAGGACACCCCGTCGAGCGCTTTGACGTGGCCGACCGTACGACGCAGCACACCAGCCTTGATCGGATAGTGCTTGACCAGGTTCTCGGCCTTGAGCACCACTTCACCGCTCACCGGACCTCCGCCTCCTGGCTCAGTCTCTGTCGCGTGATCGGGACCCGACAGCGGTCACCGGATGCTCCAGTCCGAGTTCCAGATGCGCCTCTACTTCCTCGGTTGTCTGGGTCACTTCAAGCTCGGGGCTGTGGGCCAACAGCAGCTCCGAGAAGTGGCACGCGGCAAACCTGTGCGGAGCGATTTCCCGGAGGGCTGGCGGCGGGTCGACGCGGCAAATGTCTTGGGCGTAATGGCAGCGCGGATTGAAGGGACATCCAGGCGGGATGTTCGTCAGGTTCGGCGGCAGGCCGCCGATTGCGGAGAGGGTCTCGCCTTTCTGGTCAAGCCGCGGAATCGAGTCGAGCAGGCCCTTGGTGTAGGGATGGCCTGGTTGCGCGTACAGCTTGAAGGCGTCGGCCTGCTCCACGATGCGGCCCGCGTACATCACAGCAATGCGATCCGCCACATCGGCCACTACGCCGAGGTCGTGGGTGATCAGGATCAGGCCCATCTTGCGTTCCTGCTGAAGATCGGCCATAAGCTGCATGATCTGGGCCTGCACGGTCACGTCCAGGGCAGTTGTCGGCTCGTCGGCAATCAGCACAGCGGGATCGAGCGCGATCGCCATCGCGATCATGATGCGCTGCCTCATGCCGCCGGAGAACTGGTGCGGATATGCCTTGACGCGTTGCGCCGCCGCCAGGGATCTGGACACGCTGCATGAGGCGTATCGCCTGCGCCTGTGAGTCGGACTTGTTCATGCCGCGGTGCTTGCGGAACATCTCTGCGATCTGCCAGCCCACCGGGAAGACGGGATTGAGTGCAGACAGTGCATCCTGGAAGACCATCGAGATCTCCGGCCCACGGACTCGGCGCCGTTCCTCGTCGCTCATCTTGAGGATGTCTTGCCCGCAGTAACGCACCTCGCCACCGGTGATGAACGCTGGTGGCGAGTCGAGGATGCCCATGATCGCCTGCGCAGTCACCGACTTCCCTGATCCCGACTCACCGAGGATGGCCAGTGTCTCGCCCTCGTGGAGGTCGAACGACACGCCATTGATTGCCTTTGCGACTCCGTCGCGAGTGCGAAACTCCACCTGCAACTGGTCGACCTCGAGCAGCAGACCGTCGACGGGTTTCCAGGTGCCGCGGCTATCGAGGAGTTCGACGTTGGGCGCTCCGCCGTGTTCCCGCTGATACCGTCATCGCGACCTCCTCAGCGCATTCTCGGATCGAGGGCGTCGCGGACGACGTCGCCCATCATGATGAAGGCCAGCACGGTCAGCGACAGGAAGAGGCTAGGGAAGAACAGCATGTGCGGTGCGGCTCTGATCATGCCGATACCCGAGGCCTCTGAGATCTGGATGCCCCAGGAGATGGCGGGCGGCTGCAGTCCGACGCCCAGGAAGGACAAGGTGGCCTCGACGGAGATGTAGGCGCCGAGATTGATGGTGGAGACCACGATCACCGAGGCCAGCGAGTTGGGCAGGATGTGGGAGCCAATGATCCGGGTCGGAGACGCGCCGAGCGCCCGGGCGGCCTGGACGTAGTCGTTCGGCTTGACCTGCAGCACGCTGCCGCGCATCAGCCGCATGATCGTCGGCCAGCCCAGGACGCCGAGCACCAAGGCCACCTTCGCCACCTGCACCAGAAATGGCGTGGTCAACGGGTCGCTGGGGAAGACGTAGAGGAACAAGATCCCGCCCAGCAGCAACGGGATGCCGAGGAAGATCTCGCCAATGCGACTGAGCAACGAATCCGATCCAGCCGGCTCGGTAACCGGCGATGATGCCGACGAACGAGCCGAGCAGAGCCACGAACAACGTGGCGAACACGCCGACCAGGATCGAGGCTCGGGCCCCGTAGATGGTGCGGGCGTAGACGTCGTAGCCCTGGTTGTCCCGACCGAACCAGGCGTCGGCCGAGGGCGCCTCCCGGGCCTTGGACAGGTCGGCGAGGTATGGGTCGACGTTGGTGAACAACTGGGGAAACGCGGCCATCAGGACAAAGAACACGATCAACGCCGCCGAGATCCAGAACATCGGCCGATGGCGGAGCTCCTCCCAGGCGTCGGTACCGAGCGACCGGGCCTTCTCGCCCTTCGCGGGGCCGCCCAGCGGCGCCTCGGGTCCCCCGGCCGAGTCGGTGGTGAGCGGAACGACCGAGGTGGTGTCCAGGCCGGAGTCGCGTGGTGTCAGTCATGGGAGATCCTCGGATCCAGGAAGCCGTACAAGATGTCGACCAACAGGTTGACCAACAGGTAGATGAGCACCAGGCAGAGGATGGTGCCGACCACCGACGTGCCGTCCTTCTGATTGATGCTGCGGTAAAGGAAGTTGCCGATGCCGTTGATGTTGAAGATCCGCTCGGTGACGATGGCCCCGCCCATCAGCGCGCCGACGTCGATGCCGATGTAGGTGATGACCGGGATCAGCGAGTTACGCAGCGTGTGCACGCCGACCGTGCGCCGCGTTGCTCAGCCCCTTGGCCTTCGCGGTACGGACGTAGTCGGCGCGCAGGTTCTCGCGACAGGTTGGCCCGCATCAAGCCGGGCGATGTAGGCCAACGAGACCGAGGCCAGCACGAAGGCGGGCATGATCAGCTGGTAGGTGGTGCCCTGGGTGGCGGTGACCGGGAACCAGCCCAGGCGGACCCCGAAGATCAGCTGGGCGAAACTGCCGATCACGAAGATCGGGATGGAGATCAGCAGCAAGCGTGCTCACGGTGACCAGGGAGTCGATGAACTTTCCTCGCCGGATGCCGGCGAGCACGCCCGCGGTGATGCCGATCACGGACTCGATGATCACCGCCATCGTGCCGAGCTTGAGCGTGACCGGCCAGCGTGCCGCCAGTTCGTCGATCACCTTGTTGCCGAAGAAGTTCGTGCCCAGGTCACCCTGCACCAGGTTGCCCATGTAGAGCAGATACTGAACGATCAATGGCTTGTCGAGGTTGTAGTCGGCCCTGAACTTGGCGATATAGCCCGCCGGGCACGGCCGCTCGCCGCAGCGTCCGACCGTCGGATCCCCGAGGGCGAAGACCGAGACATAGATGATGAACGTGACACCGATGATGACCGGGATCATCTGCAGCAGCCGGCGGATGATGTACTTGCCCACCCCGACCCCCTTTCGTACAAGGTTCGGAAGAGCCTCTTGGACGAAACATAGCGTCGGCCCGCCGGAATTGCTCCGGCGGGCCGACGCTCTCAGCGATGTTTCACGGGCTTGCCGTTCACTTCACCTTGATCGCCACGAAGTCGAGGACACCGAAGGCGTTGACCTTCACGTCGGTGACCTTGTCCGACCAGACCGCGGTGGTCTTCGGGTACCACAGCGGCGCGGTGGGGAAGTCCGTGGCCAGCAGAGCTTCGGCCTGCTGATACAGCGCGTTGGCCTCGTCAGGCGTCTTCGCCGCGGCCGCCTGGGCGGTCAGCTTGGCGAACTCCGGGTTGTCGTACTTGCGACCAGTTGGAGTCCGCGCCCTTGGCGTAGATCGGCACCAGGAAGTTCTCGATCGACGGGTAGTCCATCTGCCAGGAGCTGCGGAAGATGCCCTTGAGTTCGTTGGCGTCGATCTTCTTGTTGAAGGTGGCGAAGTCGACCGTGGGCACCGCGGTGCACTCGATGCCGAGGGTGTTCTTGATCGAGTTGCAGACCGCCTCCGACCAGGCCTTGTTCGGCGCAGTCGGCGTTGTAGGTCATCGTCAGCGTGCCCTTGTAGCCGCCGGCCGCCTCGAAGGCCGCCTTGGCCGCCGCCGCGTCGAACGTGCAGGAGTCGCCGCAGGCGCCGGCCTTGTAGCCGTCCACCACCGGGGAGACCCAGCCGGTGGCCGGCGTGACCGTGTTGTTCCAGATCTGCTTGGTGATCAGATCGCGGTCGATAGCACGCGAGATGGCCTTGCGCAGGTCGGGATTGTCCTTCAGCTGCGGATCGTTCGGGGAGAACGTGATCCAGCTGATCCGGCCGGCCTCGCGCTGGGAGTTCCGGTCAGGGAAGTCGCTCTGGTACGCGTCGCCGATGAACTGGTCTTGGGGAATGTTGCTCTCGTCGATGTAGTCGAGGCTGCCGGCCACGGCGTCGGCATAGGCCGCTGCAGGGTCCTGGTAGATCCGGAAGGTCAGCTTGTCCACGTTCGGCTTGGTGGCGCCGGAGAAGTCGGCGAACTTCGAGAGCACGAACTCGGTGTTGCTGATTGATGTCCATCTTGAACGGCCCGGCGCCGATCGGCTTCTTCTCGAAGGCCTTCGGGTCGGCGAAGAAGGAGTCCGGCAGCGGAGCGAAGGCGGAGTAGCCGAGCCGCACCGGCAGGTTGGACACCGGCTCGGTGGTCTGGATGGTGAAGGTCGTGTCGTCGACGACCTTCAGGCCCGACATGGTCTTGGCCTTGGGCTTCTGCTTGCACTCCGCGTCGGGGCACTGGACGTCGGCGTACCCGGCGAACGGCGCGTAGAAGTAGCTGCCGGCCTGGCCGTTGGGGCCGTAGGCGGTGTAGTTCCAGGCATCGACGAAGTTCTTGGCCTTGACGTCGGTGCCGTCCTGGAACTTGTACGGCTTCAGCTTGACGGTGAAGAGCTTGTTGTCGGAGGTCTCGATGGACTCCGCGATGTCGTTCTCCGGGGCGGCGTTCTCGGTGTTGTACCGGACCAGCTTCGACGTCATGGCGTCGATGATGTCGCCGCCGCAGGCCTCGCTGGTGTTCCCCGGAATGAGCGGGTTCTCCGGCGTACAGCCGGCAACGACGATCTCCCCGCCGGCCTGGCCGGCCGGCTGACTCGCGCCCGGCTCCGACGCCGTACCGCCCCCGCCACACGCTGTCGCAACAAGAGCGATCGACGTGATAGCCGCAAGTGCCATCCCGCGAGTTCTTCCACGCATCCCGATGTCCTCCTCCTATGTGCGCCCTCGGTGGGCGGCCAGTCCGCTGACGTGGGGAAGCTAGAGAAGTTCCCCACGGGAACGAAACAGTTCTAGGCCACCAAACTAATACCCACAAGACTTGTCACCTACCACCAGGCGACACGCAACTTGATTGTGATCGGGGCGCGACCGCAATGTGAGGTATCCAGCCAAGTTCGGGTCACGGCCAGTCTTTTGGCGGAAGCCAGGTCATCAAGTCCTAAGGCAGACCCGCGATCCTCACAGGATGAAACGCGCGATAATGATCATCGGCTGACGCTGTGAACCTCCAGATCCTGCTCATCCCTGACGAGGGACAGAGTCGCCGCGGCGTGGACGACGAAGGGATACCGATGACCACCGAGAGCAAGATCACCGAACAAAGCGCAGCTCGGCCTGTTGGTCAGGACAACGCTGCGGAGCACCTGTGGATGCACTTCACTCGGATGTCCAGCTTCGCCAATAAGCCAGTTCCGACGATTGAACGCGGCGAGGGCGCATACATCTGGGACACGAACGGTCGGAAGTATCTAGATGCCCTTTCTGGCCTGTTCGCCGTGCAGGCCGGGCACGGTCGGGTCGAGCTAGCCGACGCGGCGGCCGCCCAGGCACGCAAGTTGGCCTTCTTTCCAATCTGGTCCTTTGCGCACCCGACCGCAATCGAACTGGCTGATCGGCTGGCTGCGGAGGCGCCGGGCGACCTCAACAAGGTGTTCTTCTCCTGCGGCGGCGGGGAGTCCGTTGAAACAGCTTGGAAAGTGATCAAGCAATACTTCAAGCTCATCGGAAAGCCGGCCAAGACCAAGGTGATCTCTCGCGCAGTCGCCTACCATGGCACGCCTCACGGTGCACTGTCGATCACCGGGGTTCCCGGTTTCAGGATGCCCTTCGAGCCACTGGTACCGGGCAACGCTCGGGTGCCAAACACCAACTTCTACCGCGCCCCAGACGAGGTAGCCAGCGACGAGAAGCAGTTCGCGCTGTGGGCAGCCAATAGGGTCGAGGAGGCCATCCTCCACGAGGGGCCCGACAGCGTAGCGGCGGTCTTTGTCGAGCCGGTACAGAATGCTGGTGGCTGCATTCCAGCCCCTCCGGGATACTTCGAGCGGCTGCGGCAGATCTGCGATGCCTACGAGGTGCTGCTGGTCTCCGATGAGGTGATCTGCGCGTACGGGCGGCTGGGCACGATGTTCGGTGCGCAGAAGTGCGGCTATCAGCCGGACATCATCACGAGCGCCAAAGGCCTCACGTCCGGCTATTCACCGCTGGGAGCTGCGATCATCTCCGAGGCCATTTTCGAGCCGTTCGCCCAAGGAAACACCACGTTCCCACACGGCTACACATTCGGCGGGCACCCGGTGTCCTGCGCGGTTGCGCTGGCCAACCTTGATCTCATGGAACGCGAGGACCTGTTCGGCAACGTACTTCGCCAAGAGAATGCTTTCCGGCAGACCTTGGAGCGGCTTTACGATCTGCCGATCGTCGGCGACGTGCGCGGCGACGGCTATTTCTATGCCGTCGAGCTGGTGAAGGACAAGGCGACCAAGCAGACGTTGGACGCGGCCGAGGTCGAACGGGTGTTGCGCGGCTACATCGCAGGCGCGACGTTTGAGAACGGCCTCTATTGCCGTATCGATGATCGCGGCGATCCCGTGGTCCTGGTCGCTCCCCCACTGATCGTTGGCCAGGCTGAGTTCGACGAGATCGAGCAGATTCTGCGCCATGTACTCACAGAAGCCTGGTCCAAGATCTAGCAGTGCCTTGAGCCAGTCGAAGGGGCACGCAATCTCAGTGGTCAAGGATGTTCGGGAGTGACACTGTCGGTACGAAGGCTCGAGCCCGAGGACGCCGAGGCTGCACGGAAGCTCGGCATGGAGGCGTTCGGTGTCTCTGGCAACTCGCCGCCGAGCCCGGCAAACATCGAGCAGCCCGGCATGATCTGGTTCGGGGCGTTTGAGGGCGAGCTTTTGGTGGGAACGGCCATTGATCGCGAATACGACTCGTACTTCGGGGGCGTGCCCCTGCCGATTTGCGGCGTCGCCGGTGTCACGGTCGCGGCCGAACACCGCGGACAAGGCATCCTCACGCCGCTGTTTGCCAGCCTCCTCCGGAACGCGAAACAACGCGGGGCATTGATCTCGACGTTGTTTCCGTCGGCTCTGCGGATCTACCGCAAGTTCGGCTACGAGGCGATCGCTGAGTATGTGACGGTGGAAGTCCCAAGCACTGTATTGGCAGTAGTCCGACCAGGAACGATGCGAACCCGACGCGCAACGTCTGCGGATTTCGACGGCATCAGAGGCGTTTACGACTCCTGGGCGCGCCAGCAGAATGGCCCGCTCAGCCGAGAAGGCGTGTCATTTACAGCTACGGCCGAGGATTTCATCAGCAGCTTTACAGGCGTGACCGTAGCCGTCGAGGCAGATGGCACGATCTGCGGATTCGTGTCCTGGAGCCGTGGGCACGGCTTCGGTGAAGGCGGGAGCATCAAGGTCGCCGATCTACTGGCAACCAGCGCCGACGCCTATCGGGCGCTGCTTTCGGTGATCGGCAGTTTCGCGAGCATCACCGCGTTGGTCAAGATCGACACATCTGGAGATGATCTTGGTCGCTTGTTCCTGCCGAGCATCCAATGGAAGGTGATCGAGTCCTATCCGTACATGCTGACGATCTTGGACGTGCCGGAGTCATTGAATCGGCGAACGTACCCGTCGGGTATGACGGCGACACTCCCCTTTGCAGTCGAGGGCAGTTTTCTGGCGGACAACGATGGTGGGTACGAGCTCACTGTCGCAGAGGGCCGGGCCAAGTGCGCATCTGCTGATCGTGGAGACCGGAGGTTCACCCCGCATGGCTTAGCACTTCTTTACGCGGGTACTCAGTCCTGCGCCAACCTGCGGATGGCTGGGCACCTAAGCGGAGGCGACCGGAGCCAAGATCTCGATTGGGATGCCCTCTTCGGCGGTCGCCAGCAGCACATTCGCGACCACTTCTGAACGGCGTCAATCTCTATCGACATCTTGATGAGATCAGGAGCCGAAGTGACAACTCAGGCAGGGAAGGCTATCGGTCTTCTCTGCCCCACGCAGTCATTCACCTAGTCCCGCCCGACGTTGGTGCGAAGCGGAATTCGACGACATCACCATCTGTCATGACGTAGTCCTTGCCCTCCAATCGCACCTGGCCTTTGGCGCGGGCGTTCTGCATCGATCCTGCCAAGACAAGATCATCGAAGGAGACGATCTCGGCCCTGATGAAGCCCTTCTGAAAATCGGTATGGATGACACCCGCGGCCTCTGGGGCCGTAGCACCCTTCCGAATCGTCCAGGCGCGTGACTCTTTGGGACCTGCTGTCAGAAACGTCTGCAGGCCGAGCGTGTCAAAGCCGACGCGTGCCAGAACGTCCAGACCTGGCTGAGCAACGCCCATCTCGGCGAGAAATTCCCGCGCCTCATCAGGCTCCATTTCGACCAGCTCGGATTCGATCTTGGCATCAAGGAAAATGGCCTCGGCGGGTGCGACTACAGCGCGCAGGCGCTGCTTGAGCGTTTCGTCGGCCAGTTCGTCGGAATCGCAGTTGAAGACATAGAGGAACGGCTTTGCCGTGAGCAGGAAAAGATCACGTAGCGGTCCGCGGTCCAAGCCAGCGGCGAAGATCGTACGACCGCCGTCCAGCACCTCCTGGGCCTGCTTGACGGCTGCGAGTGGGGCGAGCTTGTCCTTGTTGATCTTGGCTTCCTTCTCCAGTCGCGGCAGCACCTTCTCCACTGTCTGCAGGTCTGCCAAGATCAGCTCGGTCTCGATGGTCTCGATGTCGCTGGCCGGATTGACCGCACCATCGACGTGAGTCACATCCGGGTCGTCGAACACTCGCGTAACCTGGCAGATCGCATCCGCCTCGCGGATGTGGGACAGAAAGGCGTTTCCCATTCCCTCGCCCTTGCTGGCACCCCGAACGATTCCGGCTATGTCGACAAAGCTCACCGTTGCCGGCACGGTACGGGCGGAATGGAAGAGCTCCGCGAGGACTGCCAGCCGCGGGTCCGGTACGCCGACAACTCCGATATTGGGATCGATCGTGGCAAACGGGTAGCTGGCAGCCAGTACGTCATTGCGGGTGAGGGCGTTGAACAGAGTTGACTTCCCCGCATTTGGAAGCCCGACGATGCCAATCGTGAGTGCCACGGGCGACAAGCCTAGGAGGTAGCTCAGATATCGGCCGCGAGGAAGGCCTCCATCGCACGAGTCAGGGCGAGCGGGTCATCGGTGCCGAGCAGTTCGCGGGCCGAGTGCATGGAGAGCGTGGGGATGCCCACGTCGATCGTGGCGATGCCGAGCCTGGTGGCTGTCAGTGGACCAATCGTCGAGCCGCATGGCATCGCATTGTTGGAAACGAACTCCTGCGTGGGGACGGCCAACTTGCGGCAGATGCGCCGCCACAGCGCCGCTCCGCGACCGTCCGTGGCGTAGCGCTGGTTCGCGTTCATCTTGAGCAACGGACCCGCGTTGAGCAGAGGCTGGTTGGCGGGATCGTGCCGCCCGGGATAGTTCGGATGAATCGCGTGACCGGTGTCCGCTGACAGGCAGAACGAAGCAACGAGAGATCGATGCCGCTGATCAAGCGTTGCGCCCAGGCTGGCAAGGATGCGGGCTAGGACATCGGCGAGCAGCGGGCCAGAGGCGCCGCTACGAGAGGCGCTCCCCAGCTCCTCATGATCGAAAGCCGCGATCATCTGGATGACATCGCTTTCGCCAGAGTTGATCAAGGCAGTGACGCTCGCATGCATGCTGCTCAAGTTGTCCAGTCGTGCGGCGGCCAAAAACTCCTGGTGAGGTCCGAAGACCGCAGGGAGTGCGGTGTCGTAGACCCTGAGGTCGTAGCCATCAATATCGGCGGCTGAGCAACCAGCAGCATTTGCCACGTGATCAAGAACATGAATCCCCGGATGGCCAACACTCCAGACCGGTGCGGTGTGCAGCTGCTTGTCGAGCTTGAGGCCGTCGTCGTTCACGCTGCGATCAAGATGGATAGCCAGCTGAGGTATCCGCATGATCGCATCGGTGCGCACCAGCTCGGTGCCCCCGTCGGTCAGCACCAGGCGGCCTGCCAGCCCGAGCTCGCGGTCCAGCCAGGAGTTGAGCAACGGGGCGCCGTAGATCTCGATGCCGACCTGCTGCCAGCCATAGCCGGACAGATCGGGCCGCGGCTTGAGCGTGAAGCCCGTCGCATCAGTGTGCGAGCCGAGTATCCGGACCGGCATGAATGGTCGTGAACCTTCTGGGATCCGCCACGCGATCAGCGCACCGTCACGTAACACGTAGTGACCGCCAGGTGCCGAACTCCACTCGTCCGCCTCCTCCTGAACGGCAAAGCCCACTGCAGCCAGCCGGCGGGCACCTTCGGCGGCCGCATGGTAAGAGGAGGGCGACGCCTCCACAAAGGCGGCCAAGTCAACAACATGATCAAGCTCGGAGGACATGGTTCCAACCTAAGTGACAACCGCTTACCCGCAGATCTGCACGCGGATGCGGTGGTTCGCGGAGCCGCCTCCGACGTTTTGTCGTCCCGCCCCGGCAAGATCTCATTCATGGATGGTGTCACGGTCACTGCGCTGATCTGTGGCCTGGTGGTGGGACTTCCGCTCGGGAGCATCGTCGGCTGGGTTATCGCACGTGCCCGTCAGCAGTCCGACACGGCGCACGCTCAGATGTTGATCGCGCAATCACAGAGCGACGCGGCGACGGCACGCGCGGAAGCCGCGCAGGCGCGAGCAGAAGTGGCCCGGGCCCGCAGCGATGCAGCGGAGGCGCGCACCGAGGCAGCCGCTGCACAAGCCAGGGCGGCGGAAGTGTCGGCCGATGTCGCCCGAGCAATCGCACAGCGCGACGCGGCGCTGGACCGAGTCAGGGAGATTGCAGCGGACCGGGAGTCGATGATCAACCAGTTCCGGGTGCTGTCGGCCGAGACGCTTGACCGCCATGGACAGACCGCCGATGCCCAGGCAGAGGCTCGACTCAAGGCGACCGAGCAGCTGATGACCCCGGTCCGCGAAAGCCTCGACAAGTTCAATGCTCGGCTCACCGAGGTGGAGAAAGAGCGCGTTGCGATCTCAGCTGAGCTGCGCACTCAGGTGCGCTATGTCCAGCAGACCGGCGAAACCCTACGCCGCGAGACCGCTGCGTTGGTGACCGCATTGCGCAAGCCTCAGATCCGCGGCTCGTGGGGAGAGACACAGCTCAAGCGGGTCGCCGAGCTGGCAGGCATGATCGAACGCTGCGATTTCGATCTGCAGTACACCACCAAGGCCGATGATCGCGTGTTGCGACCAGACATGCGGGTCAACCTGTCCGGGGGCAAGCACCTTTTCGTGGATGCCAAGGTCCCGCTCAACGCTTTCCTGGAAGCCGCTGAGAGCGACGACCCAAAGGCCAAGGCGGAAGCCCTGACTCGCTACGCACGAAACGTCCGGACACATATCGATCAGCTCTCCTCCAAGCAGTACTGGAAAGCCGCGGAGACGCCGGAGTTCGTCGTGCTCTTCCTGCCGAACGAGATGTTCTTCGCCACCGCTCTTGATCAGATCCCAGACCTCTACGACTACGCGGCGGCGCGGGACGTCGTTTTGGCCACGCCGACAACGTTGATCGGAATGCTGCGTGCGGTGGCGTACGGCTGGAAGGAGGCGGCTCTTGCGGAGAGTGCGGCCGAAGTGTTCCGACTCGGTCGCGAACTGCACGAGAAGCTCGGGTTGATGGGGAATCGCTTCGACAAGCTAGGTCGGGCGCTGCGTAGCTCGGTCAACGCCTACAACGAGACGATCGCCACGGTGGAAGGCACCGTGCTGGTACGCGCGCGTAAGTTCCGCGACCTGAAGGTCAGCGAGAAAGAGCTGCCCGGACCGACTCAGATCAGCGAACCGGTACGGCAGATCCAAGCCGCCGAACTGGTCGATGACGCAGTTCAGGTCGAACCGATGGTTGGTCGGACTAGCCGACACCGCTCGTCGATGCCAGAGGCGGCTGAGCTGTTTAGACCTGATCCGGACTTGACCGAGTTGATCGAGGAGAGTTCGCCTGGTCAGCCGAATCAGGCCGCGCAGTCGTCCTGAAGCATGCGAGCGTCGGGATCGTGCGCCCGCCGCACGGAGGAGGAGGGAGCGGAGGCGTCGTTCCTCTCCGAACGACGACGGCGGCGTATTCAAAGCGCGCGATGCGCGAGCAGGTCTAGTCATGGCCGGGCTCGGACCCCTGAATTTGCATCACAGTGCTCCGATTTCGGCTTCTGCGGGCGTGCGCGAGTCAACCGTGATGCGTTTTCAGGGACAGCGCGAGTATTCAGTCGTTGATGGCATTCTTACGGAGGTCTTTACGGAGCTCCGGCGGCAGAGCGAAGACGAGCGACTCTTCGGTGAGCCGCTCCTCGCGGGCGACGGGGAAACCCTGGTCGACCAAATGATCCAATACTCCCTGCACTAGGTCGTCTGGGACGGAGGCTCCACTCGTCACCCCGACCGAGTCCACACCCGCCAACCATGCGGGATCGATCTCGCTTGCATTGTCGATCCGATGGGCTGACTTGGCCCCGGCTTCAAGGGCCACCTCCACCAGGCGTACCGAGTTGGAGGAGTTTGCCGAGCCAACAACGATGACGAGGTCGCTGTGAGCGGCAATCTGTTTGATCGCGAGTTGCCGGTTCTGCGTGGCGTAACAGATGTCGTCGCTCGGCGGATCCTGCAAGAGCGGAAACCGCTCTCGGAGCCGATTCACCGTCTCCAAGGTTTCGTCAACGCTCAGCGTGGTCTGGCTGAGCCAGGCAAGTCGTGACGGATCACGAACCTCGAGCTGATCGACATCACCAGGCGATTGCACCAGCGAGATGTGCGCGGGGGCCTCACCGGTGGTGCCCTCGACTTCCTCGTGCCCAGCGTGCCCTATCAACAAGATCTCAAGATCGTCTTTGGCGAACCTCTTCGCCTCGTGGTGCACCTTGGTGACCAGCGGACAGGTCGCATCAATGGCCTTGAGCCCGCGCGCTTTGGCCTCCCGCTGAACTGCCGGAGACACACCATGCGCAGAAAACACCACTGTCGAGCCTTCCGGAACCTCCTCGAGCTCCTCGACGAAGATGGCGCCCCTTTCCTCCAAGTTCTCCACCACATGTCGGTTGTGGACGATCTGCTTGCGGACATAGATCGGTGGCCCGTAGGTCTCCAGCGCTTTCTCGACGGTAATCACCGCACGATCCACACCTGCGCAATATCCCCGGGGGGCTGCGAGCACGACCTGCTTTGGGCGGCTCGATGTAGTTGCCTGGGCCGTCTCGGTCACCCGGTCAGTGTAGGTGGTGCAGCCGGCCACGGGTTTCGACCAGCAGATGCCACGGCGGCGGTACTACGCTCGCGGCGTGGGCCTGGAATCATCACCCGAGCACCCGCAGCCATTGCGGGTCATCGCACGCGCGGTGCGCGGCTGGATAGAGAGGCTAGGCGCGGTCTGGGTCGAGGCTCAGTTGATTGAGATCAACCGCCGCTCAGGCACGCGAACGATCTTTCTGACTCTTCGCGACAAGCTCGCCGAGGTTTCGGTGTCGGTAACCGCCTCACCGATCACCCTCGACGCGGCGGGACCCTTGACCGAGGGCGCGACTGTCGTAGCCCGGATCAAGCCCACGTTCTATGAGAGTTCCGGTCGATTCATCTTCTCCTGCGACGCCATCACTCCGATTGGTGAAGGACAGTTGCTCGCCCGGCTCGAGCAGACCAAGCGCCTGCTCCAGGCCGAGGGACTCTTCGACCGCTCGCTGAAGAAGTCGCTGCCGTTCCTGCCGAGGGCTGTTGGGCTCGTGACCGGAGAGGGCAGCGCTGCAGAGCGCGACGTCATGGAAAACGCCCGGCGGCGCTGGCCGGCGGTACGGATTGTCACTCGGTACGCCCTTGTCCAGGGACCGCAGGCCTGCGAGCAGCTCATCGCCGCGGTGCAGTATCTGGACCGACGGCCGGAAGTCGAGGTCATCGTCGTTGCCCGTGGCGGCGGGTCGGTCGAGGACCTTCTCCCCTTCTCGGACGAGGGCTTGATTCGCGCCGTAGCCGCTTGTCACACGCCGATCGTGAGCGCCATCGGGCACGAGTCAGACAGTCCGATCCTCGACCTGGTCGCGGACTACCGCGCCTCGACACCAACCGATG
This sequence comes from uncultured Actinomycetota bacterium, assembly GCA_963836855.1. GTDB lineage: Bacteria > Actinomycetota > Actinomycetes > Propionibacteriales > Propionibacteriaceae > Microlunatus. Next base: position 9,997 of record CAWILN010000015.1, on the reverse strand, counting down.
CAGCAAAGCGGATAGTGCCCGATGTCGCCGACGAAAGGGTCCGGGTGCATCAGGCTCGGCAGCGGATGATTCAGGCGATGTTCGGGCTGGTCGGCCGACAGCAGGAGCTTCTCGACGCATTGCGCTCCCGGCCGGTGCTCATGGATCCGACCGCGACATTCGGGCGCCGGTACGAGCAGCTGTCCGAGCTCCGACATCGCGCGAATCGGGCCATTGGATCAACGATCGAACGTGAATCTGCCCTGATCGGCCACCACTTGGCCCGGGTGCGCGCGATGTCGCCGCAGGCCACCTTGGAACGCGGCTATTCCATCCTGCTTGACCCGAGCGGCGCCGCGGTCCGCTCGGTCCATCAGGTCAGCGCCGGAGACGATCTTGACGCGCAACTTACGGACGGACAGTTGAGGGTCAAGGTGCTTCTGCTGAAACCGCGAGGAGACGCATGACCGATTCAGCAGCCAAACCGGACTCACTCAGCTACGAACAGGCGCGAGACGAGCTCGTCATCATCGTCCAGCGATTGGAGTCCGGCAGTGCCTCACTCGAGGAGTCGCTCGCGCTGTGGGAGCGTGGCGAACAGCTGGCGGCCATCTGCCAGCAGTGGCTTGATGGCGCCAAGGCAAAGATCGAAGCCGCTCGAACGAGGGACCAGGCAGCCGCCGAGGAGGCCTGAGACGACCTCAACCGGCGGACAAGGTGGAGACGTACGTCTCCAACGCCTCATAGGGCAGATTTGCGGACACGATGGTGGTGGAATCGGAGCCGCGGAGCACCAGGGACCTGGTGCGTCCATCGGAGCTGACCAACCGCTCCCAGGTCTGACCCGCGACAATGCTTCGTCCATCAGGCGTACCTGCTTGGGACTGCTGATCGATCAGCTCTTCAGGCCGCGCGTCGCCCTGATTGAGATCGATGAAGACATCATCTGGGCTCAGGAAACCGATCTGCCATAGGTTGCGGGGCGACGCCTCGCCGTTGAGATATGGCTCTCCCTCTGGGACCCAGGTCACACGCGTGGCCCGCCAGCCCTCGGGAAGGTTAGTGGGCGCAAGGACGTCGAAAGGAGCGTCCTTCTGCGCCATGGCCAGGACAGGTCTCCAGTCGACCTCCTTGACAGGATGGTCATCCGGCGTATTGGTGAAGATGATCGTGATCACGACAAGCGGGATCAGGATCACAGCGAGCGAACGGATCAGGTCGCCCGGTGTCGCCTGTCTCGCGGTGCGCGCCACGTCCCTATCTTCACAGACCGGGCAAAGTCCGACCCGCGGCGCTGGGCGACACTTGGTCACTGATGGAGACAATCCAGACGATTGCCCGGCACGACGGCCCGCGCGGCGAAATCGTCTTACGACGCCGATCGTGCGATGGGCACCCGGTCGAGGAATTGATCATCAACGGCGCGTTCGCGATGGACAGCAGCGAGACATCCACCGAAAGCCTCCTTGGCGAACTCGCAATGCCGAGCGATCATGCCGGGCGCGTGCTGGTCGGTGGCTTGGGCCTGGGCTATACCGTGGCGGCGATCTCCTGCAGGCACGTCGATGTGATCGATGTGGTGGAGATCGAGCACTGCCTGATCGACTGGGCGTACCAGGGACTCACTGCCACGCTGGCGGCAGCCGCGGCCGATCCGCGAATTCGGCTCCATGCCGCGGACATCCGACTCGTCCTGGCCGGATTGTCCGAAGGGTTATCCGGCCCCTGGGATGCCATCGTGCTCGACGTGGACAACGGACCCGACTTCTTGATCCACAGTCAGAACAGCACGCTCTACACCGAAGCCAGCGTCCGGGCCGCGTACGACCTGCTCACCGACGCTGGCACGTTGGCAATCTGGTGCCAGCAGCCTGCCCCACGCTTGCGCGCTGTTCTGGAACGAATCGCACCCAGCGCACGCGAGCATGTCGTTGAAGTCCTACGCGGCCAGCGAGCTTTTAGGTACGCGATCTATACCGTGTCCAGGCAGCAGGACGCTTGGGCAAGAATGTGCCCATGACACAGACAACTGATACGGCCGAGCATCGCATCGAGCGCGACACGATGGGCGAGGTGAAGGTCCCAGCCAAAGCTCTGTGGAAGGCTCAGACTCAGCGCGCCGTTGAGAACTTTCCGATCTCCGGCATTCCGATCAACTCGGAATTGATCGCTGCCCTCGGGTTGGTCAAGGAGGCAGCCGCCAAGACCAATGCCAAGCTCGGCGTGTTGAGCGAGGAGTACGCCGATGCGATCGCGAAGGCCGCGAGCGAGATTGCAGCCAATCAGCATGATGGTGAGTTTCCGCTCGACGTCTTCCAGACCGGGTCAGGCACCTCCAGCAACATGAACGCCAACGAGGTGATCGCATCCCTTTCTACCGCACAGCTGGGCGCTGCTGTCCACCCGAATGATCACGTCAATGCGTCACAGTCGAGCAACGACGTCTTTCCCAGCGCTATTCACATCGCGGCGACCTATCACCTGGTCTATACCCTGCTGCCGGCGTTGGGTCATCTGGAAGCAGCGCTCAACCAGAAAGCCGAAGAGTTCGCCGAAGTGGTCAAATGTGGTCGTACCCACTTGATGGACGCCACTCCGGTTACCCTCGGCCAGGAGTTTGGCGGGTACGCCGCTCAAGTTCGTTATGGCATGGAGCGGGTGGATTCAGCCTTACCGAGAGTCGCCGAGCTACCACTTGGCGGAACGGCGGTTGGCACCGGAATCAACACCCCGGCAGGCTTCGCCGAATCTGTGATCACCATGATCGCGGACAAGACAGATCTGCCGTTGACCGAGGCGCGCAATCATTTCGAGGCGCAGGGCGCACAGGACGCGCTGGTCGAGGCCTCAGGCGTATTGCGGACAATCGCGGTCAGCCTCTACAAGATCGCCAACGACCTGCGCTGGATGGGCTCAGGCCCTCGCGCGGGGCTCGGGGAGATCTTGCTACCCGACCTGCAGCCGGGGTCCTCGATCATGCCGGGCAAGGTCAATCCGGTGATCTGCGAGGCGACACTCATGGTCTGTGCGCAGGTGATCGGCAACGATGGCGCCGTCACGTTTGCGGGCACGAGCGGCCACTTCGAGCTCAACGTGATGCTTCCGGTCATCGCGCGCAACCTGCTGGAGTCGATCCAGCTGTTAGCCAACGTGAGCCGACTACTCGCCGATCGATGCGTGGCAGGCATCCAGGCAAACGTGGAGCACTGCAGAACACTCGCCGAGTCTTCGCCGTCGATCGTTACGCCGCTGAACCGCTACATCGGCTACGAGAACGCCGCTGCGGTTGCCAAGCGGGCCCTCAAGGAAGGGAAGACCATCCGTGAAGTGGTGATCGAGAACGGCTATGTCGACAACGGCGATCTCACTGAGGAGCAGTTGGATACGGCTCTCGACGTTCTGGCTATGACCCGACGGCCGGTCTGAGCGGGAATATCTGTCGAAGCGTAATTGTGCCCTTCGACAGGCTCAGGGCACATCTAGCCGGACTGGTGCGCACCGGCTGAGCTGTTGCATGCGCACTGAGCTTGTCGAAGTGCACATGTGCGGTATCAAGGCTCAGGGAAGCCTCAGTACCAACCGTGCGATGACTTGAACCCCCAGGCGCCACACGGGCTGCCGTACCGGTCCTTCATGTACTTGATGCCCCAGATGATCTGGGTTGCAGGATTGGTCCGCCAGTCACTGCCTTCGCTGGCCATCTTCGAGCCGGGCAAAGCCTGAGGGATGCCGTACGCCCCGGAGCTCGGGTTGGTGGCGTTTATGTCCCACTTGCTCTCTCGCATGATGATGTTGTTGAAGCAGCTGAACTGGCTGGAGCTGTAACCAAACTTGTTCCTCAAGATCTGCCGGGCTATCTCTTGGGGATCAGTGACCCCCGGCTCGTAACCGCGATTGGCAAGGGCTCGCGCGCGAGCGGCCTTCTCCTCAGCCGCCTTCTTCGCGGCGGCCGCTATCTCGGCTTTGATCTTGGCGTGCTTGGCTGCGATCGCCTGGGTCTGCTTGCCCAAGGACTTGTCTCGCTGGGCTGCCTGTTTAACAGCAACCATCTGCGCTCTCGCAAGCTCCCGATTGACACGTGTCTTGGCGGCGGCACGTTCGGCGGCGAGCTCGTCACCGGCTGAGGCAGCCGCTGGCGCCGAGATCTCAAGGATGGGGGCAGGTACCGCAATGGCGGAGGTTACTTCAGCGGGGCTGGTCAGTCCAGCGACGGCTGCTGTTGTGACAAACGCTGAGAAGCCAACCCCGACTATGGCATGCTGAGCGAGTCGACGCACAGCGCATACGATGCCATATGTCGTTACCCAAATGAAATCATTCTGAGACTTTTCGTATATTTAATCCCGGTCCGGAGCAATCAGACCGCGACATCTTCTAACATCTCGGTCACGAGGGCTGCTATCGGCGAGCGCTCCGAACGGTTCAGCGTGACGTGGGCAAAGAGTGGGTGACCCTTCAACTTCTCTACGACAGCGACGACACCGTCGTGCCTGCCGACCCGCAGATTATCGCGCTGCGCCACGTCGTGGGTGAGCACGACGCGGGAGCCCTGCCCGATTCGGCTGAGTACGGTGAGCAGCACATTTCGTTCCAAGGACTGCGCCTCGTCGACAATGACGAACGCGTCATGCAGGGAACGGCCCCGAATATGGGTGAGGGGTAGCACCTCGAGCAACCCACGTGCCAACACCTCTTCTATGACCACCTTCGTCGTGAGCGCGCCCAGGGTGTCGAAGACGGCCTGCGCCCAGGGCGCCATTTTCTCCCCCTCGGTACCCGGCAGGTAGCCGAGCTCTTGGCCACCAACCGCGTACAGCGGGCGGAAGACGACAACCTTGGAGTACTGCTGACGTTCTAAGACGGCCTCGAGTCCCGCGCACAACGCGAGAGCCGACTTGCCGGTACCGGCGCGGCCGCCGAGAGAAATGATGCCGATCGACTGATCCAGCAACAGATCCAAAGCGACTCGTTGCTCCGCCGAGCGGCCATGAATTCCGAAGACATCTCGGTCAGCTTTGATCAGCTTGACATCCTTGCTCGGAATAACGCGGCCGAGAGCCGATGCGCGACCGCTGAGCAGGACGACCCCTGTGTGGCAGGGCAGGTCTCGCGCCTCGTCCAGCTCAAGGATGCCCTGCTCATAGAGGCGGTCGATATCACCGCCGCCGACCTCGATCTCGCTCATCCCGGTCCACTCGGTTTCGACAGCTAGCTCAGCCCGGTACTCCTCAGCCTTGAGACCGACGGCTGACGCCTTGACCCTCATGGGCAGGTCCTTGGAAACCAACGTGACTGCGCACCCCTCGGCCGCGAGGTTCAAAGCCACCGCCAGAATGCGTGAGTCGTTGTCGCCGAGCCTGAAGCCGTCCGGCAGCGCCGCTGGATCAGTGTGGTTCAGCTCGACGCGAATAGTGCCACCGAAATTGTTCACCGGTACGGGGGCATCCAGGCGGCCGTGAATTGTCCGGAGGTCGTCGAGGTGGCGCAGGGCTGTGCGTGCGAAGTAGCCCAGCTCGCTGTGGTGACGCTTGCCCTCGAGCTCGCTGATCACCACAACAGGAAGCACGACATCGTGCTCGTCGAAACGCCGCATTGCGTGCGGATCGCTTAGCAAGACGGAGGTGTCGATGACGTAGGTGCGACGGCTTGATGAAGAAGACACAGGAACTGCCCTTCTCAGGGGCCGTACGCGATCCGCGCCCGGCCCCACTGTTACGTGTTTGGCCGGGATGGATGACCAGCACTCAAGTGTGCCGGTTCGCCCCGCGTCGAGTGACGGTGCATGCATCGCCTCCCAGGCGGATCGCGTATTGCGTTCCGCATCTTGACCGTACGTCGGCAGGTGGGTCGAAGGCGAGAGCCACGCCGCAATTTTCACGTGTTGGCAACCTACTTCTGGGCAATCATTCAGGCAGAGCGCTTGACTGCGCCGGCGGTCACCACGCCGCCGGAGCGACCTGCCAGCCGTGCCGCTGATCAGCCGGCGGTTGCCAGGGGGTGTACCAAAGGGGTCGCGGCGCCGCACCTGGTCGAGCGGCCGCGCCAGTGATGGCCGTGGTGGAATACCTTTCGGCGGGAGGTGGATCATGGAGCGGGCCAGGCTGGGCGTAGATGTCGGGGGGACATTCACCGACCTCGTCGCGCTAGTCGACGGCACCCTGGTGACCGCGAAGACGCCGTCGACTCCCGCCGACCAGGCGCGGGGCGTGCTCCGGGCCGTCACCGCCGCCGACATGGACGCGGACAGCGTCGGCGTTTTCGCCCACGGCTCCACCGTGGCCACTAACGCGTTGCTGGAACGACGCGGGGCCCGCACCGCCTTGGTGACCACGGAGGGCTTCCGGGACGTAATCGAGATCGGCCGGCAGAACCGGCCGGCACTATATGACTTGACCCGCGATCGCCCGGCCGCGCTGGTCCCCCGGGACTTGCGGTTCACCGTGCGGGAACGAACGGGCCCGCGCGGCGTCATCACGCCGTTGGACGAGGAGTCGGTGCACGCCGCCGTGCGCCGGTGCCGGGAGGCCGGTGTCGAGGCGGTAGCGGTCTGCTTGATCTTCGGTTTCCTGTACCCCGACCATGAGCGGCGGGTCGGAGACGCGCTGCGGGCAGCGCTGCCGGGGGTGCACGTGTCGCTCTCCTGCGAGGTGCTGCCCGAGTTCCGCGAGTACGAGCGGTGCTCGACGACGGTTTGCGACGCGTACCTGACCCCGCGGCTGTCGCGGTACCTGCACAGCCTCAGCACCCAGGTGGAGGGGCACGGGCTACCGGCGCCGGTGGTCATGCAGTCCTCCGGCGGCGTCGCCGAGATCGGGTTCGCCGCCTCGCACGCCGCCGGCTGCCTACTGTCCGGACCGGCCGGCGGAGTTGTCGGCGCCGCCTGGGTGGCCGGCCTGTCCGGCGAGGCCGATCTGCTCACCTTCGACATGGGCGGGACGTCCACCGACGTCGCCCCGGTCCGCGGCGGGCAGGTGCAGACCACCACCGAGTCCGTGATTGCCGGGGTACCGGTGAAGCTGCCGATGGTGGACGTACACACCGTCAGCGCCGGCGGCGGCTCGATCGCCTGGGTCGACTCGGGCGGAGCCCTGCGAGTGGGACCGCACTCCGCCGGCGCCGAGCCCGGACCCGCCGCGTACGGCCGGGGCGGTGACCAGCCCACCGTCACCGACGCCGACCTGTACCTGGGGTATCTGGCCGACGGAGTCGAGCTGGGCGGCGAGGTACGGCTGGACCGCGCGGGCGCGCGCGCAGCTCTCCTGCGGGTCGGTGACCGCATCGGGCTCGACGCGCACCGCACCGCGCTCGGGGTGATCCGGGTGGCCGAGGCGGAGATGACCCGCGCCCTGCGGGTGATCAGCGTCCAGCGCGGCCTAGACCCGCGGGAGTTCACCCTAGTCGCCTTCGGCGGAGCGGGCGGCATGCACGCCTGCGCACTCGCCGAGGAGCTGGGCATGCAGCGGGTCCTGGTCCCACGGGCCGGCGGCGTCCTCAGCGCGCTCGGCCTAGCCATCTCAGACGCTCGGCGCGACGAGGTGGTGCCGTTCCTAGCCGACCTGTCGACGGCCGATCCGGCGGTTCTGGCGCGGCGCTACGCCGAGCTGGCCCGGCAGGCGGCCGCCATGCTCGGCCCGGGGGCGGCCGCGCCCGAGGCCACGCGGCTGGCCGACCTTCGTTACCACGGTCAGTCGTTCGAGCTGACGGTCGCCATCGACGCTCCCGGCCTGGACCACCAGCGCGGCACCGACGCCGGCGCCGAGCCGGTCGGTGGATCACGTACGGCCGGCGGCGCGGCGCCGGACCTGGCGGCGCTGGCGCGACGCTTCCACCGCGAGCACGAACGCCGGTACGGCTACCGGATGGACGACGAGCCGGTAGAGCTGGTGAATCTGCGTCTGGTGGCCACCCGGCCCGGGTCCCGGCCGGTGCTACGGGACGATCCGGCCCCGGCGGCGGCCGATCCCGCTACCCGCCAGGCCAGCTTCGACGGCGAGTGGCGGGAGTTGGCGGTGTACCAGCGGGACTCCCTCGGTGCGGGCAGCACGGTGCGCGGACCCGCGGTGGTGGAGTTCGCCGAGTCCACATGCGTGCTGCGCCCCGGCTGGATCGGCACTGTCGACGGTGTCGGCACGCTGCTGCTCACCCGGTACGAGGGGAGCCCGGGGTGACCGCGGGCCGGCCGGCGGGCCGCACCAGCGCCGGAGGGAGGCGCCTAGACCCGATCACGCTGTCCGTGCTGACCAGCGCGCTGTCCGGGGTCGCCGAGGAGATGGGCACGGCGCTGGTGCGCAGCGCGTACTCCTCGAACATCAAGGAGCGCCGAGACTGTTCGGCCGCGCTGTTCGACGCGCGTGGCCGGATGGTGGCCCAGGCCGAGCACATTCCGGTGCACCTGGGAGCGATGCCCGAGGCGGTGGCCGCGGTCATGGAGCGCGAGCCGGGGCCCGGCGACGTCTTCGTGCTCAACGACCCGTTCTCCGGCGGCAACCACCTGCCCGACATCACGATGGTGTCCCGGCTGGGCACCGACGAGCAGACCTGGGGTTACGCGGTCACCCGGGCACACCACTCGGACGTCGGCGGGATGCAGCCGGGGTCGATGCCGGCCGGCTCTCGCGACATCTGGTCGGAGGGTCTGGTCATCCCGCCGGTACGACTCGTGCGTGCCGGCGACTACGTTCCGGACGTGCTGGAGCTGATCCTGGCCAACACGCGCACGCCGCGCCTGCGGCGGGGCGACTTCCGGGCCCAGATCGCGGCGAACCGGCTGGCCCAAGACCGGCTCGCCGACCTGATAGCCCGGTGGGGCGACGCTACCGTCTTTGCTGCGTTCGACGAGGTTCTGGCGTACGCCCAGCGGCGTACCCGGGAGGTGGTGCGCAAGCTGCCCGACGGCCAGTACGTGGCTTCCAGCCAGATCGAGGGCGACGGGGTGACCGACGACGACATCCCGATCCGGGTCGCCGTGCGGGTGGCCGGGGATCGGATCGTGGTGGACTTCTCCGGCACCGCCGGCGCGGTCGGCGGCAATGTCAACTGCCCGCTCTCGGTGACCCGCTCGGCGTGTTTCTTCGCACTGCGGGTGCTTTTGCCCGACGACATCCCGGCCAACTCCGGCACGTATGAGCCGCTGGAGATCATCGCCCCGGTGGGCAGCCTGGTGAACGCCCGCCGCCCTTCGGCGGTGGTGGCCGGCAACGTAGAGACCAGCCAGCGGCTTGCCGACACAGTCCTCGAGGCGTTCGCCCGGATGACCGACGTGCCGGCCGCCGGGCAGGGCACTATGAACAACGTCAACATCGGTGGTCGGGGCTGGACGTACTACGAGACCATCGGTGGCGGCCAGGGCGCCGGCGACGGGCACCCGGGCGCGTCCGGCGTGCACGTGGGGATGTCGAACACGCTGAACACGCCGGTGGAGGCGTTCGAGCAGGAGTACCCGATGCGGGTCGAGCGCTTCGAGCTGGCCTACGGCAGCGGTGGCGCCGGCCGCTTCCCCGGCGGGGACGGGATCGTACGCGCGATCCGGGTCCTGGAACCGGCCAGCCTGTCCCTGCTGACCGACCGGCGGCGACACCGGCCGACCGGGCGCGACGGTGGCGGCCCCGGCGCGTGCGGGCACAACCAGCTCAACGGCGAGCCACTGCCGGCCAAGGTGAGCCTGTCGTTAGCCACCGATGACGTGGTCACGATCATTACGCCAGGCGGGGGCGGCTACGGGGCGTCCGGGGTATAGGCGGCTGAGATTCTGACAAATCGGCGTTAGACACCGAAGCGGCGCTCCCGCTGCCCGTACGAGCGCAGTGCGCGGATGAAGTCCACCTTCCGGAAGTCGGGCCACAGCGCCTCGCAGAAGTAGAACTCGCTATGTGCGGACTGCCACATCAAGAACCCCGACAACCGCTGCTCACCAGATGTCCGATGATCAGATCCGGATCTGGCTGGCCTTTGGTGTAGAGATGCTCGGCGATGTGTTCGATATCAAGGGACTGGGCGAGGTCGTCGATGGAGGTGCCGT
>CAWILN010000014.1:0-185495 GCA_963836855.1 uncultured Actinomycetota bacterium | reverse complement strand
GGCGCACGAGCTCACCAAGCGCTACGGCGACACCACCGCCGTGCACTCCCTCAGCTTCACGATCGCGCCCGGGACCGTCACCGGGTTCCTCGGCCCGAACGGCGCCGGCAAGTCCACGACCATGCGCATGATCATGGGACTGGACCGGCCGACGTCGGGCACCGTCACCGTCAACGGCAAGCCCTACCGGCAACACCGTGCCCCGCTACGCGAGGTCGGCGCCCTGCTCGACGCCAGTGCCGTGCACCCCGGCCGCAGCGCCCGCTCACACCTGCGAGGCTGCGATGGCACGTCCTGCTTGGGCCTGGATGGCGATGCCCGACACGTGGTGGGCGACGGTGTCGTGGAGTTCACGAGCCAGCTGTTCGCGTTCGCGGGCCTTGGCCTGGTCGATGTCGCGGATGCGGATCCTCGTGCGATAGCGGATCGCGGCGCCGAGCGCGGCGGCGAACAGGAAGAACCCGTACCCTGCGACCCTCGCCCACAGGCTCATGTGGTCGGCAACGTGGGTGATCGGCAGCCAGACCAGGATGACGCCGAGGCCGCTTGCGGCTTCCCGACCGGAGCCCCACCGGAACAGGGCGTAGGCCAGAATCAGCGCCGCGGAGATGCTGTCCAGCAGGGCGCCGTGCGACCCGGTGAGGATTCTGACGATGTCGACGATCGTCAACGTGCCGAAGGAGACCACAACCGCGACGAACGGGTGCGTGCGTCGCCACAGCAGGGGGCCCAGGACCGCGACCGTCGTGAGTAGCAGCAGCGGGCCCGGCGCCAGGTCCTGGTGAAGCACCAGGTTCTGGCGAAGCACCACTTCCACCACGGACCAGCCGACCAGTGCTGCGACCAAGGCCCAGTCCCACGGCCCCCGGTCCGGGGCATTCGTGGGTCGAGGTTCGGCCCACAGCGCGCGGAGTGCGTTGGTGGCCATCTGATCAGCCTAGGCAGCCCGCGTGCTCGGGGTATCGGCCGAAAGTACAAGAGCACGGCTGTGCCAACGGCCAGGTCGAGTCTGGCTCCCGGGCTGATGTGCCCGCCGCCGGCATCCGTGAAGGTGGAAGCACCACCCAATCAAGGCAAGGAGCAATCTGATGAGAACGCCTCAATCCCACACCGCACTAGAGAAACGATCCCACAGGGCGCTGGAAGACTTGCGCATCCCAGTGCAGGCCAAACTTGCAGCAGCATGGACCAGCTTCATGTTCCTGTGCGCCTACGTGGACATTATCGCCTTCTTCAAGCCCGGCGTCATCGTTGACATCCTCGCCGGCAAGGTCTTCGAGTTCGACGTCAGCCAGACGCTGTTGACCACCTTCCTCGCGCTCATGGCGATCCCGATCTTCATGGTCGTGCTGTCGATGACGCTGCCCGCCCGGGCGAACCGCACCACGAACCTCATCGTGGCTTCGGTACAGGTCCCCTACACGGCATTCAACGTGGTGGGCGAGTCCTGGACGTACTTCTACACCGGACCTCCTTTCGTCCTCGGCCTCGTGCTGGAACTGATCCTTCTCGCCGTCATCCTGCGGTACGCCTGGACCTGGCCACGCCGCACCGCATCACCGGCGACCCCGGCAGCCAGCCTCGACAGCGAGCCACACCGCACGCCGCAGCAGGCCTGACTGCGCGCCCCCCGCCCGACCATCCTTCGCTCGCCCCACCCGCGGGCACGGTCACCTGCCTCAGCCTTCGCTGTTGAGCACTCCGTCCCACCCCATCCCCCAGAACGGTTCCGGTCATGATCGAGGCGCACGAGCTCACCAAGCGCTACGGCGACACCACCGCCGTGCACTCCCTCAGCTTCACGATCGCGCCCGGGACCGTCACCGGGTTCCTCGGCCCGAACGGCGCCGGCAAGTCCACGACCATGCGCATGATCGTGGGACTGGACCGGCCGACGTCGGGCACCGTCACCGTCAACGGCAAGCCCTACCGGCAGCACCGTGCCCCGCTACGCGAGGTCGGCGCCCTGCTGGAGGCAAGTGCCGTGCACCCCGGCCGCAGCGCCCGCTCACACCTGCGGACCATGGCCGCCACCCACAACATTAAGGCCTCCCGGGTCAGCGAGGTCAGTGCACGCCCAGACCTGCCGCCACTCCCGGCGGACGGACCGCTCCTCTCGAAGGAAGAACCGATGACCATCCCAACGAACACCCCGAACCTGCTCGACAACCCGCCATCCGACTGAAACGAAGGAGTAAGAGATGAGATCACCGCAGAACACCGCCACCCCGCTAGCCCGCAGTGGGTTCGTTCGAGGCCGGCTCGTCGGCGCGACGGCGATCGCGCTCGCAGCGTCGATGGCGATCCAGAACGCGATGTTTGCCGTGACCGGACCTCCCGCCTACGGGGACCCGATCGAGGAGGTACTCGCCTGGCACGCGCAGAACCGGGTCACGGTCGCGATCGCGGTCGGCCAGGAGGCGCTGCACCTGCCGCTGCTGCTCTTGTTCGTGACCGGTCTCCACGGGCTCGTCGGCCGTCGCGGGGGTGCGGGCGCAGACTGGTCGCGCCTCGCAGTGGCCGCGGGCGCGACTCTCTCGGCGGTCTTCGCGCTCTACAGCGTTCTGTGGATCGGAGTCGTGCTGTCCGCCGGCGAGCTCGCCGAGCCGACACCCGCGTTCGAGCTCGTCTGGCAGCTGCATGCAGCAGCGTTCGCGCTGGCGCTGCCGGCGCTCGGCACCACCTTCATCGGCGCGGCCCTCGCGGCGCATACGAGCGGGCTGACTCCGGCTTGGCAGCGTCTGCTCGGCGTGGCCGGGGGAGGCCTGCTGCTCGCCGCGGGGCTCGGCAACCTCGCGATCGCGGACGGCTCGGCGCTCCTGTTCGTGGGACTGCCCGGCTTCTTCGCCTGGCCCGTGTGGCTGCTTGCGACCGGCGTGCGCCTCATCCGTAGCGACGTCGATTGACCGTCCGCAGACACGAACCGACGGTTAGCGGAGACTGTTCGAGAGGCCGTACGGGCGGCAGACGGTTAAGCCGGGCTTAACCGTCTGCCCCCGACGTGCCCCCGTTCGTCCAACACCAACCGTCGCTAGCCGTTGCCAGCCACGGGAACTAGGGCAGAGGGCCAGCCTCAAACAACCCCAGCCATCGCCCGCCGTCAATCGCCGTACTATCTCGTAATGCGTAGGTCATCGGTTCGATTCCGATAGGCGGCTCTCTATTTGCCCGCGTCAGTGGCCAGTTCTCCGCCTAACACCGCCGACAGGGAGCTGATTCGGCCGTCAAAGCAGCCTATCGAGCAGCCTAGACATCATCCCTCGAACTCAGAATGACCCTCGAATAGCAAGCCCTCCACCCGCGCTACCGCTTCCCGCGACGAGGCCGGCGTGACATGGCTGTAGGTGTTCATCGTGACGCTGATCTGGGAATGCCCAAGAATCTCCATCACGACACGAGGGCTGACTCCTTGGGCCAACATAAGCGAAGCAGCGGTGTGCCGCAGGTCATGCAGCCGAACATGGCGCAGGCCGGCGGCGGCGACCAGCCTCTGGAAGTCGCGATAGTCATTGCGCGGAGACAAGGGCGTGCCGAAGCGCGTTGTAAACACCAGCCCCCAGTCCTCCCAGAAGTCAACGCCCGCGGCCAGCCGGTCGGTCTCTTGCTGCTCACGCCGCAACTTCAAGGCCTCCACCACTGCATCCGGGAGCGGAACGATCCGCCGCGATCTCGCTGTCTTTGGCGGCACGAGATGGAAGCCTTCGCCCGGGCGGTATTGGAGCGTCTGCCGCACAGCTAGAACACGTTGATCAAGATCAACATCACGCCAGGCAAGCCCCAACACCTCCCCCTGACGCAAGCCCAACGAGACCGCGATCAACCAGCGCGCGTGGAACCGGTCTCCCGACGCCGCAGCCAAAAACCGCTGTGCCTCCCTGACGTCGAACGGGTGAACCTCGACTGACGTCAGCGACGGTGGGTCGACCGCGGTCACCGGGTTCCACGGAATCAGCTGCCACCGCACTGCGACACCCAGCGATCGGCGTAGGAGCGCGTGCAGCCGTCGCACGCTCCCCGGCGAGAGGTGTCGCAGCTGTGAACGGTAGAAGTCCGACACCTGTGATGGCGTCAGCTTGTCCAGCGGCACCTTGCTTAGGGCGGGTGCGATGTACAGTCTCAGCTCCTGTCGATAACGCCGTAGAGTTGATGGACGCACGGAGGACGCCGCCACCTCATTGAGATATCTTTCCAGCCACTGGCCCAAGGTCGGAGCCCGCGCAATAGGGAGTCGTCCGGCCTCAGCGGCAGCCGTCAGCCGACGAAGCTCGCGCATCACCTCCGCCTGCGTACCGCGCGTGATGTACTTCCGCCGCCGCTTGCCGTCATGCCAGCCGAGATCCACAACGCCGCGCCAGCGGCCGTCCGGCAACCGGTAAACCGAGCCTTCACCCTGAGGCCGGCGAGAGCTCATGACGGCGACGGACCCTTAGCAAAGCGCCGCACCGATGCTAGCGACACCCGCCGAGACCGACCGATCTTCACCGAGTCGAGCTGCTCGGCGTAGATCAGCTCATACACTCGCGACCGACTGACACTGAGCACGTCTGCGGCCTCCCGCACGGTCAGCAGCAACTTCTCCATCCGATCGTCTCCAGCTTCTACTGATGCTCCAGTTGGCCATACAGTCCACCCAGGTGCCACTGAACTCCCGACCTGTTGATAGCCCAGGCTGCAGAGCAGCACCTGCGCCGTCCTCCACGCTCCACAGAAGTTGTTTCGGGCCTGCCTGGCGGTCACCGTTGCAGTTCGCAATCTCGACGATCGGCAACTCCGCCGGGCTTATCGGCGCGCCGGCTACATGATCGTCAATGAACTTGCTCTAACCGGTGCGGGCTATGGAGCGAACGCCCATCCCGCCAGCCTTGCGGAGCTGATCCATCGAGCTCTCGCAGCCCGACCCGTGCGCGAGGGATTCTCGTCTCGCCGAGACTGTGCCGAGAAGGAATCAACAGTGACACCCAGGCCTTTGCGGAGCACAAGATCATTAGCGATGGGCAAAATCATCGCGATCGCAGCGGGACAAGAACTCATCGCTCTTTGACCCAAGACATCGGCGGCGTGTCCAAGGACGTCCCCCGACGTCCGATTTTCCGTAAGAATAAGGATTTGCACCTTTGCGCATCGATGAACAGACCCAAATCGTGGTCAAAATGGTGTCAGACCCATAGCTAAGCTAAGCAAGGAGGCCTGATCAACTTTGGATCGCCATGGGCTCAATACCGGCGACGATTTCACTGATCCCTCGGGCCTGGTTTTCGGTATCCCTCCTCGATTTCAAGATCTGATGTCCGACGGACCTCCTGAACGTCTTCAGGTTCGACGACCACGGACGACTGTCGAGAGGTGCGTCCGGACCCTCCCGAGCTTCCTCCGCCAACTCGGCGCGGCAGGAGCCTGACACCACGTCAGGCCTGCGACGACGTCACCACGACAACGCACCTCCGGCCCACGGGCTTACACGCCGGTCCGCGGGGAAGGGCGGTCGCGGGCCTGTTGCGCGACCATCAACTTCGGGACATGCCGGGATCAGCGCACTCATGCTGATGTGCGGACGTGCGGGCCCGACGCGTTCGGATTGCATCAGGAGAGGACGACAACCACTTTGCCGGATGCGCGTCCCTCACCGACATGAGCAAGCGCGGCGGGAACCTCGTCGAGCGCGAAGGCGCGGTGGATGTGGATCCTGACCTCCCCGGTAATGCAGAGGGCGGCAAGCGGCTCGAAGTGGGCCGGTCCCTCCTTGACGGCAAGGATCCCGATTGCGCGACCGGTGAGCCGCCCCACCAGACGGCCGGCTGTAAGCACGCGCACCAGCGTGGGCACCGACCCACCCACGCACCGATACGTGCCGCCGGGTGCCAGCGCACGCCGGTAGGCGAACACCGACCGGTGCGCGGCCAGGTCCAGGATCAGGTCGTACGGCTGGGAGGTCTGGGTGAAGTCGTCTCGGCGATAGTCGATCACGTCATCCGCGCCGACCGAGCGCATGAAGTCCAGCTTGGAGGCGTTGTCGACACCGGTGACGTGAGCACCGAGCCGCTTTGCCAGCTGAATCGCGAAGGATCCCGACCCTCCGCCAGCGCCGTTGATCAGCACACGGCGACCCGGCACGACCCCCTTCGTGCCCTGCAGGGCGATCGCGCCCGCCTGTGGGATGGTCGACGCCTCAACGAAGGTGAGCTGCGTCGGCTTGTGGGCGAGTGCGGATTCCGGCGCGAGCGTGTACTCCGCGAAGCCACCCTTCAGCCTGAGGTTGTCGCCATACACCTCGTCTCCGGGTCGGAACCGGGTCACCCCTTCCCCGACGTCGTCGACCAGGCCGGCGATGTCTGATCCGAGCGTCCGGCAAACCGGGAACCGCAGCCCGCCGATCCGCGCGTACGCGGGTGCTCCGCGTAGGCACTCCCAATCGCTGAGGTTGACTGAGGTCGCGGCGATCTTCACCCGCACCTGGGCGGCGGCGGGCGAGGGTACCGGGACCTCCTCGACCCGCAACACATCGGGGGACCCGTACCGGTCGTAGACGACCGCCTTCACGCCAGCCCCGCGGCCCACCTGGTCACGATCGCAAAACCTAGCAAGTCGGAACGGTCGACCGAGACCGAACTGGCCATGGAGCGCGGACCTTGGATTCCCGTGAGTGACGGATGCTACGGATCACCTGCGGCTCTGTGCAGACCAGACGGTGGCTGAGTTTCGAGGCATGGCAGTGCGCTCACAGCGCAGTTACCCGCGCCGGTCTCTGTCGCGTCACCCGCGATGACGTGTACACATGCCGCGTTGTAGCCTCGCATGGTTATCCGCCTCGGTCCGGTTGGTGACGCAGACACTCCGCGACCAAGTCCTCGTCGTCGCCGATCCCGGTCCAGCACCTTGAACCACATGGCACCGAACGGCCCTAGCGCCAGTTCCTACGGTCTGGAAGTCTGCCGAGTCCGAAACTCGCTACAGATACCGGGCTCGATTCCCTCGGGATCGACGCGTCTCACGTCACTCACCCCCTCAGTCAACCGACCTCGCAGCGCTAAGACATCAGGCCAACTGAGCGATCACGACCAGCGTTCCGATCCAGTGTCACGTACCCCCGACTGACTCAAAGATCCGATGTGCGACACACCTGATGCACGCGGGGACGTACCCCCGGGTCGGCGTGACCGCCGCGCGCGCGGAATCGCCTTTAGGGGTTTGTGACGATGAGTGTGCACAAGCTCACCGCCGGGTCTGGGTATGACTATCTGACCCGGCAGGTGGCGGCGTTGGATGCCACTGGGAAAGGTCACACCGGGCTGGTGTCGTACTACACCGAACGGGGTGAGTCCCCCGGGGTGTGGATCGGCTCGGGGATGAACAGGATCGACGGCCTGGCTGCTGGCGACCCAGTGACCGCGGAGCAGATGCGAGCGTTGTTCGGCTGCGGTCTGCACCCGTTGGCCGAGCTGCGGCAGCAGCAGCTGGAGGGACCCGACCTCACCGATCAGGATTTTCAGAACGTGGCGCGGCTGGGGGTTCCGTTCAAGATCGTCGACAACGATCTGATCCCGTTTCGGCTCGAGGTGGCCAGGCGCATCGCGGCGCTCAACACCGCCATCGGATGGCCGGCCGACGCCTCGATCGCGGCGGCTGACCGGGCGAGGGTGCGGACTCAGGTGGCACGGGAGTTCTTCCTCACTGAGCATGGTCGAGAGCCAGGTGACGCCCGAGAGCTGGCGGGACAAATCGCGAAAGACTCGCGGCCGCGAACACAGACAGTAGCCGGCTATGACCTGACGTTCTCGCCGGTGAAATCAGTCTCGACCCTGTGGGCGGTCGCCGATCCGGCGGTGGCTGCGGTGATCGAACGGGCCCATCAGGCCGCCGTGCAAGACGCCTTGGCGTTCATCGAGAAGCATGCCCTGTTCACCCGGACCGGGCCGCAAGGGATCCGGCAGGTTAATGTCCGCGGTCTGGTCGCTGCCGCATTCACCCACCGCGACAGCCGGGCCGGGGACCCGGATCTGCACACCCACGTCGCCGTGGCGAATAAGGTGCAGACCCTCGACGGACGCTGGCTGTCAATCGACGGACGGGTGCTGTTCAAAGCCAATGTGGCTGCGTCGGAGAGCTACAACACCGCGCTCGAGCAGCACCTTCGCGAGGCCTTGGGGGTGCGGTTTGCTGAACGGGCCGGCACCGACCCGGCGAAGCGGCCGATCCGGGAGATCGTCGGTGTCGACCCCCGACTGAACCAACGCTGGTCGACCCGCCGCGCTCACATCAACATCCGCCGCGGTGAACTCGCGATCCAGTTCCAAGAGGATCATGGCCGGCCGCCGACCCCGGTCGAAGCGTTGCACCTGGCCCAGCAGGCGACGTTGGAGACCCGCGACGCCAAACATGAACCCCGATCCGTAACCGAACAACGCTCCACCTGGCTGAACGAAGCGGCCGCAGTGCTGGGCGGACGTGGCGCCGTCGCGGCAATGGTGCAGACGACACTTACCCCGGCCGCCGAGACCGCCACCATCGCCGACGCCCGCTGGGTCGCCCAGACCGCCGATCACATCCTGGCCGTAATGGAGAACAGCCGCTCCACCTGGCAGATGTGGCATGTCCGCGCTGAAGCACAACGCCAAGTCCGCACCGCGAACCTGCCCCCCGAGCGAGCGAGTGCCTTGGTGGACCTGCTTGTCGATGAGGTGCTGGATGCTCGGTCGGTGGCCCTCGCCGCACCACGTGACGAAATCGACGAACCACAAGCGTTGCGGCGCACCGACGGATCCTCGGTCTACACCGTCGCCGGGGCGGATCTCTACACGTCGCAGCGGATCCTGAATGCCGAGCAGCGGCTTGTTGCCGCCGCCGGCCGCGGCGACGGGACAGTGGTCGGCGAGTCGGCGGTGGATCTGGCTTTGCTGGAACTAGCGGCGAACGGCACGGCACTGGATCTCGGGCAGGCTTCGCTGGTCCGGCAGATGTGCACCTCGGGTGCCCGGCTGCAGCTGGCGATCGCACCGGCCGGCGCCGGGAAGACCACCGCCATGCGTGCCCTCACCCTGGCCTGGTCCGAAGACGGCGGCCAGGTGCTCGGCCTCGCCCCGTCCGCGGCCGCGGCCGCTGTGCTTGGCGAGCAGACCGGCATCCGCGCCGACACCCTCGCCAAACTCACCTGGTCTTTGCGGCACGGCGAGCTGACCGACTGGGCGTCCGCGGTCGGCCCGTCGACCTTGGTGATCATCGACGAAGCCGGCATGGCCGACACGCTCACCCTCGACACGGCCGCGCAGTTCGCCATGGGACGCGGTGCCAGTGTCCGGCTGGTTGGTGATGATCAACAACTCGCCGCGATCGGCGCCGGCGGCGTCCTCCGCGACATCAAACACACCCACGGCGCTCTCCACCTCGCCGAGCTGCACCGCTTCACTAACCCCGCCGAAGCAGCAGCATCACTCGCCCTCCGCGACGGCAAATCGACAGCGCTCAACTTCTATCTCAACAACGGACGGATTCACGCGGAACTCAGCATCGAACTTCCTCCGCTTCTCTGGCCTGACTCTCCTTATAGTCGATGCCTCCACGCTTCGGGGGGAGCTTCAACCCGGCCGTCGATTACCAAAGACGCAGCGCAAAACCACCCTGCCAAACCCCGCCATGAGGGTTCGAGGTGTCGCCTATGTCTTGCGACATCACACTGGACGGCGGGAGGAGATTCGAACCCGCAGAGCCCCGGGTCGGATAGTGAACTGCAGCGGCGGGGTTAGATCGACCGGCTCGCCATCAACGCCGGCGTGTACCGCCGGTGCCAGGGCGCTGACCTCCAGGCGTGGCGCGCTCCACGCTCGGCCAGGATGGTGCGGGGAAGCACCCGGTGCGTCGAGAACGATGATCCCGAGCCGGCCACTGTCGAGCGCCGGACGTGCACCGGTGACGAGCGGGCGATCGAGCAGGTAGGGGTTGTTCGACACGAGCACAACCGCGAGATGACGGTACTCGCGCCCCACATCGTCGACCAGTCGCAGCGCCGGCACCTCTGCGCTTGGGCCGAGCACCTTTTCGGCGGTCTCAAAGAGTGTGCGGATCTTGGCATCGCGATAAGCCGGGCTGCGGACGGCGTCGCCGTAGATCCCGAGCGAGACGTTGTTGAGAAACACGCGGCCATTCACGTCCGCCACGTCGATCCGCCGCTCGATCCCGTCGGTGAACGCGTCGAGCGCGCCGAGCACATCGTGCGGATCCAGCCCCAGATCTAGAGCGAAGTGGTTGCGGGTCCCGGCCGGGACGCAAACGAACGGAAGCCCATGCGCGGCGGCCGCCGCGGCCACGACCGCCAGGGAGCCGTCGCCACCGGCAACCCCCAGCGCGTCCGCACCAGTGGCCACGGCTCCCCGGGCCAGCGCTTCCAGGCTCTGGCCCGGCGCAAAGATGACGGTCTCAATCCCTCGTTCGCGTGCCCGCTCGGCAACCGCAGCCCGTGCGGCCTTGCCCCCGCCAGATCTCGGGTTGACAAACAACACCGGCCGTAGCGGATCCGAGGACCGCCAGCCATCACGCGACAGCTCCGACACCATCCACTACATTCTCGCGCAACGACGGTAAGCGGGCTACTCGAAAATCACCTGCCATCGATGACGGGGTCACGGCCCCCCACTTCCACGCCGAGGCGATGGCACCAGCCCACCGAGGTTGAACAGTGCCTGGGTCAGCCGATCAGTACAAGACGGTGAGGTGGTCGCGGACGTCGGTGACACCAGGCGCCACCCACGCAGCGGCCACGGCGGCGTCGCGCTCGGCCCACGACCGCACGGTGCCGGTCAGGGTAACCACGCCCTCTTCGCTAGACACCCCGAGCTCTTCCGCGTCGAGCCCGGCGTGGCGTTGCAACGCGGCCGCCGGCGCGCTCGCCGCCGGGGACCCGCCGGCCAGGACTTGGGGTCAGCGCACCCGGCGAGCTGGGCCAGCTCGCCGTCACCTTCGACCACATGGCGACCGACCTGACCCGAGCCGAGCAGACCCGCCGCCAGCTTGCCGCCGACGTCGCCCACGAACTGCGCACCCTGCTGGCCGTGGCGATCACCAGCCACAGCCGCGAATGGTCAGCGCCCGGGACAAGCCCACAGTGCGCGACCGCGGCTACCGATCATCGCAGGTCAGTCAGCGACCTCAGTCGGAGGCGAGCCAGCGGGCGGTGACCACAATGATCACGAGGAGGACGACCGGAATCGCGATCCCGAGCACGACGAACGCGGTCGCGGTACCGATGTGGTCGACCATCCAGCCGAAGTTCATCCCGAAGAACCCGGTGATGAAAGTGAGCGGGAGGAAGATCACCGTCACGAGGGTCAGCCGTTCACTGATCGTCGCCGAACGTCGGGACAGCGTGTCGCCCAGCATCGCGTAGAGCTGGGTGGCCGTGGATCCGCTCTCCTCGAAGACCGCCCGAACCCGGCGCAGCTTCCGCCGCGCCGCCGGGCCGAGCGCCTCGGCGAGGACCTCGTCGGGCGCGAGCACCCGCTGCTGCACGGTCCACAAATGCTGGAGCGAGAACAGCCGGCTGCGCAGCTGGGAGATGTCCCGCCTATCGGTCCCGGACCTGAGTCCCGCCCGGGTTTCGTCCAGGGACTGGGCCACCTTGGCGAGGCGTTCCACCACATACGCCGACTGCTGGGCCAGCGCCAGGAGCACGGCCACCAACGCAGGCTCCAAATCCGCGTCGAGCTGCGCACCGCGTCCGTGACCAGGTCACGCATCCACGCCGGGCACAACACCAGTAGGCCGCCCGCGCCGCTGTGCAGCTGCACTTCCGCCGGCTCGCTGATTTGGTCCACCGCGAACGCGACGACGGAGATTTGCGTCCCCTCCACGTGCGCGAACGGGCGGCGATGTTGCGTCTGCTGCAACTGCTCGACCACAGAACCATCGGCATGGACCCAATCGGCAGCCTCCACCACCCGCTCCCGCACCGCCGCGGTGAGGATCACGCAGACCGGCTCCGGCGGCCGGTTCCGCTGCGCCGCGAGCGCATCGTCGACAATCACGTCCATTACCTGAACGTACCGCCGACCATGCCGCCCGCAGGATGATCGGCGCGGCCCCAGTCGATCCTCGTTGCCGCGGTCGGCGGCCCGGGTCAGCCGAGCCGGAGCGTGGCCAGCACGCCCAGACGACGCTGACTCGTATACGAGCGCGGCCCCGCGGGCGCTCATCGGTGCGACGATCGCGGCAGCCTTGAGCGCGCGGGTCGGCCATCCCACGTCTATGACGTGCGGTGATCGACGGTCGGAGTGACCACTCTGAACCAATCTGCCGTCATTCTGCAGAGAGCGAGGGGGCGTGTCTCTCGCAAGCGAGTTCGAGCACGCTGTGCAGGTCCTTGACGACGTTGCCCTCCTGCACCGGATGGCGGAGGGGACCTTGATGAGCAGGATGTCCGAGGGGCCGCCGAGAGCTGCTGGAGCACCGGCGCCGAGAGCTGCCGAGCATGTCAGTCGCAGTCGCCGCACAGCTGCGGGAGTCTCGCGCACCACTGTCGAGGCGTGGAAGACGGAAGGCGTGCTCGTCTCGGCGCAGCAGCGTCTACGCCACGAGGTCACCATGGACGATGATCTTGGCGAGCTCGGCGGCGCCCTGACAGCTCCGGCTTGCTCGAGGTCTATGGATGATCAGGAGCCACGTGGTTGGGGACGAAGTCCAAGATCAGGCCCATACCACGCGCCGCGAGCGCCTGCCTGGCGCTTGCGAGCGCGCTTCGTCCACCGAAATGATCATCGACAACATAGCCGCGTACGCAGTAGGGAGATCCCACAACATCGTAGGGTTGCCAATCGGGAAGAGCCGCGTCGAAGCTGACCCGCAGGTCGTCATTGGTCAGCGCGATCCCGATGCCGGCGGGGCTGCGCTGCCAAACTCCCATCAGCCATACGCCGTCGAATCCAAGATCGGCAATCTCATCCCAGTAGCGGTCCGGAACCGTCCCAAGATCAATAGCCCTTCCTTCGGTCCTACTGATTGCTTCCAGCCAGGGCCAGGTGTTGATCTCGTAGGGATAGGGTTGTGAGCAGAGGACAAGGGCGTTCCCTGGACTGCAGCAGAACCTTGCAGTTGTGGCGGCCGCGCCGTGGCCCTGACCGGGTGTCAGCGTGACCTTCAACATCGTCTGGAGGTTTGTGCGCGGCGACGGCAACCCTTCGTCTGAACGACCTACCGTGCTGGAGGTCGAGTCGGCCCGCGGCATGATTGCCCGATTCGACGCCATCGAGCAGCTCGCCGCCGGTTCCATGGCGGCGCGGCGGGGAAGCCGCATTTGCTCGGTCAACGTCTGGTTGTGGGCAAGGTGAAGAAGCGATTTGATGGTCTCAAGCGTCCGACATTCCGATCGGCATCAGCGCCCTGAAGGAGCACCGATGGACTTTTCCGCAAAGCTCGAAAATCTTCAAGCCAAGGTCAACGAGACCGTGGAGACCGCGCGGGCAGCAGCCAACGAGAACCGCGACCAACTCAAGCAGCGCGTCGATAAGGCACAAGACGACGCGAATCAGGCCATGGAGGGCGCCAAGCAACAAGCTGAGGAGACCGCCGATCGAGCCAAGAGCAAGTGGGCCCAGATGAAGGCCGATGCTGCAGCCCAGAGAGAGGACATGAAGGCAAAGATCAACAAGCGGGCCGATCAGCTGGACGCCAAGGCCGCGGCCACCGACGCGGACTGGGCCGAGGACGATGCAGCCGACGCCATCGACTACGCCGTCTGGATGGTCTACGACGCGCAGCTGGCCGTGCTCGACGCGCTGGACGCGCGGGCCTACGCAGACGAACGGGCCAGGATCGCCGGCACGTAGACCAGCTCGGCTGCCAGGTCGGGATTGCATCTTCCGTCACCTGACAGCCGCAGGTCGCCGCAATTCCAGTTGGCGATGGTCGCCGCTGTCAACCCGCACCAGTAACGGCCTGGTGGGCGGCGCCGTATGGTGCACGCGAGAATCGAGAAACGAACGTGACAGACGACATTGCTGGTGTGAGGGGATTTGTTTGGGGGGCAGGCGGCGCGCGGAAGGTTGGGGGAGGGGGGGGGCCTTTTGTTATCGGGGTTGTTTTCTTTTGCGTGTTGGGCGGGGGCAGCAAGGAGGATAAGGGAGCAAGCGGCCGCGTCGGATCGAGGGAGAGGGGGCTGTCCGGCAGCTTTTGGAGGGAGCCGTGCGGCGGGGGGGGGGCCATGTCGAGATCTACATCATGGCCTGGGACCACACCACCGACGCCTTCTTCGGCGCTATGGTCGACGCGGTTCGCCGCGGAGTGAAGGTGCGACTCCTGTACGACCACCTTGGGTCCCGGAAGTACCCCGGCTTCCGCCAGATGAACAAGCGGATGACCACGGCGGGGATCGAGTGGTATCAGATGATGCCGATCCATCCCCTCAAGGGCCGCTGGCGGCGACCCGACCTGCGAAACCACCGCAAGCTGCTCGTGGTCGACGGTGAGGTCGGATTTATGGGCTCCCAGAACATGATCGACGCCAGTTATCTGGCAAGGAAGAACATTAAGATCGGTCGAAAGTGGCACGATCTCAACATCAAGCTGAGCGGGCAGATCGTCTCCTCGCTGGACGCGGTATTCGCCCTCGACTGGTACACCGAGACCGGTCAGCGCCTACTGGAGGAGATCATTCCGCCGGAGAACTACAGTGTCGGTGAGCAGGCAATGCAGCTGCTTCCGTCCGGGCCGGGATACCTGACGATCCCCAATCTCCGACTCTTCACCGCCCTGGTATATCGATCTCAGCACCGTCTCTCCCTCACCAGCCCCTACTTCGTCCCGGACGAATCGCTGCTGGAAGCGATCACCACCGCGTCGTATCGTGGCGTCGCAGTCGAGCTCTTCGTCTCCGAGTTGGCCGATCAGTTCGTCGTGCAGCACGCCCAGTCGTCCTACTACGAAGAACTGCTAAACGCCGGCGTCCGCATCTACCTCTACCCCCAGCCCACGGTGCTGCACGCCAAGTTCTTCACCGTCGACGACGTCGCCGGCGTGATCGGCTCGTCCAACATGGACTACCGCTCCTTCGGTCTGGACTATGAGATCTCACTGATGGGGACCGATCCGAGTTTCGTCGCCGATCTGCAACGGATCTCCGACGAGTACCGAGCGGCCTGCCGCGAACTCACAGCAGAGGAGTGGACCCGGCGACCTCGTGCCAAGCGATACGTCGACAACGTGATGCGGCTGTTGTCCGCACTGCAGTGACGTACGCGGAAGCGACCCTCGCCACCGGCCCGAGCCCTCGAGCTGGCGTTTTTTGGACCGATAGGGGCGGTCCCGGTGGGCGATGCGATCCAGTCGGCGTCTCGAGCATGTCCACGATCGGCATGCTGTGGTGTGCCCGCCGTAGCCTGCACGGTGGGTGTGCTGGGCAGACCGGATCCTGCGCGATCACCCAACAGGTCCAGGCCGGTCGTCGTCAGTACCGACGTCATCTGCACGCAGTTGATCTTGCCAGTGAACCGGCTCTCCTTGGCGGTGTAGTCAGCTACGACCGTGATCCCGGACTCCTAGCCGATGTCGGTCAGACTCTCGACAAGCGCTCAACGTGCGCGCAAGCGTCCCGGATTGCCAGAGCGCGGGTCAATGCGTGAGCCAAAGCTTCGCGAGGACAAGCACCGTAGTCATCGCCAGGATCACAACGGTGAGCAATGCCAGTCCCCAACCACGCACCCCATGCAGATAAGCGCCGGGAAGTCCCACAACGACCAACAGCCCGGCCGCCGTGATCACGCCGACACTGGTCGCCCGCTGGTGATCCGCGCCCAGGACCTCCAACACCAGCACAACGACGAGGGGAAGGAACGCCGCGCTGACCATCGGAGCGGCAACCCGCGCGTGGTGAGCGGCGACCTGGGGCAGATGCTTGCCTTCCACGTTGGGGTCGCCGATGGAGTAGGCGAACACGTGGGTGCTGAAGTAGACCAGATTCGTCGCGACCACCAGCAACGCCAACTCCCCAGGCGGTACCGCCGCGCTGCCAGCCAACGTTGATGCGGCGACGATAGATCCGTAGCAGCCTGCGCTGACCCGCTCGGCGCCCTCGCGGCCGAGTCCACGCCGGCTCCAGCGATCAAGCCAGGTCATCCATCAGGCCCTCCACGCTGCATGTCGGGGACGAGGCCAGCATGTCAGGCATCCACCGACGACGACCCGCGCCCATTGACGACGCGGATCTCCAGACCGGCGAGGCGATCTTCACAACAGCGGGTGATCCGCCCGCGGGTCCTCGCTGCTTTCGGCTCGACGTCAGCCCAAGGTCGTCTCTCCCTGAGCGTGTCTGAGGCTGGACGCTCTGGCAGGCGCATCATGCGGAACGAGTTGAACAGCCCGGCGAGCGCGACGAGATCGACGATGCCGAAGAGATCGGCGATCACCTGGAACAGCACCATCAGGTACGCAGCGAAGGAGAAGCTCCCTGTCAGGAGCCAGAAGAAGTCCCAAAACCGAGTATGACACCCCGGCTCCCGCCAAGTGGGTCATGACGGATCGGGAATCTAGTCGCCGCACCGGAACACCAGCGCCTCGGCGGTGACGTACGGCCAAGGCCTCGGGTCGGGTCGACCGACCGGATGGAAAGATCAGCCGCCAGCCGGGCGGTGGGCGGAAGACGCGTCCACCCGCATCGACAGTTTCGTGCAACGATCAGTCGCCACACACTCGGTCAGTCACCAGGGACATGCGGGGGTTCGAGGTTTGGGGACGACCCGAGACGTATCTCAACCCGGCGATTCGCGCCGCCTCGTCCCCGTGGCATCGGGTGCCGCCGACAACAGTCGCACGCGTACTCGGCGAGCTCGAGCGCGACCTGGCCAGCGGCGAGTGGAACCGCCGCTACGCGCATCTCCGCGGGCTTTGCTTTGCGGGGCGGGGCAATCCCTCTGCCTCGTCGCTCCGGGCGCCCCGACAATGGGTCTGATGGCTGCCGCCGCGTCGCAGCCGGTTGCCGCCGAGCTAGCGCGCACTTGGACGCTTCTCAGATGGCATGGATACGACCCGGCACCTTGACCTTCCGAGGTAGCGACGAGTCCCGACGCCGGTAGTCGCGGACGCGGGTCTACATGATCAACGAGCTGACAGCAACGCGATCGATAATCAGTCCGTCCACCAAGATCATCACGCACGATCACCCGCCTGACGGGGACCATGGTGGACCATCGCGGACACTTTGGATGGACCTACGGACCTGTGATCAGGCATCCGAAGTATCAGGGGCCGTTGCTCGACCTTTCTCCGAATGAGGCCTGGGCAAAGACGTCAAGTTTCCCACTCGGTTGTCCCGGGCGCGCCACTCTGACAGATCCAACCCCCGTAGTGTGAGCTCTCCCGTGCCCAAAGGTGTAGGTGGCCCCGAGTCGCGGCGTGCCAAGAACTACTTCGTCGAGGTCGCCGATTCGGCCGGCGCTCAGCGAGCGAACCCCTCGGCTGCAGACCTCGGTCATGGTGGGTTTCAGTCCCGTGCGGGTCGCGATGGTGCCTGACGTTCGCGTGGGAGTTTATGGTGCGGCCGGGCGTCAGTTTCAACCGCGGCGGCGGGGTCACACTTGCGGCTCGCTGGCGGCCGGGGTTGCGACGCAGATCGCCAGGGCGCCTGGTTGGATCTCGGCGAAGAGGGTGGTGGACTCGCCGATGACGTCGCCGTCGAGTTGGTAGCTGTCCTTTCCGTCGATCGTGATCCGCACCGTTTTTCCCTTGCGCTGGTCGACCTGGTCATCCTTTTTGGCGCGTCGGGTGATGAGCCGTAGAGCGAGCTTGATCCAATGCCGGAATCGGCGGGGGGAGGCGATGTAGAGGTCGAGGAGACCGTCATCCGGGCTCGCGCCCGGTATCAAGGTGAGGTTGCCCCGAAGTGTGCCGACGTTGCCGATCACACATAGCACGGCGTGACGTCGGACGGGTCGGTTGGTATCTAGTTGGACCGTCATCTGCACCGGCGGCCGGCCCAGGGCCTTCCCGGCTGCGACGAAGTACGCCGCAGATCCGGCCTTGTCCTTTAAGTCTTCATCGGTCTCGTCCATGATCATGGTATCGACACCGATCCCGGCCATCACGGCGAAATGCTCCGGCGCACGGTCGTCGACAGTGATCTTCACCAGGTCCATCAGGCGTAGCTGCCCGTCGAGGGCGACCTCGATCGCGTCTACTTCCTCAAGTGGCAGATCCAGGTTTCGTGCCAGCAGGTTGCCGGTGCCGGCCGGTACCAGCCCTAACGGAATCCCAGTGTGGGCCAGACCGTCGGCTACGTAGCGGATTGTGCCGTCTCCGCCAGCACCAATGACACGGTCAACTTGATCCGCGACGGCCTGTCGGGTCATGGCTCGGCCTGGATCCTCGACCGAAGTCTCCAGCCACAGCGTGTCCCGCCAGCCGTTTCGTTGGAGGCTTTCCTCCGCTAGGGCGCGAAACTTGTCGCTGACCTTGGTCGGGTTATAGATGACCGCACAACGGCGGCTTTGTCCTGCATGCTCAACAGATGTCACGGGCGATTCCTAATCGTAGGTTTAGATGTCCGCAGCCCTGATCAGGTCCAGACGTTGGCGCTGTATTTCGCAGACACCGCGTACGCCTGATCGTCGTCACCGCTGCGCTGGCATGTGCGTTGGCAACGGTGTCCGATTGGCCTGCGGTGCTCGCCGCAGTCGGCTGAGTGGTTGGCGCCGTGTCATCCGGCCTTACTCTCCGTTCCAACCGGCAGATCGCCGGTCTGAATGACCCTTTGAGCGATCGTTCGTAGCTTCACGTGGGTGTTCTGCGACTCGCGTTTCAGCAGAGTGAACGCCTGGTCGGCCGTAAGTTGACGGCGGGTCATCAAGATTCCTTGGGCCAGTCCCACGCGACGCCGTGCGGCCACTGCTCGGTTGAAGTTGTCACGCTCCATAACGGCTCCCAAGGCCAGACTGGCGTGATGGGCGAATGCCTCGGCTAGGTCGGCATACGGCGACAGGGACGCCGGGACCGTGGCATACCACACCAGCCGCACCGCCCGCCGCGGCGCACCCTCAATACGCACCACCAGTAACGCGCGTCTGCCCACCACATCCCACGAGGCGCCTTCAACCGGATCGTCGATCGAAAATGGTTGCTGAAGTAGACCCTGCCGGAAGAGCATCTCTATCACCGCAGCTGTCGCCGAATCATCCGGCGCCGCGTCGCCCGGGTGTGCAGCGAGGGTTTGCCAGAAGCGCTCGGTATGCGTGACGACCGCGGCTCCGTCAGCGGCGATCAGCGCCACGGCTTCGTCGACGACTGCACTCCACAATGCGGCGACGTCTGGTGCAGCCCACATCCGCTGGCTGGCAGCGGCCAGAGTCCTCGTATAGGCCAGATCGCGCGGTGCGGCGGCCGGCGGCATCTGCACCAGGGGCGTGGCTGCCTCGAGCAGAGCCGGTGCTGAGTCGGTCAAGAGGTGGCGTGAGCCGGACACCCGGTCCGGTCGCAGGCGACTATCCGGGGGTTCAGGCGACGACAGGGGCGGCGTCATAAACGGGTATCCGATCAGGACATACGGGCCCTAAGAGTCCTGGCTGTGGCGCTTCTCGCCCGTGCCGCGGCCCCCCGAACGGCGGACACGTTCCAGGTCGGCTGGCGTGTCAGCTAAGACGTAGATCTTATCGCTCGTTGGAGGTAAGTCCAACCGCTGGATCGCGTCAAGGACGCCGAAGCCAGCCCGGAATCTGGCCATCATGACCTCACCTCCACGCCGGCCACCCAGGCCGCGAGGGTGTGTTGAAGACCACGTCGTGGGCACCGGTATCGAGGTAGCCGAGCCACCACGGCTGCTCGGCCGTGTGCGCCTTCAAGATGTCCACGACCGTGCGCTCATGGAGCGTGATGTCCGCACCCTCTGGTTGGTAAAGGTGGCGTACGCGTCGAATCGCGGCGGTATGGCGTTGATGACGGTGAGCCCGTCAATCGTGTGACCCGCGATCCAGGCCACATCGTCGCGGTTCCGATCCGCCACGACCGACCGTCTGTGTCAACGGCCACCGAGGCAATCGCTGGCGGTGCCCTAGTCGACGATGAGGCGTTCTGACCCCCGGAAAATCGGGGTGTGGCATCCAGCCGTAGGGCGGCCGCCTCCGCGGAGGTGGTTGGCAGGTCTCACTCATCGGACCTACTCCGGAGGTTCGTCAACTTCCAAACGTCCGCTGGTGGGTCGTTTGGGGGACGGCTCAGGTGTCGGCTGCGGGTTCTGCGGCGTCTTCGATTTCGCCGACGAGGACTTCGATGACGTCTTCGAGGAAGAGGATTCCGGTGGTGCGGCCTTCGTGGTCGACGGCACGTGCGACGTGGGAGCCGGATCGCCGCATGGATGCGAGGGCGTCTTCGAGGTCGGACTCGTGGTAGACGGTGGGCAGGCGCCGGATGCGTTTGGCGGGGATGGCCTGGTTGGCGGCGTTGGTGCCGGTGAGGTCCATGACGTCTTTGAGGTGCAGGTACCCGGTGGGCTCCCCGGCGGCGTCGTGGATGCCGTAGCGGGAGTGGCCAGCGGCCACGACGGCGCGTTGCAGGTCGTTGGGGGTGGCGTCGGCGGCGAGGGCGACCACGTCGGCGATCGGGACTTCGATGTCGGAGACCTTCTTGGTGGTGAACTCGAATGCGGCGGCCAAGGCTCCGGTGGTGTCGTCGATGAGCCCTTCGCGGGTTGATTGCTCGACGATGCCGGCGACCTCGTCGAGGCTGTAGGTGCTGGTTGCTTCGCCCTTGGGTTCGATGCCGAACAGCCGGAGGACGCTGTTCGCCAGCCAGTTGAGCAGCCAGATGACAGGTTTGAATACCCGGGAGATCATGACCAGGGGCGGAGCCAGCAGCAGGGCGGCTGGGCCGGGCACCGAGAACGAGAGGTTCTTGGGGACCATCTCGCCGAAGACGACGTGGAGGAAGGTGACGAGGACTAGAGCGACCACGAAGGCGGTCACACTGATGGCGCTGTCGGTCAGGCCGGTCGCGGCGAGCGGGATTTCGAGCAGGTGATGGATCGCGGGCTCGGAGACGTTCAGGATGAGCAGCGAGCAGACGGTAATGCCGAGCTGGCTGGTGGCCAGCATCAAGGTGGCGTGCTCCATCGCCCACAAGGTGGTGCGCGCACCGCGGTTGCCTTCCTCGGCCTGGGGCTCGATTTGGGACCGTCGGGCGGAGATCACGGCGAACTCGGCCGCGACGAAGAACGCGTTGACGAGTAGCAATACGATGAGCCAGATGAGCCCGGGGACGTAGTCAGCCACGATCGTTCTGATCTGCACCGGACTGTCGGCTCGGACTCGACGGCGTCAGCGGCTGGGGTTCTTCGGGGGTGTAGCGGAGGCGGCCGACCCGCGTCCCATCCATTCGCTCGACTCGGAGGCGGCCTTCCGCGATGGCGATCTCGTCCCCGACTTCGGGGAGTCGATCGAGCTTGTCGGTGACGAACCCAGCGACGGTCTCGTAGTCGGGGGCGTCGGGAACTCGCACCCCGGTCCGCTCCAGCAGTTCATCAGGTCGCCAGTTGGCATCGAAGACCAGACACCGGCCGTAGCGGACCAGACCAGGGTGGGCTTGGTCGTGCTCGTCGCGCAGCTCGCCGACGATCTCCTCCACAAGATCCTCGAGGGTCACAATGCCGGCCGTGCCGCCGTACTCGTCGACGACAATGCCGATCTGGAAGATGCCGCGGCGCAGCGCTCCGAGCAGCGTGTCGACCCTCATGGACTCCGGCACCCGGATCGGGTCGACCATCAAATCCGCGACGGTCACCTGCGGCCGGGTGGCGGCGTCGAGGGCGAAAACCTGCTTGACATGGACGACGCCGAGGATCTCATCGGCATCCTGGCCGATCACCGGGAAGCGGGAGAACCCGGTGCGTTGGGACAGGTCGATGACGTCAGCGGCCCTCGCTGTCGCCGCCAGCTTCGCCATCCGCACCCGAGGCGTCATGACGTCGGCGGCGGAATGGTCAGAGAACCGCAGGGTTCGGTTGAGCAGGGTGGCCTGGTCGGCGTCCAGCCTGCCTTCGGTGGCCGAGCGTCGAACCAGGAAGGTGAGCTCCTCGGCGGTCCGCGCCCCCGACAGCTCCTCCTTCGGCTCGACCCCGAGGGCGCGGATGATCGCATTAGCGGTGTTGTTGCACAGCAGGATCAGCGGCTTGAAGACCGCCGTGAACACCGTCTGAAAGGGCACGACCACCTTGGCGGTTGCCAACGGCAGCGCTAGGGCGAAGTTCTTCGGGACGAGCTCACCGATCACCATCGACAAGAGCGTGGCGAGGCCGATCCCCACGACCGCACCAACGACCGGAACCGCGCCGGCCGCCACCCCCACCGCGGCCAGCGGACCCTCGAGCAGTCGGCTGACCGCGGGCTCGAAGGTGAAGCCGGTCAACACGGTGGTCAACGTGATCCCCAGCTGAGCACCCGAAAGATGCGTCGAGGTGATCCGCAAGGCCTGGATCGTCGGACCAAGCCGCGCCTCACCAGCACGTTCCCGACCCTCAAGATCGTTCCGGTCCAGGTTGACCAGGGCGAACTCCGAGGCGACGAAGAAGCCCGTCCCGACGGTCAGGACCAGACCCACGGCGACCATCAACCACTCGAACCACATGATCAGATCACACCAACGAAGTCATAGCAGCCAGGGTCAGCGATTGGGAAGGCAGCGGCAGATCATCACCATGGTGCGGTGCAGCCTAGCCAACGCGACCAATCTATCGGCGAGCACGTCATGCGCACGGCATCAGCATCGGACAGGTTCGCATATCGTGACCAGTGCCCTGAGTCTGTGCTCTACCGTCCCGGTCTGTATCTGATAGCGCGCGAGCTGGAGCGACACTTGCTGCCGGTGCTGCTACCAGGGCTGCTGGCCGCAGGAATTCTGATCGCGGTCGACCAGCTCTTGGGGTCTGCCGCCTTCGGCACGACGGCGATCATCATCGCAGCCGTCGTCGCCAACACCGGTCAGAGTATCGAGCTGGCCCGCTCCAAGCGCATCGTCGGTGTCTCGGTGCTGTTCCTGATCCTCGCCGTGGTGAACCAAGGGTTTTGGCTGTCCTGGGCGATATTGGTGCCCGACGCCGGCACCGGCTGAAAGGGCCAGAATATGTTTCCAACTTTCCCCCGAAAACGTTGCTGAACGGGAAGGAACTATCAGTGTGGACGCCCTTGACCGGAAAATCCTTGCGGAACTACAGCAGGATGGTCGGCTGACCCTCACCGAACTGGCCGAACGGATCGGCCTGTCGGTGTCGCCCTGCCACCGCCGGCTCCGCGCGCTTGAGCAGGCAGGCGTGATCGCCGGGTACCACGCCCAACTGGACCCCATCACCGTCGGACTGACCTTCGATGCGCTCATCTTCGTCACCATGAGCGGCGCCGACGGCGACACCATCACCGGCTTCGAACAAGCCGTCACCGAGATCCCGAACATCCTGCAAGCCCAACGACTGTTCGGCGAACCCGACTACCTGCTCCGCGTCATCGCCGCAGACCTACCCACGTTCCAACACCTCTATGACACCGAACTCGCCACCCTCCCAGGCGTACAGAAACTCACTTCCACCCTCGTCATGAAGACCATCGTCGAGAACCGAACCCTGCCCCTCGGCCGAGCGGCGTCCAAGCAGTAAGCGCGCGCCCGCCTCAATTGACAGCAGCGCTGACAGCAACGCCGTCGTTCGATGAACCATTGGCGAGACACTATGCGGACAGTCGAGCCGCGAAGCGTAATCAACTGGACGGTCCCGGACACCTGCCTGGATCTACGGAGCAGATGCGAGCGTTGTTCGGCTGCGGCCTGCACCCGTTGGCCGAGCTCCGCCAGCAGCAGCTGGAAGGTCCAGACCTCACTATCCGCGACTTCTGGTCAGATGGCTCGCGGCGCTCCTTCGGCTGCCAATGGTCGCCGACCTTTTCGTGCGTGTGCTGCAGGGCGCTGAAGCCGAATGGTCCCAGCGGCCGCTTCGGACATGCCGAAGTGCCTCACCCTCCCCGCCTTGATCAAGTCCTTGACCGCTCCCGCCACTTCTTCGATCACTGGTCTAGGGGCAGGTCGTGCGTCCGCAGCACGTCGGCCGGCGTGAGCTCGGCGAAGCAGTGCGGATACGGGCCGTGGCCGAGATCCTCGACCAGGATCGGCAACCGGTCGCGGTCCATTT
Organism: uncultured Actinomycetota bacterium; assembly: GCA_963836855.1. Lineage (GTDB taxonomy): Bacteria > Actinomycetota > Actinomycetes > Propionibacteriales > Propionibacteriaceae > Microlunatus. The sequence continues at coordinate 161,365 of CAWILN010000014.1, read as the reverse complement.
CCAGCACGACGAGTTCGGACGGATCGAGATCGGCGTACTGGTTCATAACGATGCCGGGGACCTGGTCGGCGAACGAGCCGTGCACAAAGCCTTCACGCTCATACCCCAGGCCGCGGCTCGACCATGGGTAGCGGCCGGTAGCCTCGGCCTCCGCCCACGCCGACCGCTCCGCAAGGTGGAACACCGGCTCGGGAATCGGCTGAGGCGCGGCGAGCAGCCCGAGCCCGACCAGATCAGCGCGTAGCCGCTCGGCGTCGGTGAAGTTCAGCGCAACCATGCCGAGGGTAGCGGCGGCGGCCACATTGGCTGGGATGTCATCCACGAAGACCGTCGAGTCGGCGGACAGGCCATGCCGATCGAGGGCCAGTTGGTAGAGCGCCGGATCGGGCTTGAGCAGCCCTTCGGTGCCGGAGACAACGATGGCCTCGAAGCGGCGCAGGATGCCGAAGCGCTCGGTCGCAAGCGGGAAGGTCTCGGCGGACCAGTTGGTCAGCGCGATCAACCGGACGCCCGCCTGCCCCAGTTCAGCGAGGAGTCCGCTCGTCCCGGGCACCATGCCGGTCAACGTCGCGTCGAAGTGGACGCGGTAGCCGAGGATGGCCTCCCGGTCATCCGGGAAGCGAGCGATGAGCTCCTGCTCCGCCTCCTCGAACGAACGGCCGCCGTCGTTCAGCCGGTTCCAGCCGGCGAAGTCGACTCGTTCCAGGAAAGTCGCGACCTCCTCGGCCGGCAGCACGCGCTCGTACGCTCTACGCGGATCCCAGGACACCACCACGCCGCCTAGATCAAAGATCACCGCATGGCTCCGCGTCACGTCTCCTCCGGATGAAACCACAACAGCAAACTATGGTCATACGAACGCCGAGATGCCGGCCATCGCGGCGGCGATCATCGGGAAGCCGAGCGATAGGAGACCAGACTGCTGAGTGACCAACTGAGTGACTACGGGGTCGACGTTCCGTACATTCAGGCACACGTTGACGGACCCGATTCGAGCTCAGTTCACGACCTTGACGACTTACCGACCGTGCTTCGGGATGAAGAGGTCGACGGCCCGGTCTCAGTTGTGGTCTCGTTTCCCTGCGTTCTCCACTGTTCCCGACCAGGTATCTCGCCCTGGCGGGCGGCTTAACGAGGCGCATCGAACGTCGCTTGACGTCGGTGCGACGACCTGCTAAGCGGGTGGACCGAAACGGTGCGCTCGATCGTCACGACTGGCTGCCTGCTTGTCGTTCTGCTTGACAACGGCCCTACCGCGCCGTGGATCAGACCGGACCTCCCCGGACGCCTTCGACGCGTCACCGGCGGCTGTGCGACCCCCATAAACTCCCCTGATAAGGCAGAGGTCAGTGGTTCAAGTCCACTTAGGCCCACCCTCTTAACATGCCTCTGACTAGCCCAGATGCCTCGTCGGAGCGCCAATCCCGGGCTCCTCGAGTCCTGACGCCCCGCGGTGACGTCGAACTCAGGCTGGCCGAAACCGACCACTGTCGCACATCAACTGGCGAGTGACTGTCGCACATCACCCGTCACAGGACACCCAGCCATGGCAGCCGACTGCCGAATCGGGTGCTATCAGGGTCAAGGGCCGGGTCCGCCCGGCCGCCGCTCCCACCGTCTTCCCTTCGCCGCGGGCTGGCTTCGCAGCCGCGCGCCAGACTCTGCCAGCTGTCCACCATCCCGGGTTATTGCCAGCTGCTCCGATCCATCGACCGTGCCGAATTCTGGACGTGGTCCGGTCCATGCCTGAAGGCTGAGCGCCTGACCGTGACGATGGACTTGCAGTCAGCCAAGATCCAGCAAAACCTAAGCGCGCTCCGACAGTTGCCACAGCGGCAGTCTGGCTTGCATCGCAGCACTTCGGGTGATCGATGGTCGGTGGCTAGATGATGTGGACTTCGCTGAGCGCTTCAGCATCGCGAAACCGGTCTGCCCTGAATGGGTGGGGGTCCATGAACGAGTCACGTTCCAGGAACAAGTCGGTGACTAGCTCGCCCACGGCGGGGGCCTGCAGGAAACCGTGGCCGGAGAATCCCGTCGCGTACAAGAAGTTCCTCGGAGTGTGGGCTCTGCCGATCAGCGCATTGTGATCGGGGGTGTTCTCGTAGAGACCGGCCCAGCCCGCCTCCAGCTTCACGCCCACGAGAGACGGTGCGACGACAGCGGCCGCCTCGTCGAAGGCTGCCAGCCACTCGTAAGAGAACTCCCGCTCGAAGCCAGGAATCTGGCCGGGATCTGAGATCCCCAGCAACAGACCGTTTCCGGCGTTGTGGAAGTACAAGGTGCTGGCCAGATCGAGGGTGAACGGCACCGTAGGCATGGGCTGCATCAGCGGTCCGGTGAAGCCGATCTGCCTGCGCACCGGAACGATCGGCAACAAGACGCCTGCCATCTCCCCGATGCGCTGCGACCAGGCCCCGGCGGCACAGATCACAGTGTCGGTCCTCACCAGGCCATGGTTCGTGCGCACGGCTGTCACCTTGCCGTCATGGGTATCGATCCCAGTGACTTCTGTGTGCTCGCTGAAGACGACGCCCAGGCTGCGGGCCGCGTCCGCATAGCCGCGTACGACCTGGCCCGGCTCGGCGTAGCCATCTCGCGGCGAGAATGAGGCGCCGAGGAGGACCGACGGGTCGATGAAGGGGTTGAGTTGAGCGGCTCGGCCTGGGCTCACCATCTCCGACGAGCCGCCGAGCCGGTTCTGCAGTTCCGTTGACGATTCCACGGCGGCCAGCTCGCTCTCGGTCCGGCATAGGAACAGGTATCCGACCTGCCGAAGGCCGATGTCGACCCCGAACTCGGCTCCGAATCGCTCGTAGGCTCCGAGGCTGCGTTGCGCCAACAAGATGTTGCCTGGATCGGAGAACGTTGCCCTGACCCCACCCAACGGCTTCGCCGAGGATCCAGATCCGAGCAGGTTTCGCTCAATGACCAAGATGCTCCCAACCCCGCCTCGCGCCAGGTGCCACGCCGTGCTGACACCCATCACGCCGCCGCCGATGATCGTTACCGAGACGTGCGCGGGCAGCCGCTCGGGTGGTCCACGCAGTTCCACCGAGTTACTCCCGCGATCAAACACAGTTGTCCTTCGCAGCGCGTAGGCTTACGAACGGGTTCTGTTCCAGCGTGACCGATGGCCCCCTTTCAGCGCAATCGAAGACTTCTATGACTGCCGTCTAGAGTTGCTATATTCTCGCTGGTCCGGCGGGACGTGGGCGGCAGTTCACTTCTACAAGTCGCGCCCATGTTTTCGGCCGACGTCACATCGTCGGGCTTGAGGGCGCTCGAACCTCCGGTTGGCGGGCTCCGCGGTGACGGGTGGGAGACGGGGTGCCGCCTCCAATAGGCGTGTTGCGTCGGCCAGAGAGTGTCGCTAAGCAGGAGCCGAGCGAGGACATCCTCGGACAGACTTCCTGCCACCGCGGATGCTGTCGCGCACGAGCGCTCGGACAATTGCCGGCCGATTTCCTCGACCCACCCCAAAGGGCACGTCGATCAGCGGGGAGCCGGTCCTCGATGGCACAGCCCCTGATGCCGGACGCCGTAAGCCATCGGCGCGAGCTGGTGGAGCCTGAGGCCGGGGCCTGCCGGCTGCCAAGATCGGCTTGCAGATCCACGCGTAGACAGCGTTGGGCGCTCGCCTACACATCGCACGCAGGCGCCGAAGACCAAACCCAAGCCCGCTGCCGCTACGACCCACCCTCGGCGCGGCCGGCATCCTCGGCGTACGCACTCCCATCATTGGAGCGATGGCCAGGGTGACGAATCTGCGCCATGATGCATGTGAGAGGAACTCCCGAAGGGCACGTCACCACTCATATTGGCCCAGGAAAGGAGCACACGATGGCACACGGACCTGGCGAGGACGGCCAGCTGGAGAAGGGCCTCAAGCAGCGCCATCTCACGATGATCGCGATTGGAGGGGTGATCGGCGCAGGTCTGTTCGTCGGCTCCGGCGCGATCATTGGCGAGGTTGGCCCGGCCGCGTTCATCACGTACGCCATCACCGGTGTCTTGATCGTCATGGTCATGCGGATGCTCGGCGAGATGGCTGTCGCAAATCCCTCAACCGGGTCATTCGCCGACTACGCCCGGCAGTCCCTCGGCGGCTGGGCGGGGTTCAGCGTCGGTTGGCTGTACTGGTACTTCTGGGTCATCGTGGTCGGCTTCGAGGCGGTCGCGGGCGCGGGAATACTGCAGCGTTGGCTGCCGAATGTACCGCTTTGGGTTCTGGCGTTGATCCTCATGGGGTTGATGACGGCGACCAACCTGTTCTCGGTGACCTCCTACGGAGAGTTCGAGTACTGGTTCGCCGGCGTGAAGGTCTTCGCGATCGTTGCCTTCATCGCACTCGGCACGCTGTTCGTTCTCGGGCTATGGCCGGGCCGGAACCTCGACTTTTCAAACCTGACCGCCCACGGCGGTTTCTTCCCCAACGGAGTCGGTGCGCTGTTCTCCGGCATCGTCATCGTGATCTTCTCGATGGTCGGCGCGGAGATTGCCACCATCGCGGCGGCGGAGTCGGCCGAGCCAGAGAAGGGCATCGTCAAGGCCACTAACTCAGTGGTGTTCCGGATCCTGGTCTTCTTTGTTGGCTCGATCTTCCTGCTCGCCACGATCCTCCCGTGGAACTCCACCAAACTCGGCGACTCGCCGTACGTGTCCGCGATGGAGGTGATGGGTATCCCGTTCGCGGCCGAGATCATGAACTTCGTGGTGCTGACCGCGGTGCTGTCATGCCTGAACTCCGGCCTCTACACCGCCTCCCGCATGCTGTTCGTGCTCGCCGCTCGCCGGGAGGCGCCGGCTTTCATGCTGTCGGTCAGCAAGCGAGGTGTGCCGATGTGGTCGATCCTCGCATCCTCGGTTATTGGTTTCGCATGCGTGATTGCGGCGTTTGTCTCCCCGGACAAGGTGTTCTTGTTCCTGCTCAACTCCTCCGGCGCGATCATCCTGTTCGTCTACCTGCTGATCTGCCTCTCCCAGCTGCGGATGCGGCCGAAGATCCCGCCGGAGCGGCTCAAGGTGAAGATGTGGTTGTACCCGGTGCTCACGCTGCTGACGGCCGCAGCGATCGTGGGGGTCCTGGTGTCCATGTTCGTCCGCGCGGATACCCGCTCGCAGATCATTTTGAGCCTGCTGGCGTGGGGTGTTGTGCTGATCGCGTACGCCGTCTTGCGCAAGACCATCGGGGAAGCCCACCTGTCGGAGCCGGGTATCGCCGCCGAAACCCAGGCGGACAAGTGGATGCATGAGCACGGACCCGCGGCCGAGCTCGAAGTCGACGCCGCCGTCGGGGAGGGACCGCTGGATCCGGAACTCATCCGCCGGGTCCGAGAGGAGGGCTACGCCAACGAGGGCGTGTGACACTGCCTGTTGTAGGTGAGGGTCAATTCCCAGCAGAAGATCACCGACCAACATTCCGTCGATGCACCCGACCCGCACGATCGAATCGATCGCCCAGGGCGCGCCGGGTCGACCACAGAACGGCCATCAACCTCCGGTGGTGTGCCGCGATGACGTAAGACCCAAAGAGGCGGCGGTCTGGTCGACGTCGAGGTCTTCGTCCAGGATTGAGACACCACTGTGTGAACCCGAGGGAGTCGCGTCCACGGGGAGTGGTCGCTAATCGCGCCCGGAGTCCCGCAGCACCTCCTCGGTGAACACCCGGTAGCCGAACTCGGGAAGGTACCCGTGGATCTCGCGGGTGTCGAGGACCGACATGAAGTCGAGGATGTCGCTGGTCACGACCTGTCCGGGGACGAGGATCGGGAAGCCCGGTGGGTACGGCGTGACGAACATCGCCGACACCACCTCTCGTCCCTCCGCGACCCGAGCGGCCAGCTCCTCGGCGGGAAGGTACTCACATGCGCCGGCGACGTAGGCCAGGAAGTACGCGTCCCGCAGGTTGCCGTCGGGACTCTTGGCGTCATGCCGGAACCGGTCGGCGAACCGGCTGAAGTTCGGCAGCGGCGGCGGGTTGCCGGTGAGGGAGGCGACCCTTCGGTTTCTCGCTGCCTGTCCCAGCGGGCCGAGCTGGGCTAGCTCCTCGTCGAGGTCTTCGGTGATCCTCAGCAGCACCTCGATGAGATAGGCGACCGAGCTGCGGGTGGTGCCGATGTTGGTCATGAACAGCACGCTGTTGCGGGAGGTCTTGTTGACCTGGATGCCGTACTTGTCCATCAGATAGCTGTGCTTGAACGTGTCGCCGTCAATGCCGGAGGCGCCGACCAGCAGGGTCAAGCGGCTGGGGTCTCGGACGAACTCGTCGTGTCTCCAGGCCTTCTCCATCTGGGAGAAGCCTCCGCGCAGCGGGTAGTCGATCCCCGATTGGCGGTAGCGGGCGGGGATCATGTCCGGGGTGCCGAGGAACCTGAAGTACTTGCCGATTCGCGGGTGGTTGTCGACGGCGTCCATCAGGTTCATCGCGAGCTCGGCCTGTCGCTGGACGAGCTGGTAGCCCTCGAGCTCGGCCTGGGCGCGACCGACGTCGAGGGATGCCAGGATCTGGTAGTTGGGCGAGGTGGAGGTGTGGGTCATGTAGGCCTCGTCGAAGGCCTCCTCGTTCAGGTGCTGGAAGTCCTCGTCGAGGACATGGATCATTGACCCTTGCCGCAGCGAGGTCAGGGTCTTGTGCGTGGACTGGGTGGCGTACACGCGCAGCCGCACCCGATCGGGATCGGGCATGGCGGATGTACCGTCATCCTGGCTTGCGCGCGCCGCGGCGTACTCCTTGGCGTACTCGGGGCTGCGGTAGCGCTGCTGCAGCCTGCGTGCCGAAGCCATGGCCGTGCGCCGGCGGTAGATCGGGTGGAAGCCGGCGAAGGCGAACCAGGCCTCGTCCCACAGGAAGACCAGGTCCGGCTTGATCGCCAGGCACTCGTTCATGACCCGTTCGACGTCGTAGACGATGCCGTCGAAGGTGCAGTTTGTCAGGGACAGCATCTTGACTTTGTCCAGCCGTCCGGCCGCCTGGTAGTCGCGCAGGCATCCGGTGATGGTGGCCAGTGGGACCGCGCCGTACATGGAGTACTCGTCGAGCGGATAGGAGTCGAGGTAGGTGACCTGCGCGCCGCCGAGCATCAGCGCGTAGTGGTGTGACTTGTGACAGTTCCGGTCAACCAGCACCACGTCGCCCGGGGTGATGATGGACTGGACGACGATCTTGTTCGCTGTCGATGTCCCATTGGTCACGAAGAAGGTCCGGTCCGCGCCGAAGGCGCGAGCGGCCAGCTCCTGCGCCCTCTTGATCGGCCCGGACGGGTCGAGCAGGGAGTCCAGGCCACCGGAGGTCGCCGAGGTCTCCGCAAGGAATATGTTGAGCCCGTAGAAGTCGCTCATTTGGTGGATCCAGGGCGAGTTGACCACCGATTTCCCTCGCGAGATCGGCAGCGCGTGGAACACGCCGGTCGGTTGGCGGCTGTAGCTGGTCAGTGCGGTGAAGAACGGCATCTCGTACCGGGCGGCCACCCCACGCAGGATGGACAGGTGCATCTCCAGGAAGTCGTCGCGATGGAAGATCCGCTGGAACCGCCGGGTCATCTCCCCGGCCAACTGCTCGATCGAGACCTGCGCCACGAGGTACAGGTCGATTTCTGGTCGGCGTTCGGCGATCTGCTTGCCCAGCAGGAGCATCCGTTCAGCGGAGGGGAGCGGTTGCACGACCTGCGGGTCGAAGTCCTCGATGAAGCGACGCAAGTCGTCGAGCCGGTGATGCGAGACCACCCCGAAGCCGGGCCGGATGACGCATGCCTGGATCTCGGAGTTCAGCAGTACCGCAAGTAGCGCGTCCTCAAAGGTCGTGACGAAGAGCAGCTCGTAGGTGAAGGGATCCTCGGCTCGCCGTAGCCTGCGCATCTCCTCGCGAAGACGGGTGATATCAGCCTCCGGCAGGTCGTCCACGACCAGGACCTGAAACGCCGGCCTCCCGGTCGCTACGGCACTTCGTGCCGCGATTGCGGAAGCGTCGCCGGGCTCGGCGGCGGTGGCTTCCTCGATGTTGCCGGAGATGACTCGGGTGACGGTGTCGGCCTTGCGCATCGCGGATTCGTAGTCGCCTATGTCGCACAGCAGGGCGATCTGCTCCAGCCGGCTGCGGCCCGGGTAGGCCCAGTAGGTCTCCAGCGGGTCGAGCAGCCGCACCAGCTCTCTGGCCTCCTCCTGCAGGGCCGGACGCAGCTCGTTGGGCGTACGGGCATCGGAGAGTCGTTTAGTGACGTCGGCCAGCGATGCCCAGGCGTCACCGCGCAGCCGCCACATGCCGGTGTAGGCGTGCAACCTCGGACTCCTCGAAACGTCCGGAATCTCAAGATCGGACATGCAGTCCCTCCCGGAGTACGCCGTGACAGACCGGAAGGCCGACCCAGCGCAGCACCTGTGCCGTCACTCCATGAACGGGTAGCGGTATTCCGTCGCTGGGACGAAGGTCTCCTTGATCGTGCGCGGTGAGACCCAGCGCTGCAGGTTCAGGATCGACCCGGCCTTATCGTTGGTCCCGCTGCCGCGGGCTCCGCCGAACGGCTGCTGGCCTACCACCGCACCGGTCGGCTTGTCATTGATGTAGAAGTTGCCGGCAGCGAACCTGAGCACATCCATCGCCTCGACGATGACAGCACGGTCCTGGGCGATGATCGAACCGGTCAGGCCATACGGCCCGACGGCGGCTGACTCGCGCAGCATCGTGTCGTAGTCGGCGTCGTCGTAGACGAAGACGCCCAGGATCGGACCGAAGTACTCGGTGGTGAACACCTCGTGGTCGGGGTTGTCGGCCACCACGACGCTGGGACGCACGAAGTAGCCGACGGAGTCGTCGACGACGCCGCCGGCCACGATCTCGACGCCCTCCTCGCCGCGCACCCGGTCGATCACCGCGCTCAGCTTCGCGAACGACCGGCTGTCGATGACCGCACCCATGAAGTTGCCGAAGTCGGTCACGTCCCCCATCGCCATGCCGTCGACCTCGCTGACCAGGTCGTCACGCATCCTGTTCCACAACGACCGGGGAACGTAGGCGCGGGACGCGGCCGAGCACTTCTGACCTTGGTATTCGAAAGCGCCCCGCACGAGGGCGGTGCGCAGGGTGTCGAGATCCGCCGACGGGTGTGCCACCACGAAGTCCTTGCCACCGGTCTCCCCGACCAGGCGCGGGTAGGCCCGGTACGCACGCAGATTCCCCGCGACGGAATCCCATAGCTTCCCGAAGGTCGCCGTGGACCCGGTGAAGTGGATGCCTGCCAGGTCGGGATCTGGGACAGCGACCTCGCTGACTGCCTGCCCGGTGCCGGTCACCATGTTGATCACGCCGGGTGGCAGCCCGGCCGCCTCAAGCAGCCGCATGGTGTAGTGGGCAGCCAGCTGCTGGGTCACCGCCGGCTTCCAGACCACGGTGTTGCCCATCAGCGCAGGAGCAGTCGAGAGGTTGCCGGCGATCGCGGTGAAGTTGAAGGGGGTGATGGCGAGCACGAAGCCTTCCAACGGACGGTGGTCCAGGCGGTTCCACACCCCGCTGACACTGATCGGCTGCTCCTCAATAAGCTGCCGCGCGAAGTAGACGTTGAATCGCCAGAAGTCCGCGAGCTCACAAGGCGTGTCGATCTCGGCCTGGTAGCAGGTCTTGCTCTGGCCCAGCATGGTCGCCGCGTTCAGCGTGGTGCGCCACGGACCAGCAAGCAGGTCCGCTGCCTTTAGCAAAATCGCAGCCCGGTCGTCGAACGACATGTGCTGCCACGCCGGCGCGGCTGCCTTGGCGGCGGCGACGGCCTGCCGAACATCGTCTGGTGTGGCGTCTCGCATTGTGCCCAGCTGCGCCTTGTGGTTGTGCGGCTGGACGACATCGATGGGCTCTCCGCCGCCCATCCGATGCTCGCCGTTGATCGACATCGTCAGCTCAACGTGCTCATCAGCCATCTGCTCGAGCCGGGAAGTCAGCGCTTGTCTTTCCGGGCTGCCCGGGGCGTAATCGTGTACCGGTTCGTTCACCGGCTGCGGGACGTTCGTCACAGCGTCCATGCCGTCTCCTCTGAGGCTGTGTCGAAATTGGGTCTCACTTACCAACGAGCGAACGCAGGAAGAACACCAGGTTCGTGGGCTTCTCCGCCATCCGCCGCATCAGGTAGGGGTACCAGGCCGAGCCGTACGGGATGTACACCCGCATCCGGTAGCCCTCCTTGGCCAGGGACTCCTGGAGATCGCGCCGGATGCCGTAGAGCATTTGGATCTCGAAGTCCTGCTTACCGAAGCCCGCTCGTGCTGCCACCTGCTCGGCGTGCTCGATGCAGGAGCTGTCGTGGGTGCCGAACGCCGGCTGGCTGCCGTGTTCGAACAGCCAGTCCGTCAGGTGCATGAACTGCGCCGTGACCTCTTTCTTCGACTGCAAGGCCTTGTCGAGCGGCTCCGCATAAGCACCCTTCACCAGGCGGATCCGTGGCTTGATCGCAGCCATTGCGTCCAGGTCGGTGGGCGTACGGCGCAAGTTGGCCTGCATGGCCAGACGCGTCTCGGGGTGCTTGTCCGCGGCCTCCCGGAAGACCTTCAGCGTGGCGTCCACAAGCCCGCTCTGCTCCATGTCGACCTCGGCGGGGACCCCGAGCTCACTGGCCCGGTCCAGGATCATTGCCAGGTTCTCAGCACACACTTCGGGGTCGATCACCAGGCCGAGCTGCGACAGCTTCAGCGAGACCGACGCGTCAAGCTGCTGCTCCGCGATTGCCGAAATAGCCTCGAGGTACTCTCCGCGCGCCTCGGTGGCACCGGCAAGATCCTCCACACCCTCACCGAGCAGGTCCGAGATGCCGCCGATGCCGTGAGCATTGAGCTCCTTTGCCGCCGCCAGCGCGTCCTCCAACTCATCCCCGGCGATGAAACGGTGCACTATCCGGCCGAACGTCTTGTTGTTGTGGATCGTGCGCTCAAGACGCGGATTCTCCGCGGCCCACAGCATCAGACGGTTGACCATGCCCGTACCTCCTGCGCGTGATGGCCGAGCCATGCCGGCCCCAGCCGACGACGGGTGCTTGTCCGGCTCATCGCCCCACCGTCGATGCGGGCTTCGCGCACCCTTTGGTACAAAACACTACTTGCGACTTCACCGGAAGGTCCATGGCTGGTCGTTGCTCTGACACCTTCTGGGGAGGCTTCCCCTGTGCGGAAATGCGTCTAGATATAAGGACTCCCGGCCGGCCCTCAACCGGATCGCGGGGGCGCCGAAAGGAAGCTCGTGATTATCACCAAGCCTGAGGCACTGCACTCCGGTCACTACGATGCCCGCGGAGACGTTGGGTACAAGCACACCCGGTCGAACCTCCAGATCCAGCTGATCGCCATGGCGGCGCAGTCGGGTCAGACGAACACACTGCTCCCGTCGGTCACCAGCCTGCCAATGTAGTCGCCAATCCCGGTCTCGATGATCATCCGTTTCGCGCTCCGAAGATCGCAATACTGCCTCATCCACCTGATCGACGCCGGGCAGACCTCCCGGAGGACGTCCCGTAGACCTCCCGGTAGCGTGAAGATCTGCTGATTGAGAGCTGTATTTGGGCTCGGTGGCGTGGTCTCAGTTTGGTCTCAGTTGTCCTCGTGACGGGCGTCCGCGAGGGTTCGGCCGATCTTTTCGCGAGCCTGAAGCGAGACCAACGGACCCACCTAACCTCGATTAACGGATTTGGAAAGTGGGCCGACAGCAGCGCTGACAGCAACGCGATCGGCCCAACGGAGCGCCTCGGACGGTGGCGCACAGACTGACCGTGGCACAGACTTCGCCAGACCGCGGTGGACGGCCTGCCTCGACCTAGGATTAGAAGTTTCGGCCAGTGCCAGCGGCACATAGCCGGTCCTCCGGACGCATCGTCGGCGATTCAGAATGTGTCACCTAGCCAAGAGGTTGGTCTTCTGATCGGCCCTATCTGACGTGCGGCCATGGAAGGTGACGAGTCGCGCCATCGACATGCATCATGATCAACTCGGGGCGCGTACAGGACTCACGACGACGCAAACCCGTGCCAGACGTCGACTGACGCCGAGTACCGCTGTTTCAGCGTTGTGCCTTGTCAGGTGGTGAATTTACGGCTATTCGCTGTCGTCTCTTGGCATGCTCTGGAGGCCTGAATCGGCCTGATAAGGCAGAGGTCAGTGGTTCAAGTCCACTTAGGCCCACCCCTACGACCAGGTCAAGCACCCTTTCGCCACTCTCCGGCCCCTGACCCGAGTGACTAACTGCGTGAGAACGCGGTGACCGAACGTGCCCTGAGCCTGTCGAAGGACGCTCACGATCGCTTACTTCCGAAAGCTAATCAATACATGACCGTCGGCAGCACCGAGACGAAAGAGTGCCGCAGCTCGCGAGGCGTCCACTGGTCCGGATCAAGACGGCTCGCTGCGCTCGCCGTGGCGCTGCCGTCCTCGCGCCTACTCGAAAGAAATGCCGAAGAAGACTCTCCGGCATTTTCAATCTATAGCGCACTGGGGGGCTTGCCGCAAGACCCCCGTTGCGGCGGAGAATCATCACCTCGAAGTCAAGAATCGATATCGGAGATGATGACGTGATCCCCGTTACCACCACTGCGTTCAACCTTCCCGAGCATCTTGTCGCCAAGGCCGACCCGGCGTTGATTGCTGGGGACGAGCAGCAGTTCGCAGCCATCGCGGAGAGCCTGGAGCAGCAGATCGCTGACCTATCTGACCGCCTCGACGCCCAGCGCAAGGCACCCGGCGGCAAGGGGCGGGCGGCGATGGATCGGGACCTGGAGATTCACCGGCTGACCGCTAGCCTGCGCCTGCTGCGTCGCTACGGCCTGGACCTATGCCTCGGCCGCATGGTCTACACAGACAGCCCTGAGCCCGTGTACGTCGGGCGGATCGGCCTCACCGACAGCACGGGTCGTCGGCTGCTGATCGACTGGCGCACTCCCGCCGCGGAGCCGTTCTTCGCGGCGACGCACGCGAAGCCGATGGGGCTGACCAGCCGTCGCCGGTACCGCTGGACCCGAGGTCGGATCAGCGACTACTGGGACGAGGTCTTCAACGCTGACGGGCTGGAAGGGCATGCCGCACTCGACGACCAGTCCGCCTTCATCGCCAGCCTGGGTAGCAGCCGCTCGCCCCGCATGCGAGACGTGCTCAGCACCATCCAGGCCGACCAGGACGCGATCATCCGCGCGAGCTCCCGCGGGGCTCACGTCGTTGACGGCGGACCGGGCACGGGGAAGACCGTCGTCGCTCTGCACCGTGCGGCCTATCTGCTCTATTCCGATCCGCGCCTCCGCGAGGGCAGGGGTGGTGTGCTGTTCGTGGGTCCACACCGTCCGTACCTGGCCTACATCGCCGACGTCCTGCCCAGCCTGGGAGAGGAAGGCGTGCAGATCTGCACCTTGCGCGATCTCGTCACCGAAGGAGCCACGGCAGCCGTGGAGACCGACCCGGAGGTGGCCAGCCTGAAGTCGTCTGCGGGAATGGTGAAGGCGATCGAGCCGGCGGTGACGTTGTACGAGGAGCCTCCTTCCAAGGGTCTGATGGTCGAGACGGACTGGGCCGACTTCTGGCTCAGTGCTGCGGACTGGAGGGAGGCGTTCGAGGCACCCGACCCCGGTACCCCGCACAACGAAGCTCGCGATCGGGTCTGGGAGGAGCTGCTCGCCATCTTGGTCGACCAGCATGGCGACGACGAGGACGACGACGACGGGGTGTCACCTGACCAGCTCCGCAGGTCGCTGCGAGAGAACGAGGAGCTGACCAACACCCTCAACAGCGCCTGGACGCTGATCGAAGCAGCTGATCTCGTGGGAGACCTGTGGTCGGTGCCCGCCTACCTGCGGAGGTGTGCGCCGTGGCTCTCTCCCGATGAGGTCAAGACGCTGCAGCGCGAGGATGCGCAGGCCTGGACGGTGTCCGACCTGCCGCTGCTGGACGCAGCCCGGCAGCGGCTCGGCGACCCGGAGGCGTCACGACGTCAGCGTCGGCGCGAGGCTGCTGTCGCCGCCGAACGGGCGTACATGGATCAGGTTGTCGACGACCTGATCGCAGCCGACGACGACGGGGAGGGTCTGGTGACGGCGCTCCGCCAACAAGACCTGCGGGACGCCCTGGTCGATGACGCCGCACTGCCGAGCACTGACCCCGACCTGCTCGCCGGCCCGTTCGCACACATCATCGTGGACGAGGCGCAGGAACTGACCGACGCCGAGTGGCAGATGCTGCTGCGCCGCTGCCCGTCCCGGAGCTTCACGATCGTCGGCGACCGCGCTCAGGCCCGGCACGGGTTCACCGAGTCATGGCAGGAGCGGCTCGAGCGGATCGGCTTCGACACCATCAACCTGGCCACCCTGAGCATCAACTACCGGACGCCGGAAGAGGTCATGGCGGAAGCCGAGCCGGTCATCCGGGCCGTGTTCCCGGACGCCAACGTGCCGACCTCGATCCGCAGCAGCGGTGTCCAGGTTGTCCACGGACCGACCTCCGACCTGGGCTCGATCCTCGACACCTGGCTCGCCACGCACGCCGACGGCATCGCCTGCGTCATTGACGCTAATGGCATTGACGACGACACGTTCGAGGCGACGTCCCGCGTCCGGTCGCTGACCCCCGAACACTCGAAGGGCCTCGAGTTCGACCTCGTCGTCCTCATCGACCCAGACGCGTTTGAAAAGGGAACCGTCGGAACAGGCATCGAAGGAACCGTCGACCGCTATGTCGCGATGACCCGCGCGACCCAGCAACTCGTCATCCTCACGAGCACCTGACGGGGTATGGCGCCCCGCCATATTTCGTCGCCAGCACCTCGATAGGTCGGTGGTCTCACCGATGTATCGACTGATCAGTTTCGGAGAAGCCGCCGCCGCGGCGGCTCGCTAGCATGAGGTTCGTCCCCATCAACACTCGCACGGGAGAGACGTGCAATGAATGACACGCAGAAGTCCACCGAGAGCACCACGACCGGCAAGACGTTCGAGGGATTCACGGCCGAGGAACGAGCCGCGATGAAGGAGCACGCTCAAGAGCTGAAGGCGGATGCGCGCCGCGGCCCGCGCGGGAAAAAGGCGGACCAGGAAAGCGCCGTGCTCGCGAAGATCGCCGAGATGTCGGAACCCGATCGGGCCATGGCTGAGCGGCTGCATGCCGTCATCACAGCCAGCGCGCCAGCACTTTCGCCGAAACTCTGGTACGGGATGCCCGCCTATGCCAAGGACGGCAAGGTCGTCTGCTTCTTCCAACCCGCGGAGAAGTTCAAGTCGAGGTACGCGACGTTCGGCTTCAACGACGACGCGAACCTCGACGAAGGCGCTATGTGGCCGACCTCATTCGCGCTGAAGGAGCTCACCGCCGCCGACGAGGCAAGGATCGCCGCGCTCGTGAAGAAAGCGGTGAGCTGAGGAACGAGCAGGCCGCTGGACGCCTTAGCGCGCAGTCGGCATACCCGACAGGAGGTCGAGTCATTACGACCGCCGATCTTGAGACCCGCTACCGCGCATACCTTGACGCTCTGAACGAGCGACGCCTCGATGATCTCGTGCACTATGTGCAGGACGAATTGTCGTATAACGGCGAGGCGATGACGCGTCGTCAGTACCAGGACTTGATTGCCGCCGACATCACTGCGATCCCCGACCTCATCTACGACGCACAAATCGTCGTCGCCAGCGGCGATTACGTGGCATGCCGCCTCGTCTTCGACTGCACACCGCAGCATGAATTTCTCGGCTTCTCACCGAACGGCGAACGAATCTGCTTCGCGGAGCACGCCTTCTATCACTTCCATGACGGCCGCATCGCAGCGGTATCGTCCCTGATCGACCGCCCGGCCATCGAAGCGCAACTTCGCCGTGACACGACAGGATGAGCTCGACGGGTATGCCAACAAGGAGAGTGTCTAGATCAGTGCCTGGTCGAGTGAGTCCATCTTGTACCGGGATTGCAGGCGGCCGGCACACGACCACGCTCAGACGAGTGTCTCAAGGCAACGGCGAGCGTCTGCGCGAGCATCCGGCTCGGAGACTCGCCGACCGCGCCGGTAGTTCGGCGAACCGCGCGGGTCCTTCGCCAAGAGCCGCGAGGGTAAGTGGCCTCGGCGGCCGGTGGCTGCTCCAGCACTTCACGTTGGTTTCAACCGGGGTCGAAGCTCATCTGTGGGTTGCCGACCTGGCCGATGTCGGCGAAGCCGTAATCGCCGCATGTGAGAATCTGGCTACCAGTCTGTTTCGTCAGTCATCCTGGACTGCAGGCAAACCGTAATTGTTGAGAGGTACACAAATGAAGCAGGTCTACCGGGTTCTCGCGTTTCTCGTCGCAGCCGGCGTCGCGGTGCAGGCTGCGGCCATCTCGTATGGGATGTTCGGCCTGATCAAGTGGGTCGAGGGTGGCGGCACGCTCGATCAGTCCACCGATCTCACGCCCGCGCTGGGCGGCTACACCGGATTTTCGTCGCACGCCACGGTTGGCATTTTCGTCCTCCCAGCCATCGCGCTGCTCTTTTTGATCAGCTCGTTCTTTGCCAAGGTGCCGGGTGGCATCAGGTGGGCACTGATCGTGTTCGGGGTGACTGTGCTCCAAGTGGCGCTGGGCCTCTTCTCCCACTCGGTTGCCGGGCTGGGCTGGCTGCACGGCCTCAACGCCCTCGCGCTCTTCGGGACCGCAGTGATGGCCGGCATGCGCGTCAGCCGGGCGGTGGCCAGCAAGGTTGAGGCAGACGAGCTGGTGGCTGCGCCTGCTTCCTGATGCCGTCGGTAGAGCGATGGCGAGCCGAGTGCAACTGTGACTCGTTGTTCCTAACGTGGGTGGCTATGGTTCTGCTGTGGAGTGCCCTGCTGACCCTAAATGATCTTGCTGGAAGAGGGCTTTCCAAGGGGTGTACGGGACTCACAAGGTTGAAGAACACTTCCGAAAATAACAAATGACGGCATCCGTCATACCTGTAAATGCCCTTGTCAGCTGCCTTTGCCGGGTGTCGGAGCAGTTCCAATGGCCCGTCGCGGCTAACGCGGGTGCCCGAACTTGCGCAGTGTCCTTCGTGTTGCTCATGCCGCGACGGACGCCGCTCGGAGCAGGGCCGCATTCTGGCGCTCGAGCGCCTTGGCCGCGCCGCTGCGCCAGCTCTCGGCCATGGACTCCGACATCGGATCGGGGAAGATGTCCTCCTCCCCGTTCTCCACGCCGTCGAAGATGGCTCGTGCGACGGACTCCGGAGAGGCCTTTGGGATGTCGAGGCCTCGGGTCATGTCGGTGTCCACGGGCCCGTCAGGACGGCATGAACGCTCACGCCCCGTCCGGCAAGAAGAGCGCGCAGCGACTGCGTCAGGGAGAACGCGGCCGCCTTCGAGATCGAGTACGCCGACATGACGGGCAACGAGGCGAAGGCCGCCAGCGACACGACGTTGACGATGGCTCCCCGAGAACGAGTCAGCAACGGCAGGAAGGCCTGGGTCACGCCGTAGGTACCGAACAGGTTGACGGCGAGATGCTGTTCGAGCACGGCACGATCGCTGAGGTCGTCGTACAGCCCCAGGCCGGCGTTGTTGATGAGGATGTCGAGAGACTCCACTCTCTCGACGGCCGCCTGAATCTGCGCCGCGTCGGTCACGTCCAGAGTCAGGGGCGTGACACGCCTGTCCGGGTGGGCCAGGGGTTGCCGGGTACCGGCGTAGACCCGCTTGGCGCCTCTCCTCAAGGCTTCCTCGACCAGCGCCCGCCCGATGCCACGATTGGCGCCGGTCACCAGGACTGTGCTGTTTGCGATTTCCATACCATCCTCCGATTAGTCGCGGGCACGTCCGCGCTGTGCGGACGACCCATGGTTTGTGATGCCAGGTCAGCGCCGCCCGGGACTGCGGCGGCGTACGTCTGGCTTCGTATGGACAGACACAGCGCCCGCCCGCAACTGGGCGCGGCGACTGTGACCAGTTCCGCCGGCCGCCGGTGTCAGTACCTGTGAGTACGGAGAAGAGACAATCGAGATTGAGGTGGCGGATGTCGGCAGAACTGCTCCAGCGGGCGCGGGCTGGCGACCGGGACGCGTTCACTGACCTGGTCGAGCCGCACCGCGGCGAACTGCAGGTGCACTGCTATCGCATGCTCGGTTCGCTGCAGGACGCCGAGGACGCGCTGCAGGAGACGCTGCTGGCGGCGTGGCTCGGCATCGACGGCTTCGAGGGACGATCATCGGTTCGCACTTGGCTGTATCGCATTGCCACCAACCGGTGCCTCAACCTGCTGCGGTCGTCCGCACGGCGGCCGGTGACCGCGGCGCCGCTGCCCGTCCCGCCGCCGGAGCCGACCCGCCTGGGTGAGGTGCTCTGGCTGCAGCCGTATCCGGACGTGCTGCTGGAGGGGCTGCCCGATCAGGCGCCAGGGCCCGAGGCCCGGTACGAGTCCCGTGAGGCGATCTCGCTCGCGTTCGTCACCGCCGTCCAGCTGCTGCCACCGAACCAGCGCGCCGTGCTACTGCTGCGCGACGTGCTCGGGTACCGCGCGAGTGAGACCGCCGAGCTGCTCGGGCTCACCGAGGACGCGGTCACCAGCGCGCTCAAGCGTGCCCGCGCGACGATGGACGCCGCCCGCTCGCCCAACCCGCCGCCGCCCCCACCCGGCGGGCCCGAGGAACGTGCGCTGCTCGACCGCTTCGTCGCGGCCTTCACCGAACTGGATGTCGATGCGCTCGTCGCGCTGATGACCGACGACGCGTGGGTGCGGATGCCGCCCCTGCCGTTCGAGTACCGCGGGACCGCGGCGGTGCACCGCTTCTTCACCGCGACGGCGGCTCACCGCCGGGGGATCGTCCGGATGGTGCCCGTCCGGGCGAACGGCCAGCCCGCGTGGGGGGAGTACGTCCGTGACCCGATCACCGGACGCCTGCACGTCGTGGGCGTCGTCGTGGTCGGCCTTGCCGGCGACCGGCTCTGCGAGATCACCCATTTCGAGACGGCGCTCGCGCCCTACTTCGGCCTGCCCCGGACGCTCGACTAGGTGCGCCTCCTTCCTGATGCGGTCGATCATTGGTGCCGTTGATCTCGCTCGAGGGATCACGCGAGGAGGTTGCTACGGCTGACCATCAACTGAGCGACGGCTGCTCATCGCGCCCTCGTCGGCTGGGGCCCACCTGTGCCGCGAGGTGGGCCAAGTCGCGAAGCACGTGCGTGGGTGGCTGGTTGAGGTTGAGGTGGTGGATGTGCAGGTCGATGCACCGATGGCGGACGTGGTGGGTGCGTGGCTGCGGTGGTCCGTCGGCGTAGACAAGCGTTGCTTCGGGTAGGTCGGCGGCCGTGGCGTAGGCGAGGAGTTGGTAGAGATCTGGGTTGAGGCCGTTGCCGGTGTCGGTCTTGTACTTGACGTCGCCGATGAACGCCCAAGTTCGGTGGGGGTGATGGCCGAGATCAGGCTCGAGCCGGATTCGACGGTCGGTGTCGAGGTACAGCTGGTGGTCGGTTGCATTGTCGGGGAAGTCGCTGAGGCTGGCGTCGACGGCTTCCCGCAGGACGGTGCGGACGAACTTTTCGAACACGTCGTAGAGGCGCAGGGTGAAGCCGACCACGGGAACCGCACCGGCCTGGAGGTCGGGCATGGTCGCGGCGAGGATCGTGCGGGCGAGGCTGAGGATCGGCTGGTAGTGCGCGTTGTGGCGGGTCCAGGTGAGCCGGTCGATCACGTCCGGAATGGCGGGTGTGGGCGTGAGGTCGCGGAGCTGGTGCCAAGCCCGGGCAAGCCCGGCCCGGATCGTGGGGTCGGTGATGCGTTGCCGCCGGAGCTGGAGGACGACGGAGCGGAGTATCTGGTTCTCGATGATGTCGTCGTCGTGGATCTGGTAGCGGACCGCTATCGGTAGCGGTCCGGGTCGCCGGGCTTGGCGCGGCCAGCGGATCCGTCCTTTGATGGTTGTCTCGTCGGATTCGACGGTGCGGTAGGCGCGGAGCAGACCTTGCGCGACTGTGCGCTGGTAGGCGGCGAGGAAGAGTGCGGCGATGCCGTCAGTGAGGGTGCCGGCGGCAGCGATGGTGCTCCACTTGTCTCGCCAGCGGTGGGGGTCAGCGGTGTAGGCGGTCATGAACAGGACGCGGTCGATCCGCAGCTTGGGCTCCACCACGACGGTCCGGTCGCCAATATGGACCGAGCCGACGACGCTACCGGGCTGGACGCGGTAGCTTTCGTCGGGCTCGGTGGTGATCTTTGCCTCGAAGTGATCCTCCAGGGCGCGGCGTTCGACCGGGGGTCAGTCGGACCGGGGTCGAGAGCCGCGCCTCGGTGAGGTGCAGCGGGTCGCCATCAATCGGCGATGGTGGCATCGGCGGTGAGGGCTTCGCGGAGAATGTCGAACTCGAGCGCGTCCGCCCGTCGTTGGTCGTTGTAGTAGAGCTCGCGCAGCGTCGGCATCACCGAGTACGACCAGGCACGGCGTGCCCAGTCCTCGTCGACCTCACCCATGAAGTGGCTGGGACCGATGTACTGGTCGGCATCGGCGATCGCGGTGTTGGCCGCGTCGAGAAGATCCGCCAGCCACCCCAGGTGGGGCGCGTTAGTCGCGAGGTAGCGGCGCAGAATCCCGTCAAGTGGCGGTTGGTCGGGTCGGAGGTCGCGGATGTAGAAGCGTCGCCGCAACGCGGCGTCGAGGGCGGTGATGGAGCGGTCGGCGGTGTTCATCGTGCCGATGATCATCAGGTTCTCCGGGAGCTTGCGCCGACCGCCGTATAGGAGGGTGACCAGAGTGTTCCGGTACTCCAGCAACAGGTACAGCTCGCCGAAGACAGCTGGGATGTTGCCGCGGTTGATCTCATCGATCAGCAGCACGTAGGTCTTGGTCGGGTTCTTCTCGGCGGCGTCGGCGATCGTGATCAACGGCCCATCGACAACGATGAACCGGCTCGGGCTCTGCGGATCTGGGCGCAGCCCTTGGACGAAGTCTTCGTAGCTGGTGCCGGGATGGAACTGAACGGTGGTGAGACGGTCATCGGCGCCGGCGAGATAGCGAGCGATCCTTCGAGCCATGAACGTCTTTCCGGTTCCGGGTGGGCCTTGGAAGATGAGCTGCCGTTTGCGGTCGAGAAGCGTAAGGGTCTCCTTCAACCAGGCGGCGCCGAGCTCGTCGAGATACAGGTCGTCGACGAGCCGATCGAACGCCTCAAGCGGGCGGCTCCGGACCTGGGCCAGAGCCAGGTCCGGAGCCTGGCCCGGGAGGATGCGGGGCTGGAGGCGCGGTGCCCCGCCCGTGCTGCCAGCTGGCCAGCCCCTCACGGTCAGCGGCGGACCAGCCGTCCAGGGCAAGGTCGGTTCTCAGCACAGTGTGCGCGAGTCCTTGGGCGTCAAGCCGGTCTCGCAGCACCGCGTCGTCGGGATCGACGTTGACGGCGGCCATGATCATGTCCAGCCGCTCCAGCCACGCCAGGTAGATCTCGCCCGCGGTAGCCGCGGCCTCGCTGGCGTAGCCGCCGCTGAGCCGCTGTGTGGCCCGGGCCGCGGTGTCACGCCAGGGTGGCAACCGCTCCGGAGCACAGCCCAATAGCAATGCGGAGGCGAGGCTGAGGCGCGCCCCCATCCCACGTAGGTCGTCCCACGGCACCAGGGCGAGGAACCGGTCGATCGACTCCGGTCCCGGGTCGGTCTGCAAGGCGGTCAAGGCCTCGGCGGCGGTGGCGGGGTGGGCCTCCACCCAGGCCAGAAACGCTCCGGTGACGCGGTAATCGACGACATTGAATCCCGTCAGAGCGGTCATCAGATCGCTATACGGGTTCCCGCCGATGGCTGCGACCTGCAGAGCCGACCCGAAAGCGTCGGTCCTTGCGACCTTGTAGTCGCGTTCCTCTGTGTCGAGGTCGACAGCGGCGGCGATCTTGCGGGCCCACTCACCGTATCGTGCTTCCTGGTCGTTGGGGTTCCAGCGTTCTCGCAGCGGAAACAGGTACGGATCAACGAAAGCGTGCACGCCGTAGCTAATGTTGGGCTCCAAGTGGGCACACACCTCGACGATGTCCGAGCCTGCCTCAGGGAACGCCTGCACGATCTTGGCCCGGTCCTGTCGGCTTAAGATCGGCGGAGCAACATCCGGGAACAGTAGATGCTCTATCGCGTACTGCTGTGACCACACGGACTGGGTGTCCACCCCGGACAGCGCGGCACGGTACGAGTCCAGCGACGAGACCGCACGTTGGCGCTCATTGGTAGGGAGCCGCTTGATCGTGCCGAACACTCCGATCAGGTAGGCGAACATCTTCCAGCGGTAGTTCAGGTAGGCCTGGCCGGGGCCGGCGGCCCCACCCGACAGCACCGCCTCCAGCTTTGACGGCATCGCAGCCACCCCAGTCGACCGAAACCCAGTCACACTGTTGATGAGCTCGGCCTTGCTCCGCGCCGACCATGACGCGGTGGACACCACCAGCGTGTGGAAATACAGCAGCTCGGCGGCGACTTGGACAGCAGCGTCGCTGACACCCTCCAGCTGCGTCTTGAGTTTGGCGACGAACGTGCCGGACCCGACATCGGGGTTGTTCACGTAGAACTCCACCAGCTCATCCGCAGCTTGCAGCCCGTCAATGGGGTGGCCACCGAACAGGCTCTGGTCGCTGACAAGTGCCTCGTCACGCCAACGGCGCGCTGCGGCGTACATCGGCTGGGCAGACGGCCACGAAATGCGGCACGGACCCCAGGGAATCTCATCATCGAGGCTCACCCCACAGAGACTATGGAATGCCGGCGCTGACGAGCAGCCGACACGGCCTCCTCCACCGATGATGTCTTTGACGAGCTCATCGCGGTCAACCTGAAGGGCTGCTGTCCTGCCTGCGACACGAGATCGCGGCCATGCGCGTGCGTGGCGGCCAGGGGTGGCTCGAATGTGATCCCTGGAAACAGCAGCGCAAATCACGAGCGGCCCAGCCTGAGCCGGGCCGCAATAACGTCCGAAGCCGCGCGCAAAGTCTGCAGCTGCGCTTCGGTAGCGTCAGCAAGCAATGCGGCGATCGCTCGCACCCTGGCTGCCCGGCCCCGCTCCAGTAGACGCTTTCCCGCCGGAGTGGCCGACACAAGCACCACGCGCCGGTCGGTTTCTGAGCGCTCCCGCTGCGCCAGTCCGGCGGACTCCAGCGCGCTGACCATCTTGGTGATCGCCGGCGACGACACCTGCTCCAGCTCGGCCAGCTTGGTTACGGGCTGCGGGCCGCCGAAGACCAACACCGACAGCAGTGAGGCTCGGGGCCCGTCCAGGTCAAGGTCGGTGTCCGCGGCGCGCGCCGCGCGCAGCAGCCGCACGGCCGCTGAATGCACCAGGTTCGCCGTCTCGTGCTGATCGTCTTTCGGCAGCCCAGCTGGAAACTCCGGCAGGCGTTGACGAGAATCGTTAACCATAGTTATCCTTTAACTGAGGTTAACTATGAGGATAGGACAGGTCGTGGCACTTGGACCAGTCGGACAGATCCACATCAGCGTGACCGACATCGACACATCGGTGGCCTTCTATCGCGATGTGCTCGGCATCCCGCTGCTGTTCCAGGTTCCTGGCATGCCGATGGCGTTCTTCGCCAGCGGCGACGTCCGGCTGTACCTGGGCGTGCCCGAAAGCCCCGAGTTCCGCAGCAAGGTCGTGCTCTACTTCACGGTGACCGACATCGATGCCGAGTACGAACGGCTCCGGGACCAGCACGGGCTGTTGTTCACAGGCAAGCCCCACGTGGTCCACCGCGACGCCAGTGGCGAGCTTTGGATGACGTTCACGCGCGACCCGGATGACCACCGGATCGGCCTCATGCAGCAGCGCGGTGCGCCTTCCGCGACGATGTGACGTCGTCCGGTAGGACCGGCCGCATGTGGAGAATGGCTGCTTGAACATCGGCGACTGGCTCGTCCCCCTCAAGGGACGGAAGGCCGGCATCGGCCCGAGCGTCGTATCGCATCGATGTGTGCTTGGAGGAAACGAAAGGCACACGAAGTCGGGAGAGCGCCCCGGCAGCTCAGACGCGCAGCCAGACCGCCTCGTCCATCCCCACCGAACAGGGACCAGAGAAGGGGACGAGACGAGAACCTCGGCACCTTCGGGAATCTCATACGGCCCTGGCCCGAAGTTGATCACGCACCGAAACCGGGCTCCCGCGTGAACGACAGCACCCCGTCCAGCGCGTCGTCGTCCCAGGTCAGGTCAGGGTGCCGTCCCTGGAGCGCCTCCTGCAGGCCGAGGTCGGCGCGGGCCCACTTGCGCTGCTCACGCGCAACGCGCACACACCGCCCGAATACTGATCGAACCACCGACCTGGCGTTCGGCGACGTCGCATTCGCCGCAGGGTTTGCCAGCATCCGCCAGGTCAATGACACCGTGCGAGGGGTGCTAGATACGCCCCTGACGTCACAGGCCGCGTTACAGTCCGGGTGTGAGCCGGTGGATGGACGACGCGGTGGAGAGTTACCTCACCGAATTGGCGGGGACCGAGCACGAGGACCCGGTTCTGGTTGAGATGGAGGCGCGGGCCTCAGAGCATGGGTTCCCGATTGTCGGGAGGGCGACCGGTCGCTTTCTTGAGCTAGCGGCGCGAGCCGTAGGCGCTCGCCGGGTGATGGAGCTCGGGTCGGGATACGGGTATTCGGCGTACTGGTTCGCTCGGGCGGTGGGGCCGGACGGCGAGGTAGTCTGCACGGACGGCGATCCGGAGAACGCCAGGCTGGCTGAGGACTACCTCAGCACGGCAGGCGTGTGGGACCGGGTGCGCTACCGGGTCGGGGATGCGCTCCAGGGGTTCGCGGAGGAAGCGGGCGACTTTGATGTCGTGTATTGCGACGTTGATAAGGACGGTTACCCGGACTGCTGGCGCGCAGCGCGGGACCGCATTCGGGTCGGTGGCTTGTGGTTGTGTGACAACACGATCTGGAGCGGGTACGTCGCAACTGGAACCGACCGGGAGGGCCAGGCGGGGGTTACCGCCTTCATCCGGGAGCACAACCGGCTTGTGGCCGAGGACACCCGGTACGTCGGCAGCATCGTGCCGATCAGGGACGGCGTGATGACGGCTTTGCGCATCGAGTAACCCGAGTTCCCTCAGCGCCTCGCCCCGCCTCGCTCTCATAAACGGCCGGGCTAAGCGCCGCCGCTACGTGCTACCGGCTGCGCAGGACAGTCCTTACGCCTAACGCGACCGCGCCGATGATGATCACGACGCCCAAAAGCTGGAGGCCAGGCGAGTCATCGACCCCTCCGGCCACAATGCCGGCGACGCCGATCGCGATCGCAAGGATGGCCACTTGGTACTTCATCCCGCGTCTCCCTCAGAGGCCGAGGTCATTCCGCGACCCACTCGAGCAGGTCGCCGGGCTGGCAGTCGAGCACCCGGCACATGGCCTCCAGGGTGCTGAAACGGACAGCCTTGGCACGACCGTTCTTCAGCACCGCCACGTTCGCCGGCGTGAGCCCGACACGCTCGGAGAACTCCCCGACGCTCATCTTGCGTTTGGCCAGCTCGACGTCGATGCGCACCACGATGGGCATCAAATGACCGCTTCCATGTCGGTCCGTAGCGTCGTGGCTTGCAGCAGCAGTGCGCGCATCACCACCATCAGCAACCCCAGCACTGTGACACCGGTCGACATCAAGAACAGCAGGAGCGGTAGCCCGGGGTCGTCCGCGTTGAAGCCCACGTAGAGCAGCACGCCCACGAGCACGACCCAGGCAGCAGCGATTGCCCACACGATGGCGTTCACCCACACGAGGGAGGCATCGGTGAAGATGCGGTCGTTCTTGACCAAGGTGAGCAGCTTCCAGGTGGACACGATCACCACCTGAATACACAGCACCCAGAACACCGTTACGGCGGCCGCCGGCCACCTCAGATAGGCATGCTGGGCCATGTACGCAAACTGCCCGGGCAGCGAGAGGGTCTGGAACACGACCAAAACCCCGAACAACAAGCACGAGGAAGACTCTGAGAAGTAATACCGCTCGATGCGCTCTCGATCACACATCGAATATCGCTCAGATTATATCGATTATCAATAAGCGAAGATGCTCTTTCACTGGGGCTGCCCGCTCGTGTCCTGTCATACCGCCGACGCAGCGCCGACATGTTGTCGCTATGATAGTAAATAAGTACTTACTTACGCGAGGTATCAATGGCATCCCCACGCGAACGCGTTCTGACCGCCGCGATGCGCCTGTTCGGTGAGCAAGGCTATTCAGCTACGACGATCGCGCAGATCGAGGCAGCGGCAGGCCTCTCACCTGGAGCCGGTGGTCTCTACCGGCACTTCCCGTCCAAGCGCGCGGTCCTGGAGGCTGGCGTGGCGGCACAGATCGCTGGCCAGGCTGGTCTTGTCGCGATGATCAATGACCAAGGTGCCCTGGAATCTCTGCCGCTACAGGACCGGCTGCTGATAGTGGCCGAGGCTGGTTTGCGCCGACTCGAACAGGAGCAGGACCTCAACCGACTGGTGATGCGGGATCTGAGCCAGTTTCCCGAACTGCTCGAGCGGGTCGGAAGCGACGACATTGGCCCGGTGTTCCGGGCGTTTGCCGGATGGCTGCGCAGTCAGTCCACGGACCAGGTGGATCGGGACTGGGACGCGATCGCGATGGTGCTGATGGGTGCGGTCACCCATTTCTGGATCCTTGGCGACATTTTCGGCCTCCACCCGGCGGGGATCGACGAAGACCGCTACCTGTCGGCGGTGGTTGCACTCGCCCAATGTGTCCTGACGCCCGCTAAGCGAAAGGGCGACCAATGACGAGCGCCGACCATGGCCGGACGGCCCGGACCGTAGTGGGAATCGCCTGCCTGCTGAACGGTTGCGTGATTCTCGCCTTCGGAGTCTGGGCACTAGTGCTGCCAGCGTCGTTTGCGGCCTTTATCGATTTCCCGCCGTATAACGAGCATCTGCTGCACGACCTCGGCGCGTTCCAGATCGGCATCGGAGTGACTCTGTGCCTTGCCCCGTTTTGGTCCGACGCGATCGCAGTCGCCCTAGTCGGCTTCATCGCGGCCGGCACGATCCACGTGATCAATCACAGCCTCGATCACGAGCTGGGTGGGCACGCAGCCGATCCGTGGGGGCTCGCTCTGCTAGTGGTCCTCGCGGCGGTCGGACTCATCGTCCAGCTGCGTCGCCGCACCCCGACTAACGAATCGGCCAGGGCAAACCGATGACGACCCTAACTGTCCGGAACCCTCTATGAGGAGAAGAGATGCGCGTATTCGTGGCGGGAGCGACCGGAACGATCGGCGCCAGCCTCGTTGAAAAGTTGCTCACCAGCGGACACGAGGTCATAGGCCTACGCCGCCGGGCCGGCGGTCAGGCCGAGGTGCGCTGGGTGACAGCCGACGTACTCGACCGCGACGGTCTGTTACACGCGATCAGCGGCGTGCGCGCCGACGCGGTCGTCAGCGAGCTGAGCGCACTGAAGAAGCCGCCCGCCAGGCACCGGGACATGGCCGCCACCAATACTCTCCGCACGCGCGGAACCGCCAATCTGCTGGAGGTCGCTCACCAGATCGGTGCACGCCGGTTCGTCACCCAGTCGATGATGTTCGGCTACGGGTACGACGACCAAGGGCTGCGGCTGCGGCGGGAATCGGAGCCGTTCGCGCCAGAACACCAGGGCCCTTGGGAAGCGCACCTGGCCGCGATGCGCGAAAACGAGCGGATGGTGCTCACCGACCACAGCGTCGAGGGCGTCGCGCTTCGCTACGCCCTCTTCTATGGCGCGGGTGCTAGTCAGCCGCTGATTGATGGAGTGGCCCATCGCAAGCTACCGGTGCTCGCAGGCGCGTCGCCGCTGTCCTGGATCCATGTCGACGACGCCGCCTCGGCGACGGTCGCCGCCCTTGAGCGAGGTGAGGCCGGGCAGGCGTACAACATCGCCGACGACGAACCGGTGAGCTGGACCGACTTCATCGGTTACCTCGCCCGGGCGCTCGGCGCCCCCACTCCGCGCAGGCTGCCGTACTGGCTGCTCAAGATGTTTGTCCCCTACGCCCACGCCGTCCTACAGGGTGGCGTGTGCCTCGCCAACGACAAGGCCAAGCAGCAACTGCACTGGCGCCCCGCGATACCGACCTATCGGCTCGGCATCGACCGACTGGCCTACGAAGCAGCACACGCGGGTCGAGTGAACCGGCCTGACTCGATTCGGTGATCACGTGCTCGGCAAGGAAATGGCTATACAAATGAGACTTCCGAACACCGCCCACACCTCGCGCCCTTGGCGGATCCACGAGCTCACCCCTGACTTCGTCGTCGAGGATGTGTGGGCCCTGCCGACTCCAGGTGGTCCGGACGACCTCCCTCGGCTGGTGTCGCGGATCGCCTCCGGCAACTTTCCAGACGGTGCGCCGCTCGTCGTCCGTACGCTCTGGGAGGCCCGATGGAAGATCGGGGCTCTGCTCCGTTGGGACGGCACAGACGCAAGCGTTGGCTCCAGGGTGGACTCGCTCAGGGATCGCCTTTCGAGTGATCTGCGCGCCGCTCCAACAGGTCCGGACTTTCCTCCCTTCACCTCGGTGTATCAGCTCGAACACGAGTGGGCGGCGGAGATGGCCAATCGGACTGTCCACGCGGTCATGCACATCGGCTGGGTGCCAGCGGAGTCCGGCGGTTACCGCGGCCAGATGGCAGTGCTGGTCAAGCCCAACGGACTGCTCGGCGCCGCCTACATGGCCGCAATCAAGCCGTTCCGGCACCTGGTCGTCTATCCGGCACTCATGCGATCGATCGAGCAGAAGTGGCTAGCGTCCGCGTAGCAGAGAGGCAGCGCCGTCAAGATCAGATATCGATCGGGAAGGTGGCAAGGACCACTGTGCCCGTGATCAGAAACGTGATTGCGACTCCGATCAAGATCCATTGAGCGCGCGGACTGCCCAACCGACTCGATGCGGCGGCGAAGAACAGTACCAACGCGAAGAGCACGGTGAGAATGGTGTAGTTGTCTCCGCGCTGGTTGAACACGAGTGCGTCCGCGAAGCGGCTGTCGGCGAGCTGGTCCGCGGCCGCGGCCTCGGTCGTTCCGGGCGGAACGTATTCCTTCATCTTGAACGGACCGTCCCTCGGCTCGCCTCGAGCAATCCATGCCCTGTACGCCACCCGGAAGTGGTCGGTGAAGCGCTGCTCCACGTAACGCGCGAGCGCGGTGTCGCTCTGAGCACGCGCTTGCACATACACGCCCCAGATGGTGAGGTCGGCCTGGCGGGCGGCATTGGCGACGCCAGACTGGCGGGCGGCCTCGATCCGGGCGCCCGATGCCTCGCTGAAGGCGATCGACATCTCGCCACTCCATTGCGACGACTCGAAGCCGCACCACGCCGTCAACACCGCCGTGATCGAAAGCACGATGAGGACAATGGTCTCCCGGACATGACCCGGCGGCCGCTCTTCCGGTGCTTCGTCCGTGTTGGTCTCCGGTGCCTCGGATGCGCTGATGTCGCTTTCTTCGGCGGGCGGTGGCATAGAGGTGCCTCTCAATCTGGGATGCCTGGTGAGTAAGCAATTAGTGGCGCACCATCGGTCTTTGGTTTGATCAGCACTCCGCCAACCTCAGAGCGGAGCACCAGTGACTGCATCACGAGATGCGGCCAGGCGCCGGTCGATGGCGACGGCGATCCCCGGGAAGACCAGCACCGAGAGAACACCGGCCCCCACCAGTGCCGCGGCGTTCTCGGGCAGCATTTCGCCGGTCTCGAGCCCGATCTCGCTCAGTGCGACGAGGAGGGGCAACGCTGTCGCAAGCAGGAACACAAGCTCAAGCCGCTGCGGCCGAGGGAGCGCAGATCGATATATCAGCAGCGTCGGGAGCCCGCGGACGACCAGCAAGAGGACGAAGAACAGAGCGAGTCGGGCCGGCGTATGGACGATGGATTGCAGGTCGAGATTCATTCCCGAGGTTACGAAGAAGACCGGGATGAAGAAGCCGTAGCCCACGGCATCCAGCTTTTCCTCCAGTGACTTGAGGTCACCGGGTGCCCAACGACGCAGCACAACTCCGGCGAGGAACGCGCCCAAGACGACATCGAGGCCGAACGCGGCAGCGATGAGGAGGAGCAACAAGAGCATCGCCACTGTCCACCTCAGGGTGGTCTGTGCCGTTGCACCCTGTCCTTCGGTCAGGATCTGCTGCAGCCGTCCACCCCTCCCCAGTTTCGGGATGAGGCTGAGTACCAGGGCGATCACACCGACCGCCAGAAGCGAAAGCAGTCCGAAGAACCTGCCGTTCGACCCGAGGAAAACTGCGATCGCAACGACGGGGAAGAATTCACCGACGGCGCCGCCAGCCATCATGTAGGAGCCAAAGGACCCGCGCAGCATGTTGTTGTCGCGCAGGATCGGCAGCAGTGTGCCCAGCGCTGTCGTTGTCAGCCCAAGCGCCACCGGGACGTACGCACGTACGAAGCCTGTGGAGGCGAGCAGCCCGACGAGTAGACCGGCCAGCGCCGCCGAGGCCACCCAACCAATGATCGCGAGCTTGCCGGCCTGCTGTCGGAACAGCGATAGCTCCAGGTCGTAGCCAGCCAGGAGAAACAGGAACCCTAGGCCGACGTTAGACAGCAGTTCGATGCTGTCTGGCTCGGCCAGGGCGAGGACCTGTGGGCCGACGAGCACGCCGCCGATGATGAGCACAACTACTTGGGGGACGCGCAGCCGCGGGAGTAGGCCCACGATGACCGGCGCGAGTGCAGCCACCAGGACCGCTACGAACAAGCTCTGCAGCGCCTGGGTGAGCTCGTCGCTCATCCCTCCTGCCTCCTCGTTGTTAGTAAAGGGATCAGGCTACGGGCTGGCATTACGCCCCCAAGCGTCCCCCAACGAGGGTGATTACCGGCGGCACTCCAACGCGGTCGCGATCGCACGAAGCGATGCTCTTAAAGTGATCCACGTCGTGGGAGGCGCCGGTCATGGACAACAAGCTGGGAGTGGGCTTTATTGGTGCCGGCTCGGTGACGCAGGCGATCCATCTGCCGACTCTGGCCCGTTTGATCGAACTGTTCCAGGTCCGGCAGGTGTACGACGTGGACGCAGAGGTCGCAGCACGGGTTGCCGAGCGAGTCGGCGCGCGATCGTCGAGATCTCTGGATGACTTGCTTGCGGATGAGGCCGTGGATGTGGTGGCGATCTGTAGCCCGCACGAGTTTCATGCCGAGCAGGTCGTCGCCGCCTGTAGCGCGGGGAACCGCGGCGTGTTGTGTGAGAAGCCGCTCGCCCTGTCCAGAGACGAGGCGAACAAGATCGCCGCGGTCTCCACCGAGACCGGGGTGCCGATTCTGGTCGGTGCGATGCACACGTTCGATCCCGGCTGGCGGGCGGCGGTTCAGGCCTGGGGCGACCTGCCGTCTTCGTCCTTTGCGATCCGGTCCTCGATTGTGCTGCCTCCCAACCCACGCTTCGAGGACTTCGCGACCGAGCTGATCACCCGTCCCGGAGGCACACTGCCGGCCGAACTCGATCAGGAAGCGCAGGCACGGATGCTTCATGCCGGCGTGATGGGGCTCGCCATCCACGACCTGCCGTTGGTTCGTTCCTTGCTTCCTCGCTACGACGACATAGTCGTGCTGGCCGCCCGATTCCTTAGACCATTCGGCTATCACATCGTGCTGGCTGTTGGCGGCAAGCGGGTGGAACTGCATGCCTTGATGAGCGCGACATGGCAGCCGGCTTGGATCTTCGAGGCCTTCTCCCTGGATCAATTGCTGCGTACAGAGTTCACACCTTCATTTGTGCATGCGGGCTCGGCGGTCAGCAGCCTGCGTCGCGCCGACATCACAACGACGTTCGGTCCGTTCGACGGCAACGGCTACGAGGTCGAGTGGCGGATGCTCGGCGAAATCGCGCGCGGGGAGCGGCCGGCGCCCGATCCAGGCCCGCTGATCGACGACGTGAGGTTCGCTCTCGCGCTTGCCGATGCCGCCGCTGAGGCCATCCGCCGACCGAATCGAGAGGAGACCTCGGCTTGATCGCCATCACCGTTGCTCCTGACGCCGGAGCGGAGGCCGTGACCTCGATGGTGCTGTCGTCGCTGCCGGTGTCGTACGCCGCTGTTGACCGTGACGCTGCTCCACGCGTAGTCGTTGTCGCCGGGACGCTCGGCTGGCCGGTTGCTGTCCAGCGCGCTCTCAACGAAGGCAGCGCGGCAGCCATCGTCGTGCACCCCGAGCCCGCCAGTCTCGGCGCGACACGGGCCATACCCGGCCTGGTCCTGGTCGACTCGGTCTGGGCAGGCAACCCTGCCGTACCAACGGCATCCGGCCACTTTCGGGCCGCCGCAGCCGATGCCCAGTTGCTGGAGTGCCGGGTGATCTCGGGTCCGACTCGCTCGCTTCGGGCCAATCTTGTAGATCTTGCTGCTCTGGTACGCGAACTGATCGGCCCGTTGCACGGCGTGTGCCTCCTGCACCACGATCACAACGGTTGCTTCGCTGTGGCGGGCGCGGGCGACCTGTCGGTCGGTCTGGGTGTGGTCCGAAGCACCGCGGTTGCCCCGCAGGCGAGTGTGCGGTTGCTCACCAACGACGGCGGAGTCGAGTTGAGTCTTCCCGATCCGGGCACCGCCCGACCCGCCGAAGTCATGATCACCGACGGCGACGGGTTGCGCCTTCTCCCGACCGTGTGGGAATCCGGTCATCGCGCGGTCTGGCGTCGACTGCAGGCGTTGCTTACCAGCGGTGAAACCGCGATGGACTTGCGCTTCATGGAGGAGGACCAGTTGGCCGTCGCAGCAGCTGTTCAGCACCTCGATCGGTAATCACTCGTGACCCAGCTCACCGATGCCATCACTGCAAGCCGTCCCATAGTTTGTGTATAGGCGCCCTCACTGTCCATAAGTGCACTTATCGAGTGGGGTCCTGAGTTCGAGTGATGGGACGCCCAGAACTTTGGCTGCGAGTCCTTACATGTGAGTAATCATTCTGTTACCGTTCGCATCTCGGGAGGTTTGGCTTTCTCGGGGTGGAAGGATCAGCAGGCCATGAGTGATCAGACGACTGGCGGGGCTGTGAGTGACTATGAGGTTATTGGCGGCGGTCCCGCCGTGAGTGCTGTTGTGAATGACTTTTATGTGCGGGTTCTGGCTGACCCGCAGCTTGAGCCGTACTTCGAAGGCGTAGATATGGCGCGCCTCAAGCGGCATCAGGTCCTCTTGGTGACAAAGGTGCTCGGCGGCCCTGACAACTACAACGGTCGTCCGCTCGACGAGGCCCACGACGGCCTCGGAATCACCAGCGACGATTTCGCCAAGGTCGTCGGCCATTTGGCGACCGCCATGAAAGACGCCGGAGTCCCCGACGACATCATCGGTAGGGCCGGAGCAGTAGTCGTTGCTGCCGAGCCGGACATCGTTGAATCGGGGTCGTTCGCAACCTGATGGATACCGCCGCCCTGAGGGGGAGCTGGGCGAAGGTCGTGGAAGCAGGCGACGATGTCCCGCTGTACTTCTACTCTCATTTGTTCTTGAGCCACCCAGAGGTGCGCTCGATGTTCCCGATCCAGATGTCCGGACAGCGCGACAAGCTGGTCACTGCTCTGGGCGCAGTGGTCTCCAACGTCGACGAACTCGACAAGGTGGTACCCCTCCTTGAGCAGCTCGGTCGGGATCACCGTCGCTTCTCGGTAGTGACTGAGCACTACACAGCCGTCGGCGCCAGCCTGCTTGCAACCCTGAAAAAGTTCCTCGGCACGTCGTGGACCCCTCATTTGGCTGACACATGGGCGCAGGCGTACGGGGTTGTCGCCAAGGTGATGGTTGCCGCCGCTGAGCAGCACGAGGAAGTAGCGCCGGCCTCATGGGAGGCCGACGTGGTGAGCGTGGAACGACGCTCCGTCGAGGTCGCCGTAGTAGAGGTCGCGCCTCGGGAGCAGTACTCCTACCGCGCTGGCCAATCAGTGGCCGTGGAGATCCCACAGCGACCCCGACTGTGGCGCTATTTCAGCCCGGCGAACGCTCCGGATCCCTCCGGACGTATGCAGTTCCACATCCAGCCGATCGCCGGTGGCCTCGTCTCTTCAGCGGTCGTGCGCCGGCTCAGCCAAGGCGACACCATTCGGATGGGCGCTCCGGTCGGCGAGCAGCTAACACTGCCCGAAAACGGGCATGTCCCCGACCTGCTGATGGTCGCAGGCGGCACCGGCTTGGCTCCGCTGCGTGCTGTACTCCAGCAGATCGAGCGCGGCTGGCGGGCCACCGGTCACGGCCCCCAGGTACATCTGTTCCACGGATCGCGGATGCCGTGGAACCTCTACGACCACGAGCATCTCGGTGAGCTCGCGCGCAAGCAGTGGTTCAACTACACCCCTGTGGTCTCTGAAGACCCGACTTACTACGGCGCCAAAGGACTCGTCGGCACCGTAGCAGCGAAGTCTGGCGACTGGTCTGGCCGGATCGCCATGGTGTGCGGCTCGCCGGACATGGTCCGATATACGGCGGAAGAGCTTGAGGCCACGGGCGTTCCCACCGCGTCGATTAGGCGCGAACAGTTCGATTTTCAGGGAGCGGCGTCGCCGACGAAAGAGTTGCATGACGCAATGGAGACCAGGTAGCAGTGGCAGGGTACATACCATGAGCACGACTGATTCACCACGTGCCGGAACCAATCCACACGAAGTACGCCGCAAGAACTTCACTGTCCGGTTCCGTGGCGTCGACCCGGGCGAGGTGCGATCGTTCCTCACTGGTCTCGCCGACGAGCTCGAGGGCATCCAGTCGCAGGTTGCGGTCCTGATGCAGGAAAACCAAGCGTTACGCGTCCAGCTCGAGGAGTCTCGAGCCGAGCTCGGTGAGGCGCGAGCGGACCCGATGGAAAATGCAACCGACCAGGCCGTGTCGGTCCTCAACCAGGCCCAACAACTCGCCGACTCCTTGATCGACGAAGCGATGCAGTCCGCGCGGGACTTGCTGTTGACGGCGCGGTCCCAGCAGCGCGACATCATGGAGCAGGCCAAGGTGGCCGCAAAGGGAGCTGTCAACCGCGCCACTGCCGTCGCCGAGCGAAACGGTAGTCAGGACGCATCGGGTCGCGACGTCGAGTACATCCGGATGTTTGCCAAGGTGGCGCAGGTGCAGTTCCAGGCCGTGCTCGATGCACTCAACGAGCAGGTCACCCGACTCGGTGAGGTGCCCGCCGCCGCCGAACCTCTGAGGTCCGATGCTGCCCAACCTCTGAGGTCCGATGCCGCCCAACCTCTGAGGTCCGATTAGGTATCAGCAGGCTGTCGACTTAGTCCTTCACCCACAAGGGTTTCTGCTTGCTGGCGGCGCTGATCTGGGCGATCGCACTCTTCGGAACGCTGTCGGTGCTGACTTTCCGCGACCAGCTCTGCAAGCTGTTTGGAGGCTGAGCGAGCCGCACGAGTGGATCTGGTAACGGTCAGAGCACTTCGGGATCGCATCCGTTAAGTGGGGGCTACGATCAAGCCGGGAGCGGATCGGACTGACGGAGGTGAGGATGAACAACGCCGGCAGTCCGTTGCTGGAGGTGCGCGGGCTCGTCAAGGACTATCCCGGCGTACGTGCCCTGGGCGGCGTCGACCTGAGCGTGACCAGCGGCCAGGTGCACTGCCTCATCGGCCAGAACGGTGCCGGCAAATCGACACTCATCAAGTGCGTCTCTGGGCTGGTTGAGCCGACTGCTGGCGAGGTTCGGTTCGACGGCGCGCCGCTGCCGGTCGGGGACCCGAACGCGTCGATCGCCCGCGGCATCGCCACCATCTACCAGGAGCTCGACCTGGTCCCGCATCTGTCGGTCGCACAAAACGTGTTTCTGGGCCACGAACGCAAACGGGGTCCGCTGCTGAACCGGGCAGCGATGCGCAGCGAAACGGAAGCACTGTTTGCCCGGCTCGGGAATGAGGGCATCTCTCCGACGGCGTCGGTCACGACGCTGCGGCCGGCGCAGCAACAGGTGGTCTCTATGGCCCGAGCGCTTTCGCACTCGGTCAAGCTACTCATTCTCGACGAGCCGTCTGCGGTCTTGGATGACGTCGAGGTGGACGCGTTGTTCGGCGTCGTACGACGGCTCACCGCCGAAGGAGTCGGGGTCATCTGGATCTCGCACCGGCTCGGCGAGGTGGCCGAACTGGGTGACGTGGTGACGGTGTTGAAGGAGGGCCGGACGGTGGCTACCGAGCTACCGCCGGACACGCCGGTCGACACCCTGATCAGACACATGGTCGGCGGGCGCATGGAGGCGTTGTTCCCCGACCGCGGACCATTCCGCGAAGAGACCGTGCTGGAGGTCCGCGGGCTGACCCGTACCCCGGACGTGTACGACGCCTCGTTCACGCTGCGCGAGGGCGAGATCCTCGGCCTGGCCGGGCTGGTCGGCTCGGGTCGTACCGAGCTCTTGCGCCTCACCTACGGCTTGGACCCACCGCAGTCGGGCGAAGTCGAGGTCGGCGGCCGCCGCCTCCCGCCCGGCCGGCCGGACCTGGCCATCCGGGCCGGGCTCGGCTTCGCGCCAGAGGAGCGAAAGTCCGAAGGGCTGTGGCTCGACTGGAGCATGATCCGCAACACCTCGATCGCCGACCTCAGCCGGTTTCGCCGCGGCCCGTTCACCGACCGAGCCAGCGAGCGGCGCGAAGCCACCCGCCATCTACAGTCGCTGAATACCCAGCCCGACGCTCCCGAGCGGCCGGCGCGGCTGTTCTCCGGGGGCAACCAGCAGAAGGCGGTGCTGGCCCGCTGGCTGTTGCGTTCCTGTCGCGTGCTGTTACTGGACGAGCCGACTCGCGGGGTTGACGTTGGCGCTCGGTCGGAGATCTACCGGGTGATCGCTGAGTTGGCCGCCAACGGGATCGGGGTCGTCATGGTTTCCAGCGAGCTCGCCGAGCTGCTCGGTTTCTGCCACCGCGTGCTGGTGATGCGTGAGGGCCACATCGTCGACGAGTTCGACGGTGCGACCAGCACCGAGGAGGACGTGCTGCGGTCGGCTGTTCCGGTTCATCACATAGCAAAGGCAGGGTGAGGATATGGCCGTCGATACGACGCCCACGGTCGACGTTCGGGCCCGCTTGCGTCAGGTGCCCGTTCAGGAGCTGGTGCTGCCGGTCGTGATCATCGCCTTGGTCATCGTCGGGGTGATCATCAGGCCTGGCGTCTTCCTAACCAGCGACAACCTGCTCAATGTGCTCACGCAGGTCAGCATCACCGGCATCATCGCCATCGGCATGACGTTCGTGATCGCAACCGGAGGCATTGACCTGTCGGTGGGGTCGGTGCTGGCCGCCGCCGGCATCGCGGGAGGGCTGCTGGCCGTCTATGGATCATGGATGTTCATGCTCGGCGCGGTCGGCTTCGCCCTGCTCCTCGGCTCGATCAACGGTCTGGCCATCACCTGGGGCAAGGTGGTCCCATTCATCGCCACCCTGGCCATGCTGATCATTGCCCGCGGTTTGGCGTTGTGGATGTCGGAAAA
Source organism: uncultured Actinomycetota bacterium (assembly GCA_963836855.1). Taxonomy (GTDB): domain Bacteria; phylum Actinomycetota; class Actinomycetes; order Propionibacteriales; family Propionibacteriaceae; genus Microlunatus. The sequence goes on along the minus strand of CAWILN010000014.1, from coordinate 124,031 downwards.
GACCCCCATCAGCCTGATCGAACTCGAAATCCTGCAGAGCTTCGGCAGCGGCCGGGTGCTCGGCATTCCGGTTCCGGCCATTGTCTTCGTCTTCGTCGCCGTCGCCGGCTGGGTGCTGCTCAACCGCACCACCTTCGGCCGCCGCGCGATCGCCGTCGGCGGCAACCGCAGCGCCGCCCGGATCGCAGGCATCCGCCCCGGACGGGTCATCTTCACCGTCTATGTACTTACCGGGCTATGCGTTGGCATCTCGGCCATCCTGCTGTCGGGCCGACTGGCCAGCGCCTCCCCGGTCGTCGGCAACCTGGTCGAGCTGGACGCGATCGCCGCCGTGGTCATCGGCGGGACCGCCCTGACCGGCGGCAAGGCGACCGTGACCGGCACCTTCTTCGGTGTCATCACCTTCGGCCTGATCTTCAACTTGCTGAACCTGCTCAACATGCCCACTGAGATCCAAGGGATCGTCAAGGGCATACTCATCCTCCTTGCCGTGGCGCTGCAGCGTCGCGATTAGCCAACGCATCCATCGCTGTCCCACCGCTTTGGCTCCAAGAGGAGCCGCGCCTAGAAAGGAAGAAGAGCACATGAGGCTCCCTCGAATACTCGTCCTCGGAGTCGCGCTCGCGGCCATCACGCTCACCGCCTGCACCAGTGAATCCCAACAGCAGCCGCAGGAGCCAGCGGCGTCCCAGGCCCCTTCGGCTCAGCAAACCGGTGGCGTCTCCGGGCGTGCCGTCAAGGTGGCCTTCAGCGCCCCGGGCGCCGACCACGGCTGGCTCAAGGCAATCACCGACAATGCCCGTACGGCGGCCGACAAGCTAGGGGTCGAGTTGCTGCTTTCTGAGGGCACCAATGACTCGGCTGCGCAGGTCTCTCAGGTTGAGACGCTCATCAGCCAGAAGCCGGACGTGCTGGTCATCCTCCCTCATGAGGGCGGTCCTCTTACCCCCATTGCGCAGAAGGCAATGCAGGCCGGCATTCCGGTCGTCAACATCGACCGCGAGTTCTCCAGCCCGACGGCGTACCGGACCTGGATCGGCGGCGACAACTACGGCATCGGGAAGTCCGCCGCGGACCTGATCGCTAACGAGTTGAAATGCCAGGGCAATGTGGTTGAGATCCAAGGTGTCGCCGGCATCTCGGTGACCGAGCAGCGCACCAAGGGCTTCACCGACGGCATCAAGCGGTGCAACGGCGGCATCAAGATCGTCGCCAGCCAGCCTGCCGACTTCTTGCCTGACAAGGGTCTGCAGGTGATGGAGACCATCCTCCAAGGCCAGAAGGACATCGACGCGGTCTACACCCACGACGACGATATGGCCATGGGCGTTGTCCAGGCGATAAAGGCAGCCAACCGGGAGGATGAGATGTTTGTCACCGGAGCCGGCGGGTCCAAGGACGCCATGAACCTGATCTCCCAGGGCGGCCTGTACCGGGCAACATTCCTGTACAACCCCTCGATGTCGGGGTCAGCGGTCTCGCTCGCCAAGCTGATCGCCGAGCACAAGGGCCTCAGCGAGCTGGTCGAGCCGGAGGTGCCGAGCCGCCTCGAGTTGCCGGCCACCACGGTCACGAAAGACAACGTCGCGTCGGTCCAAAACCTGGGTTATTGAGCGAATTCAGCACCCGAACTTGTCAGCGTCTCAGCGCGCTACCTTCCGAGACGCTGACAAGTCGCGTCTCCGGCGCTTGTGTTCGCAGGTCTCCGAGGGCGACGTGCCAGAGTGGTTAAGCCTGGGCAAGCAGGCGAGCCTTGTCAGCGAGCCCGATGTTGTTGTAGTTGACGGCGCCCCAGAGGTCGACGATTTCGTCGAACGGGCGACTGTGCACTTCCTCCATGGGCTGTCGGTTCGACTCATCGAGTAGTGGCGGAAGCATCAGTCGTAGATGGGATAGCGAAGGGCAGCGCTGGCTGCGTATGCCAGGCGTATTTGGTCCGGATCACCATGTGGTCCGGTCTAGTCGCAACCCAAGGCCGTTTTCTACGAAGGCTCGATCTCAACCGTTGTCGGCACGGCGCGTCGGATGGCGTCTGAAACGGGCGAGTGTTGGTCTGCCCACTCGACCAATTCTCGCAGGCGCTCGGGGTCCACCCCTTCTGCTGTGACGCGGACACGGATGCGGGAGCTGAGCGGCCCAGCCGGTACCGCGTCATCCATGCCGAGCAGGCCGCGGTCGTCCGATTCGCTGTCCACGACCACTTCAAGCCTTTGCAGCGGTATGCCGAGTTCGGCAGCACGCATGGCGATCACCGTTGCATCGCAGCTGGCCTGAGCTGCCCGGGCGAGCCATCCGGGCGTCGGCGCCGAACCCTCACCACCTACGCCGCTAGGCATGTCGGTGATCATGACCGCACCCGTTGCGTGTTCGACCCGGCAACGAAGTCCATCCTCCATCACCGCTGTAGCGGCCTGATCCGTGTAACGAGCCTCATCGGGATGTTCGGTGAGGTACTGCCTGGCATTCTCGATGGACACCAGGATGTGGTCAGTAGGCATGACGCCACTCCTTTGCTGCGCCGACAAGCTAGGTCAGCACTGTACGACTGCTCTGCAGGCTGGCCACGACCGACTGCTGCTGACGGGCTCGCACTGCTAGTGGGAGTCACGGCTCACCCGATCGCCGGCGGCGCCGACAAGGAAGTCGAGGTCGGCGCCTGTGTCAGCCTGCTGGACGTGGTCGATGTAGAGCCGCTCCCAGCCGCGTACGGGGTTGGCGAAGCCGGCGAGGGTGGCGGCGTTGGGTCGGCGACGCAGCAGTTCCTCCTCCGACACCTCCAGCATCAACGTTCGGCCGGGTACGTCGAGGGTGATCTCGTCTCCCGTCTGCACCAAGTGCCAGCGGTCCGCCGGCCGCGGCCTCGGGGGCGACATGCAGCACCACAGTTCCGTACGCAGTGCCGCTCATCCGGCCGTCGCAGATACGCACCATGTCGCGTACGCCCTGCTCGAGCAGCTTCTTCGGCAGCGGCATGTTCGACACTTCCGGCATCCCGGGGTAGCCCTTGGGCCCGCAGCCGCGCAACACCAGCACGGTGTTCGCATCCACATCCAGCTCAGGATCGTCGATGCGGGTGTGGAAGTCCTCAATGCTGTCGAAGACCAGCGCGGGACCGCGATGCTGGATCAGGTGCGGGGAGGCCGCTGCGGGTTTGATGATGGCGCCGGCGGGGGCGAGGTTGCCGCGCAGCACTGCGATGCCACCTTCGGTCAGCAGAGGCTGGCGTCGCAGCCGGATCACCTCCGGGTCCCAGATGGGAGCGGTGTCCAGGTAGTCGACCAGTGGACGCCCAGTGACGGTGACGGCCGTTGGGTCGAGGAGTTCGCGCACCTCCCGCAGAACTGCGAGCAGCCCACCGGCACGGTAGAAGTCATCCATAAGAAACCGGCCCGCGGGCTGCAGGTCGACCAGCAGCGGGACATGTGAGCCAATACGGTCGAAATCGTCGAGCGTGAGGTCGATCCCGAGCCGCCCGGCAATCGCCAGCAGGTGGACCACGGCGTTCGTGGAACCGCCGACCGCAGCCATCGTCACGATCGCGTTGGCGAACGAAGCCTGCGTGAGGAATGTGCTCGGCCGGCGGTCGGCGGCGACCATTTCCACGACCAACCGTCCCGGTCCCGTGGGCGGCCTCCAATAGGCGACTGTCGGCGGCGGGTGTTCCGGCGAGCCCTGGCACAACCACGCCGAGCGCCTCGGCAACGAGCGCCATCGTCGATGCGGTACCCATCGTGTTGCAATGCCCCCGGCTGCGGATCATGGCGGATTCCGAGCGGGTGAACTCCTCTGCGGTGAGGGTCCCCGCCCGGACCTCCTCCGACAGCCGCCAGACGTCGGTGCCGCAGCCAAGGGATACGCCGCGGAAGGTGCCGGTCAGCATCGGCCCGCCGGGCACCACGGCGGCGGGTAGGTCGACCGAGGCGGCAGCCATGATCAAGGACGGGATGGTCTTGTCACAGCCGCCGAGTAGGACCACGCCGTCGATCGGGTTGGCCCGAAGCATCTCCTCGGTGGCCATCGCCGCCATGTTGCGCCACAACATCGCGGTGGGCCGGAGCAGGGTCTCACCGAGCGATACCACCGGCAGCTCCAGCGGTATTCCGCCAGCCTCGTACACACCGTTCTTCACCGACGCGGCTACCTCGGTCAGATGGGCGTTGCACGGTGTTAGGTCTGAGGCCGTGTTGGCGATCGCGATATGCGGTCGGCCGGTGAACGCATCATCGGGCACCCCGCGGCGCATCCAAGCCCGGTGGATATAGGCGTTGCGATCATCACCGGCGTACCACTGGGCACTCCGCAGCCGAATTCCAGCAGGGGGGTCGTTCGACGAAGTCATGGATCCTTCCTAGCGGAGGCGGCTCGGGGAGTCGAGGCGCCGGGAACGGCTCCTGGCGAACGAAATAATGGCCGCGATGAGAACACGGACCATGCGGGCGTACGTTCTGACCGCGCCGGAGGAGGGCGAGGTGCAGGAAGTGCCGGCCCCGGTCGCGGCCCCTGGCGATGTCGTCGTCGAGGTGGAGCGCGTCGGCCTCTGCGGCACCGACGTGGAGTTCTTCACCGGCGAGATGGCCTACCTTCACCAGGGGTACGCGTCGTACCCGATGCGCCTCGGGCATGAGTGGGCGGGCACAGTAGCCAGCGTCGGTGACGGCGTGGACTCTGCATGGATCGGTCGCCGGGTCATGGGCGACACCATGCTCGGCGACGGCACCTGTCGCCGGTGTCGAAGGGGCTACCAACACGTCTGTGAGAACCGGCAGGAGGTTGGCGTACGCGGGGGCCGTCCCGGCGCCTTGGCCGAGCAGCTGGCCGTACCGGCCACGTCGTTACACGTCCTTCCCGATTCGGTCGACAGCGTGCTCGGCGCTTTGGTGGAGCCCGGCGGCAACTCCCTTGCGGTCGGCGCAGGCTGCCGCCCTCGCGCCCGGCGACCGGGCGCTGGTCCTCGGCCCAGGAACCATCGGGCTTCTGGTCGCCATGTTCGCCCGGGCTGCGGGCGCCGAGGTGCATTTGATGGGTCGCAGCGAGGAGTCGCTGTTCTTCGCCCGCAGCCTCGGGTTCGAGCACGCCTGGACCGATGACAGTCTCCCTCGCCAGCCCTTCGACGCTGTGATCGATGCGTCCAACGCCGCGCACCTGCCTGCTCTGGCCCTCGACCTGGTCGAGCCGGCCGGACGGGTCGTCTATATCGGCCTGGCCGGTAGCCAGAGTCACATCGACACCCGGACCTTGGTTCTGAAGGACGTCACCGCGGTTGGCATTCTGTCGGCCTCTCCCGGCCTCGACGCCACCATCACGGCTTACGCGAGCGGTGTGGTCGATCCCCGTGCACTCGTCGCCGCGACCGTCAGTCTCGAGCAGGTCAGCGCCGTGCTCGCCGGGGACCGGCCGCCGAGGCGGTCGGCCGTGGGCCCAAGATCCACGTCGATCCACAGCTCAGCTGAGAGACTTTGACATGACCGACTTCGAGGGCTGGTTGCTGTCGGCACGCGGCGCAGTTGGATTGCCGGCGGCCAGGCCTCAGCTTGGGAGATTACCGGGCACTCGGCGGACCCTGGTCCGTGGATTCTTAGGCGACTGGGGCCTCTTCTTTCTCCTGAGAATCCGGCACCTGGCTATCCGCCTTCTCCCGCTGCCTTGGGTATGTCTTGCCGTCTTCGACCGAGAGGGTACGCGCGGTGTCGATCAGCGGGACATGGCTAAATGCCTGCGGGAAGTTGCCCACCAGGCGCTCGGCCTTGGTGTCGTACTCCTCGGATAACAGCCCAACGTCGTTGCACAAGCCCAGCAGTCGCTCAAACACGTCGCGCGCCTCGTCTCGACGCCCCATCAGGGCATAGTTCTGTGCCAGCCAGAACGTGCAGGCGAGGAACGCCCCTTCTCCTGGCGGTAAGCCGTCGACGCTGGCGCCGGGTTCTTGTGTGTACCGCTGTACGAACCCGTCCTCCAGCAACTCCTTCTCGATTGCGGCAACAGTGCCCTGGATCCGCTGATCAGTCGCGGGAAGGAACCCTACGAGCGGCATCATCAACAGCGCCGCATCCAACTCCTTCGACCCGTAGTACTGGGTAAACGTGTTGCGCTTTTCATCAAAGCCCTTGGACATGATGTCGCGGCGGATCTCATCGCGTACGGCCCGCCACCGGTCTACCGGTCCCTCCAAGTCTGCTTGTTCAACCGCCTTGACGGCGCGGTCGGCGGCTACCCATGCCATCAGCTTTGAGTGGGTAAAGTGTCGGGAACTGCCGCGCACCTCCCAGATTCCCTCGTCGGGCGTGTTCCAGTTGTCTTCCACGAAGTGCATGAGAGCGACTTGCAGGTCCCATCCTGGCTTGTCCGTTTCCAGCCCAGCTTTCCGCGCCTGGTGCAGTGCATCCATAACTTCGCCGTATACGTCCAGCTGGAACTGATGTGCAGCGGCGTTCCCAATGCGCACCGGATTCCCGTCGTACCCCGGGAGCCATTCGGCAACGTACTCATCGAGCCGACGCTCGCCCGCGACGCCGTACATGATCTGCAGCTCAGCGGGGTCACCCGCGATGGCGCGCAACAGCCACTGCCGCCAGTCGCGCGCCTCTTCCAGATACCCCGAATACATCAGCGATTGCAATGTGATGGTCGCGTCCCGCAACCAACAGAACCGGTAGTCCCAGTTGCGTACGCCGCCCAGTTGCTCCGGCAGCGACGTCGTCACAGCCGCGACGATTCCGCCTGTAGGCGCGTAGGTCAGCGTCTTGAGTGTGAGTAGCGACCGTACGACGGCCTCGCGCCATTCGCCTTCGTACGTGCACCGGCTCGCCCATTCCTGCCAGTACGCCTCCGTCGCTTCGAGCGACACCATGGGATCGACCGGCTGTGGCGTGGGCAGATGCGACTGCCGCCACACCAGCACAAAGGGCACATGAAATCCCTCGCCAACGCTGAAGTCGGCGACGGTAGATGAATTCTCCCCACGCAACTCGACCGGCGTACGAAGCCACACCGCGTCAGGACCCGCCACCGCCACCAGACTTGCATCAACCCGACGTACCCACGGCACGATGTGGCCGTAGTCGAACCGCAGCCGCAGGTCCATGCGCATGGGTACGCGCCCGCGGACGCCTTCGATGATGCGGACGACGTCCATGGCCTCGCCGCGGATCGGCATGAAGTCGATGAGCCGGACTGTTCCTTCGTCAGTGTCGAATTCGGTTTCCAGCACCATGGTGTCGCCGCGATACCGGCGCCGCGTCGCGCGGATTGGGCTGGCCGGCGCGATCAACCACCGACCGTGCTCCTCGGTACCAAGCAAGGCAGCGAAGATAGCTCCGGAGTCGAACCGCGGTACACACAGCCAGTCGATCGACCCGTTGCGGCCAACCAAGGCCGCCGTCTCCGTGTCGCCTATAACCGCGTAATCCTTAATGGGCAAAGGCAAGGCGGCCTCCTCGGGTCGGAACCATCACAACGGTTCGCGAAGTGTCGGCATGCCTTCGACCCGGGCATAACGAGCAACCCTGGTTGCACCGGTCAATGCACGCATCACCGTCTCCTCTCTCGCTCTATCGATTACCCACCGAATCGCGTCGTTGCACATAGCTTCAGGAATGGGACGTCGTCAGCGGTGGCCATGTGGGGGCCTTACTAGGTCGCCGTCCAGCCCCTGCCCGGGATGGCCCGTGCAGTCGTTATTTGCCCCGGACGTAGGGCTCTGGCTCGCCTGAGCGATAGGACTCGCTGGGTCATAGTCGCTGTACATGCCGAGGAGGCTGTATCTGCTGTACTTCGCGTTGTCACAACTGTATGTACGCGGACGTTCCTGATCACATGCCAGCGCCGGACGCCAGTGTCCGATTGCAACGAATTGATCACGATGGTGCCGTGGTGCGGGTGGGACAGATGGGGTTGATGAGGTCAGTGTGAATCATTCTCTCTGTCCGCACTGCCGCACCCCTGCGAGGTAGACCATGACCACCACGCCCATGTCAGCCATGCGCCGGCTGCTGTCCATCAGCGCCGCCACCACCATTGCCGCCGTCGGCCTGGTCGCGCTCTCGGCGCCGGCGCACGCCGCCGACGCCAACTCGAAAGTGTGGGTGTGCAAGTACGTGGGCAAGCCCGGCGAGGACGAGGTGCTCAAGGAGGGCAAGAACCCGATCGAGGTCAGCGGCAACTCCGTCGACAAGGACAAGGACGGCCAGGTCTTCGTCGGTGACCAGTTCGCGGACGCTCAGGGCCGGTCGGTCGTCGTGCAGATCGACGGTGAGGACCCGGGTGCCGACATCTGCTCGCCGACCCCCCCGCCGGTCATCCCGCCGACCGGAGTACCGACGCCGGGCGACGGCGCACCGCATACGGGTGGCGAGGGCGGCGACGTCCCCGTCGGCCTGGTCGGGGGCGGGGCACTGCTCGTCGGCGCCGCCCTCGTGGCGGCCGAGGCGGAGCGGCGTCGCCGGGCTGCCACCCGTCGGTGACGTCGACGCGTGCGGGCGGCCCGCCCCAGGGCCGCCCCGCACACGCGTCGGCGACGCGACCGTCGGCGCCCCCCGCGCCGCCCCACCGACCGTCGGGTCCTCGCACCGCGCGAGCGCCCGACCAAGGGTCGCCCCGCGCCGCAGGGCCCCAACCGACCGTCGGGCCCTGCGCGCGTCAGAAACGCCCCCAAGTGACGGCTCGCCCCGTCGACGGACCCGGATCATTCCACGCGCGGTCCGGCTCATGCGCACGATCTCCGCGGTGCTCGGCCTCGTTGGCGTCATCCTGGTCATGACCAACCTGCGCACCCGCACGGGCATGGACCTGGCTCTCAGCCAACGCCCGCTGGCCGCGCCGTGCCAGCCGGGGTCGCCCACCCGGATGTCCATCCCGGCCTTGGGTGTGGACGCCCCGATCGAGACGATCGGCCTGGACCGCCGCGCGCAGCCGGACGATTCGGTCCAGGCTCCGCTCGGCACGCCGGTGGACCAACGCAAGGCTGGTTGGTATGCCGCCGGCCCGAAGCCTGGGTCAGGCATGGGCACCGTGCTGACCAACGGGCATACCTACCGTGACGGCTCGGCGATCTTTCAGGAGGACTTCGCCGCCCTAGTCGCCGTCGGCCAGCAGATCGATCTGGTGCTGGACAACGGCACCACGTGCAGCTACCGGATCTCCACGGTGTGGCGCAATGTCGGCGCCGTCCAGGACTACCCGCAGCTGGTCGCCAGCGAGCGCCTGTACGACCAGCAGGGCCCAGAGCGGCTCTTCCTTGCGACGTGCGGCGGCCCTTGGGTCGAAAGTGCCGAGATGTTCAAGGACATCAATGTCGTCCTGGCCACCCCGGTGCCCAGCTGAGCCTAACGGCCCGACTCGTCGAGTCGGCGCTCCACGCAGGGTCGAAGTGGGCGATGACGTACCCCTCCTCGACCGGGAGATCTGGGGCCGCTCGGGCCCAGCAGCGCGGAACTCTGTGGGCTGAGAACCGCACCGGACGGCGAGCCGAACATCAGCACAGCAGTTTGCTCCTTGGACTCGGGCGTCCCGGCGACGACGGCTATCCAGTAGCCGGGCCACTGAAACATCGATTATGCGTCCTTCGTCACTCGAACCGCAGTGCCATACGCGACGACTTCTTGATAACCAGCCGAAACCTCGTTCGCGTCGAACCGCATTGCAATGACAGCGTTTGCTCCTCGACTGGTCGCAGCCTCCGTTAAGCGCGCGAGAGCTTCCTCTCGGGATTGCATCAGCTGTTTTGTTAGCCCCTTCAACTCACCGCCGACAAGGGACTTCAAACCTGCACCAAGCTGGGCACCAATATTGCGTGAGCGAACGGTCAGTCCGGTAACCTCCCCGTAAACCTCTTCGATTCGATAGCCGGGCAAGTCGTTCGTCGTGGCTATCAGCATTTCGTCATCGTCACACTCCATCGCAGCCGACTCAAGCCCCGCAAGAGAGCTGCGTGCGAGGCCCGGTCGCCCCGCTGCTAGAACAAGCTCGTCAGCGAGATAGCCGGATCGGCGAGTTCGTCGGCGTTGATCGGGCGTGGTGACTGGATCAGTCGTTCGATGTCCTCGGCGACATCCCAGATGTTGATGTTCATGCCAGCCTGGATGCGCTGCTCGCGGAGCCAGAAAACGATGACCTGACGTGAGTCCGCGTATCGGCGGAAGATGACCCGGTCGTATCCGGCCGGACCAATATCACCGGTGTATTCCATGCCGAGGTCGTACTGATCAGTGAAGAAGTACGACGGCCGTACGTCGACTACGTCTTGGCCCAGCATCGCCTTGGCGGCAATAACGCCTTGACGTCGGGCGTTGGCCCAGTGCTCGACGCGAATGTGCCGCCCCAGGCGCGGGTTGTACGCGTGGGCGATGTCGCCAGCGGCGAAGATGTCCGGATCGGACGTGCGCAGGTGCTCGTCAACGACGATTCCGTTGTCGATCTTGAGGTCGGCCGCTGCGGCGAGTTCGATGCGGGGGGCCACACCGACGCCAACGATGATCATGTCGGCCTCGATCCAAGTCCCGTCGCTCAGCATGACACCGGTCACGGTCCCCTGGCTGCCAGTCAGTTCGACCGCCGTGGTTCGGTAGCGCAGGTCCACACCATGGCTGCGGTGTAGCTCGGCAAAGATGGGCGCAACCTCGGGACCGAGCACATGCTGCAGCGGCATGTCGCCTGATACGAGGAGCGTGACGTCCCGTCCTGCGGCGCGGGCTGCGGAGGCAGTTTCCAACCCGATCCAGCCGGCGCCGATGATCACCACCCGCTGCGCCTGGCCGAACTCGATCTTGAGGCGCTCACTGTCCTCGACATTCCGCAGGTAATACACGCCACCCAGATCCGCGCCTGGCACGCCGAGGCGGCGCGGCCTCGAACCGGTGGCTAGCAGCAGCTTGTCGTAGCCCAGGTGAGCACCGCTGGCGGTGGTGACGGTCCCTGTGGCCGGGTCGAGCGAGGTCACCGCACTGCCCAGAGACAAATCCACGGCGTGCTCGGCGTACCACGACTCTGTGTGTACGAAGATGCTGTCGCGGTCAGCTTTGCCCTGGAGGTAGTCCTTGGACAGAGGAGGGCGCTCGTAAGGAGCATTCGGCTCCTGTCCGAGCAGAGTGATCTTTCCGTCGAAACCTTCCTCGCGCAGGGTCTGCGCTGCTAAGGCACCCGCCAGGCCGGCGCCGACAATGATGAAGCTGGGTTTCGTGTTCATCGGTCAGCCTTATCCTGCGCGGCAATCAGCGCAAAGAACTCGGCTCGGGAGGCGGCGTCGCTGCGGAGCTGGCCATGTAGCGCGGAGGTGACCGTGCTGGCACCTGATGCTTGGACGCCACGCACCGTCATACAGAGATGCTCGGCCTCCACTACGACGCCCAGACCGCGCGGCTCAATCTGATCTTTGAGCCAGTCGGCGACCTGTTGTGTCAGCCGTTCCTGCACCTGGGGCCGGCGGGCGAAAAACTCGACCACCCGAGCCAACTTTGATAGGCCAAGAATCCGCTCTCCTGGCAGGTAGCCCACGTGAGCCACTCCGACGAAAGGCAGCAAGTGATGCTCACACACCGATTGCACAGGGATCGAGCGGGCGATGATCAGCTCGTCGTATCCGGCGTCGTTGGGGAATGTGGTCAGGTCGAAGGGCCGCGGGCTGAACATCTCGGCGTACGCGCGCGCCATCCGAGCCGGCGTGGCGGCCAAGGTCTCGGTGTCGAGGTCCACTCCGAGTGCCGCCAGAAACTCGGCTGCAGCCTGCTCCGCGGCGACAAGGTCGGCTTCGCTCGACGGCTTGACCACATGCAGCGCCGGCCGTGGGGAAGCTTCAGCTGGGTCCGATTGCGATGGCGCGGTCTGCGCGTATGGCGGCATCATTGACCTTTCATGTAAAGGACACTAATGTCTACGTTAGACGAGCGAGCCTCTTTCGTCAAGAGATTTGTCCTTTAGAAGGTGGACGGCATTCATGACCAGCGACGATCTTGCCGAGGGCGTAGCCGGTATCGCGGCACTCGCTGACCCGATCCGGCGCGACCTCTACCTCTATGTGGGCGCCCAACCGGAGCCGGTCAGTCGAGACGAAGCCTGCGACGCTCTTGGCATCGCGCGTCACACCGCGAAGTTCCACCTCGACAAGCTTGCCGAGGAAGGCCTGCTGGACATCAGCTTCAAGCGACTCTCCGAGCGTCGAGGCCCCGGCGCCGGCCGCCCAACCAAGCTGTACACCCGTTCCAGCCGACAGCTATCGGTGATCTTGCCTGAACGCCGTTACGACGTCGCGGGACAACTGCTGGCCAGCGCCATCGATGATGCGGCCGCGCAAGGCACCACCCCTGCCGACGCGTTGAAGGCTGCGGCCGCCGGCTGGGGCCGCAGCATCGCAGACCAAGCCCAAGCAACCGCCGGCCCTCGGCCAAGCCCCGAGCGGCTCCTCGCCTGCACGTGCAAGGCGCTGGCAGAGAACGGCTACGAGCCACAACGCCTTGGAGGCGCCATCGTGCTGCGCAACTGCCCCTTCGACGTGCTGGCCCGAGAACACACGCAACTGGTCTGCGGCATGAATCTCGCCATCATGGCTGCCGTCACTGAGCAACTCCGCGAGATCGCGCTTGCTGCTCAGCTCGAGCCCGCGCCGGACCGTTGTTGTGTTGTGTTGGAGCCGGCTGGTCTTCCCCGCAATACACCCTCAGCGTGAGGAGTCGGATTCCTCCTCGTTGTTCGGACTGGTGGGACAACTGAGCCACCTCCAGCGTGGCCGTGCGCCGAACCTTGGATGCGTGGTCATGACGCCCTGGGAACGTTGCCCGAGATGATAGAGGGATGGATACGGATGTCCGACAGGTGCGTACCGGAGCTCGTCCTGTCACCGATATCACTGAAGTGATCACCCAGTTCTGTCGTGACCGGGGCGACGGGCTGTGTCATGTCTTTGTTCCACATGCAACCGCTGGCGTCGCATTGATCGAAATCGGAAGCGGCTCCGAGTCTGATCTTGAAGACGCAATTGACCGGTTGCTCCCCAACGAGGACATTTACCGACACCGGCACGGCAGCCGCGGTCACGGCCGCGACCACGTGCTGCCGGCCTTCGTATCGCCCTCGCTCACGCTGCCGGTTTTTGGCGGCCGGCCCGCACTCGGTACTTGGCAAAGCGTGGTGCTGGTGGATACGAACGCCGACAACCCTGACCGGAAGGTACGGCTCAGCTTCCTTCCGGGTTGACCGGCGCCTGTGGGTCCGGGCGGCTCACCGATATGTGACGGGTGAACCAGATGGCGAGCAGCAGATTCGGGACCCAGCACAGCCAGGCGATCCCGGCGTACGCGGTTTCGAAGGAGAAGTCGACGATCCCGGCCGCGGCGAGCGCGCCGTATATCGGGGACCACACCCGCAACATGACTCCCGCCATGATGAGGGAGAAGCTGCGGATCATCCAGCGACGGTGCTCGCTGAACCGGCCGGCCAAGACCATCCGCACTGCCGTCCAGGTCGTGAACAGCATGGCCAGGTCCAAGACGGTGAAGCCGGCGGACGCCACCAGGCCGGTGTAGGCCGTCGGCGCGAGGATCAGGCCCGACACCCCGAGCGCGGTGGCACTCGCCACATAAGTCGCACCCGAGAAGCGGTGCACGCGGACGAATCGGCGCCGAAGCCGCCGCACGAACTGGAACGGGCCGATCAGCAAGGCGAGCACGCCGCTGAGCACATGCACGCCGAGTGCGAACTCGTGCTGGAGATAGGCCTCACGCTGCTCGGAGAAGTAAACCTCCGGGTCGAACGTCAGGTACCGCGACGCGACGATGGCAATGGAGATGCAGGCCAACGTCATGATCACCCAGCCCGGTCGGGCCAGCCAGCGGGCGAGGCGCCCATGCGGCCGGGGACCATGGGGAGTGGTGCGGTGGCTGGTGCGCTCGACGGTGCTCATCGCGTCCTCCTGAGTTCTCCCTGAAGCTCTTCAATGGGAGCTGAGCGCACGCTGCTGCGCGGGCGTCCCACGTCCGTCGACCGGGTGTCCGCCGTCATGCCGCTAGCAACCTGATCACCGGCGGACCCCGCCCGCAGCATGTCGAGCACGATCAGAACGAGGTTGCTGCCGGCGACGGCCCCGAAGATCGCGGTGACCAGCGCTATGAAACCGGCCGTCGCGTGGAATCCAAGCCAGGCCCCGACCAGCGCGCCAGCGACTGCAGCCGCGACACCGAGGCCCTTCTTCTGGCTGGCCCAGTCACGGTGTACCCAAGCCAGGTAGATACCAAGGCCGACCGGCACGCCAACCGACAGGGCGACCAGCAGATCGTCGTCAATCGGAACACTGGGCAGCGTCGCGAGCATGACCAGGGCGCCGAGTAGCCAGCCGCCCACGCCGAGGATGATCGGGTACGCCGACCGGAGCACGGCACTCGCCTTGCTACCGAAGCGGTCTCGCTTGTGCACCCACCAGGCCATCAAGACCAGGGAGGCCACAGTCACGATCGACAGCGCCAGCGCCAGTGCGACGAAAACCTTGGCGATATCGCCGAAGCTTCTCGCTGGCGTGAAGTCGACGGTCTCGGGGTGGTAGAGCGAGTCATCGACCTTGCCGCTGTCGAAGAAGGTGTTGATCAACCGGCTGCTGGCTTCCGGCTGCACAGCGAAGAAGCTTCCCGTGTGCCCGATGCCGGGCAGCACGACCTCGTGACCGTTCGGCAGATAGGGCAGTAGCTCCTTCGTGGCAACCTGCGGTGGCATTGCGAAGTCCAGCTCCCCGCCGATCAGCAGCGTCTCCAGATTCGACGTACGTACCTGGCTGTACTCGTTCTCATCCGGTGCAGCCGGCCAGGCGTCAACGAGCCGGCCGTTACCCCAGCTGAACGTTGTCGCGGCATGGCCGATGTTTGTACCGTCCACCTGCTCCCCGGAGGAGAAGTAGTCCCGCACGGCTTGGGCGTCGGCCCTGCCGAAGGAGGGGTACTGACCCCAGACGAAGATCTTCGGGAACAAGACGTCCGCGATGAGCGAGCCAGCCCACAGGCCGCTCGCGTCGCCCTCGGCTGCGGACAGCCACATATCGACGATCGTCGGGCCGGCGCCCACCGCCGCGTCCGGGCTTGACTCCATCAGTCCGAAGAATGAGGCGATGCGCACGTTGCCCTTCTTGATCGGAAGGAAGAGCCAGCGGCTAGGAATCTCAGCGTCCTTCGGATGCAATGTGGCGGAGAGGTCGTCGGTGCGCCTACGGCAGGTGTCGTCCCTAGCGCACCGGGCGGCGTAGCGACCGATCTGCTCGTCTGTCGTGCTCGGGTACGAGAGGAAATTCCCAGGCGGGTTGACGGCGATCATGACCGACCGATGGATGCTGTCCGGGTAGCGCCAGGAATAGATCATCGCCGTACGGGTCCCGGCACTCTCGCTCAACAGATCGATCCGGTCGTAGCCGAGCGCCGTGCGGGCGGCCTCGATATCGTCAACCTGCTGCACAACGCCGTAGCTACCAAGATCAATGCCGGCCGCGGTCAGCCGGTCCGCACAAGATCGGAAGGCGTCGGCGTACGCCTCGGAAGTCTCCTCGTCAAGCAAGTCGGTGTTGTGTTTGAGCGCCGACTCGACCTCCGGGCAGTCGAGCCGGACGGAGCCGTCAATGCCGCGGTAGCCGACGAGGACGACGTCGTGCTCATCCGCATACCGGCTTGCGATCTCAAATGTCATGTTGCTGAGGCCAGGACCGCCCTGCAAAACGAAGATCGGCTCTCGAGGATGATCGGAGCGAGCGTTGAGGCGGGTGACCGGTAGCGCGATCAGGCGCGACTGCGGGTCGGCTCGTTTCTCGGGGACAACGAGCGTGCCGCACTCGGCGGCATAGTTGCCGTTCTCGGTCGGGTACTCGCAACGCTCGAGGACCAGATCGCCGGCCTTCGCGCCTTCGGGCACCGAGACCGTGCTGGAGTCGGGAGCGAAGCGAAGGTAGGCGAGACCGGCAACCAGGAGCGCGATCAGCGCAAGGGCGAGCACGCGTGAGAGTGTGAACATTCGGGTGGTCGCGTCGTCCATCGGAGGTGTCCTTTCCGGACCGTGAATGGATACGACGCTAGGCATCCGACGGCCCGGCGTCGTCGTCGCAAGGTTGGGTTCGCTCTCCGACCCGCGGACGATTTTGATCTCCTACCTCGGTAGGAGGCGATCTTCCGATCGGCTGGAGTACGTTCACCGCGTGAGACGAGTGGGAGCATTCCTGCGCAAGTACGGATTCGACGTTCTGATCGCGTTGGCAGCGATCGACATGGCACTCGAAGTCGCCATCAGATATGGCGCGCCCACCGGGCCAACAACTCCGAGGTGGTTCGCGGTGCCGGCAACAGCGCTCATTGTGCTGCCACTGCTCGCACGGCGGCGCTTCCCATTCGCCGCGCCAGCTGCGGTTTGGGTCGTGGCAGCGCTGGTCTCGTTCCTCGACGGACGTCTGGTCGGGTTCACGACCACTGCGTCGATCGCCGGCCTCGTTGCGGCATTTCTGCTTGGCAATCTGCCTGACCGCACGCAGGCGCGGGTAGGGCTCGTTGTCGTGCTTGGTGGGGCGGCGATTCTCATGTACAACAACCCGAGTCATACAACAGGCGAGCTCGTCATCGTCCCGGCGATGTTCCTGATCGGCTGGCTCGCCGGCTTCGCGTTGCACCAGCGCGCTGAGCAGGCCGAAGAGGCAGAGGACCGCGCGGCGCGTGCCGAACGCGAGCGCGCCGTGGCTACCCGCATAGCCGTCGCCGAGGAACGCGCCCGAATCGCGCGGGAGCTGCACGACATCGTCGCGCATTCGGTGAGCGTCATGGTGTTGCAGGTCGGGGCCGTCCGTCACCGGCTGCCGCAGTCGCTCACCGAGGACAAGGACGCACTCATGGGCGTCGAGAAGGCGGGTCGCGGGGCCCTGGCCGAGATGCGCCGCCTGCTCGGCGCAATGCAGGACGGCGAGGATGTCGAGCTTGCGCCGCAGCCAGGCCTCGACAACCTCGACGCCCTTGTCGAACAGGTCGGCCGAGCTGGACTTCCTGTCCGGCTCCAGGTAGAAGGCGAAGCCGTCCCGCTTCCGCGCGCCGTGGATCTCTCGGCCTATCGAATCGTCCAGGAGGGCCTGACCAACTCCTTGAAGCACGCCGAGGCCAGCCGCGCCGACGTAACCGTCCGGTATGGTGCGAAAGACGTGGAGCTCGAGGTTCGCGACGACGGCGTCGGCACCTCCAGTAGCGACGGGCTCGGCCACGGCTTGGTCGGCATCGGGGAACGGGTCAAGATCTACGGTGGCGAGATGTCAGCAGCAGCGGGCCCCGCCGGCGGTTTCGTGCTCACCGCGCGCCTCCCGCTGGAAGGCCAGCGGGCATGAGCGTTCGCGTGCTTGTCGCCGACGACCAGTCGATGGTCCGCGCCGGCTTCCGCATGCTGCTCTCGGGTGAGGACGACATCGAGGTCGTCGCCGAGGCGAGCAACGGGCTCGAAGCCGTAGCCCAGGCGGCCCGCTTTCATCCCACCGTGGTCCTGATGGACATCCGCATGCCTCAGCTGGACGGGCTCGAAGCGACCCGCCGCATCCTTGCCACCGACAACAACGCGCGGATCCTGATCTTGACGACATTCGATCTTGATGAGTACGTCTACGAGGCGCTCCGCTCTGGAGCTAGCGGCTTCGTACTCAAGGACGATCCACCCGAACAGCTCATTGCCGCGATACGTGTGGTTGCGGCTGGCGAGGCGCTGCTCTCTCCGGCCATCACCAAGCGCGTGATCAAGCAGTTCACGCGGATGCCGCGCCCGGAGCCGCCGCGGCAGCTCGACGAGCTCACCGAGCGCGAGCTAGAGGTATTCCGGCTGATCGCACGGGGCTTGTCGAACGCCGAGATTGCGCGCGAGCTCTACATCAGCGACACCACCGTGAAGACTCACATCACGCACATCCTGATGAAGCTGAACCTCCGTGATCGCGTCCAAGCGGTGGTGCTTGCCCACGAGACGGGACTCGTCTAACGGGCATCGACAATGCGAAAGGAGCCTCATGAGCGGCACTTCCGCTGACAGCCATGCAACCGACCTCCAGCCGACGGCTCGGTCGAATCTGCTCGTGGGCCCGGCTGCTGGTTCGGTCCGCGCGAGGTCAAGCCGACTTCTGAGCGCCCCGAGATGTACGGCTTGATCGGCAAGATGACCAGCAAGCCCGGGCAACGGGACGCGCTGGTTGCGTTGCTGCTGCAGGGTGCAGCGGACATGCCTGGTTGCCTGAGCTACATCATCGCCAGGGACACCGGAGATGAAGACGCCCTGTGGATAACCGAGGTTTGGGAGGACGAGTCAAGCCATCACGACTCCCTGCAGCTTCCGTCAGTACGGGACGCTATTACGAAAGCGATGCCGTTGATCGCCGGTTTCGAGCCCGGGGTTATCACCGATCCGGTTGGCGGCGTGGGCTTGCCTTCCCGTAAGGACTAACGACAACCTGATCCAGTGGGACGAGTGATCGAGGAGGCGAGCGTGACCGAGGTACGAGCGGGCGGCTTCACACCGAAGGCGACTGAGTTCTTTGCTGGTCTCGAACGCGACAACTCCAAGGAGTACTGGACGGCGAACAAGGGGATCTTCGAGAACGAAGTCAAGGAGCCCATGGCTGCGCTGGTGGAATCGCTGCCAGAACAGTTCGGCCCATTCAAGATGTTTCGGATGAACCGTGACATTCGCTTCTCACCTGACAAGTCGCCGTACAAGACCCAGCATGGAGCCGCCCACGAAGCCGATGGCACGGTCTATTACGTTCACCTGGACGTACGCGGGCTCATGGCGGCGTGTGGCGCGTACATGATGGCGCCCGATCAGTTGGAACGGTATCGGGAGGCGGTGGCGGCCGATGGCACCGGTCGTGCGCTGCAAGGCATCCTGGACGACCTCAGCGAGCGTGGCTTCGAGGTCGGACATGGCATGAGCGAGCCGCTCAAGACCGCGCCCCGCGGATATCCGAGGGATCATCCCCGCGTCGACCTGCTGCGACAGAAGGCGGTAAGTGCGCATCGCCAATTAGAGGGATCCCAGCTCCACGACGCCGCTGCTGTGCGGCGGTTCGTCGTCGACACCTTCGACGCCTGCGGGCCGATGAATGACTGGATCAAGTCCAACATCGGATCCTCCAAAACCAGCCCTGGCAGGCGGTAATCGCTTACGGTCGGGGTGCCCGCCTCCGCAAACCGACTCGCTCATCCGACGGTGGCAGCTCTTCGACTCCGCTGACGGTGACGCTCGCGATAGCGCTGAAACGCTGTCAGCGGCTCTCGCTCAGCGAGGATTCAAGTGCATCGAGCATGATGACTACGCCAGCGACGGCCTCCGCGCGAGCCTCCGGCGGCGAGCCCTCGTTCTGGTAGGTCAGGTTCGTCCGCCCCTTACGCAGCTCGACAAGCGTCATCGTGACGTTTTCCGCTGGGTTGGGGAAGACGAACTGCACTGTCGTCGGCGGATCGATTGTTCCGTACTGGAGTTCGAACGGAATCTCCGATTCGTCTGCCGCCGACACCATCACCCCTTCAATCTGCCCACCCGGTCGCGGTTCGAGCGACAGCCGCGAAGCCGGTGTGAGGTAGCCGGGTACCACGAACCAGCGGGCGAATTTCTCCGCATCGGTGAAGTAGGAGAAGACCTCGCCGGGCTCGGCAGGCAAGGTCCGGGTGAGTGCGAACCCGTGAAGCTGTTCAGCTCCTTGCGTCATCATTGAGTCCTTTCTTGCGAGCTGCGCGCGTCGCTCAGTCGCCCGCTGCAGGAGAACTTGCTCAACCAACAGTGGCACCGAACGCCCTGCCCAACAGATACGTGGCGGCCGCCGCGCCGTAACCGATGCCGAGCTGGCGCAAGGCGCGCTTGAGCGGCGACGCGCCGGACAGCAGGCCGACGATCGCACCGGTGACCAGGAGCGCGCTCCCGACCAGCACGGCGGCGATCACTACCGCGGTCCACCCTGAGGCTCCGAACAGGTACGGCAGGACCGGCACCAAAGCCCCGGAAGCAAAAAAGCAGAAACTGGAAACTGCCGCGCCCCAAGGAGAGCCGACTGCCTCATGCGGGTCGACTCCGGCCACTTCCGGCGCGACGGCATCCAAGTGCAATGTCGCCAGCACCGTGCGCGCATGCTCCTCCGCCACCGGCGGCTGCATCCCACGAGCCCGGTAGACCAGCGCAAGTTCGTTGGCGTCCAGATCCAGGTGCGGCAGCGCCGACTGCGACTCCGGGTCGGGCTGAGTCGCTTGGAGCAGCTCGCGCTGGGACCGTACCGACACATACTCGCCAGCGCCCATGGACAACGCCCCGGACAGCAAGCCGGCAAGGCCGGTGAACAAGATGGTTCGTGCGTCGACACCGGCAGCCCCAATTCCGAGTACCAGGGCCAGGTTGCTGACCAGGCCGTCGTTGGCGCCGAAGACAGCGGCCCGGAACGTCCCGGACAGCCGTACGCGGCCGCGAGCGGCGAGACCACGCAGCACTTCGCCGTGGATCCGCTCGTCGGCCGCCATCCTGTCGGTGGCATCCACGTCGCTCCCATAAGGCGAGCGGCCCTCGGCGCGTTGCATCACGGCGAGCACAAAAAGACCACCGAAGTGCGTCGCCAGGAAAACCAGCAGGCGGGTGCGCAGGCTGCTGCGGCGCGGCGGCCCCACATCGTCGCCGAGTAGTTCCAACCAGTGCGACTCGTGCCGCTTCTCCGCGTCGGCTAGCTCGAGCAGGATGTCTCGCTCTTCGCCGGTCCGGCGCTCGGCCAGCTGACGGTAACCATCGGCCTCAGAGCGCTCGTCGGCGAGATACTGCCGCCAACGGCGGATCTGAGCACGGCTAGGGGAAGTCGTCACACGCACATCATGGCAACGGCGTCGCTCACCCACAGCTCACTCATCGGGCGCCGTGCCGGCTCCTTCGCGGGCACGCAGACCGTATGTGTCGGCCGTAAGGGTGCGGTATGACTCCGCGACGATAGCTTCGAGGACCGAGACGTCGATCTTGTCGAGATCTTTGACGTACAGGCATCCGACGCCGGTTGTGTGCGGGCCCAACTTCTTGAGTTGTTCGTCATATCGCCCGATGCCGTCCGCCAGATAGATTGTCATGGCGGCCTTACGCGGTGAGAATCCGGCTGCCGGAGCATCTCCCTCGCGGCCGCTTCTGTATTTGTAGTGGTATTGGCCGAAGCCGATCACGCTGCCCCACAGGCGGGGAGGCTCTCCGGTCACCCGAGCCATGAGCTCCAGCAGCTTCTCGGCGTCTTGTCGCCGCTTTGGGGCGACTCCGTCAAGATGGGTCCGGACGGATCCGCTCTCGCTGTCCATGCGGTTCCTCCTCGTGATCAACGCACGGAGACGGTACAACATATGCAACTCAACCTGAGGAGGATCAGACTGTGACCGAGTCATCCGCCGCCGCGAGCACTGGCCGGTTGCTCGGCAAGAGTGCTCTAGTGACAGGTGCGGCAGCCGGAATCGGCCGTGCGACCGCGGCACTGTTTGCCCGCGAGGGGGCTCGGCTCGTCGTCGCCGACATCAACAGCGATGGCTTGTCGACGCTGCGGGATTCACTTGCGAATGTGACTGATGACGTCGCAGTCGTTACGGCGGACGTGTCCAAGCCAGTGGATGCGCGCCGGATGATCGACGTAGCGGTTGAGCGGTACGGGCGGCTCGACATCGCGATCGCCAACGCGGGCATCATCCCGCTGGCGTCGGTGCTCGAGGCGACACCGGCTGACTGGGATGAAGTCATGTCAATCGACGGTCGCGGCATGTTCTTGACATGTAAGTACGCGATCGAGCAGATGTTGATCAACGGCGGCGGCGCCATTGTCTGTCTCTCCTCGATCTCGGGTATGGCCGGTCAGTCACGGCAGTCGACCTACGGTCCGGCGAAGTTCGTCGCCTCAGGTCTGACCAAGCATCTGGCGGTCGAATGGGCCAGCCAGGGCATTCGGGTCAACGCTGTGGCTCCAGGCACGATCAACACCGAGCGCGTGCGGCAGCTGCCCGACGAGCCCGGCGGGCTGGAATACCTTGAGGTGGTCAAGGCCGCGCACCCAATGGGAAGACTGGGCGAGCCCAGCGAGGTTGCGAATGCGATCTTGTTCCTGGTTTCCGACGAAGCATCCTTCATCACCGGCGCCATACTCCCCGTTGATGGCGGCTTTCTGGCGCAGTAGGCGGGGCACGTTCAAGCTCTGGCATGCACCCTGAGCTCTGTCGAAGGGCGCGCTTCGACAACCTCAGCGCACATTGAGGGACGACGAGCGCTTAGCTGCTTGCCTGCTCCGATGCGCTGGTCGCCTGCTGCGAGGCGCTCGGCGCCCCGACGTTCTGGCCTTGCAGCGCCTCGATCAGCTCGCGCTCGCTGTCCACGCTCAGGTTGGTCTGAATCACCTTCGGGTTGTAGGGCTTGAGGGCGTCGATGACACGGTCCACCGTGGCGTTGCGAGCCAAGAAGAACACGGCCGCCTTGCCAGGCTCCAACGTCTGCCCAATCTCGCGAATCAGATCGTCGTTGACGCCGATATCGGTCAAGGACCCCGTAATGGCGCCGGTTCCGGCACCCACACCGGCTCCGACGGCAGCGCCGGCCAACGGGTTGAGGAACAATAACCCGATCAACGTGCCCCACAACGCACCGGTGACTGCACCCGACCCGGCCATCATTGCGGTGAGATTCACCGACTGATGAAGCTTGACCTTGCCGTCCGCGGTCCGTTCCACCCACGCCGCATCGGCAAGTTCGAGTAACTGTTGCTTCGCGAGATCCTGGCCCAGGTCAAGCACCTTCTCGGCCGTCTGTGGGCTGTCGAGTCCAAATACCAGCAACTGTGACATGACGAATTTCCTTTACTAGGTGCTGACGCCTTAGGTGCCGCTGTTTGTCGTCGCCTCTCCGGACGTAGGCGACGATTCTTCCGTTTCGCCCTCGACGGTCACCTGGCGTTGCCCGCCACCGTCTGTGCGTACCTGAACTCGGCGTGGCTGGGCAGCCTGGGTCAGCGGGAGCGTCAGGTGCAGCACGCCGTCACCGTAGGACGCCTGAATGTTCTCGGTATCCACGGTGTCGCCCAACTGCAACTGCCGGGTGAAGGTCCCTTGGGGCCGCTCCGCGATCAACACGTTCTGGCCCTGCTGGTATTCGGCACGACGCTCTGCCGTGATCGTCAAGAGGTTCCGCTCGGTGGTGATGTCCACACTGTCCGGATCCATGCCGGGCAGGTCGAGGCAGACATGGAATCCGTCATCGGTTTGCCAGACATCCATTGGCATCGCCATCGGGGTCCGGGTACCTGACAGTAACTGGTTCGTCAGCCGATCCATCTGCCGGAACGGATCGCCGAACGGATCGAATCGCAGCACACTCATTGCAACCTCCAGAGCAAGCGGATGGGAACTTCTACAGACATTGGGTTTCATACCCACTCAACCGCAATCGCCGTCATGAGGCTATAGGCAGGTGACCGATTGATCTCAGATCGCCTCGGGTAAATGAAATTGACCTTCCGGCGATTAGGTGGAAGGGACTTCGCCGTGGTAGTCGCAGATCGTGCCGCTGCGATCTCTTGAAGCTCGTGGCGAGTCTCAGGTGCAATTGTGACGTACCCGCGGGAACGTCAGAACCAGGAATGATCAGGAGGAGACATGATCAACTACGAGCTCGACGGAAAGGTCGCCGTTGTCACCGGGGGCGCCTCGGGCATCGGTCTCGCCTGCGCTCATGCGCTGGCTCGCTCGGGCGCCGCCGTGTGCCTGTGGGACCTGAAGCCCGAGGTGCTGGAGGCGGCAGTTGCCGAGCTGGAGCAATACGGCCGCCCCACGCGTACGGCGGTCGTCGACGTATCGGACTCGGATCGGGTCAGCGAAGCGATGGAGGCGGTGGCCAATGATCTTGGTCGGGTTGACATTGTCGTGGCAAACGCAGGAATCGGCGGGGAGCAGAAAGCGACGGCCGAGTACAGCGACGCCTCGTGGCACAAGGTGATCGGCGTGAATCTCGACGGCGTCTTCTACACCCAGCGCGCAGGCATCCAGGCGATGCGGCGCAACGGCGGCGGCTCGGTGATCAACATGGCCTCGATCTTGGGGCAGGTCGGGTTCGCCATGTCCAGCGCGTACGTCGCGGCCAAGCATGGGGTGCTCGGCATGACCAAGGCAGCTGCGTGGGAGCACGCTGCCGACGGCGTGCGTGTCAATGCGGTCGGACCCGGCTTCATCATGACGCCGTTGCTGGAGGCAAACCTGGACCAGGCGGCAATCGATTTCCTGGCCGGTCAGCATGCTCTGCAGCGGATGGGCCGACCGGAAGAGGTGGCCGAGCTCGTCGCGTGGTTGGGCAGCGATGCGTCATCGTTTGTCACTGGCGCGTATTACCCGGTGGATGGGGGCTATCTGGCCCGCTGACGCCGGACAAGATTCGCGCTATTACGCGGTAGCTTGCACGTGCCTCGCCTTCCGTTTGACTCATTGGAAGATGATCGCCGCTCCAAGTGCTGCTGAAGCTGGTACGAATATGCCGCCCAAAGGCGATGTCCGAACCGGAAACTCGGCCCGCTCCAAATAGTCTCGGGTGGCGGAAGGGTTCTGCACGGCTAGCCCATAAGCAACGAAAGCGGGAAGCTCAGGCGGCACTTCGCCAGGCAGCACGAACCCAAGTGCGGAGTTCGGAACGATCATGACGCTGGAGTTGTCGAGATCGAAGATCCGGAGCGGCCCGTCGCCGCCCGCCAATCGTTGCAGATAACGGGAATAGCGGCGCTCGTAGTCGGAGAGAGCGTCGTCTGGCACGCAGAGC
This sequence comes from uncultured Actinomycetota bacterium, assembly GCA_963836855.1. Classification (GTDB taxonomy): domain Bacteria; phylum Actinomycetota; class Actinomycetes; order Propionibacteriales; family Propionibacteriaceae; genus Microlunatus. The sequence continues at coordinate 99,272 of CAWILN010000014.1, read as the reverse complement.
ACGGATTCGACCAACTCGACCGTCCCGTTGGGATGGTTTGGAGCTGCCGGGGTAGCGGCATTCATCGGCACATCCTCGGCAATCGCCAACCTGCCTTCTGGCGAGAGGCCAGGCTGGCTGTCGATCTCCGCGAAACCGATCGAGACTTGCTTCGGCTCCGCTTCGGTCTCCACAGGTCGTTGCACGCGAGTCACCGGACCGTGCACAACTCCGTCGGCCGCGAGCCGCGCCGCCGTCGCGTCAGCATCAGCCGTACCGAACACCAGAATGTGCAATCCTTCGAACCGATCGACTGCTTGGGAAATGCGGCGCGCGGTTTGCACAATGTCTTCCGTCAGTCGTTCCAGGACCTCAGGTGGCGCCTGCAACGGGACCAAGGTGGCATCTGCGCCAACGACGCCTCCTCGGTTGTCGTCGACAACCGTCACTAGCTCCACAAAGTTATTGCTGAAGCTGACGTGGGTGTTGCCGACCCCGAAGGCTCGTACGGGCCCACCTGGCCGCGGAGCGAGCGCAGGAAAGGAGGGCGGCGGCACGCTGAAACCCATTCGGTGATAGAGCGCGATCGCGGATTCAATGTCGCGAACGACGTGACCGACGTGGTGCAGATGGCTAACACTTGCGCCCGACTCGAGTTTGCTCGGAGGGGAAGGGGGTTTTGTCGACATAACGCTCCTCGGGGTGGGAACGGAACTGACCGGTCCTATTCGGTCTACTCATCCAGAGAGCCACCGCCACCCAAACCAGACCGGTAGCGACAAGTACGCAGCAGTTTTTCATGATCATCGCGCGCCAATTGGCCGCTCGAACGCCCGGGATAGGCAGGTTGTGCGCTCTCGATTGCTGGCGACACAGCTATGAACTCGACGGCAAGGTCGCCGTCGTCCCCGGTCGTGGGCGAAGCTGGCTGCGCTCTCGTCCTAACCGGACAGCTGATGGGTCGACAGCGTCTCGTACCGAGCGCGCCGGTTCTCGCCTGCACCAAGGTGAGACCGGACCAGAGCCACAGCGTCGGCGGTCCATGTGGGGCCCTGATAAGTGCCAAAGGTGGACACATACGGCCGGAGGTCCGTCGGCTTCTGGGCCCGGGCCAAAGTCAGGTGAGCCTTGAATCGACTTTGGCCCGCTGACGCGCCGACTCGTTGGCCGGCTGCAGCGGCCGAACGGGCGAGTGCCCGCAGGGGCACGATGTCGCCATCGCATCCAATCCAGAGGGCTCGCCGGCTGAACTGCCCACACCCACTGAGTGCGAGAGACAGCGCCGGGTTTCTCGTCGCTGCGCGCGTCAGCCGCGACTTCAGGTCAGGCACTCGCGCGTCGTCGACCTGGCCGTAGAACGCCAAGGTGAGGTGCCACATGTCCACCGTCGACCATCGCAAGACGTCGTCGCGATGCCTGGTGACGGCTGCGTCGAGGTGTGCTACGACATCCGGCGGTAATAAGAGCGCAGCGAACAGCCTCACTTCCGCAGTGTGCTCGACTGAGTCGCAGACTGTCCACCTTGTGGATCGCAAGTAAGCGCCGGCAAGTTGCAGCCTGTTGTGACTGGCTGGGAGATGTCGTCGTCGCACCGACACTTACCATGTCTGCCGTGACCGACGCTCCCCATCGGCTCCTGGTCAGCCACTTCACAAACTGGACTCAGGCCAAAGGGCGGGAAGTCGACGTGCAGCTCCTCGAGAGTCTGCTCGATCTCCGCGCGACCTATGACGATCTTGAGCCGACATTCTGGCCGGCGGGATCGGTGCAGGACCTGCTGCTGAGACTCGTGCCCGCCAAGGGTCCGACCGAGCCGTTGCCTTCCGATGCGACCGCCGACGCCCTTGATGCATACTTCAGGTTCCTTCGCAGCACGGGTCGTATGTCGGCTCGGTCGGCGACGCCGGCTGATCTTGCCAAGGAGGCTCGTCGCAGCAGCAAGAAGATGGCCGCCGCGGCACGAGACCGCACTAATTGGTCGCCAGGAAAGGCCATGATCGATTTTGGAGCCAGCCTTGGCCTGAGCCTGGACAATCTCTCTTCAGTCGATGAGCTACAAGATCGTCTGGACCAGATCACTGCAGCTTGGAACGAGCTCCCAATTCACGAGCGCCAGCGGCTGGATCCACCGAAAGGGAATCTGAGCGGTCGCACCCGAGCGATGGCGGCGTACCAGACCGACATCGAGATGGAAGCACTGATCAGATCCTTCACGTACGAGATCCCTCAAGTTGACCTGCCTTCGCCGGAGGAGGTTGCACCTGTCATCCGCGAGGCGGGTCTGATTAGTCAGCTCGAGGCCTTGGTGCGTTGGATCGAGCCGCGCGCGGAGGTCACGACAACGGGCGTACTGAGACCCGCGGCGGCACGACAGGCATTCGCGGATCTGGGTTTGGTTTCCTGGATGCGCGAGTGGCTCCGAATCGACTACGCGGAAATGCCTTCCCGGGTCTCGCCGGAGGAGATGGAGACACTCCTCGACACCCTGGCGCCGTTGCAGATCTGGCGCAGTGCTCGTGATTGCCTAGCGCTGGACCGGCTGTGGAACGCCGCTTTGTCCTGCGGGGTGATCAGAATTGAGGGACGCTGGGCCTACGCCGCCTGGCCGGAGAAGTTCGACGATGAGGACATCGTCAACCTTGCGACCGACGCAGGTCTGGATCTGCTGTTCGGCTACCTGGACCAAGATCCGTACTTCGGGCTTCCTGCATTGGGCTATGCGTTGCTCCGTAGCTACGTACGGCGGCCGCGCCCCGTCTCCCTGGAGGAGATCGCAGACTTCACCGAGAGCTGGATACTGCCGCCCACTGAGCAAGTTGTGTCGGACTATCACCTCCAGCGCCGCTTGATCAGCTCGAGCCTGCGCCACGCGTTGTATACCTTTAGCGATCTTGGAATTTTCTCTCAGACAGAGAACGAGATCGCATTGACCGCTTGGGGCGATGTCTTCGTTTCTGCGTGGCTCAGCGTCGAGTTGCCCGGTTCTGACGATGATCGCTAAGTAACCAGGTTTCGCAACTCAGCCCAGAGCGGGGAAAGATCGGCCGACGTACCGGAGTCTCGGATGGTCACAATCTGCTCCCACACGGGGGAGTCGATGAGGACGTCCGGCTCGATGGCGATGGAGCGTTCCATGTACTCCAGCGGCGGCGTCTGCGGGTCGGGCCGTAGGAGGTAATCCTCTTCCTCCGCGTACGTGTCCTTGAGAACTGTCGACGCTTGATCAACACCGATGACCACTGCAGTGCCAGTGGGTGCAGTATTGACGAGGAGTACCACCAGGTCCGGGCGCCTGCGCTGCAATATCTCGACGACCTTGTAGACGTCGCCTGTCCACGGCTCTGTCTTGCGATCGCGAGCTGCCTCAAGGCCGTTGCGCGGCAGCACGTCGTCGAGCGCAACGACTCCAGTGTCAGCCATGAAGGGCTCGACGTTGATGAAGTCGCGCAGCGCAAAGTCCGATAGGTGCATTCCATCGATAAAAGCAAGATCAACTGGGACGCCATCGAAGTGAGCCAGGGGCTCTTCGCGGGCGAAGAAGTCATCGCTGGTGGCCTTGATCAGCTGCACGTCGCAATGAATCGGATTGTCGATCTTGAAAGAGGGATCCACACCGATGGACCGGCAACGCGACAAGACCATGCTGCGTCCGGTCCGAATGCCGATTTCCAAGTACGTCCGGGGCTGGGTCTTCTGGTGGAGCAGTTGCAGCAGCTCATGCCGAGTCATCCTCGGCTTCGGATGGGAGACGAACGGATCAGGCGGCTGCCAACCCGGAGGGCGAACGGTTGGTCGAGGCTTGCGAGCCGCAGGTTTGCTTGCGGGCTTCGCGGGCGGCTTCTTCGGTGGCTCCATCGCCAGCCGCTTGGCCAGCCCATTCCGGGCTTTCCGTTCCACACTGCGAATCGTGTCTGTACGCTCGCGGCCGATGGCCGACTCGAGTACCGAGCCGACCGTGCTGCGAATGCCCATATCTGCTCCTCCGGGCGGGCGATGGCGTGGCCCCATTATTGCTTCGACAACTCGCCCCTTCCTGTGGAGCGGGCCTGCAATCCGTACAGTAGGGGGGTCACTGAGCGAGGGAGGCCGGATGCTACTGGTGCCCAGGCAGTTGCAGCGGGTTGGGATGACCGGGCCCGTGCCCTACTACGGCGGCCGATTCACGCCTGCCCAGGCCTACGCGGCAGCTCATCCAACTGCGCCTCGACCGCCCTTTGCCGATCCCATGATGGGCGGGGCCTTCGGACGCGCGCCCGTTCCGACGCCGAGCCAGTCGGTCTCTTCAGGCTCACCGGCGCAGAGCGAAGCTGACATTGAGGCTGCGTTGCAGCACCTGCTGAACACCGGCGTGATCTCGCAGGTGGAGTTTCAGCAGCTCCGCGCGCGGGTGACCCGTTGACCGGGCCGGTGCAGGTTCTGGTTGTGGGCTTTGATCGGCCGAGGTTCTCCGGTGAGGTGCTGGCGGAATTTGCGCGGCTTCGGGAGGCTGGAATCGTCCGACTTGTCGATTTGCTCGTGGTCTCCCGCACCGAGGACGGAAACTTCGAGACTCTGGCTCTCCCGGAAGGTGTAGAAGCAGATCTCGGTGACTTAGCTGCCGGCGTTCTGGGCCAGCCAGAAGACTCGGCTGTGGCCGACGCAGCGATAGCTGATTCGGACAATGTCTCCACGTGGTCCCTCGCCGATGCCATACCCGCCGGCGGAACCGCGGCCGTCGCGTTCATCGAGCACACCTGGGCGGCTCCCTTGAGCGCTGCGATCCAGCGAGCCGGTGGCACCCTGCTCGAGGAGACCTGGCTGGCACGCGAAGATCGCGAGCTGCTTGAGGCCTTGATCGCCGACCGCCAAAGCTAACCGGAGAACACCTGGCCGACGAGGCCGCCCACGACGAAGGAGAATCGAATGTCAACCGCCAACACCCCTCAGAAGGCCCCGCGCAGCCGTGTCGTCATCGACGCCGGCCGGCTGTGGGGCGGCGGTGTGGCCACCGCGGTGGTCGCCGCCCTGGTAGCGGCTGTGGGAGTCCTGATCTGCCGTGACCTATTTGACGTGAAGCTCGTCGAACCGCCGATGCTTCGCATCACGGATTCCTTCCCTATTAACTACGCCATAACAGCGGCCATCCTGGCGCTGGCGGCCACTGGCCTTGCCCACCTTCTGTCCCTGGTCACACCGCGGCCGCGGGCGTTCTTCAACTGGATCGTTGGTCTCATCACGGTCGCCAGCATGGTCGTGCCATTCGCTCTGGAGGGCAGCCTGCAGGGCAAGATCTGTGCGGCGGTGATCAATATGGTGATCGGTATCTGCATTGCCAGCCTGCTGTCTGCCGTGCTCTCCCGGACCGTCGTCGACGCCGAGCGCTCCTGGCAGCAGCGCTGACTCACTCGATCGCTCTCCAACAAGATCGTGCGGGGTTAACCGGCGTTTGCAGGGGTCGAACGCGCACAGTCTTCAAGACACCAGGCCAGTTAGTAGGCGAGTCGCCGCGGCATTGAACCGCTCGACATCGTCGTACGGACGAGCGATCAACATCGCCCCCTCGAGACCGCTGACCATGACTTGGGCTGCCTCGCGCACTGGCCCGTTCAGCCTGATCCGGCCGGACTCCTGACCCTCCTCGAGGACCCGGATCAGCCAGGCTTCGTTCGTATCAAAGAACTCGATGACGGCATGCTGCATCGGTTCGGCGAGCGTGTCGTACCCGGCTGCAAGCATTCCGCACAGGCACATCCGGCGTTCACTGAGGACGTCAGCGTAGATCGCTGAGTATGCGCGGATCTTTTCGACGGGATCAGTCTCGTGCTGGTCTATCGCTCCCAGGGCCGCGGTGAATCGCTCTGCGTATCGCTCGATCAGGGCACGGCCGAGCTCCGCTTTGCCGGCAAAGTGGTAGTGCAAGCTGGCCTTGGTTATGTGCAGCTCCGCGGCGATATCGGCATAACTAAACCCGTTGAAGCCACGCAGCTGCACCAGCCGTTCCGCAACATCCAGGATGCGGGTCGCTGTATCGTGGCTGAGCCGGGAGATTTGACTTCCCTGCCGAGCGGACACGATGCATGGGTCATTGGGAATGATCCTGTGGTGGTCGTCGACTGGTACGGCGCCAGCAACTACGCAAAAGTCGGCTGAGTTCGGGTTGATCAGCTGGGCGCTGTGCCCAGCAGATTCAGCACGGCGCGCTCGATCTTGCCGTGCGTGGTGCCGTCGGAGAGATCAGTATCCGTCGCAGCCAGCGCCGGCGAGATTGTGGCGCCGTCGTTGAACAAATCGATCACTCGGGGGTCGACGTAGGAAGTACGAGCAACTGCCGGAGTGTTGCCGAGGTAGCCCGCCACTTCCTTCATCGCGCCAGAAACGGCACGTCTTCGGGCGCTGACGGTCGTCGCGCGTTCATTGGCTCCCGCCAATGTGACAGCGGCGATCACAGTGCCGTGCCAGGTGCGAAAGTCCTTGGCCGACATCTCATCACCGAGCAAGGTCTTGAGATAGCTGTTGATGTCGTTCGAGCTCACGTCGTGCCAGTGCCGTCCATCCTTGTAGGCAAGGAGTTCCGGCCCGCCGCGACGTCGCGCCAGCAGCGCTCGGACAGCGCGCAGTACAAGATCATCAGCGAGCGCCACATACCGTTCCTGACCGGACTTGGCGACGTAGTTGAAGATCACGGAGCCGGACTCGATGGAGACGTGCTCCTTATGAATCGTTGCCAGGCCGAAGCTGTTGTTGACCTCGGCGTACGCCTCGCCGCCGATCCGGAAGAACCCAAGATCAAGAAGTCGGAAGGCCGTTCCCAGCGCGCGCTCGTAGGGCATGCCTTTCAGCTGCAGATCCTGTGCGACAGCGCGCCGGGCGGCAGGTAGCCGGGCGGCCACGTCTAGCACCTTGTCGTACTTTAATTGATCACGCTGCAGCCGCCACTGCTCGTGGTACAGGTATTGCCGCCGGCCAGCGTCGTCGGTGCCAACCGCCTGTATGTGCCCAGTGGGCACTGGGCAGATCCACACTTCCTCCCAGGCCGGCGGTATGACCAGTAGCTTGCAGCGCTGAATTTCTTCCGCGGTGAGGCGGCTTCCAGACTCATCCAGGTAGACAAATCCCTTTCCAGCGCGCCGCCGCGTCCATCCCGGATCTTGGGGCGAAACCCTTCTCAGCCTCGGCACGTCTTAAGTTCTACCCTCCGAGGGCGGCCCATCACCCGCTGATTGACTGATCAACGTGCGCATGCTGTTCACCACAAACCCGCTCTACGGGCACCTCTATCCGATGCTGCCGCTCATGAATGCCGCTCGGCAGGCAGGTCATGAGGTCATCGTCGCAACCGGCCACGACTTCGCTGGAGAGGTCAACCGCCACGGCTTCCAAATCTGGGAGGTCGGACCGCCGGCGCAGCAAGTGCGCACAGATGCGGCCACAGCCGATGAGGACCCGCCAGCCGATGAAACTCAGCGGATGGTGAGGGCTGGCATGAACCTCTTTGGCCGCCCTGGCATCGCCAGAGCTCGCGATCTGATACCGCTGGCGACCAAGCTGCAGCCGGCTGTCGTGGTCCACGAGCTGACTGAGGCTGCAGGTTGGCAAGTGGCTGCAAGCAGTGGTGCTCTTGACGTCATACACGGCTTCGGCACCCACATCCCCTACCTCGTCGAAGCCATGCAGACCGTGCTAAGTGCGGTGAGGTCCGAGCTGGGCGGTACTGACCGCAGCGTGGACCTGACCGATGTGCCGTACGTCGATCCCTGTCCACCGCTGCTCCAGCCGCCGGGAGGGGTCCCATTCCGCAACGTGCTGCCGCTGCGTCCTGAGATGGGCGTTGTGCATCCGGGCGAGGAGCTGCCTGAGGGGATGCGCGACTTGCCCTACGAGAAGACGATCTACCTCACGTTGGGCACCCTCTTCAACGCGCCGCAGGTGCTCGCGCAGGCCATTGACGCCGTACGGGACATTCGGTGCAACGTCATCGTGACAACTGGCCCGGGGGTTGACCCGGCGAGCTTCGGGCCGGTGCCGCCGCATATTGCGATCGCCCATTTCGTGCCACAAGCCCTGATCATGAAGCGCTGCGCGGCCGTCGTCTCCCATACCGGTTCGGGCACCATGCTGGGCGCTCTAGCAGAGGGTGTGCCGCAGGTCTGCCTGCCGATGGGAGCTGACCAGTTCTCGAACGCGGACCAGATCGTGAGGACCGGCGCCGGCATCGCGGTGCCGCCGGATGCACGTACGCCGCAGACCATCCGGGCCGCGATTGAGCAGGTACTCACTGATCCCGCGTACGTCGCCGGAGCTCGAGTGCTGGAGGCGGATATTGCCGCCATGCCGCCGGCAGACGACGTCGTAAACGACATCATTGGGCTGGTCGCTGCCGCGAGTTGACGCCAGCAAGAGGGCCTAAGGCACCTTAGGTACCTCAGGCCCTAGGTAGTCCGAAAGATAGGTAATCTCCACGTGTTTCGGCCCACGCCTTAGAACCAAGATTGTTCTCAGGAGCTAACAAGGAGGCTGAAATGAGCTTGATGAATGACTACAGCTACCAGATCCTGAACGACCAGCGGGAGCGGGACTTGGCGAGACTGGCCGAGCATCACCGTCACGTTCGGCTCGCGCTGAGCGGTCGCGAAAGTTGGTTGCGCCGAGTCTTCTCCCGTCGCGGACGCCGCCGCATCGCCATAGCGGCACCCCAGCACCGAGTCGCGCACTAAGCGCGACCCGGCAGCTTGTCACAGGCTGGTGGCACGATAGTGCTCATGGTGAAAGCGGCCAGATCGGCCACCACCGTGCGTACCCAGCACATCGTCGGGCGCGCGGAGCAGCGTGCCCAGCTGCGCCAAGCGCTCGACGATGTCATAGACGACGGCAGCCGTTTTGTGATCATTGGTGGCAACGCTGGGGGTGGCAAGACCACCGTCGTCGAGGCTTTCGTGGCTGATCTGTTCGGTCCCCTCTCCGACCGCAAGGCCCAGGTGATCCGGGGTCAGTGCGTACCGATGGGTGAAGAGGGCTTGCCGTATGCGCCAATCGTTGGGGCTCTGCGAGATCTGGTAAGTCAACATGGCCGCGAGCAGGTCCTGGAGTGGGTCGGCACTGGCCGGCACGCATTGGGCGCTCTGTTGCCCGACCTGAGTACGCCCCCGCGTGAGAGCGATGACTCGATCCGACTGCAGCTGTACGAGGCGGTCACCATGCTCTTGGAACGGGCCAGCGAGAACGGGCCGCTGGTCGTGATCATGGAGGACATCCACTGGGCCGACGAGTCCACCCGACACGTGCTCCGCTTCCTGGCAAGAGCTCTGACCGACGCGTCGGTGATGATTGTCACCACCTACCGCAACGACGAACTCACCCGCCGGCATCCGCTGCGCCCACTGCTGGCGGAGGTTGGCCGTCTCCCTGGCACGGTGCGTGTCGACGTGCCCAATCTCGAGCGCGCCGAGGTCGCCGAGTTGCTGACCCAGCTGATGGAACGGCCGCCGAGCAACGTGATCATCGATCTGGTCTACCGCCGAAGTGAGGGGATCCCTTACTTCGTCGAGGAGCTCACCCGCTCGGCTGCCCGTGGCTGCATCGACATGCCGGATACGCTGCGCGATGCACTGAACGTACGCGTCCTGTCACTCTCTGACCGAACCCAGCAGACCCTGCAGTTGGCGGCGGTTGCGGGTACCCGCGTTGATCATGAGCTGCTGGCGGCGGCGGCGGATGCCTCAGATGGGGAGTTGGAGAGTCAACTGCGGGAGGCAATTGACGCTGCCGTCCTCACCGTGGACGAGACTGGTTACAGCTTCCGGCACGCGTTGCTGCGCGAGGTGGTCCACGACGACCTGCTGCCTGGTCAGCACGCTCGGATGCATGCCCGCTTCGCACGGATTTTGGAGGAGCACCCAGAGCTGATGAGCGCGGAGGCTGCTCCCTTGGAGATCGCCCATCACTGGAATGCAGCGCACGAGGTCAACAAGGCCTTCCGATGGGCATTCACCGCCGCGAACTCCGGCTCTGCGGCGTTTCATGAGGCGCTCAAGCTGTATGAGAGGGCGCTCGAGCTGTGGGACCAGGTCGATGATCCGGAGTCGGTGGCCGGAACACATGCGAGCTTGTTGATGCGCGCCGCGTACGCCGCGGAAGACGCCGGTGAGGTCGAGCGGGCCCTCGCCCTGGTGAACGCGGCTCTCGATGAGCTGGATGCCAAAGACAAGCCTCGCGAGCGCATCGAGGCGTTGATCGTGCAGGCGCGTACCAGGTTCACCCTGATGAATTCGGGCGGTGTCGAGTCGCTCCGCGAGGCTGTTCGAATCCTGCCTCAAGACGCCGATGCCAACCTGCGGGCTCGGGTCTTGGAGATGCTGGCCCGGCGCACCATGCTCTCAGGCGACATCCAGCACGGCATTGAGTTCTCGCGCCAGGCTGTCGATGCCGCGGCACTGGCTGACTCCGACTCGGTCACCGCGAACGCGTGGATCACGCTTGGCACCAGCCTGGCTGCCGCCGGCCAAGAGGACGAAGGGCTCGCCGCATACGAACGAGTCAGCCACCTCGCGCGCAGCAACACCCGGACGCTGCTGCGCTTCTATGTCAACTACTCCGACGCCCTTAACCACGTCGGCCGGTACGACGATGCAGCGCGTCAGGCCTTGAGCGGTGTCGACGTCGCCCGTGAGCTTGGGCTGGAGCGCTCCCTCGGTGCAATGCTCGCCGGGAATGCCGCCGAGCCCCTGCTTGCGCTCGGGCAGTGGGCACGGGCGTCAGCCATGATCGAACGGGCGCTGGAACTGGATCCACCGGCCCATCATCACGCCCACCTCCGTTTGCTCCAGGCCTGGTTACATGTGTGGCGCGCCCAGCTCGATGAGGCGGACGCAGTGCTGGCCGAATTTCGACCGTTGATCACCGAGGAACAGCTTGCGCCGCAATACAACAGCCAGGCGATCCGCACTGACGCCGAGCACGCGCTCGCTTTGGGTGATCATCAGCGAGCCTGGTCCGATGTAACGGTGTTCTTTGATCACTGGGAGCTTTACGAGCGGACTCAGTGCTATCCGTTGCTTGCGGTTGGTGCAGCGGCTGGACGGGTTCTCGACCAACGCGAGGGCACAGGCAAGCGGTTGGCGCTCGTTCGGGACCTTCTTGAACAGCGCGCGATGCCCGTACGCATCCGCCCATTCTGGGAGCCGGTAATCATCGCCGAGTTAGAGGACACGGCAGAAGCTTGGCGGTCTGCATTCGATCAGCTTGCGGCGCAGCCTGCGCCTGCCCATCTGCGGCCGTACGCGGGCCTGCGGCTGGGCCAGCATCTGGTCGCGGGGCGGGAGCGTGTCGAGGCCAGGGAAGTGCTAGCGCTGGCGTCAGAAGCCGCGGTCGCCCTCGGCTCGACCCTGCTGACCGATCGGATTGCGGCGCTCGCCCAGCGTGCCGGTTTCGTCGTCGCGGCGCCGGCCGAGGCGAGTCCCGTCGCTGGGCTGACCCCGCGCGAACTCGAGGTGCTCCAACTGGTGGCCGCGGGCCGATCCAATGGCGAGATCGGCAACGCGCTGTTCATCAGTACGAAAACCGCAAGCGTGCACGTCTCGAACATCCTGGCCAAGCTGGGCGTCAGAGGTCGCGGCGAGGCGGCCGCTCTAGCTCACCGGGTCGGCCTGACAGTCCCGTGACCGCTTCGACGAGTTCAGCGCCCATGGTCGTACTCGATCTCAATCCCGCTGCACCCTGCCCGTAAAGCTGATCGCCTCGTGAACCTCATCGTTCGGGTCAACGATGAAGGTCACCTTCTTCAGCTCCCTGATTGGGACGGCGAACCCGACCGCGGCAATGGCGTCGTCCTTGGGCTTGATCTTTCCGGTGAAGCCGCTCTGCAGCTCATCGGTCTTGTCGATGATGATCTGGGCATCCTTGCCATTTCCATACTTGGCGCCGATCAGGACGCCTTCCGCGTCGTACGGCTCCTGGGTCTGGTTCTCGATGCGGACCGATGCGATCACGATCTCGCCGTTTGTCGCTTCTGCGCGCCGGTCGGCCTTGTTCGCCTTGTTGGCGTCTGTCCCGACGATCTCGATCAGCAGTCCGTCATCGAATTCAGCGATGTCGTTCAGACTGAACTGCTGCTCTTCTGGTACCTCGCCTGGGGTGCTCGGGCTCGGGTTTTCGGTCGTGGCAGTCGCCCTACCGGTGCCGGTCACGTTGGGCTGCGGCTGGCTGGCAGGCGGTGTACCACATGCCGCCAGGGCAAGCAACACGGCAATGAGTGCCCCCAAGAGTCGCCCCATAGACCGACACCGTACCGGCCGCGGCTGATCGCTGGCCGCTAAGGTTGACGCGTGAAATGGAAGGTGGTTCTCGCTGTCGGGGCTGTCGCAGGAAGTGCATTCTGGTTTGCACGCCGCAAGTCCCGCCGCGCCGCGGCCGAGGCGGAGCTGTGGGCCGAGGCCACCGATCCGATCGCCCGCTTCGGCGAATCCTGATAAGTCAGGGTTCAGCGCCACCAGGTTCGTTGAACATAGCTACCTCGTGCGATGAATCCTCTTCAATCAGTAGCGTCACCAGATCACCAGGTCGCAGTCGAGTGTCTCCACGCACCGGCAGCAACGCCCCGTCACGCACGACCATACTGATCCAAACGTTGCCGGCGAGGTCGGCGATGTCCGCGACTGTTCGGCCGTCGACGGCAGATCCTGGGGCAACGGCGACCTGGTATGCACTGTCCGGTTCAGTTTGAAGCTGTACCCCGACCGCCCATGGCTCCGGTCTGATTGGCTGCATCGGTACGCCCAATCGCCGCGCGGCTGTGGGCACCAGGCTGCCTTGGACGGCGACCGAGAGGATGACCACGATCACGACGATCCCGTAGAGCCGCTCCGCGTCCGGTATGTCCGCCGTGAGGATGAGCTCGCCGAGCAGGATTGGCACCGCGCCCTTGAGTCCAGCGAACAAAACGAACGCGCGCTCGCCACGTTCCAGTTGCGCGGGAAGCAGGCACAGGCCGACCACAAGCGGTCGGATGACGATGGCAAGCGCAAGACCAAGGATGAGCCCGGGCAGCCAGACATCCGTCCGGGCTAAAACCGCCAAATCGATTGTGAGTCCCAGCGCGACGAACGCCACTATTTCTGCCAGTCCGGCCAGCGCTGCGTGAAACCGCGCAATCTCTCCCTGGTACGGCGCACGGCGGTGGCCGATGACGATGCCGGCTATAAAGACGGCCAGGAAGCCGGATCCGTGCAGCAGCGTCGTTACGCCGTACAAGAGCAGCACGCTCGCCAGGGTTCGCAGCGGATACAACGCCTCGCTGGGAAGTGCGATCCGACGCATAAACCAAAGCAAGGCGATCCCGCCCGCCAGGCCAGCGGCGACGCCGATCGTCATCTGCAGCAGGAAGTCCACTGCGATCGCGCCGACCGCCATGCCGCTCACTCCTCCAGCGGCTAGCAGGCCACCCATCAAAGCGATCCCAACGGGGTCATTCGCTCCGGATTCGCCCTCGAGGATCGTGCCGCTGCGCCCGGCGATCTCCTGCTGCCCCAACACCGAGAACACCACCGCGGGGTCGGTCGGTGAGACCGCAGTCCCGACCAGGAGCGCGACATACCAGGCCAGCCCGAATCCAATGTGCAACAAGACACCGCCGGCGGCAGCGGTCAAGAAGGTGCCAAGGACGCCGACGACGATGATCGGTACGAGCGCGGGCCGCAGCCGAGACCACCCGATGTGCCGGCCACCATTGAAAAGGATCAGGATGAGGGCGATCGAGACGACCCGTTCGACCACGTCGTCGCGCGGTGTCGGCACTCCCGGGATTATTTGGACTGCGACGGCAGCAGCGGCCAGCATCCAGACAGGTGCGGGAATTCTGAGCCGCACCGACAATCGGTTCACCAAGACGGCCGCCAGTGCAATAGCGCCGGTCAAAGCGATGATCAACGCGTACTGGGCTGTGTCGGACAAATGCTGCTCCTCGGCGGGATCGACGAGCGGAGGCGATTGCCGACCAGCCTTCCCGGCACACCGATGCACACATTACGCCCGCGCCACGCTGCCGGGGCCGGGTGTCAGGCCAACGTCCGGTGGCTGTTTGCACGCAATACGCCGAGCGCGACGGAGGGCCGAAACAGGGTAGTGGCGGGGCTTTGCAGCGCCGCAATACCCAGGAACCGACGATGATCAAGACGACGGCAACGACCGGCCCGCAGCGGCCGCGATGGCTCTCCGCCGGCCGGCCCGACCAGTCGTGGCCCTTGCAGTGATAGCGGTCGTGATCGCCGCTCGACGCATTGCGACTGCCGGCACCCATCAGTCTCTCAGCGGACAATAGCCGACTGAGGCACTGCCAGTCGTAAGAAATTGGATCCAGTCGCCCAAGGATGATTCGCGGACCGGACAAGTCCCCTAGTCTCATCACATGAGCTCGCAGATCGAGGTCTCCAACCGATGGGCGTTGCCCCGCGGGCTGATCATTCTCCTCGGAATCGCCGCCGCGCTCATCGTGGCTCTCGGAATGAGGCAATTCTCCAACATCCTCGGTCCGGTGTTCATGGCGCTGGTGCTCTCAATCGCCGTCCACCCGGTACGACACCTCGCCGCCCGTTACCACTTACCGGCCTGGCTGGGCATGATCCTCAGCCTCGTCGCCGTCTACGCGATCGTTTTCGGTCTCTTTGCGATTCTGGTCATCGCCGGCATCCAGTTCGCGTCCCTGCTGCAGAGCTATGGCCCACAATTCCAGGCCTTCCTGCAGGACGCCAGTCAAGCCCTCCAGTCAGTCGGTGTCAGCCAGGAGAAGCTCCAAGACTTTGTGAACGAACTCAGCCCAAGCAGACTCGTTGGGGTTGCGAGCAGCCTGCTCGGCGGGCTCGCAGGCGTATTGAGCGACGTCTTCTTTCTCATCGTGCTGCTGTTCTTCACAGTTGTCGACGCGGGAGACTTCGCCTCCAAGCTGCTACGCGCCCCAGTGCACGGTCGGCGGCTCGGCGACGTATTTGACCGGTTCGCTCATGGCTCCCGCCAATATCTCGCGGTAGCAACGGTTTTCGGCGCGGTTGTCGCATTCTGCGACTTAATAGCGCTCTGGATCCTCGACATCCGTTATGCGTGGCTCTGGGCACTGTTGGCATTTATTACCAACTACATCCCCAATATCGGCTTCGTCATCGGGTTGGTGCCACCCACAATAATCGCCCTGCTCGATCACGACGTCGTGACCGCGATTATCGTGGTCGTTGTCTACTGCGTATTGAACTTTGTCATCCAAACCATCATTCAACCTCGGGTGGTCGGCGTAACCGTCGGACTCTCGGCCACCCTCAGCTTCTTGTCCCTGATCGTCTGGGCCACGATTCTCGGCGCTGCTGGAGCATTTCTTGCCATTCCGCTGAGCCTGTTGGTTAAGGCCTTGCTTGTCGATGTCGATCCTGAACAAACATGGGTGTCACCCCTCTTGTCCAGCGAAAAACCTGGCGCGGAGCCTGAGCTGGCTCAAACCCACGTATCTCCTGCTTCGGACGCAACGGAGGAATCCACGGTCACTGAACCGGCCGCGAAGCCGGACTCGGTCGAGGCCAGTGGGCGCCCAAATCCGAAAGTGCCAGGTCCCTAGAGAATTCCGAGCCGCTCGGCTCGAAGGACTGCCTCGCGACGTGTCTGCACGCCAAGTTTGCGGTACGTAGAGCGTAAATGGGTCTTCAGCGTGTTCCTGGAGATGAACAGAGCGGAGCAGAGCTCACGTTGGTCCAGGGGAGTCGGTAGGTACTGCAAGATCTCCATCTCTCGCACCGAGAGCGGATCAGTCAATCGAACTCCCGAAACCGGCTGCTGCCGAAGATATGCAAGCAGTTCGACCACCAGTTCTCCGTATGGCGTAATCCGCCGCCGCTCTGCCTCCAGCACTGGCACAATCGCCGACGCAATTTCACCGTAAGGACGCCGCCAGCCGTGGACCTCGGTGCTCTGCAAGGCGAGCCGGAGATAGTACGAACCTTGGTCAGGCATCTTGGCACGAAGAGCAAGACACGCCGCGCCGAGCAGCAGTCGCACACGCAGCGCCTCGGCCCGACCCTGGAGCAATGTCGACTCAATTGGCAAGTTGCTCAGCAGCTCATTGAGATCTGAGCTGAGCCGGACCGTCCCAGAATCCAAGGCGGCGCGCGCCATCACCCATGCCAGAAAATACGACTGATTCAGCGTCCCATCGTCGAACCAGTTCGCTGGCCCTGAATTCAGAATCAAATCGAGCGCTTTCGAGAATTCGCCAGCCGCAAGGTGTCCATCGATCCGAGCAATCGCCCACAGGTAACCGGTGGTCCTCCATTCCTGGACCGCAGGAGTTGTTCCGACCAGATCATCGAGCATTAACCCGCAGCCCAACCAGTCGTTGTCTCGAATCAGCCGTAGCCGCGCGTCGGTAATGATTTCCAGCGCCCGGCTGATGGGGTGCGGGAACGCAGATCGCGTTTGGGTGGCTACGAGATGATCAGGCGGCGGCCCAGTTTGGCCGCCGGTTTCCATCTCAAGCCACTGCCGCGCCGACCACAGCCTCGCCCCCGGATCTGGAACGCCGGTCGCGCTCTCGCGATCAATCAGCGCCGCAGCGCGATCAAGGTGCTCTCGAGCGGAGCGAAGGTCTCCCGCGACGACCGCTGCCCATGCTCGCATCTCGAGTTCTCCTAGCTGCAGCTTTGGGTAGAGTTCCGAGCTCGACGCCCGAGCCTCGTCGAGTATCGCGTCGACAGCAGCCGGCGTACCTTCGACGAAGCGGCACGCGGCGTGCAGCTGGTGCCAGGCGTACTGGAGGCCCATCGCTGGAGAGGTCGAAGCCTGCGTTGCGTCGAAGCCGGGATCGAGTTCCAGAATCCTTACTGCCTCCCGCACCTGCCCCCGCTCGGCGCATTGCCAGGCCTCGAGGAATTCGAGCACTTCGGTCTCGAGCCTGGTGCTAGCACGGGGCGCGTCGTTCAGGATCGCCGATGCCGCGGCCATAGCTTCCGTACGGGCACCTGTCCCCAGTTTGATCAGGGCCGATGCCAATCGCACGCCGAGATTGGTGTATCGATGCGCCGCAGGAAGACGGGCGATAGCAGTGCCGACCCAACCCCAATCCCCCGTCGCCAACGCCAAACACGAGCCAGCCAGCACCGACTCGGCGAGGACATCCCACGCTTGAGCCTGCACGGCCACCGGTACCGCCCGAACATGCTCACCCTGTCGAGAGAACCATTCGGCTGCCAGAGCAGACAGCCGCCGCACCTCATCTGGCCCAGATCGCATCAACTCGGCAAGCAGCAGGGCACGGAACATCGGGTGATAGCGATAGGGCCAGCGTTGTTCGGGGTGCCGATGAACAAAGCCGGGCTGGCTATAGGCCCGCTCGAGCAGTAAAGCGCTGTCCGACCGGCCGGTGAGCTGCTCAGCCAGCTCAGTGTCGAGAAACTCGGTGACAGAGGTCTTGAGCAGGAAGTCCCGGAGATCGTCGGCGGTGTAGGCGAGAGCCTGTCCCATCAAATAGCTGCCCACTGCGGTGTCACCGTGAAGTAGCGTCGAGAAGGCTTCTTCTGAATGGGCTGCCTGTGACAGTGGCGTTGTGGAGAGCCTGAGCCCGGCTGGCCATCCCTCGGTGTGCACCCACAGCGCCCGTGCCTGCTCCGTGCTGACGGCAACGCGGTTCGCCGCTAGGAACTGCCGCGTCTCGTCCTCATCAAAGGCCAAAGCGTCAGCCCGAAGCTCCACCACCTTGCCGGCCAATCGGGCTTCGTGCAGCGCAAGGATCGGATCACTTCGTGTTGCGATGACGAGGCGGCGGGTTGCGCTCGCCCGGCGCAATGCAGCCCTGAGCGGGCCGGTGCTGCGGTCGCGCTCGAGAAGGTGCAGGTCGTCGATGATCAACGTCACCGTGGGCTTACTCAGCGCCTGGCTGACCTGCTGCCAGAGCTGCCAGTAATCAGTGATTTCCGCCGGATCGAGACGCACCACAGGCCCAATGTCGGCAACCCATTGCTGCAGCAGTGTCGTCTTGCCATAGCCGGCGGGGGCCGAGATAAGCGTGATTGGCCGCGAAGCGCTTCTACCGAACTGAAGAAGCCTTCGACGAGCGATCACGCCGTTTTGAGAGATTTCAGTCCTTCCGTCGGAAGGCAATTCGCGGCAGGGCTTCCTTTCCGACTACGACCCCGACATTAGTCGGCTCGTCAATCCCCCGAAGACGCGCCAGTCCTCATCGTAGGAGGGTCGTTGTCGCTCGTCCAACTTGATCTTTGCCGCACTTCCACCAGTTCAACGCCAAAATCTTGCAGGGCCTGCAGTGCACCATGAAGCTCTGACTGGTCGCGGAAGAGACCGACCAAGATGGCGCCACTTGCTGTTTGCTCAATGTTCATATTCAGAGCGGCCAATGCAGCGACCAGGGCATCAGGCAGTTCACCGCGTACGCGGATCTCATAGGTAAGGCGCTCAGCGCCACGAGTCATGATTGTCCGGCCGCCATTAGCAAGATCGCGGCCGCGAAGGCCGTATTGCCGATTGCGCACGGACTCTCAACTCTGGAGCTTCTTAGGGACATGCACGCCTCCGCACGTAGGCTCGCAACCCGATGGTCGGATAAAGGCACAGTGCTCTCGATCGGTCGGGCAGGCATCACTCTTCGGGGGTGATCTTTCTAGCCACGCCCGAGAGTCGACCGGCTATGCGGCTAGCTAGCGTCGTGCGTTGGCTGGCGCGTCAGGTCCCGACGAGACGATCTGCAAAAGCCTTGAAGGACTGGATCGCGTCTGTGAGCGTCCGAGTACTGCCTGCGCCACCGTCCAGCGGCAAGGTCGCCTCAGTCGGCGGATACCTCAACCACGCACATCTGCTTCCGATGCGTCGTGAGCTTGTGAGCTTTCGACCGTAGCTCCTGCAGGAAGAGGCTCGACTTCGACACCTGCAGGACTCGCCGGCTCGGCTGTCTCAAGGTCGGCCGTCTCAACAGCAGCTGGGCCCGGTGGCCGACCGAGGAACTCGATGATCACCAGCGCAACCAGAACGCACAGCGTGATGCCGACGATCACTTTCCCCGTCGGCTGGTCCCAGAAGACCAGCACCAGCGCTGCGATCGCAATCACCGCGATCCACAGCACCTTTTTGTACGTATAGACCCAGGTGCCAACGGGGCCGGTGCGGAAGCCAGCCTGTTCGGCGCCGCCTCGCAGCCAGGCGATACCTTTGCTCACTCCGGCCCGAGCCCGCACTGCGGTCACTGAACGCCCGGTGAAGAACCCGGCTAGCGCGATTACCAGACCAAAGACCAATACCGTTCGGAGGCCGAGCCGCAGATACCTGACAAGGGTGTCATAGAAGGCAGCTGCGGCATCCCGGGTCAACACGCCGAGTGGAAGCGCATTGAGGTAGATCATGCGGAAGAAGGCCAGCGCGAGCCCCAGCACCAGCATGCTGCCAGCGAGTCCGAGCCCGGCACCCATCAGTGCGCGGCGATGGCCCTTGGCGACGTAGACGCCGAGGGCCAGAAAGACCAGAGCCACTACGGGGAGCCAGTTTCCAATTGCATTGAGCAGATTGAACGCAGCGCGAGCCTGGGCGATGTAATCGGATTGGACAAGCACAAACGAGGGGTTGACGTCGGGAATGCGGCTTGCGAGCTCAAATCCCCTGTCGATCAGCCGCTGTTTGACCTCCTGGATCAGCGGACCGAGGTTGATGCTCACGGTGTCGTTCGCGATCGTGACACCTTCGCCGGTCTGGCCGGTTAAGGCTGCTACGAGCGCACTATGGGCCGCCCGATTTGCGGTCAGCCACGCGTCGGCAAATGTGTCGCTCGCCACCACCTTCCCAACCTCGTCGCGCACGAAGCTCTGGACGCCATTCGCCAGCGGCTGAGAAAGTGCGTGCAGTTGAGTCGCGACCAGTGGAGGCAACCCGCGTTCGGCAAGCGCATCCACAGCCTGATTGGTGACCCCTACGACGTCCAAACGAGCGAAGATCTCGGCGGTGACCTTGTCGGCGACTGCGCTCTGGATGGCCGGATCGCTCGCCAGCGGCGCCACGGTAGCGACGTAGCGATCGGTGTCGGTGACGAGGTTCTTTGTCCAGACGGCCACTACAGAGAGCGGCGCCAGTATGCAGCCGATCACGATCAGCAAGGTGGCGACTACCGAACGCCACCGCTGCCGACGCGGTCGCGGAGGCACCACGACGGGGGGTGGTTCAGCGACAGCTGGGGTGGCGGCGACTTGCGAGCGCAGCGTCGCGACCTCGGCACGAAGCTGCTCGAGCTCGGCCCGCTCGGCCGGGCTCATGACAGTATCGTCCGGCGCGGAGGTGCCGTCCTGCTGCTCGGTCACGATGGCCACCATCCCCCAGAAGTGGAGGGGCGGTCATCACCCTTGATGGGTGACCTTTTTGACAGGTAAGCCGCTCTCAGAAAGTGGTCACACACGACAACCCTTGATCGATTCAGGTTTGTCGTCGGTGACCACTTTCGGAAAGCCCGAGTGGTCAGTCCTCGGTGTCGGCCTCCTCGGCGGTCTGCTCGCCACCGGCAGCCTTGGCGTCTTGTTCGATCTGAGCGTTATCAGCACGGATCTCGCGGGTCTCCACCTTTTCGGCCTTCCCCATGGAGCCCTTGATGTCGTCTTCCATCTCGGCGACGCCGACAACCACAAGCCCTGCCTGGCCCTCATCGAGGTATTCCCCAAGTTCCTTGAGGTCGCTGCGACTCATCCCAGCCGCCGCGTGTCCGGCCACCGAACCGAGCACGGCTCCGCCGGCAGCTGTGGCCGCGAGCAGGCCGCCACCAAGTGCGGCGAATGGGAACAGCGCCACCACAAGCCCAGTCGCCAACCCAACACCACCGCCGAGCACTCCACCGACTCGAGTCGGCGTTTCATGCTTCTTGGTGATGCGCACTTTTCCGTCTTCGCGCTTTTCGATCACCGCGGCGTCGTAGGCATCGAGCATGCCCGCCTTGGTGTGTAGGTCCTTGACCAGCTGGTAATCCAACTCCGCGTACTCAACGCTCGGGTACACCCCGACATACGCCACGAACGTGTCGACCGCCATCTCATCTCCTTGATCTATGGGCTGCCTTCTGTCCTCAAAGCTGGTCAGCAGTATCGGCCTGCCAGAGATGGGAGTACATCACCCAGCGCGGGTGAGTCCTCGGATGGCCTTGGCGAGAGGATCAGGAATATGACTGATCAAGCCGGAGACATGGTCGTACGCCTGTCGCGGATGGAGGCGTTCAGCGATGGCGTGTTCGCCATCGCCATCACGCTGCTGGTGCTGGAGCTTTCGATACCGGAGGGCACCGAGGGGCATCTGCTCGGCGCAGTGCTCAGCCTCTGGCCGTCTTATCTCGCGTATATCGTCAGCTTCGCGACAATCGGAGCGACCTGGCTGGGCCATAACTCCATCACGCATTACATGCATGGCGCCAACGCAAGCTTTCTCAGGGTGAACCTCGCGCTTCTGCTGGTGGTCTCGTTCCTGCCTTTTCCCACCAAGCTGGTGGCGGAGTATCTCGGATCTCGTGAAGACGAGAAGGTGGCCAGCACTATTCTTGGTGTCACCTTGCTGGCCGTGATGTCACTGCTGTCGGTGTTGTGGACGCTCGCGGTGCGTGGCCAACTCGTACATCCTGCCACCGACGATGAGGAGATCACGCTGCTCTCCAAGCGGCTTAGGCCGAGCCTGGGGCTTTATTTGGTGCTCATCGTGGTCGGCTGGTTCGTGCCGCTGATTGCCGTGATCGGCTATTTGGTGATCGCGTTCTTCCTCATTTTTCCTCTCCACCTGCGCCGTCGAGCGAATTCCGCGCAAGTGGCTAGCTGAGGGGCTCACCCCGTCGGCTGGGGGAAGTTCGAGCAAGCGAGGGAATGATCACCACGCAGCCTTCCGAAGACTCGCAATGATATGTCAGTCTTGGGCTGGCGCGGCCGTTACGGCCGCATGGACGGTCGGGTAGTCGTGGGCGTCGCCCACCAAGTCGAGAACGCCACCATCCCTAAGTCGGCCGCTCAGCGGGCTATGAAGCCGCGCGAAGACGAACGTGATGGATTCCTTACGCAGCGACTCGATCATCTCCGTCAGCATGCGGACACCGGTCGCATCAATATGGTTAAGCGCCTCTGCGTCGAAAACCAGCCAGTGTACGGGAGCCGGTGCGCCAGCAACGGCCTCGCGGATGCGACCCTCGACGTAGTTGGCGTTGGCGAAGAAGAGCCGATCATCGAGCCGGTAGACCAGCACGCCAGGGACGGTCCGCGCCGAGGGATGGACCCGCACATCGGCGTAGCGGTCCATGCGCTCCACGTAACCCAGAACGGCGTCGTGCGGATCGGCGCTGCGGCGGATCGCGTCCACCACCGAGAGGGCTACGGCCAGCAACAACGCCTGTAGGACACCAACAGCGATGACCCCAGCCATTGTTATGGCTGCGATCGCAACCTCCACCCGACTGACACGTGCGATTCCGCGCCACGCGTCAGGTTCGACAAGCCCGAGAGCGGCGGCCACGATGACAGCGCCGAGGGTCGCTTTCGGTAGGTATTGGATGGGCCCGGTAAGGAACAGCAGAACCAGTGCTATCAGGGACGCGGCGAGGAGTCCGGAGATCTGGGTTCGGGCACCCATCTGATCGTTGACGGCTGTACGGGAATCGCTCGCGCCTATCGGCATCCCCTGGCTGATGCTCGCGACCAAATTGGCCGCGCTCATGGCAACCAATTCCGTATTTGCATGAACGTGCTGGCCATGGCGGCCGGCGAAGGACCGGGCAGCGAGGATATGGCTGGAGTAACCGACGAAAAAGATGCCGAGTGCTGCTGGCAGGAGGGTGAGAATGTTCCGCGGCCGCAGATCCGGCAATTCGAGGCTCGGGAGGCCGGATGGAATGTGGCCGACCACCGCCACTCCTTTGTCTGCCAAACCAACGATGGCCGACACAGCGATGGCAACGACCACGACGATGAGTGCACCCGGGATCTTCCGAGACAACCGGCGGGCCACCAGCAAGGCGGCCAGGGATACCAACCCCACCGCGAGAGTGGGCCAGCTGAGGTCCGGGATCTCGCGAACGACTTCGATGAGCTGACCAGGGGGAGTTTCGGCGTTGACGCTCAGGCCCAACATCTTTCCGAGTTGACCGACGATCAGCACCACCGCGACACCGTGGAGGTAGCCGATGAGCACGGGTCGCGAGAAGTAGTCCGCGATCCAGCCCAACCGTGCCAGCCACGCCCCCAGGAACGCGGCCCCAACGAGTAGGGCCAGTAGCGCAGCCAGGGATGCACGCTGCTCCGGATCGGCGACCAACGGAATCACTGCTGCCCCGACGAGAGCGGAAAGAGCGCCCTCTGGCCCGACGATCAACTGCCGCGAAGAACCGAACAGGGTGTAGGCAACCGCCGGCAGCAGCAGTGAATAGAGCCCGATCACGGGTGACAAGCCCGCGATCTCGGAGTAGGCGAGTGCGGCTGGCACTGCAAGTGCGGCCACGGTCGCTCCAGCCAGTAGGTCGCGCCGCAGGGTCCCTACTCGGTAGCCGCGTACATGTTCGGCGACCGGAACCAGCCGATGAAGGAGGGGTCGGCGGGCCGGGCGCTGGAAGGGCGAAGCCTCGCCCTCATAGCTTGTACCGGCGCCCCCGCCGGCCCCTTCGTTCATGGTGAGATCGTGCCAGCGGCCGACATCACTCCTCGGTGAAGACCTCTCGCAGCTTGGCCTCTTGCTCGGCGGAAAGGTTGCTCGCGATCAATTCGGCCTGACTGTCCTTGAAAGTGTCCTTGATCCGATCGACAACGGCATCCGAGCTCAACACGAACAGCGCTGACGTACCCGGCGTCACGCGTTGCTTCACGCTATTGATGAAGTCGTCGCTGATCCCAACATCGGTCATCGAGCCAGCTAGCGCACCAATTCCGGCGCCGATCGCGGCGCCCAGTAGCGGGACGAAGAAGATCAAGCCAAAGAGCATGCCCCAGAACGTGCCGCCCAGCGCGCCGGCTGCCGTCATGTTGCTGAGTTGGCGGGTCTTTGGCTTCTTCTTGCCCGATTCCCAGGAGACCACGGCAGCGTCCTGCAGCTTGATCAGCTCCTGGGCCTGCAACGCCTGTAACTTCTGAGATGCCTGCTCGGCACCGTCGACCGTGTCAAAAGCCCATGCGGTCAGTGTCGCCATACGGAGTACATCCTCTCTGTTTTTGATCGCCGGCCGATACCTTCAAGGCGATCCACCCGACAGCATTCTGGGCGCTGCTGCGAGACGCCCCACTCTCGGGGGGTGTTTTTGACCTCCGGCGATGGTTCCCTTGGCCCTGAGTGGATGACTCAGCCGTGCTCAGGATCGCTGAGGTATCCGTGGAGCTTGGCATGGCGGTCGCGAGCGATCTTCGTGGCCACCGACGGCGCCCACGCAAAGACGATCAAGCTGATCGCGACGGAAACCGCCGTGCCGACCCAGAGTCCAACCGGATCCATCTGATGCGGCGGATAGCCCTGATGAGCAAAGATCCAGATGGTCAGACTCGGGATGAGCAGCACGACCGCTATCAGCGGCACGACGAGGAATGGGAGAAGCACAAGGACCGCCCAGCGAAACAACGCGGCGCGCCAGTCGGTGCGGTGCTGCCAACGCCACAGCAGCTTCTGTGGGTGATAGGGGAGCCAGAGGCCCACCCACGCGGCGACGCTCAACACCGCGAGTGGCAGGAACAGCAGCGTGATGGCGACCGCAGCTCCCGCCGCATAACGATGCTCCACAATCCCGATGACAACGGCGACGAGTGCGCAAACCGGCCCGACTAACGACCACAAAACAATGTGCTTCGCACGTAGCCAGAGGCGTAGCGCGGCCGGATCCTGCAGTTGCGGCAGCGCCCGTTCGGCGTCGCGGCCTGCCACATTGGTTGCTGGCGCGTCGGCCAGCATCCACATCTCCAAGAAGTACGGGAAGGCCAATGCGCCATGCAACGTGAACAGCCAATCGCGAATGCTGGCCGGCAATAAGAACCAGCAGATCGTCACCAGCACAGCGTTGAAGCTCACCGCAAGCAAGTCGTCGCGCCGCTCAGTGGAGATCCGTCGGTACTCCGCCCTTACCGCCGTAGACAGATCGGCCAGCCTGAGATCGCTCGGCACGGCTCGATTGTCCTGCATTGGTGTCGATTTCGCCGCGGTCTGTACGTGGTACGGGTGACGCCAGTCAGCGTCGGCCAGCAATGGGTTGGCCGGCCAACACCAGAGGAGGACACGATGGCGAAATTCCTGTACCTGTACACCGGCGGGGAGATGGCCGAGACCCCTGACGCTCAAGAAGAACAAATGCAGGCATGGACTGCCTGGTTCGGCACGCTGGGCGAGTCGGTGGTCGATGTGGGGAATCCGTTCGGCGCGGGCACGACAGTCAGCAATGGCGGTTCCAGCGATGGCGGAGGGTCGAAGCTGGGCGGCTACTCGATCATCAACGCTGGATCTCTCGATGAGGCCGCAGCGAAGGCCAACGGATGCCCCGTGCTGCAATCGGGTGGCGCGGTCGAGGTGTACGAGGCGCTCGCTATGTGAGTTGGCATCAGCCAGCTCCGCTCCGCATCAATGCTCGGGCTTGGCATCATCTGCGGCTGATGCCAAGTCCTGGTACGTCTGCGAGATGGCAGACTTCACCCGCTACGGGTGATCAGAGTGGGTTGGCGGAGTGCAACGCTTGTGCCGTTTCAGCACCTCTGAGATGGACACCAATAATCCGCATGGCGGGCAGGAGGACAGGGCATGAGTTTCTTTTGGCTTCTGATCTGGAGCTTTTTCATTGTCTTCTACTTAATGATCTTGTTCCACATCATCGGCGATCTCTTCCGTGACAAGGAGCTCAGCGGATGGTGGAAGGCACTCTGGATCATCGCGCTGATCTTCGTGCCCTTCCTCAGTGCGTTGATCTACCTCATCGTACGAGGCAAGGGAATGGCTGAACGGCAGGCGGGCGAGATGCAGAAGGCTCAGGCGGCTACCGACTCCTACATTCAAGAGGTGGCAGGGCGGAGCAACCCTGCAGACCAGATAGCCACTGCGAAGAACCTGCTCGACCAAGGGACAATCACGCAGACCGAGTTCGACCAACTCAAGGCGGCAGCGCTCGCCTGACCGGCAGTCGACTTCGGGTGTCCGCGCGTGGCGCCATTTCTTGGGCTCCGCACTATCGGCAGATAGCGCGGAGCCCGTCTTCGCAATGCGCAGTGAACAGGCTTAACAGAAGCCGAGCGCCCGCCCTCGGCGGACGGCGTCCGCCCGGCGGCTGACCGATAGCTTCTGAAACAGTGATCGCATGTGCGTCTTGACGGTATTCAGGGACAAGACGAGGTCAGCGGCAATCTCCTCATTGGAACAATGCTCGGCCAGCAGCCTCAATACGTCTGTCTCGCGGATAGTCAAGGGAACAACGATCATGCGGTCGTACACATGATCATCACTTCGCCTGTGATCGAGAGCAGCAGTAATGGGCTCCGGTACCGACGCCAAGAAGGCTGCGCGTTGACGGGATGGTCCTGAATCTCGCGGGCCGCCAACCAGCCGCAGCGCTCTTGCCAAGAGCAACCTCGCTTCTACTACTGCCAGATCAGGCTCCGGGGTGAGGGTGGCAATTGCCCGCTGCGGTTCGCCCGCTGCCACCCACGCCGCGGCTGTTGCAACCAAGAACTGGTCGGCGAACCAGCCATTCCGTAAGTGGCAATCGCCAGTTTCTGTTGACTGGAGCAATCTAAGGGCGGTCTCCGGTTCATCGGTCACCAAAGCCAACCTCACCTGGGTCAGGCGCTGAGCTGCCGCCAGTAGCGGCTCGAAGCTATCCGCACTCGTGTTTTGTGCATGATCGAAACGTTGTCTCGCTTGCTCAACCTCGCCACGTTCCATGTGCGTCCAGGCAGTCGCAAGATGCGCGAACTTCACGCCGATCTCACCGCTGTCGGCCTGGCGATCGGTGAGCAGCGACGTCGCATACCGCGTTGCCGTGCGTAGGTCGCCGCAGAATGCATCAATCCACGACAACAGTCCCGTGCAGTTGGCCCGGGCAAGCTGCTCGGCGTGGTTGGCCTCGCCATGGCGCGACTGCTGGAAGCGGCCAGCCCCCCGCTCCAATGTGCGCCGCGCAGTGTCGACGTTGCCACGCAACAGCTCAAACCCGGCGACGTAATAGTCGATCAGGGGTGAGAGCTCTGGCGCTTGCGCTCTCTCTGATATCGGGAGCTTGATCATGAGGTCCTTGACGTGGCTCGCCTGCGCAAGACCGGTAGCCGCATCGCCCCGTTGCCTCGACATCGCCATGTTGAGCAGGGCAAGACTGAGTAGGTCTGCTGCTTCCGGCTCACGAGCTTGCCCAAGCTCTAAGGTCGCGCGGGCCAGCGCCGTCTCCGCAGTATCGATCCACGATTTCGCCAGCGCCGCCGCAGCAAGGAGTAGTGGTTGGCACTCCCCGAGTTCCTTTGATTCGATGACCTCCTGGACAACCTCGCTGCCAGCGCCAGCGAGAATGCGCGGGACGGTCACTGATCTCAGCACGGCCCGCGCTGCCGAGGCCTGCTGAACGTCTGACGGGATGCTTCGCGATAGCTGAGCGAGCGCGGTCGCGGCGAGTCCTACGCCGGCGGCCCATCCCCCGGTATGTTCCAGAACCGCTCGTACCGTCGTCTCGCTCGCCTTGACGCCATGCTGATCAAGAACAAGTTGTACCTCGCTTGCGTCCATCACAAGATCATCAAAGTTGATCGTGATCAGGTCACGGGCGTTCAGTAGGTGAATGGGAACTGTCGGTGAGGTTGAGCAGATCAAGACGATGCCTAGCCGGCGATCAGGCTGAGCGAGGAGCAGCTCAAGATCGTGTATCAGCGCCGCCGACGGTCCTGCGGGAAAATCGTCACACACAACAACCGCTCGGCCCTGCTGGGCCGCGAGGTCAGCGGAGATCTGATCAAGAGGCAAGCCGTCGGATCCGTGGCGCAGCTTCACCCAGATCACCCCAACTGATGGGTCGAGATTCCGCGCCCACGAGGCAACTCCTACGGTCTTGCCCGCACCTGTCGGCGCGCTGATCATGGTCAGGATTCCCGCCCCAGCGTCCATGCGCTTGGCGAGCCGGGTACGCGGTACGGCCCACAACGGGACGCTCGGAACGCCTATCCGAGACGGAAGGGCGCTGGTGTCACTAAGGATGGACATCGGCGTGCGCAATGGCCTTCGCGAAGTAGGGCAGTTACGCTCCAATTCGGCCCGACGCAAGCTGACTTGTCCTCACCCGTTGGGCGATATCACCCGGGTGATTCTGGACGCTAGATCAGCAGGCGCTCGCGGCCGATTTTCACCGCCTCAGACCGGGAACGCGCCCCCAGCTTGCGATACAGGGTGGTGGTGTGGGTCTTGATGGTGTTTGGAGAGAGATAGAGTTCGGACGCAATCTCGGTGAGACTTCGCGAGCTGGTAAGCCGGCGAAGCACCTCGGTCTCTCGCGCGGTAAGTGCTTCGGTGTGCGGGCCAGGGCTCAGACTTTCCCGAAGCCGCTTCTGTGCTTCCTCCAGCCGGGCGATCATCGGGCCCATTCCTTGCTGGTACTGCCGCATCAGCAAAGAGACCTCGTCTAGGAGTCGGCGTGCCAGCGGTAGGTCGCTCGCCATGATTGCCACCCGCCCCATGACAAGTAGGTGATGAATCGTCGGCCAGGGGCTGAGCCCAGGCACCTTTCTACGCAGATTCAACCCGTGGTCCAACGTCGCCATCGCTACCTCGAGGTCTCCAGAAGCAGCTTGGCTCTGCCCGAGCGCGGTGAACGCCAAGGCAACTGACGGCAGTGCATGCAGGCTTCGGGCCTCGACGACCTCCATAGCCTCCCGCGCCGATCTGTGACTGCGCTCGAGATGCCCTAACTCAGCTTGGGTCAGTGACAGCACCGTAAGCGCCGTGATGCGCATGAGCGCAGGCGCCGACTCGCTGTACGCGGCCTTGGGAAGCACCACGGCCGCTGAATCCAGATCGCCAACGACGTAGTTGGCGTGGCCGAGCGCCGTGCGGGCAACCGCATACCATGCCGTGTTGCCGTCTGTCTCGAGCTCGGCGGCTCGCTCGGCCGAAGCCAACATCTCGGTGGGGCCGCCGAAGCCGAACAGTCCTCGAATGAGCGCGATCACAGATTCCACCGACCGAGTCCCGTCGGGAAGCGCGACGTCATCCGAGGCGTTGTTGAGCTGGGCCAGCCGTTGGTTCATCTCTTCCTTCTGACCGGAGAGCGCCGCCATCCAGGCCGCCGTCACGACCGTCGTCGTGTTGTCTTTGGCGGCTGACGCCTCCAACGCGCCAAGCCAACGGCGTACGGTCGTGCCCAGCCCGGCATCGAAATACTGAAACCAACTTGACTGCACGAGGGATGCCGCACGATCGCTGTTGCCGGCAGCGAGCGCATGTTCAACGGCGGCGTCGACATAGCCGTTCTCGCTCAACCAGTCCGCCGCCCGGCCATGAAGCGTTACTGCCCGATCCGGCTGCTCAGTCTCTAGGGCGCTCCTGGCGACTGCGCCAAATAAGTGGTGGAAACGGAACCAGCGATCCTCGGCATCTAGCGGGATCAGAAACAGGTTGGTGTGTTGCAGATCGCGGAGAATTTTGGCCGATTGGCGTCCCCCATTCATGTAGTCGCACAGCGGCGCAGTGAAGCGGTCAACAATCGACATGTCGAGGATGAATTGGCGTACTTCGGCGCTCTGTCGACTGAGGACTTCCTCGGTGAGGTAATCGCCGATGAACCGGTTGTTGCCGCTGAAATGATGCACAAATTCAATCGGATCGGCGCGACCAGTCAGAGAAAGCGCCGCGAGATACAGGCCGGCCGGCCACCCTTCGGTCCGGCCCATGAGCTCCGAGAGGCCGTCGGTCGATAGCTGAACGCCGTCGGCAACTAGAAGGGAAGACGCTTCCTCTAGGTTGAATGCAAGATCTTCCGCGCGGATTTCTGATAACTGGCCTGTAGCGCGCAGCCGCGCGAGCCGCAGGGCCGGGTCTGCACGGGTGATCAAAAGCAGGTGGGCATTTGTCGGCAGGTGCTTGATGAAGAAGTCGATGTGCTCAATGCATTCTGCGGAGCGGACAATATCGAAGTCGTCGAACACGATGGCGACGTCGGAGTCCAGAGCAGCAATTGCGTCGAGGATTCTCGGCAGTACCAGCGTGACCAGGTCATGGCCGCCGGCCGCGATGAAGCCTGCTATGTCACGCGCGATGGCGCAGCCCGCGCGATCAAGGGCCGTTGCGATGTCTGTCCAGAGTCGCACCGGCTCGTTGTCCGACATGTCCAGGGATATCCAGGCAACAGACGCCGGGCGCCAGACAGAGGCCAACCACTGAGTAACAACGGTGGTTTTGCCGTAGCCGGCTGGAGCGGCGATCAAAGTTACCGGTCGTCGACTGGCGCGTTCAAGCTTTTCGAGGAGTCGGGTACGGTCCACCCACTCCGATCGTGCAAGTGGTGGCCGGAGCTTGGCTTCCAGCATGGAATCGACCAGCTGTTTATCCAGGCTCTCGTCAGCCCATGTAAGGCTGCTCACCACTGAAGACTGCCACTAGGTGTGCCAGACATGGACAGCCCCGAGCATCCCTCCGACCCCACGGGCGACCCTCCCTGGGTTGACTAGGGCGAGTATACGATCGGAGACCGCGCTATCGGATCGAAAGCATCTCGTCGATGCCTGTTTTGTTCTGGCCGCAGACCCTTAGGGCTCCGATTTGGACACGAACTTTTTGGCGTTGGCGGCCCTTTTGAGGCGGCCAGAAGTCGCCTCTAGAAGGGGACAGCCGCACGCCGACGTCCATGCACAATATTTGGCATATATCGCGAGAAGGCGGTCGACATATTTCTTTAGTCGCGCAATTGAGGTATGCACTTGGTTACCAAAGGAGCTTTGAGGCAGGGCCTCCAGCACGGAATTCCTTGACAGCGGTCGCAGACCTGCAACCGACGCTGGCCAACTGCACCCGGGCGTGCCAACCTGGGACCAACGACGACTGAGGAGCGCGATCATGAAAAAGAAGTCCGTTGCCAGTAAGCGAAACGGGAACGGTGAGACGGCGCCCGAGACACCACTCCCGGCGCGCGGTGACGGAGTTGCTCGACCGGGTACTGGTGTCGCACGCAAGGTCGCGCACCTGACTCCCGGGGAGCGCGTCGCCCGGGGGAAGGCGGCACGTAACGAGGTTCCCCGGTCCAGCCATGGCCGTTGGGTGCCGGCCGTCAACCGACCCGACCCTGTTGGGTTGCTCGAGGAGCAGGGCGCAAGCCGGGTCCCCGAGCTGGTGCCCATTCGTTACGGCCGGATGCTGGTGTCGCCGTTCACGTTCTATCGGGGAGCCGCGCTGATCATGGCCGCTGACCTGGCGGCGACCCCGAACTCCGGCCTTCGCGTGCAGGTTTGCGGTGACGCCCACCTGTCGAACTTCGGGGTGTTCGCTTCCCCGGAGCGGCAAGCGATGTTCGATATCAACGACTTCGACGAGACCCTGCCCGGCCCGTGGGAGTGGGACGTGAAGCGGCTGGCCGCGAGTTTCGAGATCGCTGGCCGCGACCGCGGGTTCACTCCCGCGGAGCGGCGCGCGATCGTACTTGCCATGGCCGAGAATTACCGGACCCGGATGAAGTGGGCCGCCGGAATGCGCAACCTGGATATCTGGTACGCGCACATCGAGGTTGAGGCGCTTTTCGAACAGCTGCAGGCCGCTGCCACCAAAAAGCAGCAAGCGAAGGCCAGGGCGAACCTAGCGAAGGCCCGAACCAAGGACAGCATGCAGGCCTTCGCCAAGCTCACCCACGAGGTCGACGGCGAACGCAGAATCATCGCCGACCCCCCACTGATCGTCCCGATCGAGGACTTGTTGCCGCCGGGGAGAGAACGCGACGAGATCGAAGGGGAAGTCCGCGGCATCATCAGGTCCTACCGGCGCACCCTGGAGACCGACCGGCGGCACCTGATGGAGAACTTCCACTACGGCCACATGGCCCGGAAGGTCGTCGGCGTCGGCAGCGTTGGCACGCGCGCCTGGATTCTGCTCATGCTCGGGCGGGACGACCAGGACCCGCTGTTCCTGCAGGCCAAGGAAGCCCAGGAATCGGTGCTGGAACGGTTCGTCGGCAAGAGCCAGTACGCCAACAGCGGCCAGCGCGTCGTCGCCGGGCAACGCCTGATGCAGGCCGCCAGCGACATTTTCCTCGGTTGGCACCGGTTGACCGGCCTCGACGGGCAGGTCCGCGACTTCTACATCCGGCAGCTGCGCGACTGGAAGGGCTCGGCGGACGTCGACACCATGGGCGCCTCGGTGATGACGCTGTACGCGCGGATCTGTGCAGCGACCCTCGCCCGCGCCCACGCCCGCTCTGGCGACCGGATTGCCATCGCCTCCTACCTGGGCAACAGCGATGCCTTCGACCAGGCCATCGCCGACTTCTCCAGTGCCTACGCCGACCAGAACGAGCGTGACTACCAAGCCCTGGCCCAAGCCGTGAAGTCTGGCCGGGTTGAGGCGCAGACTGGTCTCTAAGGAGGGCACGAACATGAGTGCCCGTGGCTGACGCACGAAGGCTGCCGCGACGTCGTCGTACCGCTCCGCGCCTAGAAAGCCCTCAGCCGAGAGCCATCCCCTCGGCTGCCGACGACGGTGCTATGTCGGGAAGACGGCTCATTCGGAAGGAGTTCAGCAGCCCGAGCAGACCGGCGATGATCGGCACTAGCAGGGCGACCTGAAGTGCCAGCGGTCTTGCTTCTGTATTGATGCGAATGATCTCAGCCTGGATCTCAGGCGGTTCGTCCTTGAGGACTTCTACGAGCTGGGTGTTGGTCATCAATTCCGCATCCTCCTCGAGCGCCACTGCCACCCGCTCCTTATCGGACGGCGGCAGCACCGTACTGTCCTGGGCCAGGGCGGTGAAAGCGAAGGAGAGCGTGGCCAGCATGATGGCGCCCGCGAATGCCAAGCCGAAAGACAGCCCGAACGATCCAGCCGCGGAGTTGACTCCGGCAGCCTCGCTGACCCGTTCCTCCGAGATCGGCGCCAGCGTGTAGTTGTTGAGCTGAGACACCAGCAGGCCCAGCCCCGATCCGGCGAGCAGCAATGGAACAAGGAGATACCAGCCGGAGTCGGCCCGCGGCACGATCGGGATCAGTACTCCAATCCCGACGGTGAGCAGCAAAAAGCCGATCCGAACGATCGTGCTTGCTCTCCGTCGCCCGGCCCTTCGTCCCGCAAGCAGCGCGACGCCAAACATGCTGAGTGAGAGTGGGGCGATAGACAAGCCCGCCTGCATGGCGTTGTATTCGAGCACCATCTGGAGATAGATCGGCAAGGCGATCATGAGCCCGCCGAGAGCGATCTGCTGCAGCATCTGTTGGGAGATCCCCAGTTGAAAGTGCTTGGACCGGAACAAGTCTGGATCGATCAGCGTCGCTTTTTCTTGCCGCTTGCGACGGATCAGCCAGTAGCCGAAACCAGCAAGCGCAAGCGCGCCGGCGGCCAGAATCGCCAGCACATACTCTCCGCCCTCCTGCCAGACCAGGATGCCGAGCACGATGCCGCCCATGCCCACGATCGAGAGGAGCGCACCGACGACGTCGACCGCCCGGCTGCCTGTATAGGGCACGTCATGCACCAGTTTGATGCCGGAGAGCACGACGATGATGATCACTAGCTCGAGCAGGAAGGCGATTCGCCAGGAGAGATAGGTCGTGATGAACCCCCCGAGCAACGGTCCGACTGCCGCGGCAATCGCAGCCGCGGCACCGACGAGTGCATAGACCTGCTTCTGAGCCGCTCCTTCGAAGTTGCCATGAATAAGGGACTGCATGGCTGGGAGCAGCAGTGAAGCGCCGATGCCGCCGATGATCGCCCAAAAGACAACGATGGCGATCAAGTTCTGGGCCACCGTCATTGCGGCCGCGCCTATGGCGTATCCGAGCAGGCCGAGCACGTACGCCCGCTTGCGCCCAAACAGATCGCCGACCTTGCTGCCGATCAGGATGAACGCCGCCGATACGAGCGCTTCGAGTGCGATCGCCCCCTGGACGCCGCTCACTGTCGTCCCGAGGTCCCGAACGACCGACGAGATCGATACATTCATGATCGAGGTGTCCACCACGAGCACGAACATCGCCATCGCCAGCAGGATGGCCAGTGGTCGGTTCATCTGCGGTGCTTCGGTGGCGCTCCGATGCTGGTCTTCGGTCACTGGAGCCTCACATTCAATCGCGGAGGCATGGCGGCTGGGGCCATTCCTCCGAAGTGCCTCGACAGCGCGATTTTCTCGCTAGTCTGCGCGTATCTATTCACCCTTGGCGGGTGATCAACCGACGCCCGCTGCCACGTACCGTCATCTGTAGTCGAGTCAGACTAACCAGAATTGGAGGCAATACACTAATGGCAGACACCCAGCCTGTCAGTCCCTTGGCTCATGGCACCGCCGTTTTCGCCGGCGTGCTCATGATCATCGGCGGGGCTTTCCAGGCCGTAGAGGCTCTTGCGGCAATTGTGAACGACAAGTACCTCGTGGTCCTCCCGGAGTACATCTACGCCTTTGACCTCACGCTCTGGGGCTGGATTCACCTGCTGGTCGCCCTGGGGTTGCTGGCGGTCGGCATCTCCCTGCTGAGAGGTCAGACCTGGGCTCGCATGGCGGGCATAGTCGTCGCGGTCATTTCGGCGATCATCAACTTCACCTGGCTGCCGTACTCGCCCTGGTGGGCGCTCATGGTCATCGCCATTGACGTCCTCATCATCTGGGCGCTCGCCTCGTACTTGCGCCAGCCTGACGTGACGATCACAGAGCCAGCGAAGACGCCCCAGACGACCTCTTAAAGGAATGCTCCACTAGCACCACAAGGAGTTTCAGATGCCGCAGGACGTCGAGCTCGGCGGACTGCGGAAGCACCCGAATGATCCGGTGGCGGTGTACGAGATCACGCTACGCGGTACACCGCCCGCCGGCCTTACCGCTCAATTTCCGTCGATGACGCTGCATTCAATGCCGGCGGTGACAATTCTCTTTCGGCGCGTAGTCGATCCAACAGAGATAGACGGGCTTATCGAGCGGCTGCGCTCCATCGGAATCACGCCGCTGGAGATGCACGCATCGTCCCGGTACTACGAATTCTGGATTGAGGGACGACTGGGAAGTTCGATTCTGCGATCCATGCGTTGGGCAGCTCGGTTCGAGCATGAGCGCACGGTGGTGCGGGTCTTTGCCACACCTGGGGATCTGCAGTTGATCTTGGAAAAACTGGCCGACAACGATATCGAGATCGACCACCTGATCCGTCGCCCCGCAGCTTGAAGTCAGCGAGTGCAGGCCGGAAACGGCTTCAGGTCGGCGGTCGAGTCAGGCGGACGGACACCCCCGTCGTATTTCGAGCAGATCGACGCCGGCATCGCGCAACGCGTCGATGAGGCCCC
This sequence comes from uncultured Actinomycetota bacterium, assembly GCA_963836855.1. Taxonomy (GTDB): domain Bacteria; phylum Actinomycetota; class Actinomycetes; order Propionibacteriales; family Propionibacteriaceae; genus Microlunatus. The sequence continues at coordinate 63,875 of CAWILN010000014.1, read as the reverse complement.
AGAGACCGGCATCATCCAGTTCCACCGCGTGCAGGATCGTGCCAGCAGGCTCTACCGTCTGGATCTGGCGGAAGTTCTCAAGCAGATCAAGCGGCACCGTGCCCCCAATCCGGATCTCGTACGTCGACTTACCCATCTGCGCCTCGATCCCTGATCAGTGAATGCTGCCACCATGCCTGGAATGCGACTGGGAGACTTCACCCGCTCCGGGTGAGTCCGCTCACGATTCATACAGCGCGCGTACGCCGTCGCGGTCGGTCAGCCGCCTGGCACATCTTTTGGCGCCGAGCAGGCTGGTGATTGGAGGCTTACAGGTGCGCTGAAATAGCCGGCGAGCCGCCCTGCCAGGGCCATCTTCCGCTGATCTCGACCTCCAACGAGAAACTGAGGAAAGTACGCACCAGCACGATGATTCCCAGGATGGCGACATTCTCCAGTGTCGGTGTGACGGCTACAGTCCGGCAGATGTCTCCGGCCACGAGGAATTCGAGACCGATCAAGATGGATCGGCCGAGCTGCTCACGGAATCGGTCATAGGTGGGCCGTCGTCGGACTATGCCAAGAATTGCCAGCACCGTCGCAGCCAGCGCACCAACGGCGATCACGGCAACGCCGGCGCCTTCCAGGCATCTCGCAACAATATCGACGGCATCAACGAACGTCATGCACGCCCTCTTCCCCGGTGTTGACTCGCGTGGCTGCCACGGAGCCTAAGGGATCTACCGCGACGCCCGCGGGGTTCGCTTCGAAGATTCTGAGCTGGGGTTACCCATCAGCTGCGATCGCCGGGTGATTGCTGGGGCACGTCATGAACAGACACGGTACGGATTTCTGCAGGCAGCAACACGGCGGCAATCAGCCCAAGCACACCAACCACTGCTAGGGCGATCATTGCGAGCGCGTACGAAAGCTCAGGTGTAGCGGTAATGCCGGCAACAAGGATGGTGCCGGCGATAGCGGTCCCAAGGCACGAACCGAGATTGGACACGCTGCGGGAAAGGCCTGAGATCTCACCCTGCAGGTCCTCCGGGAAGCTCGACTGCACGACATTCACCGACGGCGTAAGCATCACGCCGACACCAAGTCCGATGAGGAGCAGCCCTGGTGCGAACGCCCAGGCGGTCGGAGAGACTCTCACGATCCACAGCAAGACCAGGATGCCTGCGATCGTGAGAACGAACCCAGCAAGGATGAGGGTCCGCTGTGCACGCCGCTTGGCGAAACGCTCCGCGGCGAGCGAGGAGGCCAGCAGCCCGACTGTGGCGGCGGTGAAGATGACGCCGGTCTGGATCGCATCGTAGCCACGCACGACCTGCAGATAAGCCGAGACCACAAAAGAGGTGCCGATGAGCATCAGCCATTGAGTGTTTTGGGTCACGAGAGCCGAGATTGGAGGTGCGGTTGTGGAAGAGACTCGTCGACAGCAGGGGCTCCTTGCCGGCCCGCTCCTTGGCGCGTACTGATCGGAAGAACAATGCCAGGACGAGAACACCGGCGATGATCAAGATCAGCATGAGCCAGAGGTTGTTGTCGGCTGCAAGGATGCCCGCGACTACGAGCACCAGACCGACGGCCGAGAGGACGGCGCCGGTGGTGTCGAAGGGTCGGGTCGGGTCGGCCGGCAGTGGATCGGTGATCTTTCGACTCAACAAAACGATCACAGCAATAACCAGGGCCTGGAATATGAAGGCTGCCCGCCAGCTGATGGCCGAGGTGATAAGACCCCCGATCAGCGGACCGGCTGCGGCGCCGATGCCTCCCATTGCGCTGATCACCCCAAACGCGCGAGCCCGGGACGTCAGCTCCGTGAACAGCAGCGTGGTGAGGATATAGACGGGCGGGATCAACATCGCCGTGCCCACCCCCTCCAAAATGGAGTTGCCGAGGATCAGCAGTCCCAAGCCGGGCGAGACAGCGCTCAGCACGGCACCGATGCCGTAGACGATCAGTCCGAGGATGAATAGCCGCTTGCGGCCGTAGCGGTCCGTCAACTTGCCGCCTGGGATCATCAGCGCCGCCATCACCAAGAGGAAGATCGTGATGGCAATTTGTACACCCTGGACTGTTGTGTCCAAGTCTTCGCTGATGTCGGAGATCATCACGTTCATGTTCGAGCCAGCGAAACTGCAGATGAACTGCGCGAGGGCTAAGGGAACGAGTATCCGTCGCAGATTGGTTGATGACTGGTCGACCGAAGCGCTCTGAGCCACGGAAGCATCGTGCCACCCCGCAGGTATTCGCCAATCACCCCTTCTGGGTGAGGCTTCGGCGAGGGCGCTGGCACAGCATGGTCACAACCCGACGCCGTTGTGGATTGAGGCCCGATGTCAAAGTACCCACTCATCGCTGATCACGGCCTGATCGGAAATATGCAGACCGCTGCACTGGTCGCGACCGACGGGACCATTGACTGGTTCTGCGCGCCTCGTTTCGACTCGCCCAGCATCTTCGGCTGCCTGCTGGACCACGATCGCGGCGGACACCTGCGGACCCGGCCGACAGTGGATGTCTTCACACAGCAGCAGCTCTACTACCCGGACACCGCCATTCTCGTTACCCGCTTTCTCACTGAGGCGGGTGTTGGCGAAGTCATTGACTTCATGCCGGTCGCCAACAGCGCAGTCGCTTCCGATCAACAGCGGCTCGTACGCATGATCCGGTGTGTTCGCGGTGAGATGACCTTCACTGTGGATATCGCCCCGAGTTTCGACTACGGCCGAGAGTCCCATGAGACCCATGTCAGTGAGGACGGGGTTATCTTCCAAGCTGCCCGCAATGCACTGTCAGTGAGCATCGTTCGTGAGCCGGAGGAGGCTCGGCTGGCACGTGTTCAGCTGCTCTCCAAGGATCTGCAGGTCGAGCTCACACTGTCGGCCGGCCAGGCTCGCGGGCTTGTCCTGGAAACCGGTGAGGCTCGCCCTCCGCGCCGAGTAGGAGTATCTGAAGTCTGGGAGCTCTTCAACGACACTGTTCGCTTTTGGAGGTCCTGGCTCGCGCAGTCCACCTACGTCGGCAGGTGGCGCGAAACTCTGCAACGATCGGCGATCACACTCAAGCTCATGACCTACGCGCCAAGCGGTGGGATCGTCGCAGCGCCGACAGCGGCGCTGCCGGAGCAGATCGGTGGGGAGCGCAACTGGGACTACCGGTACACCTGGGTTCGCGATGCCTCCTTCTCGGTATATGCCCTGCTCGGCATGGGATTTACTGAGGAAGCGGCATCGCTCGGGCTGTGGTTGCGCGATCGTGTCAGAGAGCAGATCGGGGGCGAAGGCGGCCCGCTCAACATCATGTACCGCGTCGATGGCTCCAGTGACCTGAGCGAGGAGATTCTTCCACATTGGGAGGGATACCAGGGATCCAGCCCGGTACGGATCGGGAACGGTGCAGCGGACCAGTTGCAGCTCGACATCTACGGAGAAGCAATCGACAGTCTGTACTTCGCCGACCAGCATGGACTTGAAGCCGGCCACCCGGGGTGGCGCCGCATATGTGATCTATTGGGCTGGCTTACGGACAACTGGAACCAGCCCGAGGAGGGCATCTGGGAAACTCGAGGAGGCCGGCAGGATTTCACCTACGGCCGCCTGATGAGTTGGGTTGCTTTGGATCGCGGTATCCGTCTGGCGAACTCGCATGGGCGCCCGGCGCCATTGGACCGCTGGCGGACCGAGCGGGATGCAATCTATGACCAGATCATGACGGCCGGGTGGAGCGAGGCGCGCCAAGCATTCGTGCAGCACTACAAAACCGACGTGCTCGACTCGTCGCTGCTGCGCATGTCATCGGTGGGCTTCATCTCGCCCAGGGATCCAATGTGGATCTCCACGCTGGACGCTATGGACCGTGAGCTTGTCACCGACAGCCTGGTGTACCGATACGATCCTGCGGCCTCGCCCGACGGGCTTCGCGGCTCGGAGGGGACGTTCTCCCTGTGCACGTTCATGTACGCCGACTCGCTCGCAAGAGCTGGCCAGCTCGAGAAGGCCCGCAACACCTTCGAGAAGATGTTGACCTACGCCAACCATGTCGGGCTTTTCTCGGAGGAAATTGCGCTCACCGGTGAACAGATCGGCAATTTCCCCCAAGCGTTCACCCATCTCGCTTTGATCGACGCAGGCCTGATCTTGAACCGAAAACTCGATCGCGTCCCTCGTATCCGCTAGCGCACCCACATAGCGCGGCGGGCAACGCAATCGCCACTGAGCGGCGTTTGTCCGACACTCAGCGGCGATCGAGTTGACCGTTCCCGTGCTAGCGCACCTTGTGGTGACCCTTGAACTCCTTCGTGGACGTGGCCGATCCCTGTCCGTTCCGCTCACGGCCGATTCAGTTTGGGCAAGGTGAGGATCGCGTGGACTGCGGCGTCGGAGTGCTGGTCCAGGCCATTGTCGTTGATGTTGGTCAGGTCATCGCAGAGCTGGTGGTAGCACTTGTCGAACGCGAGGCCTGCGGTGCCGCCGTAGAGCGCGACCTGAGCGGGTGTCTTGACGGGCAGTCCTCGCAGAGCTAGCCGCTGCGTACGAGCACCAGCTGATCAAGAGCGGACGCAGCAGCCCACACCTCGCCCGGGCGCCCAAGAATCTGGCGAACATTGGACGCAGGACCGGGCAGCGCATACGCGGTGAAGGTCTCAGTCGTCGGGTCGAACCGCACGAGGGCGTTTGCGCCAAAGTCGCTCACCCACACCTGATCACGATCGTCGACGTACACGGCGTAGGCCTGCGGGCTCGGACCGGGCAGCCGCCACTCGCGCCACTTCTCGCTCGCTGGATCGAAAACCGCCAGTTGGCCGGCGTTCCACTCGCTTACCCAGATGCGTCCGGTGCTGTCCGACCAGACGCGGCGAGCGCCTTGCTGAGCCGTAGGCGGTTCTAGCACTGTCGCCTCGCCGGTCGTCGTATTGACGCGCCCCACATAGCTGCCGGCAAGAGAGGCGTAGTAGATATCGCCGTCCGGCGTCGTCGTAATGCCATAAGGCCCTGGGCCCCGCGGAGCGTCGTAAACCGTCATGTTCCCGGTCCGCGGATCGAGCCGTCCGTACACACCGGACTGGCCGGTGAACCACAGCACTCCATTGCTGTCGAATGTCGCAGTGTTGAGATTGGCGCTCTCTCGACCGGTGGGGAGCGGATAGGTGCGCACCTCATGCGTTGTCGGGTCCACGCGGACGATTGCATTCAGTCCGCCGTCGGTCACCCACGCGGCACCATCAGCGCCGACGATGACACCGTGCGGTGCTGAACCTTCTCCGAGGGGCACTTGAGTCACGGCTTGCGTCGAGGGGTTGAAATGGCCCAGGAACTCGGCCCGCTGGCCGGTGAACCATACGCCGCCATCATTGGCCGGCGCGACGTCGTGCGGGTGAGATCCGTCCGCGACGTCGTAGGCCTGCACAGGGGAAGGCTGGATCTCCTCTGGCTGATCTGCAGCGCAGCCACTCGCCAGGAGCGCGGCGATCAGCGCAATACCCAACACCGATCGGCGCAGAGACATGCGACCCTCCAAGGTCAAGTGTCGCCCACCCAGTCAGCGGCGCTGTCCGGAAGACCGGCATCAATCCCAGCGGGCGCTTGACGGGCTGTCGGTCACGGTTTCAGCAGCACGCTGGATGCTGACACGTGTTGTGTCCGCGATATGCCGCAGCTCGCGTTGGGCGCCGTCAGGTGTGTGGCCGTGGCCGATGAGGACGCCGACAGCCTCGTTGATGGACGACAGTCTGGCTATCCCGGTCAAGTCCGAAACGATAGCCAAAGGGATGTCCTCGTCGAGACGGAGACCTTCGCTGCCCAGGGCGACGGCCAGGTCCGCGGCCATGTCAACGAAGCTGCCCGGCACCGAGGCATAAAAGATGATTTGACTGTCTGTGCGTAACAACGGCACCCAGGCCAGCGACAAGCACAAGGACGTCGCTATGTCTGAGGTGTCGCCGCGCTCGGCTGAGGTTACGCTGACGGGCTGCTCGTCGATCACCAAGGTGAGAGCCAGTCCACGATAGGAGGGGACGGCATGTCTAAGAGAGAGAGTCAGCGCCGTCAGTGAGTCTTCCAGGTCGACCGGCTGCCCACTAATGGGATCCGGCACAGCAAGATCGGAAAAAAGATCACGGATGTCGTCAGTGATAAGTCTGGGTGTGGCCACAGGTGGCTCCGAGGCGGCCCGAGCGCCGATTTACTGCCGGGACCGGCCGTACCAGGAACGTTCAGCCGATGGCTCGACATCAGATGCGGGTCGGGATCCCCGAATCTATGAAGTCGCAGCACCTTTGACAGTACTCCCCGAACTGCGGATCACCTATCTGTGCGCCGGGCCTGGGCCCGCCGTACCGCTTCACGAACGATGCTTTGTGCGACGACCGGCAGCTTCTCGTGCTGGTGCTGGCTCAATGTGCGCAGCCGATCCAAGGCTTCAGCTTCGGTTCCGCCGCTGCGGCTCATCATGATGCCGATAGCGCGCTCGACCACCCCACGGCTGCTCAAGGCGACCTGCAGCTGGCTGGCCAGTCGTTTGGTCTGGGCCAGAACCTGGGCGTTCTGCACGGCAATGGCCGCCGGCACCGTGAAGAGTTGCCCGAGGCGCCCGGCATCCGCTGTGAAGGCGTTCTTGTCATGGGCGTACACGTTCATCGCGCCAAGCACACCCTCGTCGGTGACCAGCGGCAGGGACACGACGCTGTGTACGCCCAGGCGGGCCACCCGAGATCCGAACTGCGGCCAGCGTTGGTCACCACCCAGGGAGCCCGACATCACGGTCTGCCGATCACGGGCTGCACTGATGCATGGGCCTTGGCCGAGGCTGTATTGAATGTCGTCGACTCGAGCCACAAAGTCGGCCGTGGACACGATGGTGTCGGACCGGTTCTCCTCGAGGAGCGTCAAACCGGCACCCTCGGCGCCTGGGATGGCCCGCACCGCATACTCGGCCACGCGCCTCAGGGAGTCCTCCAACGGCAGCAGGCCCGTCGCCAACTTGCTCAGTCGGGCCAAGCTGTCCTGCAGGTCGTCCATATATTGAGTCGGCGTAGTCTGGCCGGCGGCGCCCTCGGCCGCGACGGGGTCAGCTGAGTGATCCGGGCTCATCTCCATGACGCACCCATGCTAGGTCTGCCAAAGTGCAGATGCGAATCGGCATGACGCGTTTATCCGGGTAGAGTGGAAAACGCTGTACATCCAGCCGGCCTGGGGCCAGAGTCGCCGTTTACGCATATGCCGCGACTCTTTGAGCATGATGCTCCCGCCCAGGTAGTCACCGGGACTTGTGAACTGAAATTGGGTCCCCGTCATGACAACCCTCATCACCTCGACAGCCGCCGACGAACCTTCGGCCTCTTCCAGCCGCGACAGGGCGGTCAGCTCCTTCACCGCGTTGACCCGCACCATCCACGAGATGGGACTGATGCGGCGCCGCTACGGCTACTACTGGGCCAAGCTGATCGGGGCGGTGTTGATCCTGATCGCCTGGGTAGTGGGTTTCACACTGATCGGCGACAGCTGGTGGCAGCTAGTCAACGCTGGCGTGCTCGCGGTTGTGATGGCCCAGCTCGCATTTTTAGGTCATGACGCAGCGCACCGTCAGATGTTCAGGTCCGGCCGGTGGAACGACTGGGTCAGCCTGATCATCGCGAACCTACTGGTCGGGATCAGCCACGGCTGGTGGCAGAGCAAGCACAACCGGCACCACGCAAACCCGAACAAGGAAGGCCTCGACCCCGACATCGCGTTGAGCGCTCTCGCCCTCACTCCCGAACAAGCAACCAAACAACGCAGCCCGCTGATGACGTGGCTGGTGGCCCATCAAGGCTGGTACTTCTTCCCGATCTTGCTGCTCGAGGGACTCTCGTTGCACAGAGAGGCGATCCGCCGGGTGATCAGTCCAGCCAAGGTGTCGCGTCGCTGGGTCGAGATCAGCTTCCTCACCTTCCGATTCGCAGGGCTGCTCGCTCTGGTCTTCGTTGTGCTTTCGCCGGAGAAGGCACTCGCTTTCATGGCAATCGAACTTGCGATCTTCGGCCTATATCTAGGATCAGCGTTCGCGCCCAACCACATCGGCATGCCGCTCGTGTCGCCCAAGTTGAAGCTGGACTTCCTGCGCCGCCAGGTCCTGATGAGCCGCAACATCAGCGGCGGCCCCCTGATGTCGATCTTCATGGGCGGGCTGAACTACCAGATCGAACATCACCTGTTCCCCTCGATGGCGCGACCCCATCTCCGTAAAGCACAACCACTTGTGTCCGCGTACTGTGCCGCCCAAGGCGTTCCGTACACGCGCACCACCCTCTGGCACGCATACCGCGCGGTCATCGACTACCTCAACACCGTCGGACTACGCGGCAAAGACCCCTTCGTGTGTCCCCTCGTCGCTCAACGTCGCGCTCTCTAGTCCTGGATTGATTCGACGCCGTGCCAGCCAGGCCGTATCGCTGAAACTGTGGATCTTGTAGTGATCAACCCTTGACGGCGCCCATGGTGAAGCCGGCGATGAACCGGTCCAGGAACAGATTGAAGACGAACGCAATCGGAAACGCCACGAGGACGGTTGCTGCCTGAAGCGACTGCCAGAAGAAGACGTCACCGCGCACCAGCTCTGTGGGTACGCCGGTACTGATCACCTTCTCAGCGGTCGGTGCGACGAAAGCGAGCGCATAGATGAACTCGCTTGCCGTCAGCGTGAAGCTGAAGACGATGACTGCGACGATCCCTGGAAAGACGAGTGGCACGACGGCTCGTACGAAGGCGCCCAACCGGCTATATCCGTCCACCATGGCCTGCTCTTCGATGTCCTTCGGAATGCCCTTGAGGAAGCCGACCAAGAGCCACACCGACACCGGGATCGTGATGGTGGGATAGACGAGGACAAGTGACCAGGTGTTGTCCTGGAGGCCAACGGCAACCACCAGTCGCGACAACGACAAGAACAACAACGTGGGCGGCACGAGATAGACGAAGAAGATTGCGATAGCCATGGGGCCCGACCACGGCCGGTCAAGCCGGGCAAGTGCATAGGCGGCGGGGAGGCTGAGCACCAAGGTGATCGCAACCACGAGCAGGCCCACCCACAGCGTGTTCCAAAGGAACGTGAGGAACGCTGTCTCCTGAAACAGGTACCGCACGTGCATCCGGGTCGACGGCAGGTTGTATAGGAACGGGTTGTTGTCTCGCTGATAGAGGTCCGGGCTTTGCTTAAACGCAGTGATCAACGACCACAAGAACGGACCGGCACAGATGAGGGCGGCAGCAACGGCGGCGAGGTACAGACCCACACGAGCCAGTCGGTGACGAATGATTGCGCGACGCCGGAGGGTGTCGACCGACGCATTGGTGTCGACTGATGTATCGACGGCCGCCATGTCACATCACCTCCATGCGACGGACTGCGCGGAGAATGAGAACGGCTGCGGCGAGCAACAGCGGGAAGAGGAACAGCGCCACTGCCGCGCCCTGCGCGATGTCGCCCCCTTCGATGCCTCGGAAGAACGCCCACGACGCGAGCACCTGTGTCGAGTTCGTCGGGCCGCCGCGGGTCAGTACGTAGACGACCGTCATGTCAGTGAATGTCACGATCGCGCCGAACAAGGCCGCAACGGCGATCAGCGGCATCATCAGCGGGATGGTGATCTCAAACATCCGCCGCCAGTAGCCGCCACCATCAACCTCGGCCTGCTCCTTGATGTCGTTCGGGATTGCGACCAGCCCGGCCATCATGATGACGGCAGCCAGCGGGATGAGCCGCCATGCGTGTACCGCGATGACTGAGAGCAAGGCGAGATTGGGCCGGCCAAGCCAGTACATGTTGCCGTTGATCAGCCCGACCTCACGCAGCATCCAGTCGATGGGGCTGAAGATCGAGTCCAGCATCCAGAGCCAAGCGATCGCCGACAACGCCACTGGCGTGGTCCACGGCAGGAGAACGAGGAATCGTACGATCCACTTTCCGTGGAAATCGGCAACGAGAATGTTGGCCAGCACCTTGCCGAACACCACGATGAGCACCATCGAACCAGCGGTGAAAATGACGGTGTTTCGCAACGATTGCCAGAACACCGGGTCGTCGAAGATCTGTCGATAGTTCGTCAGACCAGCCCAGTCAAATGAGGGATCCCCAGCGGTGACGTCGCTGAACGAAAACGCGATTGCCAGCAGCAGCGGGAGCCCGACGAGCACGGCGATGTAGATGATCGAGGGCAGCAACATCGCCCAAGCGAGGAACCCTTCTCGATCGGCAAGGCCGCGACGATCGCGGCGACCAGCTCTGTCCCCGGCAGCTACCTGGGTGTCGGGCCGTTGTGCCGTTGTCTGTACCATGCCTAGCCTTCGCGTAACGGCACGGGTTCCGACCGCTCACCGGTGCTCGCATCGAAGAACCGCAATCGATCTGTGGCAACGGCGAACGCGTGCTCTTCGCCAGGTTCCACGGGAAGCGTGACGGTAGCCGGGAGGCGGGTGATGACGCGCGTTTCCTCGCCAAGCCGGTGCACGGTCCCATACAGGTGTCGATCACCTGACAGATGCTCGATCCGGTCCACCGTAAACGGCACTCGGATCTTGTCTTCCCCGGGAACCACATCCTCCGGCAGCAAGTGCTCGGGTCGGAATCCGACGAGATGGCCGTCCCGGGGTACCAGGTTCATCGGTGGCGATCCAAGGAACGTCGCGACGAACGTGTCCGCCGGATCGTCATACACCTCCACCGGCGGAGCCAGCTGCCGCACCTGACCCCCCTCCATCACCGCAATCCGGTCGCCGAGTCCCATCGCCTCCGACTGGTCGTGCGTCACATAGATCGTCGTAGTCCCGACGCGCTGCTGAAATCGTTTGAGCTCGTCCCGAGCGCTTGCTCGTAGCTTGGCGTCGAGGTTGGACAGCGGCTCGTCCAGCAGGAAGACTGCGGGTTCGCGTACCATTGCCCGCGCGAGTGCGACACGTTGCCGTTCGCCGCCTGAGAGTTGCCGGGGCCGGCGGTTGAGCAACTGATCTATGCCCAGCAGCTCGGCGGCCCATCGGGCCTTCGTTTCGCGTTCTGCCTTATCGAGCTGGGTGGCCTTGAGCGGGAAGACAATGTTGTCGAGCACGGTCTTGTGCGGATACAGCGCATAACTCTGGAACACCATGGCGATGCGTCGCAGTCGGGGCGGCAGGCCGTTGACGACATTGCCGCCAATAAGCACCTCACCATCGGTGGGGTCCTCGAGGCCGGCGATGGTACGCAACAGCGTGGTCTTGCCGCAGCCAGACGGGCCCAACAACACGAGGTATTCGCCTTCACGCGTCGCTAGGTTGATGCCATCGATTGCGCGGACGTGTCCGTGGCCACGTCCGCCGTCGAACTGTTTCGTCAGGTTGCGGACCTCGACGACAGCCATCCGTGCCTCCCAGTCGTGTGTGCTATCCCGCGACCAGCCCGCGGGAGCGCCAGTTCTGGAAGATGCTGTTGATTTGTTTTTCGGCCTCCGCAACAGATTGCTGCGGAGAGAGTTCTCCGCGCGCTGCCTTGGCATACATGTTGGGAATGACGAAGGTGTACAACACCTCACCGATGGCCGGACTGGCTGGGCCCGGGTGGCCGATGTTGGTGCACCAGTCAAGGGAGTCCTTGAGCACGGCGAGCTTGTCCGGCGGGTTGGCGCCGAAGGGATCCTTGTCCAGCCAGCCGTCCAGATCCGGCACCGCGTCGGGGAACGCGGGGAAGTCGTAGAGCTTCGACTGGTAGGTCACCGATGGCAGATTCGCGGTGTAGTGAAGCAGGAATTCCTTCGCAGCATCGACGTTGGGAGAGAACGACGGGACGATCCAGTTGTACATCACGTGCTGCGCGACGAGCCCGGTCTTCGGGCCCTTTAGCGCCTTGACGAAGCCGATGTCGTCGGCAACAGACGGATTCTCGCTCTGTGCCGTACGCCACGCCGAAATGGAATTGAGGATGTACGACATCTGACCGGCGACCAGGCCCTGGTTGTTGGATGCGGCATTCCAGGAGAACACCTCAGGCGTCATCGACTCCTTGTAGAGCTTCGTCATGAACTCGACAGCCGCCACGGTCTCTGGCGAGTTGATGACGACTTTCTCGTTCTCGTCTTGAATTGAGCCACCAAACGACCACAACAGGGCACGTCCGGCCATGTTCGAGTCGATCTCCTGCGACATCCCGATGCCCATCTGGACGCCTTGGGACTTCTTGATCTCTGCCCCACCCCTGAGAAGCTCGTCCCAGGTAGTCGGCCCGTTGGGCAAGCCGACCTTCTCCCACATGCTCTTTCGATAGTCACCGGGATCCGGTGCCCAGGCGGGCGAGTACGCGTAGTACTTGTTGGTGTTCGGATTGAAGCTCGATTTCCGAACGACATCCAGCATCTTGCCGTGCCGCTTCTCCGCCTCCTGCACGACGTCCTTCAAGTCGACAACGCTCGGCTCGAACTGCGAGAAGGTGGCGATGTATTGAATGAGGTCGTGGCCCTGCTTCGCTTGGATCTCAGCCGCGGTGCGGGCCGGGATCTCGGCCTGGTTGATGTGGTCGACTGTGACATTGACGCCGACCTGCTTCCCCCACTCCTGCACGAACGGGTCAAACCACTGGTCGGCTGCAGGGACGAAGTGGCTCCACATCAGGATCTTCAGGTCACCGGAGAGTTTGCGCGTCGGCTCAGTGAATGTGGTCGACGGCGTGGGGACCCCCGGCGCGACTTGCGGCTGGACTGTCTCTTCTCCAGATGTGCACCCCGCGAGTGCTGCTCCTGCCATCCCGGCTCCAGCGATCTGCAAGAACCGGCGGCGCGATATGCCGTACATGTTCATAGCGCGATGATCCTCCTAAAGGGAGGTACCTACCCAGGGGTTGGAGCCGTAAACACGAACTATCTTCCACCTCGGTTGCGGCCCCACCTCGCCACTTAGGGAGCCGTGACGACGTCAGGGCAACGCTTCGCCGCTGCCCGTCCAGACTCGTTTGGCGAATTGTCCATCGCCGAGGTTGTGGGTTCCGGCGTTGGTGACGAGGTAGTAGTTCCGGTGTGGTGATCGCCAGATCCATACGCCGGGTTCGGGTTGTCGCACCCGCCAGCGGCTGTGGGTTTTGATGCGATGCTCAAGTCGGCTCAAGGGTCCTAGCCCGTGGACCCCGGTCTGGCCGGGCGGTCCGCCGCGGGCCAATGGTATGTAGGACTTGGTGTGGTCAAGGTCCATCCGCTGTACCCCGGCGGCGTAGGGGAAGCAGCTGGCCGGCATCCGCAGGAACATGGCTTCGCGGATCCGCCGCGGAATTTCATAGGCGTCCACCGGTGGAGTGTCTTGCGGATTGATGACCGGCTGCACCCTGATGTCGCAGCCGGTGGCGCCGAGGAACCGGCGCACCTGGCCAAGAGTGACAGGTCCGACGCCTTCAACACGGCCGACACCGCCGCCGAGCAGATCAGCGGTCAGCAGCGCCTCGTGGCTGAGATGGATATGCAGCATCACCTGGGGCCGCAGCTTGCGCACATCCACCCCCGCCGGCTGAATGATCAACCTGCGGCCAACCGATTCGTCCACCGCCGCAACTGGCACGGCGCGCTCAAGCGGTGGTTCCTCAGCGGAGTGGTCGAACCACGCCTTGGGATCATTGCGGACGCGCTCGTCGGACTGCTGCGATTCCCCGGCCGGATGTTGCTGGTTGCGGAACTCCCACAGCAGCTGCAACGCCAGCGCCGGTTGGGCCACAATCCCGATCGCCTTCGATCGCCGTAGGTCTGCTGGGTCCATATCGCCTTGGAGCCGCAGAATCTCAGCGATCCGGTTCACCGTGGCCATGAACCAGATGACATCGCCGGCGTTGGCTTTGGCGATCAGCAGTTTCAGCCCGGTTTGGTTGCTGCGGCCGGCGCGCACGAAGCGTTCCGCCTCCCAAATCTTGGCCTGCTCCTCCGCCGCCTTCGGGTCGGCTTCGATGATCTTGGCGGCCAGCAGGGTTTCGCATCGGCCCCACGGCAACGAGGTGATCCCCCTCGCGACCGCGGCATCCACATGCATCGCCGCGGACCGGCTGAGATGCCGGGTGGCCTGCGCCACTTTCCGCGCCTTCCACACCGGGACCCCGCCAGCCACGATCAGATGCCACAGCTCCGGAAGCCGATGCCGCAGATCCAACGCATCAGCCATCAACGCCCGTGTCGACCCCGTGCTGGTCTCCATCCGAGCACCCAGCTCGGCGGCGGCAAACTCCAACACCTCCGGAGTGCCGTCCCCGCCCAACTGCCGGCCGCACTCCGCACCCGGCAGCGGCTTCTCGAGCGGCGCTCGGCTGTCCGGATGATGTAGATCCGCCCAATGCGCCGCCAGCTGTACCAGCTTGCATTCTTGCTCCAGCACCAGACGGTGCGCCTGACCCACCAGTGACAATGTGGCGGCCGGGTCTGGCCCACCACCCTCGCTATCGAACATACATTCATATTAGAGAACAGCGCTGACAGTTGGTATCGACATCGTGAGGCGCCGCGCCTCGGCGGGAGCCGTGCGAGATGCTCGCAACCTGGCGAGGGTCTTTGGAGTGGCGTTCTGAGGACTTTCGACTCTCCGTACCGCCTATTGAGGACAGCACGTTGGAAGCTGGAGGTTGAGCCACATGACGAAGATCTTGATCTCGTACGGGACCACAGAAGGACATACCGCGCGGATTGCGGAATACATTGCCGATGGCATACGAGGCCGTGGCCACATCGCAAACGCGGTGGATCTCAAACGGCCGCAGGATGGCCTACTTGATGGTTACGACGCGACGATCCTCGGAGGCTCGATCCATATGGGCAAGCATGAGGAATGCGTTCGGGACTTCGTTCTAAAGAATCGCATCGCACTCGAAGGTCTGCCCTCCGCATTCTTTTCGGTGAGTCTTGCGGCCCACGGCGACATGGCGAACGCGCAGGCGTATGTCGAAAACTTCGAGCAAGAGACGGGCTGGAGGCCTGCCCAAATCGGCCTCTTCGGCGGCGCCCTCCTCTACCGCAAGTACGGGTTCCTCAAGCGGCTCATGATGAAGAGGATTGTCAGCAGCAAGCCGGGAAACCTGAGTACCGACACTTCCCGAGACCACGAGTACACAGATTGGGATCAGGTCAGACGGTTCGCCGAGGACTTTCTCCAGCGGCTGGTTCCCCAAGACGCGGACAAGATCAAAAGCTAGAAAGCCGGCCTTGCGGGCCCGGCACAGGCGTCCGCCGTCGACGCGCCGGGTCGGACGCAATCGGTCGAGCCCGCATGACGGTCGGGTGAACGCACATGTGTCGGTCACCCCGCTCTTCATCACAGCCGTCTGAGCGGGGCGTGACTATAGCAACAACGATTGGATACGGCGCTAGATGCGCACTCACCGGGCACACATTGTCGCTATTGCCCACCCTCGGCTAGGTTTTCCTTCCATGGTTGCTTCGGCTGAGCTTCGAGATCCGCGCTATGAGAGAGCAGATGTCGTCGTGTCTGCTCCTGACCGTGGCCCGGGCAACTGGGCCGGCGGTGCGAGTTGCGTCCTGGTGAATGGGATTTTCTGGATGGCGTACCGCCTCCGGCGACCTCTCGACTTGGGCCGCGGCGTTGGCGTAGTTGTCGCGAAATCCGTGGATGGCGTCAACTACAAGCCGGTCTGCGAGGTGAATCGCGAAGATCTTGATGCCGCCTCTCTGGAACGCCCAGTGATCTTGCCAACCGACTCCGGTTGGCGTCTCTATATCAGTTGCGCCACCCCGGAATCCAAGCACTGGTGGATCGACTCACTGGATGCAGAGCTGCCGGAGGAGTTGCCATTCGGTGATCGTCACATGGTGCTCGCCGGTGATGATCAGTGGGCGATCAAGGATCCGGTGATCATTCGGGAACCAGAGGGCTGGCGGATGTGGATGTGCTGCCATCCCCTCACCGACCCAGGGCAAGAGGATCGCATGATCACCCGGTACGCGACCAGCGTCGACGGCCTCCACTGGCGTGATCAAGGGGTAGTGCTGCGTGGCACTCCCGGCAGTTGGGATGCGCGCGGTGCCCGGATAACAGCGATCTTGCGGCTGGATCCGCTGACAGTGCTCTACGACGGACGCGCCACGGCCGCGGAGAATTCGTTTGAGCGGACCGGCCTGGCTCGCGAGCAGGATGGATCACTCACAGCGGTTGGGGGACCTCCAGTTGCAGAGTCTCCGGACAGCGACGGCTCGCTCCGTTATGTCAGCGCCGTCGCGCTCCCTCACGGCCGCACACGGTTCTACTTCGAGGCTGCCCGCCCTGACGGTTCGCACGATCTGATGACCTGTATTTGATCAAGGCATGATCATCGGGCAGGGGGAGCCGATTTACTGCTGCACCTCCCCGCCCGCGGCGACGCCGAAGCGGTCTGCGCCAGTACCCTCACCCGGCCGCCAGTACCGCACGGTGCCACCGGTCGACGGAATGACGGTGACCATCCCATACTGACCCTCGTCCGGCACTCCTACGAGGAAGGAGCGCTCGGCCACCCCGGCTACAAAGCCGAGTCCGTCACCGAAATGAGCATTGGCTACCGGTGGGCTAGCTGCTGTCTGGTTGTGGGTCACCTCGGCGCCGAGATCATCAAGCGGGAAGATCTGCACCTGCCCAGCGTCGGGCGCGCCCGCATCCTTATTCGGCGCGGACACCGCGAGTCGTGTCTTGGTATCACCCAACCCCGGCGGTGCCAGGGCTATGCGTCGCCCGAACTCATCGTTCGCTGTGGCAGTTCCGCTGACGCCGGAGGTGTCCTGAGTCAGCCCGGTGCCTGGCGTAATGCTGGTGCCAGTCGAGGAGAAGAGTTGCACGCTGCCAGCCTTTGCGGCGCTTCCGATGGCCTCGAAGGGGATTCCGACCGCCAAGTGAGTCGTATTGCCGGACCGTACGCTGTCCATGACCTGGCCGAAGGAATCGTTATTCTCCGGTGTGCCCGGTACTCCAGTGCTGCTCTGGTCGTACGCCTGCCCAGCCACGACTCCGGTATAGAGATCGTTGATGATGGTGAACGCGCCGGCGTTGGTGATCTGGCTAGTTCCGGAGCCTAAGTCCTCGCCTGGAGTACCGACCGCGGCATCCACTCGGGTGGAGGTGCCCGCGAGCAAGCCGAGGGTGAGGGCTTCGCCGAACCGATCCCCCGCCTCAGCTGTTCCTGGAATGCCGGCGGAGTTTTGATCAATTGCCCTCGGATCATTGAGCCCGGCAGTGAAGAAGCCCACCCATCCGGCGTCGTTCTGGCCGGAGACATTGCCGCCCGGAACCCCGACAGCCACCATGGGCAAGTCGGAGCCCAGCTTGTTCGTTGTATCGATGGCGGATCCAAGCTGATCACCGGCCGCGGCGGTTCGGCCAAACGAGGTCTGCGTCAGCTCGGAGGAAGATTTGCCCTTGCCGAGGCCACTCGAGGAACCCCAGATGATCTGTGCTAGCCCAGAATCGGCCTGACCACTGATGTCCTCGTACGGCGTTCCGACCAGCAAGTCCGTGTAGCCATCTCTGTCAAGATCGGCAGCCGACAGGGTGGTCCCGAATCGATCATTGGCTGAGGCGGTATTGCCCACCTTGCCGGAGCCTTGGACGAGGATGTCGACCGATCCGCCACCAATCGTGCCGCTGTTGCCGTAGCGGACGGTCACCTGGCCTGCGTCGTTGACGCCTCCCGGGTCTGCGTAAGGGTCTGCGACTACCGCATCGGAGAATCCGTCGCCATTGAAGTCTGAGGGCGCGCCCTTGACGGCTGGCTTCTGCTTCAGCTGGATAATCTTGGCCACGGACGGGACGCCAGCGGTATCGGTGATGAAGAGCATGTAGTAGCCGGCCGGCGCAATATTTGAGTTCTCTGGAGCGGTGGCCGTGATGGTGCCACCCGTGGGGGGGTCGAAGTGCAACGGCACGTAACGCTGTCCTTGATCTTGGCTGTGCGTTGCCGCGCCCAGGCGTACCAGCCCCACCTTAGCGATCGATCCGGCTTCGTCGGAGTTGATGTTGAAATCTTGCCCATAGGTAGCGGTGTCGGGCGCTGAGTCGATCTCCGGTCGGGTTGCTTTTTCTCCGTTGCTGTCCTTCTTGAATAGGTAGGGCGGCTCGAAGTACTCGATGTTCTTTTCCAGATATCCCGCGCTGACGCACGAAGCGCAGACTCCGCCGCCGCCGGTAAGCACGCGGCCGTCGGGCAACAGTGTGGCACTGGAGTGGTATTGGCGTACGCGGGCGGCGCTGGACAAGACCGTCCAGGTCTTCGTCTCTGGATCCCATCGCTCCGCGGCGAACACGGGGTTATTGAGATCGACGTTCGCATTTGTCGCCTTGCTCATTCCGCCGGTGGCGAGCACGCTGCCGTCGGCCAGAATCGTGAGGTTGTGTTGGCGCCGGCCAACCGACATGGAGTTGGTTTGAGCCACCGTGGTGCTAGGCGGTGTTGTGCTCGTGCCACTGACATTGACGATGTACGCCGTCTTCGTCGGAACGTGGGTTTGCGTGCCCTCGGTGATGTCTCCGCCGCCGGCGACTAGCACCTTGCCAATGTCGTAGGTGGCGAAGCCGCCGTAGGTGCGGTTGATGTTGTCTCGTGCCTTTGTCGCAGCGATTGCCCCCGTGCCGCTCGTGTTGATGGTGTTCATCTGGGTGACGGGCCCCATCAACTCGACCTGTCCATTCGGCCGGGTCGTCAGAAAAGCGTAGAGCCGATCGCTGTACCCCCTGGCGTTCGTTAGCCGACGTAGTGTGTTGTTTGTCTGGTAGACCTCGGGGATTGCCGGACCGCCACCGACAATCACAGCTTCGTCATTGCCGAGAGCCTGAACCGCGGGATACCAGCGCCCAGCCGCCATGTCAGGTCCGCGGCTCCAGGACTCGCTCTTCCAGTTGAAGATGTGGGTCTGCACGATGCCGTCGAGCGCAGCATTCTTGTTCCCGCCGACCACTAGCACGTTGCCGTTCGCGAGCTGGGTGTATCCAGCGCAGAAGATGTTGTAGTTCGCCACGTCCTTGCGGACTACGGTGGGGGGGCTGGCGTTGGGGTCCCAAAGCTGGGCGCGGGTGAAGGTATTGTTCGTCATCGACTCGGGCGCGCCCTGTCCCACTGAATCCCACATCAGCACCTTGCCGCTCGGCAAGACTGCCGTGAAAATCGGCACGACTCCTGTTGTGCCTTGGTCGGTCTTGATTACGGCGCTCCACCGTCCGCCCTGGCCGGGGTCCTGCGCCGCGACAGCTGAGAGCCTCGCGTTGGGTACGGTCTGGTCTTGGGTCTGCCTGCCGGGTGTGTCTCCGGTATTCTCTTTGATCTTGGTCGCGTTAGCCTTGGTTTCCTTTTCTATCTCGGTAATCGAGGTATCGGCGAGGTCCTGCTTGGCGTGCTCGGCGTCGGTCTTCTTCTCGTCACCGGGATGGGCAGCCGCCAAGTCGACGGCAACGCCGACGCTGATGATCAAGCCGACCAATCCAGTCAACGCGCTTACGCGCAAATATTTGCGACGCATGTCGACATCCCCCGAACGCCCCCAGAGCCCATGTTGACGGTCAGTATGCGCGATTAGCTCGGCTCGGTTCGGAGATTCGGACCTAGATTGCTCGAGTCGTGTTCAAAATGGTCTGGCTATGGTCACGGAAAGGTTACGGGCCTCCCGGGACATGGTCGAGCTGTAGCCGCCACCGCCGGCATAGACCCAATCGCCTGATGAGCGTTTGATCATCAGCGCTGAGCTCGCCCCCGAAGTACGCCGGACGATGTGACTCAAGTCACATCGTGACAATGTCGGACAAGCTGGCTGGCGCGCGACGTAGCGGCATCCACCTCTACTTAGAAGGAGTTGTCATGACCGCCAGTACCACACGTACCGCCACCGCAATCGATCGGCCGATTACCTCAGTCGTTCCGACCCGGATCCTGTTAATCGCAGGCGCTGCCGCCGGGCCCGTCTTCGCCACACTGGCCCCCATCCAGGTCCTGCTCCGTGACGGGTTCGATCTCCGGCGGCACCCGCTGAGCCAGCTCGCCACCGGCGGACCTGGTTTCGTACAGATCGCCAACTTCATCGTCGCCGGCATCGGAGTGCTCTGTCTCGCTGTCGGCGTCCACCGCACCATCAGTGCGGGCGTCGGCCGGCGCTGGTTAGCTCCGCTCATCGCGGTTTTCGGACTCGGGCTGATCGCTTCCGGTGTGTTCGTCATGGATCCTGAAAATGGCTTCCCGATCGGCACCCCGGACGGACCTGCGGCGACCATATCGTGGCACGGTATCGCTCATCTCGTCGCAGCCACCGTCGCTTATACCGGCCTGGCCGCGGCCTGCATTGTGCTGACCGTACGGATGGCCCGCCGCCGCGCCGTTCTGGCGGCCGTGTTGAATGCCGGCGCCGCGCTGATCTTCCTTGCACCGGTGAATCCGGCTTGGATGAGCATCCAGGTCGCCGTCAGCGGGCTCGTTGCGTTCACCTGGACCACTGCGGTCGCCGTGTGGCTCCTGCGATCCGGTCAGGATCGCTGAGGGACTGGGCCTAGGCTGCAGCCGTACTGCATCGAGGAGACCGTCATGAAGTACCTGTTACTCAGCTACACCCCGATCGCCGAATGGGACTCCTCAGACGCCGATATGCCTTCGCCGGAAGCGTTGGAGGCGTTCGCCATCTATGAGGAGTTCCAGGCCGAGCTGTCGGCATCGGGAGAGCTAGTGGCCACTGAAGGCCTCGGACACCCGTCAGTGTCGAGGACGTTGCGCATGCAGGCCGATGCGGTCGTGGTCACCGACGGACCGTTCGCCGAGATGAAAGAAGTGCTGGCCAGCTACGCGGTCATCGACTGCAGTGGCTATGACCGTGCCGTAGAGATCGCCCGCCGGGTCGTCGCAGCGATCGGCGACACAGTCGAGATCCGGCCCATCATGGGCGCGGACTTCACCGAGTCAGAGGGCCAAGCCGGGGCCCAAACCTGACCACCATCTCGCGATGGCTGAGTCGCTGGAGCTCGAGCACCTGTTGCGCGCCGAGGCGCCGCAGGTGCTCGGTGCGTTGGTGCGTCGGTTCGGCCACTTCGACATCGCCGAGGACGCGGTCCAAGATGCTTTGCTCGCCGCGGCGCAGCACTGGCCGGCACAGGGCGTACCCGATTATCCTCGCGGCTGGCTGATCAGGGTGGGTTACCGCCGCATGATCGACCAGCTCCGTGCTGATCAAGTTCGGCAGCGCCGTGAATACGAGCTGGCCAGCCAGCCCACACCAGCGTCCCTCGACGAACCCGCCACGGATGACAGCCTGACGCTGCTGTTCCTGTGCTGCCATCCGGTGCTGAGCCCGGTCTCGCAGGTGGCGTTGACGCTGCGCGCCGTCGGTGGGTTGACGACCGCGGAGATCGCCCACGCGTACGGCGTGACCGAGATCGCCATGGGCCAGCGAATCAGCCGGGCCAAGCAGCAGATCAAGGCGGCCGGCGGACGGTTCGTTATGCCATCGGCCGAAGACCGAGTTGATCGACTCACCGCCGTGCTGCAGGTGCTGTACCTGATCTTCAACGAGGGCTATGCGGCAACCGCGGGTGATCAGCTGCACCGTGTTGATCTGACTGCCGAGGCGATCCGGCTGACCCGGACGCTGCAGCGGCTGCTGCCCGAGGAGCCAGAAGTCGCCGGCCTGCTGGCACTCATGCTGCTCACTGACGCCCGCCGTCCAGCCCGTTTGGACTCGGCAGGGGATTTGGTCACCATGGAACACCAGCAGCGCGACCAGTGGGACAGCGCTCTCACCGCCGAAGGAACAGCCCTCATCACCGCGGCCAGGCGCCGACGGGAGGTAGGGCCCTACCAGCTGCAGGCTGCAATCACCGCCGTGCACAACGCAGCACCCAGCTACGCCGAAACCGACTGGACACAGATCGCTGCCCTGTACGCGTGGCTAGAACGGCTCACGCCTACGCCGCCAATCCGGCTCAGCAGGGCAGTCGCAGTTGCAATGGCGTACGGGCCGCGACGCGGCCTGGCGCTGCTCGACGACATCCCCGACGACCCGCTCATCCGGCAACGAGAGCGCGCCGTCAGAGCCCACTTGCTGGAACTCGACGGCGACAGTGGGCAAGCCGCGAACCTCTACCGGGAAGCCGCGGCGCTCACCCAGAACCTGGCAGAACGCCGATATCTCGAGCAACGAGCCCAACACCTCGAGCCCTAATGCGGATTTAGCTATTGACCACACCCGAGACCATCAAGATCGAATGACGCGTAGCCAGCTGCAGGCCGCGGGCCTAGACCACGGTCCAGTCCGTTGCGGACGCTTCGATCAGCGAACTCGGAAGCACTGTCTTCAAGTCGTCCGTTATGCCGCCATTGGCTGTCAATCAGCCGGCGCAACCGTTCGTCTACACCCAGTCGAGTACGCCGCCGTATCAGGCACCGGACGCGGGACCACGAGCGTTGCAATCGGAGACGCCCGGGACGTGGGCAAAATGAGGATCTTCTTCACGCTGAAGTTCTTCTGAACTTCGGACTTACGTGTTTCCTGATGGGAATTGTCATAGTTGTCGTCGCCGCCGCCCTTGCGGGGTGGACGCTCTAGAGGACCGCATCCTCCAGTCGAGGTGTGCCGTTGAGGGTGGGCTTGGTGCCGGCTAGAAGCGCTTTGCTCATGGGGGTAGCCGGCATCAGGCTGACATTCGGCCGGCGTCGCTCGCAGCGGTCATTGTGACGGCCGCATAGGCGACAGGTCATCCATCGGTATCCGCTCTCGACGTTCGCTTTCGTCCAACTCTCGGATCACACGATTTCACTCCCGGTGACCTCACTCGTATCGACCTGTGGGCCGATCCGCGCCAGTTCGAGCGTTGGTGGGGTCCCACCGATCTACCTCGCCACGGTGACGACTTACGACCAGCGATCCGGCGGCCGGTGGTGTACTACATGACCCGGTCCCGAGGGCGATGAGTCGCACGGCTCCTGGGAAATCCTCGAGGTCGCTGCGCCCAATCGCCGCCGATGAGTTCGGCCGCCGCGCGCAGTCAGTACAACGAGATCCCGAAAGCATCTCGAGGAGGGAATTCGTGTCCACGACAACCATCCAGATGACGACCCACACCCTGGACGCCCCCGGCGCCACCCTGACGTATGACGTTCGGCATAACGAGGCCAGCAGCGAGCCGATCTTGTTCCTGATCGGCTTCCCAATGGGCGCCGCCGGCTTCGGCACGCTGTCGAAGCACTTCACCGACCGCACAGTTGTGACGTACGACCCGCGCGGCTGCGAGCGCAGCGTCAAAACCGATCCCACCAGCCGGGCAACGCCTGACGACCACGCCGACGATCTGCATCGGCTCATCCAGGCGATCGGTGGAGGGCCGGTCGACCTGTTCGCCAGCAGTGGGGGAGCGGTCAACGCCCTCGCCCTTGTGTCGAAGTACCCGGACGACGTGCGGACGGTGGTGGCGCACGAGCCGCCGCTCGGTTCGATCCTTGAAGATCGCGAGTATGCGCTCGCCGCGTGCCGGGCGGTTTACGAGACGTACCAGCGGGACGGCTGGGGTGCCGGCATGGCGCACTTCATCACCGTTGTCAGCCATAGCGGTCCCTTCACTGCTGAGATCGCTAACCAGCCGGCTCCGGACCCGTCGACGTTCGGGATGCCAACCGAGGACGACGGCTCCCGAACCGACCCGATGCTCGGCGAGAGCATCATCACCATCACCCACTACGAGCCTGACTTCGACGCCCTGCGGGCGGCCTCGACACGGATCGGCGTGGCCGCGGGCGAGAAGTCCGGGGGCGAGATGGCGATGCGCGGCGCCTATGCCGTTGCCGACGGGCTCGGCGTCGACGTGGTGATCTTTCCAAGCGACCACGGCGGTTTCCTTGGCGGCGAATATGGCCAGACTGGTGATCCGGACGCGTTCGCCACGAAGCTGCGACAAGTGGTCACTAACGCCTGAGAAAGAGACGCGATTATGCAGCCCACTGTCAACACATTCCTTTCGGTCGATGGCGTCTACTAGGGCCCGGGTGGTCTTGACGAGGATCGCCCCAGTGGGGCGCCCGGAGTTCGGGTCCGTCGAGGTGACTTGATCGGCGCGCTCGTCGACGGGGTGGCCGAGGGCGATGGCGCCGCCTTGGCCAGCATTCTGCTGGGGTGGGGCGCCGCTCGGCAGGAGGGCGTTACCGTTTCCGCGTGACCACGTTCGCGCTCGTTGGCAGTGGCTGGCGGGCGCGGATGTTCCTCAAGGTGGCGCGTGAGCTGGGCACGATCCACTGCGGAGGGGTGGTCGTACGCACACCGCGCCGTCTCGAGGTGCCGACCTTCACGTCCCTGGACGCGTGTCTGCGCGAACTCCATGTCGACTTTCTCCTGACGGCTGCCCCGCGGCATGTAACTCCGAGCTTCATCGCCGATGCTGTGGACCGAGGGCTGCCGGTGCTGGCCGAGACCCCGCCCGCTCCCGATCTCGACGGCCTTCGCGCGCTGTGGTCGGCGGTAGGCGACTCCGGGCTGGTCCAGGTGGCCGAGCAGTACCCGATGATGCCCTCGCACGCCGCCCGCGCGGCCTTGGTGGCCTCCGGCGCTATCGGCACGCCAACACAGGTGCAGGTTTCCTCAACGCAGCAGTACCACGCCGTTGCCCTGATCCGCGGTCTGCTTGCTGCAGGCCGGGGGCCGGTTTCGGTCCGAGCCACCCGGTTCACCGCGCCGCTGGTCAATCCGTTGAGCCGCTCGGGCTGGACCGATGACGAGGAGGCACACCCGACGACCACGACGATCGCGACCCTCGACTTCGGGGAGGGACGCACCGGGGTGTACGACTTCACTGAGCAGCAGACCCGCAACCAGCTGCGGTTCCGGCGGCTAACCGTGCGGGGATCGGCAGGCGAGCTGCACAACGACGAGGTGGTGCGGATGACGGGCCCACGCACGCTCGTTCGAACCCCACTGGTCCGCCGGCAGACCGGGTATGACCTTGACCTGATCGGCTACGACACCGAGCACATCACCCTTGGCTCTGAGGTGCTGTATCGCAACCCCTATCCGGGTCAGAGCTGGATGGACGATGAGATCGCCATGGCCACCTTCCTGGAACGCACGGCGGACTGGGTGCGCGGTGAGGGGCCGCAGCCCTATCCGCTGGCTGAGGGGGCCCAGGACCAGCACGTCGCGCTGGCGATCGAGGAGTCGGCCGACAGCGACACCACGGTGACCACCTCCCGTGAGGCCTGGAGCTGAGCGCAGGACCCGTAGCAGCGACGCGATTCGAGAATCCTTGAGGAGCCATGACCCTGTACCCCGAAGACTTGGAAATTGTGCCGAGAAGGCTGCAACCCGGCGAGATCGCGGAGGTATGGATCGCCGATGTCGGTGGCAAATCGGCCGAACTGGTGTACGCCACCGAGGCTCTGCTCCTGGAGGCACCCAACTGGGCTCCCGACGGCCGCAGGCTTCTGCTCCGTAGCTGGTCGCCGGATAGTCGTCGGTCGCGTTCGTGGCCTACCTGATGCAGCGGGCGTGAGCAGGACGCTCGAGCCCGGGATTTGAGCCGCCATTTGACCGACCTCCGACCAAAGGAGCGATGAGGTGCAGGGCGTCCTGGCCGGGTTCGTCATCATCGGCATCGTCGTCGGCGTTGGCTTTCTGCTCGCCCAGCTGAGGATCCTCGACGCGACCGCGCAGGGAGTGTTGACGCGAATCGCCTTCTATGTGGCTAGCCCGGCACTCATGGTCACGGTGTTGGGCGGCACCGATATGCACCGGCTGCTCTCAGCGAACTTGATCGCCTCGCTCGGCAGCGTTGCCGTGGCCGCCGCGATCGCCGTTGCGCTGGCGCGCCTGCTATGGCGGCGGGAGGCTGGCGACACAGTAATCGCGGCGTTCTGCTCGGCCTATGTCAACGCGGGCAACCTCGGCCTGCCGATCGCCGCGTACGCCCTTGGCGATGCGGCACTGATTGCGCCGATGTTGCTGGCCCAACAACTAGTTCTGCAACCGGGTGGTCTGGCGGTGCTCGACGCGATTACCCACGTACCGAGCCCAGGCATCTCGCGGGGCCGACTGGTCCTTATCCGCATCAGCCGTCCGTTCCGTAACCCGTTGGTGGTGGGATCGCTGCTCGGATTGGCTCTGGCTTTGACCGGGATCAAACTGCCGGTCGCCATCAACGCACCGCTGACCCTGATCGGCGGCATGGCCGTGCCATCCATGCTGCTGGCCTACGGCATCTCGCTTCGGCTCGGGCCGCTACCCGGTGCCGGGGAGCCACCGATCCAGGTGGCGACGTTGGTGTCCCTCAAGCTCCTCGTGCAACCGATCGCGGCCTACCTCATCGGTGGGTACGTGGTGGGGCTGGCTGGTCACGACCTGCTCGCCGTCACTGTCATCGCGGCGCTGCCCACTGCTCAGAACGTCTTCACCTTCGCGATGCGTTACGACCGTGCTGTGATCTTGGCGCGGGACTCGATCTTCGTGGCAACGGTGCTCTCGGTACCGGCGATCCTCGTGATCACCTGGCTACTGTCCTGACAGCGGCTGTGTTAGGTCGCAGCACTGATAACTCTTGCATCTCAGCCATTGACAAGTCGCGTCGCGGCAATGTTGAGTGCGCAGTCAGAGGGCTGACTACGTAGTCAGGAATGCGGCAATGAAGACAGCCACACCCCCGTCGCCCAGCGGAGGTTCCCGCGGCGCAGTGATGGTTGACGTGGCACGTCTGGCGGGTGTGTCGCAGAAGACTGTGTCCCGGGTGGTCAACGGTGCACCGCATGTCCGTCCCGATGTGCGCGAGCGAGTAGAACGTGCCATTGAACAACTGGGCTACCGTCCTCATCCTGCTGCTCAGGCATTGGCGCGGGAACGCAGCCACGCGATTGGTGTGCTGGCCTTGGGAACGCGTTTCTTCGGACCCTCGCGACGTGTCTTCACCCTTGAGCATGAGGCCCGGCGGCTCGGCTACACGATGGCCTTGACCTCGGTGCCCGACTTGTCTGCGCCGAGCGTCGCCGACGGGATCGACGCGTTGTTGAAGCGGGGCGTCGAGGGCCTGGTGGTGGAGGTCCCGACCCATCTGATCAACCTTGACCCTGCCCAACTCGCCGGATTGCCCGTCGTGACGAGCGCTGGCTGGATCACTGGTGTTCCGCGCCAAGCGGTTGTCGACATCGACCAAGAAGAGGCCTGTCGCGAGCTGACGAGCTATCTCCTCGGCATGGGTCACAGCACCGTATGGCACGTGGCGGGCCCGCGAGATTGGGACGCGGCCCAGAAACGCCTCCAGGGTTGGCGATCGGCTCTTCGTGACGCCGGCGTTCGCGCACCGCGTGTGTTCTACGGCGACTGGTCTGCCGCGTCGGGCTACGAACAAGGGCGCAAGCTGGCAGCCCGCGACGACGTCACCGCAATCTTCGCAGCCAACGACCACATGGCGATGGGGATCCTGCGGGCCTTCCACGAGGCGGGCCGCGAGATCCCTACCGACGTATCGGTCGTCGGCTTCGACGATGTTCCTGAGGCCGAGTTCCAGATGGTGCCGTTGACGACGGTTGCCGTCGATGCGGAACAGGCAGCACAAAACATTCTGGCCGAGCTACTGCAGATGATCGAAGGAGCCGCGCCACCCGGCGACACGTTGATTCTGCCTGGCACCGAGCTGATCATTCGCAAATCCTCTGGCCCAGTGGGCCGCGACCAACGCCGTCCGGGATTCGTCACGGAGGCGAGCTAATTCACCATTTCCCAACCGCCGAACAGGATTAGAAAGGACGGCAATGTCTGCCACCCCGTTCACCCGACGCAAGTTCCTCATCTCCACGGCTGCAGCTGCCTCGAGCGCTTGGTTCCTCGCCGCCTGTAGCGGAGGTGAATCTGACACTCCGGCCGCTGCCCCTCCGGCACCCTCGCAGATCCCCCAATCCGAGATCGACACGGCGCTCAATACCGAGACCACGTTGACGTTCTGGACCTGGGTGCCTGACATTCAAAACGAGGTCAAGCTATTCACTACGAAATACCCCAAGATCAAAGTGAATGTGACCAACGTTGGGCAGGGCAGCCCGCACTACCAGAAACTGCGGAGCACGATCCAGGCGGGCCAGGGTGGTCCAGATGTCGCCCAGGTCGAGTTCCAGTACATCAACTCCTTCACGCTGGGCGAGGGAGACCTTCTCGACCTCACCCCGTACGCGCCGGCGACATTGAAGGACTCCTATCCGGGGTGGGTGTGGTCTCAGGTCAACACCAACGGCGGCCTGTGGGGCATCCCCCAGGACACCGGCCCGATGGGCCTGCTCTATCGCGAGGACCTCCTGCAGCAGGCTGGCCTCGAGGCACCGAAGACCTACGACGACTTCGCTTCCGCGGCTCAGACCTACCGCTCCAAGAACCCAAAGAGCTACCTGGTGAACGTCGCCCCGAACCAAGCCGGCCAGCTGATCGCCTACCTGTGGCAGGCCGGTGTCCGACCGTTCAGCTTCGACGGCCAGCAAACCGTCAAGGTCGACTTGGCGAGCGAGCAGGCCAAGAGCGTAGTCAAGTTCTGGGGTGATCTTGTGACCAACGGCACCGCCTCGAGTGATCCTGACTTCAATGACTCGTGGTACCAGGGCCTCGCAAATGGCAAGTGGGCCACGCTTCCTATAGCGGCCTGGGGGCCAGTATTTCTGCAGGGGACGGCCGGCAAGACATCCGGAAAGTGGCGGGCGGCCGACCTGCCTCAGTGGGATGCCAGCACGCTCGTCTCCAGCAACTGGGGGGGCTCCACCGACGCCGTACTCAAGCTGAGCAAGAATCAGATCGCTGCCTCACAGCTCGCCCTGTTCATCAACACCGACAAGGAATCGGCGCTGAAGATGGCCAACGAGCAGTTCCTCTTCCCGGCGCTGAACGAGATTCTGGAGGATCCCAACTTCCTCAACCAGGAGTTCAAGTTCTACGGGGGCCAGAAGGTGAACGAGAAGTTCGCGCAGATCTCCGAGACCGTCGGCACCGATTTCCAGTGGCTGCCGTTCATGGACTTCGTATACACGAACTTCGACGAGACCCTCGGCAAGGCGTTTGCGGAAAAGACCGACGCGGTTGCCGGCCTGCAGGCATGGCAGGACGGCTGCGCCAAGTACGCCAAAGACCAGGGCTTCACGGTCGCCTGACTGTCGCTGGACGCCTGGTACTCCCGTACCAGGCGCCACGCAGCTATTGCCCGGAAGGAGGCTTGATGTCTACCCTCGTCGATGCGGCGCCCGCACCCACCACCTCAAAGCCGCGGCGCTCGCGCCTCACGGCAGCCAAGCGCCGCCAGTACGGCGCGGCCTACACCCTGGTGCTGCCGTTCTTCATCATCTTCGTCGCCATGGTCATCGTGCCATTGATCTACGCCGGATATCTGTCGTTTTACAAGACGCGGCTGATCGGCGGGACGAGCTTCGTCGGCCTGCAGAACTATGCCGATGCCCTCAAAGATCCGCTGTTCTTGAGCGGTGTCGCCCGGATGGCAATCTTTCTGGTCGTCCAGGTGCCGATCATGATCGCCTTGGCCCTCTTCTTCGCACTGGCCTTGGACAGCGGCATGATGAAGCTCGCCAAGCTCAGCCGGTTGGCGATCTTCGTGCCGTACGCCGTGCCGGGCGTCGTCGCCACTTTGATGTGGGGCTACCTATACGGCCCGGACTTCGGCCCGTTCGCTCAGATCGCAACCGCTCTCGGCCTCCCGCCTCCGCCGTTCTTCACCCAGAACGGCATGCTGTTCTCGATCATGAACATCGTGAACTGGGAGTTCGTCGGCTACAACATGATCATCATCTATGCGGCGTTGAGATCACTGCCCAGCGAGCTCTACGAGGCGGCGCGCGTCGACGGCGCCTCGGAACCTCGGGTCGCGTGGTCGATCAAGATCCCCGCGGTTCGACCGGCGCTGCTACTGACGGTCATCTTCTCGGTCATTGGCACGTTCCAGCTCTTCAATGAACCGAAGCTGATGTACACGCTGGCGCCGAACGTGATCGGCACCGCCTACACGCCGAACCTGTACGCCTACAACGTCGCCTTCATCAACCAGGACGCGAACTATGCCGCGGTGCTCGCGTTCCTGCTCGGCATCGTCATCATGATCGTCTCCTACATCGTCCAGCTGTCGAGCCAACGCGTGGAGCGCCGATCATGAGTGACGTACTCCCGGGTAGCCATCGCCCAGCGGTGGTAGCAGCCGAAGGATTCCCGGTTCTTGTAGGGCGCGATCGGGATGAGGAAGCCCAGGCGGAGCGCCGTCGGCCGCGCAAACCGACGAGCTGGCTGCTGACCGTCTTCATGCTGATCTGCGTCGGCTACTTCCTGTTTCCGCTGTTCTGGCTGGTCGTGGCCTCCACCAAGTCCAACGAAGACCTCTTCAGCAGCTTCGGGTTGTGGTTCGCCAACTTCAACCTGTTCGAGAACATCCAGGCCGTGCTCACCTACCAAGACGGTATCTTCATCCGTTGGGCGCTCAACTCGCTGATCTACGCAGTGGTCAGCGCGGTCGGCGCCTCGTTCCTGGCGACGGCGGCCGGGTACGCGTTCGCCAAGTATCGCTTCCCGGGGAGCACCGCTTTGTTCTCCATTACCCTCGGCGCGATCATGATCCCGCTCGCCGCACTGACAGTTCCCACCTACCTCCTGTTCGCCAACGCGGGCTTGACCGACACCTACTGGGCCATCATCCTGCCCTCGCTGGCCACTCCGTTCGGAGTGTTTCTGATGCGCGTTTATGCCGCGGACGCCGTCGACGACGCACTGATCGAGGCAGGACGGGTCGACGGCGTCGGAGAGCTGCGGATCTTCTTCACCATCGCCCTCCGACTCCTCTTGCCCGGTTCGGTGACCGTCCTGCTCTTCACCCTCGTGGCGACCTGGAACAACTACTTCCTGCCGCTGATCATGCTCAACTCTGCGGACAAGTTCCCGCTGCCGGTCGGCCTCGCACAGTGGCAGTCGGCCGCGGGCGCAGGCGGTGGGGCCCAGGCCCTGTTCTCCACAGTGATCACCGGCTCCTTGCTGGCGATCATCCCGCTGGTGGTCGCCTTTCTGTTCCTGCAGCGCTACTGGCAATCAGGCCTGGCTACCGGCGGCGTCAAGGCTTGATAGCTCGAAAGGACAGCAAAGTGGTTCCACCGCGGAGGCAGGTGCTCTTCGGCGCCGCCTATTACCACGAGTACCAGCCGGCTCCACGCCTTGACACCGATTTGGATCTGATGGCCGAGGCTGGCTTCTCAGTCATCAGAGTGGGGGAGTCGGTATGGACCACCTGGGAACCAGCGGAGGGGCAGTTCGATCTTGAGTGGCTTACCCCGGTGCTCGATGGCGCACACCAGCGCGACATCGGCGTCGTCCTCGGTACGCCGACTTACGCCGCACCGCCCTGGTTGGCCCGTCGCTATCCCGAGATTGCCGCCGAGACGTCGACGGGACAGCGAATGCCGTGGGGTGGCCGGCAAGAGATCGACTACACCCATCCGGCGTTCAAGTTCTACGCCGAAAGGGTGATCCGCAAGATCATCTCGCGCTACGCCGACCATCCGGGGGTGATCGGATATCAGGTCGACAACGAGCCAGGCATGCTCTTGTTCCACAACCACGGCGTCTTCCAACGCTTCGTCGACGAGCTCCGGCACGCCTATGGAACGGTGGAGGCACTCAATGAAGCGTGGGGTCTTGTGTACTGGTCTCACAAGCTCAGCACCTGGTCCGACCTGTGGACGCCAGACGGCAATTGGCAGCCCCAATACGATCTCGCCTGGCGCACCTTCCAGGCCAAACTGACCACCGAGTTCATCGCCTGGCAGGCTGACATCGTCCGGGAGTACGCCCGAGACGACCAGTTCGTCACGACCTGCATCGCCTACGAACGACCGGCGGTCGACGACGCGAACATCACCCGCGCCCTCGACGTCACTGCCGGAAACCCGTATTACGCGATGCAGGATGCCCTGGCCGTGCCCAGCATCAGCGTCAGTCCACAGGGCTGGACAACCTCGGGAGCCTGGAGCCTCTTCCTCTCGGCGGACCGGATGTATGCCTCCAAGCAGGCCCCCTTCTTGATCACCGAGACCAACGCCGGCGCGATCGGCGGACCGTCGACCAACTTCCCGGCGTTCGACGGACAGTGGCGACAAGCCGCATGGGCCTTCGTCGCTCGTGGCGCCGAGATGATCGAATACTGGCACTGGCACACCAACCACTTCGGCACCGAAACGTATTGGATCGGCATCCTGCCGCACGACCAGCAGCCGGGACGCGTGTACGCAGAGCTGAGTCGTCTCGGGGAGGATTTCCGCAACGCCGGATCCCGCGTGGTCGGGCTTCGACCCGACGCCGAGATCGGTCTGCTGTATTCAGCTCGGTCCAAATGGGGGTTGGCGTTTCAGGCGGCCTTCCCGCAGCCGGGCAAGGGCACGGCCGTCTGGTCGCCACGCGACATGGATCAGCGGTCGTATCACCGGATCTTCGAGGCCTTCTACCGCGGCACCGTTGACGCGAGGGTTCCGGCACGGCTGATCCATGATGTCCAGATCATCGGATCAGACGGCGTACGGCTTCTCGAGCCAGCCGCTGTCGCCGAGGAACTGCCGGTGCTGGTGGTAGCCGGACTGCTCGTCGCCGACGACGCCCTGCTGACCTGGCTACTGGACTACGCCGCCGCTGGCGGCCATCTCGTCATTGGCCCACGAACTGCCTACGGCGACCATGAGGGCCGTGCCCGAGTCGAGGTCAAACCGGCGCACCTGGCCGAGGGCGGAGGCGTGCGCTACCAAGAGTTCTCCAACCTCGGTGATCCGCTGCCCGTGGTTGCCGAGACGGACGGGATCATATTGTCGGAGGAGGCGGCGGCGATGGACTGGATCGACGGGCTGATCAGCGATGGCGCGAAGGTGATCGTTGGCTATGAGCACCCGCACTTCGGACGATTTCCGACGGTCGTGTCCAACGAACACGGTCAAGGTCGGATCACCACAGTGGGCACAGTGCCAAATCCCGCCCTCGCCGCCGACCTGGTGCGCTGGCTCGTCCCTGAGCAGGAGCCGTTGTTGAGTACCCTCCCAGCGTCGGTAACCGTCCACTCGGCAACCAACGCAGACGGAGAACGCATACACATCGTCCATAACTGGAGCTGGACTCCTACGAAGCTCGCTCTCCCGCGAGAGATGAACGACATCCTCGCCGAGGGTGACGGCTCGACGCGTGATCTTGAACTTGGCCCCTGGGACGTCCGAGTTCTCGCCGAATGACGCATTTCCGAGCGAAGAGGTCAGGAATTCGCCTGAGTGTGTTCGATGGCTGCCCGTTCGACAGGTAGGGCGGCGATGTATCGCTGCATGAAGGCGTCGAAGCCGGCGACCTCGGCCGGGTCGGGTTCTACTGTCAGCAGGTTGGTGTCGGCGAATACGTGGGTGTTCAGGAAGTCGTCCAGGGTCTGGCCGCCGGTTTGATGGACGAGGTACGCCGCGAGGACTGCGATTCCCCAGGCGCCGCCCTCGGCAGCGACCTCGCCGACCGAGACGGGGGTCTTGATGGCGGCAGCGAGGAAGTTCTGCGCAACGCCCTTGGTCCTGAACAGGCCCCCGTGTGCGAACATCCGCTCAAGCCGTACGCCTTCAGTCTTCTGTAGTACGTCCATGCCGATCCGCAACGTGGCCAGAGATGCGAACAGGTGGGTGCGCATGAAGGTGGCGAGATTGAAGCTGCCGTCGGGGGAGCGGAGGAAGAGCGGGCGACCTTCGTCGAGTTCGGTGATGGGCTCGCCCGAGAGGTAGTTGTAGGCCATCAACCCGCCGCAGTCGGGCGCGCCGTCCCGAGCGGCGATGAACAAGGTCTCGAAGATCGTGGCGATGTCGACGTCGGCACCGAGTGCTTCGGCAAATTCCGCGAACAAGCCGACCCACGCATCCAGTTCGCTGGCGCCGTTGTTGCAGTGAACCATCGCCACCAGGTCGCCGGCTGGTGTGGTGACCAGATCCAGCTCGCGGTGTACTTGGCTGAGTTCGTGCTCGAGCACGATCATCGCGAAGATGCTCGTGCCGGCGCTGACATTCCCGGTGCGTGGTGCGACCGAGTTGGTGGCGACCATGCCGGTCCCAGCGTCGCCCTCTGGTGGGCACATGGGGATTCCCGGATGCAGCCATGCGGCCGGGTCGAGCAGCTTGGCGCCGGCTTCGGTGAGCTTGCCGGCCGGCTGGCCGGCGACCGCGATCGCGGGCAGCAGGTCGGCCAACCGCAGTTCCACTCCGGCCTCGGCGGCAAGTTGATCGAATCGCTGGAGCATCGTCGCGTCGTAGCTGCCGGTCGCGATGTCGATCGGAACCATCCCGCTGGCATCTCCGATGCCAAGGACCTGTCGGCCGGTGAGCTGCCAGTGGACATAGCCGGCCAGCGTGGTCAGGTGCGCGATGCTGCCGACATGCTCTTCACCGTTCAGGATTGCCTGGTAGAGGTGCGCGATGCTCCAGCGGTGGGGGATGTTATGCCCGAACTCGGCGCTTAGGCGTTCGGCGGCCCTGCCGGTGTTGGTGTTGCGCCAGGTTCGAAACGGCGTCAGCAGTTCGCCGTCGGAGGCGAAGGCGAGATAGCCATGCATCATTGCCGAGACTCCGAGCCCGCCAACCGAGATCAGCTCAACGTCGTAGCGTCGCTGCACGTCGGCAACCAAAGCGGCGTAGCACGCCTGGAGCCCGCTCCAGACCGCGTCCAAGGAGTAGGTCCAGGTCCGCTCGATGAACTGGTTCTCCCAGTCGTGGCTTCCCACCGCAATAGGCGCATGGTCCGGTCCGATCAATACCGCCTTGATACGCGTCGACCCGAGCTCGATTCCTATGGTGGTGCGGCCCTCGATGATGGCTTGGCTCGTGTTGGTCCCCATGTCGCTTACCTTCCTGGCTGTCTAGAAACCCTGGGCGAGACGGTACTAGCCCTGGTTCCAGCGGATGCGATCCGCGAAGTCGCACCGAATGGTGGCACAGTCGATGATCAACAACTCGACGCCACGGAGGTGGCGAGATCGACCGGCGTAGCACCCGGCCTTAGCCGCTGCATGACCAGACCGACACTTGTCGCAGTCCGCCCGGATCTTCACTCACCACACTGAACCAGGCCACTCCACGGGTCGAGGCTGACCGATATCGTCGTGCCAAAGAGAATTGAGCGTGGCGGTAGAGGCGTGCGGCTGCTGCCTGATTGGGCCGGAATACTTCGGGCGCGGGGAGAGCATTTGATGCACATCTTCGCGATCTGCGCCGGCGAGCACGCAGCAGCGATTAGGAGCGACCGGATGAGCGTAGATGCTGAGATCCGCGAGGTGGTGCAGCAGATCCGCACGGAAGTCGCAGAGCTGCATGATCATCTGCCACGAAACTCACTGGTGGTATGGACCGCCGGCAACGTGTCGGCGCGAGTGCCCGGACGGGATTTGTTGGTGATCAAGCCGTCCGGAGTGAGTTATGACGAGCTGTCTGCCGACAACATGGTGGTTACTGATCTTGACGCCAATCTGGTGGAAGGTGATCACGCGCCGTCATCGGACACCGCAGCGCACGCCTACGTCTACAAGCACATGCCCGAGGTTGGCGGGGTGGTGCACACCCACTCGACGTACGCCACGGCTTGGGCAGCTCGCGGGGAACCGATCCCCTGCGTGTTGACCATGATCGCCGACGAATTCGGCGGTGACATCCCCGTTGGACCGTTCGCGTTGATCGGCGACGATTCTGTTGGCCGAGGAATCGTCGAAACCCTGTCGGGGCATCGCTCGTCAGCGGTGTTGATGAAGAACCATGGCGTGTTCACCATCGGCGCGACGGCGATGGCAGCGGTCAAGGCTGCGGTGATGTGCGAGGACGTTGCTCGCACCGTACACATCGCCCGCCAGATTGGTCAGCCTCTGCCGATCGCGCAATCCGATGTCGACTCGCTTTTCGATCGTTACCAGCGGGTCTATGGCCAACGTTGATCGCAGTCGGAATGGAGGAAGCGCCATGGCAGCGGTGTCTTATTGCTGGTTCTTGACCGGAAGCCAGGGCCTTTATGGTCCTGAGACGCTTCAGCAGGTCGAGCGTCAGTCGCAGCAGATTGTTGATCAACTCAATGAGTCGGGGCAGCTCCCGCTGCCCGTCCGATGGCAGCCCGTGCTGACCGACAGCGAAGCCATTCATCGGATCATGCTGGAAGCGAACGCCGACTCCAACTGTTTGGGCGTGATCGCCTGGATGCACACGTTCTCCCCAGCGAAGATGTGGATCACCGGTCTGAATGCGCTACAGACGCCGTTGCTGCACCTGCACACTCAGGCCAACGTGACGCTTCCGTGGGCCGAGATCGACATGGATTTCATGAACCTGAATCAGGCCGCCCACGGTGACCGTGAGTTCGGCTACATCCAGACGCGCCTCGGCGTCCCGCGGAAGACCGTGGCAGGGCATGTCTCCGATCCCGCTGTAGTGGCTCGCATCGCCGCCTGGCAGCGGGCGGCGACGGGCGCGGCGGCCGTAAGACAGCTGAAGCTGGCGCGGTTCGGGGACAACATGCGGGATGTTGCCGTCACCGAGGGCGACAAGGTGGAAGCGCAATTGCGTTTCGGCGTATCAGTCAACACCTACGGGGTCAATGACTTGGTGGCTCGGGTGGATGAGGTCACCGACGCAGAAGTTGACAAGCTGATCGAGCAATATGCCGACAACTATGAGATCGTGCCGGAGCTGGCGCCCGGCGGTGATCGAAATGAGTCCCTGCGCTACGGGGCGCAGATCGAGGCGGGACTGCGCGCATTTCTCACCGACGGTGGCTTTCGCGCGTTCACCACCAACTTCCAGGATTTGGGCGGCCTTCGCCAGCTTCCCGGGCTGGCGGTGCAACAGCTGATGGCTGAGGGTTACGGCTTCGGCGGCGAAGGCGACTGGAAGACCTCGGTGATCCTGCACACGATCAAGGCCATGGGCGGCGACGACTCGCGCGGGACGTCGTTCATGGAGGACTACACCTACCACTGGGGGCCGGGGACGCCGAAGATTCTGGGTGCCCACATGCTCGAGGTCTGTCCGAGCATTGCCACCGGCCGGCCGCGCATCGAGATCCATCCGCTCGGCATCGGCGACCGCGAGGATCCGGTACGGCTGGTATTCGACGCAGAGCCCGCTCCGGCCGTCGTGGTCGGCATCTGTGATCTTGGAGATCGATTCCGGCTGGTGCTCAACGAGATCACCGTCGTCGCGCCGGACGAGCCGCTGCCCAAGCTGCCGGTGGCTCGAGCGGTGTGGGAACCGCACCCAGATCTCGCCACCTCGGCGGAGTGCTGGCTGACGGCGGGCGGCCCGCATCACACGGTGTTGTCAACCGCTGTCGGTACTGAAGAGCTGTACGATTTCGCGACGATGATCGGTACTGAATTATTGGTCATCGACAAGGACACGACGTCTCGCCGCTTCGCGCAGGAAATGCATTGGAACGAGGCATACCACCACGCGGGACTCCGACGCTGAATCTTGAGTTCATGCTCGAGAAAGGCGGTGCATGTGGGGTGTCCGACACTACCTGGATCACCAGCCTCTCCCTCGGCTGAGGGGCGGTGGTGTTAGCTCGTACAGAAGACAAGCGAAGATCGTGGTTGAGCTCGAGGAAGGATCTGTATGCGAGGAGCGATTCTTCACGCCCCCGGCGATGTGCGCTACGAGGAGCGTCCCGACCCGGCGATCATGGAGCCGACTGACGCCATCGTGCGGACTGTCGCCACCTGCGTGTGCGGGTCGGACCTGTGGCCCTATCGGGGGATCGACAAGGTCACTCAGGCTCGCAACATCGGCCACGAGTTCTGCGGGATTGTGCAGGAGGTCGGCGATGCGGTTGCGAATATCCAACCTGGCCAGTTCGTCATTGGTGGTTTCTCGGCCTCGGACAACACCTGCCCCCACTGCCGTGCTGGGATGCACGTCCACTGCGAACAAGGCACCGGATACGACGGCTGCCAGTCCGAACTGATCCGAATCCCGCTGGCCGATGGCACCCTGGTGGCGACGCCTGAACAACCTGCGGACGACCTTGTGCCGAGCCTGTTGGCGCTGTCGGATGTGATGTCGACCGGATGGCACGCGGCCGTCTCAGCTGGGGTCCGACCGGGCATGACGGTCGCCGTGGTTGGGGATGGCGCGGTCGGCCTGTCGGGCATCCTGGCGGCGTCGCAGCTCGGTGCCGATCGGGTCATCGCCATGAGCCGCCACGAGCCGCGCCAGCAGCTAGCCAAGGAATTCGGCGCCACCGACATCGTGGCCGAGCGTGGTGACGATGGCGTCGCCCGCATTTCCGAACTCACCGAGGGCATTGGCGCCGGCGCCGTCCTGGAATGTGTTGGTACCGGCGAGTCGGTTGTGCAGGCCCTGCGATCCACCCGACCCGGGGGGATGGTGGGTTGGGTAGGCGCACCGCACGGGGTAGAGGTAAGGGTGCGGGACACGTTCTGGCGCAACGTGGGTGTCCGCGGCGGGCCAGCTCCCGTACGGAACTACCTGCCGGACCTGGTGAATCGGGTCTGGACCCGGCAGATCGAGCCGGGCAAGGTATTCGACCTCGAACTACCGCTGGAGCAGGTCGCCGACGCCTACCGGGCCATGGACGAGCGCCGCGCCATCAAGGTATTGCTGCGGCCCTGAGGGCCGTACCAGTTGACGACGGGAGTCATCGCCGGTCCACCGAACCACCCATCCAGCGACTTCAAGGAAGTTGTCATGCATCGCTCGTTCTGGCTCGAGCAGGCGCTCGCGGGCACCGCCGATGACCCGAACCCCTTGCGCGGCGCCGTGACCAGCGACGTCGCCATCGTGGGTGGCGGGTTCGTGGGTCTGTGGACCGCCCTCATGATCAAGCGCCGAGACCCTGCGGTGGACGTCTGCGTCATCGAGGCTGACGTATGCGGCGGCGGAGCCTCAGGCCGCTGCGGTGGCTTCGTGATGACGTGGTGGCCGAAGATCGCCAGCTTGACGACACTGGTCGGTGCCGACGAAGCCTTGCGGCTGGTGCGGGCGTCTGAGGCTGCGATCGACGAG
Source organism: uncultured Actinomycetota bacterium (assembly GCA_963836855.1). GTDB lineage: Bacteria > Actinomycetota > Actinomycetes > Propionibacteriales > Propionibacteriaceae > Microlunatus. The sequence goes on along the minus strand of CAWILN010000014.1, from coordinate 24,905 downwards.
ATCGAGAACTTCTGCTCAGAACACGCGCCGGATGCCGAGTTCCGCCGCGGCGGCTGGCTGTGGACGGCCACCACCGGAGCACAACTCGGAGCGTGGGACACAGTCGTCAACCGCTCCGAGGTCCTATCGCCAGGCACCTTCCGCCAACCAGATCCGCGAGAAGTGGCTCGCCGCTCGGGGTCGCCGCAGCACCTCGCTGGGGTGATCGAGCCATCGAACGCCACAGTTCAGCCGGCCGCACTCGTGAGAGCCATGCGCCGCTACGCGCTCGAATTCGGAGTGCGGGTCTTCGAGCAATCCAAAGTCACACGTGTCGACCGCGGCACCACAGTGACGCTAGTCACCGCACAGGGGACGATCCGAGCCCCTAGCGTCGTGATCGCGACCAACGCCTGGGCGGCAGCCCTCCGGCCACTCCGAAACAAGCTCTTCGTGATATCTAGCGACATGATCGCCACCGAGCCGATCGCCGATCGGCTCGACGACATCGGCTGGAACCAGGGCGAGGCCATCACCGACTCGCAAACACTCGTCTGTTATTACCGAACCACCTCCGAGGGCCGCGTCGCGTTCGGCAAAGGCGGGGGGTCCATCGGCTTCGACGGACACATGCGTCATGCGATGCACCACAACGCCGCTCGTGCGTCGATGGTCGCGCGGGACTTCCATCGCTACTACCCCATGCTGCGCACGGTGAAGATCACCCACGACTGGGCAGGGCCCATCGACCGAACCTCCAACAGCCTCCCGATCTTCGGCCGGCTGTACGGGGACGCCAATATCTACTACGGCGTCGGATGGTCCGGCAACGGCGTCGGTCCCAGCGTCGTAGGCGGCAGAATCCTCGCTTCCCTGGCGCTCGGTCACCAGGACGAATGGTCACAGTGCGGACTCGTCACAGCCTCGGCCGGCTCGTTCCCGCCCGAGCCGATCCGCTTCGTCGGAGCACACATCGTAAAAGAAGCGATCGTCCGCAAAGAGGATGCTGAGGCACTCGAGAAGCGTCCAGCACGACTCGCTGTCGCACTCTCAAACCTCGCCCCAACCGGTCTTGAAGACAAGTAGAGCTGCTTTCTTGCAGCGTGGTCCAGGCCCGTACCCACTGGGAAAATCGGGCTGGAGTGGGCCGTCGTCGACTCGACGGAACGTGCCACGGCGATTCCGCTGGCCGACGTCGGGGACGTGGCTCCTAGGCTTACACCAGGCGCGCGGGTGAGTGGAAGTGGTCAGTATGGAGAAAGGCGAGGCGGGGCGGGTCTTCATCAGCTATCGACGCCAAGAGACGGCATGGCCGGCGCGACAGCTCTACGACCTGCTGGTAGCTGAGCTAGGAGCTGACCGGGTCTTCAAGGATGTCGACAACATCGAGCCGGGCGACGACTTCGTCGAGCGAATTCAGTGGGCAGTGGGCTCCTGCGAGGTGTTACTCGCCCTGATCGGGCCCAAATGGCTCACGATCACCGATGGCACGGGAACGAGACGCCTTGATGACCCGGCGGACTTCGTTCGGCTCGAGGTTGAGACAGCCCTGAATCGAGACGACGTTCGAGTCATTCCCATTCTCGTCGACAACGCCAAGATGCCGACGCCTCAGGAATTGCCAAAGGGACTGGGGGGCTTGACCCGTCGACAGGCGGTCGAGATAGACCCGGTCAACTTTGACACTCGTCGGCTTTTGAAGGTTCTGAACGACACCTTGAACGATGCCCGCCGCGAGCCAGCAGGTCCGGCGGTGTCGGGTGTCGGCGGAGGGGTCAGGCCACCTGGACCAACGCCTCCAGTGCGTCCGGCCGAATCCGCGGCAGCCGCCAGGACGAGCAAAGAGCGAGCTTCCGCGGCTACCGGAGGAGGAGCCGATCGAGCGGCAGTCCGAAGACGAACGGGCATCTTGGCGGTCGTCGCTGCTTCGATCGTTTTGCTGGCGGCAGTTGGCGTCGCTGGGTGGTATTTCACGCGCGATTCTGACCAACGCACGAGCGGTCAGGGCACCTCAGCATCCGAGGCAAATCCGCCATCCGTCACCACCGCTCCGTCGGGCAGTCCTTCGAAGACTTCGACGGCCGACGCCCCAACCGGTTCGGACATCCTCGCCCACCGCGGCGGCGACGAGAAATACCCGTTGCAGACGCTTGAGTCCCTCACCTCGGCCGCAGATGACGGCTTCGCGGTGGAGACCGACGTGCGCTGGACCAGCGACAACCGTGCGGTGATCATCCACGACGAGGCGGCAACCATGGGGTTACGGTGCGATCGGCCTTTCCGAGTGTCCAAGACGACATGGAAAGCGCTCAGCGAGCACTGCCGCTCATTCATGAAGAATGGAGAAGATTATCCGCCTGCGACCTACGCAAATGTGATGGAGGGCCTGGCCAGCCACAACTCGTGGGTCTACGTCGAGGTCAAAGTCAATCAAAACGCGGCGCAGAATCGGGAGTTCGTCGATGTCATCCGCAGCAACGGGTTGAGTGACCGTACCGTCGTCACCTCAAACAACCTGGACCGGCTGGCGGAGATCGAAAAATTGGCACCCGACCTCCCACGCATGCTCTTCATTGGCGAAAAGGTTCCCGTAGACGAACTGGCGAACGAGGGGTTGTGGGCAGTTGCGGTCAACCAAGAGGTTGCGACGAAAGAGTACGTAGCGGCGCTGAAGAAGGCTGGACTCGTCGTCATTGTCTGGACCGTGAATGAGGAACAGGCATGGGAAAAGGCGAGGTCGGCCGGCGCCGACAAAGTGTTGACCGATAAGCCCAAGGCTTACGCCACCTGGCTGGACAAGCAATGAGCTACCCAGACCGCGTTCGACCGCCATGCAGCGGCGGACGGCTGCTTAGCCCGGGTGGTCGGCGCCTTCTTCGTTGGAGGCGGCACCTTTCTGCGAGGCCCCGCCGCTGAGGGCTTTCTCCAGCCGCGCGACCGCTGCCTGCATATTCTCGGCTCCCTCCAACCATTGCCGATGTTCGAGCGATAGCTGGTCCTGAACCGCGTCGACGTACTCACCGAGCATCGACGTGGATCCGCCAGCGATGCTGAGTCGCACATCGTCGAGACGCTCCCGCAGGCCCTGCAGCGCTTGAGCGGTGTGCACGTAGCGCTCAGCGTTTCTGCGATCTTGGTTGAGGGTTTCGCGGGCGGCGGCGAACGCTTGGAGTGCGGCGCCGAACACCGCAAGTGCACCGAGCGCAGCCCATTCGCTCCTCAGCGCACCGAGTACCCCAGCCGCCCCTGAGGCAATCGCCGCCACCAGCACGGACGCGGCCGATATGTCCAAGGTCCGTTCGGCCGAGCTTTGGTGCCCCGACCGGCGGGCTTTGTAGTAGGCGAGCTGAAGGTCCAGTTGATAGCGGCGAAAATACTCCAACTTGAGCAGCTCGAGCTGGAGATCGAGGGGCCCTACTGAGGAGTTCACGACGTAAGTGAAGTAGGACAGCCGCTTGGTCTCCGCACGTGCGCGCGCCGTCATCCAGTCCTCGAGGAGCCGACCCTCCTTCACCCGAAACAGTGACATCGACGCGATACCGCCGGTTGCGACACCAATAAGAGCTAGCACGATGAGAATTGTTTGCGTCAACCCACCCAATCGGTCGGCAAGCAGTGCCACAGCCATCAGGAAGGCGCTCACCGTCGCCGTAGCGAGGACGGCCCAGTTGGCCCGTATTACCCATCGCTTAAACGTTCGCTCTGCAACGAGCGCTTCAGTGTCAGCCTCCGAATACTGCCGCGCCAGCTCCAAGGGTCCGCTGCGGGTCAGTATGGTGGCGAGCTTCGGCGCTGACGTTTTCAGCTGAGCGGCGTGCTCTACTGGCGACAGCCGATAGTCACCAGGGCTACCGCTGCCGATGATTCCAGCTGCATCCGACATGATCGTCATCCCGCGATCTCAACACGTTCGTGGCTTGGCACCTCAAGGGTGAACATGCTCATCCGACCAATGGGGTGACAATCACAGCGACGCCTTCGACGCCTGGCATGTGGAGATCGATATTGACGAATGAGAAGTTACACCACCGGGTCCCTGGTCCGCTGTCGTCAGAATCGCTGGTGCTCCCCTCTGTCACCGTGCAGGTCATGGGAAACATCGTGGCTGGCGTCGGCCCGCTAACGCAAAGCCTCCGTGTCGTCTCGATGCCAAGCACCCCTCCGCAGTCTGGCTACCGTGCACGGCTAAGCTCCGCGAAGCAAAGGCGAGCCTCTCGTGCCGGTCAACGGGAACCGATTTTCGGGCGGCGTGTGAGATTAAGGAGATGACTGGATGCGGCTTGCGCCCGGTCTGCACCGCATTGGCTCTGATGTCGTCAACAGTTACCTAGTTGAGGATGCTGCTGGGCTCACGATCGTCGACGCTGGCCTGCCCGGCCATTGGCGTGAGCTTGACCAGGAGCTGACGCAGCTGGGCTACTCGCTTGATGACGTTCGGGGCATCGTGTTGACCCATGGCGATACCGACCACATCGGTTTCGCGGAGCGGCTCAGGCAGGCGAATGGCATCGTGGTACACGTCCATGAGCTCGATGCGGCCAGGGCGCGCGGTGAGATCAAGAAGCCCAACTCCGGTTGGGGACATATCAAGCTGCGTCCCCTGTTGAAGTTTCTGTGGTACAGCGGGCGACACGGTGGGCTTCGCATCCCGCCGGTCGGCGAGGTTACGACGTTCGCCGACGGCGAGGTGCTCGACCTGCCCGGATCTCCCCGGATCATCCACGTTCCGGGGCACACACCCGGGAGCGTGGCTGTGCACGTACCAGTGGTGGACGCGCTATTCGTTGGCGATGCCATGACAACTGGCAACGTGCTGACCGGGGAGCGTGGGCCCCGGCCCGCGCCCTTTACGCTCGACCCGGAGGGTGCGTTGGCATCGCTCGCGAAACTGGAGGCCATACCGGCCACCTGGGTGCTGCCCGGCCACGGGGCGCCGTGGCACGGCGGCGTAGCCGAAGCGATCCGGCAGGTGCGCCAGGTGGCTGCTCGTAGTTGACGCCGAGCCGGGGCCAGTTCACGCTACTGGAGACGCGGTGTGACGCAGCCGAAGTTGAAGCGTCGGTCTCGGCCGGCGCTCACCGGCCTGGAGGTTACGGAATGCAGGTGCGACTACTCCGATTCGGCTCCATCGAGGTCGAGGGGCGGGAGTACGAGAACGACATCGTCATCGAGGGTGGTCAAGTGCGGAAACGGAAGAAGAAGCCTTCGAAGCCCTACCGCCATGAGTTTGGGCATACACCTTTGTCGGCCGACGAAGAGCTCCCCTGGGATGGAGGCCGACTAATCATCGGCACCGGTGCACATGGCGCGCTACCGATCATGCCCGAGGTAATCGAGGAGGCCCGTAATCGGGGCGTAGATCTCACAGCCATCCCCACGGAGGACGCGTGTCGGCTGATTGCAGACCTCGACCGGCATGAGGTCCACGCGGTACTTCATGTCACCTGCTGAGGGTGTGATAGGCCGTTCCAAGATCAAAACTGCTGGCTGCTGTAATGCCAACTGGACTGAGGAAGCGAGCGCCATATCAGCTGCCGTGGGCGGCCCGTTACGACGCCGGCGCGCCGCTTGGAGCATGGAACACGGATGTGCTAATCGCCGATCTCTGTGAGGTCGAGCTGGGCGATCCGTTCGGGGTCGGCGAGGAGGTCGACTTCGACGATCTTCCCATTCTTGACCGTGATGGCGGCGATCGAGAACGGCCGCCCGTGGAGGAAGGCGATGACCCCGGCGGCGCCGTTGATGACCGCGCGGCGCATAGTCAGGTCGACCCGCGACCACAGCAGCGCCTGGCTGGCGACGGTCTCCGCACCATGGATGTGCTGCGATAGGCCGCTGGCGCCGCCGTCGGCTCTGAGCACGACATCGGGGTCGAGAACCGCGACGAGCGCATCGAAGTTACCCTCCCGAGCCGCTGCGAGGAACGCCTCAACGACCTCCCACTGGGCGGTTAGGTCGGCGTCTGGAACCGGGTCGGCACCGCGGACGCGGCGGCGCGCACGGCTGGCGAGCTGTCGGGTCGCCTCCGGCGAGCGCTCCATGATCGACGCGATCTCCTCAAACGGCACGGCGAACATGTCGTGGAGGACGAAGGCCAGTCGTTCGGCGGGGGTCAGCGTCTCGAGCACGACCAGCAATGCAAGACCGACCGAGTCGGCCAGCAGCGCCTCGTGCTCGGGATTGCTCCCGTCCGTAGGGTCGATGATTGGGTCAGGCACGTGCACATTGAGCGGCGCCTCGCGCCGGGTGTTACGTGCCCGGAGCATGTTCAGCGCAACACGTGCGACAACTGTCGTCAGCCAGCCGCCAAGATTCTCGACCTCGCTCGTGTCCGTGCGGCTGAGGCGCAGCCAGGCGTCCTGAACGGCGTCGTCAGCATCGCTCAGCGACCCGAGCATCCGGTAGGCGACGGCCCGCAGTCGGGGGCGGTGATCCTCGAACTGCCGGGCGAGCCATTCCTGCTGATCCATGTCACGTTCCTCCCGCGCAGGGTGTCATCAAGGTAGACCCGCGAAGTCCCTGGGATGTGACGAGAAGAACGTGGAGAGGTGCGCACCACATCCCTAGCGATGCGCGCGTGGCTAGTGATCCTCGAGGTGTTTCAGGCGATCGTCGGCGTCTGGGCGCTGTTCGCACCCACCAGTTTCGTCAGAGGATCGCTATCGGGTTGACTGGCGAACCTGTGGCAGCCGGAAGGCGCAGCGGCGCGATGACGCACATGAAGGACCAGCGGTCCTGCTCCTCACAGAGAGCCAGCAGCGCCTCGAAATGGAGGTAGTCGAGGAGCTGCATGCCCATCGCGTGGATCGCGAGCACGTGCACCGGAAACCCCACCCCTGCCACCACACTCGGCGCGGTGTCGTTGTTGCCGTCGCTGGCAAGCAGGGCAACCCGGCGTTCGGCCAGAAACTGCATTGCGGCGGGGTGCAGCCCGGCACGAGCCTGCGTCGCGTCCCACGGCCCGTAGTGGTCGCGCCGTGGCCGGTGACCGACCCGGACGAACAGCAGGTCACCCGGCCCGACTGTAACGTTTTGCGCCGTCTCCGCAGCGGCCAGCGCCTCGGCCGTCACAGATTCCCCCGGCTCTAGCCATCGGCGACCTTCGACGCGTGGGATGTCGAGTAGCACACCTCGCCCGACGATCCCGTCGCGAGCGACGTCGAGGGACAGCTCGCCGGACACACCGACCTTGTCCGCCGGCACGCCGTTGTACAAGGTGCCCTGATACATAACGTGGGACAACGCGTCGAGGTGACTGTCGGCGTTGCCGTGGATATTCATGGCCAACCTATCGAGAGCAAATTGCAGGCTCGAGCCGACTTCGGGCTCTGATGGCCCGGTCATCCGGTGCTGGCAGGGATCGGGGTTGTCGAGTGACACCTCGTTCTCCACCGCTGCTGCAAGGCTTACGGTCCGACCCGACCGAATCTCCTTCGCTGCCTGCGCCACCCGCGTCGTGGTGAGGTTGTTCAGTGCCCCCCGCCGGTCGTCCCGACCCCAGCTGGCCGAGTCCCGAAGCCGCTCGTAAAGCATCAGGAACGCCGCCTCGTCGAGGACCGGGGCGAGGCTGGAGTCGTCCGGAGCCTCTCCTGATGTGCCCACCTTCCGACCCTACTTCGACGGTGCCGTCGGCAGCTGCGACCTGACCGTACAGATCCGGATCCTACATTGACCCCGAGCTCCAGGTAGTCACTCCCAGCTCCGGGTGGGGATCGCCGCTTAGCTCGGGCGAAGTCCCGAGCGGGCGGCGTCCACGGCAGCCCCGGCGACCCTATCGGTCGAGGTTACGAGTTGTGATCAGCTCGGTCATGGTCTCAGTGATACCCGTGCCTCGGCACACCTTCGCGCCCGGCACCTGGGATCACCCGGCAGGACCCTGATCCCGGGTACGTCGAAAAGCGATCCGAACTGTCGCCTGCAGCGAGTGGGTTGCCGCCGCCCTGATTCCTAAAGTTGTGGGCGTCTGACTCGCCCGACCACGGAAAAACTGCAATGTCTACCCGCCTCAGCCGCCGCAGCTTGCTTGCTGGTCTGCCTGCCATGCCCACCCTCGCGCTGGCGGGCTGCAATGAGGGCCGATACGACGCCGGCTATCCCGGCCGCACTCTGCGGGCAGCTCGTGGCGAGGGAGTTCGGGTCATCGTGGAGAACCGGCTGTCAGACATCATTACGGTGCAGCGGCACGGAATGCACCATTGGACAGCACTGGAGCCGCGAGCGGATCGCCGACCGTCCTTTGGGCGAACCAGCAGCTCAGTCAAGCCCCGGGGTTGGCGGGTGTGCATCGGCTGGCTCCTGGCCATCCTCCTCGCAGCCGTGGGTGCCCCTGTTGCACCAGCATCCGCCGAGCCGGAGCCCGTGACGACCACCGACGTGACGTTAGTCGGCGGCGGGGGTGTGATCCTGCACGGGATCGTGGTGGCGCCGAGACCGACCGGGAAACGTCGACCAGCCTTGGTCATGCTGGAGGGAGCGGGGCACCGCGGCCGGCAAGAGCTCCAGCCGGCCGCGGAAGTGTTCGCCCGGCACGGCGTCATCACGCTCATGTACGACAAACGGACGGTCGGCTACAGCCTTCTGCGGCGCGACTACGACCTACTCGCCGCCGATGCTGTCGCGGCGGTGGCACTGTTGGCGACCCGAAGCGACGTCGACCCATCTCGCCTCGGATTGTGGGCCCAATCGGAAGGAGCCTACGTCGCCCCGCTCGCCTGCCGTAGGTCGAGTGCGGTCAAGTTCGTGATCACAGTTGGCGCGATCGGGGTGACTCCAGCGGTGCAGACCGCGTGGGGCTACGACCAGTTCCTCCGACGCGCGGGCGTAGGCGCCGGGCTGCCGCACACCCTGGAGATCACCGCGCTTCGAACGATGATCAGCGCCGGTCTGTTCCCCGAGGCCAACTTCGACCCGGTCCCGGCCTGGCAACAGGTACGGCAGCCGGTGCTCGCCGAATGGGGTGAATTTGATCGGGTCGCCCTCCCCCGGGAGAGCAGCACGGCCATCGAGGAAGCACTCCGTCGCGGAGGTAACACCCGCTACACGATGCGATTCATCAGCGGCGTCCGCCATAACCTCAACCTCACCGCGGACGGCGGCTTCGACCGGATCACGTCACTACCGGCCGACTACGGGGCTTACGAGCGCCACTGGCTCGACGACCTCGCACGCACCGAGCCGTCGCGACTCGGCACCCCACCGACCACCGAGACACCGCCGCCAGTGCTGGCTCCGCTGAGCGGCGCAGCGGCCTTGATGCACGTCGGCTTTATCTTGACCCTGACGATGGCGTTCGCCTTCTACCCCCTCGCTGGCTTGGTAAGTCGCATCCGCAGGCGTTCCATGGCCCCTGGGTTGGGCGGCACCGAACGCCTGCTTGTTGCCGCCGGCTTGTCCACCACGCTCGGCCTCCCGGTTTACCTGCTGTTCTTGATGATCACGGCCGCGAATGTCATCGGGCCCGTGGTCGTGGGTCGTCCGATCCCGTGGCTCTTGCTCCAGGGGTCAACCGCCACTGTCGGCGTTTGCACGATCGTGATTGCCGTCAGATGGTGGCGTTCCCGCCGCCCTGCCGACCGGACCGATCATCATCGGCTGATCCTGGTGCCTGCGGGCGCGGTTCTCCTGGGCTGGGTGGGCTATTGGGGTTTGCTAGTGCCGTGACAGAACTGCAGTCGGCGACGGGCAGGCGCTCGACTAGCTCGCCGCCTGTTTATCGATCCGCCGCTTGATCGTCGGCGGCCTCCTGGACGGTGAGCTCGGCCGCCGGGTCTGCCTCCAGGCGTTCATCCGGGATGGGCGCACCGCTGCGGATCGAGCGACCGTAGCTGCCGTCTTCGACCCGTCGGAGAGCCCGATCGAGCGCCGCAAGCCGGTACCACAGGCCGGCGGCCACGGCGTCGTCGACGCCCTGTTCTGCCAATGGCTGCGCCGGATCAGACGCATCGCGTTCGGCCACATGGTCATCTGTCTGGTCCGTGCCGAGATCGGCCAGCAACCGCTGCACCTGCGCACGCTCCGCCTCCAGTAATGATCGAGCCCGTTCCAGTTCCACCGGCTGCACCTCCGTTGCTTCTGTTGTTCTACTCGCCGAGAGATATCGACCAGACGGTCAGAGTGTGTCAGCGACCCGGGACATTGTTCGTTTAATGACCGGCGTCGGCGGCTTTCAGCTCGGGGTGAGGACGACCTTGCCGATGTTGCGACGTTCGGCGAGGAATTGGTGAGCGTCGCCGGCGCGTTCGAAGGGAAAGGTCCTTGGCGATGACGGGCGCCAGGCGGCCAGCGCCCAGATCTGTGAGCAGCGGTTTTGTGATCCTGTCCATGCCACCTTCCCGCCGCCACCAGCTCAGCAGGTTGAGACCGAAGACACCACGATTCTGGTTCAGCAGCCGGGCCGCATTCCACCAGGGCATGGTCGAGGTCGGCGAGCGGAGCAGGCTGGTCAGGGCGGCGCGTAGGTTGCGACCGTTTTCGTTGAGAGCCTCCGACAGGCCGTACATGATGAGTCGGCCGCCCGGCCGGAGGATCCGGTAGTCCTTGCGGAACGAGCCTGGTCCAATGGCGTCCATCACGATGTCGACACCCTCACCGTCGGTGAGCCTGCGAACTTCGGCCTTGAAATCTTGGCTGCGGTAGTCGATCGGATGGTGCACCCCCTGAGCCTGGATGGCGCCGTGCTTGGACGCCGATGCGGTGCCGAAGATCTCCGCACCGGCGTTGCGCGCGATCTGGGTCGCGGCGGTCCCGACGCCACCGGCGGCCGAGTGGATGAGTACGCGGCCCTGCGCGCGTAGGCCGCCCATGATGATCAGCGCGGCGTACGCCGTGGCGTAGCTAACGCAGAACGCCGCGCCTTCCTCGAAGCTGAGATTGTCTGGCATCGGCATGACATCTCGGGCCTGAGCGGTGGCCAGCTCGGCCTGACCCCCGAACAGGGTCCCGGCCATCACTCGCTGCCCGACGACAAACCCGCTGACATCCGCGCCGATCGTGTCGACTTCGCCGGCCACCTCATAGCCCAGGACACATGGCGTCTTTGGTGTTGCGGGGTAGAAACCTACCCGCGCCATGGTGTCGGCGAAGTTGAGTCCCGCGGCCCGCACTGCGATCCGGACCTCGCCTGCTGCCACTGGCGGGTCGAGCCATTCCTGGACCTTGAGAACCTCCGGACCGCCGGTCCGGGTCAAGACGACCGCCTTCATGGCCTAAAGCTACGCGGGGCTCTCCCGCGAGCGATCCTGCCCCGATCGAGACTGACCGACCGCGCGGTCATCTGCTTGGTCAACCCCAGGGGCCGCTCAATACCCGCGTCACCGCAGACGACGTCATCGCCAGCCGCGACGACGAAGTGGGCTCGCCCCGGAGGTGACCTCGCGAATCCGCGACATCGCTGGGCTTGCGGCTACCTGCCGCACTGGGCCTCGGGGTCGTACTCAACGGCGGACAAGCGCGGCATCCCTGGCCGGCTGCGACGACGGTGGGCGCGTAGCGTCAAGGTTCGGCACCAGTGCAAGGAGGCGAAGATGGAGACGTCAGGCGAGGTCGACACGAGACGACAACACCGCGAGGCCGAGTCGCTGCTGTTCAACCCGCACACCTACGACCCGTCCCATTTCGACGACGCCACCAGAGCCCTGCTCAGGGCGACCATCGACTGGTTCGAGCACCGGGGCAAGGAAACGCTTGTTCGGAACTACCGCGAGTGTGTTTGGTATGCAGACTTCTTGGAGTTGGTCGCCAAGGAGCGTTTGTTCGCGAAGATGGGCACGCAGGCGCGTGAGGCGAACGGCGACCTCGACAAGCGCTGGGACACCAGCAGGATCTCGGCGTTCAGTGAGATCTTGGCTTTCTACGGCCTGGACTATTGGTATGCCTGGCAGGTCACCATCCTCGGTTTGGGGCCGATCTGGCAGAGCGACAACGCTTGGGCCCGCAGGCGGGCGGCGCAGTGGCTCGACGATGGTGCGGTGTTTGCGTTCGGGCTGTCGGAGCGCGAACACGGGGCCGACATCTACACCACCGATATGGTGTTAACCCCCGATGGAGGGGGCGGTTTCCGAGCCACGGGCGGCAAGTACTACATCGGCAACGGCAATGTGGCCCGGATGGTCTCGGTGTTTGGCCGACGGTCGGATGTTGATGGTCCGGATGGGTATGTGTTCTTCGCGGCGGACAGCGAGCATGAGAACTACCGGCTGGTCAAGAACATCGTGCAGGCGCAGATGTTCGTGTCGGAGTTCCGGTTGGAGAACTATCCGGTACGTGCGCAGGATGTGCTGCAGACCGGGCAGGCGGCCTTCGATGCCGCGTTGAACACGGTGAACGTCGGCAAGTTCAACATCGGGTTCGCCTCAGTCGGCATGTGCGAGCATGCGATGTACGAGGCGGTCACCCATGCCCACAATCGCGTCCTGTACGGCAGGCGGGTCACCGACTTTCCGCATGTGCGCCGGTCGTTTGTGGACGCGTACGTGCGGCTGATCGCGATGAAGGCCTTCGGTGACCGCGCGATCGACTACTTCCGGTCGGCCGGCCCGCGGGATCGCCGGTACCTGCTGTTCAACCCGGTCAGCAAGATGAAGGTGACCACTGAGGGTGAGAAAGTCATCGGGCTGCTGTGGGATGTCATCGCCGCTAAGGGATTCGAGCGCGACACTTATTTCCGCGGCGCGGGCAAGGACGTCGGTGCGCTGGCCAAGCTCGAGGGCACGGTGCATGTCAATCTCGCGCTGATCTTGAAGTTCATGCCGAACTACCTTTTCGCGCCGACCGAGCAGCCAGTAGTGCCGACCCGGCAGGACCCGGTCGACGATGAGTTCCTGTTCCGCCAGGGCCCGGCGCGCGGGCTGGGCGAGGTCAGGTTCGCCGACTGGCGACTCGCCTTCGAGCCGTACGCCGAGCTGCCCAACGTCGCACGGTTCTGGGAGCAGGCGGATGGCTTCACGACCCTGCTGCGGACCGCGGCGCCCGACGCCGAGCAACAGCAGGACCTGGACTTCCGGCTGGTGCTTGGACAGCTGTTCACGCTGACCGTGTATGCGCAGCTGATCCTCGAGCAGGCCCAACTGACCGGGCTTGACCCCGACCTGCTCGATACGATCTTCGAGGGCTTTGTCCGGGATTTCTCGGCCCTCGCGGTCGAGCTGCATGGCAAGGCGTCCTCCACCGAGGCTCAACAGCAGTGGGCACTGGCCAATGTGCGTAAACCAGTCATCGACACTGGCCGCTTCGAGCGGGTGTGGGAGCAGGTCAAGGCGCTCTCCGGCACCTACGTGATGAACCCGTGACCAAGTCTGGAGAATGAAGCGGTCACCGTCACCGACTTCGGCGGGATCGCTTTGGGCGCGCGAAATGGCTACCCGTGTTCGCCGAATCTCGGGCCGCCAAGCCGCCCCGGCGCTTCCCGGCTTGGCTCGTGCTGCTGCGTGTCGGTGAGGCAGCAGTCGTCATGGTGCGGCGCCGTCCACGGGGGCTGCCCGAGCACTCTCCTGGAGCGTTGTCGCGAGCGGCCGCACCGCCCAGCGTGGAATTTCACCGCGTTCTAGATGACCTGCAAGATCGCCGGCCCGGCCGCGATTGCCTCTGCATGCTCAAGCGTGATTACGTTGAACGCAGCGACTCCGACGTGCGCGTTGACCGCTCCATCAAGGAGCTCACGCGTCCCACACGAATGTCATGTCGCACTCAAGATCAACTGTCCTGACGACTTCCGCATCGTGGCCGCGTCGTGGGCTGGGGCACACCGTGCTTTCATGTGGACGCCGGCTATCAACAAGACGTAAAGCGCACAGATGGGATGGACGAAGGTGTTTGAGGATTTAGAAGGCCAGGTTGCGGTGATCACCGGCGGAGCTCGTGGACTCGGGCTCACCATGGCCCAAGCACTTGCGAGGTGGAGAGTCAAGATCGCTCTGCTCGACGTGCTCGCGGACGTCAAGGACAGTGCAGAAACGGTTCAGCGCGAGTTGATGGTGGAAAGCCTGGGTGTGGTAACAGACGTCACCGATGACCGCAGCGTCGCTGCGGCGTTCGCTGAAGTCACTCGCACGCTCGGGTCGCCGAGCATTCTGATCAATGCCGCCGGCATCACGGTCTGGGAAGACAGCATCGATGTCTCTAAAGAGTCCTGGCAGCGGGTGATCGACATCAATCTGACGGGTACGTTCCTGTGCTGTCAGGCGCTAGCGCGGGCCTGTAAGGCAGCCGAGAAAGGAGGCGTAATCGTAAACGTCTCGTCGATGTCAGCAAGAGTCGTGAACCTTCCGCAACATCAAGCGTCGTATCACGCATCGAAGGCTGGCGTAGAGATGCTGACCAAGGCGCTGGCCGTTGAGTGGGCGCCGATACGGATTCGCGTCAACGCCATCGCACCCGGCTACATGCTGTCAGAGATGACGCGCCAGTTCACGACCGCCAATCCGGAGCTTGCCGAGCGGTGGAGGAACATGATTCCGGCTGGACGCATGGGCGAACCCGCTGATCTTGAAGCGCTAGTGGTGTTCTTGTGCTCAGCAAAGTCTTCCTATCTGATGGGCCAGAGCATTGTCCTCGATGGTGCCTATACAGCTGTGTGACGGTTGATGAACGGCTATGTGACCGTCGACCTGGGCGCCACAAGCGGCCGAGTTGTTGTGGGACGACTTGTGCGCGGCCGCCTCGAGGTGGCTGAGGTGCATCGATTCCGCAACGAGCCATCAGGATCCGGTCAGGAACAGCATTGGGACGCTGAGGATCTCTTTTCACAGACCCTTATTGGTCTCCAACGTGCCGCCGCTGAATTGGATGGTGCCGCCGGCAGCATGGGTGTGACAGCCTGGGGTGTGGACGTCGGGCTCTTGGACAACGACAACAGGCTGCTGGCTCCAATTCAGCACTACCGCGCTGCGGGCCCGGAGGCTTCACAGCCCTTGCTCGATCGTCTAGGAGCCGAAGAGCTCTTCGCACGTACCGGCGTACTTCCGCAGCACATCAACACTGTGTTTCGCATCCGCAAGATCGTGGATTCCGCGGGCGCCGCCACCAAATCGGAGGGGGTCAGAGCACTACTTGTTCCTGATCTGTGGTGTGCGCTGTTGACCGGTGTCCGCACGGCCGAGCGATCGATAGCCAGCACCACGGGCCTTGTCTCCCTTCGCACAGGCACCTGGGACATGGGCTTGTTGGACGCTGTCGGGGTCGACGCCTCGGTCTTTCCGCCCGTCGTGGACAACGGCACTGTGATTGCCAGGCTCGGCGCGGAGCTTGCGGCGAAGATCGGTGCCCGCAAGCAATGGTCATTTGTGCTCGTGGCGTCGCATGACACCGCTTCGGCGGTCGCGGCAATCTCAGGTCGCCCCGGAACCGCCTTCGTGTCGTCGGGCACGTGGTCGCTCGTGGGCGTCGAGCTGGATGCGCCGATCGTCACACCTGACGCGTTGGCTGCCGGCTTTACGAACGAGGCGGGACTAGGCACGACGACGCTCTTCATGCGTAATCTCACGGGACTGTGGTTGCTGGAACAGGCCATGCGTCAGTGGGAGGGCGAGGGCAGGAGCGTCGCGATCGGGAGGCTCTTGCATGACGCGGCGGCAGTTGGTCCCCAGCAAGCAGCCTTCGACGTCAGCTCTCCGGAGCTCGTCTCCAGCGAAGACGTCTTACGCACAGTGCGGATGCAGTGCACGTCCTCGGGCATGGCGGCCCCCGAGACACCTGCAGAAGTCACGCGATGCATCCTGCAGAGTCTTGCGCTCACGTACCGACGCACAATCGATCTCTGCGAGCAGCTGACGGACCAACGCGTGCAGGAAATCCACATGATCGGAGGCGGGTCACTGAACCCCCTCCTGCGCCAGCTCACCGCTGACGCCTGCGGGCGGTCCCTGCGCTTCGGACCGGTCGAGGCAACGTCGCTCGGCAGCCTGGCCGCTCAAGCTGTTGCGGTTGGGAGTCTGTCGGAGGAAGCCGAGGCGCAGGCAGTATTGCAGCGAAGCTCACGCGCGGGATTGCTGACGCCGTCCAACGATGAATCCGTACGACGCTTCTGGCAACACCTGGACAGCATCGTGCCCACTCACCGGAGCAATGCATGACTGCGGCGCACGACCTTACGGAGCTGGTCCAGCTATCCCGCATACTCGGTGAACCTTGGCGCCGATTCGCGATCTTGGCCGAAGGCAATACCTCCCAGCGAGTCGCCGAAGATCAACTCGCGGTCAAGGCCACCGGACGGTCGCTCCGCCACGCATCGGCGGAGGACTTTGTCATGGTCAGTTTGAGACGGCTGTCCGAGATCGTCGACGATTCAGAAGCCGGCGACGCCGAAGTGGCGCGTTACTTCGACGAAGTAGAAAGCAAGCTAGGCATGCGCCCCTCGGTGGAGGCTTTGCTGCACGTGGTGTGTGTCGTGGACGCCGGTGCCACGACGGTGGCCCATACTCACCCGGAGTCTGTGAACGCCCTGCTGTGCTCCGATCGTGCGGATGTACTTGCCGGACCGCCAATCTTTCCGGACCAGGTGGTTGTGATAGGGCGTCGCGCGTTGCTCGTTCCCTATTCGGACCCGGGCGTAGTGCTGGCCCGAGAGGTACGTGCCCGGCTAGCAGAACATGCACGTCAGTGGGGCATGCCGCGAGTGATCTACCTAAGAAACCACGGCATGGTTGCCCTCGGCTCTAGTGCGGGGCAGGTGCTGCAGCTGACGGAGATGGCAGACAAGGTCAGTCGTGTTTTGGCTGCGACACTCAGCTTGGGAAGCGTTGTTCCGATGACAGATGAAAGCGCGGAACGTATCGACACTCGCGACGATGAGCAGGTCCGCCGGATCGCCCTAGCGCGCGTCACGTTGCGGGACGCCGGCAACGATTGAGAATGACGTAAGGCACCTGCGGTCCTAGATCTCTTGATTGATCGGGAGCATGACGAGGTCTCGGATGTTGATGTGACGCGGCAATGTCAACATGTACAAGATGGCATCGGCCACATCCTCCGATGTCAGTCCCGTTCCTGCAGCGACACCATCGGCGACCGCCGCAGCGTCTGTGACCTGCCATAGATCGTTTAGAACGACGCCTGGCGCGATTGCGCCGATTCGAACGCCCGTTCCGATCAGTTGCCGCCGCAGGCCATGAGTTAACGCTTGTACGGCGTGCTTGGACGCGGAGTACACCGGCTCCCAGTGGATCGACTGATGTCCGGAGACGGAGCTCGTGACGACAATGTCGCCAGTTCCGGCGGCGATCATGTACTTCAGCGTCGCATGGATTGCGCGGACGACGCCGCCAACGTTGGTGTCAAGGAGTTGCAGTAACTGCGTCACGTCATGTGCGACGAAGTCGCCGCCGGCGTAGATGCCGGCGTTGGCGATCAGGATGTCGATGCGCCCATGCAGTTCAATCGTCTTATCGAGGAGGACATCCACTTCTTTTGTCGACGTGACATCGGTCGGGACAGCTGTGGTCGCACCGCCCAAGTCGCGTGCCGCCTGCTCCAGTTTTTCGCTCGATCGTGCGGCTACGACGAGGAGCGCGCCAGCATCGGCGAGTGCTCGTGCCGTTGCAAGTCCGATTCCAGAGGAGGCGCCGGTGACGACCGCAACCTTTCCGGAGAGTGATCTATCCACCCTAGGCCCCTAATTTAGGTGGGGGCCGACGTGTCGTCGACCCCCACCTGTCAAGGTCAGCAGCTGGACTTGTAGATCGCGGCAGCTCCCTCGCCGTCGACATTATCTCTGGTGATGATCTCGAAGCCGGTTTGGACCTTAGGCGTGGCTTGGCCCCCTTCCAAAGCGGTCACGGCAGCGTCTATGCCGTACTGACCAATCAATGCCGGCTGCTGCGCTACCAGGGCCTGAACAGTCCCCTCTTTGAGAGCCTTAACCTGGTTTGGGCCGGCGTCGAAGCTAACGATCTTGACCTGCTCCTGCTTTCCAGCCTGGCGTACACCGGTGGCGGTGCCTTCTGCGGAGAACAGGTTGGCGGCGAAGACGCCGACGAGGTCAGGATCCTTCTGTAGCGCGGCGCCGATCAGGCTAGCTGCGATGGCCGGTTCATTCTTGGAGTACTGGACGCCGAGGTATTGGAACTTCGGGTCTTCCTTGACGGCGTCTTCAAAGCCTTTCGCCCGTGCATCGGTGGTCGAAATGCCGGGATTCACCGACATGACCATCACCTTGCCCCCGTTCGGGTTGAGCTGTTTGATGGCCTCAAAGGCTGCCCGGCCGCCGCCCTCGTTATCCGATGCGATCGCCGAAACGGCAATCGAAGGATCTTCCACGGTGGTGTCGACGAGAACGATCTTGATCCCCGCCTCAGCTGCTTGGTTGAGAGGTGCCTGCATCGCCGTCACGTCCGTGGGTGCGATCAGGATGGCGTCCGGTTTGGAGGCGACGACCGAGTCGAGAATCGGCTTCTGCAGGGTTGGGTCAAACTTCTGCGCTCCTTGAGTTTTGACCGAGACGCCGAGTTTGGCCGCCTCGGCTTGCATGCCACATTGCATGGTGATGTAGAACTCGTCGCCAGCCACTCCCTGGATGAACTGCAGGTTGTAGTTCTTACTCGCCTTGGCTGGTGCCGCCATCGACGAGGCGGCGGCGGTCGGTGCGGCGGTCGCGCCGCCTGCTGGCTGTCCTTGCTGTGCAGGTTCAGCCGGTTTGGAACTCGTACATGCTGCCAGGGGCAGCGCCACGAGGAGCAGCCCGGCCGCGGTGAGGGCGGTGGTGCGGTTCACTGGTGTTCCTTTCACTTGTTCGATGCTTAGGTGTTGCGACGGAACAGGGCGAGGATTGGGTTGACGTGTGCGCCACCACGTAAGGCGGCGGCACGACGGGACTGGTCCACCCAGACGGCCGCGATCAGTACGGCGCCGACGGCAACTCCCTGCCAGAAGGGCTGTACGCCGATGATCACGAATCCGGCCTGTAGAACAGCGGGGATGAACAGGCCGACGACAGTACCGAAGATGGAGCCCTCACCACCAAAAATCGAAGTCCCGCCGATGACAACTGCTGCAATGACGTTCAGGTTCGTCAGTGATTGTCCGGCGATCGTGGTTGTGCCGAACTGGGCGAGGGCTAGAACGGCGCCCAGTCCGGCAAGCAGTCCCATCAGCGCGTAAATCATGATCAGGTGGCGGGAGACATGGACACCTACCCGGCGGGCGCCTTCCTCGTTGGATCCGATGGCGTAGGTGTAGCGACCGAACTTGGTCTTGTGCAAGACGATTCCGCCGATGATCACCACGACGAGTGCGACGAACGGCAGCGCTGGAATGCCGAGGAACTTGATGTAGGTGCTGAAGTCGGTCATCGCCTCCGGAACCGACCGGATATCAATACCACCGGTGATCACCTGGGCCAGCCCTAGGGCTATCGAGAGCGTTCCCAGAGTGACAATCAGGGGCGGAATCTTCGCCTTGGCAATCAAGGACCCGTTCAACACTCCCCAGAGAGCTCCAGTGACGAGCGCGGCCACTATGCCGATGGCAGCAGTTCCCCAACCGTCGCCACCGATCCTCTGCATCACGAGTGCAGAGACCACTGAGGAAAAGACGAGCACCGATCCGATCGACAGGTCGATACCAGAGGTGATGATAACGAATGTCATGCCAACCCCGAGAACGGCCCAGACGGCAATGTTCTGCGAGATAAGTGAGAAGTTGCTGGTGGAAAAGAACCTCTCGCCTGCGGTGACGCTGAAGAACGCGACGATCACCACAAGGACGCCTAGGATCCATACCGATTGCAGGCTGGTTATCCGCTTGATCAGCGATTGCTGGGGTTCATCTACGACGTCGACGGCCGCATCGTCTGGGGGAGTGATAACGCTCATGCGAGTTCCTCCTTGCTGAAGTCCAAGGCGCCGGTCATGGCGCCGACCAACTGTTCGACCGTGGTGCCCTCAGAGGGCAGCGTGACCACTCGGGTGCCCAGTCGCATGACCTGAATCCGGTCAGCTACCTCCAGCACTTCGGGCATGGAATGGGAGATCAACACCACTGAAATGCCCTTATCGCGTACCCGCTTAATAGTGTCGAGAACGTTCTTGGTCTGCACCACGCCGAGGGCAGCAGTGGGCTCATCGAGGAACACGAGTCTGTTAGCCCAACTAATCGCGCGCACAATGGCGATCTGTTGACGTTGCCCTCCGGACATCGCACCTACCGGAGCTGTGTATGACCGGACCGTACCTCCGAGTTCCTCGAAGCCCGCCTTCGCTTTTGCCCGCATGGCCTTCTCGTCCATGAAACCCAATGCGCCAAGGATGCCCTTTCGAGGGATCTCCCGGCCCAGGAACATGTTCTGGACGGGGTTGAGGTGTGGGGCCAGCGCCAGGTCCTGATAGACGACCTCCATGCCCATCGCAGATGCCTGCTCGGGACTGGTGATCGTCACGGGCTTGCCCTCGAAGAACAGCTCCCCCGAATCCAGTTCGAGGTTGCCGGTCAAGGCCTTCACCATGGTTGACTTACCCGCACCGTTGTCGCCGATGAGCGCGACAACCTCACCTGGGTAGATGTCGAAGTCGGCGTTGTTCAGGGCACGCACGTGACCAAAGCTTCGACTCAGTCCGCGAGCTTCCAGGATGGGCGTGCCTGTTTTCGGCGGTGCCTGGGGTAGGGGCGTACTAGGTGTCGTCATCTTCTGGGACCACCTCGATAGCTGATGACAAGGGTCGGTGAATAGGAGATTAACGGGAGCACTGCAGACGACTGGAAGTGATGGCGTGCAATCGTCTGCGTCTTGGTTTCATGTTTTCGCTCTCTTCGGTCGTCCTGTCAAGGGACGACGCCGAATTGGTACGCACCAAGGTCGGACGGGTGATTCGTCAGCAAGCGTCACTCCGGGACTTGTTGGTAGCTGTTGCTAGGCCAACGACGCCACTTATGTCACCGGTGACAGAGAACTGTTATGAAGCTGTCACCGGTGACAATACTGAGCTGTGTGGCGCTATCTCGTGGCGTCGGTCCACGGGCGGGCGCGCTCGTTGGCCACCGTCACAAGGTCGTCCAGGCGAGGACGAGCGACGCTGTCCAAGAAGCGTTGACGTTCCATGCCGTTAAGCGGAAGAGCCTCCCGCCAGATTGATCGGCCGGCGATGAACCCAGAGGCTCCACCTTCGTCGAATGCGATCTTGAGGACATCACTGAACTGCTCGAATGGGACTCCGGCCGACAGCACAGCCCAGGGGCGGTGCAAAGCGTCCGCCAGGCGCCGACAGGCCTCCGGCGAGCCGGGATACTCCAGCTTGAGGAGGTCAATGTCGAGCTCGTCGAGTGCGCTGGCGGCGCTGATGATCGCATCTTCCCGCGCCTTTCCGGAAAGCCGTTCGCCGGGGAACTCGTAGACAAGGTTCTCGATAACGGAGGGCAAACCTTCCGAATTGCAGTCGGTGGTGATCTCGCGGCAGACATCCAGCACTTCACGCACAAGATCGGGCTCGCTGGAGGCTGGGCTAGCCCGATCCGCGCGCAGCTGCACCAGAAACTTCACGGCGTCTCCGCCCTGTGCCGCGACCCAGCTCGCGTCGAGTTCCGGGTCGCGATGCGTGCGAGGTTCGCCGTTGTAGCTGTTCCGGATGGACGGTTCGGCAGCGACGAGCAAACCACAGCGGGGCGCCAGGGCGTGGGCTTCGGTTACCGCTGGAACGCCATAGGTCGGATCGAGCAGGATAGCGCTTGCCGTCGGCGTGAGGGCGCGTGCAACGTCAGCCTTGGCTGCACGTAGGTCTTCTTCACTGGCGTCGATGTCAACGGCTTTGAACATGCGCTTGAGCGTGTTTCGCTGATCCATGGCGATAATGGCGAATACGCCGTTGCCCAAGGCGATATCCGCAAGAGTCTTTCGGTTTTTCGTCTCTATGGTCATGTGATATCTCCTGCGCGCTAGGCCGTCGATGGCAGGGCGAAGTCGGCTGTTAGTTGGTTGATGATCGAAAGCACAATCTGATCGACTGAACCGACAGCGTGGATGGGAATGTGCGGACCGATTGGTGGTCCTAGGTCGAGCTGATCGATAAATCTCTGCTCCCTACTGAGCTTGGGCTCGTCCCGATCCGCCCCGCGGGCACGCATCCGCTGCAGCAGTTCATCACGGCTAAGAGAGAGCCAAATCATTGTCACGGCGCCACCGGCTGCTCGGTGAAGTCGCTCAACGAGTTCTTCCCAGGCGTGGAGATTCTTCCGTTCCTCGGTGAAAGGAGCGACAAGCAGCACGGTGTTTCCGACGCGAAGGTTGTCTTCGGCTAGGCGGGTGATGGTCTCGTACCGGTCAGCGCGCGTGAGCGTCGCCAGCCGTGGATCGTCAATGTCGTCGACATTGACAAGGGATCCGATGACGCTGAGCAAAGGCTCAGTCGCAACATCCAGGTCGATCAGAGCGGCTCCAAGCGTCCTCGCAAGTGACGCCCCCACCATGCTTTTGCCAGAGGCTGGCGGCCCAGCGATCAGGAGTGCTGCTGGTCCGGCGTCTGTTGTCGCCATACTGAGAATGTTGCCATCGAATGCAATCGCTCACTCCGAGCATCATCCGGCCGCGGATGATCACCGCCCTCCCCGGCACCCCCGCGTAAGTTCTGAACGTGGCACTTCTCGTAGGGCTGGACGTGGGAACCTCGGCCGCAAAAGCAGTTGTCTTCACCGATCAAGGTGAGGTAGTCGGCGAGGGGCGCGCCCGTACGCCATGGATCACCACGTCGTACGGCGTGGAACTCGCCGCCGAGGAGCTGCTCAATAGTGCGATCGAAGCACTCGGGTCGGCGCTGGACGCCACGCCCGGCTCGACCAGCGCCACGGCCGTTGGCATCACGAGCATGGGTGAATCCGGCGTCCTTGTCGATCGGGACAGGATTCCCGTTGCGCCGGTCATCGCCTGGCACGATAACCGCGACCATGAGGAGGTCGAGGCGCTGCGTCGCGACATCGCCGCAGACACGTTCGCCGCGACAACCGGTAAGCCACTCCGCGGACAGTGGGCCATCACCAAGCATCGTTGGCTGCTGCGCCACGTGCCTTCAGCGGCGAATGCGGTTCGCCGGTTCAACATCGCGGAATGGATCGTACGTGGCCTGGGCGGCGACGAGGTAACTGAGCTTGCGCTCGCGTGTCGCACCGGTTGGCTCGACTTGGCCCGCCGTGACTGGTGGCCAGAGGGCATTGCCTGGTCCGGGGCTGCAGCGGGTCTGATGCCGCCTCTAGTTGAGGCCGGTACGCCAGTCGGCCACATCACGCGCTCTGATACCCACCCACGTCTGCGCGGTGCTGTCCTCACGGTTGTCGGTCATGATCACCAGGCCGCCGCGGTCGGCGTGGGCGCCACCGGGGAAGGCGACGAGGTCGACTCCTGCGGCTCAGCCGAAGCAATCGTCCGAACCATTCCTGCATATCTGAAGGACGAGCAAGTCAGTGCTCTGGCCAACGCCGGAATCACCACGGACTGGAGCATCCAGCCCGGGCGCTGGTCGCTGCTCGCCGGAACAGAGGGTGGACTCGCCATGCAGCGCGTACTCCACGCGATGGGAGTAGACCTCGACGGCCTCACTGCGCTGGATGCGGCAGCCCTGGACTCACCTCAAGGTCGGGTCCGCGTCGAGGGTATTGGCACTGATGCCGTTCATTTGCGGAACATCGGTGATGGCGTCACGCCGGGTGAGCTTTGGCGTGCCGTCGTCGAGGCAACCACCGAAGAGGTCACCAAGCTGCACAATTCAATGACCGACATCGTGGGGCAGCACCAAGCGATCATCGTTACGGGTGGGTGGTCGCACAGCGCGGCCCTCATGGCTGCGAAACGTCGCAGACTCGGCACTCTTGGAGTCTCGCCCGTCAACGAGGCAGGTGCCCGAGGGGCGGCAATCTTTGCTGGCCGGGCTGCGGGCGTTCTCCAATTGGATGAGTTCTTTCCGGAGCCAATGGTGTCCGCATGATCGTGACACTTACGCCCAATCCCAGCCTGGACCGCACCCTGTTTCTTGACACCTTCACCCGCGGTGCGGTCAACCGGTGTACTGCGACGCTGGTTGAGCCGAGCGGCAAGGGCATCAATGTTGCGCTGGCGCTGCACAGCCACGGTGTCCCGGCTCTTGCGGTGCTTCCGTCTGGTGGTCCGGCCGGAGAGCAGCTAGTCCAACTGCTTGGCGCGGCGGGCTTGCCTTACCGAACAGTGACCATCACCGGCACCATCCGTACCAACCTCTCAATGATCGAGGCGAACGGTACGAGCAGCAAGATCAATGAACCGGGTCCCACGCTGACCTCCGACGAGGTCACGGAACTGCTTCGCGCCACGCTCGATTCCTGCAGTTCTCCAGACTGGCTTGCGATCTGTGGGACTCTGCCGAACGGGTTCTCCGAACGCGATCTAGTCGAAGCAGTGCGGACAGCGCGTAACACCGGTCTGCGGGTGGCGGTAGACACCTCTGGATCGACGCTCCAGACAGTGCTCAGCGCGGCGCCACAACTCGCAAAACCGAACGCGCACGAGTTGGCGGAGGTAACCGGTCGAATGATCAACACAATCGGTGATGTGGCGGCCGCTGCCGAGCAGCTCCGGGCGAACGGGCTGGGCACCGTATTGGTCAGCCTCGGTCGAGACGGCGCGGTCCTGGTCGATGGTAACGGCACATTATACGGACGTACCGCGGCAGTCACTGCCGTCAACACTGTTGGTGCCGGTGATGCGTTTCTGGCGGGCTATCTCGCAGCGGATGCCAACGCGTCACTACCCGCAGATCGACTTGCCTCGGCGTTGCGGTGGGGCGCGACAGAGTCGAACACCAGGGCACGCTGTTGTCTCGAGTAGATGACGGCATTCCCGTCCGCGTCACTGCCGCGGACCCCAATGTCACGCTTAGCGGGCCCGCGTCGCCGTGACTAGCGCCTCGAGCCGCTGCTGACGCGTCGCCTCACCAACTTGGGCTGGAAGCGCTTAGCACTACCTTGACGTGATCGATTAACGG
>CAWILN010000013.1:0-76470 GCA_963836855.1 uncultured Actinomycetota bacterium | reverse complement strand
CAACCCACAAGACGTTGCCGGGATGGAAGTCGCGATGCACCAGTCCGGAGGGTGTAGCGGGTGGGAGCCTGCATAGATTTGGAGCGCCCGCCGCCACAAGTCACGATTCCCAGCCCAGACCGGCACGGCGGGTCGGGGAGGCACCCAGAACTCGAACCGGCGGGGACGCGCATCCGGCGGCACGACTGTCGCATGCAGCACCGCAGCGGCGCGCGCCAGCTGGTCGATCGCGGCGGAGGACAGCCGATCAAGCCGCACCTCACCGGGCAGCCAGGTCGTCAGGTTGGCATACCCGCCGGTCTCTTCACCGGTCGGATCGCTCGCAATCAGCCTGGGCACCGGCAGTGGTGAGCCGACCAGCAATTGCGCCGCGGCTGATTCGGCGGCAATGTGCTGGCGGCCTCGCTCACCCCAATCTTCCTTCGATTGGTAACGCAGCACGACCGGGTCGCCGGAGGAGAATCGGACGTTGTAGACGGTGCCGGTGCGACCGCCGGAGACCGGGGTGATGGAGGCGATTGGGCGGTCGAGATGGTTCTGAGCCCAGGTCTGTGCTCTCTTGGGAACCACAGTTCAGGCTATAGGTGGATGGCCCTCTCAGTGGCATCAGTGGTGTCGTCCGGCACCACAGTGAGCTCGAGCCCCCGGTCGCGGAACGGTTCTAGAGCGGCGGAGTCCGGTTGTCCGGAGACCATCAGCCGGTCGATGTCCTTCAGCGTCGCGAACTGCACGAAGGCAGCCCGCCCGACTGCATCCGCCTCGGCTACGGCGATCACCGACTGAGCACAGGAGATTTCGGCGGCCGAGACCGCTGCCGCTGCTGGCGTCGACTGCCCAAGACCGGATTCGATCGTGATCCCTGCCGGGCACACCACGCTCACGTTCACCCGCAGGCGGTCCAGTTCCTGCAGCGCCCAGTCACCCTCTTGCGCTCGCGTCACGGGCGAGACCGTGCCGCCGATGTTGTAGACCGATACCCACCGGATCGGCGCGAGCGCGATGGCGACGTCGAGCGAGTTCGTCACGACGGTCAGCCCCGAGCCGGTGGGTGGGTCGGCGTTTATCACCTGGGCCAGCGCCAGCGTCAGCCTGCCGGCGCCGAACAGCAGAGTGCCGCGGCGAGGAAGGTGTGCCCAAACCAGCCGGCCGAAGGCAAGGTGGCTCCCCTCGCTGGCCCGGGACGGCGCGAGGTCGCGATAGGGATGATGCTCGTCGACCGGTAGAGCTCCGCCATGGACGCGCTGCAGCCGGCCATTCTTCTCCAAGACGCGAAGGTCACGCCGGACGGTTTCCTGCGCGACGCCGAGCCGGATGGCCGCACCCACGACGTCCACCCTGCCGTCCGCGTCCAGCCATTGCATGATCAGGTCGTGGCGGGCAGTCACCGCACCAGGGTTGTTGAGCGCCGCGCGACCTCCTGCCATGCCGGGGGCTAGATCAGCTTCACCGATTCGGTGCTCTGCGGTCGTATCTGCAGCTTCCGACCGGAGCCCTCACGGAACATGTCCAGTGCCTGGCCGTAGTCGTCCAAGGCAAAGGCGTGGCTAACCATGCGTTCGGCGCTGATCGCCCCAGCCGCGAATAGCTCCACCGCACGACCGTACGTGTTGAGCACCGCCATGGAACCGGTGATGTTGAGTTCGTCGTTGTACACCCGAAACGGGGAGAACGACGCCTTGGCGTCCGTCGGGGCCACCCCGAACTGCTGGAAGGTGCCGCCCCGACGCACCCGGCTCAGCGCATCCTCGATGGCGGGCACCACCCCGGTGCAGTCGATCACCACCTCCCAGCCGCCCGGCCGCTGCAGCTCATCCGCAGACAATGCCACCTGTGTGACGCCAACCTCCTCGGCCACGTCGAGCCGGGCAGGGTTGCGGTCCACCACGGTGACCGAAGCGGCGCCCGCGCGCGGGGCGAGCTGGGCCATCATCAGGCCCATGGTTCCCGCGCCGTAGATCAAGTAATGCTCGCCCATCCGCCGGGGCAATAGGTCGTAGCCGCGGATCGCGCAGGACAGCGGCTCGATCATGGCTGCCAACGCGAGGTCGACCTCGTCGTGCAGCCGGTGCACATTGCGGACGGGCATCACCATCAGCTCGGCGGTCGAACCATTGTCCGGGCCACGCCGGCACCGTTCCAGTTCTCACACAGGTTGCCCCGGCCGACCGAACAGAACGAGCACTCGCCGCAGGTAAGGGTCGGATCGACCGAGACGTGGTCGCCGGGGGCCAACTCAGTCACCTCGTCGCCGACCGCCTCCACTACACCGGAGGTCTCGTGGCCCGGGATGATCGGAAAGACAGTTGGCGCGAACTCGCCGTCCAGCACGTGGATGTCAGTGCCGCAGATCCCCACAGCCTCGACCCGGACCACAACGTCCCGCGGCCCCGGTGCTGGATCAGGCACCTCCTCCAGGGAGAACTGGCCGGGGCCGGAAAAGACGATGGCCCGCACCTACTTCACCGCACCCATGGCCAATCCACGGACCAGCCTCTTCTGGGCCATCCAGCCCGCGACGATCACCGGGAGCACCGCAATCGTCGACGCGGCCGACAAGATGGCAAGGAATTGGCCGCGTCCGTCGACGAAGCTGCCAAGGAAGGGTGGGGTGGTCCGGGCCACGACTGCGGTCAGGAGGTTCGCGAGGAAGTACTCGTTCCAGGCGAAGATGAAGCAGATCAGCGCGGCAGCCGCAGCACCGGGAGCGACGATCGGCAGCGCCACCCGCCAGAGTTCACGGCCATAGCTGGCTCCGTCGATCTGGGCTGCCTCCACCACCGCGCGGGGTACCTCGGCGAAGAACGACCTCATCATCCACACCGCCAGAGGCAGGTTGATGCCCAGGTAGAGCAGTCCGAGCGACCACAGATTGTCGAGCAAGTTGACCGACCGCAGCAGCAGGAACACGGGGATGATCGAGGCGGCTACCGGCAGGAACTTGGTGGAGATGAAGAAGAACAGGCCGTCCTGCCACCTGCCGATCGGGCGGACCGACAAGGCGTAGGCCGCCGGGATGGCGAGCAGCATGACGACCACGGTCGATAGGACCGCGACGAACAATGAGTTCAGCAAGTACAAGCCCATGCCGCGGTCGAACACGGCGGCATAGCGGTCAAATGTCGGGGTGAAGAAGAACTCGGGTGGGAAGGATGCCGCCTGCCCTTCAGTCTTGAAGCTGGTCACGATCATCCACAGCACGGGGAAGAAGAACAAGAACACTAGTACCCAGGTGAGCAATGTGATGAGGTACCCGATCACTTTGCGTCGGGTGAACCGGCTGGTGGTCCTGAGCTCCTGCCGAGCCGGCTCAGTGGTCTGCGACTGAGTGCTCTGGAGGGTGGTGGACATCAGCGCGCCTCCTCGGTGAAGATATTGAACATGGTGCGGAGGGCCGCAGTGGCGATCACGATGGTGACGATGACGGTGATCACGCCGTAGGCTGCCGCCTCACCGATCTGCTGGCCGATGAAGGCTCGCTCGTAGAGCAGGTAGGCGATGGTCTTGGTATTGCCGGCCCCCTTGGTCATGATGTTCACCGGGTCGAAGACCTGGATCATGAAGACGGTGCCCAGCAGGATGGCGAGCTCGGCGTAGGTGCGCAGGTGCGGCAGCGTCATGTACCGGAAAGTCTGAAGAGTGCTCGCTCCGTCCACGTCAGCCGCCTCGAGTGTTTCGGCGGACTGGGACTGCAGTCCGGCCAGCAAGATCAACATCATGAACGGGGTGTACTGCCAGGTCAGGGTGAACACGATCGTGAGCGCCGGGTGGTCCGTGTTCCAGGCGATCGGGTCGATGCCGATCAGACCAAGTCCCCAGTTGACCATGCCGGTGTTGACTTCGAGCAAGGAGTACTTCCAGATCAACGCGGCTGCAGCCGGCATCACCAGGAACGGGGTGATCAACAAGGTGCGGGCCAGCGCCTGGCCTCTGAAATTGCGGTCCAGCAGCACCGCCAGCAGCAGGCCCAGAAGCAACGACAAGATCATCGAGCCACCGACGATCCGGACCGTGGCCCACACCGACGGGATGAAGGCGCCATTGGTGATCACCGCAATGTAGTTGTCGAAGCCGGCGAACGAGCGCTCTTCGGGCCGGGCCAGGTTCCAGTCCTGGAAGGAGTAGTAGATCGTGGCGAGGAAGGGAATCTGGGTGATCAAGATCGGCGACCACGAGGGCCGGGGCGATCAGCTTCCGGGCGAACTTCCGCTCGGCCAGGTCCTGACCTTTGAGCTCGACCTTGGCGGCCTTCCGGCCGGTCGTCCCTCCGCGGGGTGCCTCGATCGTCGGAGTCTGTCTCGGCTGTGGTGGACATCTCAGCCCTTCTTCTGGTTCTCGCCGGCTCGTTCGGCGATCTTCTGACCTTGGTTAAGTGCCACGTTTAGTGGTCTTCGGCCCGCGATGGCGTCCGCGATCAGCTGCGAGGTCTGGTTGCCGACATCTTGGAACTCGGGGATCGTGACGTACTGGATGCCCACCCACGGCTGCGGCTTGACACCCGGCTGCTTGGGATTCACCTCGGACATGATCTGGGCCGTCAGTGGGGCGAACTCCCCGCCGGCCTGGACGTACTCGGGGATCTGGTAGGTGGACTTCCGGGTTCCGGGAGGAGTCTTGGACCAGCCGAGAGTCGAACCGACCAGCTTGGCGTAGTCCTTGGACGTCGCCCACTTGAGGAACTCCCAGGCCTGGTCCTTGCTGTCGGACTCCGCGTTGATCCCGAGGTTCCACGACCACAGCCAGCCCGAGTTCTCGGTCTCCTTGATTGGTGCGCGCACGTAGCCCACTTTGCCCGCCACCTTGGAGTCGCTCGACTCCACCGAGCCGGCTGCCGACGTGGCGTCGTACCACATCGCGGCACGGTCCTGGCTGAAGAGGTTGAGACACTCGGTGAAGCCAAAGGAGACCGGGTCGGCCTCACCACCGGCCTTGAGGGTGTCGAGGTAGAACTGCACCGCGTTGGTGAAGCCGGGCTGGTTCACCTGAGCGGTCCAGTTCGTGTCATACCACTGGCCGCCGAAGGTGTTGACCATCGTGGTCAGAGGAGCGAACATCTCGCCCCATCCCGGCTTGCCACGCAGGCAGATGCCGGCCCGGTCCGCGGCCGGGTCCTTGAGCTTCTGGGCGAATTGGGCGACCTGATCCCAGGTCGGGCGCTCCGGCATCGTCAAGCCCGCTTGCTCGAACAAATCCTTGCGGTACATCAGGAACGACGACTCGCCGTAGAACGGCACCGCGTATAGCCGGCCATCGACTGAGACCCCGTCGCGGACCGGCTGGAAGAAGTCGTTCACGTCGTAGGTAGGGTCCTTAGCCGCAAGGTCGGTGAGGTCGACCAACCAGCGGTTTGCACCCCAGATTGGCACCTCATAGGCACCCACCGTCATGATGTCGTACTGACCGCCCTGGGTCGCAACGTCCTTGGTGGCAGCGTTGCGCAGGTCGTTCTCCTCCATGAAGATCATGTTGATCTTGATATCCGGGTGGAGTTTGTTGAACTCCGGCAACAGCTGCGCCATGTCTTGCATCTGAGGGTTGTTCACCGTGGCCACAGTCACGGTGGTGACTCCGGGCTCGGTGCCCAGGTTGCCGAAGCCGGCACAGCTGGAGAGCGCCAGGGTGAAGCTGACCCCCATTCCGACGATTCCCAGGCGGCGTCGCGTGGTTGTGGTCATGACAGGGCTTCTCTCTGTCGTGCGGATCACGTGGGGCGATTGGCCGAATGTCTGCGTAAAGGCATCCGTTTCGTTGCTGATGCCACACTAGACCGGGCAATGCGCCAAGGTCCAGCCTTTTGGTGATGGAATTTCGTTGATTATTGACCGATTGTGTTTGGATGGAGGTGTGGTGCCAGAGCCCGTAGCGGGCACGAAATCAGATGCCGGTCCCGATGTATCCGCCGGAGCGGCAACGCGCGATCACCGAGTTGCTGCGCCACGTGGATGGTCAGCGAGCTACCGTGACGCGAATCAGTGAGCGTCTGGGCGTGACTACCGAGACGGTCCGGCGTGACCTCGACGTGCTCGAGCGCCGTGGTGTGTTGCGTCGGGTCCGCGGGGGCGCTGAGCTGATGCCCACCACACCATTCGAGATCGCACTGACGGCACGCCACGCCGAACAGTTCGAAGACAAGGTGGCGATCGCACGGCGAGTGACCGCCGAGCTGCCGGAGGACGGCGTTGTCGTACTCGACTCGGGCTCGCTGACCTTCGTCTGCGCACAGGTGATGCCGACAGACCGGGCTCTGGTCGTGGTCACCAACAACCTGCCGGCCGCCCAGCTGCTGGCCCATCACGACAACCTGCGCATCATGACGCTCCCGGGCACTATCCGCGGACTCACCTCGGCGGCCGTGGACCCGTGGACCAGCCGGCGCCTGAAGACTCTGAGCGCCGATCTGGCCATTGTGGGGGTTAACGGCCTGACCAGCAGCCAGGGTCTGACCACCACGAACCCTGAGGAGGCCGCAGCCAAACGAGCGATGCTGCAGACCGCCCGCCGGCGAGTCGTCCCGGTCATCTCCGGGAAACTCGGCCGGAACTCGTTCTGCTCCTTCGCCGCCGTGTCCGAGGTCGATCTCATCATCACCGACGAGCACGCCCAACCCGATCTTGTTCGTGAGTTGGCGGCGGCTGGTCCAGAGGTAATCGTCGCCCCGAGCTAAAGCTCCATGCAGTCGCCGCCATGGGCTGGTCGCCGGCTCGACGGGCTCACCCTGATCAGCTTCGGGTGCCCAGCACCGTCTCCAGCTCCGGGACAGTCGGCGGATCCGCGCCGTGCCGGGAGCAGACGATGGAGGCGGCCGCGCAGCCGCGCGCGAGCGAGGCCTCGACGTCCTGGCCACGGCCGATGTAGCCGTCGAGGAACCCGGCCATGAACGTGTCCCCTGCGCCCACCGTGTCGACCACCTCGGTAGGGAAGCCAGGCACTGCTGTGCGGCGGCCATTGGGGTCCACGGCTACCGCACCCCCGGCGCCCAGGGTGAGCACTCCGAGCCGCAGGCCGTACTGCTCGACCCAGCCGGCGAGCACGTCCACCGGTTCGGCGCCATCGCCGTCTGACGTGGCCAGGAATGCAACATCAGCGTCGCTGGCCTTGACCACACCTCGGTGCTCGCCCACGACCCGCAACCAGGGCTGAACTTCCCCCCAGTACACCTTGGGGTCGGCGATGACCGTCGGCCGTACGTTGATGTCGTAGGACATCCCGGCCTGGCAGGTCCGGGCCCAGTCCAGCAGCACCTCCGATCCGGGCCGGACCACACACGCTAGCGAGGCGATATGCAACCAGTCGGTAGCGTCGAGCACAGGCAAGTCTTCGGGTTCCCAGTCGAAGTTCGCGGTTCCCGCGAAGTGGAAGGTGTAACTGGCCACCCCAGCCGGGTCGAGGCTCACTACCGCGATTGAAGTCGACTGCGAGGATTCGGTGATCAGATCCAAGGTCACGTTGGCCTTCTGGATGTGGCCGCGGAGCTGTGCACCGAACGAGTCGCGAGACAACCGTCCAAGGAAGTGGACGTCTGCCCCCAGACGGCCCAGGGCCACTGCCGTATTCATCGGTCCCCCCGCTGACAGCGCGTGCCAGGTGGAGCTGAACGTGTTCGCCGTATCGCTCGCCGGAGCGAGGTCGATCAGCGCCTCGCCGCACACCACGAACCTCGTCACGACACCGCTTCCCGTTGGAAGCGCCGGATGCGCTCAAGCCCTTGGTCCATGTGCTCAACGTAGTCAGGGGGCCCGATGGCCGCGCGATCTCATCGCCCCACGTCGGCCCGCGGCTCCAAGATCACCAAGGCGGTCTCAGACGAACGTAGAGCCGCGTAGGCGTCCAACTTCGGCTCCACCTCACGCCACTTGGCCCAAAGGCGGGACCGCTCCGCTCCCGCGGCCGCGCGTGCTGTGACCGAACGTCGCCCGTCAGCGAGAGGCGGTGGTCGGCTCAGCGGCACTACATGCTGCAAGGATCAAGCTGGCAGCCACAGCAACTTTATGCAGCCGGTATCCGCGCTGACACCGCTTGCTGGCAGGCTGAGTTCCGGTCAAGTGAAAGGAGTCCCGAATGCCTGGGACCAACAGGACGAGCGCCGCCGACGCCGGGACAGTCGACATCGGTGGCGACTTCACCGTTAACCGGCTGGGCTTTGGGGCGATGCGTATTACTGGTCGAGGAATCTGGGGCGAACCGCCCGACCGCGACCAGGCTCGGGCCGTGCTGCGGCGGGCAATCGAGCTTGGCGTCAATTTCATTGATACGGCCGACGCCTACGGCCCAGACGTGAGCGAAGAGCTCATCGCCGAGGCGTTACATCCCTATCCGGACGATCTGGTCGTCGCCACCAAGGGTGGACTCGTACGGCCAGGCCCTGGGCGGTGGGATCCCGACGGCCGGCCAGAGCACTTGCGTCAGGCATGTGAGGGCAGCCTGCGGCGGCTCCGGTTGGACCAGATCCCCCTGTACCAGTTCCATCGCCCCGACCCGGCGGTGCCGCTGGAGGACTCGATCGGCGCCCTCGTCGCCCTGCAGGAGGAGGGCAAGATCCGCCACATCGGGCTGTCCAACGTCAACCATGATCAGTTGCATCGGGCGCAAGCCCTGACCCCGATCGTGTCCATCCAGAATCGCTACAACCCCGGCGACCGCTCATCGGAGGCGCTCGTCGACTTGTGCGCCCAAGAGCACGTGGCCTTCCTGCCCTGGGCGCCAGTCCAGAACCTCGACCAAATCCCCACGCTAGCTCGCATAGCCGAGCAGCACGGCGCGACGGCGTACCAGGTGGCACTGGCCTGGCTGCTTGCTAGGTCCGAAACAATGCTGCCGATCCCCGGCACCGGCTCGGTCCAACACCTCGAGGAGAACGTGGCCGCCGCGGGCCTGCGCCTCGACCCTCAGCAGATCGCAGCCCTCAACGACGTGGACTGAGGACGTACGGGCCCTCCACCACTACGGGGGTAGCAGGTGCTCCGCGTGCACCGCGGGATCCGAGAAGGCCAGCGCAGCCTCCTCGACCACCTGGTCGGTTCCGGTGAGGCGGCCCTCATGCTGGCGGAGGTGTTCCTCCCAGGAGGGCACGCGGAAGATCTCAACGAAGCGATCCGGATGTTCGCCGTCTCGATATAGCTCCCAGCTGGTCGCCCCGGTTCGGAGCCGGGAGAGCCGAAGCTGGTCCATTGCAGCCAGAAAGGCCGGCTGCCGCTCCGCCGCGACCGTGAAATGAACGGCGACCAGCACCTGTCCGGCATCCAGTTCGGGGTCGAAGGCGACCCGTGGATCGCCCCAGTAGGCAGCGGGCTGCGGGTCGATGTGGCCGGTCTCGGGCAACCGCCAGACCAGGCCTGCGCCGACCCCGACAAGCACGACAACAGCTGCGGCGAGGATGGCCGGTCGCAGCCCAACCCGGTCGGCGACCAATCCCCAAAGTAAGGCGCCCACGGTTTGGGAGCCCATGAAGGTCATGGTGTAGAGAGCCATGCCGCGGGCTCGCACCCACCCCGGCAGTATGAGCTGAAGCTCGGCTTGCAAAGTGGAAGTGATCGCCATCCAGCCCAACCCACTGAGGACGAGCGTCGCTAACGCGGCGAGGAAGCTGGGCACCAGAATGATCACCGCAAGGGCTGCCGCGTACAGGATGCCGGCACCGATGAGGATCGCGTTGGTGGAGAACTTGGTTGTCAACCGTCCAAGCGCCAGCGCGCCGAGAATCGCACCCCCGCCAAGCGCTGCGAAGAGGGCGCCGAAACCGTCGGCTCCTACTTCGAGGTGCTGACTGGCGATCAGCGGCAAGAGTGCCCAGAGCGCCATGGCCGGCGCGACGAACATGATTGCTCGCAGCATGATGCGCCGTACGACAGGTTCGTGCCACACGTAGCGGCCACCCGCGCGCAGGGCCGGCACGAAGCGTTCTCGGCTTGCCATGTCGCGCTGCGGGCGGCGCCAAAGGAGCAGTGCGACGGCGAGGAAGATCACTGACGCGGCGTTCAATGCGAAGACAACCGGGACACCACCGAGGTGCGCGATGACCACCCCAGCCAGGGCCGGCCCGACAGCCCGCGACACGTTGACGCTGACCAGGTCGAGCCTTGATGCCGCACGCAGCTCTGTCCTCGGTACGAGCTCGGGAACGGTCGCCGCCCATGTGGGCAGCTGTACCGCGGCACCTACACCAAGAAGAAAAGTGAACGCGATCAGCAAGATCGGCGGCATCTGCCCTGCTGCCGTGAGCACGGCGAGCAAGATGCCGAGGAAGAAAAAGTAGGCCTGGATCGAGAACAACAGCCAGCGCCGGTCGAAGGAGTCGGCCAGCACCCCACCGGGTAACGCGAGCAGCATGACGGGCAGTGTGGCCGCCGCCTGCACCAACGAGACGAGCGTTGCTGCGTTGGGCGCGTCGACGACGAGCCACTGCGCACCGACTGTCTGCATCCAGGTGCCGGTCCAACTGATCAGCACACCGATCCACAGCCAGCGGTAGGCGCGATGGCGAAACGGTGCCCATGCTGGAGAGTCGGCCGCCCCGGGCACGGCAACCTGGCTTGTTGACGGGGCCGCGTCGTCCCCCGTCGCGCTGCCGTCCTGCGTCATGCCACCTCCCCAAGCCACATGGGTTTCAACTCAGTTGCCGAGTGACAACCGCGAACCCACGGCTTCAGCTCAGCCAGGATGGTTGCAGATACTAGGGGTCTGTTTCTGCGCGCTCGTCATGGCCACCTGGGGACAGATTCGCCGGTGGGCGCCTTTGGGCCTTCCGTCTTGGCAGTCGCTGCAGCTGTTGGTGTGCCTGCAGAGTGCAGTTGATCAAGCTCGGTTTTCGGCTTCGCTGACGCCGCCCCTGCGGCCACTCGCAACGCTGCTGCCCCCGCTCTAGAGATTGCGGTTTTAATGGCTTGGACTGCGTATCCGGGTCCTTAGCCGAATGCCGGGAGGATGACGTCTCTGAGCAGGAAGGAGACGTCGGAGCCGGCGACCGCATAGTCCTTCGTGGGAACTGAACCGACCGCCACCACAAGGTGCGCGTCCGGGACGATGGCGATCAGCTGACCCTCGCTTCCGCGCGCGATCAACGCCTCGTGGGGTGTGGGGTTTTCAATAGCGGGGATGATGGTCATCCGCCACCACATCAGCGCATATTCGGAACCGAGCGCACCGACGGTAGTGGACCGCTCCACCCAGCCGGGGGGCAGGATCTGCTTGCCGTGCCAGACACCACCACCGAGGTACAGCTCCCCAATCTTGATCATGTCGGCGGGGCGCAGCCGCAATAGACAGCAGGCGCTGTGCAATCCGGCGGCGTCCGTGCCCCAACCGAACACAGACATCGTGTCGTAGGACAGCGGCGTCGGCAGGACCACCCGCTTTTCGTATGCCGGGCGGGTGTCAATCTCCAACGGGTCGAAAAGCTTCGCCCGTGCGTAGGAGAGCACGGTACGGGACCGCTGGCCGTCGGCGCGCTCAAGGGCTGCCTTGAGCACCGCAGACACCAGGTGGGCGCTTCGACTGGAGTACTGGAAGACCGCGCCAGGTTCTACCGATAGGCCCTCTGTGAGGATGAGCGGCACCGGGTCGTGACCGTATTGGAAGACCTTCCAGATGACGTCGAACGGTTCGTCGGGCGGGAAGCCAGCCGTCATGTCCATCAGCTGGCGCAGCGTAATTTTCTTCTCCTCGCGGTTCATAAGCCGCCGGTAACGCGGAAGCAGCTCGTCCAGAGTTTGATCAAGGCTGCCGATGATCTGCTCGTCCAGCGCGATGCCGATCAAAGCGGAGGTGACGCTCTTGGTCACAGACCAGACGTGCAGGGCCTCGTCGGGCTTACGGCCGTTCCGGTAGTGCGCGATCTTGGTCGTCCCGTCGACGCTCACCATGACAGCTGCAATGGTCTGCCAGCCGACTGAGCCCGACATGATCTTGGTCTCGATGGCCGTCTCAAGGGCCTGGTAGTCGACTGAAGGTTGGCTGCTGCTGCCGGGAGCAGGCGCGTCGTCCGCCGAGGTCGAGCAGGATGCCACCAGCAGCACCGCGAGGACCAGCGCGGCGAGCCGCTTCCACGATGTCCGCATGCCTGGACCCTAATGCTCCGCCCGCCGCCTGCCCGGGACCAGCCGGTGCGCTTCCAAGGACGATTAACTCATACGTCAAACGGCCCTCGGGCGAAATCGACTGGGGCCAAGCACCATCCGAAGAAGAAGAGCCAAGCCTCGGCCGAAGGCATAAACGAAATCGAATGGAGCCGTTGGGGCGCGAACCCACGACCGAAGGATCATGAGAACTTCCGGCCTGAACGCTGTGCCAACTATGTGTGATGAGCGGCAGAGCTCCGAGCGTCATGCTCCGAATACTTCCCGGTCAGAAAGGGGACGATATTAAGACCAACAGCGTGACCGCGTGAGCAGTTGAGCACCCTTGGGCACCCGAGAGAGCGGTAGGCTCCCCTGCCATGACCTTCAGCGAGGCCATGGAACGCGTGGCGCAACTGTTCGAGGCGATCGGTGCCCTCGTGCTGTTGGTTGGGCTGTTGTTCTGTTTCATTCTTGCGATCCGTGCCTTCCGTCGATCGCGCGACGGGCGTCGGGCCTACCAAGTGCTGCGCGAGTCCTTCGGCGGCGTCATCTTACTTGGCATCGAAATCCTGGTCGCTGCCGATCTCGTACGGACCGTTGCAGTCGCAACGACACTGGAGAACGTCGTGATTCTGGGCATCATCGTGCTTATCCGGACGGTCCTCAGTTTCTCACTGGACATCGAGATCGAAGGAGTGGCGCCTTGGCGTCGGGCGATGGTCGGCGGAGCGGGTCGGATCAGGCAGGCAACGGCGAGGGCGGGCGCAGAAGGCCTAGGCCCCGTCTAACCTGCCGAAGTAGGCGGGGCCAGTATCGGCTTAGGCCTGTACTTGCGCTCGAGTGGGGCGGGTGGTGCGGAAGTGACTACAGCCGTCGGTGGACCTGTACGCGTGATCGGCATTCTGCTCACTGCGGAAGACGAATCAATTCGCCATCGCCTCGGTCTTCGATAGGTTGGTTCGGCTCTGGAGGTGCATATGCAACGGAGTCGTGACCGCGCGCTCGAGCTGGACTTGCGGTCACCGGAATGGGTCCACCGAATCTCGACTGATGCCAAGTCCACGACGCGGATCGCGTGCGAGATTTTGGACATCGTTGGCTGGACGGCGGACCCCCGACTTGACCAAGACTTCGCAGCACTCGGACCATGCCCCTAACGTGCCCCGTCCAACATCGGCCATCCCGGCCGGCAAACATCGGACACTGGGCAAGCTCCACCAAAAGATCAAATCTTGTCGGCGGCGCTTCCCGGCGAAGCGCTACTTACAGCGCAACGACCCGAACTTCAACTGCTAAATCGACCACCTGGCCGAACAAGCCAGAGGCCGTGCGACATCCGTGTCGAATGCGCCGGGACCATCGCTGGGGCTGGTCCGCCAGCCCGGTCCGGCAGGGTCACAGCTCATCGCGGCCGGCTTCTTGATGCTCGCTGGGCCGGTTGATCTTGACGAACTCGGCCGGTGGAATACGGACCGGATGGGAAACGACCATGCGGAGCCGCTGAACCATACGGACCATGAGGTAGCCAAGCGGGCAGCATCCAGACATGATCGAAGGATCAACCGGCGTTCGCGGGAGCCTCGAATCGTGTGATGACGTGCTATTCGGGGGCCTCATTGCCGTCTACGAGGAGCAGCATGTCCGAATCGCAGCCGCACGAAGTCGTATGGAACCTGGCGACCGCCTATGTGTCATCAAGATGTCTGCACGTGGTGGCTGAGTTGGGCGTGGCCGACGAGATAGCTGACGAGCCGTTGACGGCCGCCGCCCTTGCCGCGAGGTGCAATGTGGACGCCAGTGCACTTGAGCGCGTGCTGCACCTATTGGCAGCGCACGGGATCTTCAAGCGCGCTGGGGACCGGTTCGGCCACACTCCGGCGTCGGCGTTGCTGCGCAGCGACCATCCGATGTCGATGAGGGCCTTTCCCCGGATGATGGGCCTACCCATCTCCTACGAGACGTTCGGGAACCTCGAACACACAGTCCGCACGGCATCACCAGCTGAACCTGCCGGGTTTTGGACCTACTTCGAGGATCACCCCAGCGAGGCGCAGGTCTTCGGGGAGGCGATGACGGCCAAAGCCAACGCAGACGTTGCCTCGGTCCTCGGCGCCTATGACTTCAGCCGCTTCAACACAGTCGCAGACATCGGCGGTGGCCGCGGACACCTGCTTGCTGCCATTCTTGATGCGGCGCCGCACGCCCAAGGGATCCTTTTCGACCTACCCCAGGTAATCAACAGCCTCACGATCAAGCACGATCGCCTCACCCCCTTAGCGGGAGACTTCTTCGCCGATCCCCTGCCCCCAGCCGACGCCTACCTCCTCATGGAGGTGCTGCACGACTGGACCGACGAGAAGTGCCGAGCGATCTTGGGCGCGATTCGGCGTGCCGCACCTCCCGGAGCCAAAGTGCTCGTCATCGAGAACGTTCTCTCCGACGACCAACCCGACCCACGCGGCCACACCCTGGACATCATCATGCTGGCTATGACGGGAGGTAAGGAACGGACCCAGTCACAGCTGGCCGACCTGTTCAACAGCGCGCGATTCCAGGGCGTCACAGGAATCGCGACCGCCGGCCCGATGCGCATCGTGGAGACCACAGCCGCCTGAAGGCCCTCTGCACGAGCCTCCTCGGCGTGAGCTGTCCCGGCCCGCGCGACTTCATGACGAGCCGCGTCACTGGCCTTCCTGACGCCGCTCAAGCTCGGCCCGACGCAGAACCTCTGTATCTCCGCCGAGCTGGCCGGGTGAAACCTCTGCGCCGGCGTGGCATCGTCCAGCGCCTGCTCGGCCACACTCATCTCCCTCATACGGGAGTGTCAAGGATCAACCGGAACCGGTGTCAACCATCAACCGGAACCGCGTAAAGCATCAACCGAAGGAGAAAAGTCAAGCCTCAGCCGAAGGCATACAACGCTCAAGTGGGGCTGTTCGCCTTCGGTTGATCCTTGACGGATCTACTTCGGTTGATCCTTGACACTCTGAATCACAAGTTAGGCCCGGGCCGCTGCTGCCTTGGGCGTGTTTCTTCCTCACCTCCCCGCTGCTGGTGCGGGTCACGGTCTTGAGCAGCTCGGCGCCGATCCAGAACTGCATCAGCTGGTCGGTGACCAGCACGTCACAGCGCTCGCCGGCGCGATGTTTGCCGACGCTGACCTGTTGCCAGCTGACGCAGACGATCCCGTTGGCTGCCGACTTTGCGGGAGACCCAGTCGTTGCCGTCTCGAGCCGCGGTGCGCGGCGTCTGGACCACCGGCCGGGGTCGGCGCCGCGGGATCCGCCGAACCCGACCCGCTGCCCGGGCGTTTCCGGGTCGACGCTGAACCGTTCGGCCGGGGTGGCGTCGTCCGAGTGCCTGGTGGGGCCGGGCGGTGTTGTAGTAGCCGACCCACTCATGCAGACGCCTCTTGGGCGGTGCGCAGGTTGGTGAACACCCGGCGGGTGTCGAACTCCGCGCGCAGGGTGCGGTGGAACCGCTCGATCTTCCCCGTCGTGGTCGGCGACCGCGGCTGGGTCAACAGATGCTCGCATCCCGTTCTCCCGGCAGATCCGGTCGAACAGCACCTCCACCGGCGGGGTGAAGAACTTCCCGGTGAACACCCGACCGTTATCGGTCAAGATCTGCTCCGGCACCCCG
This sequence comes from uncultured Actinomycetota bacterium, assembly GCA_963836855.1. Lineage (GTDB taxonomy): Bacteria > Actinomycetota > Actinomycetes > Propionibacteriales > Propionibacteriaceae > Microlunatus. The sequence goes on along the minus strand of CAWILN010000013.1, from coordinate 60,778 downwards.
TAGGTCCGCATCGCCGGCGGTCAGCCCGTCACACACCGGCCGGGTCCGCTCCCTGGGCCATCAGCTTGGCCGACACGCAGAACCGGGAATGGTCATCGACCCCGGTCAACGCCTTCACCTGGCTGCCGTCGGCCAGCAGGAACCCGCCGACGACGTCCATCTGCCACAACTCGTTCGGCCGGCCCCGCTCCCACCGTTTCCAGTCCCGACGCCGCCGCCGACGGCCGTCCGGCTCCACCAGACCGGCCCGGCGCAAACACCGATACACCGACGACTCCGTCACCGCCAGGCCCGGACCGACTTGCTGACAGCTCGACCGCGATCCGCCGCGGACCCCACGACGGATGCGCCCGCCGCGCCTCCAGCACCGCCGCCTCCACCGCCGCCGGCATCTGCTGCGGACGACGTCCACGGCCGATGCGACCCGTCGACCAACCCCTCCAAGCCGCCCGCCTCGTACTTAGCCAACCAGGCATGCATCGTCTGCCGCGACACCCCCACCGCCGCGGCCACCTCGGTGACCGTCCGACCGTCCCTGATCACCGCGAGCACTGCCCGATACCGCTGCTCGGCCACGCTCAACTCCCTCATACGGGAGTGTCAAGGATCAGCCGAAGTAGGTGTCAACCATCAACCGAAACCGTGTAAAGCATCAACCGAAGGCGAAACGTCAAGCCTCAGCCGAAGGCATACACATGCTCAAGTGGGGCGGGTGGGGCTCGAACCCACGACCCAAGGATTATGAGTCCTTTGCTCTGACCGGCTGAGCTACCGCCCCAAGAAATGTGATCAGAGTCTAGCCAAGAGCGCGCTTGGCGCTGGCCGCTTCAATTGCGTCGGCCAGGTCGGTCAGCCAGCCGGCGATGCCGGTCGGACCGTCGACGATCACATCTGAGATGGTGGTCAGGGCGTCCTCCTCTTGGGAGGCCGAGCAGATCAGCACCCCTGGGATTCCCTCAGCTCGCAGCCGCTGAACGGCATGAAAGGCGGGTAGATCACCAAGATCATCTCCGGCGAAGATCACCGACCGGGCGCCCGCCTCAGCCACCGCGCTCAGCAAGGCCTCGCCCTTGTCGATTCCCGGCGCTCGAATCTCCAGGACGTTCTTGCCCGGCTCAAGGCGCAGTTTGTGACGGGTGGCCAGATCGCGTAGTGGTTCCGTCAGTCGGCGCAGTGCACCGGCGGGATCGGGCAATTTGCGCGTGTGCACACCCACGGCCCGGCCCTTGTGCTCGAGCTTTGCCTGACCGGCGTCGTGCTCCTCCAGGATCGCCGGCAACTCCTCGGCAACCATGTCAATGGCGGGCGGTTGCGGCGGCAGGTAGTAGGTGTTCGATCGAGCGTCCCAGCGCTCGACGCCGTACTGACCGAGCAAAATCATTGATTCCAAGCCTCGAGCCCTGCGAAAGCGGCCGAGCCGTACGGCCGTCTTCACCGGCCGCCCAGTCAGTACGACGATGCGACCGACGAGGGATCCGAGACGACCCAATGCCCGAACAGCGGCCGCATCGGGGTGAGCATGTTCAGGATCAGGCACAATCGGCGCCAGCGTTCCGTCGTAATCGACCGCAACCAGGGTGCCGGCCGGGTCAGCAACGATCGCTGCCACCGCTGCCCTTCCGGCTTCGGTAATCGGCTCGATCAGACTCACGAGAACAGACTCGCAGAGATTGACGGCACGCGCGCGGGTGGCCAAGCAAGGAGTCAACTGGAGAGCGGGACGGAGAGCCAGTTATGGTCAAAGGGCACGCCGAGGAAGGATGACGTGACAGAGCCCCCTCCCCCAGTGAATGACCCGCCGACGGCATCCTTTGTCGTGGTCGCAAACCGGCTGCCGGTTGACCGCGTGGAGAACTCCGACGGGAGCATTGCGTGGCGAACCTCGCCCGGTGGGCTCGTCGCAGCGTTCCAGCCGGTGATGCGTCGGCACCGAGGTGCCTGGGTGGGTTGGCCCGGTGCACCTGGCGAGGAGCTGGATCCCTTCATCGAGGACGGGATCCAACTGGTTCCTGTGACGTTGTCGGCCGGTGAGGTCGAGGACTACTACGAAGGCTTTTCCAACGCCACGCTCTGGCCGCTCTATCACGACGTGATCGCCCACCCGGAGTTCCGCCGCGACTGGTGGGAGCGCTATGTCGAAGTCAACGACCGCTTCGCCGAGCAGGCGGCAACCGTGGCCGAGGAAGGCGGAACCGTCTGGGTGCAGGACTATCAGCTTCAGCTGGTTCCCCACATGCTTCGGGAGCGACGGCCTGATCTGCGGATCGGCTTCTTCCTGCACATTCCCTTTCCGCCGACCGAACTCTTCAACCAGTTGCCCTGGCGTCGGCAGATCCTCACCGGTCTTCTCGGAGCCGACCTCGTGGGCTTTCAGCTCCCTGGTGGTGCGCAGAACTTCCTGAGGCTCGTACGGACGCGATTGAACCTGGAAACCCGTCGCGACCGGATCCAGACAGTCGACGGCCGTACGGTCGTGGCCGGCGCCTACCCCATCGCAATCGATGCCACGACCATGCACGACCTGGCACGACGCCCTGAAACCGAGGAGCGCGCCAAGGAAATCCGGCACAACCTCGGCGACCCGGAGACGCTGTTCCTCGGCGTCGATCGGCTGGACTACACCAAGGGGCTCACCGAACGCATCCGAGCTTTCGGCGAGTTGTTCGCTGAGGGTCTGATCGATCCGGAACGAGTCGCCTTCGTTCAGGTGGCGACGCCCTCCCGGGAACGGGTGGAGCAATATCGGCAACTGCGCGACGACATCGATCGGCTCGTAGGACGAATCAACGGAGACATCGGCCGATTGGGCCGGGCGCCGATCACGTACCTCCACACGTCTTACCCCCACGATGAAATGGCGGCGCTGTATCGAGCCGCCGACATCATGGTCGTGACACCGCTGCGGGATGGGATGAATCTGGTGGCAAAGGAGTTCATCGCCTGCCGGACAGAAGATCGGGGGGCGCTGCTGCTCAGTGAGTTTGCGGGTGCCGCCTACGAGCTTCGACAGGCTTACCTGGTCAATCCGTACGATATTGATGGCTTGAAAGAGCGGGTACTGGACGCGATGAATGACAGTCCACGCAACCATGCGCGTCGCATGAAGGCACTCCGCCGCCAGGTCTTTGAGAACGACATCGACCGGTGGGCAAGTTCCTTCCTTACAGATCTGGAAAACGTCGAGTCGGCGGGAGAGACCTGAGCATGGCAATCCGTTTGGGCAGCGTGGTGATCAACTGCGCCGATATCGAGCTGATGACCCAGTTTTGGACTGCTGCCCTCGACATGAAGGCGGGGCCCTTGTCGCCGGAAGGCGACTTCCGGGTGCTAGGTGGCGGCGTGACGGCCATCTCCCTCCAGGTAGCCAAAACTCCGGTCAGCGGCCGAGACCAGATGCATCTCGACCTCTTCACCCATGAGCAGGACGCGGAAGTGCACCGGCTGCTCGGGCTTGGGGCCGCGTTCGTGCGACACAACGAAGATCCCGACGACGATTACGTCGTGCTGCGAGATCCGGAGGGCAACTTCTTCTGCGTTTGCGCGCTGCCCAACGACGAGGACGGCGAAGGGCCTCAGGAGTAGTCGACCAGGCGGTCGCCCTCGCTCTAGGGGATGGGCAGCCGCGACTCAGCGGCACCACCGGCAGCAGCATTGCGCCGCCCAACCGGCTTGCAGGCGTACAACTGGGACATGGAGACCTGGGACACCATCCGCGCGCGTCGCAACGTGCGCCAGTACACCGACCAGCCGATCGCCCGAGCGGACCTGGAGCGCATCCTCGACGCCGGTCGGAGGGCCGCGTCCGCGAGCAACTGGCAGCCGTGGAACTTTGTTGTCGTCATCGATCGCCCGCAGCTGGTCGAGCTGGCGAAGGTCTGGCAGGGAGCGCGACACGTTGCCCGGTCCGCGGCGACGATCGCCTTCGTCGTCCGGCAACCGGAGGACCCCCGTCACCAGGACCTGCTCATGTACGACCTCGGGCAGGCGACGACGAACATCATGCTGGCCGCCACCGACCTCGGCATTGGCTCCGGTCACGCCTCGGTGTCCGACCAGGAGCAGGCGCGGCGCGTGCTCGGGTTTCCCGACGGCTACTTCTGCGCGTATCTGATCGGTCTGGGCTACCCGGCCGACCGCCGGCTACGACCGCTTGTTCGGCCGAACCGGCGGTCCCTCGACGAGGTCGTCCACTGGGACCGGTGGTAGGCGGGTGCAGCACCGCAGTCGGACGTCATCAAGATGTGCACCCCATGACAGCACCGTGGCAGCAGACGAGTAAAGAACCCCGATAGGCAACCTGATACGGCACCTGACCAGGTGTCTCGCTCCCCCGGTTGGACTCGAACCACTATTTCGCACTGTTGGACCTGAGTGGACGAGTGAGCCCAGAAGTAGCCTTTGACCTGCGGAAACAGGCTACTTACGATGCAATCCAATGGGTCACACTTGGACCCGGTTTGCCGTACGATCCTCTGCATAGCCTCTGCAAGGAAGGACTCCCAAGGGCGTGGCAGGCAAGGACTACCGTCGCCGGTTCGGGCAGGTCAACCGGATGCGGTCCGGCCGCTGGCAGGCGCGGTTCACCGTGCCCCTCGGTCACCCGTCCGGCCGGGGTGGGCAGGTCGTCACCGCGCCTCACACCTTCGAGGCGAACGCCTACGGCCGAGAGGCCGCCGGCGACTGGCTTCGGGCCGAGGAGCTGCGGCTCAACGCGGAGGGCGCGTCGTGGCGCACTTTGTCCGAGCACGCCGAGGACGAGCGGACGCGCGCTGCGGCCGAGAAGGTGCCGACGTTCGGCGAGTACGCCGACGTCTGGCTGCGCGCTCGCAAGGTGAAGGGGCAGCCGCTGCAGGAGTCCACCAAGCGCGGCTACCTGATCTGGCTGCGTAAGTACCTCCTGCCGGCGTTCGGCGACATGCCGATGAACACGATCACTGCGGCCGATGTCGTGCGCTGGTACGAAGGACTCCCCCACGACAAGGGGAAGACCGTCCGCGAGTGCTATGCGCTGGCCAAGGCGATCATGAAGTCTGCGACCGCCGCGGATGGCGTGCTCCCCGGCGCCGTCAATCCGTTCTCCATCGACGGCGCCGGCACCATCGGCAAGCGATCGGACAAGCGGACCGAGGTGATCGAGGACGCCGACCTCGCTTTGATCCTCATCACGATCCGTCCCGAATGGCGCGCGATGGTCGCTCTCGCGCTCGGCTGTGGGCTGCGGTTCGGGGAGATCGTCGCGCTCCGACGCTCGGACGTGGACCTCCACGCGAAGCCACCCGTCGTGCGCGTCCGGCGGGCTGTCAGCACCGGCCCGGGTGGCACGCGTTACGAGAAGGGCCCGAAGTCGCGCGCCGGCATCCGCGACCAGCGCATTCCTGACAGCGTCAGCACCGTCCTGACGGAACACCTGCGGACCTACCTGACTGGCCGCGAGGGGCTGCTCTTCCCCGGGCCGTCAGGCGACTGGTTGCAGCCCACACGATTCCGGGACCTGGCCGGCGGATGGCGCGAGGTACGCGCGGCAGTCGGTCGCCCGATCAACTTCCACGACCTCCGAGCGACCGGCGCTACCCGACTGGCACAGAACGGCGCGCACGTCGCCGAGGTGCAAGTCTTCCTGGGCGATTCGTCCTCCCAGGCTGCTGAGCGCTACGTCCGCGCAACACAGAGCCGGATGGACGACCTGACGGCTGCCGCGTTCGCGGGGCTCGATTTCGGGACACCTGGCCGATGAAAGGATGCGACCGACAGGCGACTACTTCTCGCGCCCAGCGCGGTACCAGGCGACGAACTCTGCGTGTTCCTGGTCGGTCTCGAAGAATCCTGGAATCGCGAGCTCGTCTCCTGAGTACGGCTTGACGTCCTTCAAGAGCTCACCGAGGTCGACCTTGTCGCTGGCGGCGTGCGGGCTGCTCGTCATGCGGACTCCTGACATTTGCTGTGCGTCCGAATCCAAATCAACTGATGCTTGGTCCGGCCATAGGGGGCTCGTGGTGCGCCGTCGGGTCGTGCGAACGGCGCTGATTGCGTCGGCGGCTGTCCACATGTGCCTGCGGATCGGGAGCGTCGAGGTCGACAACATCGTGCGCCTGGTCGCCGCGCTTGGTCGCCCTGCCACGCAGCGTTTCGAGCAGCCCTGTCGCGCGCTGCTTGGCCACCGGATGCAGAGTGGTGTTCTCGAGCCGTTCCCTGGCGATCTGGAGGTCGACGAGTCCGGCCGCGGCAAGTTCGGTCACGAACCTGATGTCCTTCTCGCGGAAGGCGGCCAGCTTGGCCACGACCAGGTCATGCCGTTCCAGAAAGGAGGCGACCACCCCTGGTCCGTTCGGTCCGGCTGCAACCTGCTGGGTGATCAGCCTGTGGCGCCAGCCTTCGGGCAGGGTGGCTGTCTCGACGTGGATTCCCTCTGCGTAGTAGCCGCGTAGCTGGTGGAAGTTGGAGTCCTCACCGATCGCGCCGGTCACGAGGTCGGCCTTTGCCCGGTCCTGGTCGTCGAGGAATGCCACGTCGGCCTCCATCGACATGGTCGCGGACGCTGGCAGCACATCCTCTTCATAGGTGCCCAGGATGGCCTGCGATCCCATGACCAGCGGGCGATCGTCGACCAGCTGGCTTGCTGCTCTGAGCACGTCGGCGAGTTGCTCGCGGTTCATCGCGCCAGGCTCGTCTCGGCCGCTGCCGTGGCGGCCTCCGGTTGACGGTGCTCCCAGTAGCTGCGGAAGGACGCCAACGCCTGCTCGCGGTGCTCGTCGCTGAGCACGCCGGCGAACGGGGAGTTCTGGCGTAGGTCCTCTGCCTCCTCGCTCTGCCCCGTCAGCGTTGCCACGATCGACTCGACGCCCTCATCGAGAATCTCGCTCCACCGGTCCAGCGCCGCCAGGATCGACAGCCTGCCGGCGTGGATCTCGCGCCACCGCGCGATGTTGTCGCGTGCGATCGCCAGCACCCGGTCGGGGTCAAGGCTCAGCTCGCCCACGACGAGCCGGTTCAGCCACCGGGACCGCTCTTTCTCCCGTCGCGGTTCTCCCCCGGTCTCGGGCGATCGCAGCTCGATGTGCAGGTCCGCGCCGAGTCCGTTGAGCACCCGAAGCAGGGTTGTCACGCTGGGCTGCGTCTGACCGGACTCGATGCGGGAGAGCATCGACTGCGGGATTCCGCACACGTGGGCCGCGGCGCGCTGGCTCAGGCCCAGCCGAATACGGCGTGCCCTGACCAGTGCGCCGGGGTCCCGCGTTGTCTCACTCATGCCCCGACGATATGCGATTAGGCATCCCTTGGCGAGATGCCGGTGCCCCGTCACCGCTCTGCAGCGGGGACACGCTGGAAGACATGGTCGAGGTCGTCAAGTCGGACGCGGATGACGCGGCGGCCGCAGCGGTAGGCAGGGAGCGTGCCGTCCGCGATCCTTCGGCGCAGTGTCTTGACCGAGACCGACATCAGTTCGGCGGCTTCGGCGAGGGTGAGGTACTGGGTGCGGGCGCGATCAGCCACGGTTCGCGGCCTCACTCGCGTTGGGAACTGCGGGGCGCAGGAACCGGCGGAGCTCGGCGACCGTGGTGTAGAGGCGGCCGGTGCCGTTGAACCGCCACCAGCGGGGACCGATGCCGCGTCGTCTCCAGTCACGGACGGTGCGCTGTGGTGTACGGATGAACGCGCAGAACTCCTCAAACAGCAAGATGCCGTCGTCGTCCCACTCGGCGGGGACCTGGATGGGATTCATGAGTGTCTCCTCCACTCGGTGACTGATCTCGGTCGAAGAGTGACGAACCGGCGTACCCGTTTGCGTACCCCGTGTGGCCGTACCCCCTCCCGATTCCGAGGGGGTACGTCCCCTCCTGCCACGCGTTTGCGCAGGTCAAAGGGCGTACCCCCGAAAGTTGTCCGCATGGTGGGCATCGACTGGATTCCTCTCGGCCGGGCCCGCTCACGGCACGGGTCCTTGTGGAGGACAGGCAACGATGACCGCTCCGGATCGGACAGATACGCCGACGTTGATTGCGTGACGGTCGGTGGCAAGGAGACCTCAGAAACCGATCCCGATCCCCCGGTCGGGCGCAGGCCTTGGACCGGGGATGGGCTCCCTCGGGCGCCGCGGGCCGTGTCCGTCGAGCGCCGCCGCCTGGAGCGCGGCCATGCCGCTCTTCGCATGCCTCTGTCGGGCGAGCGGCCCGTAGCGGTCGATGTCCTCGGCGGCGACGCGGGCGGCGTGGGCGGGTCCGAGGTCGGCTCGGTCACGGGCGAAGACCTCGACCCACTGTGTTCGCGCGTCCTCGACGCTGTCGGCGACCAAGTGGGCGGTGTTGGCCTTCCGACCTCGCGTCATGCCGACGTACGCCGCGGCGGCGCCGGTGGTCTCCCCGACCAGGAGGTGGGCCTGGTCGACGGTCTCGCCCTGGGCGCCGTACACGGTGGTGGCGAAGGCGAGCTCGACATGCGCCCGCGCGTAGCCGGACGGGAGGGTGCGGTCGCCTGGCCGTCCGCGCACGGCCACGGTGCCGTCGGCACGTACCTTCGTGACGGTCCAGGTGTCCCGGTTGGCGACGCCGAGGTCGCGATCGTTGCGGCGGGTAGCGACCCGATCCCCGACGCCGATCACCTCACCGGCCCGGGTGGTGAACACCCCACCACGGTGCTCACCATCGCGCCCACCACCGGCGTCATCGGCTCGTTGGTCGCGGATGGCGGCGTTGAGTGCGGTGACTTGGTCGCGGGTGTCGGCGAGGACCAGTCCGCGCGCCGCCGCGATGGACTGGATTGCTTCGGCCTCCGAGGCGTGGACGACGATCTCGCCGCGCTCCAGCAGGGCGTCGAAGACCTCACCGCTGTGCTCACCACTTCGCATCTGCAGGCTGAGGTCGGCATAGGTGGGGTCGGCGAACCGGTGCACGGTGGTGAGCTCCTTCACCGCCTCCGGCGGTGCCCAGCGCAGGGCCAGGTCGAGAACTCCCCCGCGGCCGACGGCAGGGAGTTGGTGGCGGTCGCCGAGGAGTACGAGATGGGCGCCGGTCTCGTCGGCGATGGTGAGCAGCGCGCGGGCGGTGTCCTGGTCGAGCATTCCGGCCTCGTCGACGACCAGCTCATCGCCTGGCATCAGCACCGCGGCCCGGTCGATGCGGTCGACGGCGACGCGGGTCCAGTGGCCGTCGGCGTCCCACCGGAAGCCGTGTTGGTGGATCAGCCACGCTGCGGAAAACGCACTCGTCACGACCTCGGCCCCGGCGACTTCAGCCGCCCTGAGCGTGGGCGTCACCACCACCATCCAGCCGTCAGTCGCCTCGACGGCTCGCCGTTGGTCCCGGAGACGGGCGGTCTTCCCGGCGCCCGCTGCGCCTTCCACGACGACGAGGGCGCCGTGCTCGGCGCGGAAGGCGAGGCGGTCGTTGAGCTCGGCCTCTACGGCGAGAACCCCGTCGCTGGTGAGGGTTCGGATGTGTTCGGGCACGTCCCGCCGTGCGAGCAACGGTCGGCAGGCTGCGACCGCGCGGGCGGTGAGGTCCTCGGTCAACTCGGTCCGGACCCTAGGTTCGGCGACGACACCCGCGGCGGCGATGAGTTCTTCAACGACGCCACGGATGTCGGCGGCGTTCCAGGCCGACCGCTTCGCGCCGAGCCGCGTGAGTGCGACGTCGACCAGAAGGTCGCGGTCGATCGAACCGATCGGTGTCCCGGCCGCCCACACCGGACCGGTCGGCCTCTGATAGCCCAGTGCGTTCAGTTCGTCGACCCAGTGCCGTCGCAGCTCCTCCCCGGACGTGGGTACGACCTTGTCGGGACGGGCGTCGGCCCACGCGCGTCGGTCCCAGGCGCGTAGCAGCTTGGGTCCTGGTTCTTGGCCGGGGTGGTCGCGGCGCCAGGCTGCTTCGTAACGGGCGATGTTGCGACCCACCTGTGCCGACCGGGCGCTGAACGCCCCGGCGTACGGCGACAGCTCGTTGATCTCACCGCTCTCGTCGAGGGTGAATCCGTGCCGTGCGAGGACCGTGCGGAACTCGGGGTCACACATCACCGCGGCATGGCCGATCCCGTTGACGGCAGCCACCATGTCCCGCAGCCCGACGGTGTGCAGCCCGCGCCATTTCCCGCCGGCGAAGACGCGGGCGTTGATCTGCAGGTGGAGGTGGCGGTGCGGGTCGCCCGTGCGCGAGGTGTGGTGGCGGATCACGGCGGCTTCGATGCGCTCGACCGGCACCTGCACCTGGAGTCCCCGCGGTCCAACGCGGGTGGTGGCGTGTTGTGCGACCCAGCCGATGATCTGTTCCGCCGCCCGGGTCTGGGCTGCGTCGTACGCCGTCGAGATGCGCGGATCGAGCGCGGCCGCGAGCGACCAGGTCTTCGGCCCGTTGACGACAACTTCGGCGAACCGCACCCCGGTCGCGGCCTTCACCAGTCGGCCCTTCGCCGCACCGGTGCCGACGTCGTGGCCAGCCACCCACCGCTCGTAGATATCACCGTCCATTGCGGCTTCCGCAACGACGGTCGACCCGGTGGCGGAGTATCGGTCGGCCAGGCCGGTGCCCTCGGCGAGGTAGTAGTCGTCGGCCCGGGAACGGTCCGCCTCGACATAGTTGCGGGCCGCCGCAGCCGATCCACGGTAGATCGAAACCCCACCCCGCATTCCTCGCACCGCCCGTCACTTCTCGTCAACGACCCCTGAAATGGCCGTCGGCCCGCCCAAGCGGGCGGACCGATCTACGAACCTTCGTAGCATGCGTGCCGCTCGTTTGGTGTGTGTAGGCGGGCTGATCGCGAGGGTGGTTTCGAGACTCGTCACCAATCGTCATTCGAGCTATCGAGCTATCGAGCTGCAGGTGATACGGAGGTCTGTGCGGGGCGTCCTTCGATGGATCGAGCAGAGCGAAGTGGTGTCGTCGAAGCTTGATTGCTGTCTGGAGACTCCCGCCGTACCGCACGACCTCCCCGTTCCGGAACCACTACTCGGACGGCGTAAACGGGACACGTGGTCCCGACTGCACGTGTTCGCCAGAAGCGTGGGCCGCACGACGTTCCGCTTGCGGTGACCAACCCTCCGGCGGCCGAGCCATAGCCTCGGCGCCCTAGATGGTTGCGGAAACGGTTCGCCCTCGCGCCAGAGCTTCCACTCGCCCTCGTTGATGCTCATCTGGTAGATGCGGCAAATGCCGCGCTCGTCGGAGTGAAGTCGGATGTAGGTGTTGTTCGCCGCGTCGCAGCCCATGATGGAGATGCCGTCCGGAGCTTCTGGCATGTCGACCGTGGAGCGCTCGACCAGGTGGACGCCGGAGTCGTGCCACTCGGTACAGGCGCGCGTCACCCGGCCAAGGAGGTCCTTCCGGCGGGCTGGCTTCTAGGGTCCACTCACCGACGAGCGGTTCAAGCCTCCTCACGGCGTCCTCGGCTGTTGGCTGATCCATGCGTCCTCCGAACCGATGTGAGAACTGTGACAGAGGGCCTGTGGGCGCGCGTCACTGGCTGAAGAAGCTCATTAGCAGTGGGGCCATGACGTCTGGGTTGACCACGTGGTCCTGCCCGTCGAGGCTCCTGCGTTCCGCATGCGGCAGCGCCTCTGCGGCCGCGTCCGCGATCCGGTCGAAGTAGTCCGACGGCAGTCCGGCGAAGTAGGGGGATGTGATCGTGCCCTCGGTGAGAACCAGGATCGGCTGGGTTATCGTCCCGAGGCGGTCCGTCGGGAGCACGTAGCGACTCTGGAAGAGGGGGTCGTGGACGAGCGTCGACGCGAGACCTACCGAGGGTGCCCAGAGGGGCGTCCCCTTCCCGGCGGCGATGTCCGCGTCGGTGCCACCGGTCATCCGCATGAACAGTTCGAGGACCTCCTCGTTCTGGCCAGCATCGTGAGCAGCCTGGGTGTCCACGAGGTACCGCTCGATCCGCGGGCGAACGTCGTCACCGGTCGCGTATGGCAGGTCCCAGACGACGATCTTGTCGATGGCCGAGCCTGCCGCGGCGGCTTCCAGCGCCAGCGCGCCCCCCGAGGATGCACCATACAGGTGTGCCGAGCCACCGGCCGCGGCGATCAGCGCGTCCAGGTCCTCGACCTCCCGCTCCACGGCGTACGGTGGGGTGTCGCCGCTGGGTGCGCGGCCGCGGCGGGCATAGTTGTAGACGGTGAAGTGCTCGGCGAGCAGCACGGCCAACGGGGCGTTCTCGCCGCCGTCGTCGAGCACGCCGCCCACCAGGATGACCGCGGGTCCGGTGCCCTGGCGGTCGTAGGCGATGGAGGTGCCGTCTGCCGAGGTCACCCAGAATGTCATCTCGCTCATCTCTTCATTCCTTTCCCTGCACGGGGGTCAACGCCGGGGCCCGTCGCCGTGCCGTGTGTAGCCGATGACGGTGCCGACGGCGGAGGTCACAGTGTTTAGACTCCTAATTTAGGAGCATGCACTCCTGTTGTCAAGTACACTCGGGTGCATGAGCAAGAAAAGGCTGTTCGACGACCCCTGCGGCATCGCGCGAGCGCTGAACGCGGTCGGCGAGCGGTGGGCGTTGCTCGTCGTGCGGGAGCTGGTCTTCGGCCCGAAGCGCTACTCCGACCTGCACCGCGGGCTGCCGCAGATGAGCCAGAACGTCCTCGCGCAGCGGTTGCGCGAGCTCGAAGCCGACGGCCTGGTGCGGCGAAGGCGCCTGGGACCGCCTGCGTCCGCCGCCGTGTATGAACTCACCGAGCGCGGGCAGGAACTGGAGCCCGTGCTCCGCGCGCTCGCCCACTGGGGCAGCCGCGCACCGCTGCCTGAGGACGGCGCGGCGGAACTGAGCGTCGACGCGCTGCTGTTCGCCCTGCGCGCCACCTTCGATCCGGCACTGGCGGGTGAGCTGTCGCTGCGCTGCCAGCTGGACGTCGCGGGCGACCGGTTCCGCATCACCGTTGCGGGCGGGCGCCTCGAGTTGGACCGCGGTGAGCACGCCGAACCCGATGCGTGGCTGACCGTGCCGGAGGCGGCGACATTGCGCGATCTGGTGTTCGCCGGTGCGGCGCTGCACGACGCCGTCGAGCGGGCAGACACCGAGGTGGCGGGCGATACCGCGCGGCTCGCCGCACTGCTGCGCTGCTTTCCCGCAGCAGTGCGGTATCCGGCGCCACAGGACCCCGGGCCGCCGGATCCCGTGTAGCCGGATCCCGTGTCGCCGGATCCCGTGTCGCCGGGCCCCGGGTCACCGAACGCCGAACTCCCGGGTCCCGCCGTCAGCGCAGGAAGTCGTCGGGGGTGAGCGGCAGTCCGCGGACCCCGGACACCGGTGGCGAGGTTACGCCCGCCGACAGTTCAAACTCCGCGGGCTCGCGGAACTCATCGCCGAGACGACGACGCACCACTTGGATAAGCGACCCGCAAGCCCAACGCCTGGCGCTGGTCCACGACCCGGCATGATCGACTTGTTGCAGTAGCCCATCCCGTTACGGGCGCATCCAGTGCCATGTCGGAGAGTCCGGCAACGGGCTGCCTCCAAGGGAAGCTCTGCCGCTTCCGCCGGCTGCGTTTCGCTCGAAGTTGAGCGCTCGGACGATGCATAGCCTCTGCATTGACTACTGCGAAACGGCCCGTGACGCGCGTTTCCGCAGGTCACGAGCCGTTTTGTGTTGCTCCCCCGGTTGGACTCGAACCAACAACCCTTCGGTTAACAGCCGAATGCTCTGCCAATTGAGCTACAGGGGACTGACAACCACGCGGCTACGAACCTTAGCAGCCAGGTCAGCCTACGTCGTACTCCGTCCTGAGCTGCTCCATGGCTTGATCAACAGCGGCCCGTACGCCGTCAGTCTCCCAGCTGAGCCCGCGCGTCAGGGTGCTGTGCCAGGTGACCGTGCCGCTAGCGCCAAGATCACGACGAGCGCTGATGGTGACGCCGCGCTCTCCGAGCAACGGAACGAACCTCTCAATAGCAATCGTTGCTGAAATGCGTTCGCGGAAAAGCTCCGGCAACCGTCCGGGCGTGACCAGCTCCAGCGAGCCGCGGGGCGATGGCTTGCCTGGCGCCGCATGAAGCACCCAGCTCAGCTTGCGTAGCTCAGCATTCCAGCTGCCTCGCTCGATTTCGTGCCAACCGATGTGCTTCCACCCTTCGTCGGCTCCGTACGACAAGGTGGTCGGGCTGGCGATGCAGTATCCGGTCGAGGTCCTGGCCCAGGCGAGGATCCGCGCGGGCCGGCCCGGTTGCGCAGCGAGTGAGGACCTCCACGATTCATAGACCGCCCTCGGCAAGCCGCGGCTCCGCGACCACCAGGCCGAACCGCGAACCGTGTCGTTCCGCACGCAGGCCATTGTGCTCCGCTCAGGAATCCCATAGGGTCAAAGCCGAGCTGAGACCAGCCACGGGCACAGGCCGCGCAAGGTCTCCAGCGCTCGCGCCTCGATGCGGCGGACCCGGGTCACTGAGATCTGGAGCACCCGCGCTGTCTGTGCGAATGACCTGGGCTCGCCGTCAAGAAATCCCAGTCGCAGTTCCAAAACGCGACGATCAAGGTCGTCCAGGCGGAACAGCAGTTCCCGCACCTGCCGTGGCTCGGCGAGGACGGCCTCCAGCTCATCGGGGGCGTGCAGGCGCTCCAGAGTGTCGCCATCCAGCAGTTCCAGCGATCGCGGCCGCTGGTGGGCGAGCAGACCAGCTGTCCAATCCTCGCTGCGGCCGAGGGCGTCGGCCATTTCTCCCAACGTCGGAGAGCGACCCAGCCTCTGTGTTAGCTCAGCTTCCAGCCCGTGAGCAGCCCGCAGCTGTTCGGCCCGGCTGGTCGGCAGGTTCATCGCCCCCAGCTGTTTGGCGGCAGCCGCGCCCACGAACGCACGGATCCAGAACAGGCCGTAGGTCGAGAACCGGTAGCCTCGGGCATGGTCGAATCGCTCGACAGCTGTGATCAGACCGATGCTTGGCTACCTATCGGTTCCTGTCGCCTCTTATATTCCCGGTAAATGCCCTCAAGCCTCACCGTTATTCGCCTGTCGCGCCTAGTCACGTCCGTGTTGGCTGGTAGACGTGAACGTGGCGGCATACGTGAGGCAGTCCACTGCCGCATCCTGCGTACCCGTCACAGTCTCAGACCGTCAGACTCTATTAGATATTGCCCGGCTGCTCGTGGCCGCCAGGGCTGAAGTGTCATGCGCACGGCCCTCTATCTCCGCGTAAGCCTCGACAAGTCAGGCGACGGTCTCGGCATTGAGCGGCAGCGTGAAGACTGCCGCAAACTGGCCGAACAGCGCGGCTGGACGGTCGTATATGAAATCGAAGAGAACAATACGAGCGCCAGTTTTGGCCCGCGTCCCGGTTTCGAACAGCTGCTCCATCTCATGGAGAGGCGGCAGGTTGCCGCGGTGATCGTCTGGCACGTCGACCGTTTGCTGCGGAAGATGACCGACCTTGAACGGGTCATCGAGTTAGTGGAGCGGACCGGCATCCGAATGGTCACCGTCAGCGGTGATATCAGCCTCGACACCGATATGGGCCGCATGGTCGGCCGCATCATGGCCTCAGTTGCCCGTGCAGAGGTGGAGCGTAAATCAGCCCGGCACAAGCGCGCCAATCTTCAGAAAGCGCAAGCCGGCAAGCCGCACGGCAGCAAGCGTGCCTATGGGTACGAGGCCGACTTGATTACCCTCAATGAGCCGGAAGCGGTCATCCTCCGCGAGATGGCCCGCCGTGTCATGGCAGGGCGCTCATATAAAGAGGTGGCGTTCTGGGCCAATGCGCATGGCTACCGCACAACAACGGGCAAGATCTTCTATCCCCTGACCGTCCGCAATCTGCTGCATAAGAAGCGGTATGCCGGCGTGCGAGAGCACAACGGCGCTGAGTATCCGGCCGTCTGGGAGCCGGTCTTTGACGCTGAGACGTGGGAACGTCTCCAACTAACCCTCCGTCTCCGCCATGAGAAGGCGGGCTATAACCAAGGCGCACCCAAGGCCCGCAAGTATCTGCTCACCGGTCTGGTCTTCTGCGGCAGGTGCGGTTGGCCAATGAGCGGCTCCAGGATGTACGACGTTCAGAGAACCACGGGTAATCCCGGTGATTCTCGCCGCGTGTACTTCTGTACGAAGCGTACGGACACACTCGAACTGAGCGGTTGCAACGGTCTGAGGCGCAATGCTGATGCCCTTGAAGATTTTGTCGTGCAGTGTGTGCTTTACCGGCTCGACTCCCCCGCGCTGGTGCAGATGCTCCAAGCCGCTGAGAACAACCAGGAGCTGTGTGACCTTATTAATACGCGTCAGACACACGCGGACCGGCTCGAAGCCCTGATTGACGACTACGCGACCGGCCTCCTGGACCGCTCACAGTTCGCCAGAGCGAAGCAAACAGCTGAAGTCGAGCTACAACGCATGAACGCGCAGATCCAAGCTCTGACGCGTTCTCAGACTGCCACAGCGCTGCTTCCGGCTAGCATGACGGTACGCAAGGCATGGGACGAAGCGGAAAGCATGGAATGGCGCCGGCAGTTGCTAGAGCTGGTAATTGAGCAGGTAGTCGTTCATCCGGCAGTCAAGAAGCCATGGTACGTAGCAGCCGACGGGACACGGTTCAGGTTCGATCCCAGCCAGGTCGATATCAATTGGCGGGTTTAGCAGCGCGGACCGTCCGTTTGCGGCAACTCTGCAGACGTGCATCAGCGGAGGTCGTCAATACAGCAGTGGTTTCGGGAGGAGAGTTCTGGAGGATAGGTCAGCGACGGAGTGCATACGTTGCTCAGTCGCTTTCTCCACGTCTGCCAACTTTTCGTTTAGGTGTGCGCGCTCGTCGGAAGTCACTCCCGACATGTAGCAGACCCAGACATTGGTGGCCACGGAGGATCGGAGGATCGTGGCGTGGCCACCCTTCTCACTAAATCGCACTCGTGTTCTAATTAGACATGCAAGAGTTCGATCCGAGTCACTACGCCGAGGCGGATCGTCGCGAAGCCAATCCGCCGATCGAGGTCGAGTCAGCCACATGGTCTGCTGCGGGTCAGTTGGATTGGTGGGTGAGAGAACGCCGAGAATGGTTCGGACGCGTACGCGGGCCAGACGGACGTCAACGGTGGATCAAGGCTGATGATCTTCGTCTGGCGAACGGACAGCAGCATTGATCTGTCATTGGCGGTCAACGGTGGCTGTACGACCCCTTGCTTCAAAACCAAATTGACGCATCGACCATCTCGCGGCAGCACTTGGCTACGCAGACCAAGGCCTTCTCGTCTTTCCTTTGATCCCTCGCACCCCGCTTATCCTGGCGAGGAATGGCGGCCATGGACCGCGCGACGCCACGATCGATGCTGAGGTGATCAAGCGGTGGTTCCAAGATCATCGGACAACCAACATCGACCTCATGACCAGTGTCAGCTTCGACGTAATTGATGTTGATGGCGAGGCTGCAATCGCCGCCCTTGAAGATGTAAAGGGCGGAAGGGGACGGCTGCAATGACCGGCAGGGGTATCACGCCAACATGCCCGCCGGCGCAACAATCCCGTCTGCCGACTGGCTACCAACGCCGTACCGTTGGTAACCGGGCAGCGGAACAAGATCAATGTCGCCACTCAGCAGAGCGGCGTGGAGATCGCGGCGCCTGCTCCGGAGGAAATGCCCCCCGGCGCTGGTGCATCAAGCGGGCACCGTCGTTGCAACCGGGCTAACAGCACTGACTGCGGTCGAGACATCGCTCCGGCTGCTAATCGGTATCGCGACTCTTCGGCGCCCGGTGATGCCCCACACCGGGCGCGTACCTTCCAGCAATGCGTTGCGAAGGTGTTTGACGTCAAGCCAGAGACCGCCCACTCGATACGGGCGACCTGTGTTCGAGCATCCAGTTCCGCCCAGTTCCACCCCTCGTTCGCCTGATAGTCCCAAAGAATCAGCAGGGCAGTGCGTTGATGGGCAGCGCGAGCGTCTCCTGCTTCGACAGACTCCATGTCACGGTGATGATCGTGCCAGCAGGCTGCCAAGGAGCTTGCAAGCGGCGCTCCAGATCGGTTAGAGCCGTCGGCTCGCTCGGATTCGGGCCAAAGTCGTGGAGGCTTCAGCGAGCAGACGCATGGCCGCGCTGGCTACTTCGAGGTAGTGGGCGGGTGTGGTGATCGTTGCCGCGGTCGGCCAGACGATTCTGACCACGGCGGGCATGCTGTCGGGCTGGATTACCTCGATCGTGAGTGTGTCGGCACCGTTGATGGGGCCGGAGGACAGGATGGTTGACTGGGTCACTGGGACTCGCTTCCTAGATAAGTGGGTCTCAGGCCCGTCAGGAGCTGCAATCTTCTGGCGGGCCACTTCTCTTGTATGGGTTAGTTGATCTTGGGCAGCCCATCACCTCCGATCGTCTTCATGATCAACTTTCAGGCCGTCTATCAGGCCGCTCAAACGTTGGGAACTCCTGGGTAGACGCGCGGGGATCAACTGCCGAACGAATCCCGACCCGCTGCCACAGCCGGCATGCCGCAACACGGCAAGGACGAGACCGAGATGGTAGGGGTCCAAGCTGCAGAGACCGCCCACATCTTCGAGCGGCTTGCCAAGTGCGAGGGCTCGACGAGTGCCAAAATGTGGCGCTCTCCTGAGGACACGGCATGCGAGTACTGCCCTATGACCTCTGCGTCGAGCCAGGTGATTCCTCGGTCGTCGGTCCGCAGCCATGGCTGACCCGGCTCCACGAATCTGCCGCCGCGGGCCCTGATCAACAACTCCACCGCAGCCTCGGTCGAATGGCATCCTCGTGCCCAGTTGCGCAGTTCCGCGGCGATTCCGCCGCCATTGGCTGCCGATGTGGTTCGGCTCATCGTGGTCGACCTCCTCGGTTCGGATGATGGACCGGAATCTCGCGCTCCGTGGCGGCTCGGCCGACACGCCGAGCACCGTCTGCTCCGCACGCGCGGCGCATGTTCGGTGGGCCTGAGGTGAGCGGCTGCAGCCACGGCCTGGTTGGTCGCCGCAGCGACATCGGTGGCGGCGTTGACCAGGCCGCGGCGGGCTGGTTCGGGGAGCGGGATGACCTGGTTGGCCGCGATCTGCTGTGGAGTCACCCACCTCACTCCCTCAAACCGGGTCTCGCCTTGTTCGATGGCGACCTCGGCTTCGCCTTGGGCTCGCATGGCGATCACCCGGGCAGGAGCAGCCAGACCAGGGTGATCGGCAGCGATCTCACGGGTGACGTAGGCCAGCTCGACGCCGGCAACCAGGCTGCGGTGAAGGGTCATGGCGGTTGCAGGCAGATCAATCCGGCCGGCGATCTGCTCCGGGGTCGCCCAGCCGGTCTGGTTGGCGACTGCCGCGCGGATGGCGGCCCGAAGCTGGCCGGCCGCCTCAACCAGGGCCGGATCGGTGCGGCTGGCCGGCGTGGTGAGCTCCGCCCAGCGGCGTGCCGAGCGGCTCCAGGCCAGCTGGGCATTCTCTAGTGCCGGGGTGAGTCTGTCGATCACGCCGGCGTCGATCTCGCCTCGTCGCGCGGCAGCTTCGCCGACGACGACGGTTGTGGTGGCGATGAGCGCCTGCACGCGGGCGACCCGGACCAGATCGGCCGGGTCCGGGTGGTTGGCGAGTGTCCGGTGGGCCTGGATCTCCCAGGCGGCCAATGCGGCTTCCAGGCGCATGGCTGGCCGTCGCCGACCGGTTGCCGGTTGATCGGCTGCGTTGATCCGCCGCGCCGCCAGGGAACCGGCAGCGAGCTGCTCGATGGCGTCGAATCGGGCAATCATGGCCCCGCGCCGACTCGACCTCCAGCGCGGTAGGTCGCTCAACGAAGGGTTGGCGTCGCCGCGCACCAACTTCCAGGCGATGTTGAAGGTCACGCTGATACCCGGTCAGGGCCACCGCGGTGGCGTGTGCGGCGACATACAACGCGTGCAACATCTGGGTCTTGGCGGTGGTTGGGCCGATCTGGCCGTCGGTCGATACAGCTTCGGATGCCACAGGCTGTTCCTGAAGCAGGCGCCGGGCCTGCACGAAGTTCGATGCGATCTGCTCCCATGCCTCATCTCTCGGCCCCCGCCCGGGCCAGTGTCCTGCGGCGAGGCTGCGGCCAACGGCCCTGCCCATCGCTGCCAAGATGGCGATCGGATCAGCACTGGCCGAGACCGTCGGGTCAGGCGGAAGGACGGCCCACAGCTCGGCTGCGGATTGCATCAGCTGCGGCCATCCGCGCACCATTCCCAGCGCCCGGTCAGCGGACATGTCGAGCAGCGCCTCGCGCGCCAACCCGTCGCTGTCGTCGAGGAGTTCAGCGACCGTGCGGCCCTCACCCGCCGACACCGGTGTTCGCCTCCCACACCAGGTCGGCCACTGTGGCCCGAAGATCATCAACAGCGTCCGAGGCCGCTATCGGCGCGAGACGTCGCAGCAGTAGCTCCGCCGACCTCAGCAGGCCGGCCGGTTCGTCACCGACTGGCACCGGCCCGTCGATGTCGGTGCCGTCCGGGACCAAGTGCCGGGCCTGGTCGGCGGCCAGGTCCACGCCCAAAGCGAAGAGCTGTCCAGGTGATCCAGCCCCTGCGCGATCCGCGGCAGCCCAAGCGAGTACCGCTGCCTGTCGAAGTAGACGCACGACGCCGGCAAGGGTTTCTGCCGTGTCGACATCCATCGCGTGCTTGTCCAATCGAACCTCCTCTGAGTTATCGAGCCAGAAACGACGACAGGCCGCACGACCCGCACAGACCTGTGGAAAACCGCGTACCTTCGGTATCCCTAAGGCCGGCACGCCGTGCTGGCGGTCGGCCCAACAGCGATCCCAGGTACGGGGCGCCCTCCCGGCCCGGCCTGCCGCTCATCCGACGCGTCCGTCTCGACCGCCCTGATGACTGCCGTCGAGCCGCAGCAACCGGGTTATCTCTCGCACAGTGACGCCGCTGCCGCACCAGTCGACCGCTTCCCGCAGCGACAAGCCCTCGTCGTCGGTCATCGTCCGCAGCGCTTGCCCAGCGCGCCGCTCAGCGTCCCGGACCAGAGCATCGCGTTCACCGAGCGCGGTCAGCACCGCGACCGCCAAAGCTCTCGAGCCGGCGTTCCCGGTCGGCCCGTTCTTTACGCAGTACCGCCTGGGCATCTAACGCTGAGCGTCGCGCCGCCTGCCTCACCGACTGCTGACTCATCAACTCATCACTCTCCTTATCGACACCGGCCCTTCACTCAGCCCTAAGCCGCTGCGAGGACTCGAGCGGTCATCACCGACGATCTCGACCTGTTTCACGTACCCCCAGCCGATTTCAAGATCCGCTGTTCGACACACCTCTTTCATTCCGGGTCTGACTGCCGAACGAGGCTGACCGCTGAGCGAGTGCTGGCCGTCCTTCTGGCTGGCGTGACGATGAGCATCCACAAGTTGACCGCCGGGTCGGGGTACGACTATCTGACTCGGCAGGTAGCGGCGATGGATGCGACCGAGAAGGGCCACGTCCCACTCGCCAGCTACTACACCGAGCGCGGTGAGAGCCCCGGTGTGTGGATTGGTTCCGGGCTGGCCGGCATCGACGGTTTGAAGGCTGGCGATCCGGTGACGGCGGAGCAGATGCAGGCGCTGTTCGGCGTCGGTCTGCATCCCCTGGCCACGCAGCGGCAGCAGCAGCTGCAAGGCCCGGATCTGACCGACCGAGACTATCTGGCGGTGTCCCGGCTGGGCGCCCCGTTCAAGATCTACGCCAACGACATCCCGCCGTTTCGGGTCGAGGTCGCCAAGCGGATCGCCGAACTCAATGCGGCGGCAGGCCTGCCCAGAGACTGGCCGGTGCCACGCAGCGAACGGGCACGGATACGCACCGAGGTGGCGACGCGAGTTCTTCACCGCCGAGCACGGCAGGCCACCGCAGGATGCGCGGGAACTCGCCGCCGCGATCGCCAAACACTCCCGGCCACAAACAACCGCGGTCGCCGGCTATGACCTGACGTTCTCCCCGGTGAAGAGCGTGTCGACGCTGTGGGCGCTCGCCGAGCCTGCGGTTGCGGCGCGGATCGAGAAGGCTCATCGCGCCGCGGTCGCCGACGCGTTGAGCTTCATCGAACAGCACGCCTTGTTTAGCCGCACCGGCGCCAACGGCGTCCGGCAGGTCAACGTGCAAGGGCTCGTCGCGGCCGCCTTCACCCACCGCGACAGCCGCGCCGGAGACCCCGACCTGCACACCCACGTCGCGGTTGCCAACAAGGTCCAAACCCTCGACGGACGCTGGCTCAGCATCGACGGCCGGATCCTGTTCAAAGCCACCGTCGCCGCATCGGAAACCTACAACACCGCCTTAGAGCAGCACCTCCGCGACAGCCTCGGCGCTCCGATTCGCCGAACGGCCGGACCAGGACCCGCGGAAACGGCCGATACGAGAAATCGTCGGCGTCGACCCCGCCCTGACCGCCCGGTGGTCGGCCCGTCGCGCCGCCATCGAAACCCGGCGGGCCGTGCTTGCCGCCGACTTCCAAAGCGCCCACGGCCGCCCACCCACCCCGGTCGAATCGCTGCAGCTGGCCCAACAAGCCACCCTGGAAACCCGGCAAGCCAAGCACCAACCGCGCAGCCTCGCCGAACAACGAAAGGCATGGTTCGCCCAAGCAGCCGACGTGCTGGGCGGGCCAGACGCCGTGCAGCTCATGGTGCGCAAGGCGCTCAGCCCCGTGGCATCGATCGCACGGGAGCTGGATCCCGCCTGGCTCGAGACGGCGGCGGATCGGGTGCTCTCGGCGATGGAGGAACGCCGCTCCACCTGGCAGATCTGGCACGTGCGTGCCGAGGCGCAACGCTACCTCCGGGCCGCCGACGTACCGATGGCGCAGGCCGATCGGCTCGTTGACCTGCTCGTCCACAAAGTACTGAATGACAGGTCGGTCTCCCTTGCCCGGCCCGACACCATCGTCGAACCGAAACTGCTGCAGCGGTCCGACGGTGCCTCGGTCTACACCGTCGCCGGGGCCGAGCTGTTCACCTCAACACGGATCCTGGAAGCCGAGCGGCGGCTGGTAGCCACCGCAGGGCGTCGCGACGGACACGCGATCACCACAGCGGCGGTGGATATGGCGTTGCTGGAAGCGACCGCCAACGGCGTCTCCCTCAACGCCGGACAGATCGCACTCGTTCGGGACATGTCCACCTCAGGCTGCCCGGTTGCAGCTGGCGATCGCGCCGGCAGGCACCGGCAAAACAACCGCCATGCGAGCCCTCGCCACCGCGTGGCGGCACGGCGGCGGCACCGTCATTGGGCTCGCCCCCACAGCTGCCGCAGCCGCGGTGCTCCGCGATCAGCTCCACACCCACTGCGAAACTCTCGCCAAACTCACCACCTCCTTGCACCAGCGGCAGCTGCCGGAATGGGCGGCCGGCATCGGGCCATCCACCCTGGTGGTGATCGACGAAGCCGGCATGGCCGACACCCTCTCCCTCGACGCCGCCGTCGGCTACATCGTCGAGCGGGGCGGCAGTGTCCGGCTGATCGGCGATGATCAGCAGCTCGCCGCGATCGGTGCCGGCGGGGTGCTCCGCGACATCCAGGCCACCCACGGGGCGGTCCGGCTCACCGAGCCGCTGCGGTTCAGCGACCCGGCCGAAGCCGCCGCCACCCTCGCCCTACGCGACGGCAGAGCCGAGGCGATCGGGTTCTATCTCGACAACCAGCGGATCCACGTCGGCGACCTCTCCACCATCACCGAACAGGTCTTCGCCGCCTGGCAGCACGACCGCTCCACAGGGCTGGACTCGATCATGCTCGCCCCCACCCGCGAACTCGTCGCCCAACTCAACCAGCGAGCCCGCAGCCACCGACTCGCCGACACTCAAGTCCGACCACAATGCGGAAGTGGCGCTGGCCGATGGGAATCGGGCCAGTGTCGGTGAGCTGATCATCACCCGCAGCAACGACCGCCAACTGCGACTGACAGCGACCGACTGGGTCAAAAACGGTGACCGCTGGATTGTGCTCGCCATCACGCGGCGGCGGCGATCTTGACGTCCAACACCTGCGCAACCGGCACCGCGTCCGACTCCCCGCCGGATACGTACAAACCTCCGCCGAGCTCGGCTACGCCACCACCGTGCACGCCGCGCAGGGACTCTCCGTCGACACCGTGCACGGCCTCGCCACCGGTGAGGAGTCCCGGCAACAGCTCTACACCATGCTGACCCGCGGCAGGGCCGCGAACCACCTCTACCTGCAAGTCGTCGGGGACGGCGACCCCCACAGCATCATCTGGCCCGAGACGGTGCGCCAATCGACGCCAACCGACCTGCTCGAACAGATCCTGGCCCGCGACGACGCCGCACGCTCCGCAACCACCCTGCAGCGCGATCAGCACGACCCCGCGGCCCGGCTCGCCGATGCCACCCGGCGATACGTTGACGCACTCTGTGTGGCCGCCGAGGATCTGGCTGGCCCACAAGCGGTGGCAGCTTTGGAGAAGGCTGCCGAGCAGGCCGTGCCGGGTCTAGCCGATGAGCCGGCCTGGCCCGCGCTGCGGGCCCGCCTCCTCCTGCTGGGGGCTTCCGGCATCGACCCGATCGCGCAGCTGCTGAGCGTTGTTGACACTCGCGAGCTGGACAGCGCTGTTGACCGGGCCGCGGTAGTGGGCTGGCGACTCGACGACACCGGCTACCCCGGATCCCGCCCGCTGCCCTGGCTACCCGCCATTCCCCCACGCCTCCAGGAACATCAGATGTGGGGTGGCTATTTGGCCGCCCGAGCAGCGACCGTCGGCGAGCTGGCCGACCGGGTCCGGGCCAGCGTCGGTGCTCAGCAGCGACCGGCGTGGGCTGGGCCGGGTGGAGGCCAGCCACCAGCCCAGGTGGTCGAGGACATCGAGGTCTGGCGGGCCGCGATGGCCGTCGGTCCAGACGACCGACGCCCCACCGGTCCCGTTCAGCGACACAAGGCGGCCCGGATGTGGCAGCGCCGGCTCGACGAGGCGGTCGCCTGCAGCTTCGCACCCGCGTGGCGGGAGTGGGAACCGCTGGTCGAACAACTCGCACCGAGGCGTAAGAGAGGACAGTTTCGCACCCATTCTGGCCGGGCGGTTGGCCGCAATCTCAGCTGCTGGGGTCGACGCCGGACAGCTCCTGCGCTCCGCAGCCGACGGCAAGCCGTTGCCTGATGATCACGCTGCAGCGGCACTGTGGTGGCGGATCTGCCGCCACCTCAACCCCGCCCTCTTGACCCGAGTGAACCGTGACACCACCGTCACGGCCGCTTGGGAATCCAGGCTTGCCGAGATTATCGGCGCTGAACCTGCGGAGACCCTCCAGGCCAGCCCGTGGTGGCCGGCGCTGGTTACCGCAGTCGATCACGGACTGCAACGTGGCTGGCGGCTCGAAGACCTCCTCCGCCCGAGCAGTAGCAGGCAGGCCGCGGCTGACGTCGATCAATGCCAGGCGATGCTGTGGCGCATCTCCGTGGCACTCGACCCTGAGGATGAACGGTACAAGCCGCACCCCAGCTCTCGGTCAGATGCCCTGTGGCACGCCAGCGCGCCACTCACCGCTGAAAGTGCAACAGCTACCCCGATCCGACCCAGATTCAAATGTCGCGCCGGCCACCGAAGCCAGCCTCGCTGACCCAGCGGATGGCGACCACTACCTCGAACCAGACCTGGCGGTTGCCGCGATGCTCCGCGACGTGGCCGGGCCTCCTGAGCAGACCGACGCCGACGTCAACCGCATGTTCACCCGAGCGATGGCCTGGCGGGAATGCCCAGTCAGCGAGGAACGCATGGTCGAGGTCAACCAGCTCAGCCTCGCCTACTTCCGCCGCCACCTTCCCTCATCATGGGCGCAGCAATATCTGGCCGACCGGTTCGGCGCAGACATCACCAACGACATCCGGTTCCAACCCGGTCACGCACCCGCCGGCTGGACCAACCTCGTTGATCATCTGCGGCGGCACGGGGTCACCGATCAAGAAATGACGATCACCGGTGTCGCCACTCACCGCAAGCACCGGCCGGCTGATCGACCGGTTCCGCGACCGGGTCGTCTTCCCGATCATCCATGACGGCCAGATCCTCGGATTCGTCGGTCGACGACATCCCGACCTCACCGATGCCGACCGGGCCGGACCCAAATACCTCAACACCGGCGACACCCCGCTGTTCCACAAGGGAGCACAGCTGTTCGGCGCCCTCGAGAACCAGCCCTCTAACGGGGCCATCCCGGTGATCGTGGAGGGCCCGATGGATGCCATCGCCGTCACCCTCGCCAGCCAAGGACGCTACATCGGGGTTGCACCGCTGGGCACATCGCTGACCGAGGAGCAGGCACACCAGCTTGCCCGCATCGGCACCCAGCCAATCGTCGCCACCGACGCCGACCTCGCCGGCCGCATCGCCGCCGAACGCGACTTTTGGATGCTCAGCTGCTACCGGCTCGACCCCCTCTACGCCCGACTTCCCGACGGCACCGACCCAGCCGACCTGCTCGCCGTCGCAGGCCCCACAGCGCTCACCGACGCGCTGGCAGCCGCCCAACCGCTGGCCGAACAGCTCATCGACGAGCGGCTGGCCAACCTGCCACCCACTCACGCTGTGCTCGAAGCAGCCCGGGTCGTCGCCGCCCGGCCATCCCGCCACTGGGACCACGACAGCACCGCCATCAGCTCACGACTCGGTGTACCGACAGTGCAGGTTCGCCACGCCCTACGCACCCTCGTCAACGAGTGGAACACCGACCCACGCCAGGCTGCACAACAACCCTTGCAGGCCCTCGGCGAGGTCAAACGCCGAATATCAAGGGCAATCGAAGAACCCTGATGAGCAGCGGCGGACGGCCCCCGCTCGCCGTCTCGACCAGCGTCGCCAACCAGACCCCCAGCCAGCAGGCAGCACGTACAGGACCAAACCGGAGGTAAGGCGAATACCTCCACCAAGCCGAGCCGGGACGCCACACACCCGAACACGATAATGAGCTCAGCTCAGCTGTGGACACTACAGGCCGCTACAGCGTATGCACAGTGCGTACGCGCACTCCCCTGGCGCAGTTGCTGCCAGTGCCCCGCCACAGCGCTGGTCAGCGGGCTATCGACGATGATCATCACCTCAAGTACGATCCGCGTTGGCGCCGACCGCGGTGACCTGATCGCATATCGGCGTCACGGCGGCATCTGATCATGATCAGTAGATTGATCTCTGGCTTTCATGATCGCAAGTGGTGCTGCGCGGGAAAGCGCCCGGCAAGCGTCTGCTGCATGAGTTCCTTCATGTGATGCACCTCACATCAAAAAGAGGTGATATTCCGTCGAGTTGACCCCTTATTGCTGATGAGACAAACCTTTCATCGCGCTGGGGAACCCAGAAGCGGCTTTGTGGGGCAGTAATAGAGCAGATAGGGGAAGCGAATGGTGGACTTGGAGAGGCTGCGGGACAACCTGAAGTACATCCGGCGGGGCCGGGGTCTCACGTACGCCAAGCTCGCGGAGTGCCAGTACGTCATGGAAGCATTAGGCGACGTCCCGCTCAGGGTCGCCTATGAGCGGCTAGCCGGGATGGTGCGCATGCTCGGTGAGGACGTGCAAGCCATGGCTCTACACAACGCCTACGCCATTGACATGCCCGCGCCGGACACCCTCACTCGGCGCCGTGAGCGCATTGCAGGCATCCATGGGCTCAGTATCGACACTATCGAGCTGTACGAGCGCAACATGATTGACGAGTTGGCACTCAGGCTCGTGCACGGGGAGTTACCGG
The DNA here is from genome assembly GCA_963836855.1 of uncultured Actinomycetota bacterium. Classification (GTDB taxonomy): domain Bacteria; phylum Actinomycetota; class Actinomycetes; order Propionibacteriales; family Propionibacteriaceae; genus Microlunatus. The sequence goes on along the minus strand of CAWILN010000013.1, from coordinate 33,196 downwards.
TAGGTGGTTGACAAGCGGGAAGTTCAGAGGCCCCCTATAGAAGCTCTCTCGAAAAACAGTTCAGAGGCCAATTTTCGGAAAGCCACTGAGCAACATGCGGCATAAGCGGCGCCGGGTCCGCGCCCGATCATGAGTTCCTTTCTTGATCAGTTGCTGCCACACTTTCCACGAGTCGATCGACCAAAGGACGAGCAAGGAGACCCATGCCGACGATGACCCCCGCGAGCAGTGACAGTCCGATGATCTTGAGTGTCTTGCGCTTCATGATCTAGCCCTTTCCCTGAGTCCCGATATTTTTGATCATTTCCTGCCTTTGTTGGAGCCTGGCTGACTCACGAGCCGCGATCAAGTCCTCACCTCGGCGGGTAGGAGTGGCGAGCCAAGAACCGGCAATGATGCCAGCACATTCGGTCCGGGGTGCTCGGCTAAGCACTTGGAATCCGCACCCCCGATGTGACCTGCTGGCCCGGGCGGGTGAGGTGTTCGACCTGCATCCGCCGCGGCCGGCTGAGCCTGCGCAGTTGGCGTTACGCAGGGCGTCGGCGCCACGCGGCGGATCAGAGCGGTCCGGTGGGGCGTTGCTCGCGAGATCGGGATGGCCTGGGTACTAACGCTGCCCGCCGCCGCAGCGATCGCCGCTCTCACGTATCCGCACCTCGAATTAGGTCGAGTAACGCGAAGTGCTTCTAACTTGCGTGGGGTGGTCTTTGCCTGTGGCCCTGTTTCGCCTACTTTTCTGAGACCTCTTCTAGAACCTGTCCCACGACGTCGTTTGGCAGTGCTCGAGCCACGTCTGCCTGGGCCACGATGCCGACCAGTTGGTGTCCGTCAATGACCGGTAGGCGGCGTACCTGGTATTTCGCCATTATCCTGAGAGTCTCTTCCGCTGAGTCATCGGCTCCGATTGTGACCGGCTTGCCTTGACCGAGGTCACCTGCCGTGACGGAGTTGGGATCCTTGCCCTCCGCGATGCGTTTGACGACGATGTCGCGGTCAGTGAGCATTCCTTTGAGTCGCTGATCCTCACCACAGATCGGTAGCGCGCCGACGTTGAGGTCGCGCATCTTGCGGCGGCGTCGACCAGGGGTCTCGGTCGAGTTGACACACTCTGCGCCCTTTGTCATCAGGTCTCGGGCTGTCGCCATGATGGACTCCTCCTTGAATTTGGGTTCGTCGTTTTCTACCCGTTGCAAGTAGCAGCAAACGGGTCTCCCTTGGCGCTCGCGGAACGTTCAATTGCTGGCTACGCAATCAGCCGTCCTATGTCTGGAGGGGCCGAATCTCAGCCAGCTGGGCGCGTAGAGCATCCAATAAACGCACGTAGTAGCCAAAAGACGTAACTGGGTCTTTAATTAGCCCTACAAGAGGCGCATTCACGCAGCACCGTGTGTGCGCGAGGCTAATCGCAGGTTGCTTTGTCATCCGAGCCAGGACAGCGGGCCTAGTGAGAACCATCGGGCTTAGCGGGGTCGAAGGCTTCGCTCGTGCTGCCAGAGAGCTGTATGCCGCCCAGAACGAAACAGAACTGCTTCGGCTCGCTGTTGATCTTGCTGTGAGGTTGATTGATGGTTGTGATCATGCCGGCATCTCCGTGGTCCAGGGTCGCGAACTCTCCACACCCGTAGCTTTCGATGACGTGGCACGGCGCGGCGATACCCTCCAGTACCAGCTTCACGAGGGCCCGTGCCTCGACGTCGTGCGCTGGCATGAGACCGTGATCAGCCCAAATCTGAGCGAGGAGGCTCGGTGGCCAGAGTGGACCCCACGCGCGGTGTCCGTCTTAGGCATCAAGGCGATGATGTCGCTCTGGCTCTATGCAGGCATTAATCCTGACGGTGCTGATTCTTATGGGGCGCTCAATCTGTATTCGGATTCGATTGACCCTTTCGGGCCGAACGAGTACGCGATCGCTCAAGTCATGGCCGCCCAGACTTCGGTTGGGCTTGCCGCGCACCGGGAGATTCATGGCCGCGGCGTCGCGATGACGAGCCGCACCATCATCGGGCAGGCCGAGGGAATCTTGATGGAGAGGCTCGGCATCGATGCCGATCAAGCTTTCGCCTACCTGCGACGGGTCTCTCAGAGCCAAAATCGCAAGTTGATCATGATCTGCAGCGAGATCGTCAAGACGCGACGGCTCCCCCCAGCGATCACTGGGTGATAGCACGTATCCGGGCCCAAGCCAACCCACTCCGCGGACCCGGGCTTCCTCAGGAAAGCTCTGGCGAGGCATGCTCGAAACCTGCTCTGAGTTGAATCCGGTATAGATCGAATCGCTTCATGTCGGCCCCGACAGCAATCGGAACCCCTTGCGCGTCGAGCACCTGCCGGTCGAGGAGGTTCAGATGCGCGTCGAGGCAGCGGAGACCTTGATCATCTGAGTTTGATCTCATTGCCCAGCCCCGATGATGATCAAAAGGAGATTTAGTGCGACATGTTCATCGCACAGCTGGTCAGTGATTCCTCAGCATGGACACCAGTTCGGATTTCTTTTTGCCGGAGTAGCCCGATAGGCCGAGCTTCTTGGCACGCTTGCGCAGCTCATCGACCGTCCGGTCCTCGTACGAGCCGGACTTGCCACCCTTCTTTCCAACCGAGGACCGGCCGCGTGCAGCCGCCGCATTGGCAATCCGAGCCGCCTTCTCCTTTGAGCCGCCCTGCTCGCGAATATCCTCATAAACTTTGGGGTCCTTGACGCTGGGGCCTGGCTTCTTTCTGCCTGGCATGATCATCTCCTCCTAACTGATCTTGGTTTGGCTAGGTTGCAGATACGCAGATCTATTGGTCGAGAATCGGCGGCAGCGCAATAATGATCATCACGCTGGAGCGTTCGGCGGCCGAAGCATCACATGGAAGATCAACAATATCCTTCACATCAGCATGGATTCATGGGAGGACCTGCCAGCGCTCAGTACCAGAGCTTGCGTCCACCCACCGCGTGGCCCAGCTGGCCCAACACGAAGAAGACAACCCCGATGATCAGGACGATGATGCCGATCGTCCACAGAATGCTGATACCGAGCAGCCAGCCCAAGACCAGCAGAATCACACCGAGCACAATCATGACGCTCCTCCTTTGCGTAGCTATATACCCGGGAACCGGCAGCCCCACACAGCACTAGTCCCAAACCGTGTGCCTCGACGCCGCGGCTCTGCTGCCTGCCCCGGGCGGATGATCGAGATCAACTCGTGACCCACCCGCGGTGTGGAGCTGGTCAGGTTGGCAGCCAGAGTTGCCAAGATCCGAGACTCCAGTCCGCGTACTGATGTGACGCGCACCGGCAGCGAGCATCCACCACCCAAGCATCGAAGCGATCACTACCGCGGAGACCCGATCTTGTCAGGCTGACAGGCCGTGCCCGGTCGAAGCCGATCCGAGTTCAAGCGCGTCGACTCCCAAGTCCAGCGGGTGACTTTCACCGTCAGCCGCTAGATGAACATCCCGAGCTTGATCAATTCAGGGGTCAACTGGGCGTAAAAGGGCGAGGTTTCCGCGCCCGATAGATCGTTGCGGAGGAGGACGTGAAACTGGTGGCGTCCTGGCTGTTTGACCGGTGCTGAAGGCTCGACTGAACGAGGAATGGCACATCCATGTCGCGGCGCGCAGAACACTGGTACATGTACGGAACCTGCTTCTTACGCGATACCAGATATGTACTGGAGCGACGTCGTGTTGGAGTTTGGCATCGGCGACACCGTTAACGACGAGCGCCAGCCCGTGATCTTTGCGGGATCGATCAACTAATCACCACTCGCTAGAACCGGGCCCGGTGCTGGAAGGCGGGCCCCGTGCTCCATGATCATTCCTCGGTGGTCTGTCGGTAAAGCCAGTTTGACTTCGGCAGCATACGGCGCTTCTTCGATCGGCGGACGGCTCGATCATGAGGCTGCACGGCGCTCGCGTACGCTCCGCCGACAGAAGTGAAAGCGATGCCGCGGCTCAAGGGCTACCGGTTCAGCCGCCTCGTCGTCGCGGATACACCCCGATACTGAGGCCGTAGAGCGGCTTCGACGCGAATGTGTCGAAGCCGAGGCCCTATCGACAGCGGACGCTTTCCCCGTTACGGCCAGTTCGAAGAAGGGCAGAGGAAAGTGGAGCAGCCTTCCGTCAACGGGAGGAAGAGCTCCCGGTCGGCCTAATGAAGTGGGCGGAGAACGTCACGCAGCAGCTGCGGCAGCAGGAGACCGCTGAGCGCTTGGTGCCGACCCGGCTCGGTGGGGACTTCATCCTCGACGAGCCGGAGATCATTCCAGCGATCTGGGGTCAGGGCCAGCGGGTGCTCTGGGCCGAGGGTGAAGGCATCATGATCACCGGCCATCAGGGCGTCGGGAAGACCATCGTCGCGCAGCAGCTAGTCCTTCACTGGATCGGGTTGCGAGCAGGCGACTCCTGCGGCTCCCGGTGACCAGGAGTGACCGCTCAATCTTGTATCTCGCGATGGAGTGGCCTCGGCAGACAGCGAGATCGCTCCGGCGCATGATCGCAGAATCTGACAGGCACCACCTCAACGGTCAGCTTGTCGTGTGGCGAGGCCCGTTACTCGTTGATCCGACTTCGGAACAAAGATCAGTTCGCGGACTTCGCTGAGGAGATCTGCCCGAACGTCGGAACGATCATCGCTGACTCTGTGAAAGACTTCGCGCCTCGCATCTGAGACGACAAGGTCGGCTCCGCCATCGGGCAGGAAGTCATCGCGCGCGACATCCAGCTCATGCTGCTGCACCACGAGCGCAAAGCGGCCAACGGCAGTAGGCGCGTCCACAGTCTCGACGACGTGTACGGCTCGACGTGGCTCACGTCTGGACTCGGCAGCGTGATCGTTCTCGAGCGCGAGCCCGGCGATCCGACCGCCGAACTGCGGCACCTCAAGCAACCAGCGGAGCCAGTTGGGCCGCTGACGCTCGGGCATGATCACACCGCGGGTGTCACCGCCCTGTTCGACGACCGTCCCTATCTGCTGAGCTTTTTGATCACGGCTGGGTCAAGGTGTCACTGCAGAAGACGCGGCTCGGGTCGTCATCGGCCGCGCAGCGCCGAGCGACTCGAAGACGATCATGCGGAAGCTCAACAAGCTCGTGGACCAGGGTCTTGCGATCAAGTCGTCCGGGAGGCGGACCAGTCACGGCGCAGAGCCCGATCGCTGGTACGCCTCAACATTAGCGAACTGGAGGCCCGATGAGTGCCTCTGAGCACTGGACAGATGCCATAGTGCCACTGGACAGCCGTCTAAAGGATGCCACTGGACACGCTGCAATGCTGTGCGAGACATGGGGCGTCCTTCATGGAGCTCAGATTCCGGAGACACCTTCTGGCAGCTGCGTGCTGGTTAGCTCACCAAGATCAACTCCTCTCAAACCAATGTCCGCACGATCAACCAAAAACGCGACCTATATCAACTCGAGACCTGGTGTAATCGAACTTGTATTCGATGCACTGGAGCATGTCCACCAAGGATCAGCTCCTCTTCAGTGCTGTGCACGGCACGGCCTTTGCGGTACGCCGCCGACGCCGCAACCTGGATGAATCAATTTGGGGAGCTGCGCCAGATCGCCGATAGCCGCAACGACATCCTCGCCGAGGCCGCAGGCATCACTGCCGGGTCCTGGACGCCTGGCCGTCCGCCCATGTCGGCTATGAGCTGATCGCCGCCGGGATGCTCATTCTCGCCGGAGACGGTCGCGGCTTCCCATTCGACTACGACGAACTGGAGCGATGGACGAGGGTCGGCTACGAGCGGGTAATGCGATCACGCAAAGGGGAGCGGTGAACCGCTTGTTAGAGGGACAGGAACCTGCCCAAGAAGCCCCGCCGGGCATTGGCTCATCGGCGGGGCTTCTGCATCTGGGTGTAGCGGTGAGCCAGCGGTCTCACAGGGGGACGCCTACGACTCCAGATTGTAAGGCCCGCGGTATACCCGGCTGTAGGCGGGTCCAAACGTTCAAGCCGCAACTTTCTTGTTCTGCAGGTCGCCGCTCCCTCAGAGTTAGCGGAATCGCACGCCGGGCCCCGCTAGCGTGAGTGTGATGAGCCGACAGGAGGAGGTCACCAGTTCGGCCGAGCGGCTGCTGTGTGCAATGTGACGTCTCCGGCGGTGGCTCTCCCTTGGGCTGATTGACATTGCCGCAGCTGCAGGAAGTCAGGGAGCTTACCGATCCCGATGGCCGCCGATGTGGTCCTTCAAAGCCGGTGGGGCCGAGCTGATTAAGGTCATACTTCACCAGCCCCCTCGACCCGTCATCGTGTAGGGGCGGCCGCAATTCGAGCCGCATCGCCCAATAGCAGCGAGGCGGGAGAGCTAGATCCGGCTGCGTTCTGATCTTTCTATTGATCGCTCCCCCCGCGAAGTGGGCCGTCGGGGCGCGCGTGCATAGGGTGATTTCAACAGCACCTGCCGCACGTCAGTGCGCCATTGGCGAACATCACGAGAGCGAGGCCAGCGTGAATCTGCAACTTGCTCATCCGAATCCTGCCTACGGCAAGGTGAGCCTCATCGAGCCGGCACCGCTCGGCTATCTGCATATCGGCGCCGAGGTCCGACCCCCGGCCCGGCCGGGACCGGTTGTTCCTTCACGGGAGAGATCGCAGCTGATAGGTGGGCTGAAGGTTCTCGGACGGCAGGTCGAACGCGTCGACGGTGTACAGAAGGTCACCGTGTACGAGGCGATCGCGTTCGCTCCCCCGAGTAGCTACGTTCGCCAGCGCTCCGGCGTACTCCAGCCGGCGCGCTTCGATGTGGCGGTCTTGGTGGAAACCCAGTCTCCGGGGATGATCGGGGCGGTCCGCGAATCCACCGACGGCCAGACGCTGGTCGACTATCTGACCGAAAACTCCCGTCGAGTGCACACGCTCGCCGCACGCAACATCAAACGCGTCGGTGATGTGGACAAGTCTCGGCCGGGAACCTTCTTGTTTAACTACTTCGTCGGCGATGATCCAGACATAGTCGTCGAGCTCTGGGACTACCTGGCCGGTTGGTACCAAGTTGAGACAGGGCTCAACAACTCCACCTTGCTTGCACCGCTTCGAGGGGAGCCGTCCGAGTTCGTCGTCGTCAACCATGCCCGCTGGGACGGCAGCCTGCTCTCGGTCATCTTCAAGCAGCTCGGCAAGAAGAGTTTCCGCAACTACGTATTGGGCAACCTCGACGCCCATCACGTTGGCGCAACGCCGATCCTGTATCGCCTAGGGTGACCAGGTTGGACGTCCTGCACCGGCCAAACCGGAAGGACAACAAGATCTTCCCGCCGTGCACTCAGAGAGTCCTAGGGCTTCGCACCCTTCGCGGGATTTATCGTTCGGCGCAGTCGGCCTGCCTACGACGTCCATGATCATGATCATTAGTCGTCAACCATCGATAGGACAGTTGGCGGAAGGACATTGATTGGTCGCGCCTTCATGGCCAACAGCAGGGCATCAGCTCGGACAGATGCCCAGCAAACGGATTGCGGATCCAATGCCCAAACCGCTGCAAGCTAGTCACGTGCCGTCAAGAGGCGCTGGCCGTTAGCGCCACCGGCTGATTGCGACCACCAACCCGGGTGGCTCAGCAGGCGAGCCATGCAGATCATCGATGCTGATCACGTACTCGAGCGGCTCGATCAGGCCGAAAGGTCCTTCCGCCTCAATCCGTACCCAATACGCCTTGTGTGCATCCCAATCCACTGCATTGTGAGCTGCACCCAAACCCGTTGCATCGTGCGACCAGGCGGCACGGAAGCCATGCCTTGCTTCAAGAGCTCCGCTTTCATCCAGATGGCTCGTCGCTGACCGTCGCCTCAGCTTGTGGGGCAGTTGGGGCTACGTGGTCATTCCGAGGAGTTTCGCTGGTGCGCGGCGGCGGGGTGCAACGGCGGCGTTGGGCCACCCTCGCCCTCGGCCATCGCTTCCATGACCTCCCGCAGTGCCTCGGCTCCCGAATGTCGCGGCTCCCAGCCCAGCTCAGTCCGAAAACGGCTACTGTCCAGCGTCGGCAACGACACGAACATCTTGAGCAGCGACTCGTCAGCGGGGATGAGTCGCAGCCGCCATGCACCCGCCATCGCGGCCGAAACCGCTTGTTTCGGCACCTGCACGGCTCGTGCTTCCAGGAGTTTGCCGAATGTTTGGGCGTCGATGATCGGGTCGGCAGCGACGTTGTATGCACCGCGGGCATCGCTTAGCAGCGCCAGCCGGTACGCCTCGCCGGCGTCGTCGCCGTGCATGGCTTGGAACCGTAGTCCACTGGGGAACGGGAGAACCGGCAGCCGGCCCGGACGAAGCAACGCTCGCGGGACAAGTGGTCCGGCGAAGATCCGCCGTTGTTCGCTGGCTGACGACCGCTTGAAGATAAAACAGGTACGCATCCGCACGACCCGAATTTCCGGGTGACGCAACTCGTAGGCGTCGAGATAGCGCTCCAGGTACGCCTTCTCGCGGCCATAGGCAGCCGTGGGCATGCTGTGTGTTGGCCAGCTTTCGTCCACATGCCTGCCGGGTCCGGGTGAGTACGCGGCCAGTGAGGACGCATAGACGACCGTCCTGACTCCAGCATCGGCCGCCGCTTCCAGAGCGTTCATGCTGCCAAGCACGTTGATGTCCCACGTGTCCAATGGCCGGTGCGTCGGCTGGAAAGCCCACGTCAGGAGCACAACAGCGTCAGCGCCCTGCAGATGCTGAGCGACCTCTGGCGACCGGACGTCTGCCGCTTCAAATCGTGTCTTCTCCGGCTGCCATGAGGATGGAGTCCGCCGGGCAACTCCGACAATTTCTGTAACGGCGGGGTCTGCAGCGAACGCGTCCACAACACTCGTCCCGACGTTCCCAGTGGCACCGAGGACGACGACCTTCATCAGCTTCCTCTCAGATCGGTTTGGATTACAACGCGCTCAGAGCCCGAACTCAGCTCCGAAGTCACCCTGCTCGAGTCGCGCCTTGAGGGTGCTAAGGAACTCGGCAGCCTCGGCGCCGTCGATCAGCCGGTGGTCATAGGACAGCGCCACATCCATGATGTCGCGGATCGCAATGACCTCGCCCGGGCGCGGATCGGAGATCACCACCGGCCGCTGGGCCAGCGCACCAGTTCCAAGGATCGCCACCCGAGGCTGGTTGATGATCGGTGTGTCCATCAAGGTGCCGGCAGATCCGTAGTTCGTGATCGTGAAAGTGCCGCCGATCAGCTCGTCTGGCGACACCTTGTTCTGCTGCGTACTCGCCGACAAGTCGGCGATCCGCTTGGCCAACCCGGAAGACCGCCAGGGAGCGCTGCGCATCTGTCCAGAACCTCCTCCCACATGCCTGCAGCCTTCAGCACCCGAAGGTGCAAAGCCGCCAGCCGGCTGCGGTGCGTCTCAGCCCAAGGCGTGAAGCGATCCTCCGGGAGAAGCGCTACGCCTGGCTTTGTCAGCCCTGAGGTGCGGCTCTGAGCGCATTCTGCACTATCCGGGCAAGCGGATCCAGGCCCGCTGCTCACCGGTCAGCTCCATAAACTCCAGCATCAAGCTAGTCCGCGGGAAGCTGTTGATCATCACCGAATCAGGTGCCAAGTCATCGATCAGCCGATCCCAACTGGTGCCTGACGCGGTCGCTGCCTCACCTCGCGCCTGAGCCTTGAGGATGGCGACGCGCTTGCGGATCCGGGACAAAGCAGCCAGGGTAACGATCACGGATAGCAGCGCGAGAACCATCAGCACTGTAAGGATTATCTCGCCGACCTTGCCTGCAGACGGGTCCACGAAGCCGTAGAGGAATCGGTCGAGCACGTACAGCACTAACAGCGCCAGCAGGCCCCAATAGCAGGAATACTGCAGGCAGATCCTGCCGTGGAGATTCAGCGCCTTGTCGCTGTAGTCCCAGGTAACGGTGCCGAATGCCTTCTCCATCACCAAGCCGGCGACGTACTCGACCACACTGCAGATCAGCGTGCCGCAGACGAAGATCAAGATCGGTTCCTGGATGAAGCGGTGGAGAAGCACCGTGCACGCCGCGCCGCCGACGCCGTAGATCGGGCGAAGCGGAAGGTACAGCAGCCCTAGACGTGATTCCAGCACGCCCTCCTGGACGAGGCAAAAGATCATTTCAACGAGCACGCCCAGGAAGGAGTAGATGACAAAAACCACAAAATCAGGTAGACCGAAAATCCAAGCACCGTGGCCGAATAGAGCGCCTCCATCTCAACTCCGCTCAGGCTTCGCGCGAGGATTGCCACAGATCAAGGCACTCATCCCAGCCACTGGCGCCTCAGCTCGCGCTAATCCCCAGAAAGGCGATTTCTCCTGCGATACCGCATACCAGCCCGGACCCTTCCTCAAGTGATCACCACCGTTTGGAGACACACCCGAGTTACCCAGACCTGGACTCCGCCAACCGGAAGTCCACATTGCCGACCAGGATCCAATACAACATCCAGGGCAGGAAGCCGAGAAGGAAGCCCATCGCCTACCTTTCCTGCTGACAGCATTCAATCAGTGCGATGGGTACTAACAGCTCCTAAGGCTTGCAGGTCTAGTCAGCTTGATGCCGTACGACGAACTCGACGAACCAAACGCCTCAGGAGGCGCGGCCAGTCAATTTGTCGCGTAAACGGTCGACAAGACCGACACCTGGGCCGACAAGCTTGTGGAACACCTCATTATTTGGCGCGAGCGGATGGGGCCGGGTCGGCGCGAGCTTCTTCGCGTTGGCCACCTTCCCCCCAATCTCGATCAGCTCCTCCCGGGGCACCTGGGCCCGCAACTGCGGGAACTGCTCATTCTCCTCATCGCCGACATGATCGCGCAAAATGTCCTCCAGCTCCCCGAGCAGCTGCACAAACTCCGGACTCTGAGCATCGACCGACTCCAGCTTCTTCATCGTCTGCTCCAGCTCCTTGTGCTCTTCAACATCGTGATCGACCGCCTCGTCCCCGTCCGGCAGGTACTTCTTTATGGCGGGATAGACATACATCTCCTCGGCGACCGAGTGCCGTACCAGCTCGCCAATGACCGTATCGGCGAGGTCGCGGCGTTCCTCGGCATCGGTGCTGATCTTGATCTGCTGTAGCAAGTCCAAGACTTCGTGGTGATCGGTGGTCAATATGTCGACGACATCTTGATCAACAGGCGTGTCGGTCATCTTCGCTCCTGATGTGGTTGGTTCGATCAGTCCTGCAGCTCGTACCCTCAGAGGGAGGCCTCAATCTCGCTAATGCAATCGCGTTGGAAGGCTGCGTACAGCCACTACACAGCCGGCGCGACGATGACGGGCGCGGCGAGGAGAGCGATTACTGTCGCGCTAAGAACCTGCGGTATGGCCGAGGCCGGCTCAAACGTGACGTCGCGAAGAAGATAAAGAAACTAGTGGCGTGTTAAGTAATTGAGTTTACGTATCCGTGGGATACTGAGCCGTGCCTGGTGCGACCGCTGAACCCTTGCTGCTGCGGGACAACGACCGAGAGGAGCTGGTTGTGCTGACCCGGTCGAGTTCGGTGGGTGCGGGGCTGGCGGCGCGGGCCCGGATCGTGCTGTTGGCAGCCGAGGGCACGCCGAATGTGGAGATCGCCCGGCTGGTGGGGGTGAGCCGGCCGACGGTGAACGCATGGCGGACCCGCTATGCCGAGCGCGGGCTGCCTGGGCTAGCCGATGAGCAGCGGTCCGGCCGGAAGCGGTCGATTGATCAGCGTCGGATCGTGGCGGAGACGTTGCGGCCGCCGCCGGCAAGCCTGGGAGTCACGCATTGGTCGTCGCGGCTGCTCGCCGACCGGCTGGGCACCAGCCACGTCACCATCGCCAAGGCCTGGAAGGGGTACGGGGTGAAACCGTGGAAGGCCGAGACCTTCAGGTTCTCCACCGACCCCGAACTGGAGGCCAAGGTCACCGACGTCATCGGCTTGTACCTGGCGCCGCCGGAGAACGCGATCGTGTTGTGTTGCGACGAGAAGTCCCAGATTCAGGCGTTGAACCGGACCCAGAAGACCCTGCCGATGCAGCCCGGTCATGCCGAGCAGCGCACCCACGACTACGTTCGGCACGGCACCACTACCTTGTTCGCCGCATTGGAGATCGCGACCGGCAGGATCACCGGGGTGTGCAAGAACCGGCACCGGCACCAAGAGTTCCTGGCGTTCCTCAAGCACGTCGCCCGGGCCTACCCCGACGGTGAGCTGCACCTGGTGATGGACAATTACGCCGCCCACAAGCACCCGAACGTCAATGCCTGGCTCGCCGGCAACCCCAGGATCCACGTCCACTTCACCCCGACCTCCGGATCCTGGCTGAATTTGGTTGAGGTCTGGTTCTCCATCATCGAACGCCAGGCCATCCACCGCGGCAGCTTCCCATCCGTCCGCGATCTCATGATCAAGATCCGCGCCTTCATCAACGGCTGGAACGACCGCTGCCATCCATTCATCTGGACCAAGCCCGCCGATCAAGTCCTCGAGAAAATCAAACGTAAAAAGAACTCGCTAACGCGCCACTAGGGACAGCGCTTCCTCGAACCCGGGCAGCCGGACGGCTGGAGTCTGGCAGATCAACAAGCTATCGATTAGCTACCGTGTCGGTCGCTTCCGCTTGCGGGCCAGCTGATCGCGAAGGCGTTGGTTCTCTTCCTCGAGTTCGAGCACCATGGCGATGCCGGCCATGTTCAGTCCTTGGGCGAGTAGTGCTTGAATGCGTCTCAGTTTGGCGATGTCGTCGCTGCTGTAGAGCCGCGTGCCACCCGCTGTACGGGTCGGCTCGAGCAGGCCAGCCTTTTCGTACGCCCGGAGGTTTTGCACGCCCGTGCCTACCAGATCGGAGGTGACGGCGATCCCGTAGACGCCTTGCGAGTCCGGTGGCCGGCCCGGGCCGTCATTACGGTCGCGCACCGTCATCCCGTTCTCCTGTGCTTCATGGCTTTGTTGTTCGAGCTTGACTCCGGATTAGTGATGATGCTATATCAGATCTATAGTCATTGCTATAGATAAGCATTGACGTAAGCATCACACTTTCGACTTGTTAGATCTCAGGAGGTGACTCATGGTGTTGATGCGTACTGATCCGTTCCGTGAGCTGGACCGGCTGAGCCAGCAGGTCTTCGGGACTGCGGCGCGACCCGCGTTCATGCCAATGGATGCGTGGCGTGAGGGCGATACCTTCGTCGTGGAATTCGATCTGCCCGGGGTGGACGCGAACTCCATTGACCTCGACGTCGAGCGCAACGTTTTGACTGTGCGCGCCGATCGACCGATGCGCGAAGGAGCCAGCGAACTAGTGGCAGCCGAGCGACCCCGAGGTGTTTTCAGCCGACAGCTGATCCTCGGAGACAACCTAGATCTGGACAAGATCACTGCCGCGTACCGTGACGGAGTGCTTCAGCTCATGATCCCGGTGGCGGAGCGGGCCAAACCCCGCAAGATCAGCATCGATACTGACGGCGATCACCAGACCATCGAAGGAACGAGCGAACAACAGGCTGTCTCCAGCTGAACAGCGCGAACCCTGGTCGGCAGTGCTCTGGCCTGCCGACCAGGTAACACGCTGCCGCGGCCGTAGCCGTATCACACCAGTTGAGCGATCAACGACGGCTCAGAAACAGGAGTGTCAGATGCTCCACGAATCAGCAGATGAGCTGATGATCCGACGCTTTGCCGGCGCACAACGCGACGGCATCGGGCAATTCTTCGCCGACCCGGTGAGCGGACAGTGGTCTTGGTCTGATACCGCGTACGAGATCTTCGGCTACCCGGCAGGGTCGGTGACTCCCACCTGGAGTCTGATCATCAGCCACATTCCCGCAGAAGACCGCCCTGTCGCCCAGGCCGCGTACGAGCTGGCGAGGACACGCGTTGGACCGTTCAGCTGGTCACACCGCATCCATGTCGGCGATGCCACACGCTCAATCCTGATGCTTGGGGAAACATCCGCTTCCGACGGGGGAAACTCTCTGTCGGCACTGCAGAGCAGTGAGCGGTCAAATCATCACCGCGGTGTCGCCGATCTCTGCCTAGCGGGCTATGTGATCGATTTGACCGTGCTCAGGGTTGAGGGCACGCGAGGAGCCGCCAACGACGCGGTCCAGAGCTCAGCCCAACATCGTGCTGTCATCGAGCAAGCCAAAGGAGTGCTGATGCTGACCTTCGGGCTGAACGCGGATGCCGCCTTCGCGCTCCTGGTCTGGCACAGCCAACGCAGCAATCGCAAGGTTCATGCCATCGCTGCCGATCTCCTGTCCCACCTGCACGAGGCCGGACTCAGCCGCAACGGCCTGCGCCTCGCCATGGACCGCATCCTCACCAACGGCGCAACACCATCCAAGCCCCGCAGGCTCTCCTCGCCGCCTGCTACATCCAACACACCACTGTCGTTTCGAAACACTGGCCAACCGTGACGTGCAGCAGGACGGTCACATGATTCTCGTGAAGGGCGGGCGAGAGTCAGCAACCGGTTACAACCGGCCCGAGAAATACAGCTGCCACCATGAAGCGAAAGAGCGGAAGGCGGTGTGCGACTTCGCTGTAGCTGCCGGGCGTGCCGAACGCACCCATCCGGATCGCACGAGAACGGGGTCACTCATGGGCGAGATGGTGCAACCGGCGTTGCGAGAAGTTGATCTTCCAGCGGGGGCAGGCATCCGCGTTCAAGGCTGCTCTGGCTTATGGGAACGCGAGTTGGCGGCTTCGCCGTAAATCCAGCGCAGCGGTACCTGGAACGGTTTCGCACGGTCATTGGCCGCCGAGCCCTAGGCCGACACCAACCGCGCCTATTCCGCACGGTAGAGATGATCACCGTACAGACCGCACATGCGGATCATGTCCCCAGGCCTGGCGCTCTTCGACCTCGTACTGAGCCACAGGGCGCTGATCATGACGGCCGCGACAACGTTGATCGTGATCATCATTCTTGCAGTTATGGCGCTATTGCTTCCAGCTAATCACACCGAGCATTCACCTGACCATCACACCAAGATCAGTTTAAAGAGATGATCTGCCAGGCAGGAGGGGCCGGGCCCTGACCTTGATGAGGTCCTGGAGCGGTTGCTGGACGCCCCGAACAAGTCTTTCAGCTGGGTTGGCGGCAACCACTTGTGTCCCATCGCGGTCCTGGGATGAGCTCCAAATCCACGGCATCAGCTGATACCGCCCACTTTGCCCCTGATTCGTGATCCAACTCACCGTGAGAAATGACCCATACCACGGCGGCTCCTAGCTACCCGTTCCGCACGACACGGAATGTGTTGAGGTCCGGGTCGGAGGCGTCCGGAATCGTCATGCCGGCCGCTTTACCGGCGCGTAGGTAAGTCACGACCGCGTGGTTGAACCGCTCGCCCGGCAAATGGCCGGCACACCGGGCGGGTACGGGCTGATCATCTCCGCGGCCACCCGGCGCACCGGGTCGGCTACCTGTTCGGTGTCGGCGAAGAACGCGTCCCGCGGCGGCATCACCTGCTCCAGGTTCAGATCTTCCAGCGGCGGCACCGCCGGTTCCGCACGGTCCGGCGAGGGCGGGTCAGCAGCCAAAGCATCGAATGCTTCGGCCAAGCGGTCGATGGCTTCGTCATCGTCGGCATAGCTCAGCGAGCAGACCACCTGCCGGGCGTCCCCCGAGCTGGGCGGCGATCTGCCGCTCCGACTGCAGCCACTCCTTAACCTGATAGCCGGTCAGACCCAGCCTGGACACGTCCACACACAGTTTGAGCGGATCCCACTCGGCAACCCCTTCCGTCTCGTGGATCGACTTGTCGATCACCGTAAACCGCTCCTGCTGCTGCAGGCGGGCTCGGATGCGGTCGGCGCGCTCGAGGGCACCATCGATCAGCGCCTTGCCGTGCAGGGCTAGATGCCGTCGCCAGCCGTCGATCGACCCATACATCAGCGGCGACGGGCCGATGGACCCAGGAAGAAACTCGCTCATGCTCCGCGTCACATACCGGGCACGATCTGGTTCAGTGAGTTCGCACTGGCTGACCTCGGCCATCGGTTGCCCGAACTGGCATCGACAAGCACCCGCTAGGCACGGGGATGGCGCAACTCCGGCGGTCTGGACACGACGGAGGCCCACCTACGACGTAAAGCCGTACGCAGCGGCGCACCATCGCGGCGTTCGGTGTCGTCGCCGCAAGCTGGTCGGCGCGCTGTTGGGCCGACCCGCCGCAGATGGGTTGCCGCCGCCAACCCGACTGGGCCGGACTGGGTCGCTGATGAAGGCCGAGGCTCGCGGGTCGTTGGCCTGGCCCGGCGACTTGGGATTACCAGATGATCACTGCGGGAGCCGGCGCGTCTCGACGATCTCGCTGCAGATCATGATCAACTTGCGATTCTCGCGCTGCGAGACCCGTCGCAGGTACGCGAAAGCTTGATCGGCATCGATGCCCAGCCTCTCCATCAAGATTCCCTCCGCCTGCCCGATGATGGTGCGGCTCGTCATGGCGACGCCGCGGCCACGAATCTCCCGGTGCGCGGCAAGCGCAACCGAGATCTGCGCGGCCAAGGCCTCAGCGATCGCGTACTCATTCGGCCCGAAGGGGTCAATCGAATCCGAATACAGATTGAGCGCCCCGTATGAATCAGCACCGTCAGGATTAGGGCTCGTGTCGAGCCACAGCGACATGATCGCTTTGATGCCTAAGACCGACACCGCGCGCGGGGTCCACTCTGGCCACCGAGCCTCCTCGCTCAGATTCCGGCTGATCACGGTCTCGTGCCAGCGCACGGCGTCCAGGCACGGGCCCTCGTGAAGCTGGTACTGGAGGGCATCGCCGCGCCGCACCACCTCATCGAAAGCTACGGGGGTGGAGAGCTCGCCACCCTGCACGACACAGATGCCGGCATGATCACTACCATCAATGATCCTCACGGCAAGATCAACAGCGAGCCGAAGGAGTTCTGTTTCGTTCGGGGCGGCATACAACTCCTTCGCCGCACGAGCGAATCCTTTGACCCCGCTAGTCCCAATAGTTGTCATCAGTCCCGCCGTCTCAGGCTCGGATGCCAAAGCAACCTACCGCTAGCCTTCGCGCACAACGATGCTGCACGAATGCGACTTCATGTCGGTATTAAAGACACTGTTACGTCTTTTGGCTACATGCAAGCCTTTCTTGGATGCTCTCAGCTGGCTGAGGTCCGCCCCCCAAATCGGTGGCCTCGAGCACGTCATCGCTTCCAATCTCGAGATGTGCCGGATCGACCCACCCCGCCATGCAAGGCCTCTCGCGGGCCCGCGCCAAAGCAGTTGGTGACCGACATTCCGCGACCTGGCCTACAAGATTGATCGGCGCATCTTAGAGCGTCACACTACTCAGCACCGTCGAGCTGTTGATCTTGAGGCGGCCACCGTTGTTGACCAGTCCGTACGCAGTCCGCTCGCGTACCACACGGCCGTCGTTGAAGTAGTAGGTGAGGGTGGCTTGCGCTGAGTCTGGCGGTATGCCTCTCACATCTGCAACCGTGATCTTGCTGATGGCATCCCAGAATCGCTGGTACGCCTGCCGCCCGCCGGCATGATTGGTTTGGTACGAGGCGGTCATCCGTGGCCAGGCCGTATCTGTGTTGCGCGGCATCAACGCGTAATAGTTGGTGATCGCCCGGCTGAGCTCCGCCGCGGTGGGCGTGCCGCGGACGGTCGGTGCTGTCGTTGGCGATGGAGCCCGGGAACGCGTACGAGCCTTGCTTCGTGGCGTCGGTTTCGGTGCCGGACCCTGCCGTGGTGCGGATGCTTGTGGAGTCGGTGAAGGTGCGCTTGGAGTCGCGGACGGCGGCGGAGGAAGACTTGTGGTCGCAGGTGCGGCTGAGTTCGATGGGCCTGTGTGGACCGTCGGATTGGCGGCTCTGTGATCGTTCACGAGCAGGGTAGTCACCACGATTCCGATGCCGATAAGAGCAACGACAGCCACGGCCGCCGCTAAGCCGCGCCTGCGTCGGGGCTCGGGCGGCTGGTGATCATGGTTCGGCGGACCTAACGCTGCCGGCGCGTCTGGTTCTTCCCGCCCTGCCTCCAACGCTGCCACAATGGGTGCCTGCTCCGCCGGACGACTCCGTGTTGGCAGCCGCGCCAAACTCTCCGCCACGGCACCCATCGACGGACGAACGTCCGTATCGATGGCGAGCATGCGCATGATCACCGGCGTCAGCGGACCACTGCGCTGCGGAGGCGGGAATTGTCCAGAGGCCACCCGATGCAGCAACGCCATGGTGTTGTCGTCGGTGCCAAACGGTGGGCGGCCTTCCAGTGCGCGATACAGCGTAGAGCCCAGCGAGAACACATCCGAGGCGAAGTCCGCTTCACCGCCGCGGGCGACCTCTGGAGCCAGATAGGCCGGCGTGCCATGGATGATGCCGCTGCTGGTCAGGGTCACATCACCCAATGCCCGAGCAATCCCGAAGTCGCTGATCAATGCCGCACCGTCCTCGGCGATCAAGATGTTGCCTGGCTTCACGTCACGGTGGACGATTCCGACCAAGTGGGCAGCTGCCAGCGCCGACGCGACCTCTGCACCGACCTTTGCGGCTTCGTTCGGTTGCAGTGGTCCACCCTGTTCCAGTACGGCGGCAAGGGTGATCGAAGGGATGAACTGCATGACGAGCCACAGCTGGCCGTCTTGCTCGACCGCATCGAAGACCGACACCGCGTGCGGGTGCTGGAGTCGTGCCGCAAGCCGAGCCTCACGCATAGCCCGCTGGTTGGCCAGTTCTGCTTCTGTTGTTGAGGCTCCTGACTGCCGATAGAGCTGCTTGAGTGCAACGCGGCGTTCTAGGCGCTCATCCCAGCCTTCCCAGACGACGCCCATGCCTCCGCTGCCCACCCGGTCCAGGAGGCGGTATCGATCTGCAACGAGAGCCGCAGGTTCTGCCATCGAACCCTTCTCATTTGGGCAGTAATGGGCAATTTCCAGCGTGCTGCCCCGAGTCGGCACCCTCGAAGGATCATTACCCAGCTGTGATGCATTTGATTGCCGATGACTCCTTGCCGTGACGATCAACGCCGATGGCTTGCCACGCCACCGGTGATGAACGACATTGCTAGCTCGATTCGGATCCTGTGGTTGTGACCACTCTCGTGCTGGTTCGGCTAGTACCGCCGTTCACCGGCCTAGTCGAGGTGCCTGCTCCTCGGGCCGTTGGTCTTTCGCGGCTTGGTGAACGATTGCTTCCTCGCGAGCGCTGGTCGCCCTCTCACTCCTGGCCGCCGCGCCAATGGTGTGCGCGGCGGTGATGGCCTCATTCCTGGGTGGCGACTGTCACTCTGTTCGGCTGGCTCGCAGTGCTTGCCGCATGCCTAGCGACGGCCCACGGCACGCCGACCACCCGGCGGCGACCTGACAACCACCGACGGCTTCACCAATGCTTAGCTTTTGATGATCAACCGCTTGGCTTTGTTGTTGGTGTAGTCCTCGTCAAGGTAGGACTCGTACACCTCGAAGCGGGTAATGTCCAGGGCCTCGGCTAGCGTGATCTTGCCCTCCTGCCGTGCGGTATGTGCCGCTGCGCGGAGCTACCCAGTCCCGCAACTCGGCCAGGTCAGCCGTCTGCCTTGCCCCCACACGCCTACGCTATCTGCTCGACTCCGCCGGCCCCTGCCGTTCACGGCGTACGGCTTGATGTTTCTCATACGGTGACTGGAAACGGCATGTACGAGGTTCCCAGCCGGTGTCACGGCGAGGACGCGTCACCCGCGGATCATGACCGACGCGCCGGGCGGAAGGTGCGTGTCGGCGTGTCGGTTTGCTCCAGACTTTTCGGTGTGGCTGAGCAGTCTTCTGCGAGTGTGCCCGCCCGCGACCCAGATCGTTTGATCAAGTGGTTCATCGCGGTCGTGGTGATGGGAGTGGGAGTCAATCGGCTCACCAGTTTGGTTGTGGTGCAAGAGTGGGCCTGGCTTCCGTCGGCTGTTTTTGTTGCGGCGCTGTTGCTTGCTGTGTCGAGTACTGGTCTTCTGCGGCGGGAGCGTTATGGCACACCGCGGGCTCGCGCCATGGCCTTGCTCGCGCTGACGGGCTATCTGGCGGTCACGGTGTGGGGATCGGTGACTGGGTGGCCCCTTTCGGTGATGATCTTGTCCCTGGCGTACCTCTGGGAGGCGGGGGTGATGCTCATGTGGTCGACCCTCCGAAGTCGCGCGGACCTCGACCATGTCGCCGTGGGGACCGCCTGTTTGCTTTTGGGTTCGGCGTTCTTGCTGCTCGGAGTCGCGAACCCGCTGGATGCATGGACGCTGGGCGCGGTCCAGGGTTTGGTGATGGTCGCGTTCCTGGCGCTCGGGGTCGGGGCGCTGCTGCTCGGGATCACGGTTCTGCTGGACGGATGGACACTGCTGGGGGTCCCGTTCCTGCTGCTCTGGATCGCGGCCATGTCGGGCGGCGTCGCGGCCTTGCTGGACGGATCGACACTGCTTGGGATCACCCTCCTGCTGGGCCCGGTCACAGCCCTGCTGCTCGGGGTCGCGTTCCTGCTGGACCGATGGACACTGCTTGGGTTCCCGTTCCTGCTGGGCGCGGTCGCGGCCCCGCTAAGCGGTGTTGCGGCCTTGCTGGCCGGATGGACACTGGTGGGGGTCGCGTTCCTGCTGCTCGGAGTCGCGTTCCTGCTGGGTGTTGTCGCTGCCTTTCTGGCCGGATGGACATTGGTGGGGGTCCCGTTCCTGCTGCTCGGAGTCGCGGCCCTGCTGGGTGGTATCGCAGCCTTTCTGGCCGGATGGACCCTGGTAGGGGTCGCGTCCGTGCTGCTCGGGATCGCGGCGCTGATGGGCGGTATCGCACTCCTTTACCGCCCTGAATTGCCGCAGCGGCTGCTGACTTGGCTGACCAAACGAGACAATCTGCCGCTCACCGCGGACAGGAAAAAGCGCGAATAGCCCAATGAGAAACGGCATCGTACTGAGACGGGACGCGCACCGGGGTCCACGGCTACGAGGCAAGGGGCCTCCAGCTCTGAATGTTTGCGGTGCATGTGGCGGGCATGGCCGACCCCTAGGTTCGTGAGGGCGTGGGCCGACGGGCACCCGGCGTGCGTCCGGATGACGATAGCGGATTCTGGAACCGTTGACGCCGAATCGGCAGCGAACGATCCGACTTGATTGACGCGCCCGCGGTGTACTCATCAGTTGGCCAAACGAGGCCACGCCAGTGCCGCCGACCGCGTACGCCGAGACTGCTGCGCGTACTAGCGGGAAGCACACGGAAGGAACCCTGTCCGCGCGAAGGTTGGTGTCTTGACAAAGGTCGGGAGCGTCTAGAACGGGCCTGGACGGGTAAAGCCAGCATCAGCCCTCCCCCGCGCGTCGTGGGCACCTAGTCGAGGGCTAGCACTTGATGGGCCTGAGAAGCCAGGGACCCGTCAACGAATTCGCGAAAGTTGATTCATGACCGTCGCATCCCACTCTGCCAACCGCTACCTCGACCGCCCCGCGCCCAGCAGCCTCGCTGACGTCATCGACACCATCTTGGACAAGGGCCTAGTAATCGATATCTACGTTCGCGTCTCCCTTGTGGGCATCGAACTGCTCACCATAGATGCACGCATCGTCATCGCCAGTGTCGACACCTACCTACGGTTCGCCGAGGCAGTGGGCCGGCTTGATCTCACGCAGAATGGATCCAAAGGACTTCCAGAGCTGGTTGAGGACATCACATAAGGCCGACCCCAGTGCCGCTGACCGCGAACGCCGACTGCTGAGTCCCCTGCGGCCCCGGCACTGGCTGGCATTCAAGAGCCGGTGGGCGCGGACCATCCGCGCGGACGTTGCTCGTGCAATGGGCAGACAGGCCGAGGCGGCAGCGTACTGGGTGCACAAGGCCTGCGAGGGCCCGAGGTTCAACCTTTCCTACCCCTTGTTCTTGCCCTTATGCTTGCCGCCGCCGTCTTCGCCCTTGCCATCGTCCTTGGACTTGCCGCCACCGTCTTCGCCCTGGTCATCGTCCTCATGCTTGCCGCCACCGTCGTTCCCACCGCCGTTGCCGCCGTTGTCATCAGTCTCAGTTGACGGGGTGGTTTGCGTCGTCGTAGCAGGACCCGGAGTCGGGCTGGAGCGGCGGATCCGCTTAAGATCTTCTAGCACTCGTTGCCCTACGGCGCGGATCTGCGCAGCGCGCTCGTCGGACAGTCCGCCGGCAGCCTGGGCGCTCGCCACGTTGGCCTCCAATTGATCCAACGCGTCGACGGCAGCGTCCCAACGGGCGGCCTCCGCGGCCGAGACCACCGCGTCAACGTCACGCTGCAAGGTGGAAGCTGTGGCTTGAGTCATCTCGCCGCCATGTGGCCCGCAGCCCTGCAGCCAGGATGCTAGGACCAAGGTGAGCACCACAGCCAACAGCTCGCGAGTCAAGGCTGCACCGCCCTTTGCAGGTCCTGCAGATCCTGATGCAGCCGATCGGGTCCGGGGGACATGGTCGGCGCCTGCTGGCCCGAGCCGGGGCTCAAGCCACCGCGCGGAAGTAGCCACACCAAGACGGCGATGATCATTACAGCAGCAAACACCCCGGCCGCGGCCAGCCAGGCGCCGCCGCGGCGTTGACGGCTTCGAACCGGCGCAGGCCCCGGCGTGGCCATCCCGAGCGGGACGGTCATCGGCTTGGTGCGGACGCGCGTGGCCGACTCCTCCGCGACGACGGTCCGGGCGGGCTGCGACAGCGTTGGAGGATCATGCAGGATTCTTGCCACCTCAGACGCTGACGGGCGAGCGGCCGGATCATCAGCCGTCATAGCCGTGAGCAGGTCGGACCAGCCCTGCGGCACGGCCGGCGGGATGCGTGGTGGCCTGGACAGCCGGGCGATCGCCGCCTCTGCTGACGACCCAGGGTATTCCGTTGCCCCCGTCAGGCACTCGAGCAACACCAACCCGAGGGCATAGATATCCGCCGCGGTCCCCACGTCTTCCCCGCGTACCTGTTCTGGCGCCAGATAGGAGACGGTGCCGATGGTGCCGTGCTGAGTCAGCCGCGTCCTGCCGATGAGCCGCACGATGCCGAAGTCGCTGAGGAAAACCGCGCCGTCCGCACCGCACAAGACGTTGCCCGGCTTGATGTCCCGATGCACCATTCCGAGGGCATGGACGCGGGCCAGCGCGTCAGCGACAGCCCCGCCGACCCGGGCGGTCTCGGCCGGCGCGAGAGCCGAGGCGCGGGCGCGCTCGGCCAGCGTCACACCATCGATCAGCTGCATCACGAGAAACGAGACGCCGGCATCGGTTCCGGCGTCGAAGACCGCCACGATGTTGGGGTGTTGTAGCCGTGCCAACGCCTGGATCTCAAGCTGCTGCCGCGCCTGACTCGTGGCGATATCGGTTTCACCACGGAAGACCTTGACAGCGACCCGCCGGCCGAGCACGCCATCGTTCGCCTCATAAACCTCGGCCATCCCGCCCCGGCCGAGCAGACGCACAAGTCGATAGCGAGACGCCAGCGTCAACCCAGGACCCACCTGCACGGCTCACACCCCCCGACTTGCTTCACGACACCCCCTGCCGCCGCACGTCACAGTACCGGCTCGCGACCCGCTGGATTCTGCCTCTCAGCCAGCCAGTAGGCGCTCGAGCGATGTTCGCGGATTCGGACCGCAGTCCGAGACTCGGTCAACCAGATCCGGCAAAGGTTGCTGCTTTGGCTCGTCCGAGTTGGCCTCTCGGCATAGCCACACCGCCCACAGCAGCGCCACGTACAAGGCGAGTTTTCATCGGGTGATACCGGTCCTGCCAATGGTGCTGGAGGAACCCGGTGAAACCGATCTCTTCAGCCCGTTGGAACAACACCAATTGCAGCACAAATACGGCAGCGGCCTCAGCCAGCGCTCGCAGCCAGCCATCGCAGGGCGTTTGCAAGAGCTTGCGGGCCGTATATCACCGGCGGGATCAGCGTCGCCCCGACCGGAACGGAGAACAGTGCGATCAGGTGCGAGCGCACCGGGACCCGCCAGCGCACACTGCGGCGTGTGAGGTCCGCGACGCTGGCGCGGCCGGACGCTGCCGTGACCAGGAAGGCAGCGAGGCCGGCGCCGAGCGACATGCGAACTCCGTGCAGCAGCAGGCCGAACGGCAAGATCTCAAGTCCACTGCGGTGCGGTCGATGACCCGTTCGGCACCCACACCACGCACAAGCTCCAGGTGCGCGGTGTCAGTCAGCTGTCGAGCACGGTGATCACGACCCGGCGGTTCTTCTGCCGGTTCGCGGCGCTGGTGTTCGGTACCGCCGGCGCCGTTTCGCCGAAGCCCTTGGTGGAAATCTTGTCCGTCTTGAAACCGGCGTTCCTCACCAACCAGTAGGCCACCGCACGGGCTCGCCGCTCCGACAGCCGCTGCCCGTAGGTTTCGTCGCCGCGGTCGTCGGTGTGGCCTCTACCTGGAGCCGCGCGCTCGGTGACAGCATCGTCAAGAGAGCGGTGAAAGACAGCCGAGACCACAGCGGGCACAATCCCGAGAAGCATGAAGGAGGGAATGGGACACGTCATCTGCGGCAACACACTGCGTAGAGGACCTATCTGCTGTTGATCGGCGCGCCCTGACCGAGATGCTGGTGGACAAGATCATCATCGAGCGGCACCCGAGCAAGATCGACAAGGACGGCAAGCGCCACTACACCATCCGCGCCATCCCGCACCAAGATCCCCAGCAAGAGCGGCTCAAGGCGGTGCACGAGGCCAGGTCAAGATCGTCCCCGGGGCTGAGCAGCAGGTCAATCACAGACGCCAACCCGAAGTTTCTCCGGCGCCATGGAAGTGGCCCGGGATGATCATGGCGCGAAGATTTCTGGGCGTCCGGTCCGGGAGCAACCCTGACCTGAATCAACTCACCTGATACGGGTCGTGATCAACTCGTCGCTAGCGGCCGAGTAAGTGACTTGTGGATGACTGTTGACCCGTCCGGCGCCAGCTCGATGTGCGATATGATCTCGCCGTCATCGCCCTTGATGATGTGGCGGTAGGCACAGATGGGGAGGAACGATGGGCGCGAGAACGCCGCAGGAGGTATTTCAACACCACGCCGAGGCACTAGTGGCCGCGGACCTCGACGGGATCGTTGACGACTACTCCGAAGACGCGATCTTCATAACGCCGGCGGGAATCAAGAGGGGCAAGGACGGTATCCGCGAGGCATTCACGCAACTCTTGTCTGAACTCCCGAGCGCGGAGTGGGAGCTGAAGACGACTCTCTACGAAGAGGACATCATGCTTCTTGAGTGGACGGCCTCTTCATCGGCGAACCGTGTCGACGACGGCATCGACACCTTCGTGTTCAGGGACGGCGAGATCCGGGTCCAGACGCTGCGGTACACCCTCCAGCCCCAAGGCTGAGTGGGGTGTGGCTGACAGTTACCCGCTTGCGGATCTAGAACGACCGGTAGTCGGCAGAGCCGGTGCATCGGTTGCGCTACGGAGCCCGACATCGTGGAATCAGGGCCGTTCTTGACCTGATGGATACTGCTTGGGCGTGCGAATTAGGGTCGCGTTCTCTGCGCCGCACGCGGGATCGCGTTTTCTGGCGTATCAAGCAACCGTGAAGACGCTCCTGCTCGAGCGTGGTGAGCCATTTGGGGCGGGAGGCAAAGCGTGCGGAGATGCTGGGTTTGTAAGGTCGGCCAACCTCGGAACTGTGACCATCACCAGGAGTCTTGTCGATGATCAGAAGGCCGCGGCGCATCCCGGCGACACTCGTGCGCAGCGGTGTGCTCCTCACCTCATGTACAAGTTCACCGCCGCCCAAGGGACCTCAGCCAAATCCCCAACAAGCTGGTTCTGCATCGGCGTTATCGCGCTCACCCGATTCATCCTCCGTCGGATCGGAACCCGCCGAGGAAGTCTTCAACCGGATCGCAGCTCAAGTTCCGACGCGGCCGAGACGGTCGAGCGCATGACCGGCGGCGAGTGCGACGAGCGTTTTGGCTTGGTCGTCTGACCGACCGTCGTCTGATCTTTTTTTCGGACACGACGATGTCCCATTCCAGCGAGGACTTCCCGCTGGACAAGATGTCCTCCGTCTCGTGGCAGTCGGGAGCGGTCGACGGCTCAATCGTTGTCTACGCCTCGGGCAACAAGGCCGACATCACGAAGGTAAACAAGGAGGACGGCAAGGAGATCGTGGACCTGATTCGGACTCATCTTTCCGCACCGAAGGACAACCCGGCTCAGGTGGTCGTCCAAGCCGCAGCCCCAACCGTGCCTGTACCAGATGTGACCGAGCAACTGCGGAAGCTGGGCGAACTACACGCGGCAGGCATCCTTACCGACGCCGAGTTCTCGGCAAAGAAGGCCGAGCTGCTGGACCGCCTCTAGGCATCGTCGCTAGGAGCCATGATCACCTGGCGAGGTGCGCCTCGTCAAAACCTGCAATTTGACATATTGCACCGTGTGACTCCCGTCACGGATCTCAGACGTCACAGGTGCGATCTCGCGGACTGCGGGAAGCTCCTCCGGCCACATTGGCCACCGGCGACGGCTGAAAGCCCATCCGAACGACGGAGGAAGCCGATAAAGAGCCCGATCGTGCGGTCCAGCGACAATTTGTTGACAGTGCACGAACTGCACGGCTGACTCTCGATATCCGCCCAGCATCGTCAAGAGAGCCCGTGAAAGACAGCCGAGACCACAGCGGGCACAATCCCGACAAGCATGAAGGAGGGAATGAAACACCTCACCAGGCGGCAACACACTGCATAGAGGACCTATCTGCTGTTGATCGGCGCACACTGACCGAGATGCTGGTGGACAAGATCATCATCGAGCGGCACCCGAGCAAGATCGACAAGGAGGGCAGGCGGCATTACCTCATCCGCGCCATCCCGTACCAAGATCCTCAGCAGGAGGCTGAGCGGCTCAAGGCGGTGCACGAGGCTTGGGTCAAGATCGTCCCCAGGGTCTGAGTAATCAACACCCGAGGCTTAGACACCGGGGCCCTGCGAAGGCGTCACATCGGCGCTGTGCGAGCGGCAGTCGAGTAACGATCCGAGCACGATATGTCAGGTATCGGCACCTGCCGAGTTTGCTCTACGGCATCCTGACCGACGCTCCGCCTATCCCCAAAGGATCGTTGATGTCGCAGCCGCCAACGCCCCCGGGGTCACCGGGACAGCCTCTCCCGCAGCCCCAGCCTCAGCCGTGGCGCAACAAGGGATGCAGCTGCCGTCGGACCGTGGCGTCGACCCCGACGGGCCGGCGACCGACGCCGCGTCGACGCCAACCGACGGTTCGGCACCCCCTTGCACGTCGCCGTCCGATCCGGGCTCGATCGCCGGCTGGACGCCGCCACCATGGACCACCGGTCCGGATGCCCCGGCCGGCTGGACGCCGCCACCATGGACCGCCAGTCCGGATGCCTTCTCGCGGATCCCGGCCCGCTGGTTGATCGTCTGGTTGATCGTCGGCGCGCTCGTGCTGGTGGGCGCTTTCGCCGGCGCGTACTTCGGCGAGCCTAAGGTCGCACCTGTGGAGCCGACTCAGGTCCCCAGCGGGCTTCCGCACGATTACAAGCTGCGCGTTGACCTGCGCGTGGGGGACTGTTTCGACCTCAACGATCCGAACCGCCGACCAGATCGAGGACGTCAAGGCGGTCCCGTGCACGACCGAGCACGAGTTCGAGGTCTTCTACGTCGGGGCGATGGGCAAGGGGCGCTACCCGACCGACGCAGCTGGCGAACATAGAAATCACGGACGACAAGTCATCGACATCGACGGCGCGTTCTGGACGTACCTGGACCAGAACTGCATCCCGCGTTCCGTGCCTATATCGGTAAGGCGTGGTACGGCGGTTCCGACCTCGACATCTACTGGCTGATCCCGACCGACGATGCCTGGCGGTCGGGCGATCGGACCGTGCAGTGCGCCGCCTTCTATCCGGGGATCTACCGCCTGACACGGTCGCTCCGGGGCACGCAGCAGTAAGCCCTCCATCGAACTATTGGGGTCGCGACGCGCGAAAATTTGGCGCCGGGGCCAAATAGCGCGCGCTGCGAGAATTGCACCCAGAACCGCCACGGGCAGATCCAGTCCGCGTTCCTTGAGAGGAGCATCTCCATGACGGCATCCCGGATCGCTTCACGGCTGCATTTCGCGACCACGGCCGTCGCCACTGGCCCCCTGCTGCACTACGCCGAGCAGGGCGACCCCGGCGGCGAGGCGTTGCTCTTCATCCACGGATGGCCCGACTCGTGGTTCTCGTTCAGCCGCGTGCTGCCGCTCTTGCCGGCCGCGTACCACGCCTTCGCCATTGACCTGCGCGGCTTCGGCGATTCGGAGCGCCCGGCCGACGGCTACACGATCGACCAGTTCGCCGCCGACGTGGTGGCATTCATGGACGTGGTCGGCGTCGCCCGGGCGACCCTGATCGGCCATTCGATGGGCACCTTCATCGCCCGGCGGGTGGCCCAGATCCGGCCGAAACGCGTGGCGCGGCTGGCGTTCATCGGCTCCTCCATCACCGCGCTCAATGACGTGACGCTGGAGGTCCAGGAGGGTGTGCGGCCGCTGGCGGACCCGCTACCGCTGGAGTTCGTGCGCGAGTTCCAGGCCAGCGCGCTCCACATCCCCGTCCCCGAGCAGTTCTTCGCGGGGATCGTGAGCGAGAGCCTAAAGGCGCCTGCACGCGTCTGGCAGAGCGCGTTCGACGGCCTGCTCGCGTTTGACGACGCCGGCCAGCTCGAGCGGATCACCGCGCCGACATTGATCCTGTGGGGCGAACAGGACGCGCTGTTCGCGGGCGTTGATGGGCAGCAACGCCTCGCTGCCGCGATTCCGGGTGCGCAGTTAACGGTGTACCCGGAGACCGGCCACTCGGCCAACTGGGAGCGCCCGGAGCGCGTCGCCGCCGACCTCGAAGGGTTCGTGGGCTCAGCACAATGAAACCAGCCGCTGGCGATACGCATCGGCGATGAAAAAAAGCGAGCGGCCAGTCAGAAATCGCGCCTGCGCGCCCCCCGTGCCCAGAATTTCGCAGTGGGCGCGTCCGACGCGGACGCGATGCAGGCTAGAGCAACTGGTCCCTTGAGCCGCGAATCGATGCAGGCGCGGGGTTGCCTACCTGCCGACATCAGCCACCCGGCACAGCCGCGGGAGCAGCGCGTTACTCCTTGACCTTGCGCAGGGAGATCCTGCTGTTCTCGGGATGGGCCGGGTCGACGGCGAAGCAGATGACCTCGCGGTCACCCTGCCGCCACTCCGAGGGCTCCGGTGGCGCGAAGTCGTAGTTGTACGCCGAGGAGTCCCAGTCGATGCCGACATAGCGGGCGAAGTACTTCTTGCAGCGCTTGTCGCTGGCCTTCTCGACCGCCTTGTCGCCGGGATAGCGACTGCCACCCCGAAGATTGAACGTGCCGGTGACCTCGGCCTGGTGCCGGGAGCGGCAGTCGACCCGGGTGACCGTGTAGGTGGCCTTCTCGGCAGTGCCCTTGACGCAGTCACCGGTCTTCAACTGATCCCAGTACACCTTCTTCGCCTTGCGCAGCGGCCCGTGCGGCTGACGCCCCGGGATCTTCGTCTTAGAGGGAGCGACCGGCGTCGGCGACACGGTGGCCGGCGCCGGCGAGACGGTGGCCGGGGCCACCAGGCCACTGGGTGCGGGCGCGGCGGTCTTGACGGTGGTCGGAAGTCCGACCATCACGCCTACGACGGTTCCGACGATCGCCCACAGGCCGATCAGCACAAAGCTGATTACGGCCAGGATGCGACCGCGGCGCTGCTTGTTCTTGGTGCGGATGACGCCCCAGATGCCCAGCGGTATCGAGACCAGCCCGAGGCTGGGGATGGCTGTGATCAACGCGATCAGCGACACCGTGTCCAGCGGGGGTTTCGCCTCTGGCGCCGAGCCGTAGGACGGGATCTGCTCCGGGTCGGTGCCGGCGGCCACTCCAGTCGTTGCCGGCGCCGATGGGGGTGGCCTCCAGTCCTGTGGCGTCCAGTCCGCCGCCTCCGCCTGTCCGGGCAGTGGCGGCGGCGGAAGCGCCTGGGCCGCTGGCCGGTCAGCCGGCTCGTCAGGCGGGTTCGGTAGTTCGCTACTCATGACTGCCCCCGGTAACTCAATCCACGGGGGCAGTCCCTTCTACTCAGCGCTGCCCTCGCTGGTGCAGATCCTGCCATGTCAAGGAGGCCCACAGGGGCGGTTCAGGCACTTGATGGAGGAACTAGAGTGCTCGACATTCGGCCTAGTCAACTGACCGTTTCAGGCACGGTGAGAGCAGGGTGTGAGCAGCCACCCACTCGTCGACGCGTGTCATGTCCGGTTTGGCGCTCGGCCGGCCGGCCTGGGTGGGATGCTGTCGCTGAGTAATCGCCTGGCCACAGCGGGGATCTCCTCCCGATCGTCGGGGTTTACTCGGGGGACGGGGGCAGGGATGGATACCGACCAGACGGGCGAGCCGGCGGCGGTGGGATGGCGGTTCAGGACCCCTCCGGGCTGGCCGGAGCAACCCGTAGGATGGCGACCCCCGGCGGTGTGGGCGCCCGATCCACAGTGGCCTCCGGCGCCATCGGGTTGGCAGTTCTGGGAGCCCGACACTGAGCATCCCGGCCCGTATGGGGCCACGCCCCAGGCTGAGCCTCGGTGCAGCCGTCTGCCGCGTATGACGCAGCGCAGGCTCAGCCGATCGCGAACTGGGCGGCACGCCCGCGACCGAACCAGGGGCTGGGGACAGCGCTGCTGGTGCTCGGAGCCTTGGTGGTGCTGAGCGACATCCTTAGGGCGGCAACGGCGCCAGCGGCCGTCCACGCGTATGAGGCTGCGGCGGCCGAAGGGCGGGATCCGGCTCAGGTCATCACCGCCTACGGCGCGGCCGCCTTGCTCTACTTCCTGATGCTCCCGCCACGTGGATTGTCGGCTCGCTCTGGCTCTCCCGCGCCCGGGAGAACGCCGTGCTGATCGCTCCGGATCAGATTCGCCGGTCGGCCGTCTGGGCTTGGCTGGGATGGTGGGTACCGATCGTCTTCCTGTGGTTCCCGAAGCAGATCGTCGACGACAGCTGGCAGATCACCTCGAGTGCTGCCGCAGTCGGCCAGCGCGTCCGCGACCGAGACACCACCCTGTGGTGGGTGCTCTGGATTGCGTACTTGGTGGCGGGCAACCTGGCCGGGAACTCGGTGATCCAGGATGGAACGTTCAAGGGACTCATGGGCAGCAATGTCCACGAGGGCGTGGTTCTCGCCCTGGAGATCGCCGTGGCGATACTTGGCATCCTGGCCTTCGCCACCTGGGTGCCCGTGGTCCGAGGCCTGTCCCAGGCCCAAACCGAACTGGCCCGGTCGTACGGGTCTGTGGTAACACCGCTTGACGAGAAGGTGAGCGGTGCCGCTCTCGTCGACTGGGCCGCATTCCAGCCATGGGAGTACCGGCCCGACGCGGGGTTCGCTGAGGGAACTGATCTGATTGGCTACACGGTTGTCGCAGTGGACGGCGATGTCGGTCACGTCGAGGCAACATATGACAGGAGGCCGGCGTACCTCGAGGTGAAGGCCTGGTCCTTCTTCGGCGGCCGCGAGGTGATGGTGCCGGCAGGTCTGGTCGAGCGGATCGGCTCAACGGAGAAGAAGGTGTACGTCGACCGTACAAGGGACCAGATCAAGGACGCGCCCACGTACGACCAAGCGCCCGCCGACTATTGGGAGCGCCTGGGTAGCTATTATTCCGGCACGTATATGCCTCCTGGTGATCAGCCATGGCAGCTATACCGTGATAGCTCGTCGCGGTGACATTACCTCCGCGATGGCACGGCGTGGTGTGGTCGGCAGGTAGATCACACCGTCGAGCAGCGCCACCGCGTTGCCGCCGTCGATGCCCCGCCGTACTTGTGTGCCAAGTTGCGCTCACCCTGCCGTTTGCTCAGCAGAGGTGATCGTGGCTGCCGTTGCGAGCAGTGGGCGGATCTTGGCGCCAGCGATGACTTGCGGGAAGCCCATGACTTCCTCCTCAGTCGGCGGCGGTTGCCTGCATCATGTGGTCTCGGTGTGACAGGTGTTGCCAGCCTGGCCTGCCCGGCGTAGATGTGTGTTGGAGCGGCTGGAAGTGCCGTGGTAGCGAGCAGGTGAGTGGTGAGGGCAGAGGGTCGTCGGGCGATGGTCTGGGTGCTGGTGCTCCTGCTCGTGGTGTTGGCAGGGTGTTCAGCGCCACCGCACGAGCCTCCGGTTAGCCCGTCACCCACCGATCGGAGTCAGGAGATCGGCGCGGCAATCGACGCCTACGTTGCCGAACGCCAATATGGAGCGACTCGCGCCGTCTTGGTCAGTCACCGCGGTCGGCTGATCGCCGAGCGGTACTACGACAGCGATGTGGATGATCATGCGGAGGTGCGCTCGGTCACCAAGAGCGTGATGGCCACGCTGGTTGGTGTGGCGTTGCGGGAAGGTCGGCTACCCAGTATCGATGCCACGCTGGGTGATTTGCTGCCCCAGCACCGTTCGATCATGGACGCACGCACCGAGGGCATAACGGTGCGTCAGCTCCTCACCCAAACCGCTGGATACACCGACAAGACAGGTTGACAACACCGTTCCCGATCGCCCGACAGTTCCTCAGTTGCTGAAGCCTGGTCCGGAGAACCCGCCCGGCGCCGGATTCGAGTATCAGGACGGCGGCCCGCACCTGCTTTCGGCGGTTATCGCGGAGGTCACGCGTCAAACCACGTTGGACTATGCCCGACGGGTGCTGTTCGAGCCGCTTGATATCCAGACGCGGCCTGCCTATCAAGGCTCGCTCTTCGACATCAACGAGCCCAAGGTGGAGAAGATCAAAACCTTCGGTTGGTTGCGCGATCACGAAGGCATCCATTGCGGGTCCTTTGGCCTGAAGCTGACGGGGCGCGATCTGGTGAAATTGGGCGAGCTCTACCGACAAGGCGGCGTGTATAACGGCCGCCGTATCCTCGACGAGTCGTTCGTGAACGAGGCGACACGAGCGCAGAGCGGCGACCTGCCTGGCTTCGACTACGGCTACCTCTGGTGGGTCACGCCGATACGGGACAACGCCGGCCTACAGCGCCATAGGACTGTACGGCCAGCTGGTCCTTGTGGTTCCAAGCCGCGAGCTAGTGGTCGCCATCTCCAATGGCTCCTTTCCGCCGTCGCCCTCGCCAGAGGGGCAGCTGTTGATGGTCGAAACGGAGATCCTGCCCCGACTGCCTTAGGCGATGAATCTGAACGGCGTGATTGTGCGACATGAAGGTGCAGCGGGCAGCACTCTTGCACTCTGTCCAAGTTGATCATGGAATAGAGAGACTCAGTCGCATTCGCGACCACGTCGAAGGCCCAGTTCCCTATGCAGGCGAGTCATTGCCGACCCTCCTGAACCGAATCCAACAGAC
>CAWILN010000012.1:0-111755 GCA_963836855.1 uncultured Actinomycetota bacterium | reverse complement strand
GGCCGTTGTGACGACGACTCCGCGAGAGCTACTCGATGCCGACGCCGTCGTCGCTGACCTATCTGAGGTCCGGTTCGACGCAAATCATGAGGGCATCCGAGTAAGGCTGGTCGATGAGCCGGCTGGTGTTCTACAGCAGGCTTAGGGCACGTAGGCGCACGAACCCTACAATCACCGGGATCTCGGCACCGAGCCAAGTAGCGGTTCGTGAGTGGCCCTGTCAGAGGATTTTCACATCGACGATGCGGTGCTGGATGGCATAGGACGCGGCGGCCGTGCGGGAATGGACGCCCAGTTTGTCGAAGATGTTGCTGATATGACGGTGCACCGTTCTCTCGCTAACGAACAGCTCGGCCGCGATCGCATGGTTCGTCCTGCCGGCGGCGACCAGCCTTAGCACCTCGATCTCGCGTGCGCTCAAGCCGTCGGGGCCGACCGCCGGTGTGGCATGCAGTAGCTCTTCCACTCGGTGCAGATCGGGGCGGGCGCCAAGGCGGGCGAAGGTGGATCGCGCCGACTCGAGCTCGACCTGTGCGGCGTCTTCGTCACCTAAGGCCTGACAAGCCAGGCCTATGAGAACCGAAACCTTTGCTACAGCGTGAGGGACGTCGATCTCGCGCCAGCAGCGGGCCGCGCTTCGCAGCAGGGGTAGCGCTTTGGCGGGATCTCCGGCGCTGAGAGCTACCGCGCCGCGGGCCGCGGCGAGTTCGGCCTGCACGCCGGGAGTCGTGTAGATCGAGGCGATGCCCGCCAGTTCGATCACCGACTCGCGCGCCGCGTCGATATCGCCAGCCGCCAACATGATCGTGATGCCAGCGGAGAGCAAGTCGAGGCGCCCAAGCTGGTCTTGTGTCTCGGTGAGTGCGCGTCGGATGCCGAGCAACGCCTTGTCGACCGCGCCTTGGGCCAGCCGCAGCAGGGACAGGCCCGGCTGTGTCGGCCCGCCCAACTCTCCCGCTCGACGGTAGCTGGCCTCGGCCTCTGGGTTGCCGAGCAGCCGATGTATCTCGCCGAGCTGGTAGTGGGCATGGCTGGCGACCAGCTGGCCGTAGTTTCCGCTGAGGTCGTCGCAGACGAAAGCCACCTCCTCCAACGCTTCTCGCCAGGAACCGAACAAGCACATCAGGTGTGCCCGATAGATCCGGCAATTGCCGAAGTAGGCCCCACCCAGCCGGGGCAAGGTGTCGAGCCATGCCCCCAGAGCATGCGTCCACTCGCGAGCCCGGCCGAACTCTCGGGCCTCGTGACACGTAGCGATCGCGGCGCAGTACATCATGCTCGTCGCACGCGGCGACGTGTCGCGCTCAACCACTGGGAGCATTGCCTCATCAAGCCGGCTGAGACCTTCCCTGAGCCTGCCCGCCTTGATCAACGCTCGGCCCCAGACCGTGGTAGCGAAGGCGACCAGGTCGATCTCCCGACGTCGAGACGCCATGTCGGCAGCGCGTGCCAACAGCTGCGCAGCCTCGTCGTAGTCGGCAGCTGCAATCAAGAAGTAGGCCTCGAGGAAGAGAAACCATCCGCTGTCGACGCCCGGCATGGTGCGCCGCACCTGCGCGGCCCAACCGCTGGCCCGCGCGAACTCTGCATTGACGATCAAGGCCTGGCAAATCCAGAAGGCAGATGTGATCGCCCGGTCTACCTCCCCGGCATCGATACGTAAGTTGAATGCACGTCGCAACAGCCGGATCGCCTCATCCCCGCGGCCAAGGATTTGCGCAGCCTCGGCATAGCGCTCCAGATCGTCCGCATCCAGCTGCTCGGTGTGGTCAGCAGCGGAAAACTGTTCGCACGCCTCAGCCCAGCGAGACTGCCCGTGCAACTCCCGAGCCTGGCCCAACTGGGTCGCACCATCCGCCATGCCGGCCCCTTTCCGCACCATCATCCCGCTGCCGAGGAAGGCTGGGTAGAAGTACCCATCGCCCGTCGGTCAACCTGGCCCGACATGCCGATGACCAGGGAAGCGACCGCACCGCATATTTACGGTGTCGCCCCGAAGGCCGGGTGTGAAAGCCACGTAGGAGACCGTCATGACTGCACCATTTATCTTCATCGGAACGCACAAGGTGAAGCCGGGCAAACTCGAGGAGTTCAAGGCCTGGTTCGCCAACTACATTGAGACCACCGTCGAGCCCAACGAACCGCGCCTGCTGTCTTTCGAGGCCTATGTGGACGCCGTGGCCAACCTGGTCACGGTCGTCCAGCTCCACCCAGACGCGGAGTCAATGGTCCATCACATGGAGGTCATCACCGAGCACGTCGCCACGGCGTACGTCGACTTCCTCGAACGGGATAGCCGTTGGCAAATCTACGGAACGCCCCGGGCCGGAGTCCTCGAGCTAATCCAGCAGACGAGCGGGGAGGAAGAGCTACCGACGAGCCACGAGCCGTTCGCCGGCTTTACGCGGCTGGGCGAGGGAACGGCCGCAGCTTGAGTCGCGCTCAGCGAGCTGGGGACTAGCCCGTCTTACGCCGGCGGAACGTGCGCTTCGTATCAGCAGGGCCATGTCCGTGCGCATGCTGCTGGGCGTTATCGATGTGGTCCTCGCCCTTACGACCCTGCTTTGCAGCCAGAGCCTCCCGGAACTTGCGCTTGGTCTCGTCCTCGGGCACCTGATCTTGGCTGGCTTCGTCGCGAGCGCTCATGGCCCCAATTCTTATCGCTGCTCACCCTCTGAGCCAGCAGATTCTTCCCTTGGTTCGTTCGACGGCCAGGAGCTCGGGGGCCAGGTCCGGACAGTGGCCTCGTCGCCCACGGGCTGATCACCGCTATCGGTGGCTGCGCTGTTCTGCTCTTCGGCGACGGCTTCTGCTATCTCGCCCACCTCTGGCTGTAGCTGCACCGCCGTGCCGTACGCGGCTACTTCGCTAAGCGACTGGGTGATCTCGCTGCAGTCAAACCTGAGCCCAACAATCGCATCCGCCCCGGCGGCCACGGCCATCTCCACCATGCGTGACACCGCATCTTGACGCGAGTCGGTCAGCATGACGACATAGCCGTCCATTGGGTTGCCGCCGCGCAAGTCAGGCCGCAACTCGCGGGTCCGCGCGACGACCCCGACTACATCACCGACAACCGAGGCGATCTCGCGGCCGGGAACAATCTCCATGGTCACCACGGGCAAAGAGCGGCGTACGACGGCGGGCTGCTTCATGGCGGGCGGCTGCGGAGTCCACTGCGGCGGTTGTTGCCCGTACGGTGCTTGACCGGGCTGACCGTACGGCTGCTGCGGTGGTGGGTACTGGCCGGGTTGCTGAGGGTACGGTCCCTGCTGGCCCGGATAGGGCGGCTGAGGTTGGCGTCCGGCGTGTTGGTTGCCCGTACGGCCCGGGCTGCTGCTGCCCGTACGGATTCGGCGGATTCTGCCCGTAGGGCGGCTGCTGCCCGTAGTTGCTCATGCCGACAAGATATCGGCCCAAGACAGCTGCGCCCAGACGCGCCGGGGCCTCGGCCTAACCCAGCTCGGTCATCTCAACAGTGACGAACATCTCCGAACGTCCACCGGAGTACGTACCGCGCAGTGGAGCTACGTCGCCGTAGTCCCGGCCGTGGCCGACCCGGACATATCCGTCGGTCAGCCGCCGGCAGAGCGTTGGGTCGTATGCCACCCAGCTGCCGCACCACCACTCAACCCAGGAGTGGCTTTCACCTTCCACGACCATGTTCGGTTCCCCGCTGCCCGGGTGCAGGTACCCCGACACGTAACGGGCGGGCAGGCCCATCGACCGCAGCGCCCCCAGTGCGAGATGGCTGTAGTCCTGGCAGACCCCCCGGCCCAGCTCCCAGACCTCACTAGCCGAGCTGGTGACTTTCGTCGAGCCGCGCTCGTAGCTCAGACGATCATGAATCAAGGCACACACATCCAGGGCCGCCAGTCGGGGCGGTTGTGCGATTGTGGTCGCCGCAAGGCCGGACAGTTCCTCGGGAGGCCGAGTGCGTTCGTTGACGGTGAGGAACTCGGCCATCGTGTCGAGCACGGCGCCGTCCCGCAGTGCCGGCCAGCCAAGATCATTCGGCGCGACCCGTCGGTCGACGTCCCAGGCAAGATCATCTCCATGGGTCTCGACCACGCTCTGGGCGTGCACGGTCAGCCGATCATGCGGTTCGTGCACCTCGAACGTAGTGGCAACGGTGCCCCAGTAATCGGTGTAGCTGAAGCTCCACGCTGCAGGTTCGATGTTGACCCGACTGCTCCACACCGTCTGGTGGTCGGTCTCCGCCGGCGTCATCCGCGCCTCGTTGTAGGAGGACTTGACGCGCGTTGCGTACCGGAAGCCCGTCTGATGATCAATGCTCAACCGCATCTCAACGGGTCCCTTCAGTGATCCAAGCGGTCGGGTCCGCAGCAGCGAAATAGCTGGTGGCGACGGTGATCGTCACCTGTGCTGCGACATCCTGTACGGCCGACATCTCACGGTTGAGATTGGCAAGCAGATCATCAAGATCGGCATACTCCAAGCGAGCCCGGAGCTGACCGAGCGAGCGAACCGCAGTCTGGGCGTGCCGTGCGGTCAGCACGTTGTTCTGGGCCACTTTTTGCAAGCTGTCGGTGGCAGCGATCAGCCCGTGCATGATCGAACGCGGGAACCTCGCGTCCACGATCAAGAACTCGACCGCCTCGCGGTCGGTGTAGAGACCTCGATAGGTCCTCAAGAAGGCGTCGTGTCCGCCGCACCCCCGCAGCACCGAAGGCCATTGGTGGCCGCCGTGAGTGAGCGACGCCGATGCGACCAGCCGCGACGTCATGTCGACTTGTTCCAAGGATCGTCCCATGGACATGAACTCCCAGCCGTCATCGCGGACCATGATGCTACGAGAGATGCCCGCGAACATGGCGCTGCGCTCACGCACCCAGTTGAGGAATACATGGGCGCCGCTCGCTCCGAACGGCGTAGTGGGAAGCTGGTGCCAGGTCGTGTTCACGCACTCCCAGAGGTCCAGCGGGATCACCTCGCGGGCCCGGCGCGCGTTGTCTCGAGCCGCGGCGTAGCAGAAGTAGATCGAGGTTGGCTCTTCCGGGTCGTAGCCGAGCACCCCCAACAGGTCGTTCAGCGTCGGGTCCTTGACATGATCAACATTCATCAACGCCAGCAGATTGCGACAGGCATCGACCTCGGCGGCCGTGTCCTCGATGAGCATCCGCAAGTGGGTCTGCAGCAGGCGCGCTGTGTCCTCTGCGCGCTCAACGTAGCGGCCGATCCAGAACATGGACTCGGCGATGCGACTCAACATCCCCAGCTCCGCTGGTCGGTCTGCTGCTGTTGATCTTGCTGCTGCTGCTGCGTGTCGGCGAGTATAGACATGACGGTCACAGGAATCTTCGCCACGGTCAGCGGCACGTCGGTCCGCAGTGTTGCGTGATCATCGGCATCGTCGCTGTGCTCGATGGAGGTCCGATAATTGGAGGATGATCGATGCGGCGGTGGGCTGAGCACCCAAGTGTCCTTGCTTCCGCCGCCCTGGCTGCTGTTGACGACCAGCTCACCCTCCGGGAGCGCCACCCGGGTAAGACCGCCGGGGAGCACCCAGACGTCCTCGCCATTGTTGACGGCGAACGGCCGAAGATCGACATGGCGGGGCTGCAGGCAGTCTTCGATCAGCGTTGGCACGGTGGACAGCTGGACGACCGGCTGCGCGATCCAACCGCGAGGGTCCTCGATCACCTGATTCCGTAGCGCATCAAGCTCAGTTTCGGTGGCCCGCGGCCCGATCACGATGCCTTTACCGCCCGAACCGTCGACCGGCTTGATGACCAGTTCCTCGAGACGATCCAGCACCTCCTCGCGTGCTGCGTCCTCCTCGAGACGCCAGGTATCGACATTGGGGATGACCGGGTCCTCCCGCAGGTAGTACTTGATCAAGTCCGGCACATAGGTATAGAGCAACTTGTCGTCGGCGACCCCGTTACCGATGGCATTGGCCAGCGCCACACCGCCGGTACGCAACGCGTTAACCAGGCCGGGCACGCCAAGCATCGAATCGCTGCGGAAGTGCACCGGATCGAGAAAATCGTCATCGACCCGGCGGTAGATGACGTCGACCCGCTGCAGTCCGGCCGTGGTCCGCATGAAGACCTTGCCGCGACGGCACTCAAGATCACGACCCTCAACCAGTTCCACGCCCATGGTGCGTGCCAGCAAAGTATGTTCGAAGTAGGCGGAGTTGTAGACGCCGGGGGTGAGTACGACAACCGTCGGTTCGTCGATCCCAGGTGGTGCCGCCATGCGCAGAGCCGTGAGAAGGCGGGTTGGATAACCCGCCACAGGTCGAATGCGCTGGTTTGCGAATGCCTCGGGCATCGCGGTGATCATCGCGTTGCGATTGGTCATCACGTACGACACCCCGCTCGGCACGCGGACGTTGTCCTCCAGCACGCGTACGTCGCCTGCGGGGTTGCGGATCAGATCCACGCCAGCGACGTGAATGCGAACCCCGTTGGCAGGCTTGATGCCCCACACTGCCCGGTGGAAATGGATGGAGGAGGTGACCAGCTGGCTCGGAATGACACCGTCGGAGATCACCCGCGCGTCGGCGTAGATATCGGCCAGGAATGCCTCCAGTGCCCGCACCCGCTGGGCGACCCCGGCTTCGATGATCTCCCACTCTGGCGACGCAATGACGCGTGGCACCAAGTCGAGCGGAAAGGGCCGTTCCACACCGCCGACATCGAAGGTCACACCGGCTTGGGTGTAGTTGTTGGCCAGGGACTCCGCGATCACACGGAGATCGTCTGATGTTGCGTGACTGAGGGCGGAGGCGACGGCCTTGTAGGAGGGCCGGACGCTACCCTCCTCGTCCATCATCTCGTCGAACGCGTCAACCGTCCGGTAGTTGGAAAGTACGTCCGCCATAGGCGGAGCCTACTCACCGCCTCGTTACCTGAGCGTTAAGTCTTGATGCGGGCGGAGCGCAGGCTGCGAGCGTCGGGAATCGCGCGCCGCCGGACGGAGCCAGGCTGGCTAACAGCGCCAGCCTCAGCGAGCGGAGCGAGCAATGTCAATGGAGGGAGCGGAGGCGTTCCTTCCTCTACGAGCGACGACGACGACGGCGGATTCTCGATGTTCGCGCCGCCGATCTGCAGGAGGAGATGGCGGAACGAAGAGCGCTTTTCCGTTCCGTCAGCTCCGACGAAGACGGCGGCAACCTAGCGAACATCGCAGCGAGCGGAGCGAGCAATCAAAACACAGCGCCCAGGATCGCGCGCCGCTGTCCTGGACGAACGAACGAGCAGACACGCTTTTCGTCTGTGAGTGAGAGAGGAAGGCAGCGGCCTCAAAGCGCGATCCGCGCGAGCGGAGCGAGCAATCAGACATTGCGCGAGCAGCCTCACAAAAATAGGCACGAGTCACCGAACTCGTGCCAGAGATAGTGCTCGGCAACGGCCGCATCGTACGCACGCTGGGTCAGTTCGGCACCAGCCACGGACTCGACCAGGAGCAGGTGTGACGCGTTAGGGTTGTGCCAGCCAGTGATCAACCCGTCGACAACGCGTACCGGTCGCTCAGGGGAGATCACCAGGTCGGTCCATCCCGAGGCGGCCGTCACGCGTCCATCCAGCTGAGCAGCGGACTCGATGGCACGCGTCGCCGTGGTGCCTACCGCGATAACCCGACCGCCACGCGCCTTGCTCGAGTCGACCAGATGGGCGCTCGTCTCGCTGACTTCGAACCATTCCGGCTGCGGAGCCTCGCCCACATCCTGCGACGACAATCCGGTGTGCAACGTGATAGGCGCGAAGATCACGCCCCTAGCCACTAGTCGGGCGACCAGTTCCGCACTGAACGGCCGGGCAGCGCTCGGCATCTCCGCGCTACCCGGACAGAGGGCGAAGATCGTCTGGTACGCCGAGATGGGAAACGAGCCGTCGAGGTAGCCGTAGCTGATCGGCCGCGCATGCTCCCGCAAGTAGGCAGAAAGACGTTGCTCGATCATGACCCGTCCACGCCACAGGCGATTTCCGACGCCGGTCGGAGAGGAACTATGCGTGGGATACGGCTCGATGAGCTCAAGCACGCCGTTCGCCGGGAGGGCGATGTGCTCACCAATCCGGCCGTCGAGAACCGTAACCGAGGCGTCGGGCGCCGTGCGCAACTCGACCACCCGAGTACCGTCGCCAAGCCCGTTCGCGATGTGCACGACAACGGCCGAGCCATGCCGGGTGCCGTCGAGCTGGCCCGGAACGGTGGCCGAGGTATTGACCACGAGCACATCCCCGGCGCTCAGCTGGTCAGCGAGGCGGTAGAAGAAGGTGTGCTGGATCCCAGCCGGGCTTGCGACCATGAGGCGTACGCCGTCGCGCCGGAGACCACGCATCTCGGGCGGCTCACTCGCAGCATGACCCTCTGGAGACACAAATCGGGTGTAGGCCCGGGCCGCCACAATCGCGCTCATTGCGACCCTGCCCGCTCGGCGAGAGTGGCAATCAGCTCGGCCGCCCGATAGCGGCCGCTGGGCAGGCGAGAGCCGACAAGAGCGACGACGATCGGCGCGATTGTCTCCGGCTCAGGGCGATCGCCGATGTCCTCGCCCGGATACGCTGCCTGGTGCATGGCAGTCCGCATGTCGCCTGGGTCCAGGCTGTACCACCTGAAGTCGGGCTCCTCGGCCGCCCAGGTCAGCGTCTGGTGATCAAGTGCCGCCTTGCTCGACCCGTAGCCACCCCATGTTTCGTAATGGTCCACGCCTGCATCGGAGGATACGTTGATGATCACAGACTGCACCTGCATTGAGGGAAGCAGTGCGCGGATCAGCTGCTGCGGTGCAATGACGTTGGTGCGCAGCAGTTGCTCGTACGCCTCAGGCTCAAGATCGCGCAAGGATGGAAGCGGCGATCCACCAAGATCACTTGCGTTGTTGATCAGCAGATCCAGCCGGTCAGCCGCGGCGACCGCGGCCACCAGCTGCTCGCGATGTGCCGGGTCGGTGACATCGCCGGAGATCGCACGCACCGACGTGAGTTCCGACAAAGCCCGAGCCGTCCTCGCAAGCGGCTCCGCATGCCGCGCGTCGATGGTGAGAGTCCACCCGTGACGAGCTAGCTCGAAGGCCACTTCTCGGCCGAGCCCGATCGAGGCACCCGTAATTAGTGCATGAGGCATGCGCCCATTGTTCAACTTAAAGTCAACTTGAATTCAATACCCGGGCCCGAGCGTCGGTATCGGCCCCCGACGATTGGAGGAGCGATGAACGAAACGCGGCGTGTTTGATTCGCCGTTGGTCATTCCGACGCGCGGTTTTCGGGAAGAGTGACGACAACGTCGGGTTCAGGCGCGATGCGCGAGTGCCGGGAAAATCACAGCGCGCGTCGACCGCGAGATTCGGACGTTCCCGGCTCATTCTCGGCGGGATCGTGGAGGTAGGTGAAGTCGCCGAAATCATCCTCGGCATGACGGCGGAGCCGACGGCGCCTCACATGAGTATCCGGAGAGACCGGCTCGGCACGATTTGACGTAGCGGGTGTGGACGGTCGGCTGACAGGCGGCAGTTTGGTCGTAGTCGGCTCGGGCACCGGGACTGGGCGGCGTTCGGGCTGCTTCGGAGGCGCCTGTTCTTTCACTTCTTTGACAGCCGCCGGTCGTCGCTTGCGGCCGGAATCGACAGTCTTGGCCGTACTTGCTTGGCGCACCAGCGGGCGCCCGGCTCCACTGGCCCGCACCACAGCTACGCCCACAGCAGTGGTCAGCGGCACCGCCAGGACGAGTCCGATCGAGCCCACCAGAATGCTCAGCACTTCGGCCGCGAACCGCTCGGTGAGCACAAAATCCAGCACTGGTCGGTTATTGATTGTGATCAACAAGAACACACCGAGTGACGCGCCAGCAGTCGCGAAGGCGATGGTGTAGACAGTCGAGGCAATGTGATCCCGTCCGATCCGCATCGCCCGGGAGAACAGATGCTTGTGCGTTGCGCCTTGGTCTGCGAGCTCCCAGACCGCAGAGGCCTGAGTGATCGTCACGTCGTTGAGGATGCCCAGACCCGCGACGATGATCCCGCAAATCACCACGGACGTAAGCCGAAGGTCGGGCGCGGAAGCCGCCAAGATGTAGTCGTCCTCAGCGGCAACGCCGGTCAGATGCGCCCACTTGGTCGTGACGTAGCCGAGTAGCGCTATCAAGATCAGTCCGAAAAGAGTCCCGACCAGAGCCGTCGTGGTGCGCGCGCTGAAGCCGTGGGCTGCATACAAGGCCACGAACATGATGGCCGAGGAACCGATCAGTCCTACCATGATCGGGTTGGATCCCGCAATCAGTGCGGGGAACATGAACGTGACCAGGACGAATCCGGCAAAGCCCAGACCGATCAGTGCGGCGAAGCCGCGCCAGCGGGCGACCACAATCACGACAAGAGCGAAGATCAACGCCATGACCAGCAGCGGCGTACTCCGCTGGAAGTCAGAGAACTGGTACTGGGCCGGCTGGTCCGCGGCCGGCGGCACGCGTACCAACTTGATGACCTGGCCGACCTCGACGCCCGAAGAATAGATCGCGGCGGTTATCGGCACGGTCACGGCCTTGCCCTTCTCGGCGCCCTCCAGCAGCTCAGATGTCACGTCGGCGCAGCGGGCGTCAGGCACCCCTGGGCTTGATCCCGCGAGACCCTCGCACGAGATGTCCTTGATGGCGGTTATCCGCGCGGTCGGATAGGTGACGCCTGGAACGCTGTAGCCAGCCACGTCGGAGTTGACGTGGCGCGAAATGTCGCCCGGCCAGAAGGCGA
This sequence comes from uncultured Actinomycetota bacterium, assembly GCA_963836855.1. GTDB lineage: Bacteria > Actinomycetota > Actinomycetes > Propionibacteriales > Propionibacteriaceae > Microlunatus. Next base: position 101,038 of record CAWILN010000012.1, on the reverse strand, counting down.
TCAGCCCTACAACGGTCCAAATGGCCAACGGGATGAGAACCACAATCAGAATGCGAAGGGCCCGTTGGTGGCCGCGCAGCTCGTTGGGATTCACCAACGGCAGCGGACCGGTATCTGAAAGATGCTCTGAACTTGAGTGCGAGTGAGCCACGATGCCGCCTAGTCTTAGTCCCCGTGAGTCAGCTACCTGGGGCGAGTCGGGACGGCATCCGGCCGCGTCGCACGGTGGCTCGCCAGGCATCCAGGAGCAAACTCAGCCAACAATCTAACCCACGTCATCCTGGGCATATCAGGTCCAGCCCCTCTGCTGGGATAGGTCGGGCGGCGCGGCATCGCCGAAACGCGGCCAGCCTGATCTCCGGAATCATCGCTCTGGGCCTCATCGGGCTGTGCCTACGCGTGGTCCCGACAGTGCTCACCGACAGCGAGCTCGTCGCCCAGATCACGGGTCCGCTGACCGGCATTCCTGCCGCTTCTCCGAGCAGGGATGCACCCGCGACATCATCCTCGACGGCGGCTGCCGAGCCTTCCACTCCCCCCAGCCCCAGCGTGACTCCGGTCAAATTGCAAGCGAAGCGCAAAGCCAAGAGCACTCATCAACAGGTAGAGGTGCCGGCGAGCGGGCCTGGCACGTACCGCGGGGCCAAGAAGAGGGTGCGGCCGACAACCTCAAGCGGCACCTTGATCCGCTACGACGTACGGGTTGAGGATGGGCTCTCGATCGATCCTGACAAGGCCGCCGTGCTCATCCAGCGGGTGCTTGACGATAAGCGCAGTTGGCGCGGCACCCGTCGCTGGCGTTTCGAACTCGCGCCGGCTGGCGAGTCGGCCAGGCTGCATGCCTACATCGTGACCCCAGAGACCACCGATCGGCTGTGCGCGCCCTACCTGACCCGTGGCGAGGTGTCCTGCCAGAACGGCAACCGGGTGGTCTTGAATGCCAAACGCTGGCTGTTGGGTGTCGACTCGTACGGCTCCGATCTGAGCAACTACCGGCGCTATCTGGTCAATCATGAGTTCGGACATGCACTGGGCAGGACGCATGTGCACTGCCCGGGTCCGGGAAGGCTGGCGCCGGTGATGATGCAGCAGACCAAGGGACTTGGTGGCTGCCGGAAGAACCCATGGCCGCAAGCCACCGAAGACTGAGCCCTCCGGAGCCGCGCACGCACGCCTCTTACGATCTTGCGCTCGCGCAGTTGCCGGTCAGCGTGGCCCGTCTGATGCTGGCCGGCAAGCTGCGCGCCGTGAGACCGGCCAATCTGGGCTCAGAGACGAAGGCCCTGGGCCCTGAGACGAAAACACAGCGTCCTGAGCTTGTCGAAGGACAGCAGCCGTCCTGGCATCCCGAGTATCCGCTGCCCGACAGCATTGATGCGATCGCAATGTTGTTCGCTGCCCATAGGGCGATGCTGGGTGCGGTTAGCAAGTCACCTTCCTGGTGGATCCATCAAATCGTCGTCGATGGTGTGGTGGTCGGCGACATCGGCTTCCACGGCCCGCCGAGCCCGGAGCTGGCGGTCGAAATCGGCTACAGCGTGGTACCCGCCTTGCGTGGCCGCGGGGTAGCGAGCCGGGCCTGCGCATTGATCGTGCAGCAAGCGTGGCAGGACGGGGCGGATACTGTCATTGCGGAGACCGATGCTGACAATGTCGTCTCGCAGGCGGTGCTACGGCGCAATGGATTCCAGCGCCGCTCCGACGGCGTCTTCATGATCAACCGCCCGGAGGCTCGATGAACGGCTTGACTCGCCACATCCGGCTCGAGCACCCGGTCATGATCGGGCCGATCTTCGGCCAGCTCCGCCGCGGCCCCGGTGACCCGACGCATCGCCGGGTCGGCGACATTTACCTACGCGCTACGCGTACGTCTGCCGGCCCCGCCTTGATCAAGATCATTGCTAACGGCGGTCAGGTGTCCGCTCGAGCGTGGGGTGAGGGTGCCGAGTGGGGCCTTGAGCAACTGCCGCGGCTGCTCGGAGCGGCCGACGATCCCGCGGCGTTCCGTCCCCAGACAGAGCATGCTCCGCTGATCGAAGCGTGGCAGCGCTACGGCCATTACCGCGTAGGTCGAACCGAGGCGGTTTTCGAGGCGCTGGCGCCGGCTTGCATCGAACAGGTCGTCACGGGCAAAGAGGCGTTTCGGGCGTGGCGGCTACTGCTACGCGAGTTCGGCGAGCCCGCGCCCGGCCCGGCCCGCGAGCCCGGCTCTGCGGCGTACGGCATGTACTTGCCGCCGACGCCCGAAGTCTGGGCCAAGGTTCCGAGTTGGCGGTTTCTCGCTGCTGGAGTCGAGCAAAGGCGGAGTCGCACCCTGGTCCGGACCGCCAGCCGAGCCGCCGGGTTGGAGCGAACCTTGAATGGGTCGTACGAGCAGGCGGATCGGGCCTTGCGCAGCTTCCCCGGCGTGGGCGCGTGGACCTCAGCTGAGGTACGGCAGCGCGCGCACGGTGATCCGGACGCGTGGAGCATCGGCGATTATCACGTGGGTAGGGACATCACCTATGCCCTCACGGGGCAGGAGCTCGACGACGAGGCCTGTCTTGAAATCCTCGAGCCGTATCGTGGGCACCGCTTCCGGGTGCAGATGCTGCTGTCGATGGTCGGCAAGCGCAGACCCCGCCGTGCACCACGCATGACCCTGCCGACACACACGCCTTACGCGACGCGCGGCAGGTCGTAGGCGCAAGCATTAGCCGTGAAGTGGTGGACGCCCAGAGCCTGGCCTGAGGGCCTGCGTGCCTCAGTGCCCATCGCGCTGCCCGTCGCCGCGGTAGGGATGAGCTTCGGGCTGTTGGCAGCTCCGCTGCTCGGCCCGCTGCCAGCAGTCCTCATGTCGGCTGTCGTCTGGTCGGGCACTGCTCAATTCGCAGCGCTCAGCATCTTGACCTCTGGAGGCGGGACTGCGCTCGCGGCCAGCACCGGGCTGCTGGCGAACACCCGTTTCTTGCCTATGGGGTTCGCAATCGCTCCATCGATGAAGGGCGGTCCGCTGCGGCGCCTGCTGACTGGGGCGTTGCTGGCCGACGCGTCGTTCGTGATCGGCCATCGTGGAGGCGGCCGATTCGATATCCGCGCAATCGCCTGGGCTGCTCCCCTGCAATATTTGCCGTGGATCGGCGGCACGGTTGTGGGAGTTGTCGGCGCCAACGCAATCGGCGACCCTACCCGGTGGGGACTCGATGTCTTGTTCCCGGTGTTCTATCTCAGCCTGTTGCTGCCCGATCTGTTTCCTGAGCGCTTTCGAGGTGAACGTCGCCCAGCGTCTCGGGGTGCCGGTGGTCGGAGCGGTCCCGGTTCCTCCTCGGCGCCGCAGAACCTTCGTCCGATCATCGTGGCGGTCCTCGGCGCAGCCATCACTCTCGCCCTGACACCCATTGCCCCGCCAGGAGTGCCGGTGCTGGTGGCTGCAGCGGCGGCTCTGATCGGACTTCGCGCACCAGGCCAGTCAGTGACACAAGCCAGCTGGGGAGATGAGGCGTGAGAACGTGGCTACTGATTCTCGTGTTGGCCGCCGGTACCGTGCTGATGAAGACGCTCGGTCCGGTGCTGGCCGGAGGACGGCAGCCACCCGCCGCGTTCACCAGGGTCATCGCTCTGGTCGCCCCAGCGCTGATCAGCGCGCTTATCGTTGCTGGCACCTTCACGCAAGGTCAGAACTTGATCATCGACGCCCGCGCCGCCGGGCTCGCAGTCGGCGGCATTGCACTGTGGTTCCGCGCACCGCCAGTTCTCGCGATGCTCATTGCCGTCATCGTCTGCGCCCTGCTGCGCCTGGCTGCATGACCTACCGGCGCCACGCTTTAGTCGCCTCGTTGAGATACGCGATCTCATCTGGTGTCAGCGAGAACGTCAAGGCGCCGACATTGTGCGTGACCTGAGCGGCATCCTTCGCTCCTGGAATGGGTACGACGTTCACTTGCTCGAGGAGCCATCGGAGCGCTACCTGTCCCGGCGTCTTACCGTAACGATCACCGATCAACCGCAGCAGCGTCACGATCGGTCCCACCGAATGCGATCTTCGCCCACGGAACGGTTCCCGGAAGCGGCGGATGCCAACCGGCCGGCTCCCACCGAGATACTTTCCGGTGAGCGCACCGCTGGCAAGCGGCTGGTAAGCGATCAAGGTAATGCCGAGTTCGCGGCAGGTGTCCAGCACACCGTTGGTCTCGGGCTGCCGATGCAGCAAGGAGTACTGGACCTGATTGGATGCGAGTGGAATGCCGCGCCTCGCCAGCGCCTGGTACGCGGTGCGCATCTGGGGGGCGGAGTAGTTGCTGACACCGACTGCTTTGATCTTGCCGGCCTCGACCGCGTCGGCCATCAATTCCATGAGCGCCGAGATTTCCATCCGTCGGGTCGGATAATGATGTTGGTAGAGGTCGATCGAGCTGCGCCGCAGATTGCCCAGACTCGCGTCGAGTGCACCGGGCAGGTCGTGAATGCGTCCGAATGGGGTGGGTGGGAACTTCGTGGCGATCACTACGTCCTTGCCGTCGGCCAGTTCGCCCAGCCGACGCTCCGAGCCACCGGCGCTATACATAGCCGCTGTATCAAAGAAGTTGATCTCGGCGGCCAGGCTTGCGTCAAAAGCGGCCTGCTCATCAGCGGCGTTCGTCCCGCCGTATGCGCTCTTGGCTGGCATGAGCCGCTGCGCACCGCTGGCTTCGCCCCAGACCATGATCCCTAACCCGATTCGCGGTACGCGAACCTCGGTAGTGCCCAGGGTTACCGTCTCCGCCATCTTGTCGCTCCCCACCACGCCGTTGGAATATGCCAGCCCGACAGGCCTAGTGCCAGCGATCCTAGAGTGCCGCGCCTGGAGTCGAAATGCCCTACCCTTCGCCTCCCATTGCGGAGAAATAAACGTTGCGTAGTTTCGGTTCTGGAGAGCAGATCGAGACGAGGAAGGGATTATGGGCATCAGCCGCTTGAACCATGCAGTGCTTTTCGTCCGCGATATCCAGCGCAGCGTGGCCTTCTATACCGACGTACTGGGGTTCAGACGAATCGACATGACACCCGAAGGATTTGCCGGCGCGGCATTCCTGCAGGCGTCGGGTTCGACCAACGATCACGACCTGGGCCTGTTCGAGATTGGAGCTAATGCCGGGCCGTCCGGTGCGGGACGCACGACGGTTGGGCTCTACCATCTGGCCTGGGAGATCGACACGCTGGCGGAGATGAAGCAGCTCGCGACGTCGCTCGCCCAGAACGGCGCCCTGGCTGGTTCGTCCGACCACGGCACGACCAAGAGCCTCTACGGCAAGGACCCCGACGGTTTGGAGTTCGAGATTGCCTGGATCGTTCCGGCTGATCAACTGGACGAGGCTGCCCGCCAGGCTCGCAAGCAGATCCGTCGCCTCGACCTCGACCAGGAGATCGCCCGTTACGGTGCCGAGACCCGCGGTGGGATCGGCATCTCCGTTCCGATTGGCTGACGGAGCCGTCGGGCATGGCTGAATCCTTCACGGTGGCGGCGGTCCAGGCCGCGTACGTGCTGATGGATCGCGAGTCGACCACAAGCAAGGTCGAGAAGCTGATCGTCTCAGCTGCGGCCGCAGGAGCCAAGTTGATCGTCTTTCCTGAGGTGTTCGTGCCGGGAACGCCGATCTGGATTGACACTGTGCCGATCTGGGACGGCGACGAGGCGTGGTTCGCGCGGCTCGTCGACCAGGCCGTCGTTGTGCCGAGCCCCACCACCGACCGCATCGGCGCTGCGGCGCGAGCGGCCGGGGTATACGTCGTGCTGGGAGTGGACGAGCGGGAACCCCATGGAACGACGATCTATAACACCATCCTCTACTTCGGACCCGACGGCAAGATCATCGATAAGCACCGAAAGCTGATGCCCACCGGCTCGGAGCGGACGGTGTGGGGAATGGGCGACGGTTCAATGCTGAAAGTCGTGCCCACCGAGCTAGGACGGATCGGCGGCCTCATTTGCTGGGAGAACTACATGCCGCTGGCCCGGTTCCATCTCTATGCGCAGGGTGTTGAGGTGTGGGTGGCACCGACCCTGGCCCGCGGCGACGGCTGGATCGCGACCATGCGCCACATCGCGCGGGAGGGCCGAGTGTGGGTGGTCGGTGTGAACCCGTGTGTGCGAGTCGACCAGATTCCGGCCGACTTCCCGGACCGAGACCGTGTCTGGAGGTCGGAGGCCGGGGACGAAGCCGAGTGGGTCGAGCCGGGGAACAGCGTGATCTGCAACCCCAACGGTGAGATCGTCGCCGGCCCGCTCCGCTACCAGGAGGGCATCCTAACGACCGCGGTCGATCTAACCCAGGTTGCCCAGTCGCGACGCATGTTTGACCCGGTCGGTCACTACCATCGTCCCGATGTCTTCCAGCTGACCGTCGATACCCGACCAAGGCATGCTGTCAGGCTGATCAGCGAGGACACCATCCGCGACAATTGACGACGTCTTCAGACCATCTGCCCAAACGACGTCTCAGTAGACGTCGGAGCCGACCCATCTCGTCGATGAAATTGGGTGTCAGCCATGCCGCCCTGGAGCCTGCAGCCGGATCGAACTTGCGAATGAGCCCCTGAAGCGCGGGCGTGGCGTCCACGTGTCGAATGCGGAAGATCGTGGCGTCTCCCACTTGCCAGCGCAGGAGCTCCATGTCGCCACTCTCGCATGGCCACGGCAACCGGTCGACTTGATCATGGTCGCGGTCTAGCCTCATAGATGTGAGGACCGCTGACGGCGCCCAACGCGCCCCGCGGCTGGGTGGTTCGCCCCTACTCGGATCAGTGCGTGAGCTGCGTCGCGACTATCTCGGCACGATTTCCCGCGCGGCCAACGAGGTTGGCGGGCTCGCTCGCATCAGTGCCGGGCCACCCGGATGGCGTGTGACGTTCTACAGCGTGTCCTCCCCCGAGCTGGCTGCCGAGATCCTCGGTCAGCCGGACCGCTTCCGCAAGAATGGGCCCGGCTATCGAGAGTTGCGCCGGGAGCTCGGCGAGAACCTGCTCACCAGCGAAGACGAGAGCTGGCACCGACAGCGGCGGTTCCTGGCGCCGATCTTCACGCGGCGCCGCATCGCCGGCGATTACGTCCACATCATGATCGAGGAGGCGGAACGTCTGGTTGAGCGCTGGCAGGCTGCCGCCGCAGAGGGCCGCAGCGTCGACCTCTACACCGAGATGGTGGGGATTACCTCACAAGTGATTGGCCGCATCCTGTTTGGCGCCGATGTAACGCGCGCCGTCGCTCAGCTCACCCGCTTCAAGATCGTCAACGAAGAACTGCTTCGCCGCTTCGTGAACCCACATCCGATGCCACGATGGCTGCCGACATCACACAACAGGCGGCTGACCTATGAGCTGGCGCAGGTACGCCAGATTGTCGACGAGATCATCACCAAGCGGCAATCCGAACGGCTGGAGCAACCCGTCGCGGACATGCTCGGCTTACTGCTTGCTGCACGTGACGCCGAGAACGCCTCGGATCGGCTCAGCGAGACGAAAGTCACCAATCAGGTGCTGCTGTTCCTCATCGCAGGCCGCGAGACAACGGCAGTGACACTCGCCTGCACTCTTATGCAGCTGGCGCTGGCGCCGCAATGGCAGACGACACTACGCGAGGAGATCATCGAACGGCTGCACGGAGAACCACCGTCTGCTGCAGAAATCCCGCAGCTGGTGTCGACTGACCGCTTCCTGCACGAATCAATGAGGCTCTATCCGGGTGCGCACGGTATGAACCGAAGCACTCGCAACGACGAGATCCTCGGCGGCTACCGCATTCCAGCGGGATCGTGGGTCGAGGTATCGGTGTGGGGAATCCACCATTCACCTGCCGTATGGCCCGAGCCCGAAGTCTTCGATCCTCTGCGCTTCGACGTTCCGCCCGGTCAGTTCCCGGGTGGACATCGGTACGCATGGATGCCCTTCGGCGCAGGGCCGCGCGCATGCATCGGCATGCAGATCGCAATGCTGGAGATTCCGATCGTGATCGCCGCCATCCTCCAGGCCTTCGTGTTGGAGACTCCACTGAGCTCGGTTCCACTGCACGCCGCGATCACTGTGCTGCCAAGCGCTGCTCTTCCGCTCCGGCTACGGCCGCTCTGACCCGATCCAGGGGCAATACTGAGCAGGTGGTCGAGCCGGGCAGGCAATGGCATCCATCGCTCTATGCGGGGAGTGCGCGGTATTACGCGATGGGCCGCGTTGGCTACCCGCCTGCACTTGCTGAGACTGTCGCCGAGGAATTGGGACTTGACGGCTCCGGTCGCCTGCTGGACATCGGCTGCGGTCCGGGTTCATTTACGCTGCTCCTCGCGCCGTGGTTCGAGCTAGCAACCGGCGTCGATGCTGATCGGGACATGCTGGCGGAAGCAAGCCGGCTCGCGGAGCAAGCCGGGATTGGCAACGTGGAGTGGCTGCAACTGCGTGCCGAGGAGTTGCCCGGGGGGCTTGGCCCATACCGGGTGATCAGCTTTGCGCAGTCATTCCATTGGATGGATCAGCTCCGGGTGGCTCGCACAGCGCTCGGAATGCTCGAGGATGGCGGAGTCTGTGTGCACGTCCACGCCACGACTCACCAAGGTGTGGAAACCGAGGCCATCCTGCCCCGTCCGAGGCCGCCGCGTGCGGAAATCAGCGAGCTTGTCGAGAGCTACCTCGGCCCGGTAGCCCGGGAGGGCAAGCGTTTCCTCTCGCCGGATAAAGCTAATCGCGAGGACGAGATCTACCGGGCGGCCGGCTTCGACGACCGGCACCGGATCGAGATTCCAGGGAACATCGTGGAGCGCACCAATGATCAAATTGTGGCTGGCATCTTCTCGCTCTCCAGCTCGACTCCTCACCTGTTCGGGGAACGCCGTGACGCGTTCGAAGCTGACCTTCGGCGGCTGCTGCACGACGCGAACCAGAGCGGGATCTTCAGCGAGCAGATGCGTGATATCGCGGTAGACATCTGGCGAGCCAACTGAGGGGTTGAGCTGCTAACCGGCAGCGGGAGATTCGAGAGTGGCGGTCGTGGACTCTAATCCGACTTCCATTGCAAACCTGTGATTTAGAGAACGTTGCGTATCTCCAACAAACATTCTACGCTCTTAGAGAACGGTGCGTTTCTAGGGAGCGATCGGCATGCAGCCACCAACCTCAGTCGGCCGGGTATTGCCGGGACTGCTGTTGGCGATGCTGCTCGGCGCCTTGGATCAGACGATCCTTGCGCCCGCTCTGCCGGCCGTCGCGGAAGATCTTGGCCGGCTCGATCAAATGCCTGCCGTGGTGACTTCGTATCTGGCTGCAGCCACAGCGGTGATGCCGTTGTACGGCAAATTGGGCGACCGCTTCGGCCGAAAGCTGACCCTGCTGGTCGCGGTCGCAGTCTTTGTTGTCGGTGCTGCGCTGTGCGCGATGGCAACGTCGATAGCGCTGCTGGCTGTGTTCCGGGCCGTGCAAGGGCTGGGTGGTGGCGGGCTCATGGTTGGTCCGCAGGCGGTCATTGGAGAAATCGTCAGCCCACGTGAGCGCGGTCGCTACCTCGGCTACATCGGCGCCGCGTACGTTGTCGCCGCGGTCGGCGGCCCGGTCCTCGGTGGGCTCATCGTCGAGGGGCTTGGCTGGCGATGGATCTTCGCGCTCTATCCGCCGCTTGGTGCTATGGCTTTTGCGGTCATCGCTGTCACGCTGCGACTCCCCCGACTGGCCAGGCGGCCACCGATCGACTATGCCGGGGCCCTCACATTGGCCGCGGCCGTCGTCGGTGTGGTGCTATTTGGCCAGACTCGGCATCCCCGTGGGTCGTCTTCGCTGTCATCGCCTCCGCGGCGTGGCTGATCAGCAACCGATTCGCCGCAGACCCGATCCTGCCGCTGCGGTTGTTTCGCGATCGCGGCTTCGCGATTCCGGTGGCGATCAGCTTCCTGGTCGGCTTCGCACTGTTCGGCACACTGACCTACCTACCGGCATACCTGCAGGTCGCCCTCGGCCTCTCGGCAAGCAGCGCGGGTCTGGTCGTAACCGCACTGATGGCCGGAGTCCTGATCACCACAGTGCTATCCGGCCGGCTCATCACACGGACCGGCCGCTATAAGGCCTACCCGGTGGTGGGCGCTGGACTCGCGGCAGCAGGCATGGCGTTACTGGCAATTCGGGGTGCGGATAGCGGTCCGGCGGTGATCACCGCCGTCATGGCACTGATCGGGCTGGGCGTCGGACTGATCATGCAGGTCATGGTGCTGGTCGTTCAGAACGCAGTCGCCTATGGCGACCTCGGCACTGCGACGTCCTCGGTTGCATTCCTCCGCCAAATCGGCGCCGCGGCGGGAGTCGCTGTGGCTGGAGCGCTGATCAGCACAATGCTCACGGACCAAGTCCCCGCGGCAGTCGCGCTGAGCCAGGCGATGCCAATCGTCTTTGGCCTCATGTCACCACTGCTCGCGCTGGCGTTCGTGCTCGCCGTCTTACTGCCAGCGCGTCCGCTGCGCACGACCGCGTATGTAAAGGAGACGGTATGAAGTTCGCTGCACCGCTACGAGATTTCGGCCGCGATGACGTGCCCGCGGCCGGAGGGAAAGGCGCCAACCTGGGCGAACTCGTACGAGCGGGGCTATCGGTGCCTGACGGCTTCGTCATCACCACCGCTGCGTACGCCGGAGCGGTCAAGTCACTCGATTTGAAGATCGCCGACGCTCCCACGACGGTGCATCGATGCGCGCGGATATCGAGGCCATCTCGACGCCTTCCGACCTGCGCGCCGAGATCGCCGAGGCGTATGCCGCCATCGGAGCCGGTGCGGTGGCAGTCCGATCGAGCGCCACCGCCGAGGATCTGCCCGGGGCTGCATTCGCCGGGCAGCAGGACACCTACCTCAACGTCATCGGCGAAGCGGAGCTGATCGACGCGGTGCGCCGATGCTGGGCGTCGCTGTGGACCGAACGTGCGATCTCTTACCGCACCCGGCTCGGCATCGACTCCGCGGAGGTCGGAATTGCGGTCGTTGTCCAGCGCATGATCAACGCCGAGGTGGCTGGTGTGATGTTCACTGCCGACCCGGTCAGCGGGGACCGAGAAACGATCATGATTGACGCGTCGAGTGGGCTTGGTGAGGCGGTCGTCTCCGGCCTCGTGACACCAGATCATTACCTTCTCGATGATCAAGGTCGAATCCGCGCATTCCAGGCCGGCGACCATGATCGTAGCCAGCGACTTCCTGCCGGCGTCCTTGCAGAACTGGCGCGCCTCGGTCTCGTCGTCGCAGAGCACTTCGGGCGCCCGCAGGACATCGAGTGGGCGTACGCGGAAGACCGGGTCTGGTTGCTGCAGGCGCGTCCAATGACCGCCCTTCCGCCACCACCAATCGAGCTGAACGCTCGGCAACGGATGCTCGGCTCGATACTCCTTGATTACGTTCCGGTGCGCCCGTATCCGATCGATATGAGTACCTGGGTGCCGTACGGCCCGGCCGGCTTGATGGCCGAAGTAACGGGGAAATTTGGAATCCGAGACGCGTTCCAGGGATTTCTCCCGGAGGACGAATACGGGGTGGTCGACCGACTGGTTCCCGTCGCGCCGCGGCCGACGCTCGGCGTATTGCGAGCGCCATGGCGCATTGTGACGTTGGCGCACAGGTACGACCCTGGCCGCTGGACCGAAGACCCTCGCTTCACGGAGTTCCTCGGCGGAGTTCGCGGTCTCGCAGCCCGAGATCTGACGACGATGCCCTGGCCACAGCTCAAGGCCATGCCGCGGGAGGCGCTTGCCCTCGTCAAGCCGATCGGCGACCTGCGGATCGACTACCTGCCGCGCACCGGGCTCGCGTTGCTCCGGTTGTTCCTCGTGCTGCGCTTGCTGCGACGATCCTCGCTGCTGGGGGACCTGATCGTCGGTGCCCCGACCCGGACCATCGATGCCAACCGCGCCTTAGAGGCGCTCGCGACACGCGCACGAGACAATTCGCAGCTGCGCGAAACCGTCAGCAACCTTGACCCCAAGACGCTCAGCGCCTTTCCGGAATTCAAGGCGGAGTTCAACGCATACCTCGCTGAATACGGCCACCGGGAGACCGTCACCCCGGTCCTGGTCACGCCGCCCACTCAAGGCGAAGCCCCGGAGACGGTACTCGCCTTGATCAGTGTGCTAGCGGCGGACCCGCCACACCCGCCGGAGCACACCGACAGCGCCATGTCGCAACTGCTGAAGCATCCGCTGCTGCGAGGGAGCCGTCGGCGAAAGGCCCGCATCGAGCATTGGGTTGAGGCGGCCCGCAGCGGGATGGCGTTCCGGGAGGACAGCCACTTCTACTTCCTCATGCCACTGCCCATCTTGCGCAGGTCGTTGCTGGAGATGGGCCGCAGGCTTAGTGATGTCGGGGTGCTCGAGGAACCCGAAGAGGTCTTCCACCTGCGACTGGAGGAGCTCGAGGCAATTGGGGATCCTTCCGTGTTCGCCGCCTCGCGCCCTTCGACAGGCTCAGGGCGCAAAGAGACAGACTCAGGGCGCATTCAGGCCGAGAGCTTGCGCGCTGCTGTACGCACCCGGTCGGCCCGCCGCGAGGAGCTGGCCGGAGTTCGCCTGATCGACCCCACCGCGGTCTTTCCGCGGCGCGATGGCAGTGACGCGCTCCTTACGGGTACGCCCGCGAGCGGCGGTTCTGCGACCGGCCCGGTCACCGTGATCCGCGGACCCGCCGAGTTCAACCGACTAGCTCTCGGCGACGTGCTGGTCTGCCCCTATACCAACCCGGCGTGGACAACACTGTTCCAGCGCGCCGCGGCCGTGGTCGTCGACTCCGGCGGACCGGGCTCGCATGCCGCAATCGTCGCCCGCGAGTACGGCATCCCCGCCGTCATGGGCACTGGCATCGGCACCGCAAGGCTCAGCGATGGTCAGCTGGTGACGGTCAACGGCAGCACTGGCCGGGTCACTGCCGCCGACACCGAGGGACAACGCCGATGACCAACCACCGTACGCGGCCTCGCCGTCGCGGCGATGTACTCAATAGCGCGATCTTCGAGGCGACGCTCGATGAACTCGCCGAGGTCGGGTACGCGAAGCTGACTATGGAGCGGGTTGCGGCGCGAGCCGGCGCCAGTAAGGCATCGGTATATCGGCGCTGGCCGAGCCGCATGGAGCTGGCTCTCGACGCCGTCCATCATCTTGCGCCAGACCCGACCCATACGCCCGATACCGGCAGCTTGCGCGGCGATGTTCTCGCCTTCATGCGTGCCGCCGCCGATCTCTTGGCCGGACCCGGCGGCGAGGCTTTGCGCGGGTTGGTCGGCGACAGCCTTACCGACTCGTCACGCACCCTGGAGCTACGCAAGCACTCTCGTGGCACGGGGCATCGAGTCATGCAGGAGCTCGTCCGCCGGGCGGTCGAGCGCGGCGAGATCAACTCCGACACCATCACCCCGCGGCGCCTCGATGTCGCACAGGCGATGCTGCGCGAGCAGTTCCTGTTCCATGGGCCACCTATCCCGGATGCTGCGATCGTCGAGATCGTGGACGACATTGTCCTCCCCCTCTTCGTCAACGCGTTGTCACCGGGTAATCAGCACGACAGGGCGTAGTGTCCAGGCATGACGGCCACTCCAGTCGAGAAGACCTACGTCATGCTCATGGTCGCTGACATGACCCGTGCCCTGCGGTTCTACAGCGAGGCATTCGACGTCACCGTGGTGATCAGCTCACCGCACTGGAGCGAGTTCATCGTCGCCGGTACCAACATTGCGCTCCATCCCGGAGGCAGCGGCAACGAAACCCGTACTGGACTTGGCTTCGAAGTAGACGATCTTGACGCGGCCCTACAGCGAGCAACCGAGGTGGGCGGGCAAATCAGCAGTCCACCACGGGAAAGACCCGAGGAGCGGATCCGAGTCGCAGAAATTGCCGATACCGAAGGAAATCTGATCACCGTCGCCGAAGTGACGTCCTAGTGTGTCGCGCCAGGACACTAGCTAGGGAGAGCGGTCAGATCGACCGATGACCGAGGTCAGCTGGAAGCGCAATGGCGGGTACCACGCTCGGCAGGCCTCGCCTTGGTGCTGGTGCAGATTTTTGGTGCTAGTAGGTGGCCGCCGCTTCGGTGTGGGGACGGATTCGACCGTGCTGAACTGGGAGTACCTGCCGTTCACCGCCCGCAAATCCGGTTAGCAGCAAATGATGAGTGCCCTTCGACAAGCTCAGGGCACATGGCGCTCATTGCGGCCCTTCGACCAGCTGAGTGCTGTCGAAACCAGCTATTTCCCGAACGGCAACGCGCGCGTGCGCGGGAGACTCCGCCTCGCATGCCGCCCGGGCCGCTTGTCGGCACACGTCGAGGGTTGCGCAGGCAAGACTGCGACCGACACCGGCAAGCGCTCGCGGTGCCATTGACAGACTTGAGATACCGAGACCGGTAAGCAGCAGCGCGCGCAGCGGATCGGCGGCAACCTCGCCACAGACGCCTACTGGCTTGGCACTGGCCGAAGCTGCTCTGGCCACCATCTCGATCATGCGCAGCAACGCCGGCTGCCACGGATCGTTGAGCCGCGCAAGACTCGCGGATTGCCGATCCGCGGCGAACGTGTACTGAGCAAGGTCATTGGAACCGATGCTGGCAAAGTCGACCTCGGCAAGGATCTGGTCAGCTTGCATGGCGGCCGCTGGAGTTTCGATCATGACACCCATGATCGGCAAACCCGCATCGTGTGCCGCTCGGGCAAAGCTCCGCGCTTCTTCGACGGTGGTGATCATGGGTGCCATGACCCAAACCTCGGCCGCCTCAAACGCAGCGGCCTCCTTGATCGCCTTCAGCTGATCATGAAAGACCTGGGGGTAGAAGTCAGCCATCCGAAATCCACGAATGCCGAGGGCCGGGTTGGCCGCCTCCTCGCCGTAGTTGAGGAATGGAAGTGCCTTGTCGGAGCCGGCGTCCAGAGTACGTACAACCACGCGCCGGCCACTGAAGCGCGCGAATACGGAACGGTAGGTAGCCACCTGCTCGGCGATCGATGGCGCCTCGACTTTGTCGAGGAAGGAGAGCTCGGTGCGGTACAGCCCAACCCCTTCAGCGCCGCACTCGAGGGCTGCGGATGCGTCCTGATCAGACGCGATGTTCGCCAGGAGGGCCACGCGGTGGCCGTCGGCGGTGCTGCCAGGGCTCGTGAGCTTCTCCCGGTGTGGTCGGCGGGGAGTGGCGGCGGTGGTTTGTTGATCAGTTGTTGGTTCCTTGATCACTTCGCCCGTGCTGCCGTCGACCAGCAGCAATGTCCCGTCGGGGATTGTCATCGCGTCGCGAGCTGCGGCGACCGCCGGAATACCGAGCGACCGGGCGATGATCGCGGTATGCGACGTGGGCCCCCCTTCCTCTGTGACGATGGCCAGGCAGCGTGTCGCATCGAGTCCGGCAGCCTCTGCCGGCGCAAGATCAACTGCGAGCAGTATGAACGGATGTCCCGGGTCAGGTACGCCCGGGACTGCCCGGCCGGTGAGCGTGGAGACGACCCGGTTGCGGATGTCGTAAAGATCGGCAACTCGTTCTGCCTGACGTGATCCGGCTCCGCGGACGCTGTCGGCGACCGAGCCGATGACCTCCCAGATGGCCCGCTCTGGTGTCAGGCCGTGGTCCAGGATGCGCGTGCTTGCGTCGGCAATGACATCAGGGTCGGTGGCCATTGCGGCAGCTGCCTCGAGCAACTGGCCCACGGTCCCGGCTGCGGTACTCCGACTCCGGAGCTGCTCGGCTACGTCGGCGGCGCAACTGCCGAGCCTTTTGATGGCGCTCGGCCGGTCAGCCTCTGGAACGCGGATCGCCGGATCGGGCTCGGTGATCGGGTCGGGCATCCGCATCGCGGGGCCGACCACCCGCCCGGGGCTCACTCCTAGTGGCTGGCCCAGCATGTCTGCTCGGAGCTCTTGAGGGCCGGCCCGGTCGAAGCCGGCGAGTTCGCCGAAGCCATCGCGTATCAGCGCAACGATGCGATCGACCGCGGCGTCAGCGCCAGCGCCGTCGGCCTCGATCCGGAGCACATCACCAGGCCGGCTACCGAGTGACATCAATGCGGTCGGGCTACGTGCGGAGACCGGCGCCGCGTGATCGGTCGCGATCGTGACTTGCGCATCCAACGACGCAAGGGCCTCCACGATGAGTGCCGCGGGTCGCGCGTGGATGCCGTCGGGGTTGACGATAGTGGCGTTCGCAACGACGGCCGGACGAGCAATGGCCACATCAGTGTCTAGGGGAGGCTCGGTTGGGCCAAGCTGAACGGCCTTGACATGGAGTGCCTCCTCGGCATTCTGGGCGACAGCCTCGAGCTGCGCACCTCCGGCGGCTGAAATGACGGCAGCAAAGATGCCTTCGACAAACGCTGCGGGGACCAATCGGGCCTGAACGCCGGGCTTCGGCAAGAGCTCGAGAGCAAGTTCGGCGCTTATCACGGCCGAACCGAGGTCCATGATCACGGCGACGCCTTCGCCATCGTCCGCCGCGGCGATGGCCTCCGCTATAGCTGCCGCATCGGTGCCGAGGCGATCATCCGACGTACCCGCCGCGATCTCGATACGCGGAGCTGGACCGTTCAGCATTTCAAGCGCTAGGCTCACCGCCGCGCGGGCCAGCTCTGGGCTGTGGGATACGACGACAATTCCCACCATCGTCGTGGTCAACCTTCGAGCTCGGCAGCCAGCGCGGCGAAGAGGAGCGACATGGAGGCGGCGCCCGGATCCATGTGCCCGGCACTGCGCTCACCGAGGTAGCTCGCCCGTCCCTTGCGGGCTACTAGGGGTACGGTTGCGTCCCGGCCGGCGGCTGCGGCAGCACGCGCAGCGGCCACTGCGCTTACAAGATCACCACCGTTCTCGATCACGGCATCCACCGCATCCAGAGCTGGTGTGAGTGCGTCCACCATGGTCTTGTCACCTGGATCCGCCTTCCCCCGCTCGACGACCCCGGCTAGCCCGGCACGCAGTCCAGCCGCCAAGGCGGCAAGATCGAGTTCGCTAGCCGAGCCGGCAGCGCGCCCGAAGCGCAGGAAGAAGGTCCCGTACAGGGGGCCGCTGGCTCCGCCGACCGACGCGAGGAGCGTCATGGCGACTGTCTTCAGTAGCTCGTCGATGTCTGCCGGACGCATCCCGTCGAGCTTCTGCATGACCGCGGACATGCCTCGCACCATGTTGATGCCATGATCGGCATCACCGATCGCAGAGTCCAGTTCAGTCAGCTCCGCTTCATACTTGATCACCAGATCGTAGAAGCGCCGCAACCAGCTGGTCAGTTGATCCGTCGTGATCGCAGCAGTCGACACAGTTTCTATATTCCCCACCTAAGTCCAGCTGTATTCACTGGGGCATCCCAGAGGTTGATCCAGTCCTCCTTCGCGCGCAGCAGGGTGACGGAACAGCCGGCCATTTCCAGCGAGGTGATGTAGTTCCCGACCAGATTGCGTGCCACCGTGATCCCGGCTTTCTCGATGATCTTGGAGACCTCGCCGTACATCAGATACAGCTCGATGAGCGGTGTGCCGCCCATGCCGTTGACCATGACGATCATCGGGTCTGACGTGAAGTCAAGATCAGCAAGGATCGGCTCCATAAGTTGCTCGGCGATCTCCCGCGCACTCCAGAGCGCGACCCGGCGCCGGCCCGGTTCGCCGTGGATCCCGATGCCGAGCTCCATCTCGTCCGCGCCGAGCTCGAATGTTGGCTTTCCCGCCGCTGGCACCGTGCAGCTGGTGAGCGCCATACCCATGGAGCGGCCAGAGTCGTTCACCGCTCGGCCCAACAACACCAGCTCCGAGAGTGCGCGGCCCTCCTCGGCGGCGGCACCGATCAGCTTCTCAAGCAGCACCGTCACTCCGACCCCGCGCCGACCCGCCGTATAGAGCGAATCCTGGACGGCGACGTCGTCATTGACGACGACAGTGTCGACAGTGATGCCGGTTTCGGCCGCTGCCAGCTCGGCAGCCATTTCGAAGTTCATCACGTCGCCGGTGTAGTTCTTCACGATGTGCAGCACGCCAGCGCCTGCGTCCACACCCTTCGTTGCTTCGAGCATCTGATCAGGCGTCGGGGATGTGAAGATCTGTCCGGCGCAGGCCGCATCCAGCATGCCGAGCCCGACGAACCCACCATGCAACGGCTCGTGACCCGAACCGCCACCCGAGACCAGACCGACCTTGCCCGCTCTGGGTGCGTCCCGGCGATAGATGATGCGGTTGGCGTGATCAACCCGCACCTCTGGACGAGCGGCCTCGATGCCGAGAAGCGCCTCCGCAACAACGTCTTGTGGGTCGTTGATGAGCTTCTTCATAGCCGCGACCCTAGCCTGGACAATGACGGGCTGCCTGCCAGAGTGAAATGGACGCTGTTACTGGGCCTGCAGGCCGGCGGACCACTTCTCCTCGATCCGGCCGTACCTCCAGACCATGACGGCGATCACCCAGGTCACCACGAACAGCCCGACGATGGCATAACCGACGAAATCCAGGTTCACGTGCGCGATCGCAGCCAGCGGTCCGGAGGTGATGCCGGTTCTCTCGCTCAGAATCGAGATCAGCTCGATGGTCCCGATGATCAAGGCCACCGCAACGGAGAGCCCGGTGATCGTGATGTTGTAGTAAAGCTTCCGAACTGGCTTGGAGAAGGCCCAGCCGTATGCGAAGTTCATGAAGCAGCCGTCGATGGTGTCCAACAGGCTCATGCCTGCCGCAAACAGGATTGGCAGCGTCATGATCGCGTACCAGGGCAGAGCGAATGCCGCAGCGCCGCCGGCGAGGACCAGCAACCCCACTTCAGTGGCAGTGTCGAAGCCCAGCCCGAAAAGCACCCCTATCGGGTACATCTGCCAGGGCTTGGTCACCGCCTTGGTCGCGCCGGACAGGATCCTGTTCATGAAACCCCGGGTGTTCAGTTTCGCCTCGAGTCCTTTCTCGTCAAATGCGCCCTGGCGCATCTTGCCGAAGACCTTGACGATGCCGATCAAGATGACGAGGTTGATGATCCCGATCACGTAGAGGAATATCCCCGACACAGCGGTACCGACTGCGCCAGTAACCTGCTGCAGCAGCGATGATTCGTTCTCGAGCTGTCCAGCCAAGGCGCGTGCGCCCAGCGCCAGCAAGGCCACTAGCCCAAAAACGATGGTCGAGTGGCCAAGTGAGAACCAGAAGCCGACCGACACGGGGCGCTTGCCCTCAGCCATCAGCTTGCGGGTGGTGTTGTCGATGGCGGCAATGTGATCGGCGTCGAATGCATGTCGCATTCCGAGGGTGTATGCCGTGAGTCCGAGCCCGACGCCCAACACTTGGGTGGTGCTGACCTGGTAGTGCTGCGGCGCCACAATCCCGATGAGCACGCCCCACCCGACTAAATGGAGCAGCAGGATGCAGCTAGCCATGCCGATGATCGAACGCCACTCTTGGCGGCTGAGCTTGCCGCGAAGCCGGGCAAGTGCATCATGGACGGCCGCGATATCTAGTGCTGTCAACACAGACCTCCCGCCACTCCGTGGCCTTGCAGACGCACGGACTCCTAGCTGCGACTCCTAGATGCGACAGTATCGCACCTACCTTTGAGCCGTCACCAAGCCGGATTGGGGGAGAATCAAGAGCGTGCAAACCAGCAAGTTGACTTCGGGTGAATCGGCCTCCCCGCCGCGTGTCCTGGCGGCACTTGGCTTGCTGCGGGACCAGCACGAGCGAGTTACCAGAGCTCGACAGGCAGTCATCGAGGTTCTGGACCGCACCGATGAGCATCTCGCCGCCGATGAGATCGTCGCCCGAGCGGAGGCATCGGCGCCAGGAGTCCACCGGGCCACGGTCTATCGCGCACTGGCGACACTCGGCGACCTCGGACTCGTCACGCACACCCACGTGGGTGGCTCAGCGACGGTCTACCACCTCGCCGTGGCGGCGCCGACAGACCAGACGGCATCAACTCCACACGCGCACCTCCAATGCACCAACTGCCAGGCAGTGATCGATTTCCCGGTGGATGCCCTGGATTCATTGATCACCCGGGTCGACCGCGAGGTTGGCTTCCTGGTCGAGCCGCACCATGCTGCCCTGCTCGGCCTCTGCGCCGACTGCCGACGGTCATCTCTTCCCGAGAGTGGTCACAAGCGACAGCGCTGAAAAGCACTCTGACAAGCTTTCGCGGATTCCGGCTCCTTCGTCGCCTGCGGTGCACCAGTGAATATCACAAGGGTTTCTTGCAAGCTGCACCGGCAAGCTCCTGCAGTCGTCGGAGCGAAAGCTCTTCATAGTGCTCGAGCTGAATCGATTCAGCTCTGTCGTTTACGACCACTTTCGGCAAGGGGTGAGCCGATGGATGCGGCGGGGGATGAGGCTGTGGACGATGGGGTGGGGGCCGAGTGAGCCGATCCGCTAGGCTGCGCCGGCTGTGTCAGCTCCTCGAGGCTGGTCGCACCCGGCAGCTGGATGGTGAACTCCGCCCCGCCCTGGGCTGAGCGACCTGCACGGACCGAGCCTCCGTGCCGAGTGACCGTTTGGGCAACAATCGAAAGGCCCAGCCCGGTCCCGGGAGTTTGCCGCGCGGTATCGCCCCGGTAGAAGCGATCGAAGATGAACGGCATGTCGGCCTCGGTGATCCCTGGACCCTGGTCGGCCACACGAAGCCTGTCACCCTCGAGCTGCACACGAATGGTGCCGCCCGGCGGGCTCCACTTCACCGCGTTATCCAGCAGGTTGGTGACCACGCGCTCCAGCATGTCGGAGTCGCCGACGACGTAGAACGGATTGAGCTCAACGTCGAATACCAGCCCGTGCGCCCGCCGTCGCACGCGGTCGAGCGCCGAGTTGACGACATTACGGAAGTCCAGGGCTTCTGGCATGGAGGCGGTTTCGTCCCGGGCGAGCTGCACAAGATCACCAATCAGTTCGGTGAACTCGACAAGTTGGGCCTTGACATCGGCCAGGATGGCGATTCGATCTTGCTGCCGCAACATGCCGCTCTCGGCATCGGCGGCGAGCAGTTCGATATTGGTCCGCAGACTGGTGAGCGGGGTACGAAGCTCGTGCCCGGCATCGGCGATCAGCCGCGCCTGGCGATCCTGCGATGATGCCAGCGATCGAAGCATCTGGTTGAACGACTCGGCGAGCACCGCGATGTCGCCGGAAGCCTTGATCGTGATCGGCGTCAGCTCCTTGGTGACGCTGACATGTTCGACGGCAGCGGACAGTTCCCGTACCGGACGCAGGCTCGAGCGGGCCACGTATGCGCCAACCACCGCGGCAATGATCACACCACCCGCGCCAAAGATGATCAA
Organism: uncultured Actinomycetota bacterium; assembly: GCA_963836855.1. Classification (GTDB taxonomy): domain Bacteria; phylum Actinomycetota; class Actinomycetes; order Propionibacteriales; family Propionibacteriaceae; genus Microlunatus. The sequence continues at coordinate 79,815 of CAWILN010000012.1, read as the reverse complement.
GACCAGCCACAGGGAGCTGAGGATGTCATTCGTGGGTTGCAGGGGCCGCCCGAGTACCAGGGCGTAGTTCCCGAGGTCAAAGATCGGCACAGCGACGATGCGGTACTCCTCACCTCCCGTCGTCACACCAGACCTTGCCGAATAGCCGCTCTGCAACCGAGCTACGGCAAGCTCCGTGGCGCCTAGCACGAGATGATCACGCTCATCGGGCACGTTGAAGATCTCGCCGTCGGTGCGGATCGCGGCCACGCTGACATTTCCGGCCCGCAGCGCGCGCTCAGTAAGGCCGCCGAGGGTCCGAATGTCCTGGGCAACCGGCACGACCGCCAGCGAGGTCGCCGTCTCGACCATCTCGGCGTCCAACGCCCTGTACAGCGAAATCCGCATGGTCATATAGCCGGCCATGCTCGTCACCGCGACGGCCAAGGCCACCGCGACTGTGGTCAGGTACGCGACGCGGCGCTGCGGCGGCAGCGCTCCCAGCCAAGCCCTCAGCCGGCCAGGGTGTGCCTCTCGACTCCGGGTCGATAGCGAGCGGCGATCCAGGGAAGGCTCTGGCAAGGCGGACGAGGAGTTCATAGCGGTGTTCTATGGGCGACGATGTCCAACGACGCCAGACCTTTCCTGGTCGTCGCGCAGCCGATCCGGGGTCGAGAGACACACCCTTGCCACCGCAAACCCTCCGCCACCCGCCGCGGGCTGATCATGGTGGTGTCTCGCGAAGCACGTAACCGACCCCTCGTACGGTGTGGATCAGGCGGGACTCGTTGCCAGCCTCGGTCTTGCGGCGCAAGTAGCCGATGTAGACCTCCAGCGAATTCGCCGTTGTCGGAAAGTCGAAACCCCAGACCTCGTTCAGCAGCCAGCTACGCTCCAGCACCCGTCGTGGATTGTGCATAAAGGCCTCGAGCAGCGCGAATTCGGTGCGGGTCAAGTTGATCGGTCGGGTCCCGCGCAACACCTCTCGAGTCTGGGTGTTCAAGACAAGGTCGCTGAACAACATGTTCTGCGCAGACGGATCGGTCGAGTCGGCAACGGTTCCGGCACGCCGGACCAGGGCGCGCAGCCGCGCGAGCAGTTCGTCCAGCGCGAAGGGCTTGGCCATGTAGTCGTCGCCACCCGCGTCGAGTCCGTCCACCCGGTCGCCGACGGCGTCGCGGGCAGTGAGCACCAGGATCGGTACATCGTTGCCGGCTGCTCGCAGCATCCGGGTTGTTTCCAGGCCATCCAGCCGTGGCATCATCACATCCATGATCACCGCATCCGGACGGATCGCGGCCAGCCGGGCGAGCGCCTGAACTCCGTCTTCGGCGCCACTTACCTCGTAGCCGTTGTACTCCAAAGAGCGCTTCAGGGAGTCGCGAACGGCTTGATCATCGTCGACCACCAGGATGTGCATGCACCCAGCGTGCCAGACGAGACAGCTGAAAGCTGCTGTCATGTGCCCTGAGCTTTTCGAAGGGCACACCGTGGGCTTCGACGAGCTCAGCCCGCATAAATGGGCTCAGCCTGCATTCACGGCTAGCCCGCATGCAGCGGCTCAGCCAGGGCGTTCAATACGGCAGGCCGGGGAGCTGGCGTACGGTCGCCCCTCAGGGCGTCTCGGATCAGAAGCGCCTGGCAGGGCGGCGACCGTGATGCCCTGTCCGTACATTCGCAAATCTGGGCAGGATGGCGTGTCAGTCAGTTTCAAGACTGCAGCCGATAGGCAATGCTGGTCTCGTGGGCATTCGCCGAGCCCCAACTCGAGATCGAACCTTCAGCCGGATCTGGCTATGGGCGATCGTCGTGGCTGCGATCGCCTTCGTCATCAGGCTCGTTCCGGTGGTGCGGGGCGGTGGGCTCTTCGGCATCGGCAACTACGACGACGGGGTCTACTACGCCGCTGCCACGGGACTGGTCCACGGTCTGCTGCCCTACGAGGATTTCCTGCTGCTGCACCCGCCAGGAATGCCGCTACTCCTGACACCGTTTGCGCTCCTCGCCCAGCTGACGGGCGACGCCTACGGTTTCGCCACCGCCCGTGTGGCATGGATGCTGCTCGGAGCACTGAACGCCGTGCTGATTTGGAGGATCCTCAAGCCCATTGGACTGGCCGCGGGGCTGTTCGGTGGCCTCAGCTATGCCGTGTTTTACCCGGCCGTCTACTCCGAGAAGTCGACGCTGCTGGAGGGCCCGGCCACAACGGCGCTTCTGATCGCCATTCTCTTGCTGCAGCCGCTGCTCAACTCAGACTCGCTCGCCCGCTGGAGGATCCTTGCAGCCGGTGCATTGGTGGGGCTAACAGTCGCGATCAAGATCTGGGGTCTGGTCACGCTTGCCGTCGTCCTCGTTTGGCTGCTGCTGATACGCCGCTTCCGAGCGGCATTGCAGGTCATGATCGGCAGTGCGGCGACTGCCGCGCTGATCTGCCTGCCGTTCTTCGCACTAGCGCCGACCTCAATGTGGAACCAGCTCGTTCGAGACCAGCTCTTCCGGCGTGGGGGCAGCGGACGGCCCATGATCGACCGGCTCGATGCGATGGCCGGACTCACCATTGTTGGCCGCTCGTACCCCGCCGCCATTACGGTGGCTGCGGTACTTGCGCTGCTGTGCTGTGCAATCCTCGCCTGGAGCTACCGCGAGGCTCGGCTGCCCGCGCTGCTGATGCTCGGGCAAGGCGCTTTTCTGCTCATCACGCCGACCTGGTTCCTGCACTTCGCGGGATTCACCGCAGGCCCCGTCGCGCTCACGGCCGGCGCCGCGTTCGGCCGCTTGCTCGAGCTGCTCCGAGCTAGACCTGCACAAGTTGCGGTCAGCCTGGTACTTGCCGGTGCAATGGTGGTGTACGCGAGTGGCTGGTCCACGACCACCTTCAACCGCTCGTTCCCGCAGGAATTTCGAGCCATTGCCGCCGCTGCGCCGGGGTGCGTCACCTCCGATGACGTGACAACTCTGATCGTGAGCAATACGTTGAGCCGCAACCTCGATCACGGCTGCCGGTTCATCGCCGATCTCGGCGGCCACTCCCATGACATGTCGGTCGCGGCTGGTCTCAAGGTATCGCGCAACCGCAATCGAGAGTTTCAGCGCTTTGCTCTGGATTACCTCCGGAGCGGTTCGGTGTCGATCTTGATCCGGTATCCCGGCGGTCGCGGCTTCAATGCGCGGACCACTGCCGCTCTTGAGCAATGGCCGTTGCTGGCGCGCTCGGGCCGGTACCAGGTGCGGCAACCGGTCGTGTCGGGTCGATCGGCAAAGAGAGTGTCACGGCGGCGCCATGATCATTAGCCAGACTGACACCGCCACCATGCGCCTCCGTGATCGCCTGCACAATGGCCAGCCCAAGCCCGGTGCCCCGCCCAGTGCTGGCCGTCGAAGCGAAGCGCTCGAAGGGATGCGCTAGATAGTTATCGGCGAAGCCGGCGCCATGATCACGTACCGCTATCTCAGCGGCGTCGCCGTCGCGGCGAGCGATGAACTCGACATTGCCCGCGCCATGGGTCAGCGCGTTGTCCATCACATTGCCTAGGGCATACTCCAGTCGCTGCCGATCCGCGGAGATCATGGTGTCGTCCGACTGAACCGCGATCGTTCGCCCCTCCAACTGGGCTCGACCCCGGCCTCGCTCGGCCACTTCCTTGAGCAGATCACGAAGATTTACCGATTCTCGGTTGAGGCTCAACCGCTGTTCATCCGCTGCCGCGAGCAGTAGCAGTTCCTCGGTTAGCCCGCTGAGCCGGTCGGTCTCCTCGCCGATCGACGCCATAGTCGTGCGAAGATCATCACCTTTTGTGGCCTCGGACTGGGCGAGCTCAACCTCGGCCTTGATGATCGCCAGGGGCGTACGCAGCTGGTGGCTGGCATCTGCCAGGAACCGACGCTGCTGCTCCAACGCCTCCCGCTGTGCGGCCTGTGCTCGCCCGATTCGGCCGAGCATGTCGTTCAGCGTGCGCCCGAGGCGTCCGATCTCGTCACCAACCGGTGATACTGGCAGCGGCGTCCGCTCGGCATCGACAAGATCATCTCCACTGATCGCCGCCGCGCGCTGGCGCAACTCCTCCACCGGACGCAAAGCAAGGCCGGCTACCCAATAGCCGATCGCGCACGAGGCAGCCAGGGCGGCGCCGAGGCCGACTATTTCCACACCTAGGGTCGAGGCTAGTGTCTGGGCTCGCTCATCCAGGGAGTCGGTGACCAACACGATGAAGTCCTCGCCTGGGGCATGGACGGCCGCCGCGAAGATCCTGAGTGATTCGTCGAGCCTCGCATCGCCCGGACGGTCGACGAAAATCTCGCCGCTAGCTGCGGCTTGCAGCTGATCGGGCGTTAGCAGCCTGACGTCGGGGTACCCATTGGCCGCCACTATCCCGCCGCTAGGTGTGAGGATCTGGGCAATGGTTTCGTCGGACTCAAGCTCCTCGGCCTGCGTTGTAGGCAGCTCGGCGAGCTGCGACCGGGTGAGCAGTCCACCGAGATGGTCCGCGCGCATGCGGAGGTCGCGCTCGATGGTGTTGTCCAGATCAGCGCTGAGCCGGGCGTACAAGAAGACGCCGACTGCGGCGAGCACGATTGTCGACGCGAGCGCAAAGGCCATCGTCAGCTTCCAGCGAATGGGCAAAAGGCTCATCCAGTCTCCCCGCTCCGGAGCCGGTAGCCGAAGCCGCGTACGGTTTCGATGCTCTCGGCGCCGAAGGGCCGGTCGACTTTTTGCCGGAGGTAGCCGATGTAGACGTCCACGACGTTCGACCGATTGTCGTAGCTGTCGTCCCAGGCGCATTCCAGCAGCTCGAAGCGGGACACCGCCTCACCCGGCCTTAGCATCAGCTCCTCGAGCAGCGCGAACTCCTTCCGCGTCAGCTCGATCTGGACATCCCCGCGGTGCACCGTACGCGCGGCCGGATCCAGCTGAAGCTGCCCGACGGTAAGCACTGGCATCCGGACCTCACGAGGCCGACGCGCCAGTGCCCGCAGCCGGGCGAGCAGTTCAGCAAACGAGAACGGCTTGGCGAGATAGTCATCGGCGCCGCTGTCCAGCCCGGTGACTCGATCATGGATCGTGTCGAGGGCGGTGATCATGAGTACCGGCGTGCTGACTCCATGTCGGCGAAAATCTCGGCAGAGCGTGAATCCGTCGGTATCCGGGAGCATCACATCCAAGGTGATCGCATCGTATGCAGTGGCCGTTGCCATGCACATTGCATCATCGCCATCGGTCGCGATATCAGCAGCGAGCCCCTGTGCGGTCAAACCTTTCCGCAGCAGGTTCGCGAGCTTGGGCTCGTCCTCAACGATCAGGACTCGCACACCACAAGGATTTCACGATGATCGACAGCGGACCATAGCCAAACATCCGCAGCAGATCACGAATTGGGCTTTCCCAACGGCCCGGTGCCCGCCTTGGGCGTGGCTCTGTCGATCTTGACCAGTTCTTCACGGGAGGCCCCACCAGATATGTCCAGGGCGAGTACCGGCCCGATATGGGGGACATAGAACTTGTACTCCACGACCGTCGGTTCGATGCTGCTGGTATCCATCGTGACCAGGGCGTTCTTGTGCCGTCCGGCCTTTACCTGGACGAGATGGGTGGTGGCGAGCACCTCGCCGTTGTCCTCGGCCTCGCCCTTCTTGTACTCCTGTCGGTACTTCTGGCCGACCTGCGGCTCAGCGGGCAGCAAGATTCCCGGCTGCGCGCCGTCGATGCCAGCCTCCCAGGAGCCCTCGCGGCTGGCGATCTTGCCGTTCTCGTATTCGGCGGTTTCCTCGCCCATGTACCAGACATTGCCGTCCCCGTCTTGCGCATACCAGTCCAAGGTGTCCTCGACCAGTTCCCCGTCGGTCCGGGCGGTGTCACGAACCACCCGGGCTGTAATGCCGTTGGCCAGCTTCTTGGTTGCAGTGGTAGCCACGATGACGACGTCCTCGACGTCACCGGCCTCATCGACTGAGCGGTAGGTCCATCGTGTGCCTGGCTTCATCGGCCAGTATGAGTGGCTGATGTCGGCGCTGAAATTGGCCGGATCGAGGTTGACGGGAGCTGCTCCAGTGGGCAGCTTTGGCTCAGCCGGTCGGCTTTCAAGTGCCGGCGGGCTGGTCGGATTTGTGGCAGAAGGTGCATTCGCACTGTTTGTGCAGCCCGCGCAAATGAGCGTGGCGGCAAGCACCAGCGGCCACGTGTGTCGTGGTTTCATCTCTTGGTTCCTCCCCGAGTCCCTTGCCGGCGAAGATTACAACTGGCCGATGAAAAACCGGTGAGAGGGCCGGGCAGTGGTCCTGGCGGTTCAATACCCAGTTCGCGCCGGATTATGGTCGATCTCGCAATTAAGCATTTGGGAGAGGCGCCTCAAATGCGGGCCAAACGCACGTTGAGCCCTCTCAAATGCGGGCTGCATCCTCTGAAAATCGGGCTGAGCCTTTGAAATGCGGGCTGAGCCTCTCGAAGCCCGTGAGCGCGCCCTTCGACGAGCTCAGGCCGCATAAGACATGCTCAGGGTGTATCGAGGGTCAGGTTGTGGTCTGGATTCCGCGGATGTGTTCGACTAGCCCAGGCATTGCAGCTTCGATCGCGGCGAGGGTGTCATAGAAGCCAGCGTCAGACCCAAACCAGGGGTCGGGCACCCCTGAGCCTTGGACAGCCGAAGGATCGAAGTCGGTGAGCAGGCGCACCTTGCTCGGATCAGGAGCAAGCTCCAGAACCCTCTGCAAGTGAACGTTCTCCATGGCGACCACCAGGTCGGCTGATTCGATCTGGGCGGCGGTGATCCTTCGCGCCTGATGGTCGGCGTAGCGGTATCCGTACTCCTTGAGTACCGCTGCCGCGCGACGATCCATCGGGTCGTCATATTCCTCAGAGATTGTGCCCGCGCTAGAGAACTCGACGCCCGTGATGCCTGCATCGGCGGCGGCGCGCTCTGCCACCCGCTCCGCTATGGGTGAGCGGCAGATGTTCCCCAGGCAGACGAAGACGACGCGTACGGGAGGAAAATGCGGTCCCTCAGCCACGACTCTAATCGTCCGGATCGGGCAGGAAGACGTTCAAGACGAAACTCACGATCGAGATGATGATGGAGCCGAGCACCGCCGTCCAGAACCCGTCGACCTCCCAGCCAAGATCAAATAGGCCGGCCAGCCATGAGGTAAGCAGCAACATGCAGGCATTGATCACGATCAAGAACAGACCCAGGGTCAGCAGTATGAGAGGTGCGGTAAACAGTGCGAAGAGCGGCTTGATGATCGCATTCAGAACGCCGAAGATCAACGCCACGATCAACAGCGTGATGATCTGGCTTGCGGTGCTCGAGCCAGTCAGGGTGATGCCGCTCAAGATCCACGTCGCGATTGCCAGCGCTGCGGCGCTCACGACCAGCCTCAAGATGAATCTCATGGCATCGATCGTCCCACGAATCGCAAATTCTCCGATCACGCCCCGCTGACGGGAGGACAAGCGAGGAGACACGCTCTTCAGTCTCCGAGCGAGGACGACGTCAGGGGTTACGAGAGCGATTCGCGCGATACGGGAAGCGTCGCAGAAGGCTCGACGGAGCGACACCAGGCGACGGCCTCCGAGACCGTCGCCATCTGAGGGACTGGTGCCCGTTCCGGGCGCGCAATGATCACCACCGGGATACCCAGGTCACCCGCTGCATCCACCTTGGCCACTGTGGCAGCGCCGCCTGAGTCCTTGGTGACGAGGACATCAGCGGTGTGCTCGGCAAGGATCTGGCGCTCACCCGTGTAGCCGTACGGCCCGCGGGACATGATCAGAGTCCAGCGCCGGGGCAGTGGCTCGGTGGGCGGATCGACCAGCCTGATCAGCACGTCCCGGTCGGCCCAGGGCAGAAAATCTGGCAGCGACTGCCGTCCTGTGGTGAGGAACGGCCTCAAGGCAGCCGCGGCGGCGGCTCGCGCCGCAGCGGCATCGGCTACCCAGGTCCATGAGCCCGAGCGCGGGTGTTCCCGCCAGCCTGGACGTTCCAGCCGCACCAGCGGCGTCGCGGCAAGCGTCGCCGCCTGCTGCGCGTTCTGGCTGATTGTCGTCGCGAATGGATGGGTGGCATCCACCACCGCGGAAGCGTGCTGCTGGCGCAAGTAGTCGGCGAGACCATCGGCACCGCCGAAGCCGCCAACCCGGATCCGTCCTGGCGGCAAGCTTGGAGCCTTGACCCGTCCGGCAAGCGAGAAAATCACCTCGACGCCGTCTGCTACCAGCGCTGCCGCGAGCTGTCGCGCCTCGGCGGTACCGCCCAAGATCAGAATCGTCATGGTCGCAACCCACGAATCAGGACGGCGACGGCCAATGCGCTCATCGAGACCGCCGCCGCGAGGCGGCTGGCCCGAGCGATATCAGCGATAGCGACCGGCCGACCGTTGCCCAAGATGCCGCGATCTTCGATCGCACCGTGATATGCGTTCCGCCCGCCAAGCTGGACATTGAGAGCGCCGGCAAATGCCGCCTCGACAACGCCGGCATTGGGGCTGGGATGCTGACCGGCGTCACGCCGGACAACACTGATCGCGTTTCGCGGGTTGCCCCCTACGAGAGGCGCCCACGCTGCGGCTGCTAAAGCAGCCAGTCGCGCCGGCACCCAGTTGGCCAGGTCGTCCAGCCGGGCGGCCGCCCAGCCGAACCGGAGGTAACGTGCCGAGCGGTGCCCGATCATGGCGTCGAGGGTGTTCGCGGCCCGATAGCCGAGCAATCCCGGCACTCCGGCGACTGCGCCCCACAACAGTGGAGCGACGACGGCGTCCGAAGCGTTCTCTGCAACCGATTCCACGGTCGCTCTCGCGACCTCCTCCATTGACAGTTCGGCCGTGTCGCGGCCCACCAGATGTCGAACCTGGTCCCTGGCAACGATCAGTTTTCCGCCGGCCAATTGCCCGGCAACTGTAGCCGCCTCCCGGTTCAGCGATTGGCCGCCGAGGACGGCCCAGGTGGCCGCTGCGGTCGACATGACAGTGGCGAATGAGCGATGCGAGACCTGCCGCTCGAGCGCGACGCCCAATCCGATCGCGGCTCCGACGAGGGCTCCGGCGTACGCCGCGCCAGCGCTCTGCCGATCGGCATAGCAGCGGAGCTCCAGCCAGGATGCAGCTGCGCCAAAACCGGCGACTGGATGACCGCGCCGCGGATCGCCGAAGACTCGATCGGCCAGGTAACCCACCGCAAGTCCCATCGCCGAAGGCCAATGCCTCGATAGAGTCATCAGCGATGGCCCCACTGATCGATCCTGACGTCACCATGCCGGATCGCCGCATCCTGATCACAGGAGGCGTACGCTCCGGCAAATCCCGTTACGCCGAGACGCTGTTTGCCGAGAGTGCCGAGGTCAGCTACGTAGCGTCCGGACCGGTGCCTGATCCTGCTGCCGACGCCGAGTGGGCAGCACGAATCGCCGATCATCGTGTTCGGCGGCCGGCGCACTGGAGCACGGTTGAGACCACCGACGTAGTCGGGGCGCTGCGGAATATCTCCGGTGCAATCCTGATTGATTGCCTGGGCACGTGGCTGAGCGCGATGATCGACCGGCTCGGCACCTGGGATGAGCCGCTGCTCACTTGGCAAGCTGACTTCCATGGCCAACTCGACGATCTCGTCACAACATGGCGGGCTCGGCGCGGCTTGGCGGTCGCAGTGACCAACGAGGTCGGCTGGGGACTGGTGTCCACGTATCGATCGGGCCGCGTGTTCACCGAGCTGCTGGGAGAGGTCAACCAGGAGATGGCCGCCGCAAGCGACGAGGTGATCATCATGGTTGCTGGGCGAGCCCTGCGCGTGTGAGCTCATACGACCATCACGACAAGCATCACGGTGAAGGCGATCTCGATCGCGGCGCCCATCACATCACCGGTGACACCCCCCAACCGGCGCATGCAGCGATAGACCAACGACACAACCAGCAGAGCGGCGGTCACCGTAGCAAGCGCTCCGCTGATCGGGTGATGACCGGACAGCCAGGCGGCCCCCATCATGATCAGGAGTACCACCAACCAGCAGCCCGCGGCCGCCACGCGCGGCACCGAGCCGGCCACCGCGACTCCCAGGCCGTCACCCCTGGCAGCGGGCACGCCTCGTACGCAGGTCAGACACAATGCGGCCCGAGAGCAGCACACCACCACACCGACCAGCAGGGCACCGGCCAGACCTTGGACCAGCCCACCGACTGCCACGGCTTGCAGCCCGATCACGACAATCAGCGCCACCACGCCCATGGGCCCGACATCGCCCCGCCGCATCACCACTAGGGAATATTCCGCGGTCCATCCCGAGCCGAAGCCGTCGACGGTGTCGGCCAGGCCGTCCAGGTGCAACGCCCGGTTGCCGAGGGCCAATCCCCCAACCACCAGCAGGCCGACTGCCAAAGGCGGCAGCCCAGCGATTCGGCCGAGCCACCCCACCACTGCGACTGCCGAAGCGAGCGGGATTACGGCCAACGGCGCGATGATCATGGCTCGGGCAGCGGTACGGCGGTCGATCTCAGAAATTGCGCCGGACGGCACGATGGTCAGTGTCCCGACCGAGAGCCGCAGCGCGTCGAGCATGATCGCCTCAGCTGACTGGGCGGAGATCGTCAAGGAGGGCGACCTCGCGGAGCGCGAGAACGGCCGACCGTAATACCGGAAGCGCTGTGAGCGCTCCAGTACCTTCACCGAGTCGCAGACCAAGATCAAGAATTGGTTCCAGGCCCAGCTTGTCGAGAGCCAGTTGCTGGGCCGGCTCGGTAGAGCGGTGGCCGGCCGCGCACCACGCCACGACGCCTGACTCGAGGTCCTCGGCCACGGCCGCTTCGGCGACGGAGACGATCCCATCGAGCAGCACCGGAACGCGGCTGCGAGCTGCGGTACGGATGAAGCCGACGCCTGCGGCAATGTCGGCCGACCCCAACGCCGCAAGCCGCTCGAACGGATCCCCGGCGCGCTCGCCGACCCGATTCAGCGCCGCGGCGACCACCTCAGTCTTATGCCGCAGCCGATCGTCGTCCACCCCGCTGCCCCGGCCCACAATGTCCTCAGCCCGCTGCCCGAAGGTCGCGGCAACCAAGGCGGCTGCCGGCGTGGTGTTGCCGATTCCCATATCGCCGATGATCAACATGTCGGCACCGGCAGCGATCTCCACCTCGGCGATCGCCTCGCCGGCGCGCAGCGCCTCCCGGCAGTCATCGGCCGTCAGGGCATCGTCCTGGTCGATCGGGCGGGAGGACCCGATGTGGTACGCCGAGACCTCCGCCGGGACATCCTCAAGATCATCATCAACGCCCAGCTCGAGTATCCGCAATACGACGCCATGCTGCCGTGCCAGACAATTGGCGCCAGCCACGCCCGCGACGAAGGCCCGCACCATAGCCGCGGTGAGCTCCCGCGGATAGGCAGAGACACCGTTAGCGGCGACGCCATGATCACCGGCCAGGATCACCGCCCGCACCCGATCCAACGGACGGGGTGGGCAGGTCCCCTGACAAGCCGCCACCCAGGCAGCCAAATCCTCTAGCTGGCCGAGGGCACCCTGGGGCTTGGCCAGTGCGTCGAGACGGCGCCGGGCCTCGGCGTACACACCGGGTGATGGTGGCGTGATCACGTCAGAAAGACTGCTTCGCGTAGGTGGGCTTATTGACTTCATAATCAGTGCGACGTTCCAGCCGGTACAGCAGTTCGCCGAGCGCCAGCCCGAGCGACGCCCAGAGCGTCAGCTGGATGATCAAACTCGCCGCCCGGAATTCGTACAGGACCGTGGCCGGGAAGTCAGTCGGCACCTCGGAGTAGCTCGGCAACAGCGCCGCGGCGGTGAGGGTCACCAGCAGGTAGCCGCCGATGGCACTCAGTGTGGCGTACCAGCCGCCCCATCGACTTGCGAGCTTGAGCCCGACCAGCACTGCCGTGGCGGCAGCGACGATCGAGATGGCCAGCATGATGAAGAAGAGGGCGGTGCGAGCGCCGATGGACTCGGGGTCGCCCACCGCAGGCGGGTTTGGCGGATAGGCCACGAAAGGCAGCAGGCTGACGCTGACGAATCCGATCGCAGCAACGGACACGCTGACACCGCGTACGCCAAGCCGGCCGAATCGGCCCAGGGCCAGCGCGCTGATCACCCCGACCAGACCCCCGAGAGTGACGCCCGCGACCGTCGTCGCGGTCAACAAGCCCACCGTGGACTGGAGTGAGCGCGGCACTTCGGTACTGCCGGCCTCCTCGCTCGCCGTGGGCGTATCGGCTGCGTGATCATGATCGACCCCGGCAGACTCCTCGATCGCAATGGCGGCATTGACGGAAGGCTCACCAATCACATATGCCACGCCGAAAGCAACGAGGCCCGCGAACAGGCCTGCGAGCAGACCCCTAACCAGGAAGTCGCGTGCTGAGATCATGCTGGGCTCAGTGGCAAGGGAAGCCGAGCAGGTGACGTCCGTCGTGCACCCACTCATGGACCGCAGCGCCGGAAAACAGAGCCGCGGCGCCCTGCTCAGCGGAGATGAAGTACATCGCGACCAGCAAGAGCATTCCAGCGAAGATCAGCCAAGGCAGCACTTGGCGGAGGGAGAACGGTGGAGCCGTAACGGCGACGGGTGTGGTGTGGGTGACCTCTGACATCAGTTCCTCCTCCGGGTTCCTGCGACCCGCGTTGACGGAGCTCGCCGGAGGCAGGGTCTGACTCGAGCATGGCAGCTCACACAGTGGCGCGACCGTGCCGGATTCTCACCGAACTTCCAGGTCCTCCGCGAACCACTGCACTGTATCGTCACGCGGCTGACTTGTCAGCGTTTCGGCTGACAAGTGAGCGCGTGGGTATGGTGCGCCTGTGACCACGGGCGGGAGCGAGCCGACCACCATACCCACTGGCCAGGTGTGAGCATGAGAGTCGCCGCCACCGAGGGACTGATGGGAAAGGTGCTGAGCCATCCTTCCGCGATCCTGCTGGTAGTGCAGCTGCTCGGCGTACTCATCTACCCCTTCATGGAGGAGGGAGGCGTCGGAGGAGTTCTCTTCGAGGTTTTTGGTGCACTGGTACTGGCATTGGCCATCTGGTCCGTGCGGGACTCATGGGGACCGACGTGGATTGCGGTGACCCTGGCAGTCGTTGCGTCGGCGTTGTCGATCATCGATGAAATCCATCCCACGACCGGCTTGGAAGCGGCCTCCGCGGTGTTGCATGCGCTCTTCTACTTCTACGCCGCCGGCAGCCTCATGGTCTACATGCTGGCGGATCGCACCGTCACCACTGATGAGCTGTACGCGGTAGGCGCCACATTCACTCTGGTCGCGTGGGGGTTCGCCTACGTGTTCGAGCTCCTGCAGACTTTTCAGCCAGGCTCTTTCATCGCGGCGGTGAACCCCGAGCAACCCCGCAGCTGGATGGAGCTGCTGTTTCTGAGCTTCACCAACCTGTCCAGTACCGGTCTGTCGGACGTCGTCCCGATCACAGACCAAGCGCGGGCAGTGGTGATGATCGAACAGGTCTCCGGCCTCGGCTATGTCGCACTGTTCGTCTCACGATTGGTCGGCCTCACCATCGCTTGGCAGATGGTCCAGACCGACAAACGACGCCCATAGCCCACTGATGGCCCAGCGGTTACTCGTGGTTGCCCACGCTCCAACGGCGCCAACGCCGGCATTGGTGTTCGGGGATGCTGGCGAGCCTTACACCCAAGATGTTCGGCGGCTGAGCGGCCGGGTGGCTTCCTGGTTCAGTGGGCCCGAGAAGGCTTGCTGGGTCACTGCGGCATGTCTTGGCGGAGAAGCCGGACGACTTGAGGAGCTGCGCGAATGTGACTTCGGAGCATGGACCGGCAGGACGCTCGCCGATGTGGCTTCCCAGGATCCGTCCGGGCTCGAGGCCTGGCTGCACGACCCCCGTGCCGCGCCGCACGGCGGCGAAAGTCTCGCGGAGTTGATCAATCGCAGTCGGTGGGGTGCTTGATGATCATCCCTGGCCCGATGGCCGAAGCGTCGTCGTGGCAACTCCGCTAGTGGCTCGAGCGCTGCTGGTGCGTGCTCTTGGCGCCGAGCCGAAGGTGATCTTTCACATCGACATGGCACCGCTCGGTCGGGCTCTGATCTCGCGGAGTCAGCAGATCTGGCGGCTGACTGGGCTTGAGCCCGGCGAGACTCGACGCTTGAATTAGGTCGTTTCCTTGACTGGCGTTGATCAATCGGCCGGGGATAGCGTCATTGCCATGTCAAGGAAGTCCGGTTTTCGGGAGTACTTTCCTCCGCGGACCGGGCGGGCCATGGCACCCGTAGCTTCAGCTGGTCGGCTGCTCTGTTGATTCACGTGCTGGCAGGACAGGCCTGAAGCCAGCTACCCCACCAATGACGGTGATTGCGGGCGGTTTGATGTCCGCCTCCTTGGTCAATTCGGCGATATCGGCCAGAGTGCCGCGTACGGAGCGCTGACTCGGCATCGCCGCGTCGGCAATCGTCATGGCTGGTGTGTCGGCAGCGAGCCCGTTCTTGATCAACTCGGCGGTGATGGCCTGTAGGGTGGCGACGCCCATCATGATCACCAAGGTGGTGTTGGCGGTGGCCAGAGCCTGCCAGTTGAGCGTGGAGGCGGGATCGCCGGGCGGAGCGTGGCCGGAGATCACGGTGAATCCTTGAGTGAGCTCGCGGTGGGTCAGCGGTACGCCAGCCAGCGCGGGCCCCGCGATCGCCGATGAGACGCCTGGGATGACCGTGACGGGGAGGCCGGCGGATGCGCAGGCTTGCCACTCTTCACCGCCGCGGCCGAAGACGAACGGGTCACCACCCTTGAGTCGGACCACTGTCCTGCCTGCCGACGCGTGCTCGAGCAGGATCTCGTTGATCCGCTCCTGAGACGTGGAGGTGCCGCGCGGAATCTTGGCGACCTCGATGATCTCAGCCTCCGGCTTGGCATGCTGCAACGCCGAGAGCGGTGCCAGCCGATCGCAGACGATTACGTCCGCCTCTTTGACGGCCTCCAGTCCGGCGACCGTCAATAGCCCAAGATCGCCAGGGCCGCCACCGACCAAGATCACCGAGCCGGCGCCCACAGACTGCTCAACCGTGGCTGTTGCCGGAGACACAGCCGGCACGCCATGATCACGAGCGGCCGCCGCAATCATCTGATCACGCTCGGCCACACCCGTGGCCGGCACCACCAATGCGGCGCCTGTGAAGTCATCAGGCGCCGGCGGGCGACGGCGCATGATCAACAGTCCCCGTGCCGCGAGGTCGGCGACGGTCGCACCGATCTCGGGCGCGACCACCGTTACCGCTGCGCGGGAATCCAACAGGCCCCGGATGGCCGACAGTGCTGCTGGTCCGCCTCCGCAGACCAGCACTGGGAGGCCGTCCAGCTCAAGGCTGGCGGAGAAGCCTGATGGTGGCTGGATCTGCATGGCGGCGCGAGGTTACCACTCAGGGCCGGCAGGGCTGAAGCCTCACGCCAGCCGGGCCCGTACCTGGCCTTCCATCACGCGCTGTAGCAGCGCAACTGTCTCTGGATCCAGATCGACCCCGAGAGTTCGCGCCTGTGCCGCCAGCTGAAGGGTAAGCCGCTCGGTTTCGGCCGCGTTACCGGCTTGATGCTCGGTGCGGATCCGCGCTGCGAGCAAGAGCTCATCACCAGGCGCAACAAGTAGCGCACGCGCTGCGGCCCAGCGAGCCCGTTCGACGTCACCGGCGAGCAGCGCCCGGTCGGCCAGCTCTACTCCGATGTCGCGTACGCAGGAGATCATGTCGGTCCGCAGTTCCTCGGCCCAATGCCACTGTCCAGGCGCGGCATCGGCGAGTGGTGCGCCTCGTACCAGCTCGAGCGCGGCCTGCAGGCTGTCGTCGCCGGCCCGATTGACTCCAGTCGAGGTGAGGATCTGCAGCCGCTGCCAGTCCGAGCTGACTGCAGGATGCAGTGTGATCCGGCCGGTGTACGCGTCCGGCAGGTACGCATCTCCATCAGGGCTGGCGCCCAGCCAGCTGCGCAGCCTGCTCATGTTGGACCGCCGAGTGCCTTCTGCGACGGCCAGCGCCGCGACCATCGCCTGGGCGGTCCTCCCAGGGTTCTCCAGCAGCCAGGCGCAATACTCAAGGCACTGCTTGGCAGCGCGTGTTGGCACAGTTCCGGCAGCACCGAGCAACTCGATGGGGCCGAGCAGCTGGAGGGTGGGATGGTGGACCGCCCGATTCGGGTCCATCGCTGCCTCCATGATCAAGGCCCTTTCTGCTGTGCCTGCTGTCCCCCACGTTGTTGATCGGCTGTCCAGATACGTGACGTTGTCGGGCGGTGGATCCGGCTGTACCCCGACATCGCTCCACCACGGTGCGGCAGTCGTGTCGTCAGCGCCGGTGGTCTCGATGAGATCGACCACTGCGGTCAACTCTGGAGGCTCCAGCCACTGTGGCGACAATGAGAGGCCGGATGGCTCCAACACGACAGTCCGCTCCGCAGAGGAACCATCACCACGAAGTGACCAGGCGGCCCCCGTAACTGGTCCGACGACGACGGCGGCCAGCGTCACCTTGGGCTCGGCGTCGATGAGGGCGCATAGCCGCGCGTGCTGTGCGGCGGTCAATGGCTGTTCCACCAAGATGATTTCGGGAGCCCACGGATCGGCGAGATCCAGGTCGATGCGGTGCTGGCTGATCACGGGATGGCGACGATGCTCACGTTGCCCGGCAGCTCGCTGCTCGAGTCGGTCGAGCAGGGCGTCGCAGTCATCAGTGCAGAGCACATTGTGCTTGCCGAGCGCCTCCGGCAGCCGTTCGTCACCGCCTACGAGAGTCAAGATCATCTCGTCGGCCCAAGGGCTGAATGAGAGTTCAACGGCCATTGCTGCGAGGAGGTCGGCTGCCGGGAATCCTGAGTCCCCTCCTGGCAGCTCCAACAGGCCGAACGATTCAAGATCGCCAAGCACCAGCCGCGCATCTTCATCGCGACCGAGAGTGACCAGGGCTGGCCAGGGGCGCGCAGCCTCACTCAGTCCGGGCACGGATTTGAGGTACCCGACATCGGTCTGCGCAAGGAACCAGGAGCGCCCGCGCACCGTGAAACCGACTGGAGCATCGGAGCAGGCCTCCTGCATGCGTAGTTCGATCTCGTTCTCCCCGATCAAAGCCAGCTGCAGTGGCGGTGGGGCAATGTCGGAGTCTTTGCAGTGCGCTCCGATGGCCCGGATAGCGAGATCGAGGGTACGCAGGCTCATTGGCCGCTGACGCTGTCCGAGAGCGACTTCGGTGGCAAGGGCTGGCGGTGGTGGATGCACGATCCGTCGGCCGGGCGGCCTGGCTTGAAGCTGGATGCGCCGACGCCAGGCCAGTCCGCCGATCACACCGGCCGCCAGGAGGCCGCCAACGCCTGCCAAGGCTGCCGCCGAAACGTCAGCCGTCGGGGCCGTGTTGGTGTCGGCTGCCGGCGAGGTGTTCGTCGGTTGACCTGCTGAGGCTGATGGCTCGGTTGGCGGCGCAGGATGGTTGGGCACCGGAGGTGGCGACTCGGCTCGGCGGTGCTGATCACGATCATTGGCCGTGGGCTTGGTTGCGGTCTTCTTTGTCGGCTGCGGCAACATCAAGCGCATTCCCACGGCGAGTTCATCTGGGTCACTGAGCTGAGCTCTGTTGACATGGAAGATGTCAGTCCAGCGAGCCGCTGCGCCGAGTTCGCGCTCGGCAATCGCTGAAAGCGTGTCGCCGCGACGGACGGTGACAAGGCGGCCGCCGTCCCGAGCTGGGCCATCATCAAGATCAGGAATTCTCAGTCGCCATCCGACCTGCAACCGATCGGGCCCGCCCGTCAGCACTGTTGGGTTCGCGGCTGCGATCTTGCGCCAGTCTCGACCGTCCCCGTAGTACCGCTCAGCCAGGCTCCAGAGATCATCGCCGGGCCGCACCTCGTGATGATGACGGCGGCCACCGTCGGTTCGCTCGGTACTGGGCGCTGCCAGTGCGGGCGAGTCGACGGGAATCTCGGTCGACTCGATGATCAGTGTCGCTGGCTCGGGCGGTCGAGGAGCGGCAACGACTCGGCTATCTGACACGGGACCCGCTTGGACCGTGTGCTGCATCGAGATCATCGTGATCACAGAGATCAACAACCCGGCTACAAATCGCTGCGGAACATCTAGACCTGGGAGCCGGATCCGAACGCGTTGCTGCGAGACGACCGCAAGCAGCTCGCTGATCACTGACAGCGTGAAGACCAGCCACGCCAGCCAGCCGACAATGGTGATCAAGCCAACGAGGATCGTGCCGTCGACTGGCGTGAACAGCGCTTGCTGCAGAGCGCTCCAGCTCAGCTCGTCAGGCATCGGATTGCCGCCGAGGAAAGCCAGAGCCACCGGGACGCCGCCGGTGCCGATAACCAGGACGGCGAGTGACCCCAGGCCCCGAGCGAGGCGAGTCATCGGCACACTATTCGCTCAGCCATGCCAATCCCTTCCGAGTCGACTCCGGACCTACTGTTCCGAGCCTGCGCGCGGATGGGAACGGCCAGGTGTTGTCCATTCGCAGGAAGTGTTGTCAGTTGCACGACAGACATCAAGCGACCAGGATCCTGAGCATCGCGGCAACCAAGAAGATGAGGCCGAAGATCAATGCGGGCAGCGTCATATAGATCGTCATGCCTTCGGCGGCGGAACTCGCTTTGATCTGCTCGCGAGTCAGATGGGCATCGCGCAGCTCGCGAACGCGAGCGCGAAGTGTGCCGGACAAAGCGGCGCCGGTCTCATCGAGCTGCATCACATCAGCGACGTCCGCGAGTTCGGGAAGCTTGAGCTGATCGGACAGTCTGCGGAGTTCTGCGTACGGAGACTGCTGCTCCAAGCGCGCGCGTTCAAGTGCCGTCCGGATGTGCAGGAAGAGTGGTACGTCGCTCAGAGCGGCTGCGTTGTGCAATGCCTGCGTGGCTGAGGCGTTGGTCAGCCGCTCCAGGGTAACCAGATCGATGTAGACCAACAGGGCCTCCGCTGCTCCGGTCCAAACGCTGGTTGTGGCTCGACGAAGCAGCAGGTCGGGGACGAAGAAGCCGATCACGCCACCAACCACAGCGGCGATCGCAGGGATCGGGCTGAGGTAACCGGTCAGGTATGCGAACGCACAGGCCGCGAGCCCCGGCAGCACGGTGCCGACGATCGCCATCACAGCCTTGTCTGCATAGAACTCCGCAATCGGCTTGTCCAGCAGCCGCAACGCGCGACGCTGTCCGTTGCTGAGGGGAATGGGCATCGCGCGATACACGAATGCGCCGAGGCGCTCTGACCGGCTGCGGACGGGACCGATGTCGCCCGAGGGCGTTTGGTGCATTCCGTCGGCGCCGATCCGCTCCAGGGCGGCGTCCAGCTGTGGAGTGGAGCGAGCGAAGGCAACCACCAGGCAGCTCAGGCCCCCGGCTAACAAAATGCCAGAGAGCAACACCAGGGTGACGGTCATCGGTGTTGCCCGAGAAGGATGCGTGGTCGCTCGGCATGATGCGCCTTGCGTCGCATCAAGATCAGCGAGGCTAGATACATGATCAACAACAGCGAGAGCAGGGCCTGACCCAACGGCGTTCGATACGGCGCAAAGAAATCCGGCGAAAACAGGAACACCAAGATCAGGGTTGACAGCGAGATCACAGTCACCTGACGGACCACGACGTATGGCTTGGATCGCTCGACCTCGATGGCACGCCGTCCCTTGAGCTGGGCCTGGATCGAGTCGGCGAGCGCCTTCAAAGTCACCGACGCTCCGTTGGCGCCGCGACTCGACGCCAGGATAAGTGCAGCAACGACGGCGTCGGCGTCAGGCGAGTCGAGCGCGTCGGCGAGCCGCATCAGGGCGTCGCGGGTTTCCCAACGATTGTTCAATCGTGTCACCAGAAGGCTGATCTCATCGGCGATCAGCGGCGGAGCGGTACGACGTGAGATCCGGATCGCATCGGTGATCGACTTGCCGGTGGCCAGCGTCGCGGCCAACGAGCGTACCCAACGATCCAACGCCTCTAGCAGTTCGACATCCCGCGCTCTGGGAAGGACCAGCAGATACGGTAATCCGATCGCGAGTGCCGGTAGCACCACGATCAGGATCAGCCATCCGGTCAATATCGCCAGGACGCAACCGATGATCACGCTGACCAGCAAGATCACGTCACGCCGCCGTCCGCGTCGGCCGGCGGGACGTCGAGTGACGCGGGCCCATAGTTCGCCGGCCGATTCACTTCGTCGGCTCGCCCCTCGCGGAGTCTGTCGCTGCAGGCCGTGCACGATTCCGAGCAGACCAGCGATGATCAAGAAGCCGGCCGTGATCGCCAGGACTCCGGTCACGGATGGCGCTCCGCTCGGGTCGAGCGGGCGAGATCGCGTCGAAATGGCAGCAGCTCGGCCTCGAAGTCGGCGTCCGGAAAGAACCCCGCGGATTGGCTGCCGGTGCCAGTGGCGTGGTACGTGAGATGGGTAACCGGACGTCCGTGCTCAATGGCGCGGTTGACTTGCCGAATCTCAGACACGTAGCGCTGCCGGGTGCCGCCCTTCCAGGTCTCATCCAGCAGCTTCACGTAGATGAAGAGGTGGATGTTGTGGGCAATCTGGTGATACGCCTCCTCAACAGCCAGCACACCACCCTGTGCGACTCGGGACGCCAGGCGGTCCATGGTGGACTCGGCTGAGTGGGAATGGGTGGTACTCAGCGTGCCAGTGCCAGCAAGGGATGGGATACTATGCATCCGTGCGTGTCACAATTCGAGTAGGGCATTCCAGCTGCGCGATGGAAGTGACGGAATGACTCGGGCTGCCATCTACTCCCGCATCTCGCGCGACTTCACTGGCGAACGTGCGGGCGTCGCTCGCCAGGAGGAGGACTGCCGGGCCAAGGCTTCGGCGCTCGGGTGGGAGGTGGTACGGGTCTTTGTCGACAACGACGTCTCTGCCTACTCCGGGAAGCGAAGGCCCGGCTACCAGACCATGCTGCAGGCGATCGAGGCTGGCGAGGTGGATGCCGTGGTCGTCTGGCACACAGACCGGCTGTACCGCCGCATCGCCGAGTTGGAGCAATACATCACGGTCTGTGAGAAAACGAATGTTACGACGCAGACCGTCCAGGCGGGCTTGCTGGACCTGGCGACCCCGGCCGGCCGCTTGGTCGCGCGGCAGTTGGGTGCCGTGGCGGTTTACGAGTCTGAGCAAAAAGGTCGACGACAGAAGGCAGCCAACAAGCAAAGGGCCGCTCAGGGTAAGTACTTCGGCACGCGGCGTCCGTTCGGTTACGAGTCCGACGGCGTCACGGTGCGCGACGTGGAGGCTGAAGCCATCCGGGGTGCCTACGATTTGATCTTGATCGGCGGAAGCCTCCGGGAGGTAGGTAGGCGCTGGAACGCGGCTGGGCTACACACACCGCAGAAGCATCAGCCCTGGAACGGGACGATCGTCTCGCGGACACTCCGAACCGCGCGGCTGGCCGGAATCAAGACCTATCTCGGCGATGTTGTCCGCAATGAGCGGGGTGAGCCGATCCGCGCGGAGTGGCCGGCGATCGTTGACCTCGACACCTGGCACGCGGCGCAGGCGGTGTTGAACGACCCAGGCCGCAAACTAAAGTTCGGCAGCCTGCACGTCAGCCAGTTGCTCCTCTCCGGCATCGCGATCTGCGATGTCTGCGAAGGCACGATAGGGAGCGGCGGCAAACTCAAGGGGCGGGACCGTTACCGCTGCAAGGTCGCTATGGGGGGGCACGTCATGCGAGAGGCAGCGCCGATCGATGAGTTCATCGAAAGCGTGATTCTCCGACGTCTGGCTGAGCCAGATCTGGCCGAAGCGTTCCAAGCAGGATTGCCAGCAGTCGACGTAGCCGGGCTGCGCCGGGAGGCCGACGAGCTCTATGCGCGAATGGACGCGATCGCTGAGGCGTTCGCGGACGGTGCTGTGACGTTGGGGCAGTTAAAGGCCAGCAATGAGCGCGCGACGGCCCGCTTGGCGGAGATTGAGGCGAGGATGCCGAGGAACACCGACTCAGCTGCCCTCTCGACGTTGATCACCGCCCGCGACGTCGAGGAGACGTGGTCGGCGCTTAGCCTCGACGCCAAGCGTGGTGTCGTGGAAGCCCTGATGACGGTCCGGCTCCTGCCGCCAAAGACCCGCAGGATCCGGCCCTACCTGACGGTCGATGGTGTCCGACGCGTGAACCCTGACACGATTGTCATCGAGTGGAAGTCGTAGGCCAGCCTCGTAGGCTGGAACAGGGCAAGCCAGTCCTCTTTCGGGGTGGACCGTGGCTACGTGCCGCGCCAGCTCTGCCTTCAAGCACTCCGCTACTCGATGGGCGAACTGGCAGATACGGCCCGCCGCCGCCTCACTTCCCTGCCCGACCCGAACTTATGCCCGAGGTGGACGACGGTTGTGACCCGT
Organism: uncultured Actinomycetota bacterium; assembly: GCA_963836855.1. GTDB lineage: Bacteria > Actinomycetota > Actinomycetes > Propionibacteriales > Propionibacteriaceae > Microlunatus. The sequence goes on along the minus strand of CAWILN010000012.1, from coordinate 57,517 downwards.
CCACCTGCGCTTGAGCTGGGTGCCGACGACGTCTGGGTGACTCCGGTGGCGGTGCTGTCCGACGGTGACGTCATCACAGGAAACGCGCTCGGCCTCGTGCGGCGGTGGCGCACTGACCAGCCCGGCGTTCCAGCCGAGCTCGGCAGCCAGGACAGCGCAGTGTCTGCGGTTGCCGTTCTGTTCGACGATCGCGTCGTCACCGGCGGCGGCGATGGACGGGTGCGGCTGTGGCGCACCGACCAGCCCGGGCTGCCTGTCGAGCTCGGCACCCACCACGGGGAGGTCATTGCATTAGCCGCGCTCTCGGACGGCCGGGTCCTCAGCGGCGGCAAGGATGGCCGGGTACGGCTGTGGCGCACCGACCAGCCCGGCGTGCCAGTCGAGCTCGTCTTTGGCAACGGCGACTGGGACGAGGAGGTGACCGCGGTGGCCGAAATATCCGATGGGCGCCTCGTCACTGGCCACGCGGGCGGCAGCGTGCGGCTGCGGCGTAACTTCTACGACGCGCCAGTCGAACTCGGCACCCACGTTGATGCGTTTCACTGGGGCGTGACCGCCGTGGCGGTGCTCTCCGACGGGTGCGTTGTCACTGCTGGCAGCGACTGGCGCGTGCGGCTGTGGCGCACCGACCAGCCGGGCGTCCCGATCGAGATCGGCACCCAAGACGGGGAGGTCACTGCCGTTGCAGTGCTCAGCGACGGGAGCGTCGTCACTGGCGGCAGGGACGGCCGAGTGCGGCTCTGGCGTACCGACCAGCCCGGCGTGCCCATGGCGCTCAGCGCCGACGACGATGACCAAATGGACAAGTTGGTAACTACCGTCCACATGCTCCCTGACGGGCACGTCGTTACTTATGACGTGGACGGCGTTATACGTCTGTGGCGCACCGACGAGCCCGGCGTGCCCCTCCAGGTTGGCACCCAAGATGAGGACGTGTCCGTATTGGCGCTTTCCGACGGTTGCGTCGTAACTGCTGTTTCTCTGCGGCTGGTATCGGAGGGCTTTGGCCGGGTGGCATCGTCTGGCGTCTGGCCTAGTGAGACCGCGCATGGACACCCATTGTCTTCGATCATCTAGCGATCGCTGGGCCGGAAAGTGTGGGGGAAAGTGTGGGGTGAGTGCGTCCGATCGTTACGCGTCAGTGACGTTCGTGGATGCGATGACTCCTTCCGTGTCAGGGCAGCATCTCTGCTTGGGAATGCGGGCGAGTGTGGGGTCTGGAGCGGGTGCAGGGTCGCCTATGTCTGCCACTGTGCGGGGTGGTTGGTCGACAGTGAACAGGTGTCACAGCGTGCCTCGCGGACGTTGGCCGCATTGTCGACGTTCCGAAAGCGGTGCTGAGGACCAGGGCGCTGTCTCGCCGCTTGTCACCACCGGTGGTGGGTCCCGGACCTCATTTGTCGTATGCCTATCAGTGCGTCGCAGCGCCGGCGGTGTCTCCGGCTTAGAGCTTGCCGCGTGCGTGTCCGTCGCGGGGTCGGCCGAAATCCGGTTATCGGTGGACCGGGCCCGTGCCATGTCGAGCAGGATCAGCACAAGATTTGCGCCGGCAATGGCTCCGAGGATCGCGGTGACCAGCCCTATCAGTCGTACGCCACATACTGGGCGGCGAAGTGATCGCAGGGACCAACCCATGACCACTGAGTTTTAGGACTGAGGAAGGCTGGGTGTTGCTAACTTTCGGCTGGCGCGGGCGCCTTCCTGGGGCTCCGCGGGCGCCTGCCTGGGGCTGCGCTGCGCGGTCGCTGATCGCGCGGCTTCAGGTCTGTGACTCTGGACTCGTCGTCACCGTTGGTGTCCTCTTCTGGTTCCCCCTCGGCGTCGGCGTCCTCGGTCGGTTCATTGTCTACGTCTTCCCGCGCGTCGGACTCTTGGGACTCCGGTTCGTCCGCTTCTGCGACGTCGGGCTCTTGGGACTCCGGTTCGTCCGCTTCTGCGACGTCGGGCTCTTGGGACTCCGGTTCGTCCGCTTCTGCGACGTCGGACTCTTGGGACTCCGGTTCGTCCGCCTCTGGGCTGAGGGTTAGCTGAGCGGTGCGTATGAGTAGCTCTCGCCCGCTCTTGGTGGTGGCAAGGAGCACCACTGCGGCGCCTCCCACCAGCACGCCCGCGCCGGCGAGGTAGGCCCCGGGCGGTGCCGATTTGACGCTTTTGATGCCTTTCTTGACCCTTCTCTTGACCCGCTTCTTGACTCTCATCCTGGACTCCTTAACCGTAGGGTTCGCCAAGCCGGACAGCCGGGCTCCGAAGCTCTTGAGCTCAGAAGGACATCGACACCACCAGTGCCCCCTGATGTCTGGTGCTGACGCTCACCTCCATACCCTTCCGTTTCACGATCAGACGACAGATTCGATTGATCACGAACACAAATGGTGAGACCGGCCCAGAAAGAAGGGCGTAACGGCTGGACTGACCTGCTGAACCAAGATCAACTAGGAGTGCACGACTAGAAACCCTCCCGCAGCTCCGTTAGCTTGGTCCCGTTCGCGGTCAGATCACGTCGGTTCACAGCCTCGGCGAAACGCAGGTAGGTGTCGACACTGGCAATGACAATGCGTGCATCTACTGTCAGGATCTCGATCCCCATACTTCGGTGGCTTGCCGGCTCTCTCTTTGAGTATTTCCGACGCCGTCAGAGCTGGGGTGGCAGGAGGCCTGGGCAATGGGTCGATGTTGGCGCGAGGAGGCTCATTGATGGAACGCCTTTGGCTCCGAGAGGTCCGACGCGCAGCTTGGCGTGCAAGTGCTCCCTTTGCTCGGCAGGTCGCTTTGGGTTGCGGCGCGGCCGCGGTCGGAACGATGGACGCCTCCCTTCGGCCTGTGCAGTTTGATGGCGCCATAGAGACGCCGTATGGGCCGCTGTGTGGGCAGTAGCTGGATACGTCGCCATCTGGACCGGGCTCTTCGTTGGTCATCTGTGGAAGATCTGGCGGAGTTCGGGACCACGACTGGCGTGCGCGACACGATGACTCCGATCCGGGCGGTGCTCTTTTCCTGGAGCTGGCTCGCAAGTCAGACCCCAATCCGAATCCCGGGGTTGACCTGGAGCTATATGTAAAGAGTCATGGCAAGTGGGAGGTCGTCGATGACGACGAAGTGGTGTTGATGCCAGACACGGTGATTCGCTGCCGCTTCGATCTCAACCACGAGGTGTTTCCGAGTGGCTTTTATGACGTCCGTTGGTTCAGGGCCGACGATCGCGGGAGGCTCGTTGAAATCACCCGCGAGCGGTTCCAATTGCGGAATCACTCCGTCGGCCGCCGGACAGCATCGACATCGCGGACCAATCGAAAGTTGGGGCCCAAAGAGTTGTCCATGAGCGAGGACGAGATCAAGCCACGCAGAGCGGTAGAGGCCCGCTAGCGTTCATGCGCTGAGCGGGGAGCACGACCGGGTTACCTCCATACGCCGGCCAGGTGGTTTACGCCTAGGACTGCGGGGCCGCGCCGTTGATCTTAGTGATCACCGCTCCTGACAAGGAGTCGCGTTACTGGCTTAATCGCCGGAGCGGTTCTCGGTGTACTGCTACCAGATGCAGGCGTGCTCTTGGCTCTCAAGCGGGCTCGAGGCTGGCACTTCGGATGATTTCGTTCAATTCCTTGATGTCGGTTGGTCATCTCGTGCATTCAGCTGCGACCGCGTGGAGGTTCCCGGGCGATGCGGCACGCGAGCCATGCAGATCATCGTGCTGGCGGCCACCATCGTGATCATCGCCACGAGAGGCCAACTCGGACGAGCCAAAGCAGCAACTGCTGCCGGATCTGGTTGACCGATCCTCGAACCGCGGTCCCAATTCGCGAACATCGCGTCGACCGCCTACTGGCCGGCTGAGAGGCAGAATCCAGCGGGTCGCGAGCCGGTACTGTGACGTGCGGCGGCAGGGGTGTCGTGAAGCAAGTCGGGGGTGTGAGCCGTGCAGGTGGGTCCGGGTTCGATGCTGGCGTCTCGCTATCGACTTGTGCGTCTGCTCGGCCGGGGCGGGATGGCCGAGGTTTATGAGGCGAACGATGGCGTGCTCGGCCGGCGGGTCGCTGTCAAGGTCTTCCGTGGTGAAACCGATATCGCGACGAGCCAGGCGCGGCAGCAGCTTGAGATCCAGGCGTTGGCGCGGCTACAACACCCCAACATCGTGGCGGTCTTCGACGCCGGAACCGATGCCGGCGTCTCGTTCGTCGTGATGCAGCTGATCGATGGTGTGACGCTGGCGGAGCGCACCCGCGCCTCGGCTCTTGCGCCAGCCGAGACCGCCCGGGTCGGCAGGGCGGTCGCCGACGCGCTGGCCCACGTCCATTCCCTCGGAATGGTGCACCGGGACATCAAGCCCGGCAACATCTTGTGCGGTGCGAACGGCACGGTCTTCCTCACCGACTTCGGCATCGTCCGGCTCATCGGCAGGACGCGGCTGACTCAGCACGGCACCATCGGCACCGTCTCCTATCTGGCGCCAGAACAGGTACGCGGGGAAGACGTCGGGACCGCGGCGGATATCTATGCCCTCGGGTTGGTGCTGCTCGAGTGCCTGACCGGGGCAACGGAATACCCTGGGTCGTCAGCAGAGTCGGCGATGGCCCGGCTGTCCCGGCCACCACGCGTCCCGCCGACCGTGCCCCAGGGCTGGTCCGACCTGCTCACGAGCTATGACGGCCGATGATCCGGCCGCTCGCCCGTCAGCGTCTGAGGTGGCAAGGATCCTGCATGATCCTCCAACGCTGTCGCCGCCCGCCCGGACCGTCGTCGCGGAGGAGTCGGCCACGCGCGTCCGCACCAAGCCGATGACCATCCCGCCCGGGATGGCCACGCCGGGGCCTGCGCCGGTTCGAAGCCGTCAACGCCGCGGCGGCGCCTGGCTGGCCGCGGCCGGGGTGCTTGCGGCTGTCATGATCATCGCCGTCTTGGTGTGGCTACTTCCGCGCGGCGGCTCGAGCCCCGGCTCGGGCCAGCAGGCGCCGACCATGTCCCCCGGACCCGATCGGCTGCATCAGGATCTGCAGGACCTGCAAAGGGCGGTGCAGCCTTGAGCCGCAAGCTGTTGGCTGTGGTGCTCACCTTGGTCCTAGCAGCCTGGCTGCTGCAGGGCTGCGGGCCAAGCGGCGGCGAGATGACTCCATCCACAGCTTCCACCTTGCAGCGTGACGTCGACGCGGTGGTCTCGGCCGCCGACGCCTCCCGTTGGGACGCTGCCGTCGACGCGCTGGATCAATTGGAGGCCGACGTGGCGAGCGCCCAGGCTGCCGGCGGACTGTCCGACGAGCGCGCCGCGCAGATCCGCGCCGTTCGGCAACGAGTGCTAGAAGATCTGCAGCGGATCCGCCGCTCCGGCCCGACTCCGGGTCCTGCTACGACCACGCAAACCACCCCGTCAACTGAGACTGATGACAACGGCGGCAACGGCGGCGGGAACGACGGTGGCGGCAAGCATGAGGACGATGACCAGGGCGAAGACGGTGGCGGCAAGTCCAAGGACGATGGCAAGGGCGAAAACGGCGGCGGCAAGCATAAGGGCAAGAACAAGGGTAGGAAAGGTTGAACCTCGGGCCGCTCGCAGGCCTTATGCACCCCGTACGCTTCCGCCTCGGCCTGTTTGCCCATTGCACGAGCAACGTCCGCGCGGATGGTCCGCGCCCACCGGCTCTCGAAAGCCAGCCAGTGCCGGGGCCGCAGGGGACTCAGCAGTCTCGGCGTACGCGGTCAGCGGCACTGGGGTCGGCCTTATGTGATGTCCTCGACCATCTCTGGAAGTCCTTTGGATCCATTCTGCGTGAGATCAAGCCGGCCCACTGCCTCGGCGAAACGTAGGTAGGTGTCGACACTGGCAATGACGATGCGTGCATCTATGGTGAGCAGTTCGATGCCCACAAGGGAGACGCGAACGTAGATATCGATTACCAGGCCCTTGTCCAAGATGGTGTCGATGACGTCAGCGAGGCTGCTGGGCGCGGGGCGGTCGAGGTAGCGGTTGGCAGAGTGGGATGCGACGGTCATGAATCAACTTTCGTGAATTCGTTGACGGGTCCCTGGCTTCTCAGGCCCATCAAGTGCTAGCCCTCGACCGGGTGCCTACGACGCGCGGGGAGGGCTTTATGCTGGCTGTACCCGTCCAGGCCCGTTCTAGACGCTCCGGACCTTTGTGAAGACACCAACCTTCGCGCGGACAGCGTTCCTTCCGTGTGCTTCCCGCTAGTACGCGCAGCAGTCTCGGCGTACGCGGTCGGCGGCACTAGAGTGGCCTCGTTTGGCCAACTGATGAGCACACCGCGGGCGCCTCAATCAAGGGGGATCGCTCCCTGCCGATTCGGCGTCAACGGTTCCAGAATCCGCTATCGTCATCCGGACTCACGCCGCCGTGCCCGGTCGGCCCACGCCCTCACGAACCTACGGGTCGGCCAAGCCCGCCACATGCACCGCACGGACATTCCAGAGCTGGAGGCCCCTTGCCTCGTAGCCGTGGACCCCGGTGCGCGTCCTGTCTCAGTACGATGCCGTTCCTCATTGGGCTATTCGCGCTCGTTCCTGTCCGCGGTGAGCGGCAGATCGTCTCGTTTGGTCAGCCAAGCCAGCAGCCGCTGCGGCAATTCAGGGCGGTACAGGAGTGCGATACCGCCCATCAGCGCCGCGATCCCGAGCAGCACGAACGCGACCCCCACCAGGGTCCATCCGGCCAGAAAGGCTGCGATACCACCCAGCAGGGCCGCGACTCCGAGCAGCAGGAACGGGACCCCCACCAATGTCCATCCGGCCAGAAAGGCAGCGACAACACCCAGCAGGAACGCGACCCCGAGCAGCAGGAACGCGACCCCCACCAGTGTCCATCCGGCCAGCAAGGCCGCAACACCGCTTAGCGGGGCCGCGACCGCGCCCAGCAGGAACGGGAACCCAAGCAGTGTCCATCGGTCCAGCAAGAACGCGACCCCGAGCAGCAGGGCTGTGACCGGGCCCAGCAGGAGAGTGATCCCAAGCAGTGTCCATCCGTCCAGCAAGGCCGCGACGCCGCCCGACATGGCCGCGATCCAGAGCAGCAGGAACGGGACCCCCAGCAGTGTCCATCCGTCCAGCAGAACCGTGATCCCGAGCAGCAGCGCCCCGACCCCGAGCGCCAGGAACGCGACCATCACCAAACCCTGGACCGTGCCCAGCGTCCATGCATCCAGCGGGTTCGCGACTCCGAGCAGCAAGAACGCCGAACCCACAAGCAAACAGGCGGTCCCCACGGCGACATGGTCGAGGTCCGCGCGACTTCGAAGGGTCGACCACATGAGCATCACCCCAGCCTCCCAGAGGTACGCCACGGACAAGATCATCACCGAAAGGGGCCACCCAGTCACCGATCCCCACACCGTGACCGCCAGATAGCCGGTCAGCGCGAGCAAGGCCATGGCGCGAGCCCGCGTTGTGCCATAACGCTCCGGCCGCAGAAGACCAGTACTCGACACAGCGAGCAATAGCGCCGCAACAAAAACAGCCGGCGGAAGCCAGGCCCACTTTTGCGCCACAACCAAACTGGTGAGCAGATTGACTCCCACTCCCATCACCATGACCGCGATGAACCACTTGATCAAACGATCTGGGTCGCGGGCGGGCATACTCGCAGAAGTCTGCTCAGCCACACCGAAAAGTCTGGAGCAAACCGACACGCCGACACGCACCTTCCGCCCGGCGCGTCGGTCATGATCCGCGGGTGACGCGTCCTCACCGTGACACCGGCTGGGAACCTCGTACATGCCGTTTCCAGTCACCGTATGAGAAACATCAAGCCGTACGCCGTGAACGCCAGGGGCCGGCGGAGACGAGCAGATAGCCTAGGCGCGTGGGGGCAAGGCAAACGGCTGACCTGGCCGAGTTGCGGGACTGGGTAGAGGGACTCCGCGCAGCGGCACACACCGCACGGCAGGAGGGCAAGATCACGCTAGCCGAGGCCTTGGACATTACCCGCTTCGAGGTGTACGAGTCCTACCTTGACGAGGACTACACCAACAACAAAGCCAAGCGGTTGATCATCAAAAGCTAAGCATTGGTGAAACCGTCGGTGTTTGTCAGGTCGCCGCCGGGTGGTCGGCGTGGCCGTGGGCCGTCGCTAGGCGTGCGGCAAGCACTGCGAGCCAGCCGAACAGAGTGACAGTCGCCACCCAGGAATGAGGCCATCACCGCCGCGCACACCATTGGCGTGGCGGCCAGGACGGAGAGGGCGACCAGCGCTCGCGAGGAAGCGGTTGTTCACCAAGCCGCGGAAGACCGACGGCCCGAGGAGCAGGCACCTCGACTAGGCCGGTGAACGGCGGTAATAGCCGGGACCAGCACCGAAAGTGGTCACAACCACAGGATCCGAATCGATCTAGCAATGTCGTTCATGACCGGTGGCGTGGCAAGCCATCGGCGCTGATCGTCACGGCAAGGAGTCATCGGCAATCGAATGCATCACAGCTGGGTAATGATCCTTCGAGCGGTGCCGACTCGGGGCAGCACGCCGGAAATTGTCCATTACTGCCCGAATGAGAAGGGTTCGATGGCAGAACCTGCAGGCTCTCATTGCCGATCGATACCGCCTCCTGGACCGGGTAGGGAGCGGAGGCATGGGCGTGGTCTGGGAAGGCCGGGATGAGCGCCTGGAACGTCGCGTCGCACTCAAGCAGCTCTATCGCCAGTCAGGAGCCTCAACAAGAGAAGCAGAACTGGCCAACCAGCGGGCTATGCGTGAGGCTCGGCTTACGGCACGACTCCAGCACCCGCATGCGGTGCCGGTCTTCGATGCGGTCGAGCAAGACGGCCAGCTGTGGCTCGTCATGCAGTTCATCCCCTCGATCACCCTTGCCGCCGTACTGGAACAGGGTGGACCACTGCAACCGAACGAAGCCGCAAAGGTCGGTGCAGAAGTCGCGTCGGCGCTGGCAGCTGCCCACTCGGTCGGAATCGTCCACCGTGACGTGAAGCCAGGCAACATCTTGATCGCCGAGGACGGTGCGGCATTGATCAGCGACTTCGGGATTGCTCGGGCATTGGGCGATGCGACCCTGACCAGCAGCGGCATGATCCATGGCACGCCGGCCTATCTGGCTCCAGAGGTCGCCCGCGGCAGTGAAGCGAACTTCGCCTCGGATGTGTTCTCACTGGGCTCAACGCTGTATAGCGCACTGGAAGGCCGCCCACCGTTTGGCACCGACGACAACACCATGGCGTTGCTGCATCGGGTGGCCTCTGGACAATTCCCGCCTCCGCAGCGCAGTGGTCCGCTGACGCCCGTGATCATGCGCATGCTCGCCATCGACACGGACGACCGTCCGTCGATGGGTGCCGTGGCGGAGAGCTTGGCGCGGCTGGCAAAAGGGCCGTTTCGATGAAGAGGCGCTCACTTTGGCAGCATCGGATGAAGGGCCTAAAGATGAAGAGACCACTCCTGCGGCATACTCCGGGCACGACCCCCGGCAGGCTACTGGTCCTTCGCCAGCCGCGGCACCGAAGTCTCCAGTAGCGTCAGCTCCTGCCAGCCAAGCTCAGCGCCCGACCGAACCCCGACGCAGGCGCGGTCTAGCGGCCGCCGTGACCGTCGTTGCCCTTATCGGTATCGGAATCCTGGTGACTGCCTTGCTCGTGAACGATCGCAGAGCCGCCAATCCGACGGTCGACACAGGCCCATCGATCTCGGCCGCACCTGCGAGCACAAAACTTTCCACGCCGTCCCCGACTCCACGCGCACCTTCGCCGACTCCCAAAGCGTCCGCACCACAGCAGGGTCCAGCACCGAAACCGACGCCACGAAGCAAACCTCGTACGCGATCCCGGGCTCCATCGCCAACGACCGCACCGACCGTCCGCGGCACGCCTACCGCGGCGGAGCTCAGGCGGGCGATCACCAGCTATTACGCGTTGATGCCGCGTAACACAGATACAGCCTGGCCGCGGATGACCGCCTCGTACCAAACCAACCATGCCGGCGGGCGGCAGGCGTACCAGCGATTCTGGGATGCCATCAGCAAGATCACGGTTGCTGATGTGAGAGGCATCCCGCCAGATTCAGCGCAAGCCACCCTCACCTACTACTTCAACGACGGCCGTGTGGTACGCGAGCGGACCGCGTACGGACTGGTCAACGAGGGTGGCCGCCTCAAGATCAACAGCTCGACGGTGCTGAGCAGTGTGACGCTCTAGATGCACCGATCAATCTTGTAGGCCACGTCGAGGAATGTCGGTCACCAACTGCTTTGGTCCCGCAACGATGACGACGACGATCCCGACCAGGGCGTAAAGCCCAACCATGAACCGCCACACGACCTGATAGCCGGCGCCTGCAGCTCCGGCAGCATGAACCGTCCAGCCGTATCAATCGCCGCGTGGCAGACGATCACGACGATTGGCAGGCTGCCGTCTGTGCTGTTATAGAGCCACGAAAGGATCACTGACAGCGCCAGAGCCCACACCAGGAATTGCGCCGGAGGTCGCTGCCTCGCGGGTCAGAGATCACTTCAGGCAAATGCCACAGGGCCCAGAGGGCACCGAGGACCAACGCCGCCCAGATAGCGTCGAGGCGAAAGCCTGCGCAGGGCCAGCCCAAACCCGATTGGGCCCAGCACACCGCCCACCGGACCGATCTAGGCCGTCACTGATCTTTCGGACGACAGCCCCTGGGCGTTGGGACCCACCGACCGGGGCCCATCTACCGTGATTTGGCGCGGGCCCGCGAGAGACCTTGCATAGCCGGTGGGTCGATACAGCACATCTCGAGATTGGGAGCGATGACGTGCTGGAGGTCCACCGAGACCCGGCTTAGGGGGCGAACCTCAGCCAGCTGCGCCTAGAGCATCCAATAAGCGCATGCAAGTAGCCAAAAGACGTAACAGAGTATTTAATTAGCCCCACATGAAGTCGCATTCGCGCAGCATCGCTTGTGCCGAGGCTAACGGAGGTTGCTTTGGCATCCGAGCCTGAGACGGCAGGCCTGATGACAACTATTGGGATTAGCGGGGTCAAAGGATTCGCTCGTGCGGCGAGAGAGCTGTATGCCGCCCCGAACGAAACAGAACTGCTTCGGCTCGCTGTTGATCTTGCCGTGAGGATCATTGATGGTAGTGATCATGCCGGCATCTCTGTCGTGCAGGGTGGCGAGTTCTCCACACCCGTAGCTTTCGATGACGTGGTGCGGCGCGGCGATGCCCTCCAGTACCAGCTTCACGAGGGCCCGTGCCTGGACGCCGTGCGCTGGCAAGAGACCGTGATCAGCCGGAATCTGAGCGAGGAGGCTCGGTGGCCAGAGTGGACCCCACGCGCGGTGTCGGTCTTAGGCATCAAAGCGATCATGTCGCTCTGGCTCTACACGAGCCTTAACGCTGACGGTGCTGATTCATACGGGGCGCTCAATCTGTATTCGGATTCGCTTGACCCCTTCGGGCCGAATGAGTACGCGATCGCTCAGGCCTTGGCCGCGCAGATCTCGGTTGCGCTTGCCGCGCACCGGGAGATTCGTGGCCGCGGCGTCGCCATGACGAGCCGCACCATCATCGGGCAGGCGGAGGGAATCTTGATGGAGAGGCTGGGCATCGATGCCGATCAAGCTTTCGCGTACCTGCGGCGGGTCTCGCAGAGCGAGAATCGCAAGTTGATCATGATCTGCAGCGAGATCGTCGAGACGCGACGGCTCCCTCAGTGATCATCTGGTGATAGCAAGTCTCCGGCCCGCCAACCACCCCGGGGCCCGGCCCTCAGCGACTCAGGCCGACCGGTCGACTCGGCGGTGGTCCCCTCCGATCGTCCACGTCTGGCCGCGAGTGGCTGTGTCTAGGCGCCGGCCGGAATGGATGATCACGCCGCAGCGCACACCTCACTTCTAATCCGGTCCTAGGGCCGACGCAGATCGACGATGAATGGGCTACCGCCTCCAACGCCCAGACGGCCGACCGGTTTCGCGATCCTGCTGCTTGGTGGCGCTGATAGATAGCGCGGAGTGTGCGGACTTGGAGCCGTGGCGATTGCGGGCAGCTCACCGGCTACGGGAGGGGAAGACTCTCAGGTCCGCAAAATTTGACTCCGCGGGTACTTCGGTGGTTTGCCTGCTCTCTTTTGAGTATTGCCGACGCTGTCAGGCCCGGGGTGGCAGGATGCCTGGGCAATGGGTCGATGTCGGGGCGAGGAGGCTCATTAATGGAACGGCTTTGGATTCGAGAGGTCCGACGCGCCGCCCGGCGTGCGAGTTCTCCCTTCGTTCGGCAGATCGCTTGGGGTTGTGGCGCGGCCGCGGTCGGAACGATGGTCGCCTCCGTTCTGCCCCTGCGGTTGGATGGCGCGGTGGCGCAAGCGGTATGGGCTGCTCTGTGGGCTGTAGCCGGCTACATCGCCATCTGGACCGGGTTCTTCATCTATCACCTGTGGAGGTATCGATCTAGCGGATTTCGAGACCGCGACTGGCTTGCGCGACACGATGATTCCGATCCCGGCGGTGCTCTTTTCCTAGAGCTCACCTCGCAGATCAGGCGGCAGTCCGAATCCCGGAGTTGACCTGGAGCTATGCGTCAAGAGTCATGGCAACTGGGAGGTTGTCGATGACGACGATGTGGTGTTGATGCCAGACAAGGTGATTCGTTGCCGATTCGATCTCAGCCACGAGGTGTTTCCGGGTGGCTTCTATGACGTCCGCTGGTTCCGGGCCGACGACCGAGGCAAGCTCGTTGAAATCACCCGCGAGCGGTTCCAATTGCGGAATCACCCGGTCGGCCGCCGGACAGGATCTGCATCGCGGACCAATCGAAAGTTGGCTCCCAAAGCGCTGCCCGCCAACGAGGACGAGATCAAGCCGCGCAGAGCGGCCGAGACTGTCGAGACAAGCTGAGCAATCCCGAAACCCAGCAAATGAGCAAAGAGCACCATCGGCAACCAAGACACCCGACCAGCGTGGCAGTGTTGCGTCCTCGGTCTCGCGTTTGGCCTCTCATCGAGAAAGGGTGAGGCTGAGCCGGAAGCTAGCTGTTTCAATTCCAGTCGCCACCTGGCAGATAGGTGTGGGCCGCTGCGACGGGCTATTCAGGTCTAGGCCTGCTGCAGCAGTCGCCCCAGTTACTGCAGTTCGGCAGCCATTGTCCTTAGCCCGACCTGGGAGCTCCAGCGATTCCTGACAGCTCACTGAGCCGGTTGACATGCTCGTTGAGTGCATCGAGCACGGCCTGGAACTGCACCTGCGCCACCTTGGCGAACATCCGGACGTACTCAACGTCCCGGACCGAAGGGTCCTCGCTGCCGCCGCGTTCGGCGATGGCTGTGGCCCGGCCGACAGCCCCGTTTGCGGCTACCTTGGCCTGCTCCATGATGTCGCGCTGCTGGGACCGTGCCGTCAACAGCAGGTCGCGAGCAGACTGCATGGCTTCGTCGATCAATGAGTCGGCCAGCTGCTGGGCCTGGTTGAGCACGCTCACGGCCTGGTCGGTGGCCTGTTCCATCGGCCTTGCCCGTGCTTCCGAGAGCTCGGAATGCAGCAGTTGGTTGTCCTGTGTCAGGGTCTCGTTCTCCTGGGTGAGCGTCGCAACCTGGGCCTGGATCCCCTCGAGCTGGTCGGCGAGCCCAGCGAGGAAGTAGCGGACCGCATCTTGGTCGAGGCCGCGGAGCCGGACGGTGAAGTTCTTGCCGCGTACGTCATGTGGACTGGTCCAGGTACGCGGCGGGTCCGTTCTGCTCATCGTCATTTGTCCTCCGCTGCTACCGGGATCTCCACGGTGTCGTCTAACTCGGTGCCTTGAAGAAAGTCGAACTGCTCGCGGCGGATCGAGGCGGCAGAAAGACCGGCAGCCCTGAGCTCCTGGACGGTGTGCTCGGACCATTCCCGGCGAGCCGCAGACCATGGCTGTCCGACCTGACCAGTCGTCGGCCTGGGCGGCCGCCGTACCGACAAGTCCCCGGGTGCCGGGGTAGGTCGGATCCTCAGACACCACCGGCGTGTAGGCAAACCACGGCTTGCTGGCCAGCCGGGTGAGGTAGTCATGGTCGTAGAGGTTCCAAGCCATCCGTGAGCCGTGGAACAGATGCACCTGCGGCGCCGAGCCGGTGGCCTCCCAGCCTCGGTCGATTTGTTCCAGGACGGCACGCAACGGCGCCAGGCCGGTGCCACCGGCGACCATGAGAAGATCCGGCACACGCCCGTTCTCGGGCAGGGTGAGCTGCTCGCCGACCGGTGCAGCTAGTTTGAGTGTGTCGCCCTGGCTCAGCCGGCGAACCGCCGCCGTCGAGACGAGTCCGCCAGCGATCGGCTGGACGTGGAACTGTAGCCGCCCCGAGGGCTGGGGAGCGTTGGCCGGACTGAAGTAGCGCCACAGGCGAGGGCGTTGCGGGATCTCCACGGCTACCGACTGGCCAGCCCGATAGGGGAATTCCTGCCGCGGTGCAACCTCTATCACCGCAACCTCGACCGAGCGTCGCTCGACCCCGATCACATCGGCCTCCCAGTATGCCGGCGCAATGTCCTCGTGCTGCTCAGCAGCGGCAACCATCACCTTGGCGACCAGCCCATACGCCTGCGCCCACGTGTCCGCCAGCTCAGGGGTCCACAAAGGCCCGTGGAATTTCTTCAATGTCGCCAGCAGACTCGCTCCGACCGCTGCGTAGTGCTCAGTGACCACCGCGAAGCGACGGTGGTCTCGACCCAGCTGCTCAAGGAGCGGTATCACGTTGTCGAGCTCATCGGCGGTGGAGACCACAGCGCCCAGCGCCGCTACCAGCTTGTCGCGCTGCCCCGACATCTGGATCGGGAACATCGAGCGCACTTCGGGGTGGCTCAAGAACAGATGAGAGTAGAAGTACAGCGGGACATCGTCGCCAGCGGCTGCGACCTTTGCCCAACTGTCTTTAAGGGCGCCAGTATCCATCAGGTCAAAGACGGCCCTGATTCCACGATCTCGGGCTCCGTTATAGAGCTGACCAGCCCGACCTGCACCGTCCCGCTCACCGAACGAACGCTACCGGGAGGCAACTGAGCTGGCAGGACAATTCATTAAACAGACCTCAAGAGCCCGCCAACCGTTCATATCGCTCTCGGGGCATGTGAGGTGCAACCTGGCCGGCGGGACGAAGCCAGACGATACTGAAATGAAGCCGCCTAGGCGGACGTTCCGAAGCTTTGGTGCTGGCACGGCACGAAACAGAACGTCAGGAGTTCCGCCGCGTTCGTTGTCGGGTCTCATGCGGGCTCAAGGCTGGCATTTCGGATGATCTCGTTCAATTCCTTGGTGGCCTTGGTCATCTCGTGCAGCTCAGCGGCAACCGCGTGGAGATTCCCGGGCGGCGCAGCACGCGAGCCATCCAGATCATCGACGCTGATCACGTACTCGAGCGGCTCGATAAGGCCGAAAGGTCCTTCTGCCTCGATCCGTACCCGATAGGCCTTGTGAGCGTCCCGGTCGTCTGAGTTGTGCACCGCACCCAAAGCCCACTGCATCGTGCGACCAGGCGGCAATGAAGCGATGCCTTGCTTCAAGATCTCCAGGATCGGCTTGATGTCCAGCGTCGATGGCGGTGCCGGATCAAAGGTCACCTTCACGTTACGGGCGATGCTTGGCCCGGAGTTCCCAAGCAGCAGCACCAGCGCTTGGCCCTGCCCGTCGTCGCCACGAATATCGACCCATAACATCGGCTGCGCGGCATCCTTGGCGGCCTGCTTCTGCTGTCTCGCCTGCTCCCGCGATGCCTTAGCGGATCGTCTCACGTAGATCAACGAGAAGCCGGCCACCAGCAGGGACAGGATGGACACGGCAGCACCGAGCGCCACCCAATATTCAGGCTTGATGTCTCTGATGACGTCTCTGATGATCTCCATGCTTCCAACTCACCTCATGCAAGCGCGGCTTGCCGTGGATCTCCGGGGAGTAGTTTTGCACGCCGGGCACGAGCGTAGGCGGCCGAAACTAAAAGCTGTCGAAACGCTCACGTTCGTCTACCGGTGCCCGGACCGGGTCTGGTGAGCTGCGGCGACCGACACTAGCGCCCGGGCTCGCGGCGGTGGGCTCTGGCGATCAGGCAGCGCCTGCGAATTTCAGCAGGTCGGCGAATGTGAATTCGCCGGTCTTGGCCGCATGGTAAGGAAGGCTTCCAGGCCGGGTCCAGATACAGGTACGAATTCGGGTCCCGCTGCAGGAGCCCGACAAGGACCTCGGCCATGATCCTGCCGCCCACCGGCCCGAGCCGCTCACCGTTGTTTGGCGACAGCTCCGCCTCCTTGAGAATGTAGAACCACAGCGGTGCCTCGCCCTTCCAGCCCGGATCATTGCTAAGCCCGAGCGTGGAGTTGGACAGCACAGGGGCGCCCATCGCCCTCGCGACCTGCTGCCCTGACGGTAGACCGACATGCTTTCCGCGAAGAGTGTTGCGTACGGCCAGGTGCTTCGTCGGGTCAGGCGCCGGGACGGCGGACTTGGGCAGGTTAGTCAGCGGCAGCGACAAGTTCGTGTCGATCTTGCGCGGCGGGCGGCCCCCCGGCGGGCCCAGCTGGGGCAGGATGTTCCTCCACACCATGACCAGGTCGGAGGGGATTGGGCGCCCGCCGTTGAGGTTGAAGCCGCCCTCCGGGCCGAAGATCGGGACGCCGTTACGGTCTTCCGATGTCTGGCTGATGATGTAGGCCGGCCGAATGATGCTGTGGGCGAACCGGTAGGCCGCGACGGCGAACTCGACCGGCATGAACGGCCGGTCGTCCTTGTTGGTGGGCTTGTAGTACCTCACGTTAAGCACCGGTCGTTTGCCGGCGACTTCCTTGTACACCGTCCCGGTCGGGCCAACCAGCCCTTCGCCGACGAAGCGCGGCAGAAAGTCGTGGATGACGGCCCACTGGTAGTGCCAGCGCGCCAATCGGCGCGCCGTCTCGAACACCCACTCCTCGCGCATGCCCTTCGACCGTGCGTAATCAACCAGCTTGTTGTGGAACTGGATGACCGCCTTGTGGAACTGGACGATGATCAGGTTCTCGTCGTTACGCGGGTCTGGGATGATGGCCCGGCCATTGCCGTCACGGGGCACATCCAAAACACTGTTGACGTTCGGCTCCAGTAGCAGTTTGTTTCGGTCGGCCGGATCGTAAAGGTCCCGATCGTTCACCGGCCCGCGTCCGTAGACCGAATCGAGGTCGTAGCGTGCCGTCCGGAAGTTGGTGGTTGCATTAGGGTCCGCCTGCTGCTGTTCAAGCGGCGTTTGGTCGAACGTGATGTCGTGGTCGATGAACTGCCCGATGAACGTGAATCCCGCGAACAGAACAGGGCTGGTGTTCATATGGTTGCCGTCTGGCACCGTCTGGTCCTCGACCATGGTGTTGGCCAGGTTGCGTCAGCAGCTCGTCGCTCGGCGCAAACGCCGGCAACTGCTTGAACATCAACCCGAACCGGCCTTCGGCCAGCCGGTTCTTGCTCGTCAGGTACATCCCCCGGAGCTCGACACCGTGTAAGCCGGAGCCGCCTTCCGCGGCGTGCGCGACGGTTGGCAGCTGACCGCCGACCACCGCGCCGGCCGACACGGCCGCCGCCCCAGCGATGAACTTGCGGCGGGAAAAGTCGACGGTGGTTCCAGCCCGCTCGCGCGGCGCGATCATCAGAATCCATAACGCTCTGTCCCCCGTGATCAATGTGCGTTCCTGGCGCTATTTGACGGTGATGTTACCGCCCGCTAGGAAGCCCGCTCGGGCGTAGACAACGCTCGCAGTCGGGAATTCCGTGATGACGCAGGAGCTCGACTTCGGGCGGGCAATCGTCGTATGAGCGAAGTTCCGTGGACAGCTTGATCGAGAAGAAGTCGCCCGGTGTACGGGCTCATGCTCTGGTCGTTGTCCTGCACGATGACCTCGAAGCGGCATAGCGGCGAGGTCGACGTCTCCTGCTTGGGGCACGTCGATGGATAGCCCGACGGCGCCGACGACGTCAGGTAGTAGCGGCCCAAGAAGATCAGCTTGTTCCCGGCGGAGGAGGCGGGTTCTCGCCAATACAGGCCTCGGATTCAGTCCACTGGGTCGACCTGTCGACGATGCCATGAATCCCGAACGGCGAGCTGACGATTGCAGGTTGCTGCCCTTGTCGTTGTAGGAGAGCTCGATCTTGAGATCGCCCTTCTCGCAGCTGAACGTGAAGCCGAACGACGCCTGGCCGGTGAACCCGGCGCTAGGCGGCAGGTATCCGCCGCCCTTGCCCGTACACGCCGTCAGCACCAAAGCGAGCATGCAGGCAGCGGCCAACAAGACAGATCGCTGGAAGAAGCGCGGTCCCCCGATTTTCATCGTTCCCCTCCAAAAGGCGTAGGCGTGGGGGTGCGTCGGACGCCTTCCCCCGAGTTAGAAGCGATGAACTCCTACCCACGTATCGCGATCAGAATCTGCAGAATTGCGATTAATTCTGAGAATTCGTTCGATGACGCGGGCCGAGGCGGAGCTGCCGAGGTACGTGTAGAGGCCACTTCGCAACGTTCAGAATTGACCTCCACGGCACCCAGAAGCGGCTTTGCTAAGCGGGCGTTTGCCCATCATCGGCACTGTGGTGCCGGCGCGAACGGGCCGCCGCGGAAACAGCAAAGATCGCAGACAGCAGCAGTAGAGCAGCCCCCGCTGCAGCGAGAGGTGCATTCAGGTCAGGCCCTGGGGCTCCGCCGGTCTCGACCCCGCCGCGCGGCCGTCCCGACATGCCCGCGCCCTGTACGACGCCGCAGCTAGCCGGATCGGTTGCCTCCTCCGGAATATTGGGCACTCCCAGGCCCTCTGCGAATGTCGAGACACCCAGGGCTTCCACGTCATATTTGTCGTTGTTGTTGGCGTCGATGCCGTGCTGCACGACGTGCAATGAGGAAAGGTGCTCCAGCAGGCCGTCCGGAACCACATCAGCGCTGAACGTTCGTTCGTAGTCAAGACCGCCCTTGGCGTCGGCCACCGGCATCCGGTCGACGGCGAGCCCGTCTTGCGGGGTCGCACCACCACTGGTTGTCAACGCAATGAAGACGGTGCCGTACTCACCGCTGGCCTCCTCGTTGGTGAGGACCCCGTCGCCATCGGTGTCGTTCTTCTTCAGAGTGGGGCACCCGAAGTGCCCCCCGTGCGCTGACCCATGAATGTGTTGGGCGTGGGGCTGGCCCGGCACCAGGCCTTGAGAATGGATGACCACCTTAAGGCCACCGTTGCTGAGCGCCGTCAGAGTGACGGTGCCGCTAACGCCGCTGCCATTTTGCTCCACAAGCTTTGCCTTCACATTCGTGTCGGCCGCCGCACTCATTGGTACGCACAGCATGGCCGCGGCCGCTGCAAGTACTAGCGAGT
Organism: uncultured Actinomycetota bacterium; assembly: GCA_963836855.1. GTDB lineage: Bacteria > Actinomycetota > Actinomycetes > Propionibacteriales > Propionibacteriaceae > Microlunatus. Next base: position 38,271 of record CAWILN010000012.1, on the reverse strand, counting down.
TGCGCAACTTGATCATGTATCCTCTGCCTCAGATTGGGAGCACTACCCGTGCTCGGTCGCGATGTCGTGTCCAACCATTCGACCCCGATAGTCGGCAGCCGATGTCCTTGGACACCGAAGCACCTCACGCATATGTCAGTGCTGACCCACTTGTATACCATGCCGGACTTTGCAACGTCGCTTCCTCTCAAAAATCGCGTACCTGCGACGCAGCCAGACACAAGTATCTAGACAACGTCGTGGTCCTTGCCATGTTGGCGGCAGTACGTGGGCCTTCGTAGTGATGAACAGACGCGGTCAGCCCGTGATCACCAGCACAAAGGTTTTCGGACGTCACACCGGAGTCAGGATCCACCACGCGAAGCCGGTAACGACCCGGCGGCCCAACTCGACAAAAGCGGTGAACCGGCCCGACTTATCGGTCTTCGCGGGTAACGGGAAGGCCAGCCATTGGCCTCCCTCCCAGCGCTGCACCTGCACAAAGGTATCTGGCCCACCGCGGTACGTACCCTCGATTCGAACGGTTTGGAAGGGCCTGGCAGAGTCGGCCAAATCCTCCAACTGAATGGTTCGGCTCTTCTCCCCCGGTTTCCGTCGATCCATTTGACGGCTCACCCGTCGGCTTGATCACCGTCGCGGTTGCGGTCGGCCTAACGGTAGGGATCGATTGTGCCCTCACGCCGCCATCTCTATTCGCGGCGAACAACAACGCGCCGACAAGCAGTGCCGCCAAGACGGTGGCGGCCAGGGCCAGGTATCCAAAGCGCCTTTTCTTCGCAGGAGTCTGAACCGGCTCAGGTTCTAGGACCTGCTGTTCCGGGAGTTGAGGACGTTGGTGTCGACCTCCGCTAAGTACCGCAGGGACTGCAGGCATCTTTACTGTGTCGTCATGCTGTGGGCCGGCAGGCGCTGTGTCGGCCTTCTCGGTATCGGCAACCACCGGCTCAACCTCCGCGGTGTCGCCCTCCTCGGCATCGGCAGCCACCGCTCAACCTCCTCGGCGGTGTCGCCCTCCTCGACATCGGCAACCACCGCCTCAACCTCCGCGGTATCGCCCTCCTCGACATCGGCAACCACCGCCTCAACCTCCGCGGTATCGCCCTCCTCGGCATCGGCAACCACCGCCTCAACCTCCGCGGTATCGCCCTCCTCGGCATCAGCAACCACCGCCTCAACCTCCGCGGAGTCGCCCCCCTCCATATCGGCAACCGCCGGCTCAATCAACCTCCGCAGTGTCGCCTCAACTTCGCGCGACCCCTGAATGTCGATCGAGTCCGTGATCTTGGTCCTCCACGGCAGTTCGAGAATCGTGTCGAGCCAGATCCGGATGTCGCCGCACTCGGGGCTCTGGGCACTGGTTCGTTCAAGCTTGCCGACTTCGCACAGCGCAGCCTTGCGTACATCGTCCGGCAGCTGGGCCTGCTCGACTCGGGTTCGATAGTCCTGGGCGCCGTCGGGCTCGCCCTCGGCGAGCTCCTTGCCGGTGTCGTCAGCCGCCGGGTCAACCTTCTCCCTGTCAACCTCCTGGGCGTCAACAGCTCCGCGGTCGGCACTTCCTGGATCGGCCATATCTTGTGTGGATAACTGCTGTCTCGGCATCTCCACCCGAGGGAGCGGCTGGGTGGGTATCTCCTCGTCAACAGGTGCAGGGGCGGGTGCCGACGCCGGGACTGCCATTAGGCCAGGCTCGTCGGCAGGAGCCGTTAACGCCCCCGAAGCCGCTGCTGGAACGAACGGGACTGCACCCGCTGGACTACCGCAAACGTCGCAGTAACCGTCGACAATCGTGCCAGTACACCCTGGCTCCGTGCAGGTCGGCATGAGGTCGTTGCTCGGTCTCGCGGAAACTCCCGACCCCCGGCCGACCACCGTTGGGCCAGCCTCGACGGCAGAGGCCGGTGACGCCCCCGAAGCCGCTGCTGGAACGAACGGGACTGCACCCGCTGGACTACCGCAAACGTCGCAGTAACCGTCGACGATCCTGCCGGTACACCCCGGCTGCGTACAGGCCGTCATGAGACCCCCGTTTCTTGTGCCTGCCATAGAATTCGCCATCCTAAGACTGTGCCGAAGTCATACCTGACTTCTGTCCGGGCGCCGCATTTGCAAATGCACGCCGACCACATGGCGGAGAGTGACTCGAAAACCTCGAGCGACAGCGGCATTGCCTCGTGACGCCGACCCGATCGTCGCTGACCAGTAGACATTCAATCGCGAGTCGCCAGTCATCCTTGCCACGGCCGCTAATTGATCCGCTAATTGATATTGCCCCTTCGCAGGCCTCTACACTTACCGCCAGGGGTGACAGCTTCACGAGCCAAATGTCGCACCGCCATTCTGCTGGACTGACGCGTTCCAAGTCCTGAAGCCAGACCCTAGGCCTCCAGACAATGGGTACGCTCCAGCAAAACCAGAGGCGCTCCCGCATGCCGTGCGGAGACTCTGTGTCCCGACCGCTGTCCATGAGGGGATCGAAGCTGATGTTCGGTTCATCCAGCTGGAATCTGAGCCGGCCAGTCAGAGCCTTGATCGCCGTCGGACTGGCCATTATCGGCGCCGTGCTGGTGTGGGCAGCGCTAGCAAGACCTTCTACCCCCGAACCAGCTCTCGCTCCAGCGCCGAATGATCAGAGCGCGCCGTCCGCGTCTCCCAGCGCGCCCCAGTCCGCCCCCGAACGACCTACCGCAGGAGCGGATCAGACCGACCTTCGCGACCAGACCAAGGGGTTGGTTCTCCCGGAATCTCACCCAGTGGCGGTGTCGATACCAAGCATTGGTGTCCAATCGAGGTTGGTCGATCTTGGGCTGACGGATGGAGCGATGGAGACGCCAAACGACCCCGCTGACGCTGGCTGGTTCTCTCGAGGGCCCACACCGGGTGCGCTCGGGCCGGCCGTCATCGCCGGGCACGTCACTTGGAATGGCGTTCCCGGAGTCTTTCACCGCCTGGGCACCTTGCGGCGCGGAGATCAAGTGACCGTTACCCGAAAAGATGGGAAAATTGCCGTCTTCACTGTCACCCGGGTGGCCCAATTCTCCAAGTCGCGGTTCCCGACCCGGGCGGTTTACGGCCGGATCGACCATGCCGGACTGCGGCTGATCACCTGTGGTGGCACGTACGACGCAGCTAGACACACCTACCTGGACAACGTCGTGGTGTTCGGCAAACTTGAGGCGGTACGCGGGCCTCGTAGCTAATGAGCCCACCAGTCAGCCTTCAATCACCAGCAGAAAGGTTTTGGACGTCACGCTGGAGCCCGGGTCCAGCAAGCGAAGCTGGTAACGACCCAGCTGCCCCAACTCGACATGGGCCGTGAACTGGCCCGACTGGTCGGTCTTCGTGGGCACCGGGAAAGCAACCCACTTCCCTCCTTCCCAGCGCTGCACCCGAAGGAACGTGTCTGGTCCGCCGCGGTACGTGCCTTGAATTCGAACAGTTTCGAATGGCTTGGCAGAGTCGGGCAAATCCTCCAACTGAATGGTTTCCCCCTCCACCGGACCGCTCCTAGGCTCGGCGGCTGCTGGCGCACTGGCGCTCGACGACCCTTCGCCAGGGGTCGCACTCTGAGTGGAGGCGGTCTCCACCGCCCGCTGACCCGGTCCTCGGGACAGCAACAGCCCCAGCCAGGCCACGTCGAGGATGACCAGCACCGCCAGAACCAGCAGTGTCAGCCGCCGGCTTCGGTTGCGGCCGGGCAGGGCACCACTCGGCGAGAATCGACGGTAAGCTGCCTCTAGTTCAAGCGTCTTGCCCTGGTGACCGTCTTCGGGTAACCGCATCAATCAGAAGCAGCCAGGTGAAGAGTAGGGCAACAGATATGCCGATCAGCACAAGCCACGGATAACCGGTCAAGGCCCGTCCTCGACAATCCTCAATCTTGAGCTAGCAACGCCACCGTTCTTGTTGTCGGCTTCCTCGACCCCGGGCGAAGCCTGCTCAGGATTGACCGCAAAGCGCCGGGCCAGCTGGCCGGTTGCCACTTCGATCTGCTGCCGCTGCCTCGGCGCTTCCTTGAGCCGTGCGATCTTGGCCTCTAACTGCGGCACGCGAAAGCTGGCTTTGAGACTATGAGAGCCTGAGCCAACCCTTGCTTGCAGCGGCTGCAAGACCATGCGTCACCTCGATGACGTCACGTCCGCAGACACAGGGCGGAGACCGATAAATGAAAATGCGAGTGTAGGTCGTCCTTCGCCAGTCTCAAAACGTTGCTGGCGCCTTGCGGCAGCGATGCAATCCGATCGCCTCCGCACCGTCGGCGGTTTCGAAGTGGGAACGGTCGCCGATCGCGGAGACACCCATATTTCGAACCGTTCCAGGTCGCCGTCTCCTTCGACCTCCGACGTAGGTGGCCCGACCCTCGTGCTAGTTCCACCTGAATTTCGGCCAAGAACTAGGGAACTCGCTCGACGACTTCGCGGTACTCGGTGTCACCCGCCGACTGGCCATACCTGATGCGCCGCTCACCAACCAATGACTGATTCTCCCATTTATCGTGCGGACCGGAATTAGGGCGAGCTCGACCACCCCATCTGGTCACGAACCCGGCCAGGATGGCCGGTGTCGGTCAGCAGCTGCGGCCGATCCGGCAACAGACATATAGAAAGCGCAGCGGGACATCGTCGCAGGCGGCCACGACCTTCCCCCAACCAGCCTTCAGGGCGGCGGTGTCCATCAGGCTCAGGGCGACCGAGATTCGACGATGTCGGGCTCGGTGGAGGCGACCACCGCAATCGCCCTCATGATGATGTCTTCGGGGACTCCGGCCTCCCGCATGGCGGCCACCAGATGTCCGGCGACCGCAGCGAAGTCATCATGGCTGATTCCGAGGCCGGCGTGGGCCTGGTCAAGCGCGCGTCCGTCGTAGTTTGCCGGGCCGCCGAGCACCTGCGATATCAAGAGCACCTGGTGGCGCTTAAGTCGCGCAAGGTCGACCCCTTCGAAGTACGGGGCAAGCTGCGGATCGCCCAGAACGCGCTCATAAAAATCGTTCACGACAGCGCTTACGGCAGGTCCGCCGCCAACGACGTCGTAGTCACTCAGGCCCCCGCCAGTCGTCTGGTCACTCATGCGTGCTCGTCCTTCCGAGTAGCGGATGTGGCCAACAAACTTACTTTTACTTGCCACGTATGAACACCGCAGAAAGTGGTTGAGCCTCGATCACCCGGCCTCTCGAGCGCGCGACTCCGACCTGCTGGCCTCCAGGCGGCATCCAGGACAGGATGTCCAGCTGCTTGAACCACAGCCCCGAAGGCCCGTGAATATGGACCAATCCTTGGCAAAGCTGGTCTTGCTGCGGTCGATCTGCATGACTCCTTGATGACGCTATTGTTGTGCGCCCGATAGCGCTACCACACTCCAGGTGATTGCTTCGGTGAGGTGCTGCGACCGACGCTGATGCGTAGGACTTGTTGCACGTGATCCACGGCCGCAGTTCCAGGAGCAAGATCGGGGGAAGTCACATGCGGTGGATCCGTCTCGCCATCCTGCTCGCGTCGACCCTGTTCGCCGCCCTGCTTCTGGCCCCGCCGGCATGGGCGGTGACGCCTGTGACTTTCACGGGTCCGACCAACTTCGCCGTCGGTGACGGGCCCAACTCGGTCGCAGTGGGTGACTTCAATGGCGATGGTGACCCCGATCTCGTGGTCGCGAACGAGTTCGCCGCGAGTGTCTCGGTGCTGCTCGGCGGCCCTGGTGGCGGATTCAGCGCTGCGACCAACATCGCCACCGGCGGATTCCCGTTCGCGGTCGCGATAGGCGACTTCAACGGCGACGGTGACCCCGACCTCGCCGTCGCCGACGGCTTCGACGGCATCATCTCGGTGCTGCTCGGCAGCACCGGCGGCACCTTCACCGGCCCGACCAACTTCCCCGCCGGCAGTTTCCCCGCCTCAGTCGCGGTGGGCGACTTCAACGGCGACGGCGACCCCGACCTCGCGGTCGCCGACCAGGTGACCGGCGAGATCCTGGTGCTGCGCGGCACCGCCGGCGGCGGCTTCACCGCGCCGACCACCGTCGGTACAGCCACCGGTCCCTTCTCGGTCGCGGTGGGCGACTTCAACGGCGACGGCGACCCCGACCTCGCAGTCGCCGACCAGTTCTCCGGCAGGGTGCTGGTGCTGCTCGGCAGCGCAGGCGCCAACTTCACCGCGCCGGCCACAGTCGCCTCAGGCTCCGACCCCGACTCGGTCGCGGTGGGCGACTTCAACGGCGACGGTGACCCCGACCTCGCAGTCGCCGACCAATCCCCGGGCGAGATCATGGTGCTGCTCGGCAGCACCGGTGGCACCTTCACCGGCCCGACCATCCTGACCACGGACAGCGGCGTGTCCGCCGTCGTGGTGGCCGACTTCAACCGGGACGGCGACCCGGACCTCGCTGTCACCAACGTCAACCTGAGCCGCGTTTCGGTGCTGCTCGGCAGCACGGGGGGTACCTTCACCGCCCCGACCAACTCCGCGGTCGGTAGTACCCAGACCTCGTTGGTGGCGGCTGACTTCAACGGCGACGGCAAACCCGACCTCGCGGCCACGAAATTCAACACTGACAACGTCGCCGTGCTGTTGAACAGCACGGTCACCAACCAGGCTCCGATCGCAGCCGGGGATGCCTTCAGCACCGCCGAGGACGCCACCCTGACGGTGAATGCCCCTGGGGTGCTCTCCAACGACAGCGACCCCGACGGCAACCCGTTGAGCGCTGTGCTGGTGTCGGGACCGGGCCATGGCAGCCTCACCCTGAACGCTAACGGCTCCTTCACCTACCGTCCGGATGACAACTTCAACGGCAGCGACTCGTTCACCTACCGGGCCAGCGACGGCACCCTGAATTCCAGCCAGGCCACCGTGACGATCACGATCACCGCCACCAACGACGGGCCGACCGCGGCCGGCGATGCGTACAGCACGCCCGAGGACACCGCCCTGACGGTGAATGCCCCAGGGGTATTGGGCGATGACAGCGACCCCGACCATGACCCGTTGAGCGCCGTGCTGGAAGCGGGGCCGAGCCACGGCACCCTCAGCCTGAACGCCAACGGCTCGTTTATCTACACCCCGCTGCGGACTATGACGGCACCGACTCCTTCACTTACAGGGCCAGCGACGGCACCCTGGAGTCCAACCCGGCCGAAGTGACGATCACGATCACCGCCACAAACAAGGCCCCGACCGCGGCCGCCGATGCCTACAGCACGGCCGAGGACACTACCCTGACGGTGAATGCCCCAGGGGTATTGGGCGATGACAGCGACCCCGACCATGACCCGTTGAGCGCCGTGCTGGTGTCGGGACCGAGCCACGGCACCCTCACACTGAACGCCGATGGCTCCTTCACCTACAGTCCGAAGGACAACTTCAACGGCACCGACTCGTTCACCTACCGGGCCAGCGACGGAACGCCTGACCTCGAATTCGGCCACGGTGACCCTGACTGTCACCGCGCGCAACGACTCTCCCACCGTGAGGGTGGGCGCCGGCGGAACGTGCGGCAAGGACGACCACTCGGGCACGGTTAACCTCACCGTGGCCGATGTGGAGCCCCGCAGCCGAGCTCACACTCAGCGCGACCTCATCCAACCCGACGCTGGTGCCGACCGGCAACGTGAACTTCGCCGGCAGCGGCGCGCCCGAACGATGACCGTGAGCACCGTGGACGGGCGCAGCGGCACCGCGACCCTGACTGTCACCGTCAGCGATGGGCAGGCCAGCGACGAGGTCGAGGTTACGGTCAGGGTCGGCGGCGGCGGCAAGGACACCCTGACCGGCGGCACCGGCGCCGACCTACTCTTAGCCCAAAGCAACAACGACGTGCTGAGTGGCGGGGACGGGAATGACCTGCTGTGCGGCGACAGCGGCAGCGACATCCTGTCCGGCGGCGCTGACGACGACAGCCTAGGCGGCGGCAGTGGCAACGACCGGCTCACCGGCGGGTCAGGCGCGGACCGCTTCAGCGGCGGCAGCGGCACCGACGCGGCAACCGACTTCACCGCCGCCGAGGGCGACACCACCGAGGGCACAATCCCGTAGGCACCGAAGGGATCAGCGCGGGGTGAACTCGTCCGCAACTGCGGCCGACCGCGTATTGAGGCAAGGCGCCTCTCGGGGCTGCATATGCGACTCTGCGTCTACGTAACGGCGGTACTCGACGCATGCGGGTCGCCGGTCGGCCGCGGCGCGCAATGCGACGCTAACTTCGCTGTGGTCGCATCAATCGCTTCACCCTGCTGAGGCTCATGCCGTAGCGCTCCCTCAGCCCACGACGCGTGATGCCCGTGCAGCTGTCCCTAAGAGGTTCGAGGACGATCGGCCCGCCAAGTCGATCAGCCAGCCGCCATCGGCGCGCTGAATGCGGGTGGCTGCATGGGTGTGTCGCTCTTGATCCCTGCGGCGAGTTGGCGAGCGGAACGACGTGACCAATTCCCGTACATCGGGTTCGAGCAGCGTCCCGCAAGCTGCGCAGATCCACACCTCAGGGCTGTCTTTTTGAACCTATTCAAGACTGCAGATCCTGAGCCCACGAATTGAAAACGGAAGTCGGTGGGGATCTAGATTCTTAATGTCAGCTGCTTTGCTCAGCTGCCAGATGAGCGTCTACCTTGCCGACGAGTTCCGAGCATCCGGCGCGGTGCCGCTCGGATTCGCCATCACTTCCGATGGCGATCGCTGGCCGATGGTTTTCGGCTGGTGTGGATCCCTCTTTTGGTACTTTCCCGTCCTCTTCGCATGGTGGATGCTCACGACCTGGGCAGTCGGTCTGTTCTTGACGCTGGCCCTTATTGCCGTCGCTGCCTGGTCGCTTCCTATCGGCAGTTCTATCAACCGGCGGACAAGCCGGGGCCTCTAATGACTCTCCCGGCGAGCGTAGACTTGCTTGCCGAGCCGCACCGTGGCCAGGCGTCGTGGTCGAGAACCGCTGAGCTAGGCAGCAAAGGTTCCTCCTACAGGATGGCCTGGGCAATCGCACGACTCGCGGCAGAAGAGGATCCGCCGCCCATCCCCAGTCAGACAGCCGTTGAAGACCCAGCGGCAACGACGCGCGACCCAGCAGTGCGGCGCTGATCCAGTCGGAAATGAATCAAGGTCCCTGACCTATGGCGGGCCGGGGCGAATCTTCAGATGATCCATGCTGAGACAGCATTGTTCTAAGACATCGGATCCCTCCGGTGCAGACGACGACACAGCCGTCATCCACACAAGTGACAGTCGACCCAGCAGCTGCCAACCCAGAGGACAGGCCGACACAGCGGAACGACCCTAACGGCCTGGAAGCAGCTTGTCGACCTGCCGGTCCCAGCTCAACGGCGACTGTCCCGCATCTGCACCCGGGCCACCTCATCCATCGCCTCAGCATTGCCCACTGGACGTACATAGGTTAAATGTGGGTCATCTGAGAGGAGTTTCGATGCTCAGGCAGGTCCGATGCGAATGCGGTTACATCGCGCGCGGCCGAAGCGACTATGAGGTCATCGCGCTGATACTGGCCCATGTCGCCAGAGACATCCCTCCGGTGCAGACGACGACACAGCCGTCCTCCACACAAGCGACAGTCGACCCAGCAGATGCCAACCCAGGGGCTGCCGTCACCGAGAAGGTTGACGAGCGGAAGGTTGACCCGGCGGCTGCCGGTCAGGCACCCTGGATGGCCTTGCGCTCCCTGGGCGACATGGAATTGATGATCGCCTCGATCCGGTCCGGCACGGGGAAGGTTGACGCCGAGAGGGCCGACCCAGTAGCTGCCGACACCCAGCAGGTAGACACCGACAACGCCGACTCGACGACAGCCGGACCGACGGCTGCCGAGCAGGCAGACACCCACAACCCCGAACCAGCCGACACCCAACAGGCAGACACCCACAACCCCGAACCAGCCGACACCCAACAGGCAGACACCCACAACGCCGACCCGACGGCTGCCGAACCGGCGGCTGCCGAGCAGAAAGACATCCACAACGCCGACCCGACGGCTGCCGAACCGGCGGCTGCCGAGCAGGAAGACATCCAGCAGGCCGACCCGACGGCTGCCGAACCGGCGGCTGCCGAGCAGGAAGACATCCAGCAGGCCGACCCGACGGCTGCCGAACCGGCGGCTGCCGAGCAGGAAGACATCCAGCAGGCCGACCCGACGGCTGCCGAACCGGCGGCTGCCGAGCAGGAAGACATCCAGCAGGCCGACCCGACGGCTGCCGAACCGGCGGCTGCCGAGCAGGAAGACATCCAGCAGGCCGACCCGACGGCTGCCGAACCGGCGGCTGCCGAGCAGGAAGACATCCACAACGCCGACCCGACGGCTGCCGAACCGGCGGCTGCCGAACCGGCGGCTGCCGAGCAGGAAGACATCCAGCAGGCCGACCCGACGGCTGCCGAACCGGCGGCTGCCGAGCAGGAAGACACCCAGCAGGCCGACCCGACGGCTGCCGAACCGGCGGCTGCCGAGCAGGAAGACACCCAGCAGGCCGACCCGACGGCTGCCGACCCGACGGTTGCCGAACCGGCGGCTGCCGAGCAGGAAGACACCCAGCAGGCCGACCCGACGGCTGCCGACCCGACGGTTGCCGAACCGGCGGCTGCCGAGCATGAAGACACCCAGCAGGCCGACCCGACGGCTGCCGACACCGAGAAGACAGACACAGCACTTACCGGCCCAGACGATGCCGATACGGCACTGAGGCCTCCAGTCGGTGCGGTACTCACCGGAGGTCGGCAGCCACGCCCTCAACTCTCGGAGCAGCAGGTCCTTGGAGCTATGCCAATTCAAAATCCTGCGAATAAAAAACGCTTCGGATCTCTGGCCTTAGCCGCCGCCATCTTGTCGGCGCTGCTCATCGGCGCGTTGTTCTTTGCGACCAAAGATGTGGGCGGCGTGACGGCACAATCGGACGCTACGGCCATGGCGACCGCGACAATGACGGTGAGCAAGCCGACCAGCGAGCCCTCAGATGAATCGACGGACACCGGAAGAGACGAGTCGACTATTCAGTTGGAGGATTTATTCGACTCGGCCAGGCCCATGGAAGCCGTACGCATCCAAGGTAGGTACCGCCGTGGAGCAGACAGCTTTCTGCGGGTGCAGCGCTGGGAGGGCGGCAAGTGGCTGGCCTTCCCGGTACCCACAAAGACCGACCAGTCGGGCCACTTCACCACATATATCGAACTTGGGCAGCCGGGTCGTTACACGCTTCGCGTGATCGACCCCGATTCCGGCGTGACGTCCAAACCCTTTGTGCTAGTGATCAAGGGCTGACCTACCTCAGGACCGAATTTGCGATCCCGCGAGTCTTCCGTCAAGAGCGAGGAACGGGGGCCTGATGACGAGCTGTGCGCAGAAAGGAAGCACCGGCGTGATCGCCGACGGTTACTGCGAACCCTGCGGCAGTCCAGCTGGCGCACCCCCGTTCATCCCAGCAGGGGCAGCGGCTTCAGCGGCATCACCCAACGCCTGCCGCTAGGGCTGGCCTAACGGCAGGCCGCCATGGATCGGGACTTCGCCCCGAGACCGAGAAACTGTACGCAGCCAGGGTGTACTGGCACGATCGTCGACAGTTGCAGCGACCTCTGCGGCAGTCCAGCCGGCGCACATGCGTTCATTCCAGCAGGACAGCTGCTCAGTAGCCCAACCACAACGAAACCGCTGAGCAGATTGACCCTGACTCCCCGTCACGAAGACCCAGGCGAACCACCGGATAGAACGGTCTGGATCGCGGGTGGGCGCACTCCCAGGGCTCTGCTCAGGCACGCAGCACAGGCTGGCGCAACCGGGACATCCGCCGCTATCAGGTGGCGTCCAGCGGTTTCCGATTCTGAGCCATCCGAACCGTCTGGTGTTCGCGGCACCCGCCGTACACGCAGCCGTGGACGTAACCCGCGCTTGTGACGTGCTGGAGGTGGTCCCGGCGGTTTGCCGACAGGGCGGCGTCCAGCTTCTCGACCATTCCTGGTCGGTTTTGGTGAGCCCCAGATCTGGTTGGAGGTCAGGTGGAGGTTCCGGAGCACCGTCCGGAACGGCTGTCCGCTGTAGATCGCGTCGAGGAGCTGTTGCCGCACATTGGCCGGGAGGCGCGCTTGCGCCTTGCGCCGGAAGCGCCTGGCCGCCGCCAACGACACCTGGGGAGTTCGAGCTCTACTACGAGATCCGGAGCAGCAGGCCGCCGGTCCTGCTGATCATGGTAGCGACGGGCGACGCCGGCCACTTCGATGCGCTCGCCGGTCATTGGCCGGCGAGTTCACCGTCGTCAGCTACGATCGGCGCGGCAACGGGCGCAGTCCTCGCCCGGCGGGGTGGGCGACGACCCCCCCACGAGCAGGTCGCGGACGCGGCGGGGCTTCTCTCCGCCCTCAGGCTCGCACCGGCGGCCGTGTTCGGCACGAGGGTGCTCGCGCGGCTCGACGACGACCCAAGGGCGGGCCGCGCCCCGATCGCGGCGGGCGGGCTCGAGCGCTTCTGGCGCCTCGTCGCCGGGGAACGCGAGGACTAAGACCGCCTCGAGCCCAGCTACGCGCGCGGATGCTGGCCGGCCTCGCGACGTTCTTTACTGTCGAGGCTGGGACGTTCGAGAATCATCTGCCGGATGAGGCGACGCTGGCGGCCATCGCAACGCCCTGCCTCGTCGTGGTCAGTGACTCGGTGCCGAGGTCGTGGTACGCCGGGCTCGCACACCGCGTACCACGACCACCCGGACGAGCTCGCCCAGGCCATCCGGCCGATCCTGCGACGCGTCGCGTTCCGCGCCTAGCCCGGCTCGCTGTCGGCGTAGCTCCAGGCGGGCTTCCCGCCGGCCGCCGAGGAGGTCACGGTCGAACCCACGATCAAGAACCGCGTCTCTTCGTCGGCACGCGGGCGATGCTCGACACCGCGCGGGATCACGAACAGCTCGCCCGCGTTCACCGGCACCTCGCCGCTGCGCAGCTCCACGACCAGCGTGCCGTGGGTCACGACGAACACCTCGTCCTGGTCGTCGTGGCGTGCCACTCGAGCCGATGCCCTTGGCGACCTTGAACAGGCTTCCGTTGGCCTCGCCCACGATCTCCTGGGACGAGAACTCGTCCAACGCGGCCGCGGCGCCAGCGACCGGAACCGCCCTCAATGCGTCCGCGCGACGAAGCTAGCGCGATCGGCCGGCGAGCGCTGCAATGTTGAGGTCGGCAACCACCCCTTAACGTTGCGGTGAGGGTCGGAAGATGGTCCAACTGCCTCTGGTCGTTCTCTCATCAACCCAACTACACGGAGGTTGTGATGGGCAGCCGGAAGTGCTGAGTTTCACACTGACTCAACGTCGTCTCCTCGACGGGCGGTCGTGATTTTCGGCTGGGCCGACGTCCTGGCAGGTGTGCACTCATCTCCACGGCCGAACTGAGCAGTTTCGCACCTGATGTGCAATACATGAAAAGCGTCACGAAGGGTCCCGGGACGTACCGATCTCAGTCAGTGTGTAACCGCTAGCCGGTTCCCGCTGCCATGCCTGACTGACGTCCATCAGGTCGCGATCACCTCGCGTCTGATCGTGACACATGGACTCACCCGTGGAGCTGTTTGGAGGCAGTGATGCGTAGCCAGGTCCTGACGGTGCTAGGGGTCGCGCGGTCGCTGCCAGATCTTGAGGGTTCGACGGCGAGCAGCAGCTTCGCTGATGCATGTCGACGCACAAATGGATGATCTTGGACCGTTTCTCGCCAGCGCGACTCCGACCGGAAGAGACCGGCCGGGCCGATCCGCTCGCGCGCCGGCCGTCAGGGCGCGGTTGAACGTGTGTCGCGTGCCGGAAGTATGTAGATCCTTAGATGCGCAGGCGTGGGCGGCCAGCCGGGCGGCCGCGCGTCGAACAACATGATCATAGCGTCGCCGAGTTCCACCTCACGTGTCGATTCGACCGGCGGGTCCAGCATCCGAATCCTGGCGTTTCCTTGCCTCGCACGATTCCCTAAGGCACAGCACGGCAGGCCCACCCGTCGGAATAGTCTTCAGTACACGCGTCACATCTGTCTCACGTCCTTGCACGTTGCTTGGTTGAGCGCGAGCGTTCGCACGCTTCGACTGACGTCGCCCTCGGAATCTTGATGATGTCGTGGGTTTTCGCTGATCATTGGTGGCCGTTGACTTTCGGCGCTCGGGACTAGCCGGTGACGTGTGAGGTCTGCGGGCTTTGATCCCAGCCGCTCACAAGACCGGCCTCTGTCGACCGATCATGTCAAGATCGGCATTACTGAGACTGGCTACCGGGACGCGTTCCGATCGCGAACGTATGTCACCCAAGGGAGGCCCGCGGGCAATGCCCATAGGTCGACCACTGAGGGCGAGGCAAGAAGATCACGCTGCGGTGCCGCGCTGCAACGACATAGATTTGCTCGAATTTGAGCCTCGTGGCTAGGAAGGGTCCGTCGACGTGACCGCCGACGTCGCCCGCGCACCTTCGGGTTTCTAAGAGTCAGCATCGCCAAGTGCCCACAGATTTCGAAGCTAATGCTTGCCGGTTACAGAGCTGGCTCAATGGAGCCCAACGATAGGGAGGTTTTCATGCCACTCGCGTCCAACAATGAGCGAACGGCGACGGTGGATGTGACTCGATTGCCAGAACGCCGGGTCAGCCCGTTCCAGGGCAGCGAACGGCTCATGACGCTGCTTGAGGTTTCGCAATTGCTCGGCGTGCCGGTAGCCACGCTCTACCGTTGGCGTCAACGCGGGGAGGGCCCGACCGGTTACCGGATTGGACGTCATGTTCGATACCGGCGAGCGGCTGTGGAGGCGTGGATCGAGGCGCAGGCTGATCAGCGGCCTGACTGGTAATGCGGTCTCCGAGGAAGAGCGCGACGCGCCGGTCCTCGTCACGAAAGGCGACCTCTCGCGGGTACCCAGCGATCCTGACGATATGCATCCGGTCACCATTGGAGCGTGTACCGCTTGCTGCGGTGAGGCAGATCGACATAGCGGCATGGATGACTCAGCTGTCCGCACAAACAAGTGCGTCGCGGTGTTGCAAGTCCGCGATCCGGGCTAAGAGCTCTACGCTCCCTCGGCTATTAGAGCGTTGAGGCGAGTGGCGAGATCCTCGGAGCGACCTGGGCGGACGCGGGCATACCAGCGCATCGTTGTCTCAACGGACTCGTGACCTAAGTGGGCCTGAACATCTTTGGGACTGGCCCCCGCGTCGATCAAGAGCGATGCGCACGTCGCCCGAAGATCATGGGGCCGCGCACTGACGCCGGAGGTTTCGCATGCCGGGTTCCACACGTCACGTCGCCAGTTGCTGTAACGGCGGTAACCACCGCCGCGGCTGGGGAAGACAAGATCTATAGACGACAGTGAATCTTTGAGAGTGAGTAGCTGCGCCCGAAGGGCATCGGGCAGCGTGATCGTTCGCGTTGCGTACGTCTTGGTGGGGCCGACGATCAAACGCCCATTGACGTCGGCAACGCTCTGACGCACGGCGAGTGTCTTCCGCTCAAGATCGACATCGGACCACCGCAGGGCAAAGCATTCGTTGATTCGCAACCCGCCGAAGGCGAGCAGTCGAACCAGCACTCGATCGGATTCGTGGTTCATAGCTTGGGCGAGCTTTTCAACCTCGGCAGGGGAGAGGACCGGGCGCTCCATCTGTGGGCGCTTGGGCAATATGACGGCTCGAAGGGAGCATGGATTAGTGGCGATGACCCGATCCCGCACGACCCGATCGAGTACACGCTTGAGCACTCCTAGCGATTCGGTGATCTTGGAAACAGACAGGCCTTGTTCGATCATGTCGGCAACCCAGTCATCGACATGGGAGGGCTTGATCCGGCGAACCGGCATCGAACCGAACCGTGGCTCGACCCGCAACCGCCACGCAGTCTCATAGCCAAGGCGCGTGTGGGGCTTACGGCTTTGAGTTGATCGCCAGTAACCGGGCCACCACTCGCGCAGCGGCTGATTGCCGGCCTTGTCGTCAACGGCGGTCCCTGCATCGAGCTCAGTCCGTTTCGTAGCCAGCCATCTGTCTGCCCGACTTTTGGTTGTGAAGGTCTGTGGCGCGGGCGTCATCCGGCGCGTGTCCGGATCGAGGTAACGCGCCTGATAGCGACCACTCGCCAGGGACCGGACCGATCCCCACTGGCGGCGCGAGCGTGCCACTACGCTGCTCCTGGTGGTCGTTGGCAAGCACTATTTGTCACAAGAGTATGGCAAGCTAATGGCACGAGGGAAGACGACTCGCGGCGTATTCCCAAGTCAGCCCCCATAGCTCAGGGGATAGAGCAGAGGTTTCCTAAACCTCGTGTCGCAGGTTCGAATCCTGCTGGGGGCGCCGACGTCTTTGGCCTAGTCAGGGCGTTGTTCGGGCAGTCCACTCAGGCAGTTCGATGATCTCCGCCGAGGGCTCAGGCCGCACACAGGCCGCAGCAGCTTTTGTGCAGTTCCGGTTCATGCTTGACCATCGGGTTCCGGTACCTGCTTGACAGTTTCAAGACGCGGTTCCGGTTCCTGCGCGACAGTCGTACCGGTAGGTGCTTGACACTTTCGCGCTGCCAGCGGTTGTTGCGATGCCTGGTTGGTGGGTTCTTCCGTGGTCGTCATCGACTGCGGAAGGAGCCGGGATGCTTGTGGAGCTGCGGGTGGGCGAGCAACGGTATCGGGCGGTGTGGGAGGTGCTGGATGGCGCCTCGGTGACGGAGGTGGCACGTCGTTTCGGGGTGTCGCGGCAGAGTGTGCACACCTGGTTGCGCCGGTATGCCGCCGATCAGGGGTTGGGTGATCGGTCGTCGCGGCCGTATGGCTGTCCGCATCAGATGAGCCCGGTCGTGGAGGCCAGGATCGTGGAGATCAGGCGGGCGCATCCGGTCTGGGGTGCAGATCGGATCGGCTACCAGCTGACCCGGGATGGGGTATCGCTGGTGCCGGGTCGGACCAGCATTTATCGGGCGCTGATGCGGAATGGGCTGGTGGTGCCGGGCCAGCGGAGGCGGCGGCGGGCGGAGTATCGGCGGTGGGAACGGGCCCGGCCGATGGAGTTGTGGCAGATGGATGTGGTCGGTGGCTTCCACCTGGCCGATGGGACTGAGTTGAAGGCGGTGTCCGGGATCGACGACAGCTCCCGGTTCGGAGTGTCGGCAACACTGGTGCGGCGGGCCACCGCGAAGCCGGTGTGCGAGGCATTGTTGGCGGCGCTGCGGCGGCACGGGATCCCCGATCAGATTTTGACTGATAATGGGAAGGTCTTCACCGGTCGGTTCGGGCCCGCGGGGAGTTCGGCGGAGGTGTTGTTCGACCGGGTCTGCGCCGAGAACGGGATCCGGCATCTGCTGACCGCGCCCCGATCTCCTACCACCACAGGGAAAGTGGAGCGGTGGCACAAGACGATTCGTGCCGAGTTCCTCCGTGTCCATGATCGCCGCCACGCCACCGTGGAGGAGCTGCAGGCCGCGTTGGATGTCTGGGTCGAGGAGTACAACACCCTCCGGCCGCACCAGGCGTTGGGGATGCGGCCCCCGATCGAGAGGTTCCAGCTTGCTGCCGGGCCTGGTGTGGAGACCGTCGTCGAACCCAGTGCCGTCCCGGCCGTGCCGCCGGCGCCGGTGGTGGAGCCGATCCCGCAGATCGTGCGGCTGCCCGGGGTGCAGCGGTGGGTCGACCAGCATGGCTTGATCTCCTTGGGCGGGTTCGGTTACCGGGTGCCGATTGTGCTGGCCGGGGAGCCGGTGGAGGCCGTCGCCGCGGAGCATCTGGTGCGGATCTTCCACCGTGACGTGCTGGTCGCCGAGCATGTGCAACGCCGCAAACCCGACACCGACCCGCAGCAGGAGGTCCGGCTGCGGCAGGGCAGCCGCCGGTCCCGGCGCGCCACCGACGGGCTGGTTGTGACCCGGATAGTGGACTCCTCCGGGTATGTCTCGTTCGCCGGCACCAACTACCGTGTCGGCAACCGCTGGCGCGGCCGCAGCGCCCAAGTCTGCATCGTGGCCGGTTCGGTGCAGCTGTCCTGCGATGGCCACATCGTGCGGGTGCACCCGATCCGGCACGACCGGGCCAAAGAGCATGGCGCGTTCGCCACCCCGAACGGGCGGCCCCGCCACCGACAGGATGCGCCGGCCGGGGTCGGCGTCAAGGCCACGCCGCTGCGCGGTCGGCCTGCCGGCCGCGCCTTGACCCCGACCCCTTAACCCGGCGCTCTTAGCAGCGGCGCGGAACCACCCAACCCGAAGAACAATGTTGATCATGTCAAGCAGGTACCGGAACTCATTCGTCAAGCGGGTACCGGAACTTGACAGGCCGCAGCAGCTTTGTGTGCAGCTTCCAGCAGGGCCGCGTCAAGGCGGTTGGAGACGTCGTCTAGGTCGTCCTCAAACAGCGACGCGTAGACATTCAATGTCATCGCGGCGTCCTTGTGACCGAGCATCCGCTGTACGTGTTTCACCGACGCGCCAGACGCGATCGCCAGGGACGCTGCGGTGTGTCGAAGGTCGTGAGGCGTAAATCCGGTGAGGCCGGCCGCGGCGACCGCTGGGTCCCACACTCGCTGCCGCCAATTGCGAGCCGGATCGGCTCGCCGTTCGGACTGTTGAAGAGCACCTCCTCTGGCTTCTTGCCTGCAGCCTGGGCAACCAAGGCATCGATCAGTGACCGAGGGATGGGCACGTCGCGTGATTGGTGCGTCTTCGGCGTTGACCAGATCATGTGCCCGTTGACTTCCGACACCGACTCTGACACCCGAAGCCGACGTCGCATCAGATCGACCGAGCGGACGCGCAGTGCGGCACACTCGCCGAACCGCAGCCCGCAGAGGCCGAGCACCAAGATCATCAGCCGGTATGCGCCGGCGCGATCTGCCAGGTCCTGGAGCTCGGCCATCGTTAGGAAACGCTGGCGATGATCAGGTGGCCGGGGGAGTGAAACGCCGTCACACGGGTTACGCGAAATTCGTTGATCACGTACAGCGGCCGACATGATGCCGCTCAGCAGGATCGCCGACTTCCGACACCTTGATGCGCCCACCTGTGCGGACAGTCGCGCCACCCAGGCCGCCACCTCGATGTGCGTCACGGCAGCAAGCGGCACTCGCTCCCATGTCGGCCAAATGCAGGTCTTCAGGATCGACCTGTACGACTCGCGCGTGGTCGCCTTCAGTGAGGGGGCCTTCGCCGTCAACCATTGCCGAGACCAGTCGCCCACTGTCACCCGAGCACGAGCAGGGTCAGTCCATTCCCCGCGCGCGATCGCGAAGGACACCCCGGCCAGCCAGCGGTCCGCGTCCACCCGCCGGTCGAATGTCTTGGAGCGCTCTCGACCGTCCGGTCCGCGATACCTGGCCCGCCACCGACCAGTCGTCCTCTTTTCGACAAAACCGCTCATGTCATTACCAGACGGGCCGGTGGTCGGCCTGCGTCTCGATCCACGCCTCGACGGCCGCCCGCCGATATCGAACATGGCGCCCGATCCGGTAACCGGCCGGCCCCTCACCGCGGTGACGCCAACCGTAAAGCGTGGCTACCGGCACGCCGAGCAATTGCGAAACCTCGAGCAGCGTCATAAGCCGTTCGCTGTCCTGGAACGGGCGTACCAGATGTTCTTGTTGAGTTATTCCCACCGTCGCCGTTCGCTCATCGTTGGACGCGACTGGCATGAACCCTCCCTATCGTTGTCCCCATTGAGCCAGACCTAAGACCGCAGAGCGTTCGCCCTCGAAATCTGCGGACACCCACACGATGCCGATTGAAGCTTGCTGCTCTCAGAAACCCAAAGGTGCGCGGGCGACGTCGGCGGTCGCGTCGACGGATCCTTTTGGATCCGGGCGGCATCAATTCGAGCAAATATAGGTCGTTGCGTCAGTCCCCACCCACCCAGGTTCTATCGGTCGAAGCAACGCCTTGTTCACAAGGTGGTTCGACATGCATCTCAGTTCCTCGTCAGCGGCAGGTGTCCGATTTCTCACGTCGGTGAGGGAAGGCAGGGGTCTCAATAGGTCAGCCCGGGAGGCCGGCATCGGGAAGGAGACTGGCTACCGATGGCTCCGCGAGGCCTACGTCGCGCATCGACGCGGCGGGAAGAGCATCGCTGAGACAGAGGCGGTGATGGGGTTGGCGTCGGCGAAGTCGATTGCCTGGGAAGCCGAGGTGGCGGCGGGCCCCGGTAGGCATCACCTTCGCGTCGCCGTCGATACGGAGGCTCGGTTCTGGGCGGTTTATGACGCCGGCACCGGCGCTGATGCCGCCGCCGTCCGCGGCTGGGGTTGGCCGGTCGACCGGGTATCGGTGGTTAGACCGGCGATTCTGCGAACTCCGCGCCGCTGGGTTCACCGTCAAAGGTGCGCAGCGTCTGCTCCGGCTGACCGACCAGGTCACGGCCAGGGCTGAACGGCAGCGCGCCGCGGCGAAGCTAGGTGAGCGGCAGGCTGCGGCAGCTGCGCATGAGGAGGCCCTACGGTCCTCGCGGCAGTACGCCGATCGCACCGTCGTGCTGTCGAAGAAGCAGCAGCAGCGTGCGGAGCTGGTCGACACGTACTGGCAGCTGATGAGGTCCGGCGAAACGAACACGAGCGCCTGCAGAGTCCTGGGCATGAGCCGACGCAGCGGGACGACTATTCGACGAGCGCACCAGTACCAGACCCGCGTCCGGGCGCCGCGAGTGGTGTGGTCGGGCCGTTACCTCGATGTCCGGGAACGGTTGCAGATCGCCGACCTGCTCCGGTTGGGCTGCTCGCTGCGTCGGATCGCCGCCGAGCTGGGCCGGCATCCGTCGACGATCAAACGCGAGCTGGATCGGCACCGATCCGCTGAGGGCCGTTACCTGCCGCGGACCGCCGACCACGACGCACGGCAGCAACGAGCCCGCCCGCGGGCCCGCAAGCTGACCGCCAACATCACGCTGCGGCGGCTGGTGCAGCGCAAGCTGAACCGGTGCTGGTCACCCGATGAGGTCTGTGGCTGGCTGAGGAAGACCTACCCTGATGATCTGTCGATGCGTCTGTGCCCGGAGACCATCTACCGGGAGCTACTGCTGCGGGACAACACGACCCTGCACAAGAGGTACTGCCTGAAGCTGCGCACCGGCCGGCGGATCCGCAAGTCGCGGTGGCTCACCCGGACCGGGCACGGCCCCACGATCGCCAACAAGACGATGATCGACCAGCGCCCGGCCTCGGCCGAGACCAAGCTCGAGGCCGGCCACTGGGAAGGTGACCTGATCATCGGCGTCGGCTCGGCGTCGGCCATGGTGACGTTGCGGGAGCGCACCACGCAATACGGCGTGATCGTCAACCTGCCCCATGACCACACCGCCGCCAGCGTGAACGCCGCCGTCACCGGAGCCTTCACCGCGATGCCGGCCCACATGAAACGAACCCTCACCTGGGACCAGGGCGTCGAGATGGCCAAGCACCAAGACCTGACCGCCGCGACCGGTGTCCGGATCTTCTTCGCCGAACGCTCCAGCCCGTGGCAACGAGGCGCTAACGAGAACTACAACGGCCTCCTCCGTCAGTACTTCCCGAAGGGCACAACCTCGCAGTCACTCACCCAGCCCACGTCGACCTACGTCATCGCCGAACTCAACGAACGCCCCCGCAAAGGCCTCGGCTACGACACCCCGGCATCCCGTTTCGCCAAAGAAACAGCCTCCACACCAACCCGCTGAGATAGCCTCCCAAGCGAGGAGCAAATGCCCTCATGACACTCATGTGTTGCATCGACTCATAGAATCCGCCCACCCTCATCGGGCGTTTCAAAGGACGGGTCATACGGGACGCCGCCAGGGTCCAGCGAGCCATCGGAGGGATGATCTTGTTGCGTCGCCCTGAGCTGTCGGCCGGGCGGAACTGCTTTAGCTGTGCTCTTGCTCCGTCAGGCGTTCGGGTTTACCCGCCGTCGCTCCTTCGGAGGCTTTCCGAAGCCGGGCGCCGGTCGGCGGGATAATCTCGACCACTGTTGCGGTCGCATGGGGCGTCTGCAAAGGGGGTGCGCGAGGCGCCACCGGTCGACCGATCGACGGAGATGATCTTGCGGATCGCACGAGTTCAGATCACACGGTTCCGAGGTTTCGAGTCGTTTGTGCTCTTTCCACGCGAGCACGTCGTGGTCGTCGGCGGGCCGCGGGCTGGTAGATCGGACCTAGTTGCAGCCTTGCGCCGGGTTCTGGAGCCGCGAAGCGTCATGTCGCGGCCGAGCGAATTGGATGTGTTCCGGCCGCTTCCCAAGGCACCATTACCGGTTGATCAAGGGGAGGAGACAGCGACCCCGTTGACGTATATCGAAATCTCCCTCCTGCAGCTCGCTGACGAGACTGAGCAGGTACTGCAAGATCGGCTCGAACTGCTAAGTCCAACGACGGGCGAAATTGCGGATGAAGACGAGGACGGCGACGCCGAGCTGGGCGTCCGGCTGCGCTATTGCCTCCGTACGACCCTGATGCAGAACATCTCCAACATTGGATCGAGTACCCGAAGTCCGATGCTCGTGTCCCCCGTGCTGAACGAGAGCTTCTTCGCGCCTTTGTTCTTGACCGAAACCAACCGCTGCAGGTGCGCGCTGAGGGAGCGCTGCGTCGTCTGGCCAATCACCCGGACCCTGATGCTTTGAGTGAGACGCTGCAGGAGTTCGCCGAGAACATCGCCGATGCGACTCAGACGTTGGCCGAGAGCGACGAGGTGCAGGCTGCGCTCAAACTGGTGACAGAGCACGGCGCTCGGCGCCTCCTCAAGCTGGATCCCTCAGACCCCACGGCAGCAATCGGCTTTACCGCAGAGGATGGATCGCTGGCGGCCCTGCTGCGTGCCGTGCAACCGACACTCAATCTGGACACGGCTGGAGCTCTACCACTGTCCGCTCACGGCTCGACGACGGCGGCAATCCTGGCTGCGGCCGAGGCCTCGGCTGCAGCTCAAGCAGGTGATGCAATCCTGATCGCGGACGACTTTGGCGACCAGCTCGACGCAGCTTCTGGCGAGTACCTTGCCACTCGCTTGCGCCGCCAAGCTGGACAACTATGGCTGACAACCCGCCAGCCAGAGGTACCTCGGGCCTTCGAGACGACGGAACTGCTGCGTCTGACGCGCAGCACCGGCAGTCGTCAGGCGTCTCAACTCAGTAGGAGCCCAGATCGCAAGGAGCGGGTTCGGCGTCGTCACCTGTTCACACTGTTCGGACCAGCGATGTCGGCACGGACGGTCGTGCTCCTCGAAGGCAGGCATGATATGGAGACCTCCACCACCGTGTCGCGGCGGCAATTCCGCGATGAGAACAAGGCACCGTTGTCGGCCTTCGGTATGCGCCTCGTACCAGCCTCAGCCGGAGGTGGCGAGGGCGGCAAGCAGGAGCTGCCCAAGATCGCCAAACTGGCAGCGGAACTTGGATTAGCCGTCCGGATCGTCCTCGATCACGACAAGCTGGGGACTGATCAAGACCTGATCGACGAGCTTTGCGCGATTGCGGAGATGGTGGTCCGTCTTCCCGAACGTGTTGCAGTCGAGCGAGCCATCGTTGATGGCCTGTTGTCGAAGGAGCTCAGGGAGGCGTTAGTGAGCCTCAACGATGATCAGGCCTGAAGCTGGATGTCGACTCGATCGACGACAGCGAGCTAGCCGAGAAATGTGTCTGGGCGCTCAAGCAAAAGGGCGGTCTGCATCGCCCGTTCATCGAAGCCTTGCCCGCGGGCACTACACCTCCTCTGGCAGCGGCGGTACTCAAGCAAAGCAAGGCCAGCGCGCCAACCAATCCGCTCATCACCCTGGACGCCCCGTGAGGTTCGAACCACGTCCAGGGGAGGAACTAGTTCTCAACGCGGAGGATCCCGTTCTGGTGGTGCTGGGCGGTGCCGGAACGGGCAAGACCACGGTTGCGGCCGCTGCGGTCCGTAAGATTCTCGACCACGCATGGGCATCCGGCGCAAACCCTAGGCGAGCGCTATTTCTCTCTTTCTCTCGCGCCGCGGTCGGGCAGATCGTCGACCAGACGAGCGGCACCCTTGGTCCCCAAGCGGACTTTGTGGAGATCACCACGTTCCATGCTTTCGCCTGGCACCTCATCCGCAGATGGGGCGGCGCGATTGGGCTATCTATCCCCACGCTGATCAGCCCGAGCGAAGCCAAGCTGTTTGGAGCCTCCAGCGGGATCACCTACGACGACCTGCTCCCTCTGGCGCTCAAACTGCTCGACATTCCGGCGATCCGGCGGCACCTGGAGCGCCGCTCTACACCAATCTGCCGGGCGCCGTAGGCGTCGGCCCGGAGCGTGTTGCCGCCGCACTAGCACTGCCAGGAGCCCGGGCGATCCGCCTTCCCGATGTCTCGCACCGCGATTCGACCAACATTCTCCCCGCAGCGGCCGTCGCGATCCGGCAACGCAGCTTCGAGCACGACGCCGTCAAGGCGGCACTGGACAGTGAGATGTTGGAGGTGGGTCATCACGCCGATCTGTCGGCCGAAGGCGCGCTGGTCTCTGCACTGGTGACTGAGCTTCGCGATGCTGGTCACGAGTCGGTTGGCATCTTCAGTCGTCACGTCGATGCGACCGCGTCTCTCTCGGATCATTTGAACAACCTGAGCATCGCCCATGAGATAGCCAGACTCCGTGGCCAGTGCCCTGCAGGCTCAGTTTGAGATGCTGCGTTACGCCGCGGGCGACGACGATGGAAGGGA
Organism: uncultured Actinomycetota bacterium; assembly: GCA_963836855.1. Classification (GTDB taxonomy): domain Bacteria; phylum Actinomycetota; class Actinomycetes; order Propionibacteriales; family Propionibacteriaceae; genus Microlunatus. Next base: position 13,685 of record CAWILN010000012.1, on the reverse strand, counting down.
TCCGCCGGGGACTGGGCATCTTCGTCACGAGTACCGAGCGGGGGAGTAACGCGCCCCAACTCGCTCAGATGATCGCCGGACAAGTCGCTACACCGGTAACACTGAGCGCTCGCCTCTCCCAGCTCGATTCCAGTCTCGTGCCGCGACCAGCATCCCGGAAATCCTTAACCTCGTCACGCAGGTGCCTGATGCAATCGGCCTGACGCGTGGCGTGCGGGCGTGGACGTAGCGCTGTGATTCTCCGCGCCTTGCTCGGCCCGCGTCTCTGCCGCGCCGCGACATTCCCACAGAGTGGCTTCGATTTCCTCAGGGAGCGCCTGACGGACCGACAGGTCTCGCTGCTGACGTACAGCGACGTCGATGACCCCGCCGACATCCAACTCATGGGCCTCTATCAGTCAAAAGGACGGGAGGCTGACGCCACGATTGTCGTACTGCGCGGGAACGACTACTTCGGCATGGAAAGCGAACCCCTATGCCGGTGGGTTCGAAGCTTCTCTACGTTGTGCTTACCCGGGCGCGGACGAAGACGATCGTGCTAACTCTGGGCTCGACCCTTCCTCCCCTCATCTACCCGCTTGCGGTCCTGTCCGCCGGGAGCTGAGCAATGCCTACGGCCGGTTTTCCTTCAAGCTTCGGCTACGAGCCAGGGGTGCGCCGCTCGTGGTTCCGCATCTGACTGGCCAAAGTGTCCGCAAGCCTGTCGGCTTGCGGCAACGCTAGTGGAGGGCCTGTGGCAACGCGCCGGTCTGTGGAACCTGGCGGCGAGCACTTGCTTGAGCCGACGTCTAGCTCGCTCGCTATCAGAGGGCCATGCCAGCCTGGCTGCATGCTTAGTGGATCTGAGACAGTGCCGGTTCCTCCGCGCTACGCGCGGGTAGACCCGTGGGTGATCAGCTCGGACACCGAGGCCGAGATTGCGTTCCTTGAGACCGCCTTCGACGCCCAGGAGACACTGGGCTCGCGGATGCTGGGCCCCGACGGCCGCATCGGCCACGTCGAGGTCGAGCTCGGGGAATCTGTGATCATGTTGTTCGACGCGCAGCCAGAGTGGCGTCCTGCACCTGCGCATCTGCGGGTCTACGTCGCCGACAGCCAGGAGACGTTCGGTCGCGCTGTGGCAGCCGGCGCTCGGCCAGTCACGCATCCGACCGAGCTCGCCTTCGGGGAGCGTGTGGCACGGGTACGCGATCCACAGGGCCACCTCTGGTGGATACACCAGAGGGTCGAGGATGTTGCCGTTGCCGAGCTGGGCCGACGCTTCGCCGACCCATCGGCGCAACAAGCATTGGCCTACGTCCAGCAGTCCTCGGCGAGGGAGCTGGAGCGAGCACGGTAAGGACCTACCAAGTCATACATCGTTTCGGCACCGACCCGCGGGATTATCAGCGCCCGGCGAACAGGTTCAGGGCGCGCTCGTCGGGCAAGAGCCTGTTACTTGACATATCCCGCTGACCGTTCGTCAAGCGGGTACCGGAACTTGACAAAGGATCGCGACAGCGTAAGCCCGCGTGGCTTCGGCTGCGCGCGGAAACGTACGACTTCTCAATCGCGTGATGTCGCTGTTTCTGGAGTTATTAGGTCGACATCGTTCTCGGAAAGCGCGTCGAGGAGATCAGGCGGTGGGCTTGAGTCTGTGATGAGGTAGTCGGCAGTTCCAAGCTCGGAGATCTGGGCGAAAAGCCGGCGACCGAACTTGGAGGAGTCTGCCAGTATTGCAACGCGTGCTGCTCGAGACATCATCTCCCGCATCATGGCCGCCTCTCCCAGGTTGCTCGTTGAGTAGCCGGCGTCAACTGAAACCGCACCGACCCCGATCAGAGCAAGATCGCAACGGATGTCGAGCTCGGTACCTCCCGCCACCCGGAGGCTGACGGGGCCGATGGTGGCTTGCGTGATCGAGCGGACTGCACCCCCGAAAACGTATAGGTCTCGGATGACTGGCGGCGACATCGCTGGCGGCACGAGCAGATTGTTCGTAGCCACTGTTAGGTCTCGGTGATTGTGTAGGTGCCGCGCGAGGGCGAGTGTGGTCGTGCCGCCATTGATCATGATGGTGGACCCATCCTCGACCAATGACGCGGCGAGTGCCGCAATCGTCTCCTTCTCGGTCTTCTGCAGATTGAGCCGCACGTCCACCGCCCTATCGACTCGAGAGACGGTCGACAAGCTGACGGCTCCGCCGTAGGTACGTACCAGGACACCTTCGGCGCTGAGCTGGTCCAGGTCCCGGCGGATCGTGTCGATCGATACGCCGAAGCGTTCCGCAAGCGTTCCGACGGTCACTTGTCCGGCCTCTGCCACATACGCGGCAAGTCGGGCCTTCCGCCCGGCAGGTAAGTGACGCTGCCTGTCCTCAGTGTCAACATTCACGTTCACCGGGTCTGCTCCTGTCTTGCGGCAGCCGCAACAAATATGCCTGATCGTTCCATCGATACTGGCGTAGACCAGCAGAGTACAGCAAATCTTGCAGCAAGTTGTAGCTCGATTCTGAAAGCTTCGTCGATTCGGCTCGTCCTCGAACTCTCACAGCTGGGTACACATCCATCAACTCCGAGGATATGTGCAGTTTTTCGCCATCCTATGCTGATCTGTTATCTATATTGCGGTACTAGGTCTTGCATTGGAAGACTTCCACAAGTTAGAATCGCGCAGACTTGCACACCACGGGAAAAGTCGGAGACAAGGAGACGACATGACTGAAGGGAGTACCAGGGTTCAGAGTCGCGCGAAGCGACTCCTGGGAGTGATCACGGCGGCGATGCTTGCTGTCGGAGCTGTCGGTTGTGGCACTGGCAGTGGCGAGGGATCCGCTGGGTCAAGTGAGCAGGGAGGACCCGTCACGCTGGAATTTGCCCAGTGGTGGGCACCGGAGCTACCCGAAGGCGCATTTCAGGAGCTCATGACGCAGTTCGAATCCCAGAACCCCAACATCAAGGTGAAGCTGTTGAGCGCGCCCTACGCATCGACCAAGCAGCAGCTGGTGTCCGGGGCAGCGTCGAAGACTCTGCCCGACGTCGTGGGACTGGACGGTGCCTGGGTGAACGACTTCGCCAAGCAGGGTGGGATCACCGACCTCTCCGCGCTTATGGCGGAGGCGAAGTATGACGAAAGCCAGCTGGCCAGCCAGGTCAAGGTGGACGGGAAGACCTACATGATCCCGGTGGTCAACTTCGTCTACCCGCTCTTCGTGAACAAGGACCTGTCGTCGAAAGCGGGCGTCCAGGCAGTTCCGACCAACCGCTCGGAGTTCCTCGATGCGGCCAAGAAGGTCAGCGCGCTGGGCGGCAACGTCAAAGGCTGGGCCTTGCCACTTGACACCGCCGTACCGAACGGCATCCAGAACGACGTGATGTCGTGGCTGTGGGCGTCTGGAGGCAGCATGCTCACCCCAGACGGCAAGCCCAACCTCACCAGCCCTCCGGTGAAAAGCACTGTCGAGTATGTCAAGAGCTTGAACGATGCGGACGTCATTGCGCCCGGTTCGCTGACCATGAAAGAGCAGGACAAGGTCGAGAAGTTCACCGCTGGGCAAGTCGGCATGATGATCGACTCCTTGGCTCACATCAATCTCATCAAGAAGAACAGCCCCAACCTGGACTTCACGGTGGCGCCGATCCCGGCCGAGGACTCCTACACCGGCAAGCGCGGCCTGCCGTACGCGTCATGGGGCATTGGGATCGCTGACTCCTCGGAGCACAAGGCAGAGGCGTTCAAGCTGGTCCAGTTCTTGATGAGCCAGGAGGCGAACGCCAAGCTGAGCACGTTGGCGAACGGTTTCCCGGGCAACAACACCGCGGAGCCGGACTTCAGCAAGAGTGATCCGCTGTTCAAGACCGCCTTCAGTATTTACAAGGAGGGGTACCCGGCGAACGAGTTTGTGGGGCTGCCGAAGTCCGAAGAGCTGATGCGTACCTTCGATGAGAATCTCCAGCTCGTGCTCACTGGCAAGCAGAGTGTCGACGACGCTCTCAATAAGACGCAACAGTCCTGGGCGTCTGTGATCTGAGGCCCTTCCTCACCTCCGTGGGGCCGCGCTGGATCGCCGGTGCGGCCCCCCGATCCAAGGAGATACTCGATGGGACCCGCGCACATCGACCGCACGGTCTTACCCGAAGCCGCAACACTGGAGGCAGAGCCCTCGGTTTCCCCGGCACGGGACAGGAGACGACCCTTTACCCTGAGGAGTCTCGCTCCATACGGCTATATCTCGCCGACGATGCTGCTGATCTTTGTCCTGTTGGTGATCCCCATCGCGATGGTGGTGAGCTACTCGTTTCAAGACAACGTGATCGTCCAGAAAAACCCCGTCTTCGCCGGCCTGGCAAATTACACCAAGGTGCTCAGCGACCCCGTCTTCTGGACAGCGATCAAGAACACCTTCCTCTTCATCACGCTCAGCACCATCGCGCACCTCGTCCTGGGGCTGGCCTTTGCGATGATGCTCAACACCGGTTTGTTGGGTGGATTGACCAAGGCCATCTTCCGCGTGGTCTACATTCTGCCGTGGCTGTTCACGATTGCGGTGGTGGCAGTCATCTGGCGACTCATGCTGGATCCGTTCGGTGTGGTCAACTACATCCTGACGACCTTCGGCATCCTGGGGACTGAGGTCAACTGGCTCGCCGATCCGAGCACCGCGCTGTGGGCGCTGACCTTCATCAACATCTGGTCCGGATACCCGTTCTTTATGATCAGCCTGCTCGCCGGTCTGCAGGGGATCTCCTCCGATCTTTACGAGGCAGCCGCTGTAGATGGCGCCAACCCCATCCAGCAGTTCTTCAACATCACGATCCCGCAGCTGAAACCGGTTCTGATCAGCATGGCCGTGCTGGATCTGATCTGGACATCGCAGCAGTTCGCGCTCATTTGGCTGACCACCGGCGGCGGGCCACTGAATGTTACGGAAGTGCTGAGCACCTACACCTACAAGCAGGCCTTCAGCAGTTACGAGTTCGCCACCGCGTCCGCCAGTGCTGTCATTGTCCTGCTCATCACGATGATCTTGGCGTTCTTCTATGTGCGGCAGCTAAGGGAGAGGTGATCACCGTGACCACTCAAAAGCAGCGGCGACGTCTCAGCATGAAGATCGGTGTGATCGCGGGTCTGTGCCTCGGTGCGGTCTTCGCTGGGTTCCCGGTCGTTTGGATGCTGTCGACATCGTTGAAGCCGAATGGCGAGGTCTTCCAGGTTCCTCCGAGGCTCATCACGGAAAACTTATCGTTCGACGCGTACTGGAAGATCCTGACCGATCCGACCCAGCTGAGGTTCTTCCTGAACAGCTACATCGTGGCGCTCTGGGTGACGGCATTGACGCTAGTCGTCGGCATACTCGCCGGCTATAGCTTCAGCCGGTACGAATTCCGGCTCAAGCGGTTCATCAATGTCGTAATTGTCAGTGTCCAGTCGGTGCCGCCGATCACACTCATCATTCCGTACTTCGGCCTCCTTGTGGCCCTCGGCCTGTACAACACCTACGGGGGCCTGATCGTCACCCACATGGTGTTCACGCTGCCGTACGCGATCATCATGACGACGGCGTACTTCAACACCTTGCCACGGGAACTTGACGAGTCGGTCAAAGTTGATGGGGGCAGCGGATGGACCGCCCTGTGGCGGATCCTGGTGCCGATCTCGGTTCCCGGGCTCATCGCGGTCGGCATCTACACCTTCATGATCTCCTGGAACGAATACCTCTTCGCGCTGACGCTGACCAGGACCGATGACATGCGAACCGTTCCCATCGGTATCCAGTTGCTGATGGGCCAGCACTCCTATGAGTGGAACCAGATGATGGCGATGAGCATCCTCGGCTCCATCCCGGTGCTCATCTTGTTCCTCCTCTTCCAACGGCGGTTCATCGGCGGACTCACATCCGGCGCTGTCAAGAGCTGAACCTCTCGCGCAACAACGAGCAGCCTCCGGCCGCTGCCATGGGGGAGCGCACCCCCGACCATCACAACTTCAACTAATCAAAAGGGAGAAGGGCAACATGCTGACAACCGGCAAGGTGATCTTGGACGTCGCACACGAACACAGCTTCGCGGTCCCCGCCTTCAACATCAGCGATTACGCGATGTTCCTTGGCATCATCGAGATCAGCGAGGAGAAGAATGCCCCAGTGATCCTGGGGATCCACCCCGACGAGGTGCAACACGTCGGCGTGGAGATGATCGCCGCGGTAACGCAACGAGCGCACCGATCCTCCGTGCCGATCGCCATCCACTGGGATCATGGGGCGAACTACGAGCAGATCTTGACTGCGATACACAGCGGCTTCACTTCGGTGATGATCGACGGCTCGATGCTGCCGTTCGAAGAAAACATCGCCATCTCCAAGAAGGTGGTCCACGCCGCCCACGCTGTCGGACTCTCCGTGGAGGGTGAGCTGGGCACCATCGGCCAGACCGACAGCCAGGCTGAAGACGGCAGCGACGACATCATCTACACCGATCCCGACGATGCCCTCACCTTCGTGGAATCCACCGCCGTGGACAGCCTCGCTGTCGCCATCGGCACCTCCCACGGCATCTACCCCGAGGCGCTGAAGCCGGAGCTCAAGCTCGACCTGCTCAAGCTGATCAAGGACAGGGTCGACATCCCGCTGGTACTACACGGCGGCTCGAACAACCCCGACGACGAGATCGCCGAGGCTGTCAAACTCGGCATCAACAAGATCAACATCTCCAGTGACATCAAGGTGGCCTATCACAAGAAGATGCGAGAGGTGCTAGCCGATCAGAGCCTCCGCGAACCGCTCCTCATCCAGCCGCCCTGCATCGAGGCCATGAAGGCTGTCGCCGCACAGAAGATCGACCTCTTCGACACCGCAGGCAAAGCATCGCTGTACTGACGTGGCGTCGCGTGTCGTGCTGGGACTGGGCGGCTGCGTCGACTATGAGCTGAGGCTGTCCTCATCGACGCTGCAGCAACTCGTCGCTGAGTACGAGATCCGGGACAGCGAACTCGCCTTGTCGGTCCCGGTTACCGATGAGCGCAACTTGATCATCTCAGTGCTCGCACACATGAAGCACGGTGCCGGCGGTGAGCACTTCGCCGCCTCCTCGGCGACCCTGCGCAGATTCGCCCGCCGGTTTCCCACCCGGATAAGTCTGGGCGGCACGTCGGTCCGGGCAGCGCTCGCCATGAGCAGGCTTGGAGTGCCCTGCACGCTTCACCTGGTCAGCCTCAACGATCATGTGCGCCGCTTACTGCCCCTGTCCTGCGACTACATCTCCAGCGCTCGCGACGACACCCTCTATCCACACCTCGTCGTGCAGTACGACCAGGGCACCCGGATCCAGGTCGGCGATATCGACATGCAGACGCCGTTCCCAAACAGGCTGATCTACGTCAACGACCCGGCGAATGCGTCCCTGGCGCTCAGCGAGCAGCTGGGCTCCCAACTTCGCGACGCCGGAATCTTTCTGATCTCAGGATTCAACACGATGCGAGACCAGCAGCTGCTCGACGAGCGTTTATCCACGCTGCGAAGGCACATGCAACAGCTCCCGCCCAGAGCATTGGTCTACTACGAGGACGCCGCGTTCCATCTGCCCGCCTTCCGCGGCCGAGTACGCAATGCGATGCTCGACCTCATTGATGTGTACGGCATGAACGAGGACGAGCTCCAGGCGGATGTGGGCCACACGATCAACCTTCTGTCCGTGACCGAGGTGGAGCATGCGCTCGATTCGCTCAAGGCCCTCATCCCAGCCCCGACCCTGGTGGTGCACACGAAGTACTGGTCGTTGGCACTGGGTGAGGCAGCCGGCGAGTACGCCGATGCGCTCCGCGACGGCATCGTAATCGCCTCCACTCGTTACAGCTACGGCGACGATTACACCGATGAGCAGTACGAGCTCACCCGTGGCCTGCCAGTCCGCCCGGCGGCCTTGTCCTTCGCCACCGCGCTCGAAGAGCGGATGGGCGCGGTCGTCCGCTGCGTACCTGGCTTCACGCTTGAAGTCAGCCAGCCCACTACCGTCGGGCTTGGCGATTCTTTCGTGGGCGGCCTCCTTGCCTCGCTCGTACGAAGAAGGACAGCTTCATGGACGTAATCCTCCTTCCGTCCAACCGTCCGCCGGGCCGCTTTTACCGGGGCGGCCGGAAGATCACGGAATTCGGGGGAGAACCGCCCGCCGGCGACCGCTAGCCGGAGGACTGGGTCGCATCGACAACGACACTTGCTGGCGAACCGTCGCCTCGTGTCACGATCCTGCCCGATGGTCGGTCTCTGAAAGCTGCGATCGATGAGCAGCCTGAAGCCTGGCTGCGGCGGGCACACATGGAGCGTTTCGGTGCCGATACCCGCCTGCTAGTCAAGCTGTTGGCTGCCGGTCAGCGCCTCCCTGTCCACGCGCATCCGCACGTCTCGTTCGCAGCTGAGCACCTCGGCAAGGCGCACGGCAAAGCCGAGGCCCGGTACATCGTCGAAGGTGGAGAGGTCTACCTGGGCCTGAAGCAAGACGTAGCCGGCGACGACCTCAAGTCGCTGGTCATAAGCCAAGACGTCGACACTCGTCTCAGCATGCTTCACCGAGTCGAGGTGCATCCGAGTGACGTGGTCTATGTGCCGCCTGGCGTCCTGCACGCGATCAATGAGTGTGTGCCTGGTCGAGCTGCAAGAGCAGGAGGACCTGTCCATCCTGTTGGAGTGGCGAGACTTCGATTTGGACGGCGAATGTGACGGCCATCTCGGGCTCGGCTTCAATCTGGCGCTGGAAGCTGTCGAATGCCGAAGCCGATGTGGCGAGGAGCTTCGCCAGCTGATCCGTTCGGCGGGTTTCGGGTCCTCCGTCCTGCCTGACGCGGCAGACCCATACTCCCGGCTAGAGCGTGTCGCGCTGAACGGCCAAACGACGCTCGACCCTGGCTTCGCTGTCCTCGTGATGCTCACCGGCGAGGCCGACCTCGAAGGAGGACGAGCACTGCATCTGAGAGGCGGCAACACAGCAGTTTTGCCGGACGCATTCGGCCCAGTCATATTCCACGGTCGCGGTGAGCTTCTGGCCTACCGGCCACCCCAGCCGCAGTGAAGCACCCAATCGCTTCGACGAGCGGCGCGACCTGTTGGGCCTGCGACCATCGCCGGCGGTTGAGGAGGCGCGGCAAGCAGCATCAAGCGCTGAGGCGCGGTGCTGTTCGACTGGTCCGCAAGGCCCTGCTGCGGGACTGATCTCTCGACGCCGTGCTGCCAGATCGCCTGCTAACTCATCACCTTCCGCCACTTGGCCTGGTCCACCACGTCAAAATTGAAATCCTGTGATGACTTAGACCGCCGACAGCTCCGTCCGACGTACCCCCTCGAACTCCAGACCTTGCATGTCCGACACACCCCATGCACCGTCGGAAGTAACTCGGGTCGGCCTGACCGCCCCGGCGGCATGTACCCCTTCGGGTGGGTGTGACGATGAGCCTCCACAAGCTCACCGCGGGATCAGGTTATGACTATCTGACCCGGCAGGTCGCTGCGCTTGGATGCGACCGAGAAAGGTCATACCGGGCTGGCGTCCTACTACACCGAACGGGGTGAGACGCCGGGGGTGTGGATCGGTTCCGGCTTGGACGGGATCGATGGCCTGACCGCCGGCGACCCGGTGACCGCGGAGCAGATGCGAGCGTTGTTCGGCTGCGGTCTGCACCCGTTGGCCGAGCTGCGGCAGCAGCAGCTGGAAGGACCGGACCTCACCTGCCGCGACTTCCAGGATGTGGCCCGGCTGGGGGCGCCGTTCAAGATCGTCGATGGCGATGTCAGCCCGTTCCGGCTCGAGGTGGCCAAACGCATCGCGGCGATCAATACGGCGGCCGGCCTGCCGGCCGACGCGCCGCTGCCGGCGGCTGATCGGGCCCGGGTGCGGACCGAGGTGGCCCGGGAGTTCTTCCTCGCCGAGCATGGCCGGGAGCCGATCGATGCCCGGGAGCTGGCGGGACAGATCGCGAAAGACTCGCGGCCACGCACCCAGACGGTTGCCGGTTATGACCTGACGTTCTCGCCGGTGAAGTCGGTGTCGACCTTGTGGGCGGTCGCCGAACCGGCGGTGGCGGCTGTGATCGAACGGGCCCATCAGGCCGCCGTCAAGGACGCGTTGGCGTTCATCGAGAAGCATGCCCTGTTCACCCGGACCGGGCCACAAGGGATCCGGCAGGTCAACGTCCGCGGCCTGGTCGCGACCGCGTTCACCCACCGCGACAGCCGGGCCGGCGACCCGGATCTGCACACCCACGTCGCGGTAGCGAACAAGGTCCAGACCCTCGACGGACGCTGGCTGTCCATCGACGGCCGGGTGCTGTTCAAGGCCAACGTTGCCGCGTCGGAGACCTGATATGTAGTTCGTTTTGTCAAGTTGGGCATGGGTGGGCCGGCCGCCTGGCTGGGTGTCGGCGACCGGCCCTGTTTCCTTGCTGCTGGGTCTTCCGGTTTGGCGTGTTGAGCGACGCACGGTCAAGCCTGATATGCGCGGGTTGGTTACCGCAGGACGGGTTGTTCGACTGGAATGGGCATCACTGTCTACAGAAGGCGAACGTGGCCAGCCGGGGCTGGTTGTTCATAGGTCTCGCGTGGATCCCGTTCCTCGCGCGGGTCCCGGATTCAACCTGCCGGCAAGGACATTTGTTGATGATCTTGTTCGTGGGGCGGCTCCTTCAAATTGCTGGCGGTGTGTTGCGCCGCGGGCCGCGGGCAGGTCGATGACCTGCCCGATGATGGGGCTGCCGGCGGCCGTGGAGGCTGCGGGGTCAAGGGCGGCCGTAGGTCGTCGCGGCAGCGATCGCGTCAGCGACCCTTGAGGCCGGAGGGACGGCCGCACAGGCTGCGCGGCGCGCCACACCGCTGCTGCTGCCGGTCGTAGAGTGTGCACGGTTTAGGGGCGGCTAGCCGTCCATGACCGCCAGCGACCAGGCCCAGCCGGCGAGCTCGCGGGCGATCGCGACAGCGGCGATGGTGTCCCTTTTGCGGCGGGCCTGAAAGGTTTGCCAGCGTGAGTGCAGCCGCCGATTGCCTTCATGGCCGCGGACCCTGGCCGGGGCGGGGGCCAGCTGCCAGCGGTTCCGCATCTGTCTGCCGGGATGACGGTAGCTCCTGCGGTGATGCCAGGCGGCCTCCACCAGCAGCCGGCGGGCATGGCCGTTACCGGCCTTGGTGATCGAACCTTGGGACCTGGATTCTCCCGAAGAGTCCTCGGTGGGCACCAGTCCCAAGAAGGCGCCGATCGAGGAGCCGCTGAACCGATGCCAATCCCCGATCTCCACCGCCAGCCCGAATCCGGTCAAGGTGGAGATGCCGCGCAGGCAGCCCAGCCGACGCACCAGCGGGGTGTAGCTGCTGTCGGCGGCCATGGCCTCGATGGCGGCGTCCAGCCGGTTCCGCCGGTCGGTGGTCAACAGCACCGCTTCCACCGCGTCCTCGAATGCTAGCTGCCGGGGTGGGGCGTCGAAGCGTTGCTGTTGTAGCCACCGCTCGTAGGCCGCGGTCCAGGTTTTGCTGCCGGGATAGACGATGCCTTGCCGCAGCAGCAGCTTCGATGCTCGATGTCGAGCCCGCATCAGATCGCCGCGGATATCCTCACGGGCCCGCACCAGATCTCGTGCCGCCTCCTGCTCGGGATCTGGCACGATCACCTCCACGATCTCATCGAGGCGTAACAGCCGGCACAGATGCTCCGCGTCCTTGGCGTCGGTTTTGACCCGATTGCCTGCCGGCCGGGTCAACTTCGACGGCGCCGCCACCAGACACGCGACCCCGCGGCCGCGGAGAAAACGGGCCAACTCGTAGCCGGTCGGCCCCGCCTCATAGGTCACCTTCACCGGCTGCGGCAACGACTCCAACCAACCCCAAACACCGGGCGGATCCGTAGGCAGTCGCTGCTGCCACACCTCGCCGGTGTGCTCATCCATGGCATGCCCGACCACCGACCGGGCGTGCACATCCAACCCGACGAACGTACGCTGTCTAAACACTGAGGCCTCCCGCAACTGTTGGCACTACCGATCCATGGCGTTAGCCTTCGGCAACCCACGTCTATTTGCGAGCGAGGCCTCAGCCCCTTCCTCATACCGTCTACAACACCGCGCTCGAGCAGCACCTCCGCGACACGTTAGGGGTGCGGTTCGCCGAACGGCCCGGCACCGACCCGGCGAAGCGGCCGATCCGGGAGATCGTCGGTGTCGACCCCCGACTGAACCAACGCTGGTCGACCCGCCGCGCCCACATCAACACCCGCCGCGGCGAGCTGGCCATCCAGTTCCAGCATGATCATGGCCGGCCACCGACACCGGTCGAAGCGTTGCATCTGGCACAGCAGGCGACCTTGGAGACCCGCGACGCCAAACACGAACCCCGATCCCTGACCGAGCAACGCGCAACCTGGCTCAACGAAGCCGCAGCAGTGCTGGGCGGACGCGGCGGCCGTCGCGTCGATGGTGCAGACGGCGCTCACGCCGCCCGCCGAGACCGCCACGATCGCCGACGCCCGCTGGGTCGCACAGACGGCCGATCACATCTTGGCCGTGATGGAGGAAAGCCGCTCGACCTGGCAGATGTGGCATGTCCGGGCCGAAGCACAACGACAGGTCCGCACCATCGACCTGCCCGCTGAACATGCCGCGGCGCTGGTGGACCTGCTGGTCGATGAGGTGCTCGATCGCCGGTCCGTTGCCCTCGCCGCACCGGCTGACAACATCGAGGAACCGGAGGCGTTGCGGCGGGTCGACGGGTCGTCGGTCTACACCGTCGCCGGCGCCGCCCTCTACACCTCGCAGCGGATCCTCGACGCCGAGGCGCCGTCTCCTCACCGCGGCCGGACGACGCGACGGTGTCAGCCGTCGAGCAGGCGGCGGTCGATCTGGCCCTGCTGGAGATGGCGGCGAACGGCACCGCACTGGATGCTGGGCAGGCCTCACTGGTCCGCCAGATGTGCACCTCCGGGGCACGGCTGCAGCTGGCGATCGCCCCCGCCGGCGCCGGGAAGACCACCGCCATGCGCGCCCTCACCCTGGCCTGGACCCAAGACGGCGGCCAGGTGCTCGGCCTGGCCCCGTCGGCTGCCGCGGCCGCCGTCCTCGCCGAGCAAACCGGCATCCGCACCGACACCCTCGCCAAACTCACCTGGTCCCTTGACCACGGCGAGCTGCCCGACTGGGCGGCAGCGGTCGGCCCGTCGACACTGGTGATCATCGACGAAGCCGGCATGGCCGACACCCTGTCCCTCGACACCGCCGTCCAGTTCGCCATCGATCGGGGTGCGAGTGTCCGACTGGTCGGTGATGATCAACAACTCGCCGCGATCGGCGCCGGCGGTGTCCTCCGCGACATCACAACACACCCACGGCGCCCTCCGCCTCACCGAGCTGCATCGCTTCACCGACCCCGCCGAAGCAGCAGCATCGCTCGCCCTCCGAGAAGGCAAACCAGAGGCACTCGACTTCTACCTTGATCACGGCCGCGTCCATGTCGGCGACCTCGCCACCACCACGCGAGGATGCCTTCACCGCTTGGGTTTCCGACCGGGCGGCAGGGCTCGACGCGATCATGATCGCCCCCACCCGGCACCTGGTCGCCGAACTCAACCGCCGCGCCCGCGATCATCGTCTCGGCCAGTCGCCAGCCGGACGCGAGGTGCGTCTGGCCGACGGAAACCAGGCCAGTGTCGGAGATGTGATCATCACCCGCAGCAACGACCGCCGAC
>CAWILN010000011.1:0-89936 GCA_963836855.1 uncultured Actinomycetota bacterium | reverse complement strand
GGGTCAAGGCTCGGCCGGTAGGCCGACCGCGCAGCGGCGTGGCCTTGACGCTGGCACCGGCCGGCGCATCCTGTCGGTGGCGGGGCCGCCCGTTCGGGGTGGCGAACGCGCCGTGCTCTTTGGCCCGGTCGTGCCGGATCGGGTGCACCCGGACGATGTGGCCGTCGCAGGACAGCTGCACCGAACCGGCGACGATGCACACCTGGGCGCTGCGGCCGCGCCAGCGGTTGCCGACCCGGTAGTTGGTGCCGGCGAACGAGACATACCCGGAGGAGTCCACCACCCGGGTCACCACCATCCCGTCGGTGGGCCGCCGGGACCGGCGGCTGCCCTGCCGCAGCCGGATCTCCTGCTGCGGGTCGCCGGTGTCGGGTTTGCGGCGTTGCACGTGTTCGGCGACCAGCACCTCACGGTGGAAGATCCGCACCAGATGCTCCGCGGCCACGGCCTCAACCGGTTCCCCGGCCAGCACGATCGGCACCCGGTAACGAAACCCGCCCAAGGAGATCAGGCCGTGCTGGTCGACCCACCGCTGCACCCCGGGCAGCCGCACAATCTGGGGCGGACGGCTCCACCACCGCAGCCGGTGGCACAGCCGGGACGGCACTGGGTTCGACGACGGTCTCCACGCCGGGCCCGGCAGCAAGCTGGAACCTCTCGATCGGGGGCCGCATCCCGAGCGCCTGGTGCGGCCGTTCGGTGTTGTAGTGGACCACCCACGCATCCAGAGCCTGCTGCAACTCCTCCACGGTGGCGTGCCGATAGTCGTGCTCAGCCAAGAACTCCGCACGTATCGTCTTGTGCCACCGCGCCACCTTCCCGGTAGTAGTCGGCGACCGCGGCGCGGTCAACAGATGCCGGATCCCGTTCTCGGCGCAGACCCGATCAACAACACCTCCGCCGAACTGCCTGCGGGGCCGAACCTGCCGGTGAAGACCTTGCCGTTATCGGTCAAAATCTGATCCGGAACTCCGTGCCGCCGCAGCGCCGCCAGCAGCGCCTCACACACCGGGCCGGCGGTCGCCCGCCGCACCAGCTTGGCCGACACCCCGAACCGGGAGCTGTCGTCGATCCCGCTGACATAGCCTTCAGCTCCAGTCCCGTCGGCCAGGTGGAAGCCGCCGACCACATCCATCTGCCACAACTCCATTGGCCGGGCCCGTTCCCACCGCCGATAATCCGCCCGCCGCCGCCTCCGCTGCCCCGGGCACCGCCAAACCGTTCCGCACCAGCGCGCGATAAATACTGGTCCGGCCAGGCATCGGCACCACGGCGTCCTTTTGCCAGCTGATAGCCGATCCGGTCCGCACCCCAAGCCTCATGCGCCCGCCTGATCTCTACGATCCGGGCCTCGGTCGCCGGGCTCATCTGATGCGGACACACATGCGGCCGCGACGACCGATCACCCAAACCGCCCAACCCACCGTCGGCGGCATACCGGGTCAACCAGGAGTGCACACTTTGCCGCGACACCCCGAACCGGCGGGCCACCTCAGTCACCGAGGCGCCCTCCAGCACCTCCCACACCGCCCGATACCGTTGCTCGCCCACCCGCAGCTCCACAAGCATCCCGGCCCCTTCCGCAGTCGATAACGACCACGGAAGAACCCACCAACCAGGCATCGCAACAACCGCAGGCACGGCGAAAAGTGTCAAGCACCTACCGGAACGACTGTCGCGCAGGAACCGGAACCGCGTCTTGAAACTGTCAACCAGCTACCGGAACCCGATGGTCAAGCATGAACCGGAACTGCACACCTGTCTCCGAGACAAGTGTTAAACTCCTGCGTTGGCACGCGGGAAGCCGCGAGGCCGAGCCTCACTCAGCGAAATGATCTCCGACTAGGTCAAACACTGGCGCACCCGGAGGGATTCGAACTCCCAACCTTCAGATCCGTAGGTCTCGATCATTCGTCCCTGCCGATCCGTAAGTCGCTCCTTCACGCTTGGTCCTGCGACCGAAAACACGGTAGACGTTCGCTGACGTGCAGCCCTGCTCGGCTGGTCTGGCTCCCAGAATGGCTCCACAACCCATCCCGAATCTCGCCGCCCGCTGACTGGTGCAATCTGTGGCGGCCACCTACCGGTGACTCTGCCGGGCTCCTCAACAGCTCGCGTCGGCGCCTATCCCTCGCAGGCCGAGATGTAGTCCTGCATGACGCTCTCCACCGCCGCCAAGGCGAGAGCGCGCGCGGTCGGGGCGAGGTGCCCGTTGCGAACGGCTTCATAGCGCGCCCCTAGATACTGGCCGATCAAGGTCTCCGGCAGCTCGGTGTCTCCGAGAACCTCGAACAGGAGTTCCACTGCCGCGTCAGCCTCGCGCTGAGGCCAGTAGTAGCGCATGCGGTCGCTGTACGAGAAATGCCGCTGCAGTGCGAGCTCGGCATCACTGCCCTCGTAGTACTTGGCCCAGTTCTCCGGCGCGGCCAGCATGATCCGTTCCATCGTGGCGCGCAGGGTCTCGTCCCGCCTGCCGGGAAAAAGCTCCTCGGCGATGCGCGTCGAGGCCGTAGAGGGCTTCACGCAGGACGAAGGTCAGGCCTGGCCCCACCTTGAGGATGGCAAAGCCGTCCTGCACAAGGTCGGTCAAATTGGCACGGGTCTGGTAGTCGGTGGAATGCGCTTCGAAGACCAGGCCGGGCATGTCCTTCAGCGTGGCGCTCAGGGCCTCGGCCTTGCTGCTGTTGTAGTCGACCACATTATGGCTGCCGAACTCCACACCCGGCTGGACGACGGCGGCGATGACTCGGGTGAAGGCGTCTGACTCTCCAGCCTTCGCAAAGGCCGTTTCGTGAATCTGGACAGTCCTGCGGGCGTCCTCCGGGGTGGTCAGCTCAAGTTCGTCGAGTGCATGCATGGCGCCGCCGGGGATCGGGACCTCGGTGCCGATGACATAGACCGGCTTAGTGATGTCTCCGTCCGGCAGAGCGGATTCTGCCGCAGCGGCCAGTCGCGCGGCGCGGGAAGCGGTCTCGTCGTCCTTCAGCGCCACGGGCTCCCCCTGGCAGCCCATGGAGCAGTCGAGGTGCAGCTTGCTGAATCCCGCGGCCGCGAAGGCGCTGATCATCACCTCGGCCTTCTCCATCGCCCCCTCGGCGGGAAGGCTCTTCCAAGGGTTGGGGCCGAGGTGGTCGCCGGCGAGGATGATGCGCTCGGTGGGGAAGCCGTTCTCGGCGGCGATCTGCTCGACGAAGTTGCGGAAGTCCTTCGGGGTCATGCCCGTATAGCCGCCATCCTGGTTGACCTGGTTGCAGGTGGCCTCGATCAGCAGCGGCAGATTGCGTCGGCAGCGTAGCGCGCATCGATGCCTCAAGCACCATGGGATGCGCCGAGCAGACCGAGGGGATGCCCGACGGGCCGGCGCGGTCGAGCCATGTCGCGATGTCGTGCAGCGGGTTCTGGGTCATGTGATCATCCTTCCGTCTGCCCAAGCAGGGCATCGAGTTCGTCTCGGGTGGCGGCGCCTTCCATCGGCCCGACCTTGGTGACCGCATGGGCGCCGGCGGCATTGGCGTAGCGAAGTGCGGTTTCGGGCGAAGCGCCTGCGAGCCAGAAGCTGACGAAGGCGCCTCCGAAACAGTCACCGGCGCCGGTCGGATCGACTTCGTCCGCGGAGAGGGGGGCCACGTCGGTGCGGCCGCCCCGGTTGAAGTGGCTTGCTCCCTGGTTTCCGCGCTTGATCACGATGTCGCCGACGCCGCGGTCCAGAAGTTCCTTCACCGCAGCTGCCTCGTCGTCCGCTTCGGTGAAGAGATAGATCTCTTCGCCTGATGGCAAGAAGAGGTCACTCTGGGCAAGCACCTCGTCTAAAGCCTCGCGCAGACCGGGTGTTTTGAGGATTTCGGGCCGCAGGTTGGGATCGAAGCTCAGCGTCCCGCCCCGCGACTTGATGCGTGCGATGGCCTCACGCGCCACCTTGGCAAGCCCGGATGCGGAGAGCGCCGTGCCCATAACATGGATGTGGTCGCAGCTCTCCATGAGCGCCTCGGCGTCAGGCGTGAGAACCAGCTTGCCGGTGGCGCTGTGGACGATGTTGTAGACGAACGCGCGCGAGCCGTCGCGTCGGTATCGGACGAAGGCCGAGCCCGTGGCCTCGCCGTTCGCCACGTCGATTCCCGAGACGTCGACTCCGTCTGCCGCCAGCCGATCCAGGTTGAGCCGGCCGAAATCGTCATCGCCAACACGGGAGACGATAGCCGCCGGCGTACCGAGACGGCCAACCTGATCAATGAAGATCGCCGGTGCGCCTGATGGAAACGGACCGAGCAAGGGCTGGGGTTCACGGAATCCGTCGCCCTTGGTTGTAGCCACGATCTCAACGAGAATCTCCCCGACCGTTAGCACCTTCTTCGACATGGCTCAACCTTTCGTCCGAAGCGAAAATCCATAGCTGCGCACCCGTTCAGACGCACAGCACTTCGATGTCTGCAGCGGTCATGAGGCACCGAGCGTCGGACTCGCTCATCCCGTCGTCGGCAACGAGAACGTCGATGGCTCTTAGGTCTGCGTACCTGAACATGGCCTCCCGGCCGAATTTCGTGTGGTCAGCGAGTAGCACGGTCAAATGCGCTGACTCGACCATGGCGCCCTTGACTGCGGCTTCGGCTGCATCCGGTGCACTCAGGAAGCCGTGGCTCAGCGAGAATGCGTTGGTACCGACGAACGCGATGTCGGTCCGCATATCCCGCAGCTGGCGCAGCGCCCACGAGTCGACCGTAGCCGACGTAGCCAGAGCGGATCTGGCCCCGCACATGTGCACGGTCAGCTGGGGATAGACCATCAACTCGAGCGCAGTCGGCAACGAGTTGGTGACCGCGACCAGCGATGACTCGCGGGGCAGGTTGGCGGCGAGGGCCGCCGTTGTTGTGCCCGAATCGAACAGCACCGCACCACTCGGGGGCAGTAACTCGGCCGCCGCCGTGACAATCGGCTTCTTCTCCGCCGCCATCGTGGTCCGTTCGTTGATGCTGGGTTCGAAGGACAACGACTCCACAGGCATCGCCCGCCGCAGCAGCCTATGGGACTCCAGGAGCATCAAGTCTTGCGGATTGTCTCGTGCGTAACGCCGTATTCATCGGCCATCTGGACACCCTTCACATGGCCGCGGCCGCGCAGGGCAGCGAGGGTCGCCGATTGCCGCGCACTCGCCAGTTGCGGCTCAGGCTGACCTCTAGAGTTGGCCAGGCTCATGGATAGATCAGCACCTTGATATGGTCCCCGCTCATCGACGCCTCAAACGCCTGCTCGGCCTGCTCTAAAGGAAATTGACCGGTTATGAAGTCCTCGGCGCGCACTGCCCCCGACTGGATCAGCTCGATCGCGGCGACGTAGTCCTGCGGGACATAGGTCGCGCTGCCTTGGAGGCGGATCTGCTGGTCCTGCATGATCCGGATCGGCAGCTCAAAGTCGGCAGCAGGGACGCCGACTATGACCACCGTGCCGCCCTTGAGGGCCATGTCGATCGCCGAGAGCGTGGTGGCCTTCACCGCCACACAGTCAAAGACGACATCGGCGCTCTCCCCTAGCGCTGCTCGGACCTGAGCGGCGACATCCGGGGCCATCGCGTCGACGACGGCGTCGGCACCGAGCCGAAGGGCCACCTCGCGTTTGGCGGGCAACGGATCGGTAACGACGACTTTGGAGGCGCCGGACCACCGTGCGACCGCGACCATGAGCAGTCCGATCGTGCCCGCCCCAAGCACGGCGACCGCGCGACCCTGAAGCGGCCCGGCGATGCGGGCCGCATGGACCGGCGTCGACAGTGGCTCGATGAGGGCCGCGTTGAGGTCGCTCATGTCATCGGGGATCACGTGCAGCCGATCGGCGCGAACGACGAACTGGTCCGCCATACCGCCCGGGGGGTAGCCACACCCGAAGAATTGCAGGTTCTCGCAAAGATTCTCGGCGCCACTGCGGCAAGGCTTGCACTCCCAGCACGGCACGGTTGGCTCAACGACGATGCGGTCACCAACCTTTACCGACGTCACGCCCTCACCGAGCTCCTCGACAACCCCGGTTGCCTCATGACCAGGCATGTAAGGGATGGGGATAAACGGGTGACGGCCGTGGAAGGCGTGCGTGTCCGACCCACACACCCCGATGTACGTACTGCGTGCCCGGACCTCGCCCGGCGCGGGCGAGGGTACCGGCTCCTCGCGCAGTTCCATAGTCTGGACGGCCGTCACGACGATGCGGCGGTTGTTAGTCATGGCGTTTACCTTTCGTCGCGGTGACCAGGCCTACTGTCGTCCGCAATCGCGGGACGCGTCCGACAGGTCCGGAGCCTACAACTCTGTCAGTGACTGATCCTCCACGCCGGTCGCGCTGACCCGCTGCTCTCAGGAGAGGCACCGACGCCGAACTGACCGTCCGCGTAGAGGGAAATCGCTCAGACCTTAGACCGCCTCCACGAGCGAAGCGAATGTCAGAGAAGAAGGTCAGGCGTGGCGGCGTCGATCGCCAGCATGGTCAGCAGACCCGAGTTCACAGCGGCCCGAGCGGCCTCGGCCGCGGCAGGTCCGTCCACGACGCCGATTCGTACCGCCGCCGAGCTGAGGTCGTGATGCCAGACCGACACGAGGCGGTCGCTTACCTCGCGCGCCCTCAGGCTGCCATCGGCGCCGAGGAAGATTCCACACACACGTTCGCGACAACACCCTGGTCGATGGTTGCCTCCCTGTCCGCGACCGGCAGCTGGTCGAGGACCTGGGTGCCTCCTAGGCCCCAACCTCCAATCTCAACGACCGCGACGTCGAGAGCTCGGCTCGCCTCCAGCGTCCGTGCGATCGGCTCCTCGCGTCGGAGCCCGTCCGCCGTGACGCCGGGCAGCTGCTGGTCACCTTTGGTGATAACCCGGCCCGGATCCGCAGCGAACCAGCCTTCGCATGCTGTGCGGTGTCGCGCCGCTGCCCGCCTCCTCCGGCATGACCCAGCGGCACCGATTGAACCGCGGCGGCGACCGGCAAGCCAACCGAGCGCTGCACATGATCGCCATCTCCCGGCTACGCGTCGATGAACGCACCAAGATCTAGGCCGCAAAGAAAACCGCCGAAGGGGAGGAGCCGGCCAGAAGCCCTTGACACACAGGGAAGCATCGCGGGATCACACCCGACCGACAAACCTGCCGGGTCAGCACACACCCGCCACGCCCGAACTCATCACGGCATGATCTGAATGGCAAGAGACGCCGGCAAGACGCCTACAGCTCGCGTCGGATATCAGCGAGCATGGCCGCTGATATCCGACATCGCTCGTGTCCCGGGCGGCAAACAGGGGTTGCCGGGCGATTTCCCCAAGCGTGTCTTCGACGCCGCGTCGGGCCGCTACTTTGAACTGGTCTCACGCGATCGCGCGCTCGCGGCATGGCGGAGGGGGTAGACATGACCGACTCGGGGATCGTCGATCAGGGCTGTGGGGCGCTCATGCGGCTCTCAGGGTTCCCACCCGCGTCGCTGCACAGGTTCGTCATTGGGAAGGATTCCGCACCGGTGCCGCTCGGCGTCGAGGAGATTCGTTCGCAGCTGGATGATCCGTTCGCGCAGCGGCTGCTCGCGGACGGTGAGTTCCCCAAGACCGCCGACGCGTTGATTGAAGCGTTCAAGCGGGCTGTTGGCCGAGACGAGCCGCAGGCTGTCGAGCGGTCGTTCCTTGTCGGTGAGGGGAGCCAGATTCCACCCGACGAGGTGCCCTTCGGGCGCCGAACCATCCGCTTCGTGATCGCGCTTGGCATGCCTCAAGTCGACCTGATCGTGAGCGCATCGAGCCCCGCCTCGACGTCGATCGAAATGATGGCGTGGGATAACACGAGGAAGGGGTTCAACTACTACCAGACCACCGCGGACGGGGGCTGGGTGCTTGCTGGCAACTCAATCGACGCGGTACGCGAGGGCACGGAAGGCAAAGGGCCGTTCCAGAGCCACACAAGCGGCAGCTTCCTAATGAAGGAACTCCGCTTCCCATGGGTCCACTGGCACTCATTTAAGGCGTTGATCGATCGTGCGATCTTCGCCGGCCGGCCAGATCTGGAGGGTCACCGCTGGGTGCGAGAGCGTGGCGATGGAGATGGGACGCTCGCAGGCGCCGACGAGTGTGAGGTGCAGGTCGCGATCCCGAGCGTAAATCGCTGGACCGAAGCCCGATTTGCCGCCATTAGGAGTACGGCCGAGCCCGTTCGCGTCGCCCGCATTCTCGAGCAGGTGCTCGACTCGCCGACCGTCAACCTGATCTCGAGCACGACCGAAAGTAGCAAGGCGCACGAAGGCCAGGCGATCGACCTGCCGCCGCAGTTTTTCGTGGACTCCGAGACCCTGGCCGATCGCAACTTCCTAGACCTGGCCGCTCCCCCGACGCTGCGCATACCTCCAGACGCGTACCTAGCAGTCATGGACGAATTCAACGTTCGGCTTGACGATGATGGCGCGTTCTCCAAACCGGGCGACAACCACTTTGCCTTCGTGGTTCCTGAGCGCGCATTCGAGGACATTGCGGTGGTGAAGGCGGCGACGGGGCTGCTGCTCACCCGCAGACTGGCCGCTTGCCTATTGATGGTGGACTTTCCCAACCCGGTCTTCTCCGTACGCCGCGCGGCACTGCTCCAGCGCATCCCCTCGAAGCTCGAACTCGCGCCGGGTCCCGAGGCCGTCGCGAATGCAATTGCGGAAGGCATCCGCTCGAACGCGCCGGAAGGAAGCCCGGAGCGCGAGTTCGCGGCGCTCTGGGACACCGGCGGCGACTGGTTCGCCGTCTGTAATGTACTTCTCCTGGACTACTACGAGAAGCTGACCAACCGGCTCAACAGCAACCCCAGCGCAGCGTTCCGCGACTGGTTCCTAGTCGCGGAGTCAACGCGTCGTCATGCCATCGAGGTGCGGAGGATGCCGATTTTCGAGTTCCCGCTGCTGCTGGCGCGGAGCGAAGCGCCCGAGAAGCGCCTCGTCATGCGCGCCGACGCGACCGTCGCGGCAGCCTGAATCCCCACTCCTCGGACGCCGACAGCGAGCAAGGACGGTTACCAGCCGAACATTCAGGCGTCTTGAGACATTGCTGCATTTTGCTTTTGGTGTACCACCCGCAGGGCCCAGCCTTGACCCGGCAAGGACGGCGCCACCATCACCCGCCGGGATGCCGAACGGCCCCAGAAATGCAACGATGTCTCGAGACATCACATTTGCGCACCCGGAGAGATTCGAACCCCCAACCTTCTGATCCGTAGTCAGATGCTCTATCCGTTGAGCCACGGGTGCGAATGCTTGGTACAGCTCGTTCAGCCGCCGAGCAACACCGAGAGAGTGTAGCCCAGACCCAGATCGGCATGTCGGCTCGTCCGGGCCCGTTCGGTGATGGCCGGGCGCGACCACCACGCCGATTGGCGAGCTCGTCAGGCAGGCACATTGCTCGAGAGCCGTGCGCAAACGACCTGGCAACGGTCCCATTCAGCGTCGTGTTGGCTGTCACCCGGACCGAATACTTTCCGGATGAGCCGGTCCGTGGGCCCGTCGTGCAGGTCGGATGTCCTCAGCCCAACGCCAGTTGGGCAGCGCGTACGCCGCTGTTCAGGCTGACCTCGCTCAGCAGTCCGGGCGCGGCAACCCGGTCCCCGACAAGGTAAACGCCGTTGCCGCGGTCAATCGCTGGCCGGTCTCGCCAGGACGTGCCGGGAAAATCGACGGCTCCCGTCCGGGCGTTGGCCAACGACTCGAGCCGATGCGTCATACGCTCCCGCCACCCCGGCAATGCGTGATCGGCGATGGTCTCCAGTCGCGCAACACCATCAGCCTTGGAGGCTTCCGGATCAATCGGCATCTGCATCTGTACGAGGTGTTCACCTGCTGGGGCGATCGTCGGGTCAGGCATGCTGAAGTTCTCTAGCCAGCCAGCGGTATCAAGATCACTCACCACAAACAGGTCATGCGGATCGCGTTTCACTCCAAGATCAAGAAGTGCAGTCCGCCCGGAGGGCCACGCCAAGGTGTCGTCCCCGAGCAGCACCCGGGCCGACTCCAGCTCGGTGGCGACGATGGTGATCCCCTGCCCAATGGAACTCGCCCTGGAGCCAACCTCGATGATCACCCCAAGCCGGCGGGCGTATGCCCCGAGCTCCTCGAACATCGCTCCCCAGCTGCCCTGGCGATACGAGGCCGGGGGTGGGATTGAGTAGACCCGGGACAGCCGCTCCGCGACAAACGCTGCCGACAGCGAGCCCGGGTCATGGTGGAAGACCCCAACGCCAGACGCCGAAGCGCCCATTTCCGCCGCCTCATCGCCGACGAGCTTTGATGCCCACACACGGAACGATTGATCAACCGGGACGTCGTGGCGGCGTGATATCCGCAGCACCCGAAGGAAGCCAACCGGTGGTACCCGGCGCAACCGACCCTCGTGCCAGAACTGAAAACGTACGACCGCATCCAAGGGCACGCGGCAGGTGACACCAAGAAGACGGCGTTGCTTCAGCCAAGCCCATATGGGTCCGTCGCGATAGATCACGTGGGGTCCTTCGTGCGCTCGATAGACAGCCGGATTCCTCCCAGGATTGGCGACAGTCTTTTTTCGCACAGGCGTCGAGCGCCACCGCCCGCCGAGCGTTCGGTGTGCCTCATGCAGCGTGACGAAGGCGCCAGTCTCGGCCGCAGTGATAGCTGCCGCCAGGCCGCCCAGGCCCCCGCCGATCACAGTCACCGCGTTCACATTCCATACCATACCGTATGGTATGGTTCGGATGTGCCTACCAGGTCTGACTGGCTTGAGACTGGCCTAGCAGCCGTCGTTGACGACGGCCCAAACGGGCTCCGGATTGATCGCTTGTGTCGGCGCCTCGGCGTGAGTAAGGGCTCCTTTCACCATCACTTCGCCGGCGCAGGAGACTTCAAGCGCTCACTGCTCACCGCGTACGAGGACCTTGTCGTCAAGGCGCTCGACCAGGCGATCGATCAAACGGAAGCCGCGACGCCGCAGGGAGCCCTTGCCGGCCTCACTGCTGCCATCACCGGCACGCCAGGCCTCTACCGACCCGAACTCGAGGTAGCGATGCGCGCCTGGGCCTTCTCAGACGCCGAGGTACGCGCGGTCCAGGAGCGCGTCGACCGCCAGCGGCTCGCGTCGCTCCATCGCATCTGGTCGAAGATCGTTGACGATCCGGCAGAAGCCCACACCGCCAGCCTGCTGCCCTACCTGGTGGGTATTGGCGCCAGCCTGGTTCAGCCGCCCATTCCGCCGGATGAGCTTCGACGAGTCTACGAACTGCTGCTAGGACTGGTGCCCACCAAGGTGGCGCAAGAAGGGCCCCTGACATCTTGACCAACCGCGGAGAGGTGGCGGGTGGCGCATTATGCGCACGATGTGGAAGGGAATTGTCGACATCGAGCCGCCGCAGTGCGCCGCATCTCCGCGACACCTATGGGCGCTGAATGTTCTGCTCAGGCGGTTCGGTCGAGGATCTCCTCCACGAGTTCCATTGGGGTGTGGGGGTGCAGGAAGGCAAAGCGGCCAACCGTCTCGCCCTCCCACTTGGTCGGGGGAATGAAGGCGATCTCCTCGTCGTGCAACGCTTGCGCCCACAGGTCGTAGTCGGCCGGGTCCCAGCCGAGCCGACGGAACAGCACCACGCCGAGATCCGGTTCCCGAATCAACTCCAGGTGTGGGATCGACTTGATCAACACCGCGGTGTCCCGGGCGAGCTGGACAGCGGCCTCGATCGCGTCACGGTAGGCGTCGAGACCGTAGACCGCCATCGAAAACCACAGTGGTAGTCCCCGTGCACGCCGGGTCAGGTGGTAGGCATAGTCGGTTGGGTTCCATTCCCCTTCGGAAACGTGGATTACGTCCAGGTAGGAAGCGTCCTGGGTGTGCGTTGCCCTGGCGAGCTCGGGCTGCCGGTAGATGAGCGCACAACAGTCGAAAGGGGTGAAGAGCCACTTGTGCGGGTCGAGGATGAACGAGTCGGCTTGCTCGATACCGGTGTACTTCTCGCGTATCGATCGGGCGAAGATTCCGGACCCTCCGTAGGCACCGTCGACGTGGAACCACCAATCTCGCTGCTTTGCGATCTCCCCAACCCCAGCGAGATCATCGATGATGCCGCCATTGGTCGTTCCCGATGTGCAGACAACAGCGGCGACATCGCTGAGGTCCGGATCATCGTCAAGTGCGGCCCTTACCGCCTCCGCACTGAGCCGGTGGTCCGGAGTCTCCACGACGAGCGCACCCATCTCCAACAGGCGCAATGTGTTGACGATCGAGGAGTGCGCATCGGTGCCGACGACCACCCGCAGCCTCCGCCCGGCCGCCCCGTCACCGAGTCGTTTTTTCGCCGTCTCGCGGGCTACGGCAAGTGCCGACAGATTGCCGGCGGAGCCACCTGATACGAAGCAGCCGCCTGCCGATTCAGGCAGGCCGGCCTCGTCTGCGATGACCCGCAGCACGGTGTTCTCTGCAGCGATGGCTCCCGAGGCTTCCAACCAGGAGATGCCCTGGATCGATGCGCACGAGACCAACATGTCGAACAACAGGCTGGCCTTGGTTGGCGCTGCGGGTATGAAACCGAGGAAGCGAGGGCTGTCCGCAGAGATGATGCTCGGGGCGATCACCGAGGAGTAGATGCCCAGGACTTCGTCAGGCGCCCGGCCGCTGTCCCGGATGACGCCATTGAGCACTTTGTAGAGATCGGCGGCGCCCTGCGTTCCCTTGTCGAGTGGTACGGGATCCATCCGCAGCCGGTTCTCCGCGTACGCCAGGACACTGCGCACCATCTGCTCGGTAGTTTGATCGACCTGGTGCATAGCTCAATCCCTTCTGGGGTTAGGCCACCGGCTCATCCTTGATCAATCCGACATGCTCGTGCCGGCCGAGGTGCGAGTGCTTCCGGCCGTACGCGAAATACCACGCGATCACAATCGCAGTCCAGACAAGGAAGACCAGGAGCGTGATCAAGTCCAGGCCAACAATGATCCACAAGCAGCCGAGGACGGACAGGATCGGCGTCACAGGGTACCCAGGGACCTTGAATGTCCGGGGCAGATCGGGCTCCCGACGCCGCAACACGATCACCGCGATCGAGACGATCCCGAAGGCGACGAGCGTACCCACGCTGGTCATCTCGGCCAGGAAATTGATCGGGATGAATCCGGCGAGCAACGCAATGACGGCAGCCACGATGATCGTATTCGGCACCGGCGTCTTCGTACGCGGATTCACTCTGTGGAACAACTCGGGCAGCATCCCGTCGCGAGCCATAGTGAAGAGAATGCGGGTCTGCCCGTAAATGACCACCAAGGTCACGCTGAAGATAGAGATCACCGCGCCGGCAGCCAGCACCGTGCCCGGCCAAGTCGACCCAGTGATGTTCTCAAGGATCGCGGCCAGGCCGGCCTCCTGCCCTTCGAACTCGGTGTACGGCTGTGCCGCGACGGCGACGAGCGAGGTCAAGACGTACAACGAGGTCACGACGACCAGCGCGATGAGGATCGCCAGCGGTAAGTTGCGGTGCGGGTTCTTGACTTCCTCGCCGGCCGTCGAGACCGCGTCTAATCCGATATAAGAGAAGAAGATGGTCCCAGCGGCTGCGGTGACCCCGGCGACCCCGAACGGGGCGAAGTCTGCAAGATTATTCGAGTTCCATCCTGTGAAACCAATGATGATGAACAACAACAGGATGGCGATCTTGATCAGCACCATTACGGTATTCACCGCGGCAGACTCGCTCGCACCCCGGATGAGCAGCAATGTGCAAAGCAAGATCAAGATCACCGCTGGAAGGTTGAAGATTCCGCCCTGCTCCGGCGCCTGGGACAGCGCTTCCGGGATTTGTACGCCGAACAGGTTATTCAACAGTTGATTCAGATACTGCGACCAACCGACAGCGACAGCCGCGCCGGACACGCCATACTCGAGCAGCAGGCAGCCCGCAACCGCCATTGCCGGCAGTTCACCAATGGTCGCGTAGGCATACGAGTAGGAGGAACCGGACACCGGTACGGCGCCTGCCAGCTCGGCATAGCAGACCGCGGTTAGACCGGCCACGACGCCGGCGATCAGGAAGGATATGACGACCGCCGGACCGGCCTCCGGTACCGCCTCCGACAGGACGAAGAAGATGCCAGTGCCGACCGTTGCGCCGACACCGAACATCGCCAGTTGGAAGAGCCCGATGGAGCGACTGAGCTCGCTCTGCTCTGTCTCACTGCCCGATTCCGCTTCCATCTCGACGACGGGCTTCCGCCGGAAGAGTTCTGCACTCAGCGTTGCCACGATTTGCCTCCCACCTTCTCTAGTGAGCCGACCCCAGATGGGCGCCACATCCGACAAAAACTATGGCGCTCATGAGACATCACGTGCGGCAAGATCATCCCACGTCTCCCGCCGTACGACAAGACTTGGCGTCCCGGACGCAACGAAGACGACAGGGATGCGTCGATTTCCGTTGTAGTTGTTGGACATCGTGTAGCAATATGCCCCCGTTGTCGGTACCGCCAAAAGATCATCGACTCGGGGTGCGTTAAGTGGCACACCGTCGACCAGGATGTCGCCGCTCTCACAGTGCCTACCGACGATGGTGACGATCTCGCCCTCCGTGGCGTCCAGCCGGTTCGCGATTCCGGCCTCGAAACGCTGATCAAAAAGCGCCACCTCGAGGTTGTCCCCCATGCCGCCGTCGACGGCAACGAACGTCGTCTTTCCGCGCTTGACGGTCACCACTCGATAAATGGTCGCCGCTGTTGTGGCGACCATGCTGCGGCCCGGTTCGATGATGATCTTTGCGTGCGGTGGCAGGTGCTCCCGTGCAGCTTGGATCAACACGTCCAGATACTCCGCGACGCTGGGCGGTTGGTCCGACCAGGTATAGCGAGCACCGAGCCCTCCGCCGAGGTCGTAGATTTCGAACTCACCAAGTGCAGCGAGCGGCGCAACGGCGTCCGCCAGTGGTTGAGCCTCAAGAATTTGTGAACCGACGTGGGCATGGACGCCTCGCATCCGCATACGGGAGCTGCGCTCGATGCGCTTGATCAGATCAGTCGCGGCTTCCGGCGCTAGTCCGAACTTCGATCCCTCATGACCGGTCAATACGTGTGCGTGTGTGTCAGCAGTTACGCCGGGAATGACCCGTACCAGGACATCCTGAGTCCTTCCCGCCGGCACGATTGCCTCCAGCCGGTCGACGTCGTCGGGGCCGTCGATTACCACCAGACCGATGCCGTTGTCGACGGCCATTGTGATCTCTTCGGTGGACTTGGCATTGCCGTGCAACACGATGAGCGCAGGATCCACGCCAGCCTTGAGCGCAGTGAGAATCTCGCCGCCACCAGCGACGTCGAGTCCAAGTCCTTCCTGCACCATGACGCGTTGGATCGCTGTGCATGGAAAAGCCTTGGATGCAAAGACCACCCGTGAGGCGGACCATCGGGACGACAGTTCTCGTGCGTATTCCCGGGCTCGCTCCCGAAGCGCCTCTTCGGCTACGACCAAGACCGGCGTCCCGAACTCGGCCGCAAGATCATCGGCCCGACAACCACCGATGATCAACATGCCGTCGTCGTCGGTGGTGCTGCCTGGCGGGAAAAGGCTCAGCAACTGACTCATGCTTGCATGTTTGACCTGTTCGAGGCGGGTTGG
The DNA here is from genome assembly GCA_963836855.1 of uncultured Actinomycetota bacterium. GTDB lineage: Bacteria > Actinomycetota > Actinomycetes > Propionibacteriales > Propionibacteriaceae > Microlunatus. Next base: position 74,330 of record CAWILN010000011.1, on the reverse strand, counting down.
CAATGGGCTAGACCACCTGACGCCTCCGACGGAAGCCAGTCAGTGGGCTCAATGTGTCCAGCGAAAGGCCCGGACCACGTCATCAGCCGAAGCTTCGGCGAATTGTTCAATCTCCGACTCACGGACAGCAATCACCGATTCGACGAGCGTCGAGCCGAGTGCATCCCGCAACATCGAGTCGGCGGCGAGCGCGTCTGTCGACTCACGCAGGCTGGTCGGCAGCCGCCGGATGGCCCGCTTCTTGAGTTCGTCCGGCGGCAGTGCGGACGGATCAACGTCGACCGGCTCAGGGAGCCGCGCTCCACTGGCGACTCCAGCGGATCCAGCGGCCAGCAGCCCGGCCAGCAGCAGATAGGGATTAGCCGTCAAATCCAGGCACTTCACCTCGAGGTTGGCCGCCCAGTCACTGCTGCCCGTGGATCCGGTGATCATGCGCAGTGCTGCCTCACGGTTCTCCACGCCCCAGCAGGCGAACACCCCGGCCCAATGTGAAGGCACCAGCCGGAGATACGACACCACCGACGGCGACCCGATTGCCAACAACGCGGGTAGCCGCTCGAGGATGCCAGCTGCGTACGCCTCGCCGACTGGGGTGAGTCCGGCGGGTCCGTCGCCGCCCGCCATCAGGTTGAGTCGGTCGCGCCAGACGCTGAGGTGCACATGGCCGCCGTTGCCAACACCCTCGGCCTCCACCTTGGGAGAGAAGGAGGTGCGGAAGTTGTAACGCCGTCCCACGGCTCGGATGGTGCTGCGCACCAGCACCGATGTATCCGCTGCCTCAACCGGCGACTCCGCGACTACGGATAACTCGAGCTGCCCGGCGGCGTACTCGGGATGAAACTGCTCGACCCTGATCCCCTCGGCGGTGAGCGCGTTGATGACATCGCGGGCGTAGTCCGATACACCGATCAGCCGAGACATGCCGTACGCAGGACCGCCGGCCGCAGAGACGAAGTCATCGCTGTCGCCAGCCGAAACGACCCATTCGAATTCGATAGCTGCCTTGATCTCCAAACCGTCCACCGCCGTGGCGCCGACCAGCCGTTGCAGCAGCAGACGGTTACAGCGCTCGTGGGGCTCGCCGTCCTGGCGGTACCGATCGCCGGGTGCCCAGGCCCAACCGGGCTGAGCGGCCAGTGGGACCACCCGGCGTAGGTCGGGAATGACGCGAAGATCACCGACCGGAGCGGTACCCCCCGGTGGCGCGGCCAACCAGTCGTCAAAGCGGAAATAGTCGAAGCTTGTCGAGGCGCCGACACCCCACGCCGCCAACTGCGGCAGCTGTTTCAGGGGAACGCTCTTTACACGTGTGATGCCGGCATTGTCCACGAACGTGGTCGCGACCATGTCGACATCGCGTTCGACAAGGGTTCGCACCAGCTGTTCGGCCTGCCCAGCGCGGGCCTCCCGCTCGGCGATGTCCACGGAACCACACAATAGGGCTACAGCCACGAGTGGAGGAGCGCAGATGATGACCGACTGCGTCGTGGTCGGCGCCGGGCCGGCCGGGACGCCGCGACCGCCGCACTCAGTCAACGGGGGTTCCCGACCGCGTGATCTTGGAACGCAGCCAAGGTTGGGACACGTTGCGTACCCAGCGTTTGGACTCCTTTTAGGGCGAACGTAGCCGCCGGGGATGGCGGTGCTGAACGGATGCGAGCGACAATGGACGACTTCGATCTCGGGCCGCTGATCGATCATCACTGTCACGGCCTAGTACTGGCTGATCTTGATCGACCTGCCTTCGAGGCATTGATGAACGAGGCGGCGGCCCCATCGCCGCTGGGCACGACCTTCTTCGATTCGATGCTCGGACTCGCTGTCCGGCGATGGTGTGCACCGGTCCTCGGCCTGGAGGCGCACGCTTTGCCTGAGGACTATCTGGCCCGCCGCCAGCGACTCGGCGCCGAGGCGAGCCGGCTGCTCGTGGCCGCGGCCGGCATTGAGACTTCATGATCGACACCGGCGTCGATGATCACCGGCTCTGCTCGCCGGGAGACGTCGCGACGATGACCGGCGGCTCGGCGTACGAGGTGGTCCGGCTGGAGGCCTTGGCAGAGGATTTGTTACAGAGCGGGACCGGTGCCGGAACTTCGCGGAAGCAGTCGAGCAATCGTTGCGCGAGTCCACTGCCGTCGCCGCGAAGAGCATCGCGGCGTACCGGGTGGGTCTCGACCTGCCGCCCGACCCGCCCAACGAGGACGCTCTGGTTGCCTCGCTGGCGAGCTCTGCGGCCGACAGCGAGTGGCCGGTACCGAATCGCCGATCCGGTGATCAATGCCTGGCTGGCCTGGACCGCGATCAAGATCAGGATGCCGCTCCAGATCCATGTCGGGTACGGCGACGCCGACGTCGACCTGCTCCGGGCAGATCCGCTACGGCTCACCCCATTCTTGCGAGCAACTGAGCAGCTCGCAGTGCCAGTGCTATTGCTGCACAACTACCCTTATCACCGCAACGCCGCGTACCTCGCCCAGGTATTTAGCCACGTCTTCGTCGATGTCGGACTGGCGGTGCACAACACTGGAGCGCTCAGCCAGACGCTGATCCGCGAAACCCTGGAGCTGGTTCCGTTCGGGAAGCTGCTGTTTTCTTCAGATGCGTATGGGCTTGCCGAGCTCTACTACCTTGGCGCCGAGCTGTTTCGACGTGGGCTGTCGGACAGTCCTGCACGAGTTGATCAAGGCCGATGAGATGATCAGCCAAGACGCTGATCATGTCGCCTCGCTGATCGCCCGAGATAATGCACGGCGCATCTACGGCATATGAATCGGCAACACTTAGCACCACATAGAACACCCACCCGAACAGAAGGAACCCGACATGACCATCAAGGACATTGGACCTGAGCCTCAGTCCTTCGATCTTGAACAGGAGACGGTGGCAAACCCCAACTACCGCACCGTCGCCTGGAGCGGCAAGTATTTGCAGCTGACGCTGATGTCCATCCCTGAGGGCGGAGACGTCGGCCTTGAGATGCACCCGGAGACGGATCAGTTCCTCCGCCTGGACGCCGGTCGCGGGCCGTGTTCAGATGGGGCCCGCTCGGGACAACCTCGAATTCGACCGTGAGGTGTCCGACGGCTGGTGCATTTTCGTACCGGCAGGTACCTGGCACAACGTCACCAACATCGGTGATAAGCCGATGCAGCTCTATGCGATCTATGCACCTGCACATCACAAGCCTGGCAAGGTACATGCGACCGCGAATGACGCGGCCGCAGACACAGATGACGAGCCCGCCAGCTGGTCCGTCCAGCCAGTAGCAGCGCCCGATCTTCACGGATGACACATCAGGATTCACCCGGGCGGGGTGATGACCCCTCAGTACGAGCGAGAGCATGATGGGGGCCACTCGGCCCGCGACGCGTTCGGAAATGAGGACCATGATGAGCAGCTCCACTTCTCGACCGCAGTTCTCAGTCAATCGCAGCCTGATGAGCTCAGGCGTGGTATTGCTCTGTGTCGGTTTCTTCCTGTGGTTGATCGGGGCCGCACTGTCCGCGACCGCACTTGGGCAAGCCGCTATGAAGTGGATCGACCAGCTCGAGGAATCTCCAAGCGAGATGGCCCGCAGGCGAGCCCAGCAGTTCAAGGAAGCCGTCTCGGCGGGTTCGAAGGCGTGGCGAGAGCAGTCCCACTGATCGTTCGCCACCGTGCTGGGAGAGGTCGCCTGAACCCCCAGGCTGGTTGAGTCTTCAACACATCGAGGTGTGCGACATCACATTGGCGGAGGCGGCGGGATTTGAACCCGCGAGAGGGTTGAGCCCTCAACCCGCTTAGCAGGCGGGCGCCATAGACCGGACTAGGCGACGCCTCCCTCTGACTGAACGATCCGCTGCGGCGGAACGCTGGGCAAGCGTACCGAGCCGACACTACGCGAGGCAAAGCCACTCCTCCGAAGACCGACGGGAATCTCGACAGCGATTCGGCCGACCCACGAAGTAAGTCGAGCATTAATCCGCCAAACACATGTCGAGGCGGTCCGGCACGTATTGTGGAGCGGGTTTCCATTCCGGGTCGGGCGTAAAAAGGGATGTTGATGCCAAAACAAGTGGAGGAAGGCATGTGGAGCTGGCAGCTCCCCGATGAGTCCTCCCCGCGCTCGCAGACCAGTGGAACATCAACGCAGCGGCCGCACAGCTTCCGCCGCGCCGTTGTCTACACCATCGCTGGGACCGCCATCCCCGGGCTGGGGCTGATCGCAGGCCGACGCCGGATCATCGGCAGCATCGTCCTCGGCTTCTTCGCCGCAGCCCTCCTCGCGCTGGGGGTCTATGCAGCATTCGACCGTCAAGGCCTGCTTGCGTACGCTGTCGATCCCACGACGCTGCGTCGCGCAGCCGTTACTTTGCTCGTCATCGGACTCGTTTGGGTCGCCGTCATCATCGCCAGCCATCTGAGTCTGCGCGGTCGGCCAACCCGAGGCCAGCGAGTTATCGGCGGAATTCTGGTCGGCCTGCTCTCCTTCACCGTCGCTGCTCCGATGGCGGTCGCTGCTCACTACTCCTACGTCACTGCAAGCTCGGTCAGTGCGGTGTTCAAGAGTGAGAGCGAGACAAAGAGCGCGACACGCCCGACGCTCGAGGCCACTCAGAATGGGCCCGGTGAGCCGAAGCCTCAGGACCCCTGGGCCGGCAAGCCGCGGCTCAATGTCTTGTTGCTCGGCGGCGACGCAGGTCCCGGCCGCGTAGGTACGCGCACTGACACCGTGATCTTGGCAAGCATCGACACCCGTACTGGCGACACCGCCCTGTTCAGCCTGCCGCGGAACGCGACGCGCATGCCGTTCCCGTCGCGTTCACCGCTGCGCAAGTACTACCCGTATGGGTTTACGAGCGGCAATCCCAACGACGCTGAATACTTCCTCAATGCGATGTACCGCAATGTGCCGCGCCACGTACCAAAGGATCTGCTCGGCCCGACGGACAATCTCGGCGCCGATGTGCTCAAGCTCTCAGTGGGTGAGGCACTTGGACTGCGGGTGGATTACTACGTCCTGATCAACTTGCAAGGATTCAGCCAGATGATCAACGCCCTCGGTGGCATCCGGCTCAACATCAACACCTACATACCCATCGGAGGCGACACAGATCGCCACATCCCACCGAAGGACTTCCTCAAGCCGGGGCCGAATCAAAAACTCACTGGGTACAAAGCGCTCTGGTACGCCCGCGGCCGCTACGGCTCGGACGACTTCGCTCGGATGGACCGGCAGCGCTGTGTGATCAACGCGATCATCAAGCAGGCCAACCCGTCGAACATGCTGGCGCGCTATGAGGACGTCGCGAAAGCCGGAAAACAGCTCGTGTACACCGATATGCCTCAGGAAGTGCTGCCGCTGATGGTCGATCTGAGCATGCGCGTGAAGGACGGCAATGTCCGCAGCATCGTCTTCAAGTCCGGGGTTAACGGGTTCCATTCCAGCAATCCGGAGTTCTCGCAGATGCGTAAACGCGTCAAGGCTGCCATTGGCGAGAGCAAGAACCCCAAGGCGAAGAAAAAGTCTGGTGCCACAATCCAGAGCGAAAGCGTCAACGACGCGTGTGCGTACGACCCCAAGATCGCCGAGACAGCTCGGCCCTACCGCTGACTGTCTGAGCGCCCCAGCCTGGATGTGTGCTAGAGGACTCGCCGCCTGTAGCCGCGGTTGGCGTCCATGCGCCGACCGATCTCTGCGATCAGTGCATCGAATGTGGCGTCGGTCGCAGGTCCGGGGTTGAGAACACTCGCGTCCGCACCACCCTCTGGCTTAGTGATCAACAACAACCGTGGTCCCTTCCGCCTGACGAGGTCGATCATTGACCAGGGCACGACGCGACGACGCCCGCCTTTGATGATCGTGATCGAGTCGGCATCCAAGACCAGCGTCGTACGCAGCCGTGCCGTGAGCACCTGCGCAGCCACAGCGAGCACAACCGCCAGGAGCAGGAGGGCTGCACCGGCAACCGTGACCGCCCGTGGCAGATCGAGCGCGCTGCCGAGCACGATCACGGCAGCAGCTAGCACAGCCGCTCCCGCACTGATCGCGAGTGAGCGCACCGGCGGCGGTGCAGCCAGCGCGAACCGCGTCTCCTGAGGTGGCCCGCCGCCTGAATCGCTCACCGCTGCACCCTACCGACCCGGCTGAGATGCCTCGACGTAAATGATCTGGCGACGCGGCGAGGGTGGGATTCGAACCCACGGAACGGTCTCCCGCTCGGGCGCTTTCAAGGCGCCTGCACTAGTCCACTATGCGACCTCGCCCAGCCCGGACTTGGACACCCGCCGGCCCGGCGAGCATCCAGATCCTAGCCGACGCGTACGTCGACCTATGGCACGCTGTGGGGCGTGAAAGCGATCGTTGCTCGGGAACCCGGCCCTCCGGACGTGCTTGAACTGCGGGAGGTCGAGACCCCCGAGCCGCGGCCTGATGAGGTGTTGATCAAGGTCGCGGCCGCGGGCGTCAACCGGGCTGATCTGCTGCAGCGGCAAGGGCACTACCAATCGCCGCCTGGGGCAAGTTCCATCATCGGCCTCGAGGTGTCAGGGACGATCGCAGAGGTAGGCGAAGAGGTCTTGAACTGGGAGGTCGAGGATCCCTGCGTCGCGCTTCTGGCCGGTGGCGGCTACGCGGAGTACGTTGCCGCGCCCACCGGTCAGGTGGTGCCGCCGCCATTGGGAGTGGAACTGGTCGCGGCGGCAGGCGTGATCGAGATAGCAGCGACCGTTTACTCCAACATCGAACTGGCCGACCTTGCCGATAGTGACGTCTTCTTGGTGCACGGCGGCGCCGGGGGTATCGGCTCTTTCGCCATTCAGTACGCGAAGAGCCTCGGAGCCACGGTGATCACGACTGCAGGTAGCGAGGACAAGCTGCGCTACTGCCGTTCCATTGGCGCAGATTATGCGATCTCCTATCGCGGGGAGTGGGCGGCCGAGGTTCGGGACGCCGCCGCCAATGGTGTCAACATGATCTTGGACAATATGGGCGCCAAGTATCTCGGTGATCATGTTCAGCTGTTGGCGGCCGATGGCCTGCTGGCGATCATCGGCATGCAAGGTGGTAGGAGCGGGACGCTCGACCTGTCGACCTTGATGCGGCGGCGCGGCATTGTGGCGGCGAGCTCCCTACGCTCCCGACCAGTCGAGCAGAAGGCAGCCATCTGCCGCCGCCTGGTCGAAAAGGTCTGGCCACTGATCGCCGACAACACGATCAAGCTGCCGCCTCTGACCGTGTTCCCCCTAGCCGAAGCCGCCGCAGCACACGCGCGTCTCGAATCTGGCGACAACCTCGGCAAGATCATCCTGTCTGTCTCGCGGTAGCTCCGACGCTGAGCGTTCCTTCGCACAACGCCACGAACGAAGCTCAATTCGCCGTGAAGCATCCGTGGCCTTGTGCGGAGAACGCACGCAAGCGGGTGACCGTCAGGAGGTCCAGGCCCGCCAGAGACGGGCGTACTCACCGTCGGCAGCCACCAGCTCGTGATGGCTACCCAGCTCGGCGATCCGGCCGTCGATCAGGACCGCGATCCGGTCGGCATCGTGTGCGGTGTGCAACCGGTGCGCGATCGCGACGACAGTGCGATCTTGGAGCAGCGCGGCGATCGAGCCCTCCAGATGTCGAGCGGTACGCGGGTCGATCAACGATGTGGCCTCATCCAGGACAAGTGTGTGCGGGTTCGCAACCACCAACCGGGCAAGCGCGATCTGCTGCGCCTGCGCAGGCGTCAGCCTCTGATGACCGGAGCCCAGCATGGTGCCGAGCTGCTGGGGCAGCCGCTCCACCCAATCCCACGCGTCAACGGTGCGTAGTGCCTCGATCACCATGTCGTCCGGCGATGACTCACGAGCCAAGATGATGTTGTCCCGGATGGTACCGACAAACACGTGGTGCTCCTGCGTTACCAGGGCGACCTCAGTTCGCAGTACATGCAGCGGCAGCGCTGTGAGCTCCACGCCACCCACCGTGACGGAGCCAGTTCGTGGCTTGTTGATGCCCGACATGAGCCGTCCCAAGGTCGACTTGCCGGAGCCGCTCGGCCCAACGATTGCCAGCCGTTCACCAGGATGCGGCGCCAGGTCGATGCCATGCAGCACGTCATGATCATCGCGGTACGCGAAGCGCAGATTCCGCCCGACCAGCTGGTTCCCGACCGGCAACTCATTGCCCGGCTCGCGATCCTGCGGGACGGCGGCGATACCAAGCAGCCGGCAGGTGGACGCGATGCCAACCTGCAGCCGGTCGACGTTGCGGATCAGCCGATCCAATGGCTCGACAAGGGCCTGTACATACAGGGTCGCCGCCGTCACCTGGCCCAGGGTGACCCAGCCATTCACATAGCCGATAGCGCCGAGTATCAGCACCATGACCAGCGGTGTGTCGTACGCAAAGCCGATCATGAGGAACAACAGGTTGCGCAGCGTCATCGTGTACCGCTCGGCCTGCGCGGATTGTGCGATGTCCTCGTCGCCGCTGTCGATGCGACTCCGCTGTAGTCCGAGAGCCTCAACCGTGCGCACGCCTTCGACCGTCTCAGTGAACGTCGTGTTGATCTGAGAGTAGGTACCGCCCTCGGTTATGTAGCCCTTCGGCGCCCGCTTCACGTAACGCCTGGCAGCAATGACCAACAACGGCGCGGTCACCAGCAGTGGCAGCGTGAGCAGTGGCGAGTTCAAGAGCATGGCAAGCACTGTCAGCAGTGTCGTCATACCGGCGATCACCGACTCCGGCAAACCGAAGCGGACACTCATGCTCATTGTGGTCACGTCACGAGTGACGCGGGTCACCAAATCGCCTGTACTTGCGCTCTCGACCCTGCCCAGCGGCAGCCCGAGGACTGTCTGCACGACATACTCGCGTGCCTCCGACAGCAGATCCTGGCCAAAGATCACCGACACCCACAGTGCAAAGAAGATCAAGATCGCTTGCATCACGACAACGCCAGTGACTGCCAGCACCAGCCCTTCCAGTGTGGATGCCAGGGTGCCACCGGCCGATGCGGCATCCACCAGCGAACCGAGGATGCGGGGCACGATCAGGCCAGCCACGGCAGCCAGTGCGTGCAACAGCAGCAGCGCGGTGATAACCCAACGCCGCCTGCTGAGCAGTCGAGCGGTGAAGCCACCCACGTCGCGTCGGTCCGCCACCGGAAGTCCCAGGTCAGGCTTGCGCGAGTCTGCGAAGAACTCCTCTGCCCGCCGCTGCCGGAGCAGGTGGCGGTGCCGCAAGGCTCGCAGCCGCGATGCCAATGAGCCGCTCTTCGGTGGCAGCAACACCTCCGGCACGTGTGGCGTGGGCGGCCTCGACCGCCAGGTCTCCGCCGAGCCCTGCAAACCGATTTGCAACTCAGCCATCGGCTCCCCCAGCGGGCTCGTCCAGTGCGCGCGCCACCGTACGCCGGTAGTCCGGGTTCGTCCGCAGCAGTTCCTCATGCGTCCCGTACGCAGTGATCCGCTCGTTGAACAGAAACGCCACGCGATCGGCATGGTGCAGCAGCAGCGGCGAGGCTGTCGTCACAACTGTGGTCTTGCCGCGACGGTGGGCAACCAGCCGCTCAGCGATCAACGCCTCAGTATGCGCATCGACTGCGGAGGTGGGTTCGACCAAGATCAAGATCTGTGCGTCGAGCCCCAGCACTCGCGCGAGCACTACCCGTTGCCGTTGACCCCCAGACAGGCCGCGCCCTCGCTCGTCGATCCGGCCCTGCCAACCGTTGTGCAAGCCGGCGAACACATCCTCGGCCGCTGCAACACGTAGCACGGTCTCGGCCTCTTCGAGGCTGAGCCGCCCGTGCGGATCGATGGCCGACTGGAGCGTGCCGGAGAAGACTTGGCTTGCAGTGTCGCTGACCACAATCCGCTGCCGCACCTGATCAATGGGTACGTCGGCGAGGTCCACCGTGCCGAGGCTTACGCCCCATTTCTGACCGGCTAGCTGGCGGTCTCGGTCCGCCAGTTTGGATCGCTCGATCCGCTGTTGCTTCCGTGCCCGTCTCGCGGCACGGCCCTTGAGACCCTCGGCCACATCCAGGCTCACTGGATCATGATCAGCTGGGAGATAACGGCCGAGCCGGTCAGCCAGCGCGGCGGAGTCGTCCGGGAGGGCGGACACGATTATCGTGAATTCGCCTGGCTGAGCGACGAACCCAGACTCTTGATCACGCAAGACGCCCTGATCGGGCAGTGTCAACGGCTGCTCAGAGGCATGCCACGGCGGCTGCTGGCCCAACACCGCAACAGTCTTCCGCGCCGAGACCACGCAGCGAACCCATTTCTGAGCAAGCTCGAAGAACGTCTGGATCGGCCACACCATGAAGATCGCATAGCCGAAGAAGCTGATCAACTGGCCGACGCTGAGCTCTCCTGCCACGACATCGCGGGACCCAAGCCACGTCAGGGCGACCAGGAACAGGCCCGAAAACAGCACACCTGTGGCGTCGACTGCGGCTTGCCAGACACCTGCCGAGACGGCGGCCTGCCGCGTCCACTGTGACTGATCGGCGTAGTTTCGGGCGAAGGTCTGCTCGCCGCCGATGCCGCGCAGGATCCGAAGCCCAGCCACGATGTCGGTTGCCATCGAGGTCAGATCCGATGTTCGGGTCCGCTCGATCTCCTCACGTCGCTGCAGTGGCCGTAGCAATGGCATCGCAAAGAATGCGATCAACGGTGCGGTGACCAGCACCACAATGCCAAGCTTCACCGAGGTCGACAGCACAAGGCCCGCAATCACCAGGTATGCGATCAAGGCGCCTATGAAACGTGACACGATCTCCGTCAACGCCCCGAATTCGTCCGAGTCGCCGGCTGAGACACTGAGCACTTCGCCGGTCGGCGTACGCCGTGGAAGCACGTGCCCCAGCTGAGTCGCTTTGCGTGTCACGAGCTTCATCGCGCCGTACATGGCAACCAGCCACGTCCGCACCACGAGGGTGTGGCTCAGCACGCTGGCGATGATCCCTGTCACCACCAGACCAAACATGATCAAGCTGAGCTTGCCGACCGTGGCCAGGTCATGGGGAATGATTCCCTCGTCCACGATCTTGCCGACAAGGTAAGGTCCCACCGAACCGGGCAACCACTCGATGACACTGATCAGCGAACTGAGCAGCAGCAGAGGCAGTTGCTGCCACAGCAACCAGCCGAGGAATCGCGTCCCGCTGCGGGTGTTCGGGTTTGAGAAGTCACGCGCGGGCAGGCGGCGGCGCACCACGGCCTGCCCTCTGCGATTGGTTGTGGTGTACGCGCGAACCTCAGGCCCCGCGAAGTCCGGGACCAGCGGCGGGAAGTCATGCATGACCGAATCAGCGTAGGGCTGGGGTACTGACGCGATCCACCGGTTTTCCCGCACTATGGCGGGAGGCTCGCTCCGCCGACTGCATTAGCTCGCGGCCGGGTCACGTAGTAGCCCGGCGCTCCGTCGCGAGCGACGAAGGACGCGAATCTGGCGGGCCGCCTGTATGGTTTTCGCCTCGACCAGGATGGGTACGTGCGCGCTATCTAGGATCGGACACATGACCACTGACTCGACAGCCGGCGATGAGCAGCCCGAGATGCAAGGTGTCGCGGGGGCGACCGATGACGGACGCGTCTATGTGGTGACGCCACAGGCTATGGCCGTCGAAGGGCCGCCGCGTGAGGATGCCGCGACGGGTGAGGAGCCGAAGTCCGTGACCGACATGGTCGAGCAGCCTGCAAAGGTGATGCGGATCGGCAACATGATCCGGCAGTTGCTCGCTGAGGTGAAGTCGGCTCCACTCGATGATGCGAGTCGGCAGCGCCTGCGAGCGATCCACCAGACCTCGATCGAGGAGCTCAAGCAAGGCCTCGCCCCCGAGCTAGCCGAAGAGTTGGAACGCATCACGCTCCCCTTCAGTGACGACACCATTCCGAGTGATGCTGAGCTGCGGATTGCGCAGGCCCAGCTGGTGGGCTGGCTCGAGGGCTTGTTCCATGGCATCCAGACGGCCTTGTTTGCCCAGCAAATGGCTGCTCGAGCACAGCTAGAGCAGATGCGGCGCGCGCTGCCGTCCGGGCCCGTGCCTCCGCAATCTGAAGCTCGGCAACGCGAGGGCAGCGGCGGCTTGTACCTCTGAGAGGTCCTCCTCCCCGCCGAGTGGCTCTGAACCGGCCTGACCCAGCCAGATACAACTCAATGTGCCCTGAGCATCCTGAAGGGCACGCGCTTCGACAAGTTCGGCGCGCACTCAGTCCACTCGTCTTTATTTACTTGGACTTCACCGCCACTGCAGACAGTGCGACGTCGAAGTTAATCGATGCGAAGTGGCTTGACGTCGCGACCAGTTTCGAATTGATCCTTACGGGTACCGATTTCGAGCGGACGTTTCGCGCGGCAGCGCCGTGCACGGACAAGAAGTTCCGGATCCGCCCGACAGAAGGGACCGACAATGAGCACCATCTCATGGATCATTCTCGGCATCGTCGTCCTCGTCATCGTGGCCGTTCTGGTCTTCTTCCTGATGAAGCGACGTGCTGGCGCCCGGCGTGCGCGCGCTGAGCAGATCCGCCAGGAGGCAGCCGAGCGGGCGGCCGAGCTCGACCGAAAAGAAGCCGAGGCGAACGCGATGGCCGCACAGGCCCAGGATGTCCGAGCCGAGGCAGATCGGCTGGACTCGGTCTCTGCTGAGCAACGCGCGGAAACTGCCGCGGCCCGTAACGACGTCGAGGATTCACTGAGCAAGGCCGACCGCATTGACCCTGACGTACAGCGTCGGTCAACACACACCGACGAGACGGGCGCACGGCGTGCTGCCGACGAGACGTCAGATGACGTAGAAGTCCACGATCGCACCGTGCGCGATGCCCTGGACCGTACGCGATGAGCAAGCCACCACGACTCGGTCGGATGTTGACGACGGCCCGGTGAGGGATGACCTCAACCGTGGCGGTGACAACAGTGACCGCGGAGTCGACGAGAGGTCCTCAGATCCGCGCCGCTGAACACCTAGCCGAACCAGTGACGTAGCTCGGCCGCCGGTCCCCCCTCGTCGATCGCGCCGGCCACGTGGTCTGCGGCGGCCTTCACCTCGTCAGGCGCGTCACCGATCGCGACGCCGCGACCCGCCCAGCGCAGCATCTCGATGTCATTCCGGCCATCGCCGAATGCCAGTACGTCGGCAGCGGAGACACCGAAGCCCGCCGCCACTTCGGCGAGCCCGGTCGCCTTGTTCACCCCAGCCGGAGCTATGTCGAGCCAGGCACTCCACCCGACAAAGTAACTGACACCCTGCAGGCCGAGGTGTCGCGCCAGCGCAACGAAGTCTTGTTCGGACCGTGTCGGATCCCTCAAGATCACCCGAGTCACCGGCCTTGAGCTGAGCTGCTCAGCGTCTTCAATGATCAACTCACCAGTCAGGTCATCGCCCGGGAAACGATCATTGAGGCGGTACCCGCGACCGATCTCCTCCACCGCGATCAACGTGCCAGGGGCAAAGTCCTCGACTTGAGCGATCACAGGTCGGGGGTCGAAGGTAATTGCCTTGATGATCTCCTGCGGTGGATACCGCACGATCACCGCGCCGTTGGAGCAGACAGTCGGTCCAGGTGGCAGTCCGAGCTCCTCGAACAGTGGCCTGGTGCCGTGCCATGACCGACCTGTTGACAACACCACCGGCACGCGGGCCTTGACGATCAGCGCCACTGCATCGGCCACCGTGCGCGGCAGCAGGCCGTTTCGATCTACGAGAGTGCCATCAATATCCAGCGCGACCAAGCGCGGGCGCCAGGCCTGACCAGCTGAGTTTTTCAACGCGGGGTCAGTGCCTCCCGGCCTCCTAGGTAGGGCCGCAGCGCCTCCGGAATGCGCACCGATCCATCAGCCTTCTGGTGATTCTCCAAGATCATGATGATGGTCCTCGTCATTGCGCACAGCGTTCCGTTCAAGGTCGCGACGGGTGCGGTGCCGGAGCGGAAGCGCGCTCGGATATTGAGCCGTCGCGCCTGGAAATCGGTGCAGTTGGAGGTCGAGGTGATCTCCCGATAACGATCTTGAGTGGGTAGCCAGCCTATGCAGTCGTATTTGCGCGCCGCGCTCAAACCAAGATCACCAGCTGCCAGCTCGATTACCTGGAATGGGATCTCGAGGGCGGTGATGAACTCTTTCTCCCATTGCAGCAACCGCTGATGTTCCGCCTCCGCCTCCCCCGGCTCGCAAAAAACGAACATCTCGACCTTGTCGAACCAGTGCACCCGGAAGATGCCCTTGGTGTCCTTGCCGTGAGAGCCTGCCTCGCGCCGATAGCAGGGACTGAGTCCGACGTAGTGGAGCGGAAGTGCGTCAGGATCGAGAATCTCGTCGGCGTGGTAGGCCGCGAGCGGGACCTCCGAAGTCCCCACCAGGTAAAGATCATCTTGTTCGAGATGATAGACGTCCTGAGCAGCCTGACCGAGGAAGCCAGTGCCCTCCATCGCCCGTGGCTTGACCAGCGAGGGCGGGATAAAGGGGATGAAGCCGTTCGCCGTTGCCGTGCTGATCGCCATGTTGATCAAGGCCAACTCGAGCTCCGCTCCTTGGCCGGTCAGGTAGTAGAAACGGGACCCGGAGACCTTCGCGCCTCGTTCAACGTCGATCGCGCCAAGCAACTGGCCGAGCTCCAAATGATCTTTGGGTTGGAAGCCCTCGGCCGCGAAGTCGCGCGGCGTACCCACGCTCTCCAACACGACATAGTCGTCCTCTCCGCCGGGCGGAACATCGTCGAACACCACGTTCCCCACCTGGCGCAGCATCTGATCGAAAGCGACCGTGACCTCGTTCTGTGCAGCTTCAGCCTTCTTCACCATGTCGGCCAGCTCCTTGGTGTGGCTGAGCAGGACGGCACGGTCATCGCCGTTCGCCTGCGCTACCCGCTTGCCGAGCGTCTTCTGCTCGGCCCGGAGCTCCTCGTATTGGGCAATCGCGTTGCGGCGGGCCTCGTCGGCAGTGACCAGGTCGTCTACCAGAGACTCCGACTCGCCGCGGGCGCGCTGGGACGCCCGTACACGGTCTGGATCGAAGCGGAGCACTTTGACATCAATCACCGGGCAAGCCTAACCATGGGTGTGCACAAATATTTCTCTGCTCGCGCGGCGCGCAGTGTTTGATTACTCGCTTCGCTCGTGCGATGTTCGCTCGGTTGCCGCCGTCTTCGTCGGATCCGGCGGAACGGAAAAGCGTTGTTCCGCCATCTCCTCCTGCAGATCGGCGGCGCGAACATCGGGAATGCTGGTGCCGTCCTCGCTCTTCGCGAAACGAGGAGCAGGGTTCGCTCATCGTTCATCCGACCACCAGTGGGCGCCTAACCGACGCTGGCCGAGAGTAGCGATTCGATTGTGATCTGTGCTCTGCGGAACACCTGTGTTTGGTCGTGCTGCCATGATGTAGCGGTTATGGTCCGCCGCCCCCCGAGCCGATCATCGGTTCTGATCGCAGTCTCGTTGCTGGCGGCGTTCGTCGTCTGGACCTGGCTCACCTTCAACTCAGCTGCCCTCGCGGACTTCGATCTGCGTACGCAGGCGCCTCCATTGGATCCGGATTCGCCGGCAGCTGAGATTGCCAGCGCGTTCGCACTGCTCACCTGGCCGGGACTCGAGTATGCCGCACTCGCGGCAATCGCCTTGTGGGCGGTACGGCACCGCTTGCGCCAACTCGCAGCGGCGCTAGTGCTGGTGATCGCCTTCGCGTGGGGTGGCGTCGGCCTTCTCAAGATCACCTTTCAAAGGCCTCGTCCGGAGCAGGCACTCGAGCTGATCACCGCGACCGGTTACGCCTATCCGTCCGGCCACATGGCCGGTGTTGTCGCTATGTCGATCGCCGTTGGAGCGACTTTTGCCGTAACCAGGCAGAGCGTGCGTGCCCGGATTTTCTGGCAGGTGGGCTCGGGTCTGTTGGTACTCGCGGTGGCCTTCGATCGCTGGATTACCGGTGCACACTACGTCTCCGACATCGTGGGCGGCGCGCTCTATGGCGCACTCGCCGCGACGGTCGCCCTGCTTGTAGCCGGCGTCAAGGTGCCGATTCCGCACGAGCTCGTCGGCGAGATCGTCCGCAGCCGGACTGTCGCGGAGGTGGTCCCGGACGTTCCGCCACCGCGGGCCGCAGTCATCTTCAACCCCGCGAAGGTCACCGATTGGATCACCTTCCGGCGTCACGTGGAATATGAGCTCAAAACTCGGGGCTGGCAACGGGCCCTGTGGCTCGAGACCACGAGCGAGGATCCCGGTCGGGCGATGACCGAGCAGGCCATACGCGAGAAGGTGGATCTGGTGCTGGGCGCTGGGGGCGACGGCACCATTCGCATCATCTGCTCGGGCCTGGCCAATAGCGGAATTCCGTTCGGTCTGATCCCAGCCGGGACCGGCAATCTGCTGGCCCGCAATATCGGCATCCCGCTGGATGAGGGCGCTGCGCTAGGCGTCGCCTTTGACGGCGTGGACCAGCCCATGGACCTGGTACGGGTCACAGTTGACGACCAGCCGCCGGATCATTTCGCGGTAATGGCAGGTATCGGTCTGGACGCCGTGATCATGGAGGGTGCCGACCCGAACCTCAAGAAGGCCGTCGGTTCAGCGGCCTATTTCCTCTCGGCAGCCAGGAACGCGAACCATCCGGCTATGCACGCCGCGATCGCCGTTGATGATCAGCCGCAGTTCAGACGCCGCGCTCACCTCATCGTGGTGGGCAATGTCGGTTTTCTGATGGCCAACATTCGCCTGATCCCCGACGCACGCGCCGACGACGGGAAGCTGGACGTGCTCGTCGCCTCGCCGCGCAGTCTGCGGGACTGGGTCAGGCTGACGACCCGCGTCTTGACCCGGCGACGAGAACCTGATGATCAGCTGGATCGATTGACGGGTCACAGGGTCACCATCACCGTGGAGGAGCGTGATCAATTTCAGCTCGACGGTGACAACGTCGGAGAGTGCAATACCTTGACCGCTGAAGTTGTGCCAGGTGCCCTGCGGCTTCGGGTACCGCGACTACTCAGTGAGCCCGCTCAAGTCGATGGCGCACCAGCGACGCGCCCCAGGCATCTCGAGGTGCCAGGAGCGACCGCGGTTAGCCGCGCAGCTTCTTCAGCCAGGTCGCGGCTGCGGCGTACGCCTCGTTAGAGGTGCCGTGCTGGATGATCGGCTCCGTCAAGTCAGCCCGAGGGTAACTGCCTAGGAAGAGCACATCACCACAAACTCGATGGAGTCCCATCATTGCCTCGGCGAGCCGGGCGTCGTCGATATGGCCCTCGGCGTCGACGCTGAAGCAGTAGTCACCTAGGCTGCGCTTGGTCGGCCGTGACTCAATACGGCACAGATTCACGCCACGACTGGCGAACTGTTCGAGAATCTCGAGCAAGGCCCCCGGATGGTTGTCTCGCATGAACAGAACCATCGTGGTCTTGTCGGCGCCGGTGGACGGCCCGACCGGGCCCGGTCGGGCGACCAGGACAAATCGCGTGACCGCGTCGGGGTTGTCTGCAATCCGGGTCGCCAGCGGCCTGAGTTTGTTCAGTTCGCCGGCAATCTCGGCACAGATCGCCGCATCGAAGCGCGAGTGAGGATCAGCCACCTCCGCAGCGGCAGCCGCTGTCGAACCACCCTCGGTGATGGCGGCATCGGGGAGGTGGCGCGCCAGCCAGTCGCGACACTGTGCGGCCGCATGGGGATGGGTCAGCACCCGGCGTACCTCGTGGAGTTGGGTGCCGTTCCGCGCAAAGAGGGTGAACTGAACCGGCAGCACGACCTCACGGGTAATCCTCAGCGGTTGTCCGTAGGTCAAGTTGTCAAGGGTCGCCGAGACGCCACCTTCGACGGAGTTCTCGATCGGCACCAGAGCGGCGGCGACCTCATCTTCACGGACCGCCTGCAGGGCCAACCCCACGGTCGCGTACGGCGTGGGTTCCTCTCGCAACGGGGGCAGCGTCAGCAGCGCTTGATGAGTAAAGGTTCCGACGGGCCCGAAATAGCCGTAATGGGTAGGCGGGACTGCGAGCACCGGCTCAGATTATCTCTGCCTGAAGCGACCCTATGACCATTTCTCACCCGACTTGGTCGAGCGTCGGCCAGGTACGCGTGGCTATGCGGCCAGTCGCGTACCAAGCCGCTCCGCCGCGGTTTCACCGCGCCGTGCCACCGGGATGGAGGTGGTTGCCGCGGCCAGTCCCGAGACAGGCATGCCGGCGTAGACCGACTCGGCCCGCTCGACGAGATAGGTCTCGTGCCAGATGCCCACTGCGCCAGGAGCCTTACGTGCCCGGCGGTTGAACGCCGCCCAGGCCGGACGGTGAGCCGCATTTCGATCACCTGCGTAGCCATACAGCTTCTCGTGGGAATCCCAATACTGCACGAGCAGCGGTCCGCCAGCGCCAAAGGTCACCCGGTAGCCCAGTAGCCCAGAGTCCTTGTCCTTCGACAGCTCAGCCAGCATCGCCGGCATCGCGAAGAACACTGGCAGCCAGAGATCTGGCCGCCACGGCTTGTTGATGCGCATCCCAATCAGGAATACGACAAGATCGCCGTCATAGCCATGAGTCATGCGACCCGGAATCACGTCAGCCATGAGATCCTCCAACTAGATAGTGTTACTCTCTAATATTGGAGAGTAACACTATCCAATGTCAAGTGAGCCGCAATGCGAATCTCTGAGTTGTCATCGCGAACCGGGATCTCGGTCGCGACGATCAAGTTCTATCTCCGCGAGAATCTGCTGCATCCGGGCGTTCGGACCGCGGCCACACAAGCGCAGTACGACGAGAGCCATGAAGCGCGACTGCGACTGATTCGGGCGCTTCTCGGGCCAGGGGGACTTTCGGTCGCGGCCGCTTATCGCGTGATTCGGGCCGTCGAGGAGCCGCCTGACTCTGTACACGAGTTGCTTGGAGTCGCAGCGACCGCGGTGGCTCGACCGAGCGTGCAAGATGCCCTCCGCGCACTTGACGAGGCAGGTTTCGAACTTACTCACGGCGCCCTGGAGTTCTATGCGGACCACATGCGCCAGATCGCAGAGTTTGAGATCGACAATGTGCCGACCGAATCACCGACCGCAGCGGTGCGGTATGTGGTGTTGGGCACAGTGCTGGTCGAGCCGCTGATCCTCGCTTTGCGTCGAATAGCGGAAGATGAGGCGTCGGCCCGCCGTTTCGGTTGACCGGCAAAGGTGGGACGCACTTCGACCGGGCATGTACGTGCCGTGAGCCTGTGCATGTTCCTGAGCCTGTGTCTGTGCCTGAGCCTGTGCATGTGCTGTCCCTGAGCAGGTGTATGTGCCCTGAGCCTGTCTAAGGGCACAACTGAGAGACTGGCCAACGTGGCGATCTCTGAGAACTTTGTCGCCGGCCTCCCTAAGGCTGAGCTGCACGTCCACCACGTTGGCTCAGTGTCACAACGGGTTGTCGCCGAACTCGCCAACCGACATCCGGGCAAGGTGCCGAGCGATCCGGACGAGCTGGCGAGGTTCTTCGTCTTCGACGACTTCGCCCACTTCATCCGCAACTATCTCTTGGTTGTCGACCTGATCAAGACGGCCGAGGACATTCGCCTGATCACTTACGAGGTGGCGGCCGACATGGCGGAGCAGAACATCCGCTACGCCGAGCTCACGGTGACGCCGTACATCTCGATCAGCGATGACCTGCCGGCCGAAGCGTTCCTCGAGGCCATTGAGGACGCCCGCCAGGCAGCTGGCCGCGATCATGGTTTGGAGCTGCGATGGATCTTCGACATTCCCGCTGACTTTGGAGTGCCGGCAGCGGAGTTGACCGCCTCCGTCGCCCTTGATCACGAGGTGCCCGGTCTGGTTGGCTTCGGGCTTGGCGGGGCTGAGCGCGGCTTTCCGCGCTCAATGTTCCGTGATCAATTCGATCGGGCTCGGGCCGCCGGCCTACGCAGCGTGCCACACGCTGGAGAGACCATGGGGCCTGACTGCGTTTGGGACGCCCTGGAGAGCCTCGGCGCCGAACGTATCGAGCACGGCATCGGCGCTGCCGCCGATCAGCGCCTGCTCGAACACCTTGTGGAGCACCAGATCGCACTCGATCTCTGTCTGACGTCCAACGTCGCGTTACGCGTCGTCACCGACCTTGATCATCATCCGATCCGAGAGCTTGTTCACGCGGGCGTAACGATCACCATCAACACCGACGACCCACCAATGGTGGGCACGGACCTCAATACCGAGTACGCGATAGCGGCTCGGCTCCTCGACCTCGATGAGCGCGGTCTGATCAAGTTGGCACTGGCGGCGGTAAGTGCGTCTTTCGCTAGCCCGGAAACCAAGGCCACACTGCGTGCCGAGATCAGCTCCTACGCAGCTACGCCGGCTCCCTGACGGAAGTCACGGCTTGGGTACGGGCTGCCTTCGACGGCGAGCTGCGCGGCGGGATCTTTCGGGGCTCAGGACGCGGGCCGGAGACGGTTGGTGAGGATGTGGCTGGCGGGGCTTTCGGCTTCTTGAAGGGGAAGAGCTCCGGGCGATCGGGCTGCCGCCACCACAAGACCACGGCAAGGAGCATCGTCATCTGAATGATCGGCGACACGGTGTCCCGTATCCGGGTTGCGGTGAAATCCAACGCTGGCCCCATGTCGATTGCCCGTCCAGGTACGTACGCCAGCGACAAGGCTGCGCCCCTGATCACCATGATCTGATCAAGCTTGCTGGCCGCGAACACGGCCAGCGGCATCCAGGCAAGCAGGTCATACCAGGAGAGCGTGTACATCGAAGTGATCAGCCACGCAACCGACAGCACAAGTGCCGTTCGCAGGGCGATGGTGAGCGGATCCCGCTTCAGGTCAGCGTCCTTGGCCAACCCGGGGGCGGCAGTCCAGGGCACTACGCGCGACAGCATCCAGGCAATCACAATGAAGCCGATATAGGAGATGATGCCGATGACGACCTTGGCGTGGTAATCGGTCATAAAGAGGGCGAGGAAGCTATAGAACGGATTGGCCCAGGAGCCGACCGAGACGTACCCGCCATTCCGCAGCGCTTGGAAGAATGCTGTCGGCTGCCACAGGACATAGGCCAGACCCATGGGGATAGCGGTGCCCAGACACAGCAGCAGCGCCTTCTTGGGTTCGCGTCGATACGCCCAGAGCATGGCAAGTCCCCAGAGCCCGATGCTCACTTTCGCGCACCCGGCCAGTCCGATTCCGAGGCCGGCGACGAACGGGTTTTTGCGCATGAACAGCAATCCAGCAACAGCGAACATCACCGCTAGCGCCTCATTATGCGCACCCGCGACCACAGCCCAGATCAACAACGGATTAGCGATGGTCAACAACGCCGCTCGTCCCTGGCGGCGGGGGTCGCCATGGGCCAGAATGATCACGCCGGCGCAGGCCAGGATGAAGGGCACCACAGAGAACACCTGCAACCAGAACACGATGTCGTGCATGTTCTCGGCACCGAGCTTGTTGGCGAGCAGTTGCGTCCAGGAGGTGATCGGCCCGTACACGCTGGGGGTGTCTTGCCAAGGCCGCTCGGTCCAGCGCAGCACCGGATCGAACTGGCCGCGGAACACCTCCGCCGGCGTGATCTCATACGGGCTGCGGCCGATCGCCTGCAGTCGGCCGTACGCCGCATACATCAAGACATCCGCCGAGGTCATGGGTGGCACGCAGATGGTCAGCAGGCTGAGGACGGTGCCGAGCGCAAAGAACTTCTTGACCTTTGGCTTCCAGCCATCGGCCATCGCTCGCAGCCCGACCCACAATCCGAGACCGCCGAGGATGATCGCCGTCCAGATCAGAATCGAAACGAACCACTCATTGGGCGTGACCAGGCCACTGGGCAGATACCAGGGCGGCAGGTAGGAGTCCCGTGGACCGAGTGTCAAGGTGACGGCGGATGGACCGAGGACTCCTGCAAGCAGTGTCAGCGCGGTGGCACCGACGATGCCGAACACAGCGAACCGGTGGTTCCGATGCCAGATCTCGGCTCGGTATTGGGGCTTCGGCGGCTTTGCCGGATTGCCGCTCCGGCGTCTGTGCTTGGTCGCCGTCATCGGTTCATGCCTGCTTACCTCGGAGTCGTTTGAACACCCCGGTAACACCACCGGAGTCCTTCAAGTCCTTGAGCCCGGCCTGAACCAGGCCACGGGCAGCGAGTGCGCGAGTCACGTCGCGCAACTGTGCCGCACGGTGCAATTGGGCACCAAGGTCGGTGCCCGTGGCGCGATGTCGTAGGTCGATCTCGATCTCGACGATCTTCAATCCGGCCCGCAACACGTCGATAGTCATACCCACTTCGAGGCCCCAACCGGTCGCCAGCGGGCTGGCAAGCTCGAACGCCCGCCGCGTGATGCAGCGCTGGCCGGATAGCGGCGCTTGCGGGGTCCAGCCGGTCAGCTCAGCGATCCCGCGTCTTGCCGTGTTCACGACCAGGCCAAATCCACCGGGCGCAGCACCCTCGGCGGTGAGCTGAGCCGGCAACACGGCGATCGTAAGATCAGCCTCACCTTTGACCACTGGGGAGATCAACGGCGCGCAGTTGGTGGCGGACTCGGAAAGATCGGCATCGATCAGCAGCAGGCTTCCCGCTTCCGGGCGCTTGTCACGCTGCTCGATTACGCCCAATCCGTTGACGGACGACTCCACAGCGGCGGCTTTGCCTCGGTTGCGCGTATGGGAAACGACGATCGCCCCCGCACCAGCCGCATACGCCGACGTACGATCACTGCTGCCGTCGTCGCAGACGATCACGATCTCGACACCTGGAAGATCCCTTGCAGCAGTAACGGTTGCGGCAATTCGTTGCTCCTCGTCCTTGGCCGGGATGATGCACGCGACACGAGACAGGTCGGAGCTCACCCCGCAAGGCTAGTCCCGGCAACGCCGTGTGCTTGGGGCGTTCTAGGAATCGGTAATCTCACCGTCATGTCTTTAGGGGCGGTGACTACACCGGGGGTACGATCCGAGGTTGGCCGATTGCGTACGGTACTACTGCATCGTCCTGGCAATGAGCTGAGGCGCCTGACCCCGCGCAATAACGATGCGCTGCTTTTCGATGGGCTGCCTTGGGTCGACCGCGCTCAGGAGGAACACGACGGGTTTGCCGACACGCTCCGCAGTCGCGGAGTTGAGGTGCTCTATCTCAGCGCGCTGCTGGTCGAGGTACTGGCCGACCCTGCGGCGCATGCGCAGGCTGTCGAAGATCTGGTTTCCGATATTCGGCTGGGTGAGACGCTTCGGGCGTTTCTGCTGCGTTACCTGACTGATCTTGCTCCAAACGAGCTGGCCGAGATCATGATGGTTGGCCTGCGTAACGATGAGGTGCAGCGCACCGGCAGCCTGGTCGCTGCCCTCTACCAACCTGACGACTTCCTGATCGATCCGCTTCCCAACTTGCTGTTCACGCGTGATTCGAGCGTCTGGATCGGAGATCGGGTCACCATCACCTCATTAGCGATGCCAGCGCGTCGGCGCGAGACCCAGCTCACGGAACTGATCTACGCCTTTCACCCGCACTTTAGGGGAGTGGAGCGGATCCACGGTTGGCGCGAGGAGTACCTGGAGGGTGGCGACGTCATGGCCCTAGCCGATGGTGTGCTGGCGATTGGAGTTGGGCAGCGGACTCACCCGTCCGGGGCCGAGCGTTTGGCGCGAACCACGTTCAGGTTGGGCCTAGCACACACGGTGCTCGTCGTGCCGATCAATCAGGACCGCGCCACTATGCACCTCGACACCATCTGCACCATGGTCGACGTAGACGCGGTCGTGATGTACCCGAACGTGGCACACGAGCTGTCGGCCATCGCCGTACGCTCGGGCAACGGGTCAGATCTCGTTGTTGATCAACCGGCGCCGTTTCTGGAGGCCGCTGCACGAGCCATGGGTATTGAACAGCTGCGACTGATCGACACTGGCCTTGACCCGGTGACCGCCGAGCGCGAGCAGTGGGACGACGGCAACAACACTCTTGCCATCGAACCGAAGGTCGCTCTGGCCTACGAGCGGAATGTCGAGACGAACCAACGTCTTGTTGACGCCGGCATCGAGGTGATCCCAATTGCCGGGTCCGAGCTTGGCTCTGGTCGCGGCGGGCCGCGGTGTATGTCGTGCCCGATCGCCCGCGATGCTGTACCAATTGCACTCTGACAGGCGGTCCGCCAGATTCGCCTCCTTCGTCGCTCGCGAACGTCGACGCGACCACCACGCAGCCACAGCCGCGAGCTCCTGCAGTCGGCGAAGCGGACCGTCCGTCATAGTGCTTCGCCAATTGCACTCTGACAGGCGGTCCGCCAGATTCGCCTCCTTCGTCGCTCGCGAACGTCGACGCGACCACCACGCAGCCACAGCCGCGAGCTCCTGCAGTCGGCGAAGCGGACCGTCCGTCATAGTGCTTCGCCAATTGCACTCTGACAGGCGGTCCGCCAGATTCGCCTCCTTCGTCGCTCGCGAACGTCGACGCGACCACCACGCAGCCACAGCCGCGAGCTCCTGCAGTCGGCGAAGCGGACCGTCCGTCATAGTGCATTTTGTTCAGCAAGGATTGCCGCCACTCGATCTGGATAGTCGGTGGTAAACCCGATTACCCCAAGATCGCGGCAGAACCTGATGTCGTCAGGTTCGTTCACAGTCCAGGCATGCACCTGGTGACCCCGGTGCAATGACCGCTCAATGAACTCGGGGTCCTCCTTGATCAACGCCAGATCTGGACCGACGATGCGTACGCCGTCCGGCAGCTTGCCGTCGCGCCACCGGCCAAGATCATCTTCGATGAGCAGCGTCCGCTCCAGCCCTGGCAGCAGCCAACCGAATCGCTTCATTGCCTTCACTGAGAAGGAAACCAGCCGGACGGGTGCACCTGGGTGGTCCCAACCGAACTCGACGAGCATCGCCGCGACTCGTTCCTCCACCTCACGGCCCCGGTCGTTGGGGTGCTTGGTCTCGATCACCAAACTGACCGGCACATGGTCTCCTCGGGCGTCCCGGACCATGATCATCAGCTCCCGCAAGGTGACCAGCTCTCGCTCCTCGGGTGCTGGATCCGGAACACTTCGCGAGCCGAAATCGACCTGCTTCAGTTCTGCGACCGTACGCTCGGATGCCGGTCCCGAGCTTGTAGAGGTCCGGTCCAAGGTCAGATCGTGTAGGCATATCAGCTCATCATCGGCACTGAAATGCACGTCACACTCGAGCCCAAGGGGGATCTCGGTCTCGTAGGCCCAGTCGATCGCCGCCTGATAGGCCGCCCGCGTCATCTCCGGATGTCGGGAGGAGAAGCCGCGGTGAGCAATCAGCACTGGCGGAGCCCTCACCTCCTCAGACACGGCCGCCAAGATGTCACCCCTCCTTGACGCGACGATTACGGGGCAGCAAACCGCTGATCAACATCACCAGCCCACCGACGACGATCGCCGCCACGGAGGAGCCGAGCCAGCCGGGCGGTACGAATCCGATGCTGCCACCGGCCCAGGTCCAGAAGTCGGCCCACCCAGGCACGGTGCCGGGATAGACCAGCTGGTAGGCGGCGAACCCGCAAGCCCATGCGATCACCGGCGCCACTCGGAACCTGGAGGTTGTCGAGACATCCCAACGCTGACGGCTGACGACAAAGAAGTCCACCGCCGCAACGGCGTACAGCGGCACGAAGACCGAGCCGATCAGGAAGAGGAAGGACTGGTACTGACCAAGGTCGAGCAGGCCGGCCAGCAGCGTCGCCGTCACGCCGATGATCAACGCAATGATTCTGCGGTCGACCTGAGGCAGGATGTTATGCACAGACATGGTCGTCGAATAGACGTTAGCAAATGCCTCGTCCACCTCATCCACCAGCAAGATCGCAATGGCAATGGCACCCGCCGGCAGGGTAACCAGCGCAGTGATCACATCACTTGCGCCGAGGTTGACGACGGCGAAGACGCCGAGAGCGTAATAGGCGATCGCAGCAAGTCCATAGCCAAGAGAAGCGCCCCAGAAGGCTGCCTTGCGGGTCTGCGAGTGCCGGCTGTAGTCCGCGGCTAATGGCGCGAATGAGACAACACCGGCGACAGCAAGATCAACAGCCGGCCAGAACCCGAGCACCGACTCTTGAGGGATCGACTGCCGCGGCTGCAAGAGCACCTGGACGAACAAGTACACCGAGGCAGCGAGCACGATCCAGACCATGATCTTGCGCAACAGCCGTACGCTGCCCAGCGGGCGCACCGCCATCAGGGTGGCAGCGGCTCCGGCCAAGATCACGAAGGGCCAGCGCCAGGACTGGCCCAACACGGCGACGGCGGCCGTAGAAATGACGATGATCTCCATGGTCGCCCAGCCCACGTTCTGCGCGATGTTGAGCAGAGTCGGCAGCACCGACCCGCGCCGTCCCACCAGCCCGCGGAGCGAGACCATGGCAGGTGCACCGGTCGCCGTGCCGATGACCGCTGAGGCTCCCAGCAAGATCGCCCCGAGCACACAGCCGACGACAATCGCCGTGATAGCGAGGCCCACTGATCCAGCGGTGGTAGCAATCAGAGCCCCGGTCAGTGGCCCGAACAGGCTGATGCCGAGGTTGGCCCACAATGCAAGCTGGTCGGTGAACCGCAGCGGGCGGGGAGGCTCAGTCGTAAGGGTGAGCGGCGCCTCAGGGCGTTCGGATGTGACTGTGGTGTTGGTTGGTGTGGAAGTGGTAGACATCGCATGCTCCCTACGCCGGCATTACCCGGTCAGGTTCCGTCGGTCGGCGGACCCGCGCGCTGTCGTACGCACTCCGCCCTCTCAGCCCACCACGTGGTGTGAGCTCCCGAAGTCGTTTGTGGCATCCCCACGCTAACACCCAGGAAAAGCAGGGACCCTGGCGTCAACTCTCGATCGGAAGCCCGCTTTGCGCCCAGGCATAGAGACCGCCGTCGAGGTTGACCGCCTCACGACCTTGGGCATTGAGGAACTGGGCCACCCGAGCTGAACGAGCACCCACCGCGCACACGCAGACGACTCGATCGTCAACTTCGTCCAAGCGCTGCATCAGTTGGTCTATGGGAATGTGCACCGAGCCCGCGATGCGACCGTCGGCCCATTCGTCGTGGGTACGGACGTCAAGTAGCGTCCAACCGTCAGCCACTCGAGCGGCGACCTCGGCCGGCTGAATCGCGACTACCTCATACCCGAACACGCGCCTACCCTAGTCGGGCGCGATCCGCGTCAACGCAGCTTCCCGACGAACCTCATTGCCTCGGCGACCAGCTCCCGGCAGATGTCATCATCGACGGTCAGCCCGACCCACTCCTTCATTGGTTTGCCCTTGCCGGCATCGAAGGGCACCCCATCACCGGATGAGATCAATTCCGTGACCCGAGTGGCCGGGAGCTTCACCACCAGCCGATCGTCGACCAGCATCGCGAAGATCGACTTATTGATCTTGATCGCATTGGACCCGAACCCGCTGCCGCCGCCCGGCACGGTCACCGCGCTTACGCCCGCGTACTCATCGCACAGCGAGTCGAACAACGCCGCATGACTGTCAGTACCGGACATGATCTACTTCAACAGCTTCGAAAGCCGTCGGTCGGCGAGCTTCTTGCCGCCGGTCTGGCAGGTCGGACAGTACTGCAGCGAGGAGTCTGCGAAGGACACCTCGGCGATCGTGTCACCACAAACGTTGCACTTCTCGCCGGTACGCCCATGCACCCGCAACCCTGACTTCTTTTCGCCCTTCAGGTCCTTGGCGGCCAGCCCATCGGCCCGCTGGATCGCATCGGAGAGCTCACCCTTGATCGCTGCGAACAACGTGCGCAACTCCACCTCGGTAAGCGAGTTCGACGGCTTGAACGGGCTCAGCTTTGCTGCATGCAAGATCTCGTCCGAATAGGCGTTGCCTATACCCGCGATAGTCCGCTGATCTTTGAGAACGCCCTTCAGCTGGGCCCGGCCAGCCTTGGCCAGGAGCCCGGCGAGTGCCGGCTGATCGAAATCATCGGTCAAGGGATCCGGACCCAAGGTCGCGACCATGGGTATGGACATGGGGTCTGTGACGACGTAGACGGCGAGCTTGCGCTGCGTACCCGCCTCGGTGAGGTCGAACCCTGACGAATCATCCAGCCGTACGCGTAACGCAAGCGGACCCCTACTCGGTTTCGGTGGCGCATCGGGGAGAGAGTCGCGCCAACGCAACCAACCGGCTCTCGCCAGATGGAAGACCAAATGCAGACCCTGTGCGGAAATGTCGAGGAACTTGCCGCGCCGTGTCACCGACTCGATCTCAAGGCCGTGCAGCGCGGACAGCGACGGGTTGTAGGTCTTGAGCGCACTGAAGGCTACAAGATCAATTCGGGCAATCGTGTGCCCGACACACTTCTCGGTGAGGAACCGCGCCAGCGATTCCACCTCCGGCATCTCGGGCATGGGCCCATTATGGACACTCTTCTAACGCCGACTTGTCAGAACCCAGTTGTGCTACAGCGCGGCTGCGTTCTGACAAGTTGGCGCTGTGAGGTTCACCTAGCTCGACCAGTCAGGAGGCGGCAGTCGTAGGGCTCCTGAAAGTAGCTGGAGATAATCCTTTCGCGACAGCTCGACGGCTCCGAGCGATGCCAGATGTGGGGTCTGCCATTGCACGTCAAGCAGCCGACCCTCGGAGCCTGCTCGCCGGAGCAACTCGACAAGCGCGACCAGAGCAACCTTGGAAGCGTCGCGCCCACTATCAGGCCTATAGAACATGGACTCGCCCGCAAACAGGCCGCCGATACTTACGCCGTAGAGGCCGCCGGCCAGCTCACCGTCTGGCGTCCAGGCTTCAACCGAGTGCACGAGGCCACGCCGATGGAGCCGCGAGTAGACCCGGCGGATATCGGCGGTGATCCAACCGCTGGGCCGTCGCCGGTCAGCACACCCGTCAAGCACGGCGCCGAACGCCGTGTCGATACGCACCTGATAGCGCTTGATTGATTTACGCAGCGAACGGGTGATCCGCAACCCGTCCAGCGGAAGGATTGCCCGATCCAATGGTGAGTACCAGCCCATCAGGCCCAGCCGTATGGGCATCGGAAACACACCGCACTCATACGCGGCAAGAGCGAGGTCTTCGTCGAACGCCCGCGACACTCCGATCAGGTCATCATGCCGCCACTGCTCCGGTGAGCCGAACGGCGATTCCACGTCGGCATCCTGCCACCAGGACAAAGGCGCCCCCTTTTAGGGCTGCTCGCGCAATCGCGCGCTGAGATCCGCCTACTTCGTCGTCGCTCGCAGAGGGAAGAACGCCTCCACTCACTCCTCCTCAGCACAGCGGCGCGCGATTTCCCGACGCTCGCAGCCCCGTTTAGGGCTGCTCGCGCAATCGCGCGCTGAGATCCGCCTACTTCGTCGTCGCTCGCAGAGGGAAGAACGCCTCCACTCACTCCTCCTCAGCACAGCGGCGCGCGATTTCCCGACGCTCGCAGCCCCGTTTAGGGCTGCTCGCGCAATCGCGCGCTGAGATCCGCCTACTCTCGTCGTCGCTCGCAGAGGGAAGAACGCCTCCACTCACTCCTCCTCAGCACAGCGGCGCGCGATTTCCCGACGCTCGCAGCCCCGTTTAGGGCTGCTCGCGCACCCCTGAGATCCGCCTACTTCGTCGTCGCTCGCAGAGGAAGAACGCCTCCACTCACTCCTCCTCAGCACAGCGGCGCGCGATTTCCCGACGCTCGCAGCCCCTTCGTCGCGGGCCGGCATGGGGTCGTCACGGGGTCACAGCTATGCATCTGCCGAGGCGGGCCACGTACGCTTGGATTGAGCCTGCCCAGGGGCAGCTGAACGTATCGGGAACAGCCATCCCGACGCAGAGTGTTTGGAGGCTAGATGGCGTCAGCGCAGGATGTGCGCCGGAGGATCGCCACGGTGATTACTCCTGTGGCAAATCTGGTCGCCTCGCAAGGACCTGGAGGCGCGCTGCGCCAGGTAATCGAGATCGCAATCGATGGCTACGGACGACTGCCTAGCGCGAAGGCCGCGGCCGCCCGCCACTTGCAGCGGCAAGCCGGCTCGGTGGATGAAGCGATCAACTCGATCATCGATCACCACGTGCGTCTTGCCTCTGCGCAGGGTTTCGTGACCAACATCGGCGGCGTGGCCGCGCTTCCGGTGGCAATACCGGCCAACATCACCGGCGTCGCGATTGTGCAGGCACGCATGGTTGCCGCGATTGCGCACCTGCGTGGCTACGACCTCAACGACCACCGGGTCCGCACAGCGCTCGTGATGTGTCTCATGGGCGGTGAGCAAGTTGCCAAGCACATTGCGGAGGGCACGCTCCCCACATCGCCGATGGCTGTGGCAACCGCTCCGATCTTCGACCCTGACCTCGACAAGCTGGTGGCGGACGAGGTGATCACGGACCTCGCGGCTCGGATCGGCGGAAAGAACGTTGCGCTCGTAACCATCAAGCGAGTTCCGCTACTGGGCGGGGGTGTCAGCGCAATCATGGACGGCATCGCGACCTACCAGATCGGTCGCTACACGACTGGCGAGCTGCTACGCCGTCGCGCTCTGGTCTCTAGTTGAGGTTGGTTCCCTCGTGGGACGCGGCCTGCGTGATCCCTGGAGGCGGCCGGCCGACACCTCTCCGCGTCGGGTGGTTCCTGCGCGGGTGCGGGCGTGGGCTCAAGAGCATCTGGATTCCGAGATCACTGCCATCACGCCTGTCGGCGGCGGCAGAACTGACACCATCTTTAGGGTCTATCTCCGTCATGGAGAACCGGTCATTCTGCGCTATGTCTCAGTCGACCGCTGGGGCGAGATCGGCCGCCGACATGTTGTCTGTGAGGCACTGGGCTGCCGTCTGATGGAGGGGTCCAGCCTGCCGGTGCCTCAACTCATCGCCTCCGACCCAGACGGCAGCAGCACCGGTGATTATGCGAACCTCACGACATTTCTTCCCGGCCGGGTTCGCCTCGGACCCCTGAATCTGAACGCAATCGACGAGTTGGCGAAGATTGCTGTGATCATTCACGGCACCCCGGTGGCTGATGATTATCGGCCGCGACCGTATGAGTTCTGGGCACCCGATGATCTTGAGGTGCCCAGCTGGACGACACGGCCGCAGCTGTGGCGATGTGCCATCGACATCTTCAATCAAGGTCCGCCGCCCACCAGACAGGGGCTGGTACACCGCGATTTTCACCCCGGAAACATTCTGTGGGACGGCGATCGGATCACCGGCGTGATCGATTGGGCCGAGACCTCATGGGGGCCTCCCGATCTCGACGTCATGCACTCACGAGCGAATTTCGCGATGCTACATGATTTTGATAGTGCCGACGCATTCTCAGATGCCTATCGATGGCATGGCGGCATCATCGATCATGATCACAACGCGAGGGTCTTCTGGGCGGTAAGTGACATCTTGGGCTTCCTGCCCGATCCGATTCAGATCATTACCGCCCTGATCCGTCACCGGACCGATCTCCCCGACCAGGTGGTACGCGAGCGGCTCGAGCACCTGCTCATGATCACGATCGGCGACCACCGCAACTGACTCGCCCTCGTTTCAACTTTCCGACAGTGAGCATGGTGTCGGAACTTCTGAGTCAAGAGCATGAGCCAGCCCAACTAAACCCGCTACGCGGCAGGGCTTCAACCGAGTGATCCGTGATGGGATGTTCAGTCACAATTCGGCCTGATACCTTGCCAGGGAAGGTTAGGCTGACTTAAGTTAGGCGAGCCTCACCTATCACTGCACCGGTGCGTTCGGCGCGGGAGGCAACAACCAGTTACGAGCGGGAACGAGGAGAGATGCTAGCCAACTTCCTAATTGGCTTACGCGAAGGCCTGGAGGCCGCGCTAATCGTCAGCATCCTGATTGCCTACCTGGTGAAGTCTGACCGCCGCTACCTGCTGCCTCAGATCTGGATCGGCGTGGGCATCGCGGTTGCCATCTCACTCGCCTTTGGCGCCGCCCTCACGTTCGGGCCGAAAGGGCTCACCTTCGAGGCGCAGGAACTCATAGGGGGCCTGCTGTCGATCATTGCCGTCGGCTTCGTCACCTGGATGATTTTCTGGATGGCGAAGGCGGCGCGGTCGCTATCCAGCGAACTACGGTCCCAGATCGACAAGGCTGCCGAAGCCAGCCGATGGTCATTGGTCATCATCGCCCTACTGGCTGTCGGCCGTGAGGGACTGGAAACGGCACTGTTCCTCTGGGCCGCCACCCAAGCTGCAGCTCAAGGTGCCCGCTCGGCCGCAGGCCCTCTGCTTGGTGCCGCCCTAGGGTTGTTGGTCGCGGTTGTGCTGGGCTACTTGATCTACCGCGGAGCGCTGAAGATCAACCTGAGTCGCTTCTTCAAGTGGACCGGTGCGTTCCTGATCGTGATCGCGGCCGGAGTGCTGGCGTACGGAGTGCATGACCTGCAGGAAGCCCGTTTCCTGCCCGGCCTGAACAACCTTGCGTTTGATGTCTCCGAGGCCATCCCACCAACTTCGTGGTACGGAACGCTACTGAAGGGTGTCTTCAACTTCTCGCCCGCGACGACCGTTCTCGAAGCAGCCGCTTGGTTGCTCTACTTCGTCCCAACGCTGACGATCTTCCTCTATAAGACGCGCCAGCGTGCGCATACTCCCTCACGCCCATCTCCCGAGCCCGTTGGGGCGTCTGGAAGGAAATGACCATGACACGACCGAGCCGGGGGGCTCGCGAATTCGCCGTGCCCGTACGCACCCTCATCCTCGCCTCGAGCTGCGCCGTCCTTGGCATGCCCCTGCTGACGGGATGCACGGACAACACTCAGACCCCAGGTGCTACATCGAGCGCGAACCCGCGTGCACTGACCGTGCAATCGACCGACTCCGAGTGCAAGCTCTCCGCAACCAGCGCCCCCTCGGGCACTCTCACTTTTGCGGTGACCAACGGTGGCTCGAAGGTCACTGAGTTCTACTTGTACGGCGAAGACGGAAAGCGCATTGTCGGCGAAGTGGAGAATGTCGGCCCCGGCATTACTCGAGAGCTGGTCCTGCAGGTCGAGCCTGGGAAGTACATCACCGCCTGCAAGCCTGGGATGGTCGGCGCTGGAATCCGCGCACCGTTCGCGGTCTCTGATTCCGGTGAGGAGCAGCAGGGCGCCTCCGGCAACGATGTCGAGCTGGTCGAGCAAGCGAACCAGAACTACGGCGAGTACGTCGAAGACCAAACAAACCAACTGGTGTTGATGACCGCAAAATTCGTGGATGCGTACCAGGCGGGCAAGGATGACGAGGCGCGTGCCCTCTACCCAGTTGCACGAATGCACTGGGAGCGGATCGAAACAGTAGCGGAATCATTCGGCGATCTCGATCCCAAGCTCGACCTTCGGGAGGCTGATCTCGAGCCCGGTCAGAAGTGGACCGGCTGGCACCGGATTGAAAAGGACCTGTGGCCAGCGCGGGCTGAGAATTATCGGCCGCTCAGCAAGGCCGGGCGTGCGGCGTACACCGACGATCTTGTGAAGAACACAGCCATTCTCGATGAGAGGGTTCCCAAGCTGAGCTTCAGCGTCAATGAGATCGCAAATGGGTCGCGTGGCCTGCTTGACGAGGTAGCGACTGGCAAGATCACCGGCGAAGAGGAGTACTGGTCGCGTACTGACCTGTGGGACTTCCAGGCCAACATCGAGGGAGCCTTCGTGGCCTTTGAGGGACTCCGGCCGCTGCTCAAGGAGAAGAATCCCAGCCTCGATAGCCAAATCGCGGCGAAGTTCGCGGCGGTGCAGGCTTTGCTCGACGCTCAGCGGGAGGGTGAGGGGTTCAAGACCTACGACAAGCTCACCAAGGCAGAGATCAAAGAGCTGTCTGACGCCGTCAACGCGCTGTCCGAACCGGTGTCCAAGTTGGCCGCCGCGGTCGTCTGAGTCGGAAGCTCAACAATGACCTCGACTCAATACCTTCGCGATCAACCCGAGGCCGATGCCCCTCCCCCGCCCGTCGACACGGGCCGGTCGTCGGTATCCCGTCGCGGCCTGCTCGGAGCGGCAGGAGCCGGCCTTGTCGGACTGGCTGCAGGCGCCGCCGGCGGCTATGCGCTGGGAAGTCAGGAGACCACTCAGACACCTCAGTCGCCAGGTACACGTACCTATCCTTTCTACAACGAGCATCAGGCGGGCATCCTCACCCCGGTCCAAGATCGATTGCACTTCGCCGCCTTTGACGTGATCACAAATTCCCGTAGCGAGTTGGTGCAACTCCTCAAAGAGTGGACCGTCGCGGCAGCACGAATGACACAGGGCCTAGGTGCCGGAGAAATCGGACCGACTTCCGGCCCGTACGAGGCACCACCGGACGACACTGGCGAGGCCATCGGTCTGCCCCCAGCGGGGCTGACCATCACCTTTGGGTTTGGTCCGACGCTGTTTCACAACGACGGCAAAACCCGGTTCGGGCTCGCTGATCGGCAACCCGCTGCGCTACAGCGCCTGCCTCATTTCCCCGCGGACAAGCTCGACCCATCGCGGTCGGACGGCGACCTTTGCGTTCAGGCCTGTGCCGACGACCCCCAGGTCGCCGTGCACGCCGTCCGCAATCTCGCCCGCATTGCATTCGGCCGAGCTGCCATCAGGTGGTCACAGCTGGGTTTTGGTCGAACATCATCGACCTCGACCAGCCAGGCGACGCCTCGGAATCTCATGGGCTTCAAGGACGGCACCATGAACGTCAAAGCCGAGGAACCCGCCGCCGTCGACACGCATGTCTGGATACCAGCCGATGTTGACAGCAAGGGACAGTGGCTTGCGGGCGGCTCATATCTCGTGGTGCGCCGCATCAACATGACCATCGAGATCTGGGATCGGCAGCCCCTGAGTGAGCAAGAGCGGATCATCGGTCGGACGAAGGCCGAGGGCGCTCCGCTGACGGGCGGCGGGGAGTTCAGCCAGCCGGATTTCGCTCTCAAGGGCAGCGATGGCGAACCGCTGGTGGCGACCGATGCCCATGTCCGCATGGTGCATCCGGACAACAACGGCGGCGCCAAAATGCTTCGCCGCGGCTACAACTTCGTCGACGGGAGTGACGGCTTAGGGCGCATGGACGCTGGGTTGTTCTTCATTGCGTACATGCGCGACCCGCGCAAGCAGTTCATCCCGATTCAGATGAAGCTTGGGCTGGGTGACGGGCTGAGTGAGTACATCCAGCACACCGGTTCCGCCCTCTTCGCAGTTCCCCCGGGCATTGCGGAGGGCGAGTACGTCGGCCAAGCCCTATTCGCCTAGGCCAAGAGAACGCTCCCCAGATACCCGGGATTTGGGTACCACAGCGGGGATGGGTCGCTTGCGCTGGATGCCGCGCCCCTGCCGAACCCCGCGGATGCCCTTGCCCAGCCAGGGTGCCAGGTAGTGCACCGCCCAATCGATGTCGCTTGTCAGCAGCTGACGTCCCCGCGGCCTCACCAGCTCGCCTTCCAGCGGCACGGCCCAACCCTCGCCGACGCTGTCAATGCCTAGTCGCCAAGCCAGGGCGGCCGCCACCTTCTCATGGCCGAGCTCGTTGCCGTGCAGCCGATCCGCGAACCACAAGCGCGGATCCTGGGCGACCGGATATTGCTCGAAGTCCATCACCACGACTCCGTGTCTCTCAGCCTCGGTACGGATGATGTCGTTCAGCTTGGTGACCCGCTGGCGAAAGGTGATGCCGAGCGGGTTGATCGCCGCAAGATCGGGCACGGTGAAGCTGAGCACGTCTGCGCCCTGGCCGCGCGCCAGGCTGAAGATGATGACGTAGTCGGCGCGAATTGAGTCGAAGTCGCAGCGCGGCACGATGACGTCGTTCATGCCTCCAAACACGGAGATCAGGTCTGGTCGCATAGCCAGCGCGTCGTCGAGCTGGCCGGTCCGGATCTCGTTCATCTTCATGCCGCGGATGGCGAGATTCGCATAGTCCAACGGCTCGTCTTGACCGTCGGCGATGTGCTGCGCCAGCCGATCCGCCCAGCCGCGGTAGCCACCCCGTCCATCAGGGTCTTCCAGACCTTCAGTACTGGAGTCGCCGATCGCCACATAACGACGAAAGGTTGTCACAACCTGATTCTTACCCCTTACTGGCAAGATCATCTAGCCGACCTGCATCTGTCACGCCAAGCGGTTGCGAATTACCATCAAGGAATGCGCTGCGAGTGTCCTCTTTGATTGCACGAGCAGCGCACATCAAAAGGTGGGGCATGTCGGCGATCCGAGATCAGGAATACGCCGCTGTGGTCGAGCGTGAGCGTCCGCTCATCCAGGCCACGGCCTACCTCCTCACGGGTGATCCAGTCCAGGCTGAGCGGGCGGTTCAACTCGTCTTCGCGCAGCTCTATGGACGTTGGCCTGGGCTGCGGCATCCACTTCTGGAGGCTCTCCGTGCCGTCGTGCGCGCCGCCCGTGCACCGGTCCAGCTGCCGTGGGAAGACCGGCGGCGCGTCGAGCTGATCGATGGTCCCCCGCCTGCCCTCGCCGCCGAGCCAATCGTTGCCGACCTCCGGACGCTCAGCTACGACCAGCGAGTTGCCATTGTCCTGGAGTGCTACGTGGGACTGACCACCGCACAGGTCGCCGAAGTGCTTGACCGGGGGATGGGTGACGTGCTCAGCATCGCCGGGCGGGCTCGAAACATGCTGGCTGCCGGCCATCCGGAGCGTATGGGTGACGGCGTACTCGTACGCGAGCTCAAGGATGCTGTCCCACGCGACATGCGCGAGTCCCACGCCGGTGCTGACGACCTGGCCCACGGTCGCCAGCTCGCTCGCCGTCGCTGGATCCAACGAGGCGCGGCGGCTCTCGTCGCGGTCGTGACGATTGTCGCTGCCGTCGTCCTGCTCGACCCCACGCATCCACCGGTTTCACAAACGGCACCACCGTTGCCCACATCCGTACCGTTTAGGCAGAGCTGCGATCCATCGAGCGCGACCTGCCGTGCCCAGATCCTGTTCAAGTGGCGGTCCAGAATGGTCGAGCTCACCAGGTCCTATCTGGATCCGACCGGAAAGTACTTCAGCGGATTCGGCTACTCCTACAACAGCCGTTACGACACGCCAGGCTTCTGGTCCGGCCAAGGAGGCGCGCTGGCATTCGAAATGTTCCGGCTTGACAAGGGGGCGACGGAGGTCTACATGCAGATCGCCACCAGCCGTAAGTTCGCCGTGCGCTGCGGTGCGACCACACACCAACAGTGTTCGCAGATGAAGTTCATGGACGGCAACTTCTTCCTGCTCAGTGAATCGACGCTGGTCCGCCGCGGCATCGAGGTTCAGTACAGCCCGAGCGGTGAGGAGGTGATCACCGTCATCGCCCACAACACCCAGCGCGGCAAGGTTTTGGACATCAGCCGGGGCGACCTGATCAGGCTTGTGCAGGATGAGCGGCTTCACCTACCCCAGCGCTGCTGTTACCGACGCTAGCTTCATCCGCCCAGCACGACCACAGTCGCCGCAGCAGCGC
Organism: uncultured Actinomycetota bacterium; assembly: GCA_963836855.1. Taxonomy (GTDB): domain Bacteria; phylum Actinomycetota; class Actinomycetes; order Propionibacteriales; family Propionibacteriaceae; genus Microlunatus. Next base: position 37,032 of record CAWILN010000011.1, on the reverse strand, counting down.
GCGACGAGCTCAGCTCTCAGGCGGCGAGGTCTATCGAGTTGTCGTGATGATCGTCGGGCTTGAGAGGTGTCGGTGCGGGCGGACCCGATCCGCTATGGTCGCGGCCACGCGGATAGTCGAGCAGGGAAGGAATGACCGCCAGCAGCACGACCACGATGACGCCCACAACGGCGACACCCGTGATCAGGAGCTGTATAACGTTCATGTTGCAATGATGGCGCGCCAGACTGTGAAAAACATCTACCTGAGGTGTGCTGTCGCTTAGGGATCGGCTGACAGGCCGGTTCCCCCCGCCATCGCTGACTCGTCAGAATGGCGATATGAACGCCTGGGCCGTCCATCAAGCGGGGCCGATCGAGGCCAAACCGCTGCAGCACGCGGAACGCCGAATCCCGGCCCCGCTTACCAAGCAGGTACGCGTCAAGGTCACCTGCTGCGGCGTCTGCCGGACCGATCTGCACCTGGCCGAGGGCGACTTGCTCCCGAAGCATCCTGGCATCACCCCTGGTCATGAGGTTGTTGGCGTAGTCGATGCGCTCGGCGACAGTGCAACCCGGTTTGCGCTGGGTGATCGGGTCGGCGTGGCTTGGCTCGGTGGTACCGACGGCAGCTGCCGATTCTGCCGCCGCGGCGCGGAAAACCTGTGCATCTCGCCAACTTTTACCGGCTGGGACAGTGATGGCGGTTATGCAGACTTCTGCCTTGTCGACGAGGCGTTCGCCTATGCACTTCCCGCAGGCATCGACGACCAGCACGTTGCCCCGCTGCTCTGCGCCGGCATCATCGGCTACCGGGCGCTGGTCTGCGCGGCGGTTCCGCCCGGCGGCTCCCTCGGAATCTATGGCTTTGGCGGCAGCGCCCACCTCACTGCACAGGTGGCCCTGGCGCAAGGCTTGCGCGTCCACGTCCTAACACGGGGAGAATCCAACCGGCGTTTGGCCGCCGATCTAGGCGCGGATTCTGTCGGCGACGCACGAGATGCGCCGCCTGAGGCGCTGGATGGGGCGATCTTGTTCGCCCCTGCCGGTGATCTGGTGCCGGTCGCACTGCGGGCGCTCGATCGCGGCGGAACGCTTGCTGTCGCCGGCATCTGGTTATCCGATATTCCTGTTCTCAGCTATGACGACACTCTTTTTCAGGAGCGCAAGCTGCGGTCGGTGACTGCCAATACGCGTGCCGACGGGGAAGCGTTCCTCCGGTTGGCCGAGCGCCTCCGCGTGCGCGCGACGACGGCCTCTTACCCGATGACCGAGGCGCCGCGCGCATTGGCAGACCTCAAACACGGCCAGTTCAGCGGAGCTGCCGTGCTCTACAACTGAAGTCTTGGTCATCCGACAAGATCGCAAAACCTGTGGTGAATTCGCTTCACTTAGTCCAACTGCGTAACGCGGAGTGCAACGATAAGCCTGCCTTGAGTTGCTCGTGAAGGGAGCTGATGTGTCCACCACGACGCCCGGTGATTCTCGCCGTCTCGACGACTTGCCGAATTGGGTCCGAAGGACGTGGCTGATACCGCTGGTGCTCGGGATACTCATGCTCATCCTTGGGCTGGTGCTCTTGTTCAACATCGGGGCAGGCATCGAGACACTGCGGTGGCTTGTCGTGTTCGCTCTTGTCTTCGCCGCTATCGAAGCCTTCGCCACGGCCTCACTGCGGACGAAGCCGTGGGTCGGTTGGCTGGTGGGAATTGCCTACGTCATCGGCGCGATCATGAGTATCGCCTGGCCGGGCCTGACGCTGCTCGCCCTGGTGATCATCGTGGGTGCTTCCCTTCTCGTCGGCGGGATTGTCCAGGCGATCATGGCCTGGCGGGTCAAGAATGCTGCAAAAAGCTGGGGCTGGAGTTTCGCTTTCGGTTTGCTCTCAGCAGTCGCTGGACTCGTGTTCCTCTTCAGCAGCCCCATGCTCTCCCTAGTCGTCCTAGCGATTCTGCTGGCGATCTACGTGATCATGACCGGCGTGACGCTCATGGCGCTCGCCTGGGCGATCCGGAAGGCGACGACCGCGATCGTTGGGCCGTGACAGAACCAGATCACGGATGCCCCGGATCTGCGCTGGGCCGACACGGCAGCAGCCACCGACGATGCAGGCACCGGCGCTGATCCACTCTTCGACATCTTTGACCTCAAACCTTGCTGGGCCAGTCCAGGCTCGAGCCAGAGGGTCCCAGCGCTCACCGCTATTCGGATAGATCACGACTGGCTTGTCAGCGGCTTCGATGGCGGTACAGACCAATGCGTACCCGTCCGCCGGGTCAATGCAGTTGACGCCGACGGCAACGATCTCCTCAACATTGCGTGTCAGCGAAAAGGCCTCGACTGCCGGCTCCCCGGCGCGCGTCCGATCCCCGGCGCAGGTAACCGACAGCCAGCACGGCTGCCCACTGCCATCGATCTCGGCCAAAAGCGCCTCCACCTCAGCCAGACAGGGAATCGTTTCCAGGGCGAGGATGTCGACAGCGGATTCGGCTAACAAGGCGATTCGCGGCCGATGCCAGACCCGTAGCTCGTCCACCGACAGGTCGTAGTCGCCGCGGTACTCCGACCCATCCGCCAGTGACGCCCCGTATGGTCCGACCGAGCCGGCGATCCAGCGATCTGCGCCATCGTCGCAGCTGGCGCGCGCCTGCTCGGCGAGGCGCACGCTGCGCCGGATAAGCTGCGCTGCTTCGGTCTGTCGGATGCCGGCGTGGGCGAACCCGCCTATCGACGCTTGATACGACGCCGTGGTCGCGACTTGAGCGCCCGCCGAGTAAAAGGCCAAGTGCGCCTGAACGATGGCATCCGGATCGTCGTGGAGCAACCGCGCCGACCAAAGCGCGGAGTCCAGGTTGTGACCCTGAGACTCAAGCTGTGTTGCCAAACCGCCATCCAACACAACCGGACCCGCCGCAACAGTGTCAGCTAGTCGGATGGTCACCGCTCCAACCTAGTGTCCGCGACACTTGGTGCCTTGCCAGAAGCTGGTTGAGCCATAGGTCAACCACGTTCTGACATGTCGGCGTTGTGCTGCAGAAGACATCGGACGAGAATGTGGCGTTGGTGTATCAGACGATTGGAGGGCACTCATCCCCCGCATGCATAGCCGTCTGACGGATGAGGTGCCGTGAAGCATCGCAGTCCGCTGATCACGCTTGCGGCCGTGGCGTTGGCCTTCGCCATCATGTTCATCGTCAATATGACGGTCAGCCCTCCGGGGAACAGCTCCACAGGAACGGCAAGTCCGGCAGCGGTGCCAGCAACGGCTACCGCCGGCAGCCCCTCGCCGACCGAGACAGAGGCTGCCTCTCCATCCCTCGAGGACAGCAAATTCCCCGAGAAGATCGTGTACGCAGGTCGTGCCGAGGACAACGCCGGCGCGATCGCCATCGCAGTGCTCGGTGATCAGGCCGCCGCCTATTTCTGCGATGGTCGCAGCGTCGAGTCCTGGTTCCGCGGCTTTGTCACGGGGGACGAAATCTCGGCAGAGAGCAAGGGCGGTGCGACGCTCGAGGCCAAGCTCGACCGCAACCACATCAAGGGAACGGTGGAGATCAAGAGCGAGAAGCTGAAGTTCGAGATCAATGAGGCCAAGAAGCCGGCCGGGCTCTATCGGGCAAGGGGCTCAAAGACGATCATCGGATGGATCGTGCTTGAAGACGGGTCACAGGTGGGAGTCCAGACAACCGGCGCTGACTCCGCGGCAGCGCCCGAGCTCAACCCCGGAAGCCCGCAGGTCACGGTTGACGGTGAGAACCTCGATGCCGCGCCGGTCAACGGCGACGAAGGTCTCTGAGCAGAGGAGATTTCATGGCCAGCATCCCAGTTCCCGCGCCGGAGGCTCCTGCCGCCGAACCGAGCGGCACCAAGATCGGCCCCGTGATCGTCGCCCTTGCTATTGGGAGTGCAGTCTCCATCGGGCTGGGCGTGTACGGGCGGCTGCACACACCGACGGGCTATGCGGTCAATATTGCGGGGTTTTCCAACGGGCCGGCAGCGAAGGCGTTTCTGGCCACAATCGTGATCGCTCTGGCAATCGTGCAGACCGTGACGGCCATGGGACTCTTTGGGCGAATCCCGTTACGTGGGGCCTGGGTGGGTGTCGTGCACCGCTGGTCGGGACGACTCGCGGTCCTGATCTCAGTGCCCGTCGCGGTGCACTGCCTGTACGCCCTCGGCTTCCAGGCCTATGACGGCAGAGTGATCGCACACTCGATATTCGGCTGCTTCTTGTACGGCGCCTTTGTCTTCAAAATGTTGATCTTGACCCGGGATGACTCACCGGGTTGGGCCCTGCCGTTGGCCGGAGGGATGGTGCTCAGCGGCCTCACAGCACTCTGGATGACAGCGGTGTTGTATTTCTTGATCGTATGATCCTTGTGGCGCGAACCAGACGGAGCAATCATGAATCCCTACGACCGACCGACCGACTCGTTGCCGATCTCCCGGCGTACGTTGATCATGAACACCGGACTGGCCGCCGCGGCGATCGCCGGCCTCAGCTCATGTAGTACGTATGGATCCGCACCGGCCGCTCAGCCCTCCGAGGCTGCCGGATCAGCCGGCCCCTCAGCCGGGGGAAGCGCTGGAACACCGCTTTCGGTCAAGGAAGCAGACATTCCGGTCGGCAGTGGCAAGGTCTTCGCCGACGCCCAGGCTGTAATCACCCAGCCCAAGCAGGGTGAATTCAAGGCGTTCAGCGCAGTCTGTACCCACCAGGGCTGTCTGGTAGAGACCGTCACCAATACGATCAACTGCCCCTGCCATGGCAGCAAATATTCGATCACTGATGGCTCTGTGGTAAATCCTCCGGCGCCCAAGCCACTGCCTGAGAAGACGATCAAGGTCGAGGGAGACACCCTCACCGTCAACTAAAGCTCAATGGCGCGCTGCTCGTCGAAGCGCCGGCCTTCCACATGGCGCTGAGCTTGTCGAAGCGCAAGATTGTGCCCGTCGACAAGCTCAGTGCAGTTGCGCGCCTCATCCAAAGGCGATCATCTCGTTGAGCGTGGCCAGTCCGCGGTTCACCAGCGCCTGTGCGCTCACTGCCCAGAGTCGTCGAGCCAGCTTCGCATTGTTGGCCAGATCACTGACCTCCCTCTGGTGTCCATTCGAGTAGTAGGCGCCCGTTACTCCGGCCACCTCAGATGATGTAGCCAGATAGATCGGGGTGGTTGCTGCCCGGTCCGGGCTGGTCTGCATCGGCCGGCTGAACGTCAGCATCATGCGACGTCCGCCCGCAGCGTGCCGCCCGAGGTTCGTCCGAACGAAGCCGGGGTCCACTGCGTTGGCCACGATTCCCGTGCCCTCCAGACGCCTGGCGAGTTCATGGACGAACAAGATGTTCAGAAGCTTGCTGGTCCTGTAGCTGTCCGGCGTCAGAGGGGCGCCACTGGCCACACTGTTCAAATCGACCATTCTGACCTGCGCGTGGACCGATGACGAGATCACGATCACTCGCGCTGGCGCGGAAGACCGGAGCAGTGGCAGCAGCAGGTGTGTCAGTAGAAATCCAGCCAGGTGGTTGGTCGCGAAATTGGTCTCGATGCCCTCGGCTGTGAGTACCAAGTCGCTGCGTGCCTCGGCGGCGTTGAGAATGAGACCATCGAGGCGCGGCGCAGTGTCCATGATCTCGTAGGCGAGGGATCTGACCTCTCGCATGAGTGATAGATCGGCCGCCACTACCTCGAGATCGACTGTCGGTACGCGGCTACGGATCCGCTCGGCTGCGGCTTCTCCGCGGTCGGCCGTGCGCGCCCCCATAAGCACCCGCGCTCCACGTTCGGCGAGCTGCGTCGCGATGGCCTCGCCGAGACCGCTGGTCGCGCCCGTAATGAGAAATGTCGGCCGGCCCTCCAAGCCGACGGACTCCTCAGTCACCGGTGGCTACGATTCCGGCCTTCTCGATCATGATCACCGCGCTGCGTGTTGGCACCACCGGACGATGCAGCATGCCGGCAGGGACGCTGAACGCCTGTTTCGGCTTGAGTACAACCGCATCCCGGCCCTCCAGCTCGATGTGGAACTCACCCTCCAGGAGATAGAAGAACTCATCTTGCTCATCGTGCTTGTGCCAGTGGTACTCCCCGTGCATCACTCCAAGGCGGATCAAGACGTCGCCGACTTGGATCAGGGTCTGGTTGTACCAAGGCTCCGTGACAGTGTCGATGAGTTGCTGAACATCGATAGTTTGGAGGGTTTGGAAGAGCGGCTCGTAGTTGATCGCGTAGCGGGTCAGATCAGCGGTGGCGGCCTGATCGATGGGCTCAGTCATCTCCAGCTTCCTCACATGACGCTGGTCTCAGACTCCCACATCAGAGCAAGTCAGCCTGACGCGCCGGCTCTGCGAAGAACCTGAGGGCGCGATCCACCACCAGATCCGGCCTCTCGTCGGCGATGAAGTGTGAGGCGCCAGGGACGAATGCGACTTCCACATGATCGGCGTACGCCTGGTGGCTGCGGAGCAGGTGATTTGTCAGCGCAGGCGGAAAACGGAGTCCCCTGCGCCAAAGAGCAGCAAGGTAGGCGTACGCAGTCGAGTCCTCCGGTAGCTGCCGCGGATGATCCGCTGAGATTCCGGCAGCACCAGATGCCGATAGAGCGCAGAGGCCGCGCGGGCGCGATTCGGTTCCCGCAGCTGGGCAATGTAGGCGTCGACCTCCTCTGACGACAAGGATGCTGGGCTAGCGGCGAAGTGGCTAAAGAGGTAGCGCGGGAGTCGCTGCTGCCCGTCGCTCAGGAGCCGAGGGCCGAGCCCGGGCATTGCAAGCGCCTGCTGGAACCACAAGTCCTTCATTCAGGGAGAAGATGCGGACTGAACTTGATGAAGGGCGGAGGAACGCCGAGAGCAACGTGCCCCTCGCAGTCGCCGCTGCCGCCGCGATAGCGGCCTGCTTTGAGGGGCTGATCCTGCATAACATCGCCCGGCACGACGGCGCGGACCCGCGGCCGACGTTCGACCTCGTACTAAGGGCCGCGCTGGGCTGAAGCCAGAGGAGAAAACGACCGCCTGACAGAAGCGGCGGGAAGGTGGGACGATGCCGCCATGCCGCGCGACGCGCGTATGGGCGCCAAGTACGCCGCCGGGGTTCTGGCCCTGGCCGCCATGCTCGCCATTGCCCCTTTCTTTCTCGCTTCCGGTTTGATGGCGCCCGGCTGGGCGGTCGGATTCTTCATCGCCGCCTGGCTGGTGCTGTTTGGGCTCGGCTGCTTCTGGATCCGACGCAAGCCACTGTGGGTGGTCGCGCTGCCGTTCATTGCGGCGGCAATCTGGCTGGGCGGCATGAGTGCCGGTGAGGCGTGGCTCGGCTGGACGGCATAGCGGGCGAACGGCCCGGTCAACGGATAGCGAGATCGAGGCGCGGCAAAGGAGTACTGACTAGCTTTGATGCTGTGTTTTTGGGAGCTCTCGCGCATGCCGACGCTCGACGCTGAAGACATCCGGTGGGTGCGCGAGGGGGGATTTGAACCGGGCGCGACCCACGCTCGTCATGCCTGAATTGGCCAGTTTGAGCGTGAAATGAGCTCCAGTTGATTCCCGTCTCATCCAGTTGGAGCGCGGCACGTGCCACACGTTGTGGCACCGTCTCGATCTTGACTTCGTGTCCGACGACTCGAACGCCGGACGGCTTTCAGCCTACACAGGTGGTCCGTGCTGCTCGACGACAGGCATCAGGGCGGCGGCGGCTCGGCCGAGTCCTTGGGCGGAACCGGACGAGGATGCGAGCCACGAGTGGTCCGTTCGTCCGCTGGTTAGCTGAGAAAACGATCGACGGGGGCGTTGTCGACGTAGGTGCGTTGGTCGGTGAACTTGCCGTCCACGACGGTGAAGATCGAACAGGCGTTGATCTTCACCTCGCTGTCGTCGTGGAGGCGCCAGATACTGGTGACCTCGAAGATGATCACCCCACCGTCTTCCTGCCAGACGTTGATCAGCGGGTGCGCCAGCGACTTGACCTTGCCGAGCAGGGTCGTCATCTGTGCCAGCATGGCGTCCCGCCCGGTGATGGTCGGGGCGTTGGCGAAGGTCAGGGTGATGTTGTCGGCGTAGTAGGAGCCCAGCCGCTCAACGTCTTTGGCCTCCATGGCGGCGAAGTAGTCGGTCACGAGGTCGATGGTGGCCTGGTCGGCTTGAGACATAACGGGTTCCTTGTATTGGTGATGAAGAGCTGGGCTACGTAGTCGAGCGGGTACTCCCGACGGCGAGTGGGTATCGGGGCCTGACCGGTCCCTTCGGTGCGAGGTTGTGAACCTCAGTCGGTTGCGGCCGGACCGGTAGTGGCGGGTGGACGTTTAGGTCCGTCGCCGGCGCGGTGATGGAAGGCTGCGGGTTCGGTGGCCAACGCGGTGAGCGAGTCGAGCTGCGCCGGTTCGAGCTCGACATCGGCCGCTGTGGCGTTGGCATGGAGCTCTTCGGGCGTTTCGGCGCCGACAATGGCGGTTGCGACGGCCGGGCGGGACAGCAACCAGGCCAGCGAAACCTGGTACGGCGCCAGTCCCCAAGTACGGCTGAGTCGCTCGACCTCTCGGGCGACGGCAATCTCGGCCTCGGTGAACCCCGCTCCGGAGAAGCGTTGGTCGCCGGCAACGTCGCGGTCGAGAACGGCCAGGTCGGCGAGCAGGCCGCCGTGCAGCGGGGCGTAGGGGACGAGGGACAGCCCGAACTGCTGGCAGGCGGGTGCGAGTTCTCGTTCGGCGGCCCGGTCGATGAGGTTGTACTTCACCTGGGCGGCGACGGGTGCCTGCTGTCGCCGGTCGTCCGCGATCCACAGGGCCTGGGTGACCTGCCAGGCGGGATGGTTGGACAGGCCGACATAGCGGATCTTGCCATGCCGGATCAGGTCATCGTAGACAGCGAGGGTCTGCTCCAACGGCGTGTCCGGGTCGGGATCGTGGGCGTAGTAGAGGTCGATGTAGTCGGTCTCCAGGCGGCGCAGGCTGGTCTCGACCTGCCGGATGATGTGGCGGCGGGACAGGCCACGGTCGTTGATGTCGAGCCCGACGACTCCGTTGGATTTGGTGGCGATCACCATCTCGTCGCGGCGGCCGCGGAGGGCGCGGCCGAGGATCTGCTCGGCGGGTTCACGGTCGGCGGCGGCCGGTGCGCCGGGCCGGTCGAACACGGGCAGGTTGCCGTATACGTCAGCGGTGTCGATGAAGTTGATGCCGAGGTCGATAGCGGCGCCGACGACCCGGTCGGCGTCCTGCGCGGTGGGGGCGACCCCGAACGTGGCGGTGCCCAGACAGATCCGGGACACCTTGACCCCGGTCGTACCGAGGATGGAGTACTGCATCAGGAGTTTCCTTGTCTTCCGTGGTGGTGGGCGCTGGGGCTAGCGGGCGGTGTAGCCGCCGTCGACGGGGAGGGCGACGCCGATGATGAAGCTGGCGCCGGGGCTGCACAGCCACAACACGGCGGCCGCGATCTCCTCAGGTTCGCCGAGCCGGTTGATGGGCTGGTTGGCCAGCGCCTGCTGCAGGTCGAGCTCACCCGTGGCGAGCATGTCGGTGACCATCGGGGTGGCGATGGTGCCGGGGCAGACGGCGTTGATCCGAACCCCACGAGGCGCGTACTCGAGGGCGGCGCTGCTGGTCAGGCCGAGGACGCCGTGCTTGGTCGCGTGGTAGGCGGCCCGACCGGGGTTGCCGACCAGCCCGCCGAGGGAGGAGCAGTTGACGATCGCGCCGCTGCCCTGGGTGCGCATCTGCGCGAGCTCATGTTTCATGCACGCCCACACGCCGCGGAGGTTGATCGCAGTCACCCGGTCGAACGCCTCCGCCGGCTCGTCGGCCGCGTCGCAGACCGGGAGCTGGATGCCGGCGTTGTTGAACGCCATGTCCAGCCGACCGAACGCGTCGACGGTGGACGCGACCATGGCGGCGACCTGGTCCTCGTCGGCGACATCGCACGGCACCCCGAGCACCGAGTGCCCGGCGGCGGCCAGCTCGTCGGTGACCGACGTCAACGCTGCCTGGTTGACGTCGGCCAGCACCACCGAAGCGCCGGCTTCGGCGAACGCCCGGGCGGTGGCCAAACCCATCCCGGAGCTGGCGCCGGTGACCAGCGCGACCTGGCCGCTGAAGTCGTAGCTCGGGTTCATCGTGATCTGCTCCTTCGTTGGGTCAGTGGAATCAGGCGTCGTCGTGGGCGAGGGAGCTGGACAGGTCGCGGTAGGCGTCGGCCTGGTCCTGCAGGGTCTTGGCCTTCTGCTCGGCGACCTCGAGGATGGCTGCCAGGGCGATGAATCGGCGCGGCGGTGGCTGCTGGTCGGCGATGGTGAGCAGGGCCCGGGCGAGCTTGGCCGGGTCGCCTTCTTGGTGGCCGTTCATGTCTTGGTACCACTGCACTCGTTCGGCGTGCCGGTCGGCGTAGTCCGGAATCGAGGAGGTGGCGTAGGTCGCGGAGTCGGGGGTGAGCAGGTCGGTGCGGAAAAACCCAGGGTTGACGATCGTGGTGTTGATGCCGAACGGCTCGACCTCCGGCTGCAGCGCCTCCATCCAACCTTCCAGCCCGAACTTCGCCGCCGAGTAGGCGGAGTTGAACTCGAACCCGGACAGGCCCGCACCCGACGAAATCGACATGACGTGGCCGGATCGTTGCCGACGCATCACCGGCAGCACCGCCCGGGTGACGTTCATCGGCCCGACCAGCCCGGTGGCCAACTGGTCGTCGATCTGCGTCGGGGTCAGCTCCTCGAAGTAGCCACCGTAGAAGTTCGCGGCATTGTTGATCAGCACGTCGATGCGTCCGAACCGCTCGACCGCCGCCTGGACGGCCGCCTCGGCCTCGGCCGGGACGGTAACGTCCAGCCGCACGACCAGCAGGTCGTCCGTGGCGCCCGCCTCGCCGATGGCCGCCCGAACCGTGTCGGGGGTGCGGCCGGTGGCGACCTGGTGTCCGGCGGCGAGCGCTGCCTTGGCGAAGTCGACGCCCATGCCGCGGCCGGCGCCGGTGATGAACCACACCTGCGTGTCAGTCATTGCTCTCCTCGATTGAGTCGCCCGCTGCGGTGGGCGGTGGGAGTTGTTGGGTGGGCGGGGGTCAGCATGTTCCGGTTGTCTGTTGCTGTCAGGGAGGGTGATCCGTCGTGGCCGAGGCTGCGGACGAAGCGAAGTGCTCACCGGCATGCTGGCCACCGAGCCCTCCATCTGACGATGAACTATAACCGTATGGTAGGTTTTGGTCAACTGAGCATGAGAATGTGAAGGCCATGTCGAGTAGCACCGGGACCACCGCCCGAGGTCCCTACCGCACCGGGATCCGGCGGCGGGAACAGATCGTCGCCGTCGCCATCACGGTCTTCGGCGAGTATGGCTTTGCCGGCGGCTCGATCCGCACTATCGCTGATCGGGTCGGCGTCTCCCACGCCACGCTGCTGCAGCACTTCGGCAGCAAGGAAGGTCTGTTGACGGCAGTCCTCAAAGAATGGGACCGGCAAACCGTCGAAACCAGCCTGGCCGACGTCTCCGGCCTCGACTACTTCCGCCGGCTACCCGAGGTCATGACTGCCCATCTGAGCAACCGGGGCCTGCTCGAGCTGTTCACCACGATTGCGGCAGAGGCATCCAGTCCGGCCCACCCGGCCCACGCCTTCATTCAGCGCCGCTATATCGACAACCTCGCCACCCTCGCCACCCACCTGCAGCAGGCGGTCGATACCGGCGATGTGGCACCACTCACTCCGGCCGAGATCGAGATAGAAGTACGCCTGGTCACCGCCGTGCTGGACGGGATCGGGCTGCAATGGCTGCTCGACCCCTCCACCGACGTCACCGCCAGCGTCGAGACCTACATCAACCGAACCGTCGCGGCCTGGCGTAGCAGCCGGCGATAGCTCCCCGAGCTAGGGCCGCTCGCGGAGTCGTTCAGCTCGTTCACGGTGCTGGCGGGCGCGGGCGCTGATCTGATCGGCAGGATCATGCACCGAGTCGGGTCGCTTCTGGTGAGCCGGCTTCGTCGACGACCGCCAGCCGCCGACACACGGCAGCCGATTCACCGAAGCTCATCACCGAACCGGCGTGCCCCAGAGGCGGAGACGTCGATCTCAAACAGTGCGAGCACTCGTGCTGTCAGGCCGCCATCCGCCCGCTGCTGCTGTTCAATTGGCCTGTACTTGTTCGCGGATGTCGCTGAGGACGGCGTCGTCGCTGCGGTCCAGGTAGACGGTGGCGGTGGTGCTGATGTGGATGATCGCGGTGATCACGCGCGCGAGTGTCGCCGCATCGGGGCCGTCGATGCGCTCGTCGCGTGTCAGCAGGCGCGCGATGCCGTCCTTGAGTCGGGCTGAGAGGGCGAGTCCCTCGCGTCGGTAGGGCTTGGAGGATCCCCGAAGACGAGCTCGTGCAGATAGGTGCGTCCGTTCTCGAGCTGCTCACGCACACACGCCCACCGGGCGGATGAGCGCGATGACCTTCTAGCGGGCCTCGCCTTGCTGTGACGGCTGCGGCGGCTAGGCCGGTATCGATGGCGGCGGCGAACTCTGGTTCTGCACCATGATCAGTAGCTCCGCCTTCGTAGAGGCATACAGATACAGCGTGTCGATCGCGACGTCGGCGCGGTCGGCGACCTGCTGCGTTGTGACCCCGCCGACGCCGGGTTCTGCGAAGAGTTCGCAGCGCGCCCGCCCTGCTGCGTTCGCGCTTGTCCTGCTTCGCCCGCTCCCGGCGGCCGATCGCATCCGAGCGTCGCTCATGATGACGTCCCTTGACATTGTTACTGAGTTGACTCATAATTGAGTGTACTCGGGTATCCAAGGATGAGCACCGCCACTATGGCTTCGTCATGAACCACAACGAGGAGAATCATCATGAGCACCACCAGCGACACCGCGATCATCACGTCCTACGCGAAGGCACCGGCCCGCACCGCGTCTGCCGGCGGCGTCACCTTCGCCTACCGCGAGCTGGGACCAAAGGGCGGTATCCCGGTCGTCTTCTTCGTGCACCTCGCCGCGACCCTGGACAATTGGGACCCCCGCATCGTCGACCCGATCGCGAAGAACCGCCACGTCATCACCTTCGACCAGCGAGGCGTCGGCGCCTCCACCGGCGAGGTGCCCGACAGCATAGAGGCGATGGCCGACGACGCCTACACCTTCATCAAGGCCCTCGGGTTCGACAAGATCGACATCTTCTCGTTCTCCCTCGGCGGTTTCGTCGCCCAGGCGCTGGTAGTCAAGCACCCCGAGCTCGTGCGCAAGCTCGTCCTCACCGGCACCGGCCCCGCCGGCGGCAAGGACATCGACAAGGTCGCGGGCACCACCTACTACGACATCCTGCGTGCCGCGCTAACCCGGTCCGACGCGAAGGAGTTCCTGTTCTTCAACCGCAACGCCACCGGCAAGCCCGCCGCGAAGGCATTCATCAGGCGTCTCCAGGAGCGCACCGTCGACCGCGACGCCCCGATCAAGGTGAAGGCGTTCCAGACGCAGCTGAACGCGATCAAGAAGTGGGGGCGCTCTGCGCCGGCGAACCTCGGCGCGCTCACCCAGCCCACCCTGATCGCCAACGGCGACAACGACCGGATGGTGCCCTCGGTTCTCTCCGAGGACATGCACCGCCGCATCAAGGGATCCGAGCTGATCATCTACCCCGACTCCGGCCACGGCGGCATCTTCCAGTTCCACGACAAGTTTGCCCCCGTCGCGGTCGAGTTCCTCGCCCGCTGACCGGCATCCAGTCATCGAAGGAATGAGCACATGACCACGACGATTCCGTTCACGAAGAAGCCGTTCGCATCATCGATCCTGCTGTGGATCCGCACCGACCAGCCCCGACAGCAGGGGATGGACTATTGGAAGGGCCCCCACTCCAAGATCATCTCGCCGACCCCGGGGTTCGACGAGTACCGGCAGATCCATCTCGCCGAGACCAATCCCGGGCTGTGGCCCGCCACGCCCGGCGTCGAGACCGCCATTCCCGCAGACCGGCGGATCGACGGGGTTGCCGAGGTCACCTTCGCCTCCGTGCTCTCACCGCTACTGGGCCGGAAGCAGACCCGTCTCGCGTACCAAGACGAGATCAACGTGTTCCAGCGCACCCTGCTCTACGTTGGGCCGCCGAAGTCGACCCGTTGGTACGACGTCGCCGGGCCCGGCGAGAAGACCGAGGCTCGGGCCCTGATCTACATCAGGAGACGAGCGGGCGTCGGCACCCGCCCGTTCCGGAAGTTCGTCACCGACGAGCTCGTGCGCGCGCTCGCGAACACGGGCGGGATGACAGAACTCCGGACCCAGGTATTCATGCCCTGGAACGAGAAGCTCTGGGACACCCCGAACGTCGCCCACGACAACCCCACCGACCAGCGGTTCCACGCCTCGCTGATCCTCGGCTTCAAAGACGCAGCCGCGCGGGCGGCCTTCTTCGCCGGCGAGGAGATCACGACGCTGTCGGACACGCTGTCGGGGTTCGCGTCCGCCGTCCACGCCTACGACGTGTCCGCAGCCCTGACCTACGTCACGGGTGGCGTCATCCTCCCGTACTACCAGCAATAGCCGAACTCCTACCCATCCCGATATCGATCGCACCTCTGGAGCAGAACCATGACCGAGCAGAGCACCATCCACTACGAACGCACCTCACCACAGGTCGCGAAGATCACCTTCGCGAACCCGCCCGTGAACCTCATCGTCGGCGAGACACTCCGCCGTCTCACCGAGATCGTCGACGAGTTCGCGACCGATCCCGACATCCAGGTCGTCGGTGTTCGACAGCAGTGTGCCGGACTTCTTCTACAACCACTTCGACCTCGCCGCGGCCGCCGACTTTCCCGCCCCCGAAGGCGAGGGAGCGGTGCCGGTCTGGACCGACCTGGTCCTGAAGCTTTCCAAGGCCCCCTACATCACCATCGCAACCATCCGAGGCCGCGCCCGGGGCGGCGGCAACGAACTCGCACTCGCGTTCGACCTGCGCTACGCCAGCCGTGAGAAGGCGATCTTCGGGCAGCCCGAGGTCGGCGGTGGTCTGCTGCCCGGTGGTGGCGGCACGGAGCGGCTTCCGCGCACCATCGGTCGTGACCGCGCACTGGAGGTCATCCTCACCAGCGCCGACTACGACGCATCCACCGCCGAGCGATGGGGCTGGTCCCCCCTGCCGAGCCTGGATGCCTTCGTCGACGCCATCGTCGCTCGGCTGGCCTCCTTCGACCGCACCTCGCTCGCCTCCGCCAAGGCTATGGTCAACCGGGCGGTGCTGCCGCCGGATGCCGACCTCCTCGCCGCCTACGGCGAGTTCGCGCACTCCCTCACCCTTCCCGGATTCCTCTCTCGCGCCGCAGGATTCCAGGCCCTGTTCGCCGAAGCAGGAATCGACGTCGAGTACCGCCTCGGCGAGTACATCGGCATCGCCAACCAGCGGCGCTGACACCAGCCACCACGAGTGAGGGCCGCAGCATCTGCTGCGGCCCACATGCATTCCACGCCAGCACGAAGGCAGCTCAAGCATGCCCTGGATCGCGGTCCTGCTTGCGCCGCTCACGCCGCTGCCGCCAGCGTTCTCGGTAGTGACGTGTCCGGCTGTTCGAAGGTGAGCGTCAGCGCGGCATCCGGTTGAATCTGCGGACAATGCGGTCGAAGATCCGGACCGGAAGGACGCGGTGTAGCGCGCTGATGCTTGCGGCCGTCGAGCCGGCGGTGCGCCGCAGTTTCGGGTTCCGGTCGGTGGCCGCCGCGACGATCACCTTGGCCACGACGGCGGGATCGTCGCCGCCGCTGGTGTTCCTCGCCAGCACCTCGTCGAAGGTGCGCCGTCCCGACGCGTAGAGCGGCATGGGGGTGTCGCCCTGCACGCTGTGGTCCCCGAACGGGGTGTTGATCGGGCCGGGCTCGACGAGCAGGATCCGGACGCCGTGCTCGCGGACCTCGTGGTCCAGCGACCCGGAGTAGCCCTCGACCGCGTGCTTGGTCGAGGTGTAGATGGCCATGAACGGGCTGGGGACGAACCCGCTGAGGGAGGAGACGTTGATGACGCGTCCGCGCTGTTGAGCGCGCATGTGCGGCAGGACCGCCTTGGTCATCCGCATGATGCCGTAGACGTTGATGTCGAAGACGTCCTGCGTCCGGGCGACGGAGAACTCCTCGGCGGCGCCGTTGGCGCCGACGCCGGCGTTGTTGACCAGGACGTCGATGCGCCCGAACCGGTCGATCACCTGCTTGACCACTGAGGCGACGGATTCGTCGCTGGTCACGTCGAGGTCGAGGTAGGTCACCCCGGCGGGAGCGGTGACTCGCGCGGTGTTGCGGCCGGTTCCGATCACCTGGAAACCCGCGGCGGCGAGTGCGATCGCTGCCGCTTTGCCGATGCCTGAGGAAGCGCCGGTCACGAGCGCGACCTGCCGGGTTGCTGTCATGACTGGCTCCTGACGTTCGTGCCCTGCAGCTCCGGGTAGAGCGCCTCGACCGGGCCGCCCAGGGCGGCCTTGACCTGCACGGTCAACTCGTCGGCGACGACCTCGTACTCCCCGGCCTCGACGGCGTCGTACACCCTCGTCACGAGATCTGCGGGCAGCATCTTGGGTCCTTCAGCGTGTGCGGCCATGCGGGTATCGACGTAGCCCATATGCACACCGGTCACATGAACGCCCTCGGTTGCGAGCTCAAGACGCAGAGAGTTGGTGGCCGACCACAGTGCAGCCTTGGACGCACTGTAGGCGCCGCCGCCGGCATACCAGCTGGCAACCGAGTGGACGTCCACGAGGACGGACTCGTGCTTGGCGGCGAGGATCGATGCGAAGGCGCGGGCGATGAAGACGGGCCCGAAGAAGTTCGTCTCCATGTTTGCACGGATGTCCGCATCGGTCACCGTCAGCAGGCTCGCGCTCGGCGGGATCGCGCCCGCGTTGTTGATCAGCACGGTCACGTCCTTGGCGGCCTCGACGACCTCCTGGATGGAGGCGCTGTCGGTGACGTCAAGGGTGATGGGCACGATGCGCTCGTCGTCCCAGGTGCGGGGGTTGCGGGCGGTCGCGTAGACCTTGCTGGCGCCGCGGGCGAGCGCTTCGTGCACGAAGTGGGTTCCGATGCCACCGTTGGCTCCGGTGACGAGGACGACGGCTCCGTTGAGTGTGGGCATGTTCACGTTCCTTCTCTTGTGGGGTGTGATCCGCACCGGGCGGTGCGGCTCGTCGTGGCAGTATGAACCAAGGCACATCCGAGCCCACACAGTTCTGACTATAATCAGAACTGAGCACAGTCACAGTCTATTCCCGGAGGACACACACGTCATGGCCCTCGCCCCACAACCGGTCGGACGGCGCGAGCGGAACAAGCAGAACAAGCTGGACCGCATCACCGCCGCAGCCGGCGAGCTCTTCGCGGAGCACGGCGTCGACGAGGTCACGACCCAGCAGATCGCCGACAAGGCCGACATCGGCACGGGCACCCTGTTCCTCTATGCCAAGACCAAGGGCGAGCTGCTCCTGCTCGTGCAGAACTCCAGCTACGTCGACGCCCTTGAGAAAGGCAGGGCAGCCGCCGAGGGCATCCCCGACGCGCTCGACGCGGTGATGGCGATCATCCGCCCGGTCGTGGAATGCAACCGCACCCAGATCGACAACGGGCGCACCTACCTACGGGAGATCGTCTTCGGCGACCCCGAAGAGCCGTACCACCGCGACGCTCTCGCCCTCACCGTGCAGACCGAGGAGGCGATCGCGTCGGTGTTGCGACGCGACCAGCGCGCCAGCCCCGGTGACGCGGCCACGCTCGCGCACATCGTCTCCGCCATCATGTTCCTCAGCATGGCGGCCACGATCAACATCGCCCGCTCCGTCGACGAAATCCTCGAGGACATCAGAAGCCAAGTGCGCGTTCTGCTGCCGCACTAACCGCCGCGACGCCCCGTGGGCGGAGTATGAGCCGATCACTTGTCGGCGTCGAGAGGATTCAGCACTGCCGGTGTGCTCCCACCGCTTTCCCATCACATTCACCCGTGAGCGACCCCCAACCGACCGGAGAGGATCGGAGACAGCGAACCGCCTGGTTCCCTGTAAACACGAGGGATTCAGCGAGTTCCCGAGACATCCGGTGAGGACCCGAAACGGGCTGAATCCTCCAAGGGGTCGCGAGTTCAAATCTCGCCAGCCCGACCGATACGCCTGACCGACGGCGGTCTGGTCATGCCAGCGCTGCCGCTCGGCGATCAAATCCAGCAGCACCGTGGCACAGGTCGACTGGTCGAGCCGGCTGTCGGTCCATACGAACCGTGGCGTGACGTCGTGAAGGGTGACATGTGCGGCCATCCGCTCGACCGCAGGCGGGACGATGCGGGCGTTTAGCAGGTCTCGCGAACCACTGTCGCACAGTCGGCCTTGTACTGGCCGTGGGTCTTGCCGGACCACTGCCCGGAGACGAGGTTCGCCGACCACAACACTGCCCTAGGCCTCTCCCGCCGTGCCGCCCCAGGGCATTCGGGAGTTTCGCCAGACGTCAACCGCCAAGGCCGTAAACGCCGCAATCCACAGAACCGCACCTACCCTTGCCAGCGCGACGACATCCATGAAGGTGGCCAACCCGACCAACGCGGCAGCAGCTAACAGAGCAGCGGTCCACTTCGAGAGTGTTCCTGAGCGCCATACCGCAACACTCATGACGAGCAGGCCGATGTGGTAGGTGATGCCACCAAGGAAGACGGGAATCCAGCCAGGTTCGGCGAAAACCTGATCAAAGAGGAGCAGCACTTCTTGATCGTGGCCCTGACTGATCAAGATACCGGCAGCGGGCATCATGAACGTGGCGTAGCCGGTGCCCGGTAGCAGACAGCCAGCTCCAACGACGAAAACGACCAGTCCAACGAGGGCCGAGCGCCGGGCACGAGTGCGCGCGATGATCGCGTAGAGCGCGAACATGCCAAGGATCACCAGCGTGAGGGCGTAAACCCCCAGACTCGTCGCCAGTCGGAAGCTGGCGCTGTTCGCACCGAGAGCGAACTCTCGATTGTGTGCGGGGTCGGTGGGTGGGTGGACAGAGAAGACGGAAGGTATCGACATCAGCGCCGCGAGACCGAATGCTATCGCGCCAGCTCGGAGTCGTTGATCAACTTTGGGCCTAAGCGTCGGCGTGGTTGTCATGGCAGGCCTCAGCGTACCGGTGAAGATCAGCTTCGGACTCAGCCCTGTCGAAACCAACGTGAACGTAATGGTCGACCGGCAGCCACTTACGCATATCCCGGCGGCAACAAAAACATCTGATCACGATCAACCGGCCGATAACCCATCGCCATGATCAAATTCACCCGTGGCACGCTCAACCACCCACGGCACGCATTTTGCAACAGCCTCAGTAACGGATCGTGCGTAGCGAAACTCCCAAAAAACTCGGCTGCCTCGTCGGACGTGAGAATGAACTTGTCTTCAAGTGGCGTTGGCTTGGCTGGGTTAACGCTCATCATTGGCCCCCGCTGATGGGTTCTGATCGATGATCAAGGCAGCTCTGACAACGACCGAACATCACGCCGGCCACCAGACTTGGGCGCGCGGAGTTCACGGCAAGTCGGAGCAGAGACACGGCTCGATTCCGACTGCCCGAATCGGGCAGGGCGACACAAGACCTGTGGTACGGGGTCATTCCAGCGACTGGGGCGCTCGCATCGGCGAGCGGAGAGCCAAGTGCGAGACCCTTGACGAGGGCCGGCAGGATGCGACGGACCCCGAACAGAGCCCAGTGAGTACACCGGAAGGTCCGCGTCGAATGGGACGATCCAACGACCGTCGATACGCTGTGTGGGAGACGTCCAGTTCATCGGCGTGGTCCTCTTGGGGCGGGATCATGCGGGTGGGTGATCTGATGCGACTGCGGCGGAACGCCCGAGATGCGCCTCGCCGACCGGATCTGGTTGATCGGGTGACATCGCTGGGGTCGAGTTGAGCGCCCGCGGCGACTGCCTGGTTGGTGGTGGCAAGGACGTCGTCGGCAAGGTTGATCAGTCCGCGCCTGGCTGGTTCGGGCAACGGGATCAACTGGTTGGACGCAAGTTGGCGGCGTGTGGTCCAGGTGACGCCTTCGTAGCGGGTCTCGCCCTGCTCGATTGCGATCTCGGCCTCCCCTTGAGATCTCATGCCGATGATGCGCGCGGGAGCGGTCGAGGCCTGGGTGGTCGGCCGCGGTGTCGCGGACGACGTAGGCGATCTCGACAGAGGCGACCATGCTGAGGTGAAGGGTCTTGACGATGTTGGGAAGGTCGAGGCGGCTGGCGAGCTGGTCTGGTGTGGCCCATCCAGCTTGGTTCGTGGCGGCCGCTGCGATAGCAGCGCGGACTTCGCTGGCTGCGCCGACGAGCGCGGGGTCGGTGCGGCTGGCTGGGCTGGTCAACTCGCCCCAACGCTTCGCCATGCGATTCCACGCCATCTGGCTTGCTTCCAGCGACGGCGCCAGCCGCTGGATCACGTCGACGTCGATATGGCCTTTTTGTGGCGGCGGCTTCGGTCAGGATGCTTGTGGTGCTGGTGATCAGTGCCTGCACGCGGGCCACCCGAACCAGATCGGCCGGATCTGGACTGGCGGCCAAGGTGCGGTGTGCCTGAACCTCCCAGGCAGCCAAGGCAGTCTCGAGCCGTTTGGTCGGCGTCGCCGCTTGCCCGGGGTTCGTTGAGCTGGGTGGCTCTCCGGCCAGGTACGCCGCCGCCGCGAGGTGCTCGAACCCGTCGAACCGCGCGATCATGCCCTGAGCGGCGCTGATCTCCAGGGCGGTTGGCCGTTCGGCTATTGGCTGCCGCCGGCGCTTGGCAGTTTCTGCTTGTCCCTGTAGATCCGCGGCGTACGCGCCTAGTGCGACAACCGTCCCGTGTGCGGCCACGTACAACGTGTGCATCACCTGGCCGGGAGCATGCTGGAGGTCGGCCGGCGAATCCGTGGGTGACTGCGAAGCGCCGTCGCGACCGCTCGACCAGATGCTGGGCGTGGGACAGGTTGTCGGCGATCTGGGTCAGGTGTTCCTCGGTCGGTCCCTGCCCAGGCCAGTGTCCGGCGGTCACACTGCGGCTGATCGCCTCCCCGATCGCCCGCAGCCGTTCCATTGGGTCCGACCAGGATGGACTGTTCGGCGCTGAAGGCAACACCGCCCACAGTTCGACCGCCGACCCGACCAGCTGATTCCAGCTCCTCACCATCGCCGGCGCCTGCTCAAGTGTGGCGTCGAGCAGCGTCTCCCGGGCCAGCGCCTCACTGTCGGCCAGCAGCTCGCCAACCGTGCGCCGGTCAGGCATCGACACCGGTGTTCGCCTCCCACACCAGGTCGGCTACCCGTGCCCGCAGGCCATGTACGGCGGCACCCGCTCCTGGGGTGTCGATGCGCCGCAGCAGCTGCTCGGCGGAGCGTAGGAGACCCGCCGGTTCGTCTCCGACCGGCACAGGTCCTTCGACCGCAATGGCATCCGGTAGCAGGTTCCGTGCCTCGTCGGCGGCCAGGTCGATGCCCAACGCCAGCACCTGCCGAGGCGACCCGGCACCCTCGGCGTCGGCAGCCGCCCACACCAGCTCAGCTGCTCGGCGTAGCAGCCGGACCACCCCCGCCAGCGTCTCGGCGGTGTCAGCATCCATCCGTTGAAAGCTCATTCACCCTCCCGCTGCCCATCGAGTCAGAAAGGACGACAGTCGGCAGGAATCGCGCAGACCTGTGGAAACCGGCCGTCCTACCATCCCTAAGGCATCGCCCAGGACACTGGCGGTCACACGTGTCGACGGCAGCCCCGTGTGGTCGGATGTTCGCCGAACACGGTGAAGGCGGCGGTGGCCAGCTTTGGGCCGCCGAGGTACGTCCGGGCTGCAACGGGGTCGCTGGTGGATGCGTTCGAGCCGCGGATCCGGGAGCTGTTGCGGCCGTTTCCGCGGATGCCGGCGACGGCGAATCGCGGAGCGGATCGGCTAGCCGTAGCGATTCCTTGATCGAATTCGTGAAGACGAACGTGGCGATCTTGCCGTTGCTGATCTTGACTGCGACGACCGGTAGCGACGAGCTGAGTTACGGGCTGAACGACACTGCGGTGGATGGTTTCTGGATCGGCTCGAATTGGGAGTCGACCGGCGAGGCGCCGTTGGCTGACACGCTGGCTTCGATCATGGACTCCGCTCCATACGACGGAGCAGCTGCATGCGCTGAAGAAGGAAGGGTGATCAACTGCAAATGATCTTGGATCGGCCGGCCAGGGGGCGAGAACCCGGCCCGCTCCGGAGTCCCCTGAATACCGAGGAAAGTACCGAGACGATGTGCAAGGATGACTGGCTTATGCGCCTTGGTGATCATGGCCGGACGGTGATCATGGCCGTACCGCCGACAGCACATGCGATGTTCCGGCATTCACCAACAGCACGACCCTGTCGATGTGAAGTCGCTGGGTGACGCGATCCATTTCGCCGCCCACCGGTGCGCGAGAGCGGAATCGGTCCGAGGCGACTGCGCAGTCTCGGCGAGCGACTGGACCCGAGCGCCGCGACCTAATGCTTGGACCTTAATGCCGCGATCGACCAGGCGGCCTTCGCCGCGTACGGGTGGACCGACCTCGACCCGGTCCCGGGCCGTTACGAGACAGGTCAGGGGCCCGCTGGAACATCGTCCCGCCACCCGCCAGGAGATCGTCCCAGCAGGCTGCCCAGCAGCTCGCAAGCGGCGCTCCAGGGGTCGGCTAGAGCCGTCGGCTCGCTCGGATTCGGGCCAAAGTCGTGGAGGCTTCAGCGAGCACCGACAAGTCATCTCTAGGTTCGCGGCAAGCACCGACGATCCAGATTCATTCACGAACGGCGCCTCGCCGCTCAAATGGCGGCAGCGCGTCCATCACAGACAGTAAACGCGGCAAGCGCACCAGCTCGACCGAACTCCAGCGCACTGTGGCCGATCAGCTCATCCGACTCGTTCGTCTCGACTGCCCTGATGAGCGTCGTCGAGCCGCAGCAACCGGGTTATCTCTCGCACAGTGACGCCGCTGCCGCACCAGTCGACCGCTTCCCGCACCGACAAACCCTCGTCGTCAGTCATCGTCCGCAGCGCTTGCCCAGCCCGCCGCTCAGCGTCCCGGACCAGAGCATCGCGTTCACCGAGCGCGGTCAGCACCGCGACCGCCAGAGCTTCGAGCCGGCGTTCCCGGTCGGCCCGTTCTTTACGCAGTACCGCCTGGGCATCTAACGCTGAGCGTCGCGCCGCCTGCCTCACCGACTGCTGACTCATCACATCTCCCCTATCGCCACCGGTCCCTTATCGACACCGGCCTTTCACTCAGTCCTAAGCCGTTCCGAGGACTCGAGCGGTCATCACCGACGATCTCGACCTGCTTCACGTACCCCCGGCCGATTTCAAGATCCGATGTGCCACACACCTCTTTGCATTTCCGGTTTCCTTCGCCGCCGACCTGACCGCCGCAACGACGTGGAACGGCTTCAGGGGTTGTGACGATGAGCATCCACAAGCTCACCGCCGGGTCGGGGTATGACTACCTGACCCGGCAGGTCGCCGCCTTGGACGCCACCGAGAAGGGCCATCTCGGGTTGGCGTCCTACTACACCGAACGCGGCGAAACCCCCGGGGTCTGGATGGGCTCCGGGATGGCCGGTATCGACGGCCTGAACCCCGGCGACGTGGTGACCGCCGAGCAGATGCGGGCCCTGTTCGGGGCCGGGCTGCATCCCCTGGCTGAGCAACGACAGCGGCAGCTGCAGGGGCCGGACCTGACCGTGCGGGACTACCAGTCGGTGACCCGGCTGGGGGCGCCGTTCAAGATCTACCAGCCGGATGTGTCGCCGTTCCGGGTCGAGGTGGCGAAACGGATCGCCGCCTTCAACCAGGCCGCCGGGCTGCCCGGTGACTGGGCTGTGCCGGCTGCGGATCGGGCCCGGATCCGCACCGAGGTGGCACGGGAGTTCTTCGTTGCCGAGCACGGACGCCAGCCGGAGGATGCCCGGGAGCTGGCCGCCACGATCGCCAAGCATTCCCGGCCGCGGACCCAGGCGGTCGCCGGCTATGACCTGACCTTCTCCCCGGTGAAGAGCGTGTCGGCGCTGTGGGCGGTCGCCGACCAGTCCACGGCGGCGGCCATCGAACGGGCCCACCGCGCCGCCGTCGCGGGACGCGTTGCGGTTCATCGAACAACACGCCCTCTACACCCGGGCAGGCACCAACGGGGTCCGGCAGGTTGAGGTGCGGGGCATGGTGGCGGCCGCGTTCACCCACCGGGACAGCCGCGCCGGCGACCCGGACCTGCACACCCATGTCGCGGTCGCCAACAAAGTGCAGACCCTCGACGGGCGCTGGCTGTCCATCGACGGACGGATCCTGTTCAAGGCCACGGTGGCGGCGTCGGAAACCTACAACACCGCCCTGGAGAACCACCTCCGGGCCAGCCTCGGCGTCCGGTTCGCCGAACGGCCCAACCCGGACCCACGGTTGCGGCCGGTCCGAGAAATCGTCGGCGTCGACCCCGCTTTGAACGCGCGTTGGTCGACCCGCCGAGCCGCCATCCAGACCCGCCGCGGCGAGCTCGCCGCCGACTTCCAACGTGTCCACGGCCGACCACCCACCCCGGTTGAGTCGTTGAAGCTGGCCCAGCAGGCCACCTTGGAAACCCGCGACGCCAAACACGAACCCCGCACCCTCACCGAACAAAGAGCAGGCCTGGCTGACCCAAGCAGGCGAGGTCCTCGGCGGCCCGCAGGCGGTGCAGCACATGGTGCACACCGCACTGCACCCCGACCCAGTCGCCGGGACGCCGGTGAACGCCCAGCTGGGTCAAGGACGCGGCCGGCCGGGTCCTGGCGGCGATGGAGGAACGCCGTTCCACCTGGCAGATCTGGCATGTCCGGGCCGAGGCCCAGCGGCAAGTGACGAGCCGTCGAACTCCAAGCCGAGCAGAGTGAGCGGTTGGTCGATCTGCTGGTCGGCGACGTGCTTGGGAACCTGTCGGTGTCGCTGGCCCGACCGAATGACGGCATCACCGAACCGGCGGTGCTGCAGCGTTCCGACGGCACCTCGGTCTACACCGTCGCCGGGTCCGAGCTGTTCACCTCGACCCGCATCCTGGATGCTGAGCAGCGACTCGTCGCCACCGCCGGGCGCTACGACGGCCACGCAATATCGCCAGCGGCGGTCGATGTGGCGTTGCTGCAGGCGAGCGCCAACGGGGTCGCCCTGAACGCCGGGCAGGTCGCGCTGGTCCGCCAGATGGCCACCTCGGGGGCGCGGCTGCAGCTGGCGATCGCGCCCGCCGGCGCCGGCAAAACCACCGCGATGCAGACCCTCGCCGCCGCCTGGACCGAAGCCGGCGGCACTGTGATCGGGCTCGCGCCGTCAGCGGCCGCCGCCGCCCAGCTCCGCGACCAGATCAACGCCCACACCGACACCCTCGCCAAACTCACCTGGTCCGCCGGCCAGCACGACCTGCCCGACTGGGCCCGGAGGATTGGGCCGTCGACCCTGGTCGTGATTGACGAGGCCGGGATGGCCGACACCCTTATCCCTTGACGCCGCCGTCCACTTCATCGTCGGACGCGGCGGCAGTGTTCGGCTGGTCGGTGACGACCAGCAGCTCGCCGCGATCGGCGCCGGCGGCGTGCTCCGCGACATCGCCCACACCCACGGAGCGCGTCCGGCTCACCGAGCTGCACCGGTTCACCGACCCCGCCGAAGGCGCCGCCTCCCTCGCCCTCCGCGACGGCCGGCCCGAAGCGCTCGGCTTCTACCTCGACCAGCGACGCGTCCATGTCGGCGACCTCACCGCGCTCACCGAGGATGTCTTCTCGGCCTGGCAAACCGACCGGAGCAGCGGCCTGGATGCGATCATGCTCGCCCCCACCCGCGAACTGGTCAGCCAGCTCAACCAGCGCGCCCGCGCCCACCGGCTCGCCACAGAACCAAACGCGACCGAGGCCGAAGCCCGTTCGGGTGGCGATGCTGGCCGACGGCAACCCGGCCAGTGTCGGCGAACAGGTGATCACCCGAACCAACAACCGGACCCTCCGCTTGACCGCCACCGATTGGGTGAAGAACGGCGACCGGTGGACCGTCCTCAAGGTCAGCCGGCAGCGGTGACCTGACGGTGCGGCACCACCGCAACGGCCGCACCGTTCGGCTGCCCGCCAGCTATGTCGCCGAGTCGGTTGAGCTGGGCTACGCCACCACCGTGCACACCGCGCAAGGGGTCACCGCCGACACCATGCACGGCCTGGTCACCGGCGAGGAGTCCCGGCAGCAGCTGTACACCATGCTGACCCGGGGCCGGATCGCCAACCATCTCTACCTGCAGGTCGTCGGGGACGGCGACCCGCACAGCCTCATCCGGCCCGAGACGGTCCACCCGTCCACCGCGACCGAGCTGCTCGAGCAGATCCTGGCCCGCGACGGCGCGGCCCGGTCCGCCACCACCCTGCAACGCGACCAGCACGACCCGGCCGTCCGGCTCGCAGACGCCGCCGCCCGCTACGTCGACGCCCTCCATGTGGCCGCCGAAGACCTGGCCGGACGCGAAGTCGTCGAGGCGTTGGATGTCGCGGCCGAGCAGATTGTGCCCGGCCTCACCGACGAGCCGGCCTGGCCCACCCTCCGCGCCCACCTGCTGCTGCTCGCCGCACACGGCACCGACCCGGTCGCCCAGCTCGCGGCAGCCGCCGGCAGCCGCGAACTCGACTCCGCCGACGACCGGGCCGCCGTCTTGGACTGGCGGCTCGACGACACCGGCCACCGCAACGCCGGCCAGGGCCCGCTGCCGTGGCTCCCCGGCATCCCCCAAGGGCTGCGCGACCACCCGGTGTGGGGGGACTATCTGGCCGCCCGATCCGACCTGGTCCGCACGCTGGCCGACCAGGTCAAAGCCACCGTCGCCGACACCGATCCGCCCGCATGGGTTACCCAACGCGGCACCGTGCTGCCGAGCAGCGTCATCGGGGATGTGCAGGTGTGGCGGGCCGCGATGCAGGTCAGCCCGGAGGACCGGCGTCCCACCGGCCCCGTGCAGCTGCAGAAAGCCGCCCGGACCTGGCAGCGGCACCTCGACCGCCAGGTGGCCGGCGACCGGTCACCGGCCCTGCAGGAATGGGGCTGGCTGCTCAACCAGCTCAGCCCCAACCTGACCCAGGATCCGTTCGCCCCAATGCTCGCCGACCGGCTGGCGGCGCTCTCCCGCGCCGGCGTCGACGCGCGGCAGCTGCTCCGTTCGGCCATCACCACCGGTGGGCCGCTGCCCGATGATCATGCCGCCGCCGCGGTGTGGTGGCGGATCAGCCGGCACCTCACCCCAACGGTCGCCGCCCAGGCCGACACCGACCATACCTTCACCACGGCCTGGACCACACGGCTGGCTGAGCTCATCGGCGCCGACCGAGCCGACACCCTCCAGTCCAGCCGGTGGTGGCCAGCGCTCGTTACTGCAGTCGACCACGCCCTGCAGCGCGGCTGGCGGCTCGACGACCTTCTCGGAGCCGCCGGCATGCCAGATGCCGGGTCTGTGGATGCAGCCCAGGCGCTGGTCTGGCGCATCTCGCTGCTGGCCGACCCGATGCCCACCGACGAGCCGGGCGAGCCGCCCTTTAGCGCCGCGCCCATCGGACCCTGGCACAACGCCGAGCCGCCGTCCGTGGAGATCGCCTTCGGCGCCCGGGACGACATCACCACCAGACCCGCCGGTACGGCCGATGCGGTGTTCAGCGGCCCGGCGGATCAGGACTGGGTGGAGCCGGACCTGGCGGTCGCGGCCCTAGTCCGTGGCGTCGCCGGGCCTCCGGAGCAGAGCGACGCGGACGTCAACCGCATGTTCACCCGGGCGATGGCCTGGCAGGAATGTCCGATCAGCCGCGACCGGATGATCGAGATCAACCAGATGGCTTTGAGCTACTTCCGCAGCCAGTTCCCGTCCTCCTGGGGACAGGCCAATACCTCGCTGACCGGTTCGGCCAGGACCTGACCGATGACCTGCGCTTCCGGCCCGGCCAAGCACCGGCCGGCTGGACCGGACTGGTCAACCATCTCCGCAGCCGCGGAGTCACCGGCGAGGAAATGACCGCCGCCGGGGTGGCCACCGTCGCCAGCACCGGCCGTCTCATCGACCGGTTCCGCGACCGCGTCATCTTCCCGATCATCCACAACGGCGAGATTCTCGGGTTCGTCGGCCGCCGACACCCCGATCTCACCGACACCGACCGCGGCGGACCGAAGTACCTCAACACCGCCGACACTCCGCTGTTCCACAAGGGCGCCCAACTCTTCGGCGCCAACGAGGTCGATGTTGCCGCCGGCGGCGTACCGGTGATCGTCGAAGGACCGATGGACGCCATCGCCGTAACCTTGGCCGGCGGCGGCCGCTACATCGGTGTCGCACCACTCGGTACCTCCCTAACCGATGAGCAGGCCAGCCAGCTCGCCGCCATCGGCAAGAACCCGATCGTGGCCACCGACGCCGACATCGCCGGCCGGGTCGCCGCCGAACGCGACTTCTGGATCCTCACCCCCTACCGCCTCGACCCCCGATACGCCCTGCTCCCTGAGGGCAGCGACCCGGCCGACCTGCTGGCCCTCAACGGCCCGGCAGCGCTCACTACCGTGCTGGACCAGGCGCGGCCGCTCGGTGAACGGCTCATCGAGGAACGGCTCACCAGCCTGCCACCCGAACAGGCCCGGCTCGAGGCGGCGCGGGTCGTCGCCGCCCGCCCCCCGGAATGTTGGGACCAGGGCAGCAACACCATCAGCTCCCGCCTCAACCTTCCCCTGCCTGCGGTTCGGCAGACCCTGCTCGCCCATGTCAAGGAGTGGAACATCGACCCCCGGCGGGCCGCCGCCAATCCCCTGCAGGGCGTCAACGAGGTCAAGAAACGGCTGGCCGAAGCGGCCCCGATCCGACCGGAGCAGCGGTGGGCGGCCCTGGCCGGCCAGCTCGACCAGCGACTCCTCCGACAGGGCGACTGGCCGGCACTGGCGCAGCTCATGCAGAGAGTCGATGATCAAGGACACGATGTCGCCGCGCTCACACGAGCCGTGACCAGGACACCGCTGAACGACCTCCCCGCCCAGGATCTGCGGTACCGGCTCGCCGCGCACCTCGACCTCGGCGACGACCTGCAACGGCCCCCGGTCCACACCTCGACGGCCAAGACCACGACACGACCGAGACCGCACCGGGAAGCTGCCGCTTCCTCCGTGGCAACGACGCGGACGCCCCCTCGTTGACCAAACGCTTCCTGTCAGCGTTAGCAACTGCCGTCGTCACCACGAAGATGATCAACACCACAGCAGGAAGGTTCGCCCGAGACGCCGCCGCTGCCCGTGGTGCTCGCCGCTTCCCTCGGCGAGCGCAGTCGGTGCGCCGGCGACACCTGTCTACCTTGGGCGACCGGCCGCGCGGGAAACCAGCCCAACCGGAATCGGGTAGACGATCATAGGTGGCCGCCACATCCGGCGCGGCACTCCCCTGCTGATCATCCAGCTGCCCGGGCAGTAGCTCGTGTTGATCATCGTCGCCGCTGGCGCTGGCCTGACCGTGGTTGTCGCGGTTGACCTCGACGTGCAGCGACTGCCACAAGATCATCTTCCGTTTGTCGCGCACTCGATCACCGTGATGATCACGGCGATGGTGACGCGTGATCTGGCTCTGCCAGCGCCCTCCGGTGGCGGCCCAGTCGCCGTTGTTGGCTTCGACTACCTCAGCTACTACCTGCGGCGCGCTGCGCCTCGGCGATGTCAAGCCTGGCGCGCTTCCAGCGCCACCCCAACGATGATCAGCTGGCCGGCCTTGTGATGGGCGTTGATGATCAGCTGCCTGGCTCCCTGTCGTGCGCAACAGCGGGTGAAGCCGCCTCGCGGCCGGTTTGCGTTCGAGCCGTGGCCGTCAGTTGGGAACTTGGCCGGAGTCACCGGGACCGGCGCGCTCTAAAGGTCGTTGATCTCGCCCGTGTCAAGATCAACCAGCCCCAGCCGTGGACGCCGGCGACCCTTCGCCTCGGTTGGTCTCAAAGAACCGACGTCCGCTCGCATAGTGCTCCTCCCGGGTGCGTCGGTTGATCTCGGCCGTGTACCGGGTGTGGCGGCCTTTCGCCGGCCAGGCTTGGTGGCCGTCCTCGCAGTGGTTCCGCAGCCGTGACTTCATGCGTTCGGTGAAGGCGGGCAGGCTGTAGCGGTGCCATTCCTCCAAGGCGTCACTGGTGAAGGCGTGGCCGGCGCGGCGGCGTTGATCGGCCAGCACCGCGATCTCGTGCACCAGGTGTGGATGCTGCGGCCAGCAGGCGGGAATGGTGTCGGTAGCCTCCCAGACGTACTCGGTGACCAGCCAGTCGACAACCGCGTCCAGCCACAACCACAACTGCTCCCGCAGCTGCGGAGTACGGCAAGTCGCCGGCTCCCACGGTCGGGGCAGCAACCGCGCATCCCCGAGCGCGCGGATCTGCTCCGGGCTACCGGCCGCGGCACGATCAAGTTCCCGGTACGCCAACGCCACCAACTTTCCCGGCGCCGGGAAAGGCTGCACCAACAGCCGAGGTTCGCGCGGGACTCCCGGTCACCGGTAGGGCTCCGGCTCGGCGGCGATTCCGCGACGTCGGGCCTCAACCAGTGCCGCGGTGGCCCGGGCCTCCGCAGTCAAAGCGGCGCTGTGTCGCTCGGCCAACTCGGCGCGGAGATGTTGCTGGGCCGCGAGCAGCCGGGCTCCTTTACGTCCGTCGATGCAGCGGGAGAGCCGGGCGATGATCGGTTTGCCGTTCTCGGCGATCACCAGCGCGTGTCGTTCCGGCAGCCGGCGGATCTCTTCGGGGCGGATGATCGCAATGTCCTCTCCGGAGAAGGTGCGGCCGGCCATGGCGCCGGTCTGCCAATTCGTCCGGGAGACCCGGGTCTGGCCGACCAGGTCGGAGATCTCCTGGTTGAACGCACCATCCTTGGAGCCACCAAACATCACCAACACATTGGTCAGGCCGAACAACGCGCGCGCTTCCTGCTCCCCGAAGACCGCGGCCAGCTGCCGCCAGGTCTGCGCCGCATAGATGAACGAGACCCCGAGTGCGCGTTCGTTGGCCATCCGGGTCCGCAGCGTCGGCAGCGGCGCCGTCGACGGCAGCTCATCCAAACAGGCCAGCATCGGTGGGCACAACCGGCCCGACCCCGACCTGCCCGCCAGCAGCAACGCGGTGTCCAAGACATGCTCGGCGACCGCGGTCATCAACGGCGACGCGGAGGCGTACGGATCCTCCCGGCCCAACAGATAAATAGTGCCGCCGCGGCGGATCAGATCAGCCACATCGGTGGCCGGCCGGCCGCGGCCGGGGACGCAGCGACGGCGCAGATCATCTTGAAAGAACAGGCTCATCGCCTGCTGCACCGTGGTGATGGTGTTGCCAGCGGTCCGGTCATCACCGTGCAGCGCGCCGTGCAGCAACCCATGCCAATACGGGGCAGCATGCGGATGCTCACGGAGAATCTCGGTCGGCTCGTTGGCGATGGCCGGGTTCGCCACCCACCGCAGCACATGATCCAAGGTTCGGCCAGTCAACGCTGCGGCGTGGAAGAACGCCTGGATCACCTTCGCCGCCTCGGCCGCATAGAAACGGGCGGCGTCATCGCCATGCCCACCCGCGACCGCACCCTTGACGGTGCCGGCGGTGAACGCCTTCGCCCGCCGCTCCGCCACCATCGAGTCCACACAGCCCACCACCGGATCCCACACCAACTCCGGCAGACCCGCGGCCAGCCCGAACGGATCCAGCACCAGCGCACGGCCGATCGCCACGCGACCGAACCGGGAAGCTGAGCAGCAGATCATCCACCTTGGTCAAGGTCACCAACGCCGCGCCAGGCGCGCCAAGTAGAGCAGGAGTCGAGCAGATCAAGGGTCTTGCCGCTGCCCTGCGGGCCGATGACACCGGCCGTGCGGTCCCACGGCACCCACAACTCCCCGCCGTGTGGCTCATAAGCCCGACCCAGCCGCCAACCCACCTCGGCCGGATGGAAGATCATCTTCATGACCGATGCCGATGCTTCCCGTGAAGGTCCGGCCGCACCACCGCCCGGTTCTTGCGCAGGCGGCTGACGCCGAGCAGCCTCTCGGCCTCACCCGCGACTCGCCATTCCCTTCATCCGCGCCGGTCCACAACGGTCCAGCACCAGCTTGAGCAAAAACGCACAACCAGCAATCAGCAGTCAGCTCCGTCCCGACCACGCACACCCAAAACGTCACTGGTGACGGGAAGTGTCCGCTCAGGCCCGCCAGCCCGGCCCCAGCGTCGCCACGCAATACTGCGGGCAGACTCCTGAACAGCTCGATACGTCCCGGGAACCCCCAGCGAGCCCCGGCAAGCACATTGGCGATCGCCGCGTCCAAGATGCACCCCGCAGACCAGCACCAGCAAGATCACCAAAACAACACCCACCGGTAGCTCCCAAATCCATGGATACGGATCCCGCCGGCGTAACCGCTGTGACATCACCTCTCCCTTCGACCACCAAAGGTCGGAGGGACTTCCCAGGCGGTCACCCAGAAGAAGACCTGCCAGCAGTTACCCCCGCCGGGCCGGGCCCAGTCGCTCGGAACGGCGCCCCCCCTGCCGGGCCTCCGGGGTAGGCTGACCTAAGGTGTGCCGGGAAGTCTGGTCGGCCTCGCTGATTGACCGAGGGCTGGAGGCAGACCATGCACGAGCGAGCTTCCCACGCCGCTTCCCGCAGTGGGGTTGGATACTCCAGCCGCGCACCTGCGCTACTTCGCTCTCGCTTAATCGCCCACGCCCGGCCACCTGGCCGGATGTCGCTGTTCTGGCGGGTGTTCACCGCCAACGCGGCTCTGCTTGTCGCCGCTGCATTGGTGCTTGGGGTCTCCCCTGTGACGGTGAGCTGGCCCATCGCCGTTACTGAGGCCGTGGTGCTTGGGCTTGGCCTGGCCGGCATGCTCGCCGCTAACGCGGTGCTGCTGAGGCTGGCTTTCGCCCCGCTCACCGCCTTGGCGACGCGGATGACGCAGGTGGACCTTCTCGATCAGCCGGACCGGTTGGAGGCCCCAGGGCGCGGGGAGATCGCCGCGCTGGTTGAGACGTTCAATGACATGCTGGCCCGGCTGGAGGCCGAACGCCGCGACGGCACTCGCCGGGCTGTGGCCGCGCAGGAGGCCGAACGCCGGCGGGTCGCCACCGAATTGCATGACGAGGTCGGGCAGACGATGACCGCCGTCCTCATGCAGTTGGAACGTCTCCAGGAGGGCGTCGCCGACCAGTGGCGCGACGAGTTGCGCGGCGTACAGGAAGCCGTCCGCGTCACCGTGGGAGAGGTCGGCCGCATCGCCCAGGAGCTGCGACCGGAAGTGCTGGACCACCTCGGGCTGCTCAGCGCGCTTGCCGCACTGACGCGTGGGTTCACCGACCGCACCGGTATCGCAGTCGACTGCCGGTTCGACTCGCACCTGCCCGCCCTGGACCCCGACACCGAGCTCGCCGTGTACCGCATCGTGCAGGAGAGCCTGACCAACGTTGCCCGCCACGCCGGCGCCCGCCACGCCGAGCTGAGCCTGCGGCACACCCCGCACCATGTTCAGGTCGAGATCACCGACGACGGCTGCGGCCTGCCCGCCGACACCGTCGCCGGTGCAGGGATCCGCGGCATGCGGGAACGCGCCGCCCTCATTGGCGGCCAGCTCACCGTTGATAACCGGCCTGCCGGCGGGGCGCGAGTCAGCCTCGACCTGCCGGCGAACGGGCCCTACCCATGACGCCAGCCGCGACCCGCATACTGGTCGCCGACGACCACGCTATCGTCCGGCACGGACTACGGCTGCTACTGGACCGCGAACCCGACCTCACCGTCGTCGCCGAGGCCGCAGACGGGGCCCAGGCCGTCGC
Organism: uncultured Actinomycetota bacterium; assembly: GCA_963836855.1. Taxonomy (GTDB): domain Bacteria; phylum Actinomycetota; class Actinomycetes; order Propionibacteriales; family Propionibacteriaceae; genus Microlunatus. The sequence goes on along the minus strand of CAWILN010000011.1, from coordinate 3,281 downwards.
CCTCGCCCTCGCCGGCAGCGTGGACCTGGTGATCCTCGACATCGCCATGCCCCGCATGACCGGCCTACAGGCTGCCCGAGAACTGTCCCGCCGCCGCCCGCAGCTGCCGATGCTGATCCTGTCCATGTACGACAACGACCAGTTCCTCTTCGAAGCGCTGAAGTCCGGCGCCAGCGGCTACGTCCTCAAGTCTGGCGCTGACCGCGACATCGTCACCGCCTGCCGCGTCGCCATCGCAGGCGACTGCTTCCTCTACCCGTCTGCAACGACCACCCTCGTACGGGACTACTTGACTCGCGCCGCCCAGGCCGCGGGTCCAGACGACGTCCTCACCCCCCGCGAGGCGGAGATCGTCAAACTCATCGCCGAAGGACACAGCTCCAAGCAGATCGCCGCCATCCTCACCATCAGCATCAAGACCGTCGACCGGCACCGCGCCAACATCCTCGACAAGCTAGGCATGCGCGACCGGGTCCAGCTGACCCGCTACGCCATCCGCCGCGGCCTCATCGAACCCTAACCAATGCTCGGCCTTGACGACTCACTTGCGTCGCACCCGCCCGGCTCGGCGGCCGGCCAGCAGAGCTACCAGCAACCTGGCCGTCCCACCCGTATCGGGCGGCCCGCCTGGCCTCTCACGTGCAGGCTCGACCAGAGGCTTGCGGTGTCCGGCGCGGCAGGCGATCACCAGCCGCCGTTCGCCCGGTGCGACCTCGATCACATCATCGACCGACACCGTGATCCGATGCCGTCCCCAACCCTGCACGACTTGCAGCCGTCCTGGAACAGCCGAGTCTGGATCCATGTCCACGCGTTCGACCACGCCCACCTCGCGGCCACAGTCGTCGTCAACCAGGAAGTCGTAACAGTTGACCAGCACGTCTGTCAGGGTGGGCAACCCCGGATTGAGGTCCACCACCCACTGCCACACTCGGCCGTGCTGCTCAAGGGGATCGCTGCGCAATCGGAGCCCAACAGGCCGGTCAGGCGCTGTCCAGCCATCCGTGTCGCGGCTCCGGCGCACGCATGCTCGCAACTCCGACGACGGGAACCCGAACATACCTTCAACGGTCCCCACCCGGGCCGTCAGCCACCATCGGGTCGACTATGCAATAGTCCCGCGTTCGAGACCCCATGTTTCCACAAAGAAACACCTCGGCGCCTTAGATCTGCCATCCAGCAAGGGCACCGGGCGCCCCGGAACCCCCACGGCGCCAACTCCTTGGGCCCATTCACCGTGGCGGCTCGCCTGGCCAATGACCCAGGCGATCACCGCGGCGAAGAACATGATCGCGCGGTCTGGCGCGCATGCGGTGGGAATAGGGGAATGCCCAGCTCGAAGAGCCCTGCTCGAAGCACCCAGAGATAAATAATGATGAGAAATGAGCCAGAGCAACCCGATCTATATAGAGATTGAAAGACCAGGACCCAATGGTCATATTTCTGAACCCTAGAGTCGCGGAGCAATTGCGGGAGCATGAAATCAAACCAGCCGCTGACCAAGCGGTTTGGCGCCGTCACGTGCGCAACGTCCCCACGGTAATCCTCCGCCTTCCACACGGATCACCGAACTCGCTATGCTCCAGCCAATGGCGCCAGAATTGCGTGGACTTGCCAGCCCCCAATTTTGTCGGCTTCCGAGAGTGGCAGATGCGCGCACGTGGGGCGTCCTCTCCGGCCTGCGGTCGTCTGTATATTTCCGAGCGTTAAACCTTGCCGTTGTCATCCGGTAGTCGGCGATCATCGGATCAGCTAAATAGCGATGGGTCGCAGGTAGTCGCGCGCGATTCTGTTCTGACGGAATTCTGTGCAGAGAAGTAGCATGGTGATCGGTGTGCCGGGAAGCCTGGTCGGCGTCGCATCCGCTCATCCGGGAAGGCACAACCTCATGGAGATCAGCGCCACGTCCCCCTTCCTATGGACGCCTTCCGGCTGGTCACCAATGGCATCGACCGGGCCGAGCACCCGCTCAGCGTGGATTGCATCGTCCAAAACGACCCGGCCATGACGATCGCCCAATTCCGCCACCTCGAACACCAAGCCGAACCAGGTCACCGGCGGGTCCTGCCCACCGGCAGCATGGTCCGTCTGCACGCCGCCGTACCCCCCTGAACCGGCGCTGATCAGCCCTCCTGCCCCGGTGGAGACGCTCGTCTCGGCCACAACCCTTGAGAGCTCATGTACAACATCCCGTTGAACATCGCCGTCATCATGGTGTTCATTCTGATTGGTGGCGTGTACGCGGCCGCCGAGATCGCATTGGTGTCGCTGCGGGACAGCCAGGTCAAGCAGCTCGCGCATCGTGGTAGGCGCGGCCGGACCGTCGCCCGGCTCCACCAGAACCCGAACCGGTTCCTATCGGCGGTACAGGTCGGGGTCACATTGGCCGGCTTCTTGTCCGCGGCGTTCGGCGGCGCCATCTTGGCCAACGCGCTGCGACCGGTACTCCAGGAGCTGGTCCCGATGAACGACGAAGTAGCCGAAGCCATCGCCTTGGTGGTGATCACTGGCTTGATCGCCTACGTTTCTATCGTGCTCGGTGAGCTCACCGCCAAGCGCCTCGCCCTGCAACGAGCGGAAAGCTTCGCCCTCGCCCTCGCTCCACTCGTGGACCTCACTGCGAGCTTGGCGCGGCCGGTTATATGGCTGCTCGGTGTGTCCACTAACGCCGTGGTGAGAGTGCTTGGTGGCGACCCGTCGACGGCGCGGGAAGAGATCACCGACGAAGAGATCCGCGCCCTTGTCCGCGGATCAAGCACCCTAGGGGAGGAGGAACGGCAGATCGTCGAAGATGTTTTTGACGCTGGAGCCCGGAGCCTCCGAGAGGTCATGGTGCCCCGCACCGAGGTGGACTTCCTGGCTGGGGACACCCCAGCCCGTCAAGCCGTAGATGCGCTCAATACGCCGCACTCCCGCTATCCGGTGATCGGTGAGTCGGCCGACAGCATCCTCGGTTTCGTGCACGTCCGCGATCTGCTAACCCTAGACACCAGCACCCTAGCCACGCCGCTGGCGCAAATAGCGCGGCCTGTGCTTGCCTTACCTGGCACCGTCCGGGTATTGCGGGCGCTGAACGAGATGCGTTGCAGCGCCAACCACATGGCGATCGTGGTCGATGAATACGGCGGCACCGCTGGCATTGTCACGATGGAGGACCTCATCGAAGAACTCGTCGGCGATATCGCCGACGAATACGACGTCATCGAACAAGCGCATGCCACCTCGCGCGGGACCAGATCATCGACGGACTATGCAGCCTGAATGAGTTCGCCGACAGCACC
>CAWILN010000010.1:0-172183 GCA_963836855.1 uncultured Actinomycetota bacterium | reverse complement strand
TCACTTCACCGCTCGGCAAGACCCTGAGACTGAACAATCGGCGTAAGAACGCCTTCGATCCGGCAGTCAAGACGACAGGGCTGATCGGCCTGCGGCCGCATGATCTGCGCCATACCGCAGCGTCCCTCGCTATTCAGGCGGGAGCGAACGTGAAGGTCGTCCAGCAAATATGTCGGGCCATGCCTCGGCGGCTATGACCCTCGATGTTTACGCCGGCCTCTTCGAGGATGACCTGGACTCAGTGGCAGACCGGCTTGACGCTCTGACGCCACAACGACGCCACGAGGCACAAGAAACGATTGTTGATCTTGATGTGGCGAGGGAGAGAAAAGCCCTTCTGACAAGGGGAAACGATGCGGTGGTCCCGTGGGACTCGAACCCACAACCTACGGATTAAAAGTCCGCAGCTCTGCCAATTGAGCTAGAGGCCCTCGCTATTTCGATGTGCGACGGCCAATTGCCGTCACCATCGACCATTGATGTCCGTGACTCGTCGTGGCGCCGGGACGGGGCGGCCTTAGCACCGATCTCTGCTTCTCGGCACCGACTCGACTTCTAAGGTTGCACCACCGAGTCTTCCCGTCCCTAGGGGCATGGTCACCAATGCTCGCCTCATCTTAGGTCCTCTGGCTGCACGTCGTGGGCAGTGCACGCCCTGAGCTTGGTCGTCGGTGGTTATACAAACGGATCAAGTGAGCCGCGGCCCTTGGGCCGCCGTGGCAGCAGTTAGCATCCTCGGGGGTGTCGTGCACGGTCGAGGCAAGTTGAGCACAGTTCTCATGCTGCTCGCGCTCGCCGGATGTGGTGGTGGAGGCATGACTACCCAAAGCAGCGGGGATACGGCCACGCAGGCGCCTCCTAGCTCGTCCGTCAATACCTCGTCGATGACCCAATCGAAGGTTGTAGGGGAATGGCAACGCACGACTACCTGTGAAGAGCGGGCGTAGGCGCTCAACGAAGCTGGACTCGGAAAATATGCAGCGGAACACGTCGCCGGCGAAGGATGGGTACCTGGTCTCAGCGATCCCTCGGAGTTGAAGGATGCCAAGCACCCCTGCCGCGAATCTGTGCCACTCAAACACAGCCACGTTTTCACCGCGGACGGCATTTTCGGGTCCAAGGATGCGGAGGGCGACACCGTGGATGACGGCAGCTATGAGCTGGTCGACAACGCCACCATGATCATCACGAAAGAATTTGGCAAGATCACCTTCCACTTCACCGCTAATGATCAAACGCTGGTGCTGACGCCCGTATTGCCAAAGTGCACAAAGGATGGCTGCTTTGCTGCCCAGTGGGCGGTTGGCATGTCATATCCCGGGCTGGAGTGGCGCCCAACGGCGTAGCTGCCGAGACGACAACATGCGGCCGTCGGGAGGACTCGAACCAAGCAAAATCCGCCGACGCTGAGGACCGAGCTACCGAGCTCGTCGCACGTCACTACGTCAGCTGACGTAGTGGCAATTGCGCCCTACAACTGATGATCCTGAGCCGAGCTTTGGGTATGCGTAGAGACATGGCTCTTCACTATGACTTCACAGACCGCGTGGCGTTGATCACCGGCGGCAGTCAGGGCATCGGCGCGGGTGTCGCGGCTGCATTCGTCCAGGCGGGCGCGTCCGTGGTGATCACTGCCCGTAGCGACGAACGGTTGCAGAAGACTGCGGCCGAACTCCGCAACGATGGCGGCCGGGTTCTCGCAGTCCCCGCCGACGTCACTGACGAGGACGCCGTACGAGCGCTTGTTGAGCAGTGCGTTCAAGAGTTCGGCCGACTCGATTTCGCCGTCAACAACGCCACCGACGGCCCCATGCCGGCACCGCTGGCAGACATTCCGTCCGACGGCTTCTCGCTGGGAATCCGGACGAACATCAACGGCACCTTCTACGGCATGAAGCACCAGATCCCGGCCATGCTGGCCTCGGGTGGTGGCGTGATCATCAACATGGCCTCAGTTGCCGGCGTCGGCGCGATGAGCAACCTCTCGGCGTACGTCTCCGGAAAGGCAGGAATCATCGGACTCAGCAGGTCTGCCGCGCTCGACTACGCCGACCAAGGCATACGCATCAACGTGATCGCGCCCGGCGCCATTCTGACTGATCACCTTCGGGCAGCAGGCGATCGCGCCCAGAAGTTTGCGGCGCAAAGCGTTCCGCTCGGGCGCATCGGCACGACTGATGACGTTGCGGCGTGCGTGCTCTGGCTTTGCTCAGCGGACGCCTCCTTTGTCACCGGCGTCACTCTGCCCGTCGACGGCGGCCAATCAGCCGGAATGAAGCTTCGCCAGACCTATCGTCCCGGACAACCAATGGACGACCCGGCCGCCTAAGGCGTCACATCTCAACTGATCGTGAGTTTCGCGCCGCCTCAGGGATCGCCGGGGACGACGGGTGTAGCGTGTGCGAGACCCGTTGCCCTTGCTAGGAGAAACCTGATGCGATTCGGCCGCGCTCGTCGATCGGCATCCGGAGCGGTTGCGGTTGTCGCCCTGGTCGGCCTCCTTGCGAGCTGCAGCCCGGGCTCCGCACCGAGCACAGCGAGTTCGCCGGAGACGGCTGCCGCTCCGACGACTTCCGCTCAGACGACCGCTGCGGCGGATGAGGCTTGTGCAGATGTTGCGGCACTCAAGTCGTCGATCGACGCCCTCACAGAAGTAAGGCCTCTGCAGGACGGTGTGACGGCATTGACCACCGCGATCGCCAACGTCAAGACCGACCTGGACAAGGCCGAGGCATCAACATCAGAGGCGCTCCGGCCCAGCGTGCAGCAGGTAAAGACGGCCTTCGAGGACGTACAGACGGCAGCAAGCGGCCTGACCGGCGACACTATCAAAGAGAAAGCGCCGGCGATCGGCGCTGCGCTGACACAGCTCGCCACCGCAACGAAGGCACTTTCCTCGACGCTGAGGGAGCGCTGTCCGGGGAGCTAGCAGCAAACTCCGAAGCGGCGCGGCTATTACAAACCTGATGAGGAGCTACTGATGACTGAGCACCCTAATGCCGAGCCGATCCGTCGGTCGTTCGATGCGTTCGCGCGCGGCGACATGGCCGGCATGCAGTCATTGGTCGCTGAGGACACCGTATGGCACATCCCCGGCCGGGGTCCCCTGGCCGGGGATCACCACGGCCGAGACGCCGTGTTTGAGATGTTCGGCCGGTTGATGCAGGCGTCGGAGGGGACCTTCAATCAGAAGCTCCACGATGTCCTGGCCAGTGAGGACCATGCCGTCGCCTTGACGTACGCCACCGCCCGCCGTGGTGATCACAGCTATGACAGCCAGGACGTATGGATCTTCCACCTAAGCGAAGGGCAGATCGCCGAGGCCTGGTGGCGTCCCGGGGACCTTTACGCTGCCGATGAGTTCTGGACTTAGGGCAGCGCGGTGCGCCATCGGGGCACAACCCCGAGCACTCGCTAAGGTCGCTCCAAAGCTGATCGCTAAGGAGCGCCATGAATGGTCATGTTTACGGACTGTCTGAGATCGTCGGTTCCTCCACTCAGGGAGTGGACGACGCCATCCGCGTCGCTGTGGAGCGCGCTTCGCGTACGCTGCGTGGTCTTGACTGGTTCGAGGTCAGCGACATCCGTGGGCATCTCGCCGAAGGTCAGGTCGAGTATTTCCAGGTCACCCTCAAGATCGGGTTCCGGATGGAGGATCCGGGGCAGGCCTCGGACGAATGAGCGACCCCGCGCGCGCCTAAGCGCCGGCCAACTCGACCAACGCTGGTACCACATCGGCGGGCGAGGGCATCGCGGCGATCTCATCTCGCAGCCGGGCGGCAGCCTCACGTTCCGGAGAGTCGCCGAGTAGCGCCTGTACGGCTTCGGTAATCGTGCCGGGCCGCTGCGCGTCGTTCGGCAAAGCCCGGGCCGCTCCTGCTTCGGTCAAGATCTGGGCGTTGAAGAACTGATCTGCCCCTTGCGGCAGCAGGAGTTGTGGCAGTCCCGCCTCGAGCGCTGCCAGCACAGATCCGGTGCCGCCGTGATGCACGATGAGATCGACCAACGGGAGCACTGCGGACTGAGCGACGAACCGCTCGACATATACGTTGTCCGGCACATCGCCGAGGGCGGCCGGCTCACCTTCCGGACCGACAGTGACCAGAATGTCCACGCCGAGTGGCGCGATCTCGGCAATCGCACGGCTGAGTACGTCGACCGCGCCGAACGACACGGTGCCGAGGGTGAGATAGACCCGAGGTTGCGTATGGGGTCCGGACAGCCATGCCGGTACGCCGGCGCTCGACTCGCTGTAGGCCACTGATCGAATCGGAATAGTCGGAGCCGCGATCCCATCGACCTGGCGCACACCTGGCGGCGCCGGGTTGATCAACGCCGCAGCCAGCAGAGTGGTTCCCTCAGGCGGCGTACCGTCCCGCTGCAACCACAGGTCGCGTTGATAGCTGACCGTCGAACGATGCAGCGAGCTGTAGACGAAGCTTGCCAGCGCAATCGCGTATGCGGCAGCCGGAATCCCGAGCGCGCTGGCCGCCACGCCAGCGCCGGTGTCCATTCCTTCATAGACCACAAGATCAGGATGCATCTGCTCACATTGCTTGATCATGGTCGGAGCGACGCTCTCGGCGGCCACGTGCGCAAACATGGCCATGCTGAACTCCTGACCGTGCAGATCAGGGTGACGCCTTCTGGCTTCTTGAACAGCCCAGTCCAGCTCGAGCTTCGGCGGATACCCGGGTACGGTCGGCAGCGGCAACCGTCCCAGAAACGGCGTCCCGACCGCGATCACCGCTTCGTGACCGGCCGCTGCGCTGGCCAAGGCGAGCGGCATCATCGGATACAGGTGCCCGTACGCGCCCAGCGAGGCGAACATGATCTTCACGGTAGCCATGCTGTCAGACGGGCATGCTGCGGTACTCGACCAGGCGCACCAGGCGGCTGCGATCATGAACTTCATGTCTACGTTGCCCTTGTCGCCCGACGAGCTGCTGACCACCACCCGCTCGGTCCGCAAGCGATTGGACCTCACTAGACCCGTACCCCTCGACTTGGTTCGCGAGTGTTTGGAGGTGGCACTGCAGGCGCCATCTGCATCCAATCGGCAAGGTTGGCATTGGGTGGTGATCAACGACGAGAGCATCCGACGGGTGATCGGCGACTATTATCGCCGGGCGGTAGCGTCATACCTCAACTCCTCGGGCTCAGCCGCTTCCTTGTTCGCAGACAATCCGGAGCGCAGAGCGGTGCAGCATCGAGTGGGGGAGAGCGTCGCGTATCTCGGCGAGCACATGGGTGAGGTTCCGGTGCTCCTCATTCCCTGCATCAGCGCGCCGAGGCTCAGAGCCGGAAGCCAAGCGGGATTGTGGGGTTCGTTGTTGCCCGCCGCGTGGAGTTACATGCTGGCGGCTCGCGCCCGGGGATTGGGTACCGCCTGGACGACGCTGCACATGCGATACGAGAAGGAGATCTCAGAACTCCTCGGGATGCCGGCCGAGATCCGGCAAGGCGCGCTGATTCCCACGGCCTACTACACCGGGGACACGTTCAAGCCAGCGCCCCGGCAACCGCTGGACAACGCGCTCCACATCAATACTTGGTGAGCCATCGATCTCTTCCGGATCGCTGACGGGCAGATAGTCGGGGCGTGGCATCTCGAAGACATCGCCGGACTGCTCCGTCAGGTCGGCACCTAGTCGGGGCGGAAGCGGTCGGTCTCCTCGGCGGTCGGCGAGGTTGCCGGACCGCGACGGCTGACTGTCAAAGCAGCGACCACATTTGCGCGACGGATCGCCGCCTGCACGTCATACCCAGCCGCTAGCGCCGCAATGAAAGCACCGAGGTGGGCGTCGCCGGCGCCTGTAGTGTCGACGATCGTTACCGGCACCCCAGGCACATGAACCACCTCCTCGGTGGCCTGGGCAACAAGGCAGCCGGCAATCCCAATGCGGACCAAAACCTTTCCGCGCTGCAGGCCAGCCAGCAGGCCCCGTGCCGCATCGGAGGGGTCGGCGCAACCGGTGATCAACTCGGCTTCACGTGTGTTGCAGCTCCACCAGTCGGCCCGCCGGCGTACGGCGTCCATGGCCTCGTCAGGAAGGGTGTGACCGAGCGGCCCAGGGTCGTAGCAGACCGTGGTATCGGGCGAGAGTCGGGGAAGCCGCTCGAGGATGGCATGCCGGTTCGCGTCATGCAGCAGGCCGTAGCCGGAGATAGCGAGAGCGTCCGTAGGTCTGATATCGACATGATCAAGTCGCTGATCGGTGAGCCCAGCCTCAGCACCAACCGCCGTGACGAAGGTACGTTCGCCGGCTGCGTCCACGAGCACGACATCGAAGCCGGTGTCTCGGGTTTCGTGCGCAGTCTCCGGGAGAAGCAGCGCAATGCCTTCGGCCGCCAACGCGTCCCTGGCAAGATCGCCAAACGGACCCCGCCCGAGCGCACCCGCGTACCCGACTTGCAGGCCCTGTCTCGCCGCCGCAGCCATCAAGTTGAAGCCACCACCGACCTCGAGAGCGGCTCGGGAGGCCAGCACGTCACCGCCCCGTTCAGGCAGCGCCTGCACCTCAGCGACGATGTCGATGATCACGTTTCCGAGGCTGACCAAACGAGTGATCATGGACCGGCGCGCAGCGCCAACAGCTTCTCGGCGAGCGTGTCCAGATCCAGCTGGTTGACCTCACGTACCGTCCGGACCGCGCCCGGAGGCCAGCCGTCCATGCCATGACAAGCACCTGCGATGGCGCCAGCCATCGCAGCAATGGTGTCGCTGTCGCCGCCGAGTGAGGCGGCTGTCAAACACGCCTGCCAGGGATCGTCAGGATGCAGCGCGAGTACTGCAAAGGCGGCCGGTACCGATTCCTGAGTCGCCAGGCTGGTACCGACCAGCTCGACAACATCTCGCACGGAGCGTTCATGATCATCTGCATCCATCAGCCCAATTGCCCATGCGATCCTGCGGGCGACTGCTGCCCCTGCCACCCATTCACCTCGCCGCTGACCCATGTGCGCGGCCCTGATGCCAAGCGTCGTAGCTTCGGAAACAGACGCCCCATCGATGCCGCCACTGATGGCAGCTGCGATCGCGGCCGCGCCGGCGATCGCCACGCCGGTGTGGTGGGTCACGCGGGATGCCTCAACTACAAGATCAACAAGGGCATCAAGATCATCACTGGAGATGATCAATCCGACCGGCGCGATCCGCATCGCGGCGCCGTTGGTCGCTCCAGCGCGTCCAACCTCATCCACCGGACCACCAGCCGCCAGCGCCGCCACTGCCGCGCTGCTGGACGGGCCCAGCAAATCCAGCGATCCACGTTCCCGTGCTTGCTCTGCCCATGCGACAAGCCGACGAGCAAGATCATAGCTGTCGATGTGTCCGCCGCCGATGAGTAACGCGTCGGCCAGCAGCAGCGCCTGCTCCGTATCGTCGGTCACCGATCCAGCAACAAGGCGGGACGCGATCGGATGACCTGCTGGCGCTGCCCGAAATCCATCGAGGATACCGAAGCTGGCCGCGACCTCTTGATGCGACATCAACTGAGTCGGCATGCCGAGCGCATCGCCGATCGCAAGGCCGTAGAGAGTGCCACGCGCCCGGTCATTGGCTGCGCTCATTTGTCGAGGGTGGCGAGGATGCTGTCCACCTCAGCGATATCGATCAACGGCCTGTATAGCGCCATGGTGTCGAGGGCGCGCTGGTGATCTTCCTCGGTGACGCCCGCGCAGGCGTCGGCAGCCACAATGACATGCACGCCTGCGTCGGCAGCCTGCAGCGCCGTCGAGAGCACGCAGCAGTCTGTAGTGACGCCGGCTAGCACGATCTCCGCGGGGTATCCCAGATCGCGGGCGACCTCGGCGTCCCACTTGCCGAAGGTCGTCCGGTCGACCATCGTCGCCGGGATGGGCTTGAACTCCTCGCTGAGTTCATAGAGCGGGGCGTTGACAGGGTCGAGTGCGAATGGCCACTTCTCGTAGTAATCGATCCAGACACCCGTTGGCTGCTCAGGCGCGAGAAACCGCGTAAGGCAGACACGAGACTCGAATGCGCCCAGCATGAGCTGGATTCCAGCCGAAGCCGATGCATAGCCTGGCGTAAACCATTCACTCGTCGGTTCACCGAAGATCCGTTGCATATCGATGATCATCAGCCAGGTGGCCATGTTTCCAGTGGCCGATGGCGTTCCGTCGCTCATTCGATGGCTGCGTCCTGATCGGCGGGGGATAGCGGTTGGTCTTCTTGTGCTCGTACAGTCCGACGGCCTAGCAAGATCATTCCGACGAACCCGATCAACAGCGCGGCGAGTACTCCGAGGTTCGCGTACGCCCATGAACCTTCCCGACCGCCGAGTCCGATCGGCCCAAGCAGATATCCCTGCCATCCAAGCCAGCTCGCGAATGAATTGGTGACCAATCCCCAACCGACGACGGCACCGATTACCAGCAGCACCAGGGCCACAACGCGGACGCTGCCGTAGCGGCCGTGCGCGTCAAGGAGCTCAGAGCTTGCGTACGTGCGGCGGCGGAGCGCGAAGTCGCCAAGGAAGATCCCGCACCATGCTGCAATCAGGACGCCCAAAGTGATCAAGAATCCCTGGAACGGCCCGATGAAGTTATCGGCGATGAACACCAGATAGATAGACCCGGCGATCATCAATACACCATCGATCGCTGCTGCCACGAATCGTGGCACGGGCAAGCCCACACTGAGGAGTGCGAGACCGGAGGAATAGATGTCCAGGACGGCGCCCCCAACGAGGCCGAGTACCGCGACCAATGCAAACGGCACCAGGAACCAAATCGGGAGCAGGGTCGTCAGTGCTCCAATTGGGTCAGTGGCCACGGCTTCGCTCAGCTCCTCAGATGAACCAGCGAGCATCAGCCCGATGATCAAGAGCAGCACCGGACCGAGTGACGCGCCGAAGGTGGTCCATGCCACAACGCCTGCGCTCGATGTCTGCCGCGGCAAGTAACGGGAATAGTCCCCCGCGGCATTGACCCAGCCAAGGCCGAAGCCAGTCATCATGAAAACGAAGGCACCGATCAGCTGTGGAAGAGGGCCGGCCGGTAACGCGGCAAGCGTCGCGACGTCGATGTTGGAAGCAACGAGGATGACGAACACCACCGTCAGTACGGCAGTGATCACCGTGATCCACATCTGCAGCTTCATGATGAACTCGAAGCCGAGGATCCCGCCGATCAAGATGAGGGCTGCTACGAGGACCAGGGCTGCGATCTTGGTGAGGAAGCCGCCGCTCCAGCCCAGCCGTGCGAAGACGGTGGCCGTGGCCAGTACAGCGAGTGAGGCAAGCACTGTCTCCCAGCCGACCAAGAGCAGCCAGGAAATTGCGGAGGGGAGTCGGTTGCCGTTGACCCCGAATACGGCGCGGCTCAGCGTCATCGTTGGTGCATGCCCACGCTTGCCGGACAGCGAGACCAAGCCGCACAAGAAGAAGGAGATGAGGATTCCAACGACTCCGACTACGACCGCTTGGGGGAACGAGACGCCAAAGCCGAGGAGGAAGGCACCATAGCTGATCCCCAGTACCGAAATGTTGGCGGCGAACCAGGGCCAGAACAACTCCCTTGGCCTACCGCGGCGCTCTGCAACGTCGATCGAGTTGAGGCCGTTCTGCTCGACCTCCAGCGCTCGGGGCGCCGGAGCCGGCAGATCTATGGGTGTTTCATCGGCTCTGGTCATGGTTGCACCTCTCAGGAGAAAGCCGCTGCAACCGATCTTCCCGTATCACCGCCCTGATACCTCATTCCAGCCGAGGATCAGCAGACACCGCTGAGCGTGAATTCCAGGGCTGGACTCTCGTCTGGTGCGTGGTTTCGAGGGAACTACCTCTTCCGTCAGGGTGGACCGATGATCAGCTCGGGATAGTCGTCTGCTGATCCATCCAACAGCGGTGAGGCAGCACCGTTGAGGTGCCTGCCGAAGAACGCAAGCAGCAGGTCGCATGTGATTCGCCACATCCGCTGCGGTTTGATCTTGGTGGCGTCGAGTGCCGGCTTGACGACTGACCCATCCGTCAGCGGAAGGAAGGGAATGTCCATGAAGCTCACGTGGGTCGCGCCGCGAATCTGCGCGGTGTAGCCCGGTTGAGCGCGCTGTTGGACGGTATGCCAGCCGCCGAATGTGATCGCCTTTTCTGCCTCGAACCAGTCCACGCTCGGCGCGACGCCCGCCCTGACCGCGTCCTCAGCCGCCATTACGAACTCACCGTGCTCGGCTAGCACTTGCAGAGCCGGACGTTCCAGCCCGACCCTGCCTACCTCACTCCACACTGCACCATCGAGGTTGGTCACGGCCAGGCATCGCTGGTCCGCTCGGCACCACTCCAGAGCGGCGATTCCGCCGAAGGAGTGCCCCAGCGCGGCGAACCGCTCCAGATCTAGCCGACCGGCCAAACGCTCAGCCGGATTGGTGTTGAGTCGCTCTAGCTGAGTGGCGACCGAAGCGAGGTCGGCCGCCTTGTATTCGCAAACCGACGCCCGCTGGCGGAAAACGTCGTCGTGTGAGCCGGTCTGCGGTCCCAGCGCCCCACCGATGGCTGCCGGGTTCCCCGGCACCACACGGCCATCGGAGAACGCCGTCACAGTCGTCTCGTAGGTATGGTTCACGCCCACAACGATGAAGCCGTGGCTGGCCAGCTCTTCAGCGATCGCGGTCAGCAGCAGTGGTGGGAAGCCGCTGGGTGAAAGCAGCATTACCGGGTACGCGGCGTCGTCCGCCGCAACCGCGGCATCGAGGAGTGCATGTGAGCGCAGGCCCGCAACGTCGATCCCGAGAAAATCGGCAACCGGTACCCATCCATCCGGAAGGTACGGCGCGAGCTCGGCGGCACGCTCCTGGGCTGGGTACCAAACGAAGACCACCAGCTCACGGCGATCCTCCCGGTTTGCTGCGTAGATCTCGGTTCTTGTGGAGTCGACCCAGTCATACGACAGGCGGCCAACCGCGTACTGTCCGGTGGGCTCCGGCAACAGGTCAGCTGCGGTCGCGGGTGTCACCGACTCAGCCTAAGTCAGGCACGGAGCCCCGACTGGACTGTAGTTATCGACGCGCTGCTGCACGAGTTGCAGTCGGTCGCTGCGCTGATCGTGCAGCACCGGAGTGTTTCAGCGGCATATCGCATTTTCACAGGCGCGCGCTCATACCGTGGTGGTCGAACGACACCGCGATGCGCATCGAGCCTCATGATCTTGGGCTCGGGTGGAACTCGCAGTGGCTCAGCTGCGCAGCGAAACGGGATGGCCCTCGGCATCTGAGAGATCGCTAGAGGCCATCTCGAGCAGCCGATCGGCGAGGTGACGCAATGCACGGGCCGCCGCTACCTCATCTCCGACCGCAGGCATGTCCGGATCAGCCGGGCTGCGGCGAGCCTCACCGCGAACATCGAGCGGACCAGGTACGTCGCTGTGCAGCACGGCGTTGGCCGACGTTGAGTTCTGATCTTCATACAGGTAGATCTCGACCCGCCATTTCTTGGTCGGTTCCGTGCGCGACGCGGCTGGAGCCTGCTGACCGCCAGCGTCGCCGGCATCCCGCTCAACATGCTCGACATGCGCGTCCGGACCGGGGAAGTACAGGCTCTCGTTGCCACTATCAGACCATCGCACCAGGTACGGCCCGCCGCCATCTGGTCCCGTCTGCAGGACCTCGCCGTCTCGAATCGGCCGGTGCAGCGTGCCCGAGGCCACCACAATCCGATCGCCGACATCCGCCTTCATCGTGTCCTCCTGAGTGTCGCTGTGAATCCCGTCGCCTGCGCTACCAGCGCCCGCAGTACTCCGTCGCCATGCCCGGTGCGGACCGCCGTACGTTTCCTCCCAGCATTACCCATTGATCGGCCGGTGGACTAGATCTCCCTGGCACCCAATTTACAGTCGCGATTCGGGAACTTTCGCCTTTGCTCATTGACGTCTCAGATCAACAGAGTGGCACCCTCAGGTCGTCGGCAAGCTGGGGAGTGCGGTAGGTAGAGGTCGAGCGAGAGCGGCGCGAACATCGTGATCAGACCGAGCACCACGACCGTGTGAGCGGGCGGCCGGGCGGTGTCGGCGGCGTGCATGAGGGAACCCTATGGTCCGAGTCGTTACCCCGGACGGATTGTCCGCGTCCTTGATCAGAAGGCAGGATCCCGCATGATCGTGATCTTCATTCGCGCAGTTCAGTTGCGAGCTTCCCTCCTCGAGCTCTCAGCCAGGTGGCCAGCTCAGGTTGGCTGGCCTCATCGACGAGATCGAGAGGCGTCTTGTCCTCCCATCCGATCCAGTTGATGTCCGCTCCACGGTCGAGAAGGTACTCGGCCGTAGCCCGCTGGCCACCGTGGCAGGCTTGCCAGAGCGCCATAGTGATCACTTCGCTTTCAGGACCAGATCCCTCGGCGAAAGCTGCCTCAACTCGATCCAGCAACCCCAGAGCAGCGGCATCGCTCAGCCGCGGGCGGGCACCACGCTCGACGAGTCTCCGGGCCGCCGCCCAGTTCCCAAACCCACACGCATCGAACAGTGGACTGCCGCCACCGAGCACAGCGCCGGACGCTTCGATGTCAGCTCCCGCATCGAGCAGCGCGTCGAGCACGGCGACGTCATCGCTGCTCGCGGCCCAGTGCAGCGGCGTTTCGGTATGAGAGCTGAACCGGCTGTGGGCGTTCACATCAGCTCCGGCGGCGACCAGGCGCTTCACGACAGCCGGACCATTCGGAAAGTGGCCCGGCCAATCGGTTGCCGCGTGCAGCAACGTCCGGTAGCAGTCCCAGTCGCCGATGCGCGCCGTCGCGAGCCATGGATCCGCTGCGAGCATCCGCTCGAGCGCTGCGAGGTCGCCTGCTTGGACGGCCCCCGTGGCCGCGACAGCACGTGGATCATCTGCCGACACCAGGCGTACGGCATCATCGTCGTCTGTGGGGACGCTCATGGCGGCCAAATTACCTTGGCGACCTGGTGCGTGCGCAGCTACCGGTGCCTGGCCGGCATGCGCTCATAGGCTCGGCAAATGAGACCCTCCCGCTCCTTCGCGGTCTTGACTGCTGTCGCCTTTGCCACCGCAGCGTGCGGCGGTGAGGGCGCGGCAAGTTCTGGTCCATCGGCGCAGGCAAGCTCGCCTGTGCCATCAGCTTCGGCCACTCGGCCGAGTCCCCAACCGGCCAGGAGCACGCGAGCGCCAAAGCCCGGCGCAAAGGAGCAGGCCAGGCTGAACCAGCAGTTGATCAAGGCAGCTTGGGACAACGACCTCGGTCGCGCCCGAGATCTCATTGCCCGAGGCGCCGACGTGAACGCCAAGGACAACACCGTGCAGAGTGCGTACCTCATCTCCACAAGCGAGGGCTATCTGAAGCTGCTGTCACTGACCCTGAAGCACGGCGCAGATGTGGACTCCAGGGACTCCTTCAATGGCACGGGCCTGATCCGGGCCGCGGATCGGGGCCATGCCGACATCGTCGGTCGACTGGTTCAGGCCGACATCAAGATCAACCACATCAACAACCTCGGCTGGACCGCACTGCACGAGGCGATCATTCTGGGCGACGGATCAGGCCGCTACGTCGACACCGTGCGAGTGCTCGTCGCGGCTCGCGCAGACCTGCGGCTGCGCTCCCAACGTGACCAGATCAGGCCGCTCGATCATGCAACGTCCAAAGGCCACAACGAGATCGCACAGGTGCTGCGTGCCGCGCTGGACGCAGACAAGCCGTCGAAGGGACTGGCCAATCGGCGCCTGCTGGCTGCCGCTGAGCGTGGTGACGCGACTGCCGCGGCGGTCGCCATTCGCGCTGGGGCTGATCTTGAGACCCGCGACGAGCGGGGACGTACGCCACTGTTGCTCGCTGTCACCAAGGATCGGCTCGAGGTCGCGCGGCTGCTGGTCTATCTCGGCGCAGACCCTGATGCTCTGGATGACCAGCACGACACGCCATGGCTGGTCACCGGGGTGACTGGAAGCGTGGACCTGCTCGAGGTGCTGCTTCCTGCCGGGCCTGATCTGACGATCCGGAACCGGTTCGGTGGGACATCTCTCATTCCGGCGAGCGAACGCGGTCATGTCGCCTATGTGCGACGCGCAGTACGCACCGGCATCGACGTCAATCACGTGAACAACCTCGGCTGGAGCGCACTGCTGGAAGCAGTCATCCTCGGCGACGGGTCTCGGCGCTACCAGCAGATCGTGACCACCCTCCTTGACGCGGGCGCTGACCCCAAGATCACCGATCGTCAAGGCGTTACGGCTCTGCAGCATGCTGAGCGGCGCGGCCAGCGCGAGGTGGCGCGAATCCTGCGGGACGCCTAGCAGGCACCCAAGTGCGCGCACTTGGCGATCTAGTGGCCGGCCGCAGCAAGGCCTGTTCCACGGACAAGGCCGGATGACCAGTCAAGTCGATAGATGTTGTCGCGCAAGATCGTATGGGCGACGCCGACCGACCCAGATGCTCCTCGGTTGCCCAGTGGTCGCGGGCCAGCGTAAAGCTGGCCGTTGGCGAGGCGCCGAAGAAGGACACATACACGATTCGCTGCACGCCGACGTCGACGGCCGCGTCGATGAAGGTGAGGTGTTGCTGCACCCGGTCGGCGGTCTCGGCGGCGGAGACCATGAACACAGTGTGGGCACCGGTCAACGCCGTTCGGATCGCTGCCCGGTCCCCATATTCTGCTGTCGTGACATGAGTGCTTGGAAAGGACGGTGCCTTCGCTGGATTGCGGACCACTCTGCTGCGTTGCTCCCGCGGCTGCCGCCAGAGTCGTCAGCGAGTCATAGCCGGGATAAGCGATCCGGTCGATCGTGACCAAACCTGAGAAGCCCGCTGCTTCGGCCCGCTGAGCCCAGTCAACGAGCAGGTGCCCGGGAATGTTGGGCACCGGATTCGGTAGGCCGATTCCGATCTTCACCTTGCAGCTCCCCTCACTTGATCTTGTCTTGCTGGAACGCACCCCCTTTCCGCCGCATTCCGCGAAATGCTCGGGCGCGTGACTGCGCGCGCGGGAATAGACTGCAAAGGATGCTTGGGGCCGTAGTGGGAGATGCTTATGTCGGCGACGCCGTTCGAGGAAGGGCTGGCTTCCCTGCGAGCACACTACGCACCGCGGATAGACGCGGCAGTGGCTGCCGGCCGCATGGACCTGGTGCGGGAACTCGCCGACGACTACGAGGACGAGGCGCTCCAGCTGATGCTTACAGTCGAAGGCGGTGCACCGGCCCAGGCAGACCGCAGGACCGCCGAGATCCTCGAGTTCGGTCCCACCTGGCCGAACCGGTCAGGCTCGGGAACACGGCGATTTGGATTCTGGCGACATAGGAAACGCTAGCCGTGAGCAGCTCCGCTGTTCCCGTGATGGCTGGCCGATGGGCGCTTCTGCTTGTTACCTGATCGTGCCGGTCCAGTTGCTTGACACTCCAGAGGCCAAATGTCAGACTTGCCCCGTCTTCGAAAGGTTTTCGAAAGCCTTTCCGACGTAGTCAACCGGGTTAGTTCTCTTGTACTCAAGGAAGAGCAGATGAAACTTCTCACTAGGAAAGCCGCCATTGCCGCGGTCATGGCGGGACTGGCAGCGGTCTCGTTCTCCGGATGTAACCGCGACACAGCCGCCCCGGCAGGTGAGGCGAGCGGATCGGCAAGCGGAGCGGCAGCCGGCAAGCGCGCCTGCATCATCCTGCCTGACGCAGCGTCGTCGAGCCGTTGGGAGAATGGCGACCGCCCCCAGCTCGAGCAATTGTTCAAGGCCCAGGGCGTAGAGACAGATATCCAGAACGCCCAGGGCGACACATCCAAGTACGCGACGATCGCCCAGCAGCAGCTCACCAAGGGCTGCGCGATCATGCTGCTCGTCGACTACAACGAGGCCGGCGTCCAGGTGGCGCAGAAGGCGAAGGCGCAGGGTGTGCCCGTAATCGCCTATGACCGGCCGATCGAGGGCGCCGACTACTACATCTCGTTCGACAACTTCCATGTCGGTGAGCTCGAGGGTCAGATGATCGTCGACGGCCTCAAGGCCGAGGGCAAGGATGCGGCGACGGCCAAGGTCGTCTACGTCGGCGGCGATCCAATAGACGGCAATGCGAAGCAGTTCCACGACGGCGCCGACAAGGTCATGTCCGAGGCGGGCATCAAGCCGGCCTTCGAGACACCGGGCACTTGGGACGTGAAGAAGGTTCAGACCTACTTCGAGCAGGCCTACACCGCGATGAAGGGCGACATCGACGCCGTTTGGGTCGCGAACGACTTCAGCGCGGCCAGTGTGATCTCGGTGCTGGACAAGAACGGCAAGACGGTTCCGGTCAGCGGTCAGGATGCCAGCCCGCCTGGTCTGCAGAACATCCTTCTCGGCAAGCAGGTCGCAACGGTCTACAAGCCGTTCCAGCTGGAGGCGCAGGCGGCTGTGGATTTGTCCATGAAACTCCTCAACGGCGAGAAGCCGCCCGCCCCGACCACGGCCGCCGACGGCACACCTTTCATCCCGCAGACCCCGACCGTCGTCGACGCAAAGAACATGCAGAAGGTGTTCGACGACGGGAACGCCAAGGTCTCGGAGGTTTGCACCAAGACGGTCGCGGAGGCGTGCCAGAAGGCCGGCCTGCAGTAGGCCTAGACATGCACCGCAATTGAGTCGGTCGCGGTGGCCATGCGCACCAGCCAGTGCGCATGGCCACCAACCTCGCTCTAATGGCAGTAGGTAAGGAGGTAGACGTGGAAACCCCGATCATCGAGCTGCAGGACATCCGCAAGAGCTTCGGCCCCGTCGAGGTCCTCAAGGGGGTGAACATGCAGGTGTACGCCGGCAAAGTCACCGCGCTCGTTGGCGACAATGGGGCGGGAAAGTCGACGTTGATCAAGGGATTGTCCGGGGCGCAACCCTACGACTCCGGAGAAGTCTCCTTCGAAGGGGGGCCCATCACTCTCCTCTCGCCGCGTGACGCGTCTGGGCACGGCATCGAGGTCGTCTACCAGGATCTGTCGTTGTGCGAGAACCTCGACATCGTCCAGAACATGTTCCTGGGCCGTGAAGAGGTCCACCAACGCATGCTCAACCAGCCGGAGATGGAGAAGCATGCCACGGCAACGCTGCAGTCGTTGTCGGTCCGGACCATGAAGTCGGTGCGCCAAAAGGTCTCCTCCCTTTCCGGCGGCCAGCGCCAAACCGTTGCGATCGCTCGCGCCGTGCTGCAGAAGGCGAAGGTTGTCATCCTCGACGAGCCGACAGCTGCGCTCGGTGTCGCGCAAACCGAACAGGTGCTGGCGCTGGTCCGCCGCCTCGCCGACGCCGGCGTGGGCGTCATCATCATCAGCCACAACCTCGCGGACGTGTTCGAAGTGGCGGACTACATCAGCGTGCTCTACCTCGGTGCCATGGTGGCCCAGTTGAAGACGAGCGAGACGAACTACAACGACGTCGTCGCGTACATCACCGGCATCAAGGGCGACACCTCGGCTGCCGAGGAAGTGGAAGAAGAAGAGGAGGTGGTCTCGTGACCACGCCGGTCGAAAAGTCGACGAATCCGTCAACGAACACGGCGGCCAAAACGGTTGGAGGCGCCCCCGCCCATCAGATCGCGACGGGACATGAGGGCACTGTCCGCGACCAGATCGACAGTTACCTGCTGCGTGTCCGCGGCGGCGAGATGGGCATGCTGCCCGCACTCGCCGGCGTCGTCATTATCACCATCGTGTTCTTCATCCTGACTCCGTTCTTCCTCACCAAGACCAACATCGCGAATCTGATGACTCAGACGGCCGCGCTGATGATGCTGGCGGTCGCATTGACGTTCGTGATCATCCTTGCCGAAATCGACCTATCGGCCGGTGTCACAGGTGGCTTGGCGATGGCGATTTTTATCCTGCTCACCAACGTCGTTGCGTGGAACTGGGTCGCAGCGCTGCTCGTCGCGCTGGTGGTCGGCGCCTCAATCGGCACATTCATAGGCTTCATGGTCGCGAGGATCGGAGTGCCGTCGTTCGTCATCACCCTGGCCCTGTTCCTGGGCCTGCAAGGTGTGATCCTCGTTCTGCTCGGCAACGCGGGCGCTTACCGCATTGAGGCGCCGGCCGTGTTGGCGATCATGAACAAGTCGATGCCGGTATGGGCCGGGTGGCTCATGCTCGCCGTCATCGTCGGGATCTCGCTGCTCACCGGGCTTTACGATCGCAGCCGACGAATCGCGAGCGGTATGCAAGTTCGTCCGATGAGCCTACTGTGGGCACGCGTCGCAGCCTGGGCAGTTGGCGGCGGATTGGTCGTCTTTATGCTGAGCCTGAACAGGTCGACGAGCGTGATCCCCATCAGGGGCGTGCCGGTCGTCGTGCCCATTGCGCTCGCGATCCTGTGGATCGGTACAACCATGCTCGACCGCACCCGGTTCGGTCTCCATATTTATGCGGTTGGCGGCAACCCGGAAGCTGCCAGGCGGGCCGGCATCAACGTCGCTCGGGTGCGCATTGCGTGCTTCATCCTCTGCTCAAGCCTCGCTGTGATCTCAGGTCTCTTCACGGCCAGCCAAGTCGGGACCGTCGAGTCCTCGGCCGGCCGAGACATCGTGCTGTCTGGCGTTGCCGCCGCAGTCGTCGGCGGTGTCAGCCTCTTTGGAGGTCGGGGCCGCCTCGCTCAAGCGGCGGTCGGGGCGTTGCTGATTTCAATGATCACGAACGGGCTCGGCCTCCTGGGCCTCTCCGCAGGCATCACCTTGGCGATCACTGGCGCAGTCCTCGCCCTGGCTGCTACGGTCGACGCGCTGTCGCGACGGCGGGCGGGAGCTACTTCACTGGCGCGGTAGGCCGATTGAGCACCGGTCTTCCGCGGCCGGGAGACTGATCTCTATACCGTTCGGAGTGGGCACCGCCGTACCCCCGCTTACGGTGGTCACGGATGGCACGCCCACGAGGAGCAACCGCCACGCCGCGGTGCCCTCCAGGCGCCTGACCGTTAGGGTGCCGCCATCCCGGGCCACCTCGAAGGCGGCTGCGACCTCGCCCGTCGTCGCAGGCACAGCGACCGTGGTCCGGTCACCTTCGGCGAACTCGTATACCCGCAGCGTGAGGTCCTCCTCGTACGGATAGTCCGGGCGGTCGTCTCGGGCGCCGACCGGAAGCACCGTTCCGGGGCGCACGAAGACGGGCACCGTCAGGAAGTCGCATACCTCGTGGATCCAGGCGGGGCCGCGTACGGTCGCACCAGTCTGCAAGTGCGTCCACGTGCCGGATGGGACGTAGTACGAGGTTTCACCGGATGCCGTGAACACGGGCGCGACCATGAGCCGATCCCCGAACATGTACTGCCGGTCCAAGTGCGTACAACCCGGGTCGTCGGGAAACTCCGCCACCATCGGCCGTAGCACCGGTATCCCGTCTCGGACCGCGGTCACCGCCTGTCCATAGATGTACGGCATCAGCTGGGCCTTCAGGCTCGTGAACCGGCGCAGCACCTCCACCGCCTCCTCATCGAAGAGCCACGGCACCCGATAGCTGTCGCTGCCGTGCAGTCGGCTGTGCGTGCACAGCAGCCCGAAGGGGATCCACCGCTTGAATACCGCCGGGTCTGGACGCCCTTCGAAGCCACCGATGTCGTGGCTCCAGAACCCGAAGCCGGATGCGGCGAGGGACAGGCCGCCTCGAAGGCTCTCCGCCATGGAGACGAATGTCGATTCGCAGTCGCCGCCCCAGTGGACGGGGAACCGTTGACCGCCGGCTGTTGCGGATCGCGCGAACACCACGGCTTCCTGCTCGCCCCGGTAGGTGCGAAGCAGCTCGAAGACAGTCTGGTTGTAGAGGTAGCTGTAGAAGTTGTGCATGCGCTCCGGGTCTGCGCCATCGGACCACACCACATCGGTCGGGATCCGCTCGCCGAAGTCGGTCTTGAAGCAGTCGACGCCCATATCGAGCAAGGTCCGCAGCTTGTCTGTGTACCACCGGCGGGCGTCGGGACTGGTGAAGTCCACGATGCCCATTCCCGCCTGCCACTGGTCCGTCTGCCAGATGTCACCGTCCGACCTGTGGAGCAGATAGCCGCGCTGTGCCGCTTCGGCGAACAGTGGCGAACGCTGCGCGATATAGGGGTTGATCCAGACACAGATTCGCAGTCCTCGCTCTTTGAGGCGGGCCAGCATGGCCGACGGATCTGGGAAGGTCCGGTTGTCCCAGGTGAAGTCGCACCACTGGAACTCGCGCATCCAGAAGCAATCAAAGTGGAACACCGACAGCGGTAGGTCCCGGCTGGCCATACCGTCGACGAAGCCGGACACGGTTTCCTCGTCGTACGAGGTCGTGAACGAGGTGCTCAGCCAGAGGCCGAACGACCAAGCCGGTGGCAGCGCGGGTCGGCCAGTCAGCGCTGTGTACTTGCGCATGATCTCGTGGAAAGTCGGCCCGTAAATGACCAGATACTCCAGGGCCTGACCAGCGACGCTGAACTGCACTCGCGACACAGCCTCGGCGCCGACCTCGAAGGAAACCAGGCCTGGATGATTGACGAACACGCCGTATCCACGGCTGGTCAGGTAGAACGGCACATTCTTGTAGGCCTGCTCGCTGCTGGTGCCACCGTCGGCGTTCCAGATGTCGACGACCTGGCCGTTCTTCACCAAGGGGCCGAACCGCTCACCCAGCCCATAGACGGCCTCGCCAACGTCCAGGATTAGCTGCTCACGGACATAGTGCCCGTCAGAGTTGGTGGACAGGAGGGCCATCGCCTTGTTGCCGCTCGTGGTCAACACCTTGCCGTCAGCGAGGAACTCGAGCGCCCACCGCTCGCCACGCTCGAAACGGGCAGACAGCGCACCGGAGGTGATCGTTGCATGGCTGTCGCCTAGCTCTGTGTTCACCTGCACCGAGGAGTCGACAGTCAGCGGGAACTCGGGATGGCGTGGCTGTTCCCCGGCGAAGTGGCTGACCGCAACCGAGATGACGTCTGGAGCCGGTGATGAGCACCGTACGGTGAGCACAGGCTGGTTGAGAGTGTCGCCGCGGTGCCTGATCGTCTGGGTGGATGCGTAAACGACCAGCGCATCAGGTTCCACGCGGACGTCATAGGCCTGGACTGGGTAACGCGCCTGAACGCCCTCACGTAGCAACCAGTAGCCGTTGGTGAATTTCACCCTCGCAGCGTACGGCGCCGCACACCATCCAAGGTGATCACCAAGCGCACGTCGCTGGAATATCAAGTTCCGAGAACTTTGCGTAAGCTTTGCGGTAGCGGCCGTGCCACGCGTGGCCCAAGGTGTGTGAACTCGCCGGCTACTGGGTAGTTTTCGCAGCACCATGGTGCCAATCGTTGGCGGCAGGCCAGCGGTAAGATTGCGCATTTGATTCGATGGTCGAATAGCCGGGCGCCGGGAGGGTTGAGGGGTGAACGCACGGTCGAAGCGCATGACACTCCAGCAGATTGCCCAACGCGCCGGGGTGTCGACGCCGACCATCTCGAAGGTTCTCAACGGCCGACCCGATGTCGCCCCGGCTACACGCGAACGAATCCTGCGGGTGCTTCATGAGCAGCAATATTTGCCACGTGGGGCGAGCACCCTTCCTATGGCACATAAGCACATCGAGCTCGTGTTCGATGCGCTGACCAATCCGAACAACCTCGAAATGATGCGAGGAGTCCTGCAGGCCGCGGCGGAGCAGGGCAGCCATGTTGCGGTGAGCACGGTTCCGGAGAACGTGAACCCACGTCAGTGGGTGAACGAGCTGGACCGGGTTGGTCGAGTCGGACTGATCATGGTGACCTCGCGCCTCAGTTCAGAGCAGCACAAGCGGCTGCAAGAAGCGGCCCTACCGCTGGTGCTCATCGATCCGATCAACCCCGTCGATCCTTCCCTGCCCAGTGTTGGGGCGACCAATTGGCAAGGAGGGATGAGCGCGGTACAACACCTATTGGAGCTGGGTCATCGCCGAATCGCCATGATTCGCGGTTACCAGTGTCTGGTCGATGACGCTCGTTATCACGGCTACGTGGCCGCGCTGTCAGGCTTCGGGATTGCAGTCGATGAGCGGCTGATCGGGCGGGGAGACTTCCGTTTCCTGCCGACGGTCACGGTAGCGGAGGAGATATTGCGCCTGTCCAGTCCTCCAACAGCCGTATTCGCGGCCAACGATCTCGGCGCGCTCGGCGTAATGGAGGCAGCTCGCCGCATCGGACTTTGCGTGCCCAGCGATCTCAGTGTTGTCGGCTTTGACGACAGCATGTACGCATCAGCGTCGTCGCCGCAGCTGACAACTGTTCGGCAGCCCTTCGTACAGATGGGCGAAGTGGCCTATCAGCTCCTCGCTGACCAGATGGAAGGACGGGATCCAGCCTCTGTTCGAGTCGAACTGGCCGCAACGCTGGTCATTCGTGATTCCACAGCACGATTTCGAGCGGCCAGCAACTAACCAATGCCCCCAGCGCGCCTAGTCGTCGATCCTGTTTTCACTGTCGGTCGGCTGAATCGTCGTCTGTTCGGTTCCTTTGTTGAGCACTTGGGTCGGTGTGTCTACGACGGAATTTATGAGCCGGGGCATCCGTCGGCTGACGCGAGTGGGTTCCGTTCCGACGTGATGGACCTTGTGCGTGAGCTAGGGGTGACCACCATCCGCTATCCGGGTGGCAACTTCGTGTCCGGCTATCGGTGGGAAGACGGTGTCGGACCGCGGGATCAGCGGCCGCGGCGGCTCGATCTTGCGTGGCATTCGCTGGAGACGAACCAGGTTGGGCTGCAGGAGTTCGCGGGCTGGTGTCAGCGCATAGACGCCGAGCTCATGCTGGCGCTCAATCTTGGTACGCGCGGCGTGGTTGAGGCACTCGACCTGCTTGAGTACAGCAACATCGGTGCCGGCTCTGCTCTGTCGGAGCAGCGGGTCGCCAACGGCTCACGGGAGCCGTTCGGCGTGCGGATGTGGTGCTTGGGCAATGAGATGGACGGGCCGTGGCAGCTCGGCCATCGGAGCGCCGAGGACTACGGCAAGATCGCAAGCCAAGTCGCCAAGGCCATGCGCCAGCTGGATCCCGGCCTCGAGCTTGTGGCGTGCGGCAGCTCGAGCCGGTCAATGCCGACCTTCGGCACTTGGGAACGGGTGGTATTGGAGCACAGCTACGACGATGTGGACTTCATTTCCTGCCACGCCTATTACCAAGAGCGTGACGCTGACCGGGGCAGCTTTCTAGCTTCGGCGGTCGATATGGACGCCTTCATCGAGGCGGTGATCGCGACCGCGGACTCGGTGAAGGCGGCGCGGCGCAGTGAGCGGACGATCGACATCTCCTTCGATGAGTGGAATGTCTGGTATATGGACCGGTACCGCGAGAGCGGACGAATTGCTGGTCTGAACAATTGGCCGTATGCGCCCCGGCTGCTGGAGGACCAGTACTCGGTGACTGACGCGGTGGTGGTCGGCAGCCTGCTTATCTGTTTGCTGAAGCACGCCGACCGGGTCCAGGCCGCGTGTCATGCCCAGCTGGTCAATGTGATCGCTCCGATCATGACCGAGCCGGGTGGCCCGGCGTGGCGGCAGACAATCTTCTTCCCGTTCGCGATCACAGCGCGGCTGGCCCGCGGCGCAGTGCTTCGGCTCGCCGTCGAGAGCCCGAGCTACGACACTGCAGAGTACGGAACTGTGCCGCTCCTGGACGCCGCCGCAACCATTGACGACGACAGCGGGGCGGTTGCAGTGTTCTTGGTGCATCGCGGCTTGGATTCCCCGATGACCGCCTACATCGATATCGGCTCGCTTGGGCCGGTCCGGCTCAGCGAATCCACCACGCTCGCCGACGACGACCCGACCGCCACCAACACCCTTGAGCACCAACAGCGCGTCGCCCCCGCCCCCAACCGATCAGCCCGCATCGAGAACGGCGTGCTGACAATCGACCTGCCGCCGATCTCCTGGACCGCGCTGCAGCTAGCCCCTGCCAAGTGACGCTGCGTTCGTCCGGACATGCGGTCACTCCCAGCTTGCAGGTCCGTCCGATCCAGCGGCGTACTCGTCCATCGGCACCTTTCCCTCGCGCCAGGCCTGCAATACCGGATCCACAATGCGCCAGCATTCCTCGGCGGTGTCACCGCGCACCGAGAGCAGGGGGTCGCCGTCCAATACCCCCGCCAGCACTTCCCCGTACGCCGGCAGCCGGCCCGGGTTGAGATCAGTGCCCAGGGAAATTCGATCCAGCACCAATGGATCATCCGGGCCATTGACGTTCATTTCCAGCGCCATCCGGTCCGGCCCCATGGTCAGCCGTAGCTGGTCCGGAATTGGCTTCCCATGTAACCCAGGTGGCAGGTGCGGCACGGGCTTGAAGGTCACCAGCACTTCCTTGCGACGTTGCCGCAGCGCCTTGCCGGACCGCAGCCGGAAGGGCACGCCTGACCAGCGCCAGTTGTCAATTTCCACGATGAGCTCGGCGAGCGTCTCAGTGTTCCGGGTTGGGTCGACTCCGGGCTCTGCGGTGTAATCGGGCACGTCGCGGCCGTCGACGGAACCGTGTGTGTAGCGGGCCTGGCGCCCGGCCCCAACCGGGTCGTCGTCCCAGGGTCGACAGGCACGCAGCACCTGGGCCTTGGCGTCCCTCACATCCACTGCGTTGACCGTGGCGATTGGCTCCATGCCTGTCAGCGCCAGTACTTGGAGCATATGGCTTTGGATCATGTCCGTCAGCGCGCCCGCATGGTCGTAGTAGCGCGCCCGGTTCTCCAGGGTCAGTTGCTCGTCGAACACGATGTCCACGTGATCAATGTGCTCGTTGCTCCATACCGGTTCGAACAGGCGGTTCGCGAATCGGACACCGAGCAGGTTGAGCACTGTAGAGCGGCCCAGGAAGTGATCAACCCGATGCACCTGATCTTCCGGGACCAATTCGGTAAGCAGCGTGTTCAGGCTGGCGGCGCCCTCCTGGTTGGTGCCGAAAGGCTTCTCCAGCACCAGGTTCGTCCCCTCCGGCAGCGACACCTGCTGAAGTGCCTTACAGGCAGCGACGGTCACCGCAGGAGGCAGCGCAAAGTACAGCGCAGGCGGTGATGGACAGGAGTCGATCAGCGACCGCAGGTCCTCCGTATTCGTGACGTCGGCTTTCTTGTATCGCGTCGTGTCCAGCACACTCTGCTGCGCCTCATCGGAAACTTCGCCGTCGGAGAATGACGTTCGAATTCGTTCCTGCCAGGCATGTTCGTCCCAGTCCTCGGCGCCGGCGCCCAGCAGCACGACTCCGCGACGCGCCTCTTCACGATCAAGTAGTTGGCCGAAGGCCGGCAACAGCAACCGGCCGGACAAGTCCCCGCTGGCGCCCAGCAGCAGCAAGCTTCCGAGCGGACCAGTCATTCGTACCTCCTCCGGAGCTTTCAGCGCCGCCGCAGGGGCGCAGATCGTCGGCTGAGGCGTACCCGCTCCGACCTTTCGACAAACCGAGCAGTCCAGGCGGCGCGCGAGGGAAGCCTCCAAAGACGCGTCAGCGCCTCAGTGAGCTACCTAGCCCTCTGAGACGCTGGACGCGTAGGGATCATTCAGCCCTTGGCGAGCAGGGCATCCAGCTTCTCGTAGCCCTCGTAGACACCGACCTCCATACCGCTTGCCATGATTCCGTCACGGCCCTCGAGGTTCTCGACCACAGAGAGACCGATGGTTCTGGTCCGGCCGTCTCCAAGGTCCTCGAACGTCATGGTCTCCAAGCTGACGCCATCGGGCATGCCCTCCCAAGTGAAGGTCTGGACCAACCTCTCGTTGGGTCGCACCTCATGGAAGGACCCGTAGAAGGCGGCCACCTCCTCCCCGTCCTGCAACGTTGCATAGCGATAGTTGCCTCCGGTGCGAGCGTTCCACTGGTCGATTCTCATCTCGGTGCTCTTCGGGCCGAGCCACTGGGCGACCAGCTCCTGGTCAATCCAGGCCCTGAAGACCTTGACCGGCGGTGCGTCGAAGTCTCGAATGATGCGGATTGTGGGCAGGTTCGGATCAGCCTCGATCGTGGTCTCCCGCGTCGAGGTGGTTTCATTCGTTGCGTTAGTGCTCATGATGCTGCTCCTTTGTTGGTGATTGGTTCACTTTCGTCGTCCATGGAGGCAAGTACGGCATCGAGCCGGCGATATCGCTCCTCGGCTTGCCGCCGGTACCGCTCGATCCAGGCAGTCATGAGGTCGAAGACTTCGGCCTCGAGGTGACGCGGCCGGCGTTGCGCATCCTGGCTGCGGCTCACCAGCCCGGCATCTTCGAGCACCTTGAGGTGCTTGGAGACGGCTTGAATCGATACGTTGTAGGGGGCGGCAAGCTGCCCAACCGTGGCGTCCCCAACTGCGAGTCGAGCCACAATGTCACGTCGTGTCGGGTCGGCCAATGCGGCGAAGACTCGTGAGAGTCGGTCCTCGCTCATGGCCACCTCCTTGGCTGCTTATTCAACCGTTTGGTTGAAGAACACACTAGCTATCCGTCTCCCCGTTGTCAACCGATCGGTTGAATAAGATTCTCATTCGGCGACTGCGGGGTGCGTTTCGCGGCACTGCCGCGATAACGACCCCTCGAGCAGCCTCTGATGGGTACGTTTCCCAGCACAGGCGTGAAGACGACCACGTCGGCCCCTGACCTCACGTTTTGCCCCGTGCCATCGTCTACACAGTTGATGAGGATGAAACAACCATTTGAAGAGATCGTGGCTGAGCATGGGCCGACTGTGCTGCGAGTGTGCCGTGCGCTGCTCGCACAGCCCGATGCCGACGACGCATGGTCGGAGACTTTTCTCGCCGCCCTGCGCGCGTATCCAGACCTCGCCGACGGCGCCAACATCGAGGCTTGGCTGGTCACGATCGCTCACCACAAGGCAATTGATCTTCTCCGTGCCCAAGCCCGCCGGGCGACGCCGGTCGCCGAAGTCACGCAGACCAGCTCCGCCACCGATGCCTGGGAACCAGCAGACAACGGCTTGTGGGCGGCGCTCCGTGCGCTCCCAACCAAGCAGCGGCAGGCGGTTGCCTATCACCATGTGGGCGGCCTGCCGTATGCAGAGGTTGCCGCGCTCCTTGGCGGATCGACAGACGCGGCCCGGCGTGCCGCCCATGACGGCATCCGCGCTCTCCGCCGCCACTACCGCAACCCCCAATCCATCACTTTGCAGAAGGAATCCCGCTCATGATCAACTCCATTGACCCAGTGCTGGCCCCGATCGCCGACGACAATATAGGGACGATGACTCGCCTGCGTGATCAGCTTGTGGCAGCGGCCGAAGCGGACCAGTTGCTGGACGTTGCCTACCGGTTAGTGGATTCACCTGTCGGCACGCTGCTCCTGGCAGCCACCGATGAAGGCTTGGTCAGGGTCGCGTACCAGAGCGAGGACCATGATCAGGTCCTGCAGACCCTTTCGAATCTGATCAGTCCGCGCATCCTGCGGGCTCCGCGTCGCCTTGATCAGGTAGCTCGCCAACTCAGTGAGTACTTCACCGGCGAACGGCGCGATTTCATGCTGCCGTTGGACTTCCGGCTGGCTCGCGGGTTCCGCCGAGCCGTGCTCGCGCACCTTGTGTTGATCAACTACGGGCAGACTGAGACGTACGCCGAGGTCGCCGCAGCGACCGGTCATGCTCGGGCGGTCCGTGCTGTGGGCACCGCTTGTGCCACCAATCCGATGCCGCTGATCGTTCCGTGCCATCGGGTGCTACGCAGTGACGGGAAGCTCGGCGGCTATATAGGTGGGCTGGAAACCAAGGCGACTCTGCTCTCGCTTGAGGCCGGCACGCCGATCGGCGCCGATACATTGTCACGCTAAGCGCCTGGCTCGGGTGCCCGACCGGCGCTAGGGTCTGATCGAGCACTGGAGTGAGGCAATGGCGGAACATCAGGCAGAACGCCGGATCCTGGTCGGGGTCACCTATGGCCAATCCGATACCGTGCTGCGCCATGCCGCCCGCTTCGCGCGCACCTTCGATGCCGCGCTGGTCTGCGCCCACGTCGATCCCGGGCGCTACGTGGTAGAGGAGTTGCCAGATGGCTCTGTGGCCTCGCTGCCGTTGGATCCGGACCTACCGGAACTCAAGGACACTGACTTCGATCAAGGGCTGGCGGCCCAGGTCCGCGCAGCCGTCGCCGACGACTCCATTGACTTGTCGTTTCGAGAGTTGGCCGGCGATGTCGCATACGCGCTCACCCGGCTGGCCGAGATACTCGATGTCGAGATGATCATCGTCGGCAGCCGGCGGGGTGGCGTCCGGGCCGGGCTGAAACAGTTCCTCACCGGGTCTGTTGCCGCCCACTTGGCCCATCGTCAGCCGCGGCCGGTGGTCGTCATTCCGGTAGCCCCAGTGGCCGAAGGCAAGCCGCTGCCCTGGGAGGAATGAGGATGATGGCGACCGCCGGGGAAGCACCGAGCAGGCCGTCGCTCATTGGTTACGTGCTGGGCGGTCTGGCGCTGGCCGCGTTGCTTGCAATGTCAATCTGGTTTCTCGCCACCGGTCTGATGGCTCCGCTGTGGGCCGTCATTGCGTTCATGGCGATCTGGCTGATTCTGGTCGTGCTGGCTTGCGTGTGGATCCGCCTACACCCGTGGCGGGTTCTGCTGCTGCCGCTGATTGCCGCAGTCGTCTTGTTCGGCGGTCTGCGCGCCGGCTCGGCGCTGCTCGGCTGGACACCCTGACCCAGGCGCAGCTTGCGCTGGCACCTGAGTGGTGCGCAATCATGTTGGCATGGCTACCTACGACGGTCGAGGCTTGCAGATCGTGACGGATCGCCCCCTCGCCTGAGGGCGTTGACCCTTGCCTCACGTGCTCCGGTGGCTGATCGGCCTGGCCACCTCGTTGATCGGCAATCACATTTACCTGATCACGCTCGCCTGGGTCGCGGTGCAGACGACCACGCCAGCGAACGTCGGTTTGATACTGGTGGCCGGTGCCATTCCGCAGGCCGCGCTGATGCTCGTCGGAGGGGTTTTCGTCGATCGGATCGGGCCGAAGCCGACCATCATCGCCTCAGACGTGCTGCGGACCTTGATTATGGTCGTCTTCGCGATCGTCGTTGCTGGCGGCGAGGTCAGGCCGCTGCTGCTCGGCACGCTGGCGGTGATGTTCGGGGTCGTGGACGGCTTCTTCATGCCTGCCGTCAACAGCGCCCCTCGGTACCTGGTCCGGCGTGAATCGATCACTCGCGTCGTCGCCGCGAAGACGATTGTGGCGCGCGGCGCCGAGTTCGCCGGCGCACCTCTGGGTAGTTGGCTGCTCGTTGTGGCGAGCGCGGCAGCCGCGTTCTGGGTGAACGCTTGGTTGTTCGCGGTCTCGGTCGTCCTCTTGGCCGTCACGCGAATGGCCACCCCTGAGGAGGATCTTCCAGGCCGGGACGTGCCCCCCGCTGAACCGAGCTCGGGACTGTCGGTCTGGGACGACTTGAGAGCGGGGATCCGGCTGATCGGTGGCTACCGGACTCTGTCGACGTTACTGATCGTTGTATTCGTCGCAGAACTGGGGTTCTCCGGGCCGATGATTGCGGGGGTTCCCTTGCTGGCCAATGAAACCGGTTGGGGCGTGGAGACCGTCGGTTGGGTTCTTGGGGGCTTTGGTTTGGGCGCGGCCGCGGGAGCCGCGTTCCTGCTCTGGCGCAAGAACGTGCACCACACCGGGTTCGTCGCACTGTCTGGCTTGACGGCGATGGGGCTCAGCGTCGTAGCGCTCGGCTTCTTGCCGGCCCTGGGGCTACCGGTGTCTGCGTCGTTCGTTGCTGCGGGACTCCTCGGCCTCAGCTCGGGCTTGGGCGCCGGGCTCTATGGAACTCTGATCACCTCCGCTGTGCTGCAGCTGGCTCCGACCGGTCAGATCGGCCGGGTCATGGGTGCCCTGTCCTTCTCCAGCATGGCCGCAGTTCCGGTGACCTATGCCCTTACCGGGCTCCTGACCGATCTCTCGAACGCCCAAGTCCCATTTCTAATTGGGGGGCTGTTGATTCTGGTTGTCGCTGCTCTCGCCTTCGCGAACCCTGAACTACGTCTACTCACCATAGATCGGACCTCCGCAGCGGTCGCGCGACACTAGTGTGTCGCGTCAGGAATTCGCTGGATAAGTCGTAGAATGGGGCATGCCACGAACGGGACGCCCGAAGGCCGACCTGACCTTGACAGAGGCGGAACGCGAGCAACTGCTGGGGTGGTCGCGGCGGTCGAAGTCGGCGCAGTCGCTGGCTTTGCGGTCCAAGATCATCTTGAGGTGTGCCGACGGTTCGGACAACCAGACCGTGGCGGCCCAGCTGGGGTGCTCGACCGCGACGGTGGGCAAATGGCGGCGCCGGTTCGTGGAGAAACGGTTGGACGGATTGACCGATGAGCCGCGTCCAGGCGGTCCCCGCTCGGTCAGGGACGATGTGATCGAGCAGGTCGTGGTGGAAACCCTTGAGCGGACGCCGCGGGATGCGACGCACTGGTCGCGGTCGTCGATGGCGGCCGAATCGGGCCTATCCGCCTCGACGGTCGGACGGATCTGGCGGGCGTTCGGGTTGAAGCCTCACTTGGTCGACACCTTCAAACTCAGCAATGATCCGCTGTTCATCGAGAAGGTCCGCGACGTCGTCGGGCTTTATCTGAACCCGCCCGAGCGGGCCGTGGTTCTTTGTGTGGACGAGAAATCCGGGATCCAGGCGCTGAACCGTTCAGCGCCGTTGCTGCCGATGATGCCTGGGGTCGCTGAACGCCGCAGCTTCGACTACGCCCGGGCCGGCACCACCGACTTGTTCGCCGCCCTCGACGTGGCCACCGGCTTGGTGATCCACTCAATCCAACGGCGACACCGAGCCAGCGAGTTCAAGAAATTCCTCAACCAGATCAACCAAACTGTGCCAGTCGACTTCGACGTCCACCTGATCTGCGACAACCTCGCCACCCACAAGACCCCTGCGATCGGCGCCTGGCTGGCCGCCCACCCCCGGTTCCATCTGCACTTCACCCCGACCAGCTCATCGTGGCTGAACCAGGTCGAACGCTGGTTCGGACTGCTCACCGACCGCCAACTCCGCCGCGGCGTGCACGACAACGTGACCACCCTCGAACGCGACATTCGCTCCTGGATCGAACACTGGAACGCCGACCCGAAACCCTTCGTCTGGACCAAG
This sequence comes from uncultured Actinomycetota bacterium, assembly GCA_963836855.1. Taxonomy (GTDB): domain Bacteria; phylum Actinomycetota; class Actinomycetes; order Propionibacteriales; family Propionibacteriaceae; genus Microlunatus. The sequence goes on along the minus strand of CAWILN010000010.1, from coordinate 141,201 downwards.
ACCGCCGAAGAAATCCTCGAACGACTGGCCCGATATCTACAACGAATTCCTGGCGGGGGACACTAGGTGTTTATGTCCGTAGCCCGCGGGTACGACCAAGGCTGGAGAGGAGGTCCTGCCCATGAACCGGGGAATTATCGGAACCATCATCGGTATCTTGGTGATCATCATCTTGGTGATCGTGATTCTTCAGCTCACCTGAGCGCAGAACCCCGGGCCGGCGAGGCGCGCAAGTGGCTGCCCGCCCGGGCCCGCCCTTCCCAAGCTCGCACGCACCCCGAGCGTCGCCCACTAGCCTTGTGCTTCCCGGCGCTCGGGGTGCTGTGCGGCCAGATACCGGTACGTGGACGTCAGGTCCTGACTACTTAGCCCAGCTCGATCCAACAGCTCAAAGAGTTCCCGCACGTTTCCCAGCAGCCGGGCTGAAGTGCCCGTCCGCCATGCCTGCTGCGTCGCGACTTCGAGTGGCGCCAATGCGGCCCCAGCCGGTAGATCGGGCTGGAAGTCCTGGTTAGCCAGCTTGCCTCGCGCTGCTTCAAGCACTCGGCTGCCTGCCAGCGAGAGCTCCCAACTCTGCAACACTCGAGAAAGGTCGAGCCCGGCGCGTTCGACAATGACCGCGCCTTCGCTGAGCGCCATGGCAGTGGCCGCTATGACGTACTGCTGACAAGCATTCGCAATCTGGGCGCTGCCCAGACTGCCGACGCGTACGCAGGTGCCAAGCAACTCCAAAACGGGCAACGCGTCCCGATAAAGGCCTGGTGCGGCGCCGACGACGATGGAGAGTCCGCCACACGCGGCGGCTGCCGGGGTTCCGCTCAGCGGGGCGTCGACCAACCTGAGCAGGCCAGCCGTTTTTTCGGCCAGTTCGCTGGCGAGGCTACGGAGGTCGTCCGGAGTGGAGATCGCCCCCAGAACAAGGATGGTCGGACTGTGCACCCCGGCTTGGAACCCGCTCGGTCCGTTCAAGTCGGCCTCAAGATCTTCCAATTTGTGCAGCAGCACGAGGACATATTCACTGCGCGCTGCGAGATCTGCGGCGCTGGCAGCACAATGTGCTCCCAGCCGCTGGAGCTGAGGGAGTAGGTCAGGATTCCGGCCGTACGTCCAGACATGAGTCGCCGCCGGGAGCGCGCGCAAGAGCCGTCGCAAGACCGGCTCGGCAAGGAATCCGTGCCCTAGGACGCCGACCGAGCGCGGATACGTTCGGTCGCCCGCTCTCCCCGTCGGCACGCTTGTCACTCTATCGAAGCGGGACTTTCGAGGACCGATGCCGCACGCCGCGAGGCCTCGCGCGTCGGGCTAGTTTCGGCCGCGATTCAGCACGACCTGTACAAGTCGGCGCAACTCAGGTGTCAGATCCTGCTCCGGCACCGTCAGATGCCAATCGCCGTATTCAACGGTGTAGACGAACCGATCTGGAGTCGGTCGGGTGGAGGTGATGCGCTGCATGCCGACACGCATCAGCAGATGTCGGAGCTCAGGCCCCTCGGGATCGGCGTCGAGATCCAACTGCCCGACCTTGGTGGTGCCGGCAAAGCCCCCGCTGCGGCACACAGCGACGGTCGCAGGCTGAGCGCTCGATTCGACGGGCTGTCCGACGCCTGTGCCCGTTGCCTGGTCTGCGGCGAGATCAACGGCGGTATCGAATAGGCCGACCTCGAGCCACGCGGCCTGAATCTTTTTGGCGACCGACTCCTCGCGGGGGAAGAGGCGACCCGCAGACGCGACCGTAGCCTCCGCAAACGACTCAAAGCTGGCCCGGGCACTCAACTGGCCGTTGACCATCGTGTCGTACCAAACCTGGCCAGCCTTCTCCCAGCTATATCCACCGATTGCCAACGCGGCGAGCGCGAAGGCACGGTTAGGAATTCCTGAGTTGATGTGTACGCCGCCGCTATCAGTGTCGGTTTGGACATAGTCAGCCATGGAACCAACTTGCAAATCCCTGCCAATTTGGGGATCGTCGTAGGCCGTTCCCGGTTCCCGCATCGACCGCAGCGCCTTGGCCTTGATACCGGGCATGAAAAGTCCAGCAGCGATTAGCCAGTCAGCTTCGGCGGCAGTTTGGCCGAGCACCCGCTGTTTGGCCATTGAGGCAAAGACATCGCTGATGCTTTCGTTCAAGGCGCCCGGCTGATCCTGATAAGCCAATCCAACGGTGAATTGCGTTACACCGTGTGTGAACTCGTGCGCCATGACATCCATTGGCTTGGTGAAGCGCTCAAAGATCTGCGCATCCCCATCACCGAAGACGAGCTGGGTACCGTCCCAGAAGGCGTTGTCGTAATCACGCCCGTAGTGGACCGTGATGGACACCGTGCCGCCACGACCGTCAATGGACTGCCGACCGAACTGGCTGTCGAACATGTCCAAGACTTGCCCGGAAGAGTCGAACGCCTCATCGACCGCCAGATCGCCGACCGCAGGATCGCCATCGCTTCGGACGACCTCCCCGGGAAGCGACTCCGTGTTATGGGCAGTGTGGACCACCCGCGTCTTGGTGCCAGGCAGGGGTGGGGCGGCCATGCGACCCGGCGGCGATTCCCGTCGGGACCGTAGCCGGTCATCGACTTGCAGTGTCTGGCTCCCGGAGGCGGAGGCATGACGAGTGCCGGCCCGCATAGCGACGCGCTGCAGCAGGTATGGGGGAACAAAGGTGCAGGACACGGCGGCTCCTTGACGATGGCCATCCCACGGATAGCACGAATGTGGCGCATTCTGGTCGCGGCGATGGTTTGATGAGTTCGTTGCGACCGCCTGCAGCATGTTCACAGGCAGGTTACATTCGGTTTAACCGACCATCGGGGGAGAATTTTGAGCAGGATGCTTGACGGCATGCCGTCCTACGTTTCAGGCTGACTTTCGGGAATGGGCATGTCGCTCAGGGCGGTTAGCCTGTCCCGTGGGTCGATTGACGGCGCGCAATCGGTGACGGCCACCATACGAATGGGGCGATTCTGTGGCCATGGGGGTCACGGACCGAGGATGCGCGTGCGTGAGTCGCACCCATCGAGGTACGCGTTGAAGAGTGCGCAGAGCACATGACGCCATTTTGGCATGTCCACTTTAGGACATGTCACCTTCCGGCTGCCCTTTTTGCGTGACTTCGTACATAACGCCTGCATAGCGTCCTTCTTGACATTGGTCAGAAGACTCGCCTGCCGATAACCGGCCAGCGGCGAGCAGCAAGAAGGGAAAGCTCATGCAGTTCTCAGCCCATCGCGGTCATACGCTCCGAGGTCATACGCTTCGTGGACACACGCTTCGCGGTCATACGCTTCGTGGACATACGCTTCGTGGACACACGCTTCGCGGTCACACCCTTTGATACTCGGCAGTCCTTGATACTCGGCGGCGCTGAATGGCGCCGCCGTTTTGCTTATCGAACTCGAACGCACTGCGTGCCCGGCGGAGGCTGAGCTTGGCCAAGGCCGGCCCTCCCGCTATAGCTGCCATCAGTGCGACTCGCTCAAATCTCATGGCGAAATCCCTGGCCACGACATATCGGCTCCACAGGGTAGTGAAATCGTGTGGAAAGTCGGATAGTGTTTGCACTGAGCAAAGCGAGCACCAGATCTTCCGAAAGGAAGCCGGGATACCTGACGTTCCCGGTGGTTGGGCTGCGAGTGAGCGTGGCTTAACCAGCACAGCCCGTGTGGAACTTTTCCCCGAGGTTCCGCTCGGAGTTCCTCCCCCTGGGCGACGCCCGCGGTTCTGCTAAGGACCGCGGGCGTGGCTTTGGGTATCGGAGCTCTTGACCCGCACCCGTCAAAGAGACGACATTGCCTGCCCCGCGCGCGCACTATCGCCACGCAACCCGTCTGACCGTACCAGCGCCGCACCTAGCTGTAGACGCGTCGATACGCCCAGTTCGTCCATCAGCTCGGAGATCCAGCGCCGGACGGAACGCACGTTGATGTTGAGCGTATTGGCGATCGCAGAGTCGGTGGAGCCGGTCATCAACATGGAGATCAACATCTGGCGACGGGGATCGGTTTCGCTGTTGACCGAGGTCATGATCGGCACCGCGGCGTCCCACACCGCCTCGAAGAGCCACTGCAAAGCCTCGACAAGAAGCGCGTGCCGCACGATGGACGCGCGAAGCTCATGACCGGGGCTGTAGGAGCGCATCGAAGGTATGAGCGCGAGATGGGAGTCGACCAAGATCAGCTTCATAGGAACCGGTGAGGTGCGGGACTGCTCACCCTTCTTCGCAAACAGGCCGAGCTCGGTCAAGCGAGCAGGATCGAAGCCTGGGTGATAGACCACACGCAACGTGACGTTGCGCTCCAGGGCCTGCCACTCGGGCTCGACACTCAGCGCCTGCTCGGTGATGTTGGGCCTTGCTTGCGCGTACGGGGGCTTGTCAAAACCGCAGATCTCCCGGCGCGCGGAGTTCAGCAACTCGCGATGGGCGGCAACGATCGACTCGCGCCCGACAAGAATCTTGACGTCATCGGCCTGAGACGCTCCGGCCGCCAATAAGTGGCTCTCCAGCGACTCGGCCGCCACACTCGCGAGCTCGATCTCCGACAGACGTTGCGCCTTGAGCTGATTGACCACATCGAGCAAGGGCAACGCGCGCCAGTGCCCGAGCGACGAATCCGTGGCCAGCCCGAGTTTCCTCAACTCCTCAAGGGTTTCCGCCACCCGCTCCGGCGTTGCTGACGTGAGGCGCGCCAGCTCGGCTATCGACGCCGACGGCAGGGGTCCAAGGGCGACGTAGACAGCTTCCGCTTCGGCACTGATGCCTAGCGGCTGAAGCATTCCTTCCCTCCAGCGCAAGGTTCCGACAGGAGCCACCGGCACCCGACCGTTGATATTCGGGAGCCGATACGCTGAGCCAACGGCACAGCGACCCCGCTCGCTGCACGATCGTCTCACAACGCTCCAAAGGAGAGTTTCCAACGATGGCTGAACTTGCTCAAATCGGCGTCACGGGCCTCGCAGTGATGGGCCGCAATCTCGCTCGGAACTTCGCCAGGCATGGCCACAGCGTTGCGATCCACAATCGCAGCTATGCCAAGACTGAGTCGCTGCTGGCCGAGGCCGGCTCGGAGGGAACGTTTATCGCATCGGAATCCATGGCGGATTTTGTCGCCTCGCTGGAACGCCCTCGCCGGGTATTGATCATGGTGAAGGCCGGTGCGGGGACTGATGCGGTGATCGATGAGCTCACGCCGCTGCTGGAGAACGGCGACATTGTGATCGACGCCGGCAACGCACACTTCCCCGACACGATTCGGCGTGAGGCGAAGCTTTCTGCGATGGGCCTGCACTTCGTCGGCACCGGCGTCTCCGGCGGAGAGGAGGGCGCGCTCAACGGCCCGTCGATCATGCCCGGTGGCTCGCGCGAATCCTACGAGTCACTGGGTCCTTTGCTGGAGAGCATTGCCGCCAAGGTCGACGATGTGCCGTGCTGTACGTACGTGGGGCCCAACGGCGCAGGGCACTTCGTCAAGATGGTTCACAACGGCATCGAGTATGCCGACATGCAGCTGATCGCCGAGGCGTACGACTTGATCAAGCAGGGGACTGGCGCGTCAGCTCCTGAGATCAGTGAGATCTTCAAGACCTGGAACAAAGGCGATCTCGAGTCGTTCTTGATCGAGATCACTGCCGACGTGCTCGGTCACATCGACGCGGAGACCGGCAAGCCGTTCGTCGACATCGTGCTGGATCGGGCCGAACAGAAAGGCACCGGCCGCTGGACCGTGCAGAACGCTCTTGATCTTGGTGTGCCGATCACTGGGATCGCGGAGGCCACCATGGCGAGGGCACTGTCAGGATCAGTGCCGCAACGAGAGACCGGCCAGGCCAAGCTTCCCGCCGGAACGGACGAATGGAACGTGTCCAATCGAGATCAGTTCGTTGAGGATGTGCGACAAGCTCTTTACGCCTCGAAGGTAGTGGCCTATTCCCAGGGCTTCGACCAGATCGCGGCCGCGAGTGCCGAGTACGACTGGAACATTGATCGCGGTGCCATGGCCAGGATCTGGCGTGGCGGCTGCATCATCAGGGCGCGCTTCCTCAATCGGATCACCGAGGCGTACGAGCGCACTCCCGACCTGGCCCTGCTGCTTGCCGACGACTACTTCACCGAAGCCGTCGGCAACAGCCTGGCTGCTTGGCGACGAGTGGTGACCGGGGCTGCGCAGAACGGCATTCCGACGCCGGCTTTCTCGTCCTCGTTGGCCTACTACGACGGAATTCGCGCTGAGCGGCTGCCGGCTGCTCTGATCCAGGCGCAGCGGGACTTCTTTGGTGCGCATACCTACCAGCGGGTGGACAAAGAAGGCACCTACCACACCGAGTGGAGTGGCGATCGCAGCGAGTCTGCCGTTTAGCCGAGCGCGGTACGTGAGCTGACGGGAGCACATAATCGACCCGCGCGCTTCGCTTGCCGCCACGATTCGTCCCGTCCGGCAGGCCGCCACGCTGCTGAGCAACCGGCTCGGGGGGCCAGCATTTGCTGGTCGAGTGCTCCAGCGCGGTGGCGTCCCCGAAGCGGGCGTGGCGGTGTTCTTCGCAACCGGGCCAGAGAATTTCTACCAGTTCGAGCAGTGGCGGTTGCCGCTGGAACATCTGGCGCTGCAGCGTCCTGTCTTCGTGATTGTTGATCGACCGGATACCGGCGATCTGGTGCTCCAAGCCAGCAGCCTCCCGCTCGCCTTTGCGCGGGGTAGCGGTGCGCTTGAACATCTGGTGACCGATCGAGACGTCCGCGTTGTGCTCTATCTCAATCAGATCGAGGCGAACTTCCGCATGTTGCGGTTCCCAAGCCCGGTACACATCCAGATCGGGCACGGGGAAAGCGACAAGGGCGGGAGTGTCTCCAACCAACACAAGGCATACGACCTGACCTTCGTTGGCGGAGACGCCGGTCGTGATCGTCTCGATCGCGCGTTACGCGGATTCGACGCAACCGAGCGCACTCTGGCAGTCGGTCGCCCGCAGCTTGACTACAGCTATCCAGGCGCGCCGCCTTGGCCTCGTGACTCGGGCCTACGGGTGTGGTATGCGCCAACGTGGGAGGGTGATCGGCCGAGCATCGGATATGGGTCTCTGGCCAGTCACGGCGTGGCGATTATCGAGGCTCTGCTCGCTGACCCGTCGATCCGCATCATCTACCGACCGCACGCGCGCACCGGATATGCCTCCCGCAAGCATCGCGATGCCGATAAGGCTGTCCGGGGCCTGCTGGCCAATGCCGGCAATCGACACCTTGTTGATCGTGAGAGTTACGGCTGGCAGTGGGACTTCGCCGATGCCTGTATCACCGATATCTCAGCGGTTGCCTATGACTGGCTGCCGACCGCCAAGCCGCTGGTGATCACCGAACCGCCGGCAAGCGCCTACCGGCCACCCTCACCCCTGCTGGATGCGCTACCGCTGCTGGGGGCTGGTGAGGCCGGAGAGGTGGTTGCCAGGATCCGCGCACTGCAAACAGACGCGGCGACGAGGGAGCAACTCCGTGGTCTCACGTACCACTATTTCGGGGACGTGAGCTCTCAGCAGAGCACCAAGCGGTTCGAGGATGCAATCGAGCGCGCATACCAAATCCAACGATCTGGCTAAAGCCCGTCGCGAGTCAGAGCCCGCGCAGGAAGTCAATGTCGTCGTCTGGTGCCTTCGGGGGCTGCTTTGGCCGGGCAGTGCCGGACGACTCCGGGGTGGGCCGACCGAGCAGCAGCCAGCATACGGCGCCGGCTAATGGCAGGCAGATGATCGCGGTCGCCCAGAGCCAGCGAGGCATCCGGCGGACGGCGTACGGCGGGGCCTGAGCAACCTCGACGACACAGTAGATCATCAGCAATGCAACGATGATGATCGGTAAATACCGCGCCATAACGAAGAGTATGCGTCTTGGTCAGGGGTCGATACAACAGTCGACGATAGGCTGTCGGGATGCCCCGTGGACTTGTCGCTGTTTTGCCGCGGCACCGACACGTGGGCTGGCATGGGAGACGGTGATGACGGCAGGTTTCGATGTCGGTGCCGAGCGACCTGCCCACCCGACCATTGACCAACTGCGTGAGGTGACCCAGCCCCCGAGTGTCCGTCGCCGTGCGGCCGCCGAACACTGGGTGGCCCATGCCTATCTGAGGGACATTTCCCCTTATCTGACACGGATGCTGCTGAGGGCAGGGTTCAGTGCCAATGGCGTCACCTGGTTGATGATCATCGCTGCGGCCACTGCTGCAGTGGCCACGGGCTGGCCCACTCTGCTCGGCGCGGTTCTTGCGGTGATCTTGGTGCAACTGCAGATGCTGTTGGATTGCTGTGATGGCGAGGTCGCGCGGTGGCGGCAAACCTCATCTCCAGTCGGGGTGTACCTCGATCGGGTGGGCCACTACGTCGCAGAGTGCGGGATTGCCGTAGCTCTAGGCATCCGTGCCACGGGGGAACTGCGCGTCAGCGGAGTCTGGATCAGCGCAGGGCTGCTGCTCGGTTTGCTGATCGCTCTGAACAAGGTCGAGAACGATCTGGTGCATGTCGCGCGTCACTACGCCGGCATGCCGCAGATGCCTGACTCAGATGAGGTCCGTGTGCCGCAGGGCGGATTCCTCCGCACCGTGCGGCGGCTGTCAGGTCTGATCCCGTTCCACAGAGTCTTCCATTCAGTGGAGATGTCGATCCTGGTGCTCATCGCCGCGATAATTGACCTCTTTGTTGGTGGCGCTGCGACGAAAGTTCTGCTCGCGGCACTCGTCATCGCAGCCGCCGTGACACTGGTTGGTCATCTGGTCGCTGTGCTGGCATCGTCCAGGCTGCAATGAGCGTATCTGTGCGGCCGAAGTTTGGGGTCGTTGTTTTGACGATGGGCAACCGGCCCGACGATCTGAAGCGCGGACTCGTCAGCCTGCTGAACCAGCAGGAGGTGGACCTCGATGTTGTGGTGGTCGGCAATGGGTGGCAGCCGGTGGGCCTGCCGCACGGTGTGAAGGCCCATGGTCTGAGTGAGAACCTCGGCATTCCAGCCGGTCGGAACGCTGGTGTGGGCCGAGTCCAAGGGGACCTGCTGTTCTTTCTCGATGACGATGCGTGCCTCCCGGAAGACGACATCCTGACCCGGATGGCGAGACAGTTCGCGGCTGACTCGACCCTCGGCATGATTCAGCCGAGGGTCGTCGATCCTGACGGCCGCGAGGCGCCGCGGCGCTGGATTCCCCGCATACGCGTCAACGAACCAGCTGTGAGTAGTCCCGCGATGAACGTATGGGAGGGCGCGGTCGCGATTCGGCGCGATGCCTTCGAATTCGCGGGCGGCTGGCCGGAGCCGTTTTGGTACGCCCACGAAGGTATTGATCTGGCCTGGCGCGTCTGGGACTGCGGATTCCATGTTCGCTACGACGGCGAAATTGAGGTCCATCACCCAGCCATCCAGCCCACCCGGCACTCCGAGTTCTACCGGTATCAGGCACGGAACCGGGTCTGGCTCGCCAGGCGTAACCTTCCGATGCCAGTTGGCGTGCTCTACGTATCGCTATGGGCCGGGGTTACGGCACTCCGGCTTCGCTCGCGTACCGCGCTCATCGAAACGCTGCGCGGCTACCGCATGGGACTCACCGAGCCCGGCGGCGAGCGGCGACCAATGCGCTGGCGCACAATCTGGCGCATGACACGCGCTGGGCGTCCACCGGTAATTTGATGACGTGGAGCGGGCCGACCTGAGTGACCGCAGCTGGTTGGAGTGGGCAATCGGTCAAGTGGAGGCCGACGCGAATCGCAGCGCTGACACCCACCTGCACCCGTTTCCGCTGCCCGAGGAGTGGGGCATCACTATCTACTTGAAGGACGAGTCGGTACATCCGACGGGGAGTCTGAAGCATCGGCTGGCGCGGTCATTGGTGCTCTACGGCCTCTGCAACAACTGGATCAACCAGGGCACGACACTCGTCGAAGCGTCGTCAGGGTCTACGGCGGTCAGCGAGGCTTACTTCGCGCGGCTGCTCAAGTTGCCGTTCGTGGCCGTGATGCCGGCCTCGACCGTTCGTGAGAAATGCGAGCTGATCGAGTTCTACGGCGGTCAATGCAAGCTGGTAGAGGATCCGACAACGATCTATCAGGTGGCGGCCGATCTTGCCGAGAGCTACGGCGGCCACTACCTGGATCAGTTCACATACGCCGAACGGGCTACCGACTGGCGCGGCAATAACAACATCGCCGAGTCGATGTTTGCTCAATTGAGCCGCGAGCCGTTTCCGATCCCGCACTGGGTCGTCGTAGGGGCTGGCACCGGCGGGACGAGCGCCACCATCGGCCGCTATATGCGGCTGCGCAAGTTCCACACCAGACTCTGTGTCGTCGATCCTGAAGGCTCGGCGTTCTATGCCGGGTGGAGGAACGAAGATCCCACCGTGACCACCGCCGGCTCGAAGATCGAAGGGATTGGACGCCCGCGAGTGGAGCCCAGCTTCGTACCGTCGCTGGTGGACCGGATGATCGCAGTGCCGGACGCGGCCTCAGTCGCTGCGATGCGATGGTGCACGCGCAAACTGGACCATTGGGTGGGTGGATCGACCGGTACCAATATCTGGGGGGCGCTGCAGCTGGTGGCGGAGATGAAGGCCGAGAGCACGCGCGGCAGCGTGGTCACTTTGCTGTGCGACGATGGCCGCCGTTACGCCCGTACTTATTACGACGACGCTTGGGTCGCTGAGCGGGGTTGGGATCTGGCGCCGTACCAGGCCATGCTCGAGGCATTTGAGGCCTCGGGCGTCTGGCCTGGCGATGCCCCCTGAGCCGGTCGAACGACGGCTTGGACAACCTCAGCCCGCGAATGCGCTGAAGATCAAACCGGATGCGAAGCCGACTGCGCTTGCCAGCTCAGCCAGCCCGGTGGCTTTGAGTACCCCGATCAGTGCCCGACCGTTGCCTCCCGACATCACGATTCTGATGGCAGGAATGATCAAGACCAGTCCGGCCAGCCCGGCCAGCGCCCACCAGGTGGTCAGCAGGGCTACGAAGATGATCAACACGGCGGTCACTGTCACCAAGATCACGTACAAGATGCGCGTCCTGGCATCTCCAAGCCTTGTCGCCATCGTTCGCTTGCCGACTTGGGCATCGCCCCGGATGTCACGCAGGTTGTTGGTTACCAAGATCGCGCAGGCCAAGGCGCCGATCCAGGCCCCAGTGAGCAGGGTGGCCAGCGATACCCGGCCGACTTGCACGTAGACGGTGCCGCAGACGGCGACGAGCCCGAAGAAGACGAAGACGAACACCTCGCCCAGCCCGACGTAGCCATAGGGTCGCTTACCGCCGGTGTAATACCAAGCGGCAAGTATGCACGCCACACCGACCGCCAGCAACCACCAGTACTGGGTCATGATCACAAGCGCCAGTCCGGCGAGACCGGCGATCCCGAAGCTGGCAAAAGCCGCTCTCTTCACCAGCGGCGGCGATGCCAGACCCGAACCCACGAGCCGCAGCGGACCAACGCGTTCTGCATCGGTGCCCCGAATCCCGTCGGAGTAGTCATTGGCATAGTTCACGCCAACCTGGAGTGCCAGGCTGACGACCAAAGCCAGAACTGCCGCAACCCAAGAGAAGCCCTGCTCGAAGACGGCCAGACCCGTCCCCGCGATCACTGGAGAGCAGGCCGCGGGCAGCGTCCGCGGGCGCGCGCCCGCCACCCATTGCGTCGCAGTCGGCCGGGGAGCCGTTCCGGCGGTCATGCGGTCACCTGCCGCTCAGCACGTACGTTCGAGATCATCGACCGGAGAGCTTCTCGATCAGGTTTGCCGTTCGCCAGCCAGGGAAGCTGATCGAGATGGATCAATTCACGCGGCACCGCATGCGCCGGCAGCGAGCTGGCGTAGGACGGACTGGAGATCTTCGAGCGAGCTTGGTGAATCAGAGACCGCAATGATCGTGGTTCCCCACACTGGGTCAGGCATGCCGAGCACGGCGGCGTGAGCCTTGTCTTGCGCGGCCCATCGCTGCACGGCCGGCTCGACATCAGCAAGATCCACTTTGTGACCGCCGGTGATCACCATGTCGTCCAGCCGGCCGAGCACCACCAGTCTCCCAGCATCCCAACGGCCTCGATCTTGAGTGTGAAATCTGCCGTCCGTGAAAACCGCGGCCGTGAGGTCTGGGCGCAGCCGGTAGCCACTGAAGAGCGTGGAACTTTTGATCAAGATCCGACCATCGTCGGAGAGGTCGACGGCGACACCTCGCAGCGGGGTGCCGTCATAGACGCAGCCGCCGCAGGTCTCGCTCATGCCGTAAGTGGTCACCACCCTGATGCCCGACGCTAGGGCACGCTCTACTAAGTTGCCATCCGTTGGACCGCCGCCCACCAGGACCGTGCTGAAGCTGGCCAAAGCGGCGGCTGTCTCATCGTGCTGCAAGGCCCGGTTGAGCTGCGCCGGAACGAGCGAAATGTAGCGCCGCTCCGAGAGGCTGTCGGCCACCTCTGGCAGATTGTCGAGATCGGAACGCACCAGCACTGCACGCGTGTCACCAAGAGCTGCCCGAGCGCACACCATGAGCCCGGCGATGTAGTGGGAGGGCAAGGCCAGCGCCCAGTCGCCTGCCCCACCCAGCCAGGTATGCGTTGCCTCGACCGAGGCGCGAAGCGCAGCCCTGGAGATTACGACGCCTTTGGGTGCCCCAGTCGAACCTGACGTGGCAACCACTACCGCCGCATCTGCCTCGACCACCGGGTGATCGGGCTGGAACATCGTGATCGCCCGCGTGCGCTCGACCGGGTCGGCCGGCAGCGGTGCTATCGGCGGCTCGCCATTCATCGAAGCCATCAGGGCTGTGGCGACTTCTGACGGCTCAACCGTCCGAAGCCGTGCGGATCCTGGATCGGCTGCACTCACGGCGACCAGGCTAACCAGTGCTCGCACGCTGAGCTTGTCGAAGCGCCCTTCGACGGACTCAGGGCGCAAACACATGGGCCAGACTTGGACCGTGCAGGACGAAGCCCACTGTTACGCCGTCGGCCTGCGCACTCGATTTCGCGGCATCAGCGAACGCCAGGGCATGGTATGGCGTGGCGCCGCCGGCTGGGCGGAGTGGAGTCCTTTCCTCGACTATCAGGGAGCTCAGTTGGTGCCCTGGCTGCGCGCCGCCCAGGAAGCTGCGGAACATGGTTGGCCGGAACCGTTGCGGACCGAAATCCCCGTCAACAGCACCATCCCGGCGGTAGATCCGGAGCAGGCGTACGACCTCGCTCGCACTGCTGGCTGCCGCACCGCCAAGATCAAGGTGGCCGAGCGAGGGCAGACGCCGGCCGATGATGTCGCCCGCGTGGAAGCCGTACGCGATGCACTCGGCCCGAGCGGAAAGGTCAGGGTCGACGCCAATGGAGGCTGGAGTCTCGACGATGCCATGCACGCCGTATCAGAGCTGAATCGCTTTGATCTTGAGTATGTGGAGCAACCGTGTGCCAGCATCGACGAGCTTGCCGAGCTACGCCGACGCCTGGCTCGATCGGGGCTGAGCGTGCCGATCGCCGCCGATGAGTCCATTCGCCGTGCTCAAGATCCCTATGAGGTGGCGGCACGCCAAGCCGCGGACATTGCCGTCCTCAAGGTGCAGCCGCTCGGTGGAGTGCGAGCCTGTCTGCAGATTGCCGAACGGATTGGCCTGCCGGTGGTCGTCTCGAGTGCGCTGGAGACCTCGATTGGGATCAGGGCCGGGCTCGCGCTGGCAGCCGCGCTGCCAGAACTGCCGTATGCCTGCGGGCTCAACACGGTCGCCTTGCTCGCTGCTGATCTGGCCATGGAACCTCTGACCGCGGTCGATGGGGCGATCAAGCTCGGCGATCTTACCGTTGACCAGCATGCACTGGACAGGCACCGGCCCGGCCTCCAGGTGCAGCGGTTCTGGCAGGCTCGACTCGTGCAGACTCGGAGGCTGGCCGGTGGGTAACGCCACCGCGTGCGCGCGGGTGATCATCGAGGAACTGATCAGCCGCGGCGTACGCGATGTGGTGCTTGCGCCTGGGGCACGGAGTGCACCTCTTGCGTACGAATGCTTCGAGGCCGACCGCATTGGACTACTGCGGCTGCATGTCCGCGTTGATGAGCGCACTGCCGGCTTTCTAGGCCTCGGGCTTGCCAAGGGTTACGGTGCACCGACCGCGGTGCTGACCACGTCGGGTACGGCAACGGCCAACCTGCATCCGGCCGTGCTCGAAGCCTGGCATGCCCATGTGCCGCTGATCGTGATCACTGCCAGCCGACCGCGCTCAGTGATCAACACCGGAGCCAACCAGAGCACCGACCAAGACCAGCTCTTCGGGCTTCATGTGCGCGGATTTGCAGCCTTGTCAGACGAGACTCTTGATCATCGGACCTGGCGTTTCGAGTTGGCACGGATCATAACCGCGGCCACCGGGTCCAGAACGCGGATGCCCGGCCCGGCGCAATTGAATGTCGAATTCAGCGAACCGCTGATACCAGCGGAATTTGCCTGGCCGCCACCAGCCCCTGAATTGGTGATCACCTCATCGGGTGCGCTGGCCGAGCCGAAGGTGCTGTCCGATGGCACTCAGACGGTCATCGTCGCCGGGGACTGCCAGCCCGACGTGGGCACAAACATCGCTGACCTTGCGGCTGAGGCCGCAGTTCCGCTCTTTGCAGAGCCTTCGAGTAACGCGCGCCGGGGTGAGGCGGCACTGTCCACCTATCGGCTGCTGTTGTCTTCTGCTCTTGCGGAGGGGATCGAGCGTGTCATTGTCTTTGGCCGGCCGACCCTGTCGCGGCCGGTCACTCGGCTGCTCTCGCGAGACGACATCGAGCTCGTGGTGGTTTCGGCTTACGCGGACTGGATCGACCCCGGCCGCGCCGCGTCCTTGGTGACCGATGCAGTGAGATTGCCCCAGCCAGGGGATCGAGGCTGGTTCGAAACGTGGCGGCAAGCGGACACGGTGCTACGCGGGCGCCTTGACGCCCTGCTGGCGGCGCAGCCGTACACCACCGGCCCGGCATTGGCAGCGGCGCTCTGGGCCTCCCTCGGTGCTCACGACGTTCTGTTCGCAGGATCCTCCAGCCCGATCCGTGATCTCGACCTCGCCCCCATCAGCTCCGCGTCGCCCGCGGTGTACGCCAATCGAGGGCTTTCGGGGATTGACGGGAGCGTCTCGACTGCTGCCGGCATTGCGCTGGCGCTGGAGCGCCCGACCCATGCGCTCGTGGGTGATCTGACTGCGCTGCATGATGCGACCGGCCTGGTGATCGGACGAGAAGAGCCGCGGCCGGATCTCAGGCTGGTGGTAGCCAACGACGACGGTGGCAGCATTTTCGCCACTCTTGAGCAGGGCGAGCCTGCCCACATGGGCGCCTTCGAGCGACTCTTCGGCACACCGGTGGGACTGGGGTTCGAGGATCTGTCGGCGGCCGCCGGGGTCGGCTATCGGCATGTGCGGACCGCCGACGAACTGGCCGACGTGCTGGCGGAGCCTCCTATTGGGTTGGAGCTTGTCGACGCGATTATCGATCGGGCTCACCGGCGCACGCTCGATCGCGAGATCACTGCGCTCGCAGCCAGGCTCTGACCTGGCTGGTTGCGATCACATCGTCCTCGTTGTATTCCAGTACCCGGCGTCGCGCGCGAGTGCGCACCTCAGCCGTGTCTCCGTGCACCGCGTCGGCGAACCACAGCTGCGAGTTCAGCCCTCCCGGGTCCTCGTCGCGCCAGCTGAAGCCCACGTGTCGTGCCATCAGCTTGAGCCCGAGACCGCTCACGCCGAAGTAGTGCGCCTTGACGATCTCCAGCAGGTCGACGAAATGTTCCTCCGCGTACGCGGCGGCCCACGTGAACAATTCGTCATGATCACGTCTGGCAAGCTCGCTGATCTTGGCAACCTCGTAGCCGCTGTAGTGGAACACCACAACCGAAGGCGTGGACTCGACGACACTGCGCAGCCAGGTGAACGCGTCGGCGGCCAGAGCAGCCTCACTCTGGTCGTCAAGATCATCAAATCGACTGAACTCGTGATAGACGGCGGGCTCATCCGCTCCCTGCTGGACCAGGAATCCCCAGAGGTATATCCGGCCATCCGCCGAGCTTTCAATGTCCAGATCGATTTCCACGTCGGCCAGCGGCACGTCAATTGGACCGGTGGTCTCCCGATCGAACGAGCTGCCTTCCAGCAGCATTCGAGCGCGCCGGGCAGCCACTCTGATCCGACCTTCCGCTCCCTCTCGATGGGTGACCTCGGGCAGATACGACTCCAGCAGCTGATCAAGGTCAGCGTCCGCGAGCTCGCTGATGGTCGCGATGCCGTGGCGCCGCAGCGTCGCAATTTCCCGCATGTCAAGCGGGCCTTTGTCGATGCGCAGACTGACATCGTCAGGGTCGAGCTGGGGGAGGCAGTGCTCCCACCACTGGCAGCTCGGGCATTCCTTGTTGACGATGGGCCGGACCAGCAGCTCGGGACGCCGGTCTGGCCGACCGGTCTGGTCCATGGCGACGGTGGCGATCTTGATCCGGAATGAGTGCTCGTAGTCATAGCGCTCGAGGAAGCTGCGCAGCCGCCAACCCTCCGGGCTGCTACGGGAGAAGGTCCGCACCTGTGGCGCGCCGAGATCGGTCCAGGCCATCACCGGCTCTTCGAAGAGATCATCAGTCCCGATCACGGCTGCGAGCGGCTCCACTGCGGCGAACCCGCAGGCTTCAAGCATGCGGTGGTAATGAGCCAACTGAAGAAAATCAGCCGATCGACTACCGATCCGCAACTCATATCCCGAGATGCCGAACGCCGCTTCAGCTCTGGGGTCGGTCAATGTCGAGTAGTTCAGCACCCGGGGTTCTTCGACGTTGCCGTCGGTCGGCCGGGATCGCGCGATGATCCTGTGCCACTTCACTTCCGCAGGGTGATAGCCAGACGGGCGGTTTTCTCCGTCGCTGCTGCGGATCAGTAGATCAGGCGATCCCACTCGGTGACCGGGAAGATCATCAGGCAGGCGGCCGCCGATGATCACATGAGCGCCGGAGCTCATGGCTTGGACACAGGCCTGGATCTGCACTTCATGAGTATTAGAGAAGAGCGGCCGAAGATCGACAACCCGTCCTTTGAATGACGTGACCAGCTGCTCGAGCACGGCATCCTCGAACTGGGCGCCGCCGTCGAATAGCTCAGCGAGCGCTTCGTTGGACTCGACCGGGGCGACGTCGACGGGCGTGTCGATGGCCACGGTCGGATTGAAGGCATTCTGGGTCTTGACGGGGCAGCTGCGCGAAGCGTACGCGTCGAGCAGGATCGTTCCTGGCGGCGCCGTTACTGCCCTTGCCTCCAGATTGATCATGACCTGGCCCGATGCAGAGCGACGATGCCGCCGGAGAGATTGCGCCATTCAACATCTCGCCAACCGGCCTTTTCGATCATGGTGGCCAATCCCTGCTGGTCGGGCCAGGCTTGGATCGACTCGGCCAGGTATTCATAGGCCGCGGGATTCGACGAGACCAATGTCGCGATTCGTGGCAGCGCAGCGACCAGATAGTCGGAGTAGAGGGTACGGAACGGTCGCCAGGTGGGCGTGGAGAACTCGCAGACGACAAGAGTGCCGCGCGGCTTGATCACCCGCCGCATCTCGCGCAGAGCTGCTGCTGTGTTCTCGACGTTGCGGAGCCCGAACGAGATCGTGACCGCGTCGAAGCTGGCGTCGGCGTAGGGGAGCTGAAGTGCGTCGGCGGCAACGAAGCTCAAATTGGGCCGGCGTTGCTTGCCGACCAGCAACATGCCGAAGGAGAGATCGGTGGGGATGATAGTCGCCCCGCGCTCCGCAAACGGCTCACTGGAGGTGCCTGTACCCGCCGCGACATCCAAGATCAGCTGCCCGGGTCGCGGATCGACTGCCTGCACTACCCGTCGGCGCCAAGCTCGATCCTGGCCGAGCGAGAGCACATCGTTGGCCAAGTCATAGCGTGCTGCGACGCGGTCGAACATGGCGGCGACGTCACCGCGCCGCTTGTCGAGGGTGGCGCGAGCCGAACCGGGGTCAGCGTCAGGCACACGGACAGCCTGCCATGCCCCACTGACACGCGACTGCCGCCGGCCGCGCCGCAATTTTGCCTATTGTTAGTGGCGTGGGTGTAGTTGATGACTACTTCAAGAGTCTCGACCCCGACACCAGGGCAGCATTCGAGCGCATTCGGAGTCTGGCGTTGGATATCGTTCCCGACGCCGAGCAGGGCACCAGCTACGGGATGGCCGCGCTCAAGTACAAGGGAAAGCCCCTGCTCGGTTTCGCGGCTGCGAAGCGTCATCTGAGCATCTTCCCGTTCAGTCCGCCGGTCATCGATGAAGTGCGCGACCGGCTTTCTGGATTCGAGCTGTCGAAGGGAACGATTCGGTTCGCTGTCGATAAGCCGCTCGCGGACGACGTGATACGTGACGTTGTCATGCTCCGTGCAGCAGAAATCGCTGGGTGAAGACTCAGCTCGACAGCTGAGTAACTGTCTGGATGGTTGATGGTGTTGGCTGTTGGGCCCCACCGGCACCCTCAATGCTCACTGCGAGACTCGTCACGCCGCTCAGGGTCTCCCGGAAGAACTCCTTACGGTCGCCGCCACCGGCGACCAGGTTGTCCGGGATTGGCTGTTCACCTTCGAGAGTCCAGAGCTGATACGTCCGATCGGAGCCGACAGCAGGCAGATCCTTCCCGATGAAAAGCGCACGGTTCAGACTCCTGGAGACCACGAAGGAGATCTGGCCTCCGTCCTTCATCGTGGTCGAATAGGTCTGCACGTCGGGGGCGGTGAGCAGCTCAGTCTCGGCCGCTTGCTGAGCCACCTGGGCCTGTCGTGCCTGGACCAGCGTGTAAACCACACCACCCAGGGCGACCGCCGCGGCAACCACCGCGGCCACCAAGACGGTGAGGACCCGGGTACGCCGTTGTTGCCGACGCAGCGCCAACTCATCGACCGCGTGCTTGATCTCGTCCGGCGCTCTCAAAGTCCCGGTGGCGGTTGGCTTCGCCGGTACAGTCTCCGCTGGAGACTCCGGCGGGAGTGGCCTGACCCCGGAGATCGCGGACAGGATCGATTCGCGCAACGCCGCAGGTGGCTGAGGCGCACTCGCCAGCAGCGACAACTCGGCTGCCGTCTCACCGAACTCCACAACCTCGCGGCTGCAGGTCGGACACACGGCCAGATGTGCTTCGAACTCCTCCAGCTCATCGGGGTCGAGCGCATTGACCACATAAGCCCCAACCGCGCTGTGGATCTCGCTCATGCTTCGACCCCCAACGCATCTCGGAGCCCGATCAGGGCGTCACGAATTCTTGTTTTGACGGTGCCGAGAGGCAGTTTCAGCAGCTGCGCTACCTGGCTTTGGGTATAGCCACCGAAATAGGCAAGCGTCAGCGCCTCACGCTGAATCGCTGTCAACGAGGCCATTCCCTTCCGTACCCTCTCAATATCGAGTCGTTGCTCCACGCCATCCCATACTTCGTCGATCTCACGATCACCGCTATGGAGGGCATATCGCTCGTCCCTGGCCATCTCACTGGACACCGACCTCACCCGATCGACAGCGCGCCGGTGTGCCATGGTGGTCATCCAGGCAATGACACTGCCCTTGCTCGGTGAATAGCGCGCCGACTGCCGCCACACCTCCACATAAACCTCCTGCGTCACTTCGGCTGCATGGTCGGGAGAACGAAGGACTCGCAGGATGATTCCGTGGATGCGCTTTGAGGTGAGGTCGTACAGCTCTGCGAAAGCATCTTCGTGGCCTCGGGAACACAGCGTCATCAGTTCGACGAGATGCGCAGCCTCAGCTTCGCGACCACTGGACACGTCGCGGTGCCGCGCGGATCCGGAGGGCTGACCCTCCGAATTCGGTGGCAAGGACGAGACGTTCACAAGATCGACGCTTTCACGGTCGGTGGCGCTTGCTCAGAACGTCGACAGCAACACGCTGGCGATGGTGGAGATCATGTCCATCAGCGCTTCTCCTTTGTGTCGAGCCGTGGCGAGAGACACATACCTGTCTCACCGGAATTCGTGGCCGCAGCCACTCTTGGATTGGTGATCGGGCGACTATTTGCTCGTGGCGTACGCGCAGAGCGTCGGTTTGACCGAGCCTGGAGTCGCGAAGTAGAGACTGATCCGGACTTCTTGCAGGAAGGGGGAGAATCGCCTCCATGGCCAAACGCGCGACGATTCTCAAGGTCACCGGCCTGCGCCGGGCCTTCGGGCCGAACACCATCTTCGACAAGTTCAATCTGGAGGTGCGCACCGGAGAGGCGATCGCGCTCACAGGTCGCAACGGGGCCGGCAAGTCCACCCTGCTGCGCTGCCTGGTCGGTGCAGACCGGGCAGACGATGGCAGCGTCCAGGTGTGCGGCAATGCCCTGTCGGAGACCTCGCCCGAGATCAGGCGCGACGTCGCCACGGTGATTGATGATCTTGACTTCTTTCCTGACCTGAGCGTGGTCGAGCACCTGGACCTGCTGGCGCGTGCGCACGGGATCAACGATCCAGACGACGTGGTCGATGAGGTGCTCGAAGAGGTCCAGCTTGTTCCGCAATCCGGGCAGTTGCCAGGCACTCTCTCCTCGGGTCAGCGGCGCCGACTGGCACTCGCCACTGCGTTCGTACGCCCTCGCAAATTGTTGATCTTGGATGAGCCGGAGCAGCGGCTCGACTCCGAAGGCCTGACCTGGCTGGCCCAACGGCTGAAGTCCGAGCGACAGAGGGGTCTCGCAATCGTCTTCGCCAGCCATGAGCCGGAGCTGGTCGATACCGTCGCCACCCGGGTAATACAGCTCGGAGCACCGCGCGGATGAGCAGTCTGGAAGCGGGCGCCGATGACTTCGCATACCACGAAGCGTCCGAGCCGACAGCGCTGACGCCGGCCAGTCCTCGTGAGCTGAAGCGGCTGATCAAGGACTGGCGTGGCGGCAGGGCGACTCGCAATGTGCTTCAGGCGATGAGTGACGCCTACGTCGCGGTCTTCGGAGCGGTGATGATCGGCGCCATGGTGGTCAACGTGGTCTTGAAGGCGCAGCGGACCATCGCGCAGTGCACATCGGCGTCCTGTCTGTCAGCGCGGGCCATCTTGCCTTGGGCGGCTTTCGCGGCCGCTGTGGCGATCGCGCTGGCGACCAGCCGGCTGTTCGGGCCGGTTCTGGCCTCGGCGGCCGAAGGTTTCTGGTTGCTCGATGCGCCGATCTCACGTGCCAAGCTGCTTCGCTCCCGTCTCATCGGTGCCGTGCTGGCGGCTTTTTTGGGTGGCGCAGTAGTTGGCGCGTTGGTATCTGCCCTGACAGGGTCCGGGACGGTCGAAGTTTTGGTGTGGTCCGGTGCCACCGCGCTGTCGGCTTCGGCATCGGTCGCCTTCGCCGCTGCCCAGCAGGGGATTGACCGGCACCTCCTCACGCGCCTGGCGAGCTATGTCTTCGGGATCCTGGGCGTCGGCGCCCTCTTCAGTGTCGTGGGTGTGGCGGCCGGGTGGTTCAGTGTTGGCCTGCTCGACAACGTCGGCATCGAGCTCGGCGTGATCATGATCGTCGCTTCCGCTCTGGTATTGCTGGTCAGTGCAGTGCTTGCCGGGCTCCGGCTAAGTCGCATTCGGCGCACCCGGCTGGTGAGCGGTGGGGCGTTGGTGAGCGGTATCTCCGGCGCATTCTTCGCTCTGGACGTCGGCCTCGCCCGCGACATCGTTGTCGAGCGTCGCGCTATCGAGCGCGGACACGTGCATCCCAAGCGTGGCAAGGGATTGGGACTTGAGGCGCTCGTCTGGCGGGAATGGCAGCGGCTGTGGCGGTTCCCGCAACCGTTGCTGGTGCTCGCCGGGACGATCGTTATTCCGTACGCCGCTGACGCGCTCGGGATGAGTACGCTTACCCCGGTTTTTGCCGCACTCGCCCTCTTCGGTGCAACCATCCCGCTACTCGGCGGGCTTCGAGTCCTTACGCGTACCGGTGGATTGGCTCGCTGCCTGCCCTTCTCACTGGCGCGCATCAAGCTGGCCTCGATCGCCGTACCTGCGATCTTGGCGGCGATCTGGGCCGTGGCGACCACCCCGGCGTACCTGGGTTTCGGCGATGGTGCCGTGCAACGGACGGTGCCCGAGGCGTCCATGATGGCCATTGCCACAGCGGCAGCGGGACTGTTGGCGGCCGTTCGCTGGACCCAGGCGAAAGGCGTCGACTTCGGCGCGCCTATGGTCGCCAGTCAAGCTGGGGCGTTCCCACCGGGCCTGGTCACCAATCTCTTCCGCGGCTTCGACGTCTGCCTGCTGACGACGGCGCCAATGCTTCTCGGCTTGTCGCCGTTCTGGTCGCTGGGGATCGCCGCTCTGGCAGCTGCCATCTTGCTCAACTCCATGGATGCAGAAGCCCTCCGGGCGCGACAGGCCGAGCAGCAAAAGCAGTTGGAGGCCCAGAAGAAGCAGCGTACGGAATCGGCGGCGGCCGCCAAGCAGCGCAAGCGCTAGCGCTATGGGGCGTTCGCGCGAGGAAGCCCGCCGATCCTGCGAGCGGGGAAGGCAGCAGCTTCCAGAGCACGCTCGGGCGTGAGCAAACAAGCAACTCGTTCGCGAGCGTCGGGTAGAGCGGGCGCCGCTGCTGTCTGGACGATCGAGCAGGCACGTCGGGCACTGAATTGATCCGGGAGTGGTCCCGAGGAAGCCCGTCGTGCCTGCGAGGGAGGAAGACAGCAGCTTCCAGCGCACGCTCGGGCGCAAGCGAACAAGCAACTTGTGAAAACGATCACAAATTAGGTTTCGGATGCTAGGCCAGATTGGTCGCGTCTCGGCCCACAGTTACGCTGTGCCCCGTGACCTCGTCGGCTCCAGTTCCGCCGCGGCTCCACGTGCGGACTCATTCGATCGAGGATCCGGGTTCCTTGCTGGCCCTTCTTCCGCCAAAGGACTGCTACGTCTGGTTACGCCATGGTGATGGCCTGGTCGGCTGTGGAGAAGTGGTTCGGCTCAAGCCCACCAGCATTTCCGAGGCGGCCGAATGGTGGTCGGAGCTGGTCGCTCAGGTCGAAGTGACCGCCGAGCTGGACCGCCCAACAGCAGGTGCCGGCCTGATCGCGTATGGCAGCTTCCTGTTCGATCCCGCGAACTCCGCCGGCCGGTCGAGCCTTATCGTGCCGCGGACGGTCGTGGGTCGCCGCAACGGTCAGGCCTGGATTACCGAGATCGGCTCCAGCTCCGGGGATGGGGTTGAATCCAGCAGGCCAACCGCAGCGGAACGGCCGCGCAACGTCACTTTCGGTGACGGTGGGCTCAGCGGACCGGAGTGGGAGGCCGTCGTCGCTGAGGCTGTACGCCGTATCGGCGACGGAGAGCTGGAGAAGGTGGTGCTCGCTCGGGACCTGCTGGCCTTTGCCGACAACGACATCGACTTGCGATGGGTTGCCGCCAGGCTGGCGGAGAACTACGCCCAGTGCTGGACCTATTTGGTCGATGGTCTGGTTGGAGCCACCCCGGAGATGCTGGTGAAGCGGGAAGCTGGTCTCGCTACCTCCCGGGTATTGGCGGGCACTATTCGCCGTTCCAGTGATGAGGATCATGATCTCAACCTCGCGGCGGCGCTGGCTCGGTCGAGCAAGGATCTGGAGGAGCACGAGTACGCAGTTCGCTCCGTGGCCCGGGCACTGACTCCCTTCTGCTCGGGCATGAATGTGCCCGATGCGCCGTACGTCCTCCAACTGCCGAACGTGTTGCACCTCGCGACTGACATCACGGGGGTCGCCGACAAGGGCATGGCCTCACTGGCGCTTGCCGCCGCACTACATCCGACCGCTGCAGTGTGCGGGACACCTACGGACAGCGCACGATCGCTGATCGCTGAGCTGGAGCATCTTGATCGAGAGCGCTACGCCGGACCGGTGGGCTGGATCGACGCCAATGGGGACGGGGAATGGGCGATCGCCCTCCGCTGTGGACAGCTCAGCGAAACCGACCCGCGTCAAATTAGGATCTTCGCCGGCTGTGGCATCGTGGCGGGGTCTGACCCTGCAGCGGAGCTTGCTGAGTCGAACGCCAAGCTGATCCCGATGCGAGACTCGCTCGGCTAGTCAAGGTGCTTGTCGAAGAAGGACGCAGTCCGCTCGATCGACCGCTGCCACTGACCCTCGAAGGTGTGACCCTCCCCG
Source organism: uncultured Actinomycetota bacterium (assembly GCA_963836855.1). GTDB lineage: Bacteria > Actinomycetota > Actinomycetes > Propionibacteriales > Propionibacteriaceae > Microlunatus. The sequence continues at coordinate 117,120 of CAWILN010000010.1, read as the reverse complement.
CGGTACGTGACGAAAGTGACTTCTTTGCCCTCCACCTCCAGCGCCTTGACGGTCGCTTCTGACCAGCGGATCGGACACGTGTCATCCTCAATGCCGTGGTGGACCAGCAGTGGCTCTGTCACCCGATCGAAGTAAGGCCGCGACGAGGCCGCGCGCCAGAATTCGGGCGATTTGTCTGGCAGTCCGTACGTCCGCGCCATCCGCCGATTGGTCGCGGATCGATCCTCCGACCGTCGAGAGAACTGCTTCCAGTTGTCGGCCGCCAGCGAGCTCACGGATGCGTAAATCACGGCGGCATCGACTAGGCCCGGCTGGGCTACGAGCGCGGTCAAGGTCACGCCACCGCCCATGGAGCGGCCGAGCCAGCCGACCCGATCCTTGTCCAGGAACTTCAGCTTCGATGACTTGACCGCCTTGACCGCGTTGATCGTGTCGACCGCATACGGCAACCGGAGTTCGTAATCCACGTTCTTGTCGTTGTCAGACGAAGCATGACCGCGATAGTCGGTGTGCAGCACGACGTAGCCCTGCCGGGCCAAGTAGTCGTGTTCTCGCGGCATGCCCTGCCCCGGGAAGTAGGTGTCGGGATCGATGTACCCATGATTGAGGACCAGCACTGGAAACGGGCCCTTGCCGTCCGGGACATTCATCACACCCGAAATGGTGAGCCCGTCACCGCGGTAGGTGATGATGTAGCGCTTGTACGCGCCGTAGTCCCTGACCAGCCGATCTAGCTTGAGGTTGCGGCCGTCGTACTTCTTGTTGATCAAGGCCTGCACCGAGATCGGGTGCGGCGGTTTGGGCTTGTTCGTCGGCTTGGCCGTAGGAGTGGCGCTGGGCCGAGCCGACGGCGCGGACGGGGAAAGCGTCGGCGCTGCTGTGACTGTCGGCATGGGCGCTGAGGCCTGAGGAGCGGTCGCCGGTTCTCCGGCACTGCAGGCCACCAGCACTAGGGCGGCTGGCAGGAGCCCAAACGCCTTCACCAAGCCAGTATTGCTGCACTTTCCACCGTTATCCGGCTGTGACCTTCGCCGTCCTCCACAGGCCTGATCACAACTTGGCCTCGCCTTCAGCGTGTCGTCCACAGGTGCCCCATGAGCTTCAGTTTTCGCCGGATTGGCGGCTGCCCTGCGTGTTAGCGTGCGGGCTGCTTCTAGCCGGGCCGGGGAGACCAGGGGATGGGATCGCGGGTCTGTTTTCGATCACTGAATCGGGGGTTCAGTTCTATATGAGGTACTTGGTACGAGCCGTTGTCGCGCTCGTCGTCTTGGCGCTCGGGATGGTCATCGTGCCGCCGGCGCAGGCGGCGTACATGCCGACAGCCGGTGTGACCTTCAATGATCCAACTTCCCTATCGCGCACTGAGCAGGCCGCTCTCATGAACCAGATCATTGAAGCGGTGAAGAACGTTCCAGCCGGCTCCGTCATCCGGTTTGTCGCCTATTCCTTCGACTACCAACCTATGGTCACTGCATTGCTCGACGCCAAGAAGCGGGGCGCCCAGGTACGGCTTCTGATCGATAGTCACACCGAGACTGATCAAATCAGGCAATTGAGGAGCGCGCTCGGCACGGGCACGAGCGATGGCAGCTATCTCCGGACCTGCAAGTACAGCTGCATGGCAAACAAGCCCTCGTTTATTCACCCCAAGCTCTACCTGTTCTCCCGCACGGGCGGCGCGAAGTATGTGTCCATGAACTCCTCGGCGAACCCAGCCGAAACTGGCGTCAGCCGGTCGTGGAACAACACCTACACGACCGTCGGCGACAAGACCCTCTACGACGCGAACGTCGACAACTTCAACGACATGCTGCCGGACCACACGAATATCGACTACTACCACACCGTGGAGAGCGGAAACCTCAAGGAGTACTTCTTCCCACGGGCTGGCTCCACAAAGAGTCCGACACGCTCTACAACATCCTGAACGATGTCAGCTGCCCGAGCTCCATCAAGCTCACGACATATTTCTGGACGAGTGCGCGTATTTACTTGGCAGAGAAGCTCTCGGCTCTCAAGAAGGCGGGCTGCAGTGTCGAGGTGATCTATCCCGATGGTCCCGGAAGTCAGGACACTATCTATCCCGAAGTAACTGCTGAGCTTCTCAACGGCAAGATTCCCACCTGGAACACTCGTCCCAAGAAGGGTCTCTACGTACACAACAAGGTGATATTGATCGACGGCACCTATCAGGGCGTCGCAGGTCAGAAGCTCGTCTACGCCACCTCGCAGAACCTCACCATGACCAGCCTGCGGGAAAGCAACGAGGTCATGCTTCGAATCCCGAATCCATCGGTCTATGGGGCCTATCTGGGCAACTACAACGAGATCAAGGCCCAGTCTGTGCTGCTCAACTCGACTGCTGCCAAGACAACAGCCGGTGTCGATAGCGCCAGTGAAACCAGAAGCGCGAATGCGCCCAAGGACAACAGCCCTGACCCTGACGAGTAGCCATACTTCGTTGCGACGCGTCACCGCCATCGTGCTGGCCGGTGGCGCGTCGCGGCGCTTTCCACCGGACAAGCTGGCCCAACTGGTTGGAGACGAGCCGTTGCTGGACCGCTCGCTCGCCTCGCTGCCGCAGGATTTTGTCGTTGTGGTTGTTGGCTCAGTGCGTGAAGTGGCCCGGCCGGCGATCTTTACCTCGGAGGATCCGCCCGGCGGGGGGCCAGCAGCGGCACTGGTGGCTGGTGTGCGCCGAGCCCTTGCCGAATCCACTGATGCAATCGTCACGTTGCCTGCGGACGCGCCCCTCGGCGGTGAAGCAGCAGTGACCTTGCTCAGCCGCCTGGAGGATGATCCGAGCCTTGAGGCGGTGGTCGGCATTGATTCGAGCGGCCGGGAGCAGCCGCTCCAGCTGGCATTGCGGCCGGCCGCGGCTGCTCTCTTGGTGGCAGCCGCCGGGCCGGGCGGTGCCGCCGGAGTATCGGCGCGCCGGCTGCTCGATGCACTGCGACCGGGATTGGTCACCCACAAGCTGACGCAGGCTGAGCTTTGGGATATTGACACACCCGATCACTTGCTCGCCTGGCGGATGCGATCCTCAGCAGCGGTGTCATCGATCTTCGACCTTGCAGCCGAGCGTCAGGCCGGAGTTGACCGGCCAGTTGTCATTGCCATTGACGGCCCAAGCTGCGCCGGCAAGTCGATCTTGGCGACCGCAGTCGCACTACGGTCCGAGGCTGCGGTGCTCGAAGGGGATGACTTCTATCGGCACACGCTGCTCAGGTTGAACGTCGCGCAGCGGGAGGCAATGTCAGACGTAGCGGTGGTCGACGCCGTGATCGACTGGGAACGGCTTCGCGACCAAGCGCTGGTGCCCTTGCTAGTCGGGCGGTCGGCCGTGTTCCAGCCGTACGACTGGGACGCCGACGACGGTCGGTTGGCGCCGCCTAAAACCATTCCGGCGGCTGATCTGATCATCGTGGAGGGCGTCTATGCCGCGCGACCGGAACTAGCCGACCTCATTGATCTTGCGGTCTATCTCGGCGTTGATCCGCAGGTACGCGCCCAACGGTACGCCGAACGCCCGGACGATCCGGACTGGCGGCGTTTCTGGGAGCGCGGAGAGGCCCACTATTTTGGCGTTGTCCGACCGCCAGCGGGGTTCGACATTCAGCTGGACGATCAAGATTTACGCAACGTCGGTGATGTCTAAATGTGCACGTTCTTCCTTGCATAGTTGAGATCTGGCACGACCCGAGTGTCTTTGGGCCCAGGACGACGGGGTCTCCCTGGGAGTCGTAGACTCATGGATGATGACTTAGTGAAGTTTTTCACTAAGTCCCGGAACGCCAGGAGATGCCATGCCGGTCACCACGGACGGGCTGGGCCCGTACGCGGCAACTGACGGACGCGATGACTCGAGCGCGTCTGCCATCGACGCCGATGTCATCGTCGTTGGCGCCGGTCCCGCCGGCTCAGCCACGGCTACGCATCTGGCTCGGCATGGTCTCCGGGTCTCACTGCTGGAGAAGAGCCGGTTTCCGCGAGAGAAGGTCTGTGGCGACGGTCTGACGCCGCGTGGCACCCGGCAGCTGATCCGGTTGGGCATCGACACATCGGAAACGGCCGGCTGGCTACACAACAGGGGCTTGCGCATCTATGGCGGCGAACGCCCCTTCCAGCTGGAATGGCCCGATCTTGCTGACTTTCCGTCATACGGCTTGGTCCGGCCACGCGCCGACTTTGACCAGTTGTTGGCGCGTCACGCGGTGGCAGCGGGATCCACGCTGTATGAGCTCAGCAATGTGGTCGAGCCGATCATCGACCCCCGCACCGATCGAGTGGTTGGGGTCCGCACCAAGGACGGCCGCCGATTCACCGCACCAATCGTCGTCGCCGCAGATGGAAACTCGACGCGGTTGAGTCTGGCCATGGGGCTGAATCGGCGGGACGACCGGCCCATGGGCGTCGCCGTACGCACCTATTACACGAGTCCGCGTCACCGCGACGATTACCTGGAGTCCTGGCTGGAGCTCTGGGACGGCAAACCCGGCAAGAGCGCCCTGCTGCCCGGATACGGGTGGATCTTTGGCATGGGTGACGGTACCTGCAACGTCGGTCTGGGAATCCTGAACACGTCCTCCGCCTTTGGCAAGACCGACTACAAAGATCTGCTCAGGCGCTGGCTCGACAACACACCGCAGGAATGGGGCTTCCGGACTGAAAACATGATCACCCCGGTGCGAGGAGCGGCCCTTCCGATGGGCTTCAACCGCCAGCCTCACTACGAGCGCGGCCTGCTACTGGTCGGTGATGCCGGCGGCATGATCAACCCCTTCAACGGCGAGGGCATCGCGTACGCGATGGAGTCCGCCGAGATCGCGGCGAGCGCGATGGCAGAGGCGCACGAGCGTGGTCCTGGTACTCCGGCGGCCGAGCGGGCGCTGGAGTCGTATCCAGCCAAGCTCAAGACCGAGCTCGGCGGCTACTACACCTTGGGCCGCGCCTTCGTGAAGCTGATCGGGCATCCAGCGGTGATGCGGGTGTGTACGACTTATGGGCTACCCCGCCGAAGGCTGATGCGGTTCACCCTGAAGCTGCTTGCGAATCTGACCGATGCCGAGGATGGGGACGCGATGGATAAGTTGATCAATTCGCTGTCCAGGATTGCGCCGGCGGCATGATCATCTCGCATTTCTTTGGACTGGAGGCTGGCTGGTGAGTCCGTACTTCGGAATCGTGATCATGCTGGCGATTGCTTCAGCGTTCGTCGCGCTGACCATTCTGACCAGCGTGCTGGTTGGTCCTGGCCGCTATAACCGGGCCAAGTACGACTCGTACGAGTGCGGCATCGAGCCCACCCCGCAGCCAGTCGGTGGCGGCCGGTTTCCGGTCAAGTACTACATCACCGCCATGCTCTTCATCGTGTTCGACATTGAGATCGTTTTCCTCTATCCATGGGCTGTGGCGTTCGACCAGATGGGTACCTTCGCGCTGGTCGAGATGATCTTGTTCATCGGCACGGTCTTCATCGCCTACTTCTACGTGCTGCGACGGGGTGGGCTGGATTGGGATTGAGAATGCAAGCAAGCAGGAGTGTTGGCTGAGATGGGCCTCGAAGAGAAGCTTCCCAGCGGTGTGCTGTTGACCACCATTGAGAATCTGTTCGGCTACATGCGGAGCGCTGCGTTCTGGCCGGCCACCTTCGGTCTGGCCTGCTGCGCCATCGAGATGATGACCTATGGCGCGCCACGTTACGACTCCGGCCGGTGGGGACAGGAAGTGTTCCGTGCCTCGCCGCGGCAGGCCGATCTGATGATCGTCGCTGGCCGAGTGAGCCAGAAGATGGCGCCGGTATTGCGCCAGATCTATGACCAGATGCCCAACCCGAAATGGGTACTCGCCATGGGTGTGTGCGCCAGCACTGGCGGCATGTTCAACAACTACGCGATCGTGCAAGGAGTTGATCACGTCGTTCCGGTCGACATGTACCTGCCTGGCTGCCCACCGCGACCGGAGATGCTGGTCGACGCGATGTTCAAGCTGCGCGAGAAGGTGCGGGACACCCCGATCGGCATCGACGCGACCGTCGCTGCGCAGGAGGCGGAGCAGCGGCAGTTGGAGGCGCCGGCCCTAATTGAGCAGAAGGGTCTGCTTCGATGACCGAAGACACCCCGCGTCGGCCGCCTCGGAAGCGGACGCGTAGGCAGGCAAAGCGCCCTGAGCCCCAAGAAGTGAGCCCTGAGCCGAAAGACATGAGCCCTGAGCCTGTCGAAGGGCGCGATGAAGGCGCTTCGACAAGCTCAGCGGAGATTCATGAGGAGTCTGATGAGAACGCGCCGATCAAGGGCGCGGTGCCTGAGGGCGAATCCGAGCCGGACGCCGAAACCAAGCCGGAGTCCCTGACCGGGGATGCGCCCGATGTTGGATCTGGCGCGACTGCGGCGGAGGAGGACGTAGCTCAACTCACCACCGCGGAACCGACGGCGGAGGTGCTCCAGGTCCGTGAGGGCATGTTCGGCGTCAAGGGCAGTGGCGATACCTCGGGATATGGCGGACTGACCCGTGTTGTGGAGTTTCCAGGTGCAGCCATTCCGCCGTTCGGTGGCTGGTGGGATCAGGTCTATGAACGGATCGGTGCGCTGGTTCCGAACTTCAGCGACGTGATCACCAAGGTCGTCATCTACCGCGGTGAGATCACTTTCCATGTCGCGCGCGAGCATCTGCCTGAGCTGGTCCGGTACCTCCGAGACGACGCTCATCTGCGGTTCGAGTTCTGTAGCAGCGTGTCCGGCGTGCACTATCCAGGAGACAAGGATCGTGAGCTGCACGCGGTCTATCACCTGCAATCAATGACTCACAACCGCCGCATCCGGCTCGAGGTCTCGGCGCCCGACGCCGATCCGCACATTCCATCGGTCGTGGCGATCTACCCGACCGCCGACTGGCACGAGCGCGAGACCTATGACATGTTCGGGATCATCTTCGACGGCCATCCGGCCTTGACCCGAATCTTGATGCCTGACGACTGGCCAGGCCACCCACAGCGCAAGGACTACCCGCTCGGCGGCATTCCGGTGGAGTACAAGGGCGCATCCATTCCACCCCCAGACCAAAGGAGGTCGTACTCGTGAGCACGACCGACGAACGCACGGGCCCTTCGACGGGCTCCGCGGGCACGTCCTCAGAGCAAGATCCCTTCGGTGCCGCCGCCGACGCTGCCGAGGGTCACGTCTACACGGTCACCGGGCAGGACTGGGACTCCATCGTCTCTGAGCAGGCTGAGCGCGGCGACGAGCGAATTGTGGTCAACATGGGACCACAACACCCGTCCACCCACGGCGTACTCCGGTTGATCTTGGAATTAGAGGGCGAATCGGTGACCGAGGCCCGCTGCGGCATCGGCTATCTGCATACCGGCATCGAGAAGAACATGGAGTTCCGTAACTGGACCCAAGGCGTCACCTTCTGTACGCGGATGGACTATCTCTCGCCCCTCTACCAGGAGGCCGCGTACTGCTTAGGCGTCGAGCGGCTGCTCGACATCGAGGCTGAGATTCCCGAGAAGGCCAATGTCATTCGGGTGATGATGATGGAGCTGAATCGCATCTCGTCCCACCTGGTCTGCATTGCCACCGGTGGCATGGAGATCGGCGCCCTTACCGTGATGACGATCGGATTCCGTGAGCGCGAGAAGGTGCTGGACGCCCTCGAATTGATCACAGGTCTCAGGATGAATCACGCCTACATCCGGCCTGGCGGTATTGCTCAGGATCTGCCGGACAAGGCTCTGGATTTCGTCAAAGATCTGGTCGTCTGGATGCGGAAGCACCTGCCTGAGTACGCGGCCTTCTGCAACGAGAACCCGATCTTCAAAGCCCGGCTCTCCGGCGTCGGCTATCTCGATCTTGCTGGATGCATCGCCTTGGGCATTAGCGGGCCGCCTCTGCGATCAACCGGTTACGACTGGGATCTGCGCAAGAAGCAGCCCTACTGCGGATACGAGACCTACGATTTCGAGGTTCAGACCTGGGACACCATGGACGCCTACGGGCGGTTCCGGATCCGGCTGAACGAGATGTGGGAGAGCATCAAGATCATCGAGCAATGCGTCGAGAGGCTGGACAAGATGCGAGGCGCGCCGATCATGATCGCCGACAAGAAGATCGCCTGGCCGGCGCAGCTGTCGATCGGCTCCGACGGCATGGGCAACTCCAACGAGTACATCAAGCACATCATGGGTCAGTCGATGGAGGCACTGATCCATCACTTCAAGCTGGTCACAGAAGGCTTTCGAGTGCCGCCGGGCCAGGCGTACATCCCCATCGAAAGCCCGCGCGGTGAGCTCGGCGCCCACGTCGTCTCTGACGGCGGAACGCGTCCGTTCCGTGCGCACTTCCGGGATCCGAGCTTCACCAATCTGCAGGCAATGCCAGTCATGTGCGAGGGCGCCATGGTGTCCGATGTCGTCGTCGCGGTGGCATCGCTGGATCCCGTAATGGGCGGAGTTGATCGCTGATGAGCGAGCTCATCGAACCTCAGCCGCCGTCGCCGAATGGGCACGCCGGCGGTGATGTCGCGTCCGAGGAACTCGTCGGCCACGGGCACTTTGTCACGCATTTCGATGAGCCGAGCCTGGATTACGGCCTCACAGACACCAAGATCACCGACACAACGCTTGAGGAGATGCGGTTGATCGCGGCGCGGTATCCGCAGGCTCGCTCGGCACTGCTGCCCATGCTGCATCTCGTGCAGAGTGTCGAGGGCCGCGTGACTCCGGCTGGCATCGAGGCATGCGCCGAGATCCTTGGTCTTACAGCGGCTGACGTCAGCGGCGTCGCAACCTTCTACACCATGTACAAGCGGCGGCCAGTTGGGGAGTACCACGTCGGAGTCTGCACCACCGCATTGTGCGCGATCATGGGCGGCGACGAAGTGTACGCGAGACTTCAAGATCATCTAGGGATCGGCAACGACGAGACCACGTCAGATGGCAAGATCACGCTGGAACATGTGGAGTGCAACGCGGCGTGCGACTTTGCGCCCGCGGTGATGATCAACTGGGAGTTCTTCGACAACATCACGCCTGAAAAGGCCATCGAGCTGGTTGATCAACTGCGCGCCGGTGTCGAACTGCAGTCCACTCGCGGCGCTCGGGTGTGTACCTGGAAGGAGGCCGAGCGGGTGCTTGCTGGATTCCCAGACGAACGCGCTGATGAGGGGCCGGCCGCTGCTGGGCCTTCGCTGCTTGGCTTGCGTATTGCAGAGGAGCGTGGCTGGCGGGCTCCAGACCCAGAGCACGTGCCGGATCGACCAGATGAGGGGGGCCGGTGACCGATCCCTTAACGCCTGTGCTGACGGCCAACTGGGCAGACGAGGGCGCCTGGAAGCTGACCAACTACGAACGCCGTGGCGGCTACGACGCCCTGCGGTCTGCACTGCGGATGAATCCAGCCGAGGTGGTCACGCTCGTCAAGGAGTCCGGCCTCCGGGGACGCGGCGGGGCGGGATTCCCGACCGGAATGAAGTGGAGCTTCATCCCACAGGACAACCCAAAGCCGAAGTACCTCGTGGTGAATGCCGATGAATCCGAGCCGGGAACATGCAAGGACATCCCGCTGATGATGGCCTCTCCACACACCCTGGTTGAGGGAGTGATCATCTCCGCGTACGCGATCCGCGCCAACCACGCATTCATCTACGTCCGAGGCGAGGTATTGCACGTGGTACGCCGTCTCCATCAGGCGGTCCGTGAGGCGTACTCGGCCGGGTACGCCGGGCACAACATTCTGGGCACCGGGTACGACCTCGAGATCATCGTGCACGCCGGCGCCGGGGCCTACATCTGCGGCGAGGAAACCGCGCTGCTGGACTCCCTGGAGGGCCGCCGGGGCCAGCCGCGGCTGCGGCCGCCCTTCCCCGCGATAGCCGGACTCTACGCATCTCCGACGGTGATCAACAACGTGGAGTCGATCGCCTCGGTGCCATCGATCATCGCCAATGGCGCCGACTGGTTCTCGTCAATGGGAACTGAGAAGTCCAAAGGAATGACCATCTACTCACTTTCTGGCCACGTTGCTAACCCGGGACAGTTCGAGGCGCCGTTGGGCATCACGCTGCGCCAGCTTCTTGATCTTGCCGGCGGCATCCGCGAGGGCCATCAGCTCAAGTTCTGGACACCAGGCGGCTCCTCGACGCCTATGCTCACCGACGCCCACCTCGACGTGCCGCTCGACTATGAGGCGATCGCGAGCGTGAAGTCGATGCTCGGAACAAAGGCGCTGCAGTGTTTTGACGAGACGACTTCGGTCGTGCGCACCGTGCTGCGCTGGACCGAGTTCTACAAGCACGAATCGTGCGGCAAATGCACGCCATGCCGCGAGGGCACCTGGTGGCTGGTGCAGATACTCAAGCGAATGGAGGCGGGCCGCGGACAGCAGGGCGACATCGAGAAGTTGCTGGACCTCTGCGACAACATTCTCGGCCGGTCGTTCTGCGCTCTCGGCGACGGCGCGACCTCGCCGATCACCTCAGCTATCCAGTACTTCCGAGACGAGTTCGAAGCTGCCATGCACACTCCGGCCTGGGAGCTGTTCCCGTATGAGCGCAGCACGATCTTCGTCCGCGAGCCTGCAGGAGCATGAGCATGAGTGTCACTGATCTATGTGTCAGCTCGCAGGTATCGCGGCTCGCGGACGGGCTGGCAAAGGAGGTCTCGTTATGACGGTTATCGCCAGCCACCAAAGCGAGGCCGCCGTTGAAAAGCGCGAGGATCTGGTCAGCCTCACCATCGACGACATCGAGGTGTCGGTGCCGAAGGGCACCCTGGTGATTCGCGCCGCCGAGCTCATCGGAGTAGAGGTGCCGCGATTTTGTGATCATCCGCTGCTTGATCCGGTGGGCGCTTGCCGCCAGTGTCTGGTGGAAGTGCCCGATGGAGGAACTGGGCGTCCCATCCCCAAGCCGCAGGCCTCCTGCACGCTCGAGGTGGCACCTGGCATGAAGATCAAGACGCAGGTCACCTCCCCCATCGCCGACAAGGCACAGCGCGGGAACATGGAATTCTTGCTGATCAACCATCCACTCGACTGTCCGATCTGCGACAAGGGCGGGGAATGCCCGCTGCAGAACCAGGCGATGTCGCACGGTTACGCCGAGAGCCGGTTCACCGACGAGAAGCGCACCTATCCGAAGCCGATCAGCATCTCGCCGAATGTCCTGCTGGACCGTGAGCGTTGCGTGCTCTGCGCACGCTGCACCCGGTTCTCCGAACAGATCGCCGGTGATCCGTTCATCGCACTCATTGAGCGGGGCGCGCTGCAGCAGGTCGGAATCTATGAGAAGGAACCCTTTGAGTCCTACTTCTCTGGCAACACCATTCAGATCTGTCCAGTGGGTGCCTTGACCAGCGCGGAGTACCGGTTTAGATCCCGGCCGTTCGACCTGGTATCCACGCCCTCAATTGCCGAGCATGACGCCTGTGGCTCGGCGATCCGGGTGGACCATCGACGTGGCAAGGTGATGCGACGCCAGGCAGGGGACGATCCTGACGTCAACGAGGAATGGATCACCGACAAGGACCGCTTCGCTCTCCGCTATGGAGACGGCGAGGACCGACTCACCTGGCCCCTCGTTCGAGACGATGCCGTGCTCCGTCCCGCCTCCTGGCCAGAGGCGATTGATGTAGCCGTCCGCGGCCTCCAGGCAGCCGGGAGCTCGGTAGGCGTACTCACTGGTGGTCGGTTGACGCTCGAGGACGCGTACAGCTACTCCAAGTTCGCTCGAGTGGTGCTGGGCAGCAACAACATCGACTTCCGGGCGCGGCAGCATTCCACTGAGGAGGCCGACTTCCTGGCCCACGCGGTCGCTGGGACCGGGCGCGGTGTCAGCTTTGCTGATCTTGAAAATGCCAGTTCGGTGTTGCTGGTCTGCCTGGAGCCGGAAGAGGAAGCCGGCATGATCTTTCTCCGGTTACGCAAGGCCTTCCGCAAGAAGCACCTCATCTCATGGACCCTGGCGCCGTACGCCAGCAACGGGTCTCGCAGGATGGGCGCCCAGCTCATCCCATGCCTTCCCGGCGACGAACCAGCCGTGCTCGACCAGGTCGCCGCAACGGATCCGGCGAACGACGATCGGCTGGCAGAGATCGCCCTCGACGCCAACTCGGTGATCTTGATCGGTGAGCGGGCTGCAGGTCTGTCGGGAACGTTCAGTGCCTGCCTGCGGCTTGCCGAGCGTACCGGCGCGCGACTCGCTTGGGTACCACGCCGGGCGGGAGATCGCGGCGCGGTTGAAGCCGGCTGTCTGCCCAATCTGCTGCCCGGCGGCAGGCCGGTCTCGGATCCCGCCGCCCGAGTCGATACCCAAACGACCTGGGGAGTTGAGAGCTTGCCCTCGCTGGAAGGCCGCGACGCCGACGAGATCTTGATCGCCGCTGCCGATGGTGAGCTCGAGGCGCTGATCGTGGCGGGCGTGGATCCGAACGACTTCGTCGATCCGCAAGCCGCGCTCGAGGGACTTGAGGCAGTCAACTTCGTGATCAGCTTGGAGACCCGCGCCTCGTCGGTTACCGAGCGTGCCGATGTGGTTTTTCCGGTCTCGCTGATGCACGAGCGGGCAGGCACATTCGTGAACTGGGAAGGCCGGAATCGGTCGTTCGAGATCGTGATCGATCGACCCAACGACATGTCCGACCTCAGGGTTTTGGCCGCGCTGGCCGATGCCCTCGGAACAGATCTGGGATTCCGTACGGCTGCTCGGGCCCGCGCCGAACTCGACGAATTGGGCAGCTGGGAGGGCGAACGCACCGAGGCCCCCGACTACCCGGCAGGTGAGCCTGCGGAACCGGAACCGGAGAGCAGCGCTGCTCTGCTAGCCACTTGGCGGATGGCGCTCGACGAGAGCCGCGCGCTGGACGGTGAGCCGTATCTTCAGGCCACAGCACGTGCACCCGAGGTACGAATGAGTCCCAGCACTGCCGCGGACGCCGGAATCACCAGCGTCGCAGTGATCAGTAATGATCGCGGATCCATCATGATGCCGGCCGTGCTCGACTCACAGATGATCGACGGGGTCGTGTGGCTCCCAGGCCGTGCTCCGGGACTGGGAATTCCGCAGCACCTTGCCGTCACCGCTGGCGATCTCGTGACGATCGGGCCGGCGGCCGTCGAAGACGATGACGCGGAGGCAGGCCAATGAGTCCGCTTGTCCCGATGGACCTCACGGTGTTCTTCAACGACCCGTGGTGGGTGGTGCTGCTCAAGGCAGTGTTTGCGTTTGTGGTGCTGCTGGTGCTGACGCTGTTCACCATCTGGTACGAACGCCGGGTCGTCGCCTTCATGCAGCACCGCCAGGGCCCCACAATGAATGGGCCGTTCGGACTACTGCAGTCCTTGGCCGATGGCATGAAACTCATGTTCAAGGAAGACTTCACGCCGAGCGCGGCCGACAAGGTCGTCTTCATGCTCGCGCCCTTTGTCGTCGCCATCCCGGCGATCACCGCTTTCGCCGTAATTCCGATGGCTGGTCTGGTGCGAGTGCCGTTCACCGACATCATCACGCCGCTGCAGGTCACCGATTTGCCGGTTTCGGTGTTGTTCATCGTCGCGGTCGCCTCGATCGGTGTGTACGGGATCGTGCTCGCAGGCTGGTCGTCAGGCTCGACGTACGCGCTGCTGGGAGCGTTGCGTTCGAGTGCACAGGTGATCAGCTACGAGGTCGCGATGGGTCTGGCGCTGGTCGCGGTGTTCCTGTACGCCGGTTCGCTGTCAACGTCGGAGATCGTCGCCAAACAAGCTGAACCGGCAACCGTCTTCGGCGTACCGGTCTGGTTCGCGCTGCAGCTGCTGCCGTCGTTCGTCATGTACGTGATCTCCATGGTCGGAGAGACCAACCGGGCGCCGTTTGATCTGCCCGAGGCGGAGGGCGAGCTGGTCGGGGGCTTTCACACCGAGTACTCCTCGATGCGTTTCGCCATGTTCTTCATGGCCGAGTACATGAACATGATCACGGTCTCAGCGCTGGCCGTCACGCTCTTCCTGGGTGGGTGGCACGCCCCGCTGCCGTTCAATCTTCTGCCAGGTGCCGATACCGGCTATTGGGGGCTGCTCTGGTTCCTGGTGAAGGTGTTGGGGATGCTCTTCATCTTCGTCTGGTTGCGTGGCACGCTGCCGCGTCTGCGATACGACCAGTTCATGCGGTTCGGCTGGCGATGGCTGATTCCCATCTCATTGGTCTGGACGGTCATGATCGCGATCTTGAGAATGGGCCAGCAGGAGGGGTGGTTTAGCGGCCGCGGTTTTTGGCTTGGAGCCGCAGTGGTGTTCGCCGTGCTGGTGGGTCTCGCGTTCTTCGGCGGCAAGGAGGAACCCAAGGAGGCCGCTGCAGAGTCTGCGGCTGAAGGGATAGGTGAGTTCGACGCCTTCGCCGGCGGCTATCCTGTCCCGCCGATGGGCGACCAGGTGCTGCCGGAGTTTGCCCAGGTTCTGACCGGTGAAGAAGATCAACAGTCAGATCGATCGGCTGGTTATGGGCCGGCCAAGGAAGGGAGTGAGGCCTGATGGGATTCTTTGATCCCGTCGCCGGCTTCGGGGTGACCTTCAAAACGATGTTCCGCAAGACGTTCACGATTGATTACCCCAACGGGCCTCGGGTAACAGCTCCTCGCTTTCACGGCCGCCATCAGTTGAATCGCTGGCCGGACGGTCTGGAGAAGTGTGTCGGGTGCGAACTGTGCGCCTGGGCCTGTCCGGCCGACGCAATTTACGTTGAAGGGGCGCAGAACACTGAGGAGGAGCGGTATTCGCCCGGCGAACGCTACGGCCGCGTCTACCAGATCAACTATCTACGCTGCATCCTGTGCGGTCTGTGCATCGAGGCCTGCCCGACACGAGCCCTGACCATGACGAACGAGTTCGAGCTCGCCGACGACACCCGCGAGAAGTTGATCTATGAGAAGTCTGATCTGCTTGCTCCACTGCTGCCCGGCATGGAGGAGCCGCCCCACGAGCGCAGGCTGGGTGATGACGAGGAGGAGTACTTTCTCGGCCTGCCCTCGACAGGTCAGCCGGACGACCGCGCGGGCGATATCAGCGACGCTCGGCCGCGCCCGATGAATCAGGGCTTCCGATACCGGCGCCAGCACGCGGCGAAGGGTCGGGAGTGATCGTTTTGACACCTTTGTTGATTCCGCTTGTCACCGGCGCCGCCGTGGCATTCTGGATGCTCGCGCCTGTGATGATCTTGGGGGCCCTGGGAATGATCGCGGCGCGCAAGCCTGTGCATTCCGCACTCTGCCTGGCGGCGGTGATGATCTCCCTGGCTGTTCAGTACGCCGCTTTGGAGGCGCCATTCCTCTTTGCGGTGCAGATCATCGTCTATACCGGCGCGATCTTGATGCTGTTCTTGTTCGTGCTGATGCTGGTGGGCGTCGACATTGCCGAGTCTTTGGTCGAGACGATCAAGGGACAGCGCACGCTGGCCATTCTCGCCGGCCTCGGGTTCGGCTCACTGCTCGTCTTTGCTATCGGCAATGCGATCGTCGGTCCTGCGATTGGGCTGGCTGCTGCCAATGCGGAGAACGGGGGCAACGTTCAAGGCATTGCCGCGCTGATATTCGATCGCTACGTTTTCGCCTTCGAGGCCACCTCGGCGCTGCTGATCACCGCGGCTGTCGGAGCCATGGTGTTGGCCCATCGCGAGCGACTGTCTAAG
Organism: uncultured Actinomycetota bacterium; assembly: GCA_963836855.1. GTDB lineage: Bacteria > Actinomycetota > Actinomycetes > Propionibacteriales > Propionibacteriaceae > Microlunatus. Next base: position 101,463 of record CAWILN010000010.1, on the reverse strand, counting down.
CGTCGCACGCAGTCCGACCTGGCCGGATTGAGGCTGAAGCGGTACGCAGAGACCGGCCAGCATCCGGGCCCGCTGCCAACTCCGGGTGTCTTTGCGCGGCACAACGCGGTAGACACGCCGGCTCTGCTCCCTGACGGCAGCGTCTCCGAGCTCTCAGTTTCGGCCACGCTGAAGGCACGCGGTGCAGTCCTGGACAGCCAAAGCCTCGTCCAGCCCGTCGACGAGACGCTCGAAGCGATCACCGAAGACGAAACTCCCCGCACGACAGAGGATCAAACATGATGGGGACCGAATCTCGCGAGGGCGACCTATTGGGCGCGAGCGAGAAAGCCCAGAAAAGATGAGCACCACCAGTTACATCGTGCTTTCGGCGATCCTGTTCACTATCGGCACTGTCGGTTTCATGATCAGACGGAACGCCATCGTCGCTTTCATGTGCGTCGAGCTGATGCTGAACGCGACCAACCTCGCACTCGTGGCTTTCTCCCGGATGCACGGCACACTGGACGGCCAGGTCGCTGCCTTCTTTGTGATGGTGGTGGCTGCCGCTGAAGTCGTCGTCGGGCTGGCCATCATCGTGACCATCTTCCGTACCCGCCGCTCGGCCTCGGTCGACAACGCGAATCTGCTGAAGTTCTAAAGGACTGCGATGCTCCCACTCGAGATCGTGACGCCCACGCCGGCGACCGGCCTCTTCACCCTAGCCTGGCTGCTGATTGCTATCCCTGCCGCAAGCTCCGCGGTCCTGCTGCTGGTTGGCCGGCGCGCCGACCGATGGGGGCCTTACCTCGGCGCCGCCGCGCCACTGGCCTCCTTCGCGCTTGGTCTCTACTACTTCATTAATCTGCTCGGCCGCGACGAGGCGACTCGTGCTGTGTCCGTGCCGCTGTACAACTGGATCTCTAGCGGAGACTGGCAGATCGACGTCGGATTGCTCATCGACCAGCTCTCGATAGTTTTTGTGCTGTTGATCACCGGCGTCGGTGGGCTGATCCATGTCTATTCGATCGGGTACATGGCGCACGACGATCGTCGGCGACGCTTCTTCGCCTTCCTCAACTTTTTCGTCGCCGCGATGCTGCTACTCGTCCTGGCCGACAACTACCTGGTGCTCTTCGTTGGCTGGGAGGGCGTGGGCCTCGCGTCGTATCTGTTGATCGGCTTCTGGCAGTACAAGCCGGTAGCCGCGACAGCAGCCAAGAAGGCGTTCGTAGTCAACCGGGTTGGTGACATGGGCATGTCCATCGCCGTCATGGTCATGCTCGCTACCTTCGGATCTTCGTCCTTCATCGACGTCAATACAGGTATGCCCAGTCTGAGCGATACCACCGCGTTGATCTTGGGTCTGCTGCTGCTGCTTGCCGCGTGTGGCAAATCGGCACAGGTGCCGTTGCAGTCATGGCTTTTGGATGCGATGGAGGGTCCTACGCCGGTGTCTGCGCTGATCCATGCCGCCACCATGGTGACGGCCGGCGTCTATCTCATTACGCGGAGCAATGCGATCTTCACAGAGTCGCCGCCGGCAAGCACGGCGGTCGTGGTTGTCGGAACGGTGACGTTGCTGTTCGGCGCCTGGATCGGCTGCGCGAAGGACGACATCAAGCGGGTCCTGGCGGGCTCAACTATGTCCCAAATCGGGTACATGATGCTGGCCGCTGGCATCGGGCCGGCGGGTTACGCGTACGCGATCTTCCTCCTGCTTGTGCACGGGTTCTTCAAGGCCGACATGTTCCTCGGGGCAGGTTCGGTGATGCATGCCACGAACGACGAGGTCGACATGCGCCGTTACGGCGACCTGGCGCGGATAATGCCGATCACGTTCGTCACGTTTGCGGCCGGTTACCTGGCGATCATCGGCTTCCCGTTCTTCTCCGGCTTCTATGCGAAAGACCACATCATCGAGGTTGCCTTCGAGCAGAGCGCGGTCGTCGGAGCGCTCGCTATGCTGGGCGCCGGCATCACGGCCTTCTACATGACCCGGCTGATGCTGATGACGTTCTTCGGCGCCAAGCGCTGGCAGCAAGGTGTGCACCCCCACGAGTCGCCACTGGTCATGACGGTTCCCTTGATCTTGTTGGGTATCGCGTCGGCGATCGGTGGATTAGTCCTCAACAACTGGATCGTCGGCTGGCTCGATCCGGCCGTGGGCGGCGGAGTGCCCGAGGAGCCGCCGAGCCTGTTGCATTTCTCAACCGTCGCGCTCGTCACGCTCGTGGTGGTCGCCATAGGCATCGGGATCAGCGTGTGGCTCTTCGGGCCACGCCGCGACATCCCGCTGACCCAGCCCGAGAGCCGGTCCTTCTTCACCTTGGCCGGACGCAACGATCTGTACGGCGACGCATTCAACGAAGCAGTGTTCATGCGTCCGGGACAGGAGCTCACGTCTCAGCTCGTCAGACTCGACGACGACGGAATCGATGGCACGGTGAACGGCACAGCTGCAGCGATTGGCGGCATGTCGGCTCGGCTGCGTCGCGTGCAGAACGGCTTCGTCCGGTCCTACGCGCTCACGATGACGTTAGGTGCTGCGATTGTCGGCGTCGTCATTGTGCTGGGCCGGCTGGGTTAGGGGCGAATGATGGCGATTCCCTGGCTCACCATCCTGGCGCTGTTGCCGGCAGCTGGTGCCGTATTGCTGATCTTCATAGGCGTCAAGGCTGCCAAACAGGTGGCGCTTCTGATCTCATTGATCACGTTCGCGTTCGCTCTCATCATCGCCGCGCAGTTCAAGATCGGCGGTGGCATGCAGATGGTCGAGCAAGTGCCGTGGATCAAGCCGCTTGGTGCGTACTACGCACTGGGTCTGGACGGCCTCGGCCTCACTCTGGTGTTGTTGGTCGTGATCATCACTCCAGTGGTGATCATTGCCTCGTGGCGCGACTTCGAGCCAGTGGATCCAGGTCCGTCGCCTGTCGAAGGACCTCGTCCCACAGGTGCCGCAACCTTGGCTCCCAAATATGACGCGCGGGTGTTCTTTGCCCTGGTGCTCGCGGTCCAGAGCTCTGCGCTGTACCTCTTCCTGGCCACCGACGTGTTTTTGTTCTACGTGTTCTTCGAGGTCATCTTGATCCCGATGTACTTCCTGATCGGCGGCTTCGGGCCCGGCCCACGCAGGACGTACGCGGCGGCCAAGTTCTTGATCTTCGGCTTGCTGGGCGGCTTCGTGATGCTCGCCTCGGTCATCGCCTTGTATGTGCAGTCAGCCGAGGCGGGGGAGCCAAGCTACCTGCTGAGCACTCTCAGCCAGCTGGATTTTGGGACTGCCGCTGGCCGGTGGATGTTCGTCGGCTTCATGTTCGCGTTTGCGATCAAGGCGCCGCTCGTGCCGCTGCACACGTGGCTGCCGGACGCGGCTGAGGAATCCACGGCTGGCAGCGCCACCATGATGGTCGGCGTGATGGACAAGATCGGCACCTTTGGCATGATCAGGTTCTGCCTTGGCCTGTTCCCGGAGGCAAGCCAGTGGGCAACCCCAGTCGTACTTGTCTTGGCCACCATCTCGATCCTGTACGGCGCCATCTTGGCGATCGGCAGCCGGGACATCATGCGGTTCATCGCGTACACATCAATCAGCCATTTCGGCTTCATCGTGCTTGGCATCTTCGCTTTCACCAGCCAGAGCCTGACTGGCTCAACGCTCTACATGCTGAACCACGGAATGTCCACTGCGGCCTTGTTCGTCATGGCCGGATATCTGATCAAGCGCCGCGGATCGCGGGACATCAATGACTACGCAGGGGTCGATCGGGTGGCCCCGGTGCTGGCAGGCCTGCTGCTGTTCGCCGGGCTGTCAACACTGTCGCTGCCAGGTTTGTCCAGCTTCGTCTCTGAGTTCATGGTGCTGGCTGGAACCTTCAGCCGGCACCCCGCGTACGCGGTGATCTCTACGCTGGCGATCGTGCTGGCTGCGCTTTACATCTTGATCATGTACCAGCGGACAATGACCGGGTCGGTTCCTGACGAGGTCAAGGAGAAGGTCACCGAGATCACTGGTCGTGAGCGGCTCGCCATGGCCCCGCTCGTGTTGCTGATCCTCCTGCTCGGCATCTATCCGAAGCCCATGCTGTCGATCATCGAGCCGTCGACCCAGGCCACCATGCAACACGTCGGCGTGACTGATCCGCAACCCAGGGTGACAGCCGAGGGAGGCCGCTGATGATCATCTCTGCAATGTCGCCGATGGAGATCACCGCGCCGAACATCGAGTACGGCCTGCTGGCGCCAGTTCTGGTGATCTTCGCTGGGGCCTGCCTTGGTGTACTTGCCGAGGCGGTCGTGCCACGCGAGCTGCGGCGAGCTGTTCAGCTCCTCGTCACGTTTGCGTCCCTCGCTCTGGCGCTGGTCACTACGCTGCTGAACTGGGCCACTGGATACGAGGCGGTGGTCGCGGTCGGCTCATTGGCTCTTGACGGACCGACCTACTTCATGTGGACGGCGTTGATCGTCTTCAGCGCCGCGTCGGTACTGATGTTTGCCGAGACCAAGATCGAGAACGCCAGCGTCTTCACGCCGCAGGCGGCGGCGGTGCCGGGGACTATTGCCGAACGCGAGGCGATCAGAAGCCGCGTCGAACACACCGAGGTCTACCCACTCGCGCTGTTTGCGGTGTTGGGAATGATGCTCTTCCCGGCGTCCAACGACCTGATCACCATGTTTGTGGCGCTGGAGATCCTGTCGTTGCCGCTGTACCTGCTGTGCGGAATCGCAAGGCGACGCCGACTGCTGTCGCAGGAAGCTGCGCTCAAATACTTCTTGTTGGGCGCTCTCTCGTCGGCTCTCTTCATATATGGAGCGGCCTTGCTCTATGGCTACTCCGGTTCCTTCACCTTGTCTGCGATCGATGATGCAATCCGTAACAGCAGGCAGGGCCAGGGCTTGCTCCTGGCGGGAATGGCATTGGTAGGGGTCGGCCTGCTTTTCAAGTTCAGCGCGGTTCCCTTCCATTCTTGGACACCGGACGTGTACGCCGGAGCTCCGACGCCCGTGACGGGATTTATGGCGGCCTGCACCAAGATCGCGGCCGTGGGTGCCCTCATGCGCGTTTTCTACGTTGCGCTGGGTGCCGATCGGTGGGACTGGCAGCCGATCATGGCGATCATCACCGTTGCCACAATGGCGGTCGGCTCAGTGCTGGCAATCACCCAGACCGATGTCAAACGGATGCTGGCGTACTCATCGATCGCGCACGCCGGCTTCATGATGACAGCATTCGTGGGCGCCTCACAGGCGCTGACAGGCAGTCAGTCAGGGTCCTTGACCAGCATTTCCTCGGTGATGTTCTACCTGGTCGCGTACGGCGCCGCGACGATCGGTGCCTTCGCGCTGGTGACGATGGTCCGCGACCCCAGTGGTGAGGCGACCCTTCTCAACAGTTGGGTGGGGCTGGGGCGCCGGGCGCCGCTCGCGGCGACGATCTTCTCGATCTTCATGCTGAGCTTCGCCGGTATTCCGCTGACCAGTGGCTTTGTCGGGAAGTGGGCGGTGTTCGCCGCGGCCTGGAGTGGCGGTGTCCAATGGCTTGTTGTCGTGGCGGTGGTGATCAGCGTGGTGGCGGCCTTCTTCTACATCCGCGTCATCGTGCTGATGTTCTTCGTCGAGCCGAGAATCATGGCCACCAACGTGGTCCGTTCGGGCTGGACCACCCGCGCGGCGGTCGGCGTGGGCCTGCTCGCGACGGTAGCCTTCGGGGTGTTTCCGGGCCCACTGTTGGCCCTGGCCCAGCAAGCAGGAGAGTTCATCCGCTGACGGCGGGCAGCGGCAAATGGAGGGAAGCGTGCTGGCTGAACGGACACGTGAGGAGGTCTTCGAGGCCTCTATCCGAGCCGAGCTCGAGCTGATCGAGGCTGCCCTGCTCAAAGCCGCCGAAGCTGAGTCCGACATGGTGACCGAGGCCGCGCAGCACATCATCGCAGCAGGTGGCAAGCGCTTTCGGCCACTACTCGTCGTTCTCGGCTCCCACATCGGCCCGCACGCTGACGCCGACGACGTGGTTAAGGCGGCGGTAGTCGTGGAGTTGACTCATGTCGCCAGCCTCTATCACGACGACGTTATGGATGAGGCTCGAATACGTCGGGGCTCCGCGAGTGCGAACTCCCGCTGGGGGAATACCGTCGCGATCCTTGTCGGTGATCTGCTGTTCGCTCGCGCCTCCGACATCGTCAGCGATCTTGGCCCAGAGTTCGTCCGGCTCCAGGCGCGTACGTTCTCCCGGCTCGTGCAGGGTCAGATCGCCGAAACCGTTGGACCCAACGGTGCGGATCCGCTTGATCACTACCTGCGCGTTGTTGCCGACAAGACCGGCTCCTTGATCTCGACCTCGGCATTGTTTGGTTCGAAGATTTCGGGGGCGACTTCCCACTTGCAGCAAGTGATGGCTGACTTCGGCGAGCAGATCGGGGTGGTGTTCCAGCTCAGCGACGACATCATCGACATCACGAGCGACGAGACGGGCAAGACGCCGGGAACTGATCTTCGCGAGGGCATTCCGACGCTGCCGACGCTCCTGGCCCGCAGGTCCAGCGACCCGGCCGATGCCCGGTTGCTCCAGCTGCTCGACTCTGACCTGCATGATGAGGCTGCGCTGCACGAGGTGCTGGACCTGCTACGTCATCACCGCTGCATTGATCAGGCCCGCGAGGAGGTCCGCCGGCGCGCCCAAGCTGCCCGTGCCCTCCTCGAGCCGCTACCCGCTGGCCCGGCCCGAGACGCCCTCGACGACCTCTGCACCACTGTCGTAACCCGTACCGCTTGAACCTCTCGGACTGGCTCGCCTACTTCGGTGAACATCCGACGCTGCGTGGGACGCTGACGCTGTACGTGGTGGGCATGCCGCGTACATCGCGAACCTCCCCGCTACGTGGGATACCGAAGCAGAGTGGGGATGGTCACGGGCCACTAGGGTGGGCGGCATGGTGGAGGGAGCGTGTACGACGCCAACAGGTCAGCCGTGGTCGGACGCGCGGCCTGTGTACGGCCGGGTCTTCGCGGTCACTGACAACCCGATCGCTCGAGCGCTGATCCAGCTGGCGGCTGTCGTTGAACGTCCGCCCTCGCTGCTGTCTGACGCGACAGCGCTTGAGGATCTTGGCTCCGCCGGATTGTCAGCATCAGATGCTGTGGTGCTTTGTGATCACGACACTCCTGATCGCGACGCGATCTTGGCCCTGTTGCTTGACGGTGAGGCTGGCTATGTCGCGATGATGGGCAGCAAGTCGCGTGCCGCGACCACGTACGACGGGCTGGCGGGCAGGTACGGCGATGCGACGCTGAGCCGTCTCCACGTTCCGGCTGGTCTCAACATCGGTGGCAAGGCACCGGCAGAGATCGCGCTGTCGGTGATGGCTGAAATCGTCGCCAACGGCTACGGCCGCCCCGGCGGACCGATGCGAGCGACCTCGCGATAACTACCAGATCTTGACGCGCTGATCCTCGTCCAGCCAGAGTGCGTCGGATTCTGCTACATCGAAGGCGGCATAGAACTCTGGAAGGTTCCGCACGATCTGGTTGCAGCGGAATTCTGCGGGGGAATGAGGGTCGGTGGCCAGCCGCTGCAGCAACATCTCGGTGCGCACCTTGGCCTGCCATACCGATGCCCAGCTCAGGAACAGTCGCTGCTCCGGCGTATAGCCGTCCTGTTCCGGCTCAGGGCTGCTGTCCCGTGCGATCTGGTAGGCCATGAAGGCGATCGAGAGCCCACCAAGATCACCAATGTTCTCACCGATGGTCAGGCGACCGTTGACCCGATGCCCCAGCGTCTGCGCTGGTTCCAACGCGTTGTACTGGTCGATCAGCGCCCTTGTCCGTTCCTCGAACGCCTCGCGATCCTTGTCGGTCCACCAGTTACGCAACATGCCGTCGCCGTCACAGGTGGAGCCTTGATCATCAAAGCCATGGCCGATCTCATGTCCGATCACTGCGCCTATGCCGCCGTAATTCACAGCATCATCTGCATATTCGCTGAAGAATGGCGGCTGCAGGATGGCAGCGGGAAACACGATCTCGTTCTTCAGGGGGTGATAGTAGGCGTTGACGGTCTGCGGCGTCATCAGCCATTCTTCGCGATCGATTGGTTGGCCGATCTTGTTCAGTGCGCGATTGACCTCGAAGTCCGCGGCCCGCATTACGTTGCCGATCAAGTCATCACGAGTGATCATCAGCGATGAGTAGTCCCGCCACTTGGTCGGGTAACCGATGTGCGGGCGGAACTTGGCGAGCTTGGCGAGCGCACTATCCTTGGTTTCCTCGGTCATCCAATCAAGATCAGTGATGGAACGTCGGTACGCCTCGATGAGATTCGCGACCAGCTGATCCATTCGTTCCTTGCCGACCGGCGAGAAATAGCGGTCGACGTAGATCTTGCCGACGGCCTCACCTACCGAGGCCTCCACCAGCGCCACTCCCCGTTTCCAGCGCTCGCGAAGCTCGGGCGTGCCAGACAACACCGTGCCGTAGAAGCGGAAATTCTCATTGACGAAAGCGCTCGACAGGTAGGGCGACAGTGAGCTGATCACCTTCCAGCGCGCCCAGGCCCGCCACGCGGGCAGTCGGTCCTCGCTGAGCAGATTCGATACCTCGGTGAAGAATGTTGGCTGCATCGCGACCAGTTCACCCATCTTCGACTCGGCGATGTCAGCCCCGGCCAAGAACTGCCGCCAATGCAGTCCAGGACAGCTGGCAGCGAAGTCATCCAAGCTCATCAGGTTGTACATCAGCCGCAGATCTCGACATTTCACTTTGTCCCAGTGCGTGGCGGCGATCTCTGTCTCAAGATCAAATACCTGCTGCGCCTGAACCTCGGAGTCCGCAATGCCAGCAAGTGCGAAGGATGTCGACACAAGGGCCCGATACTGAGCGCAAATCTCGGCGTACTCCTCGAGTCGGTAGTACTCCTCGTCCGGCAAACCTAATCCACCTTGGCCGGCAAACATCACATATCGGTTCGGATCGCCCGGGTCAGGCTCCGCCTGGAGCGCCACCAGCCCCGGCACTGCCTTACGCGCGAAGCCACCCACGATCCGCGTCAGGTCTAGCACGGTCTCGACGGAATCGATCGCAGCCAGCAGCGGCACGATCGGCCGCGAGCCTGCCTTCTCGACCGCTTCCTCGTCCATAAAACTGGCGTAGAGGTCGGCGATCCTGGCCTCATCCGACCCGGGCTCACCAGTCTGGAGCGTCGTAATGATGTCGCGCACCGCAGCTTCAGCTTGATCGCGCAACTCCATGAAGGCACCGGTCAATGGCTTGTCCGCCGGGATCTCTGTTGAGTTGAGCCATTTCCCGTTCACATGGCGGAAGAGATCATCTTGGATGCGGACGTCGGGGTCGAAGTCAGAGAAGTCGATCGCAGGTCTCTGAGCAGAAGTCTCAGTCACTCGGCACATGCTACCGATCAGTAGCCAGTTCCCCCGAGCCGCTCGGTCATCGCGCGGCGCCAGATTTGTTCGCTGCCGCTCCTGCTTTCGACACAGTCAGAGCCACTTGACGTCGAGCGGCTTTTCAGTCGCCTTGACGACAGCGACCGATGTCCCGGTGAGTGTGCCGGAGCAGTTACCGGACCGGCCTTGATACGTGCAACTGCCAGACAGCTTCAGGTTGAGAGCAATCTCGACCCGAGCCTGTGTTCCGCTGAAAGTCACCTTGGATTTTCGGAACGGATCACTCCCGGCCTCCCGCCAAGTGATGGTGCTCTTGTTGTACTTGTACTTGGAGTTGAAGTTCATTGGGCAGTTCTTGGGCTTGAGCGAATGCTCATCGAGGCACCCGTTGTAGCTCTTCTTGGCTGCCGAAATTACGGCATTCTTGCCCGACTTGGTCAGTTGACTTTGAATGCGGTAGGTGTCGGCCTCGACGTATGGACTCTTGACCAGGACAACGTTCTTGGACCCGTAGCCGACATAAGGCAGACCGGTAGTGAATGCGTACGAGCCGGGTAGCACCGCGACGGAGCTCTCGGTCACCTTCACACCATTGATCTTGACCGGAACAGATCCGTCCACAATGAAGCTGAGATCGAGGTCCTTGACGGCACGGCTGAGCTTCCAGGTGTCTCCCACTTTGACGACGTCGAACGACTCACTGACAGTGGAGTTACCGAGTGTGTAGGTAGCAGAAACCGACTTCGCACTCTGATCCTCGACAACCGGCACGGCGATCTCGGTCAGGGCGGCACGTTCGCGGGATTCGGCAAGGACCTCATTCGTCAGTAAGCGACCCGTCGGCGCGGGATCGGCTGCGTAGGACAATGCAGCGATCGCGTCACCGGCGGCCACGGCTTGCAGGTACGCGGTGACCGCGTCCGAAGGCCGTGGAGTGTTCTGTGGAGCACCGCCTTGCGATGGGTCGGTCTGCTGGCCCTGAGTGTTTGCGTTCCCGCCAGGATTGGCGGTCGGCGTGCCGCGGGTCGCCACGGCCACGGCTAAGACAGTCATCAGGATTACCGCCAGCGCGGCCGCCCCAATGATGATCAAGATCTTGCCTTTGCCCTTGGGCGGCGGCGGCTGGGCTCGGCCGGCACGGTAAGGGCCGGGAGGCGATCCGTACGGGCCGGGCTGAGGACCCTGCGGGTCGGGGGTGAAGGGTCCGAATGAGTAGCCAGGACCGGTCGAGGGGCCGCCTGGCGCAGGCTGCTGCGGATACCCGTACGGTGCTGGCGACTGCCCAGGCGCGGGGCCAGCGGGCCCTTGACCTGGCCACGGCGCCTGAGGGCCGCCGTACGGGTTGTTCGAGCTCATGATTGGTCTCCTGACCGGTCATCCCCAATGGAGCGAACTCTAGTCAGCGAATCTGTCGGCCGTGCGGTCCGCCAACAGAGTGGGCAAATCTGAGACTTCTCGATGACTCGGGCAGGCAAGCTAACGTACGGTCCAGGTGTCTCCACCGTTAATCATCGTCTGGAGAGCGTCGTCATCGTTGCCTAGGCTGGCGGCCAACGCCACCTGGTCGCGGGACAGGTCGTCGTAAGTCGGCGCCTCCACATCGCGGAAGATCCCAATCGGTGCGCGGTGCAGCACGCCGGCATTGGTTAACCGTGAAAGTCCGAAGGCGAAGGACGGATCTGCCAGGTGGGCATCGTGTACGGCCAACGCGTCCTCGCCGACCGCATCAACCTCAACCACTGAGAAGGTTCCTGTCTGTCGATCCCTCACCACGCCGAGGTGCCCGTCGACACCGAAACGGATCGGCTCGCCGTGCGTCAACGGGATGATCGCATCGGCTGACGTCGCGGGGTCCTTGATCGCATCGAATGCTCCGTCGTTGAAGATCGGGCAGTTCTGGTAGATCTCCACCAGCGAGCTGCCGCGGTGGGCGGTGGCCGCCCGCAGCACACTCGTCAGGTGCTTTCGATCGGAGTCGATTGTCCGCGCGACAAAAGTTGCCTCGGCACCCAGTGAAAGCGAGATGGGATTGAACGGGTTGTCCAGGGATCCCATCGGTGTGGACTTGGTGATCTTGCCGATCTCCGAGGTGGGGGAGTATTGGCCCTTGGTCAGGCCGTAGATCCGGTTGTTGAACAGCAAGATCGTCAGGTTCACATTGCGGCGCAGCACATGAATCAGGTGGTTGCCGCCGATGGAGAGTGCGTCGCCGTCGCCGGTGATCACAAAGACCGCAACGTCCTCGCGTGACGTCGCGACACCGGTGGCGATCGCCGTCGCGCGGCCGTGAATGGAGTGCAGTCCGTAGGTGTCCACGTAGTAAGGGAAGCGGGACGAGCAGCCGATACCGGAAACGATCACGGTGTTCTCGCGCTTGATCCCGAGTTCCGGCATGAAGCCCTGGAACGCAGCCAGCACGGCGTAGTCACCACAGCCGGGGCACCAGCGGACCTCTTGATCACTTGTAAAGTCTTTACGGTTCAGGGGCTCGAGAGACAGCGGTACGCCAGCAAGACCTCGGTAGCTCTGTCCCGAGCTGGCCAGGCCGGGCGGGGCACCGTGCGCGTCTGGACTCATTGGGTGATCAAGCTCCGCATGCAGCTGATCGACGGCGGTCACGAGTCAGTCCCTTTCAGTTCATCGATCTCGGTCTGAAGATCACGAGCGAGTTCGCTTAGTGAGATCGGCAGCCCGCGAACCCTGGAGTAGCTGCGAATGTCAACCAGGTACTTGGCTCTCAGCAGCAACGCTAGCTGGCCAAGGTTCATCTCCGGAACGATCACCCGTTCATAGCTGCGGAGGACTTCACCCAGATTTGATGGGAACGGGTTCAAATGCCGCAGGTGCGTGTAGGCGATCAGCCGCCCGGTCTTACGCACCCGGCGCACCGCGGCGACGATCGGCCCGTACGTGGAACCCCAGCCCAGCACCAAGACCCGGGCATGGCGTCCATCCGAGTCGGCCGGATCATCGACGATCAAGTCCGGTAGGTCCTGGATGATCCCGTTGATCTTGGCCTGCCGGGTGCGGACCATTTCTTCGTGGTTGGCGGGGTCATAGGAGACGGCGCCGGTGTCCTTGGCCTTCTCAATGCCGCCGATGCGGTGCTGCAGGCCGGCGGTTCCGGGAATCGCCCATGGACGGGCGAGAGTATCAGGATCCCTCAAGTAGGGCAGGAAGACGGGCTCACCGGACTTGTTCGTGGCGTTGGCGGCGTTCGCCAACTGGGGATCGATCGCTGGGATGGCGCTGAGGTCCGGGATCAGCCACGGCTCCGCGCCATTGGCGATGTAGCCGTCGGACAAGATCACGACCGGGGTCCGGTACTTGACCGCCAACTGCACTGCTTCCAACGCGGTTGGGAAGCAGTCGGCGGGGGACTGCGGTGCGAGCACGGGTACCGGCGCCTCGCCGTTGCGTCCGAACATCACCTGCAGCAGGTCGGATTGTTCGGTCTTGGTTGGCATGCCGGTGCTGGGTCCGGCCCGCTGGATGTCACAGATGATCAAGGGCAGCTCTGTCGCTACCGCCAGCCCGATGGTCTCTGACTTCAAAACCACGCCTGGCCCCGAGGTGGTCGTGACCCCGAGATGTCCGGCGAAGCTTGCGCCGAGCGCGGCGCCTATTCCGGCGATCTCATCTTCGGCCTGGAAGGTGGTGACCCCGAACCGCTTGTGCTTGCTCAACTCATGCAGGATGTCAGATGCCGGAGTGATCGGGTAGGCCCCGAGGAAGAGTGGCAGACCAGCCTTTCGCGACGCGGTGATCAGCCCATACGCCAGCGCCAGGTTGCCGGAAATCTGACGGTACTTCCCGGGCGGCATGGGTGCCGGCGCTACCTCGTAGGTAACAGCGAACACCTCAGTGGTCTCGCCGAACGCGTACCCGGCCTTGAACGCCGTGATGTTGGCGTCACGGATGGCGGGCTTGGAGGCGAATTTGGCGGTTAGAAAGTTGATCGTGCCATCAGTGGGTCGGTGGTAGAGCCAGGTAAGTAGTCCCAGCGCGAACATGTTCTTGGCGCGGGTGGCGTCCTTGCGAGTGAGACCGAACTCCTTGACCGCTACCAGGGTCATGCCGGTCAGGTCCAGCGCGTGCACCTGGTAGTCATCCAGCGATCCGTCAGTGAGCGGATCGCTTTGGTACCCCACTTTGGAAAGGTTGCGTTTGGTGAAGTCGGCTGAGTCGGTGATGATCACGCCGCCCCGTGGCAGGTCGCCGATGTTGGCCTTGAGCGCAGCAGGATTCATTGCGACCAGCACATCCGGCCGGTCGCCGGGAGTCATGATGTCGTAATTGGCGAAGTGCAGCTGGAAGCTTGACACACCTGGCAGAGTCCCGGCGGGTGCCCGGATCTCCGCGGGGAAGTTGGGCAGCGTTGAAATGTCGTTGCCGAATACTGCCGAGTCCGAGGTGAACCGATCGCCGGTGAGTTGCATGCCATCGCCCGAGTCCCCGGCGAACCGGATGACGACCCGGTCGAGGGTATTGACCTGCTTCACTACGCTGCGTGCCTTCTTCCTTGGCGTGCCTCAGCCGTTCTGAGGGTCAGGGGGTTCGTTGGCTGCGATCTCCGCTGAGGCTGCCGATTAACCCCATAATAGGCAGGCCTTCCTGTGATTTAAGGGACATCCAGCTCATGAGAACCCATGACAAGGTTCGGTAACGCGGTCGCGTCGGCCTGCTCACCATGGGTCGCATTACCGTGGACCCATGCGCTGGCTCGACTGGTATGGCGACCGGTCACTTTTTGTGCTGGATGTCGGGCTGGCGTGCTGCGCTTTGGAATTCGATGCCGCCTCGTCCACCGCTGTTGTTACGGGCCGCCCGCCAACCACCCATGATGACCGGACGCAGGTTGCGGTGGTGATCTCCGGCACAGTGACAGATCGGCTGGCGCCAGCTGTCGCCGCAATCGTCGACGGCTGCGAGCAGCAGGGTGGCCGGCGGCCGACGGTGATCTCTTTCGGGGCATGCGCATCATCGGGTGGCCCGTACTGGGATTCCTACGCGGTGACCAAGGGGATCGATCAATTGCTGGCTGTGGACGTGTACGTGCCGGGCTGCCCGCCCCCACCGGAGGCACTATCGGCTGTGCTCGATCAGATCGCCGGACGGGTGCCGTCGTGATCGAGATGGCACCCGAGGGCTGGCTGGCCGCAGTCGTGGCGCTGAAGGCGGACGGGTTCGACTATTTCGATTGGCTCGGCTGCGTCGACGAGATCGGGCGCCGGGACTCCCTTCGTGTGGTTCTGGTCTTACGGAATCTGTCCCAGAGGGCCGAGCCGAGAATGTTGAGCTGTTCGCTATCCCGAACTGATCCTCGGATCGACACCATCAGCCGTGTCTTTGCCGGTGCTGCCTGGCATGAGCGTGAGGCGGCTGAACTGTTCGGTGTCGAGTTCATCGGCGGCGAGCGTCGTCGGCTGCTGCTCGATCCCGAGTTTGAGGGAACCCCGCTTCGTAAGGATGAGGTGCTGGCCGCGCGTACCGGGATGAACTGGCCCGGAGCCAAGGAGCCAGGGGAAGCCGATTTCACGCCAGGCCGCCGACGACTGGTGCCGCCCGGAGTTCCCGAGCCGGCCGTGTGGGGTGATCGCGATGAGTCGCAGCCCTCACCCGTTCCCGCGGAGGTTGCGGAGTCGGCCGTCGGTGGTAGGGCTCGCCGGAGGCGTACGTGAGCTCAGCAGACTCGTCGCATCGATGGATCCGGCTGATCGAGCCGGCATGCACATCGTGCATGATCTGTGCTCGCGAGTGCCCGACCTGGTGCATCAGCATCGACTCGCATACCGAGGTAGTGGAGGGCCTGCCTCAAGGCAGCCGGGACCGTACGCAGCATGTGCTCGACCGCTTCGCCATCGACTGGTCGCTCTGCATGTACTGCGGAATCTGCGTCGAGGAATGTCCGTTTGACGCCCTTGAGTGGGCCAGTGACGCGACCCAGCCGGCTTCGACCTCAGACGCGCTGGTCGAGGAGATGGTGCAACCGACGCCCTGACCGACGGTGAGCCCCATGTCGTCGAAGTCGGGCTCGACAGGCGCGGACCCCGGTTCAGAAGATGACTGGTGGCATCTTCACACTCGGCGGAGCGGTCGCCGGAGTCGATGACGAACCGCCTTCTCCGGCAGCACCTCCGCTCACGACATCAACTTCCTCGCTTCGTGGCTCTCCGACGATCCTTGGGGTCTGCTGCTTCGTCCCGCGGTTCTCGAGGTCGTCGGCATTGGGACCTGCCCCCAGGGCACTACCGATAGTTCGTGAACTGTACGGCGAAGTCCAGATCGGCGGCTTTGACCAGTGCCTGGACCCTCTGAAGATCGTCACGGCTCTTGCCGCTGACACGGAGCTCGTCTCCTTGAATCTGGGCCTTGACGTTCCTCGGTCCCTCATCGCGAATCAGTTTGGAGACCTTCTTCGCGTTCTCCTGGCTGATGCCTTCCTTCATGTCGGCCGTGATCTTGTAAAGCTTGCCTGATGATCTTGGTTGGCCCGCGTCGAGTGCCTTCAGGCTGACCCCGCGCCTGACGAGCTTGGACTGGAAGACATCGAGTACGGCCTTCGCTCGCTCCTCCGAGTTGGCTTCCATCTCGATCACCTGACCTGACCAACGGATGCTTGCATCGGTGTTCTTGAAGTCGAACCGCTGCCGGACCTCCTTGGCAGCCTGATTCAGGGCGTTGTCCACCTCTTGGCGGTCGACCTTGCTGACGATGTCAAACGAGTTCTCTGCTGCCATTTGCTGCTCCGTTTCCCCACGATTGCTCGCGCTGACCTGGCCATTGTGTCGAATGGGTTGGTCGCGATAGCAGGTGGTTGGCCCCTAGTGGTGACAGTTGGGTATTGTTTCTCCCCGCCGCAGGATGGACATCTGAGCGGTACGGCAGGTTGCCCGAGTGGCCAAAGGGAGCGGTCTGTAAAATCGTCGGCTGAAGCCTACGTTGGTTCGAATCCAACACCTGCCACAACCAGGAAACTGGCCTCTGACAAGGCTCGATGCCTTCTAGCGGTGATCAGATTCCGTCTGTGTTCCGTCACTCGTCCACGCGTCGTCGATTGCGCGCCTGGTTCGGTCTTCAGAATCCGGCATCAGATGCCCGTACGTCTTGAGCACGAGCGCCGCGTTCTCATGGCCCAACCTCTCGGCGACTGCGACCACAGACTCCCCGGCTGCCAGGAGCACGCTGGCGTAATGGTGGCGCAGTGCGTGACTCGTCGTGCCAGCCGGTAGCTCAGCCTTCTTCACAGATGGAGCAAAGATCCGCGCGCCGTAATGCTCGTGCCGGTACAGGTTTCCGTTGGCCGTGGTGAAGAGTGAGCCGTCCTCGGTCGGCGGAAACTCAGCGATGTGCGCCGCGAGTGCCTTGCCGACCACTTCCGGTAACGGCAGCGCGCGTCGTGATCTTGGTGTCTTGGGCGGTACTCGGTACTTGCCGTCCGGGGTTGTCTGGAATTCGACCCGAACCGTACGCCGGAGAAAGTCGACATCCTGTACGCGGAGCGCCAGTAACTCGGCGACTCGCAGACCGAGGCCCGCTTGGGTGATGACCATGGCTCGGCAGCGCTCCGGCATGGCGCCGGCTAGGTCTTGAACCTCGATTACGGACAACGGGGTGATCCTTTGCTTCTCTGACCTCGGCATGCTCAAGCGGGTCACCGGGTTCCTTGCCAGAAGTCGATCTTGGACTGCGGCATTGAAGATCGAGCGCAGCGTTTGTACTACAAGCCGCACGGTGCCAGGAGAAAGGGTTTGCGAACGCTCCGTCACCCACGCCTGTACCTCAGATGTGCGGACGGCAGAGAGCCTCCTACCGCCGAGTCGGGTTCCGGCAATGTGGTTGTCGATCATGGATTTGACCCGAGTCGCGGTGGTCGAGCGATGAGGACGGGTTGTGGACCACTGCTTCGCGTACTGGGCAACGGTTATTGGATTCTTGTGGTCGATGTAGCTCCCGTCAAGCTTGCTGTGCTCAACTTCTTTGATCTTGTCCTCGGCGTCGGTACGGCGACTGAAGATCTTGGAGCATTCCCGGCCGTCCGGGTCGACCCAGCGTGCTTGATAACGGCGTTCGCCAAGTTTACGGATATGAGCCATCTAAATCACGACCCTTCCTGCCTCGGCCTTACCCAGATATCCCGCGTCCCGGGGCCTCGTAATCCAGCCTGCTGTAGTTGATCTTGGAAGCTTCAAGGTTCGCTCGAGGTCTTCGGTGGATTGAGTTCAGCCGCCACCCCCTGGCGCAGAGCGCAGCGCCGGGAGTCATTTGTCGCATCCTAGCGACGCTCGTCAGCCCGCTGCTCCAGCCAAGCTTCGACGGCCTCTCTGCGATACCGCACATGACGGCCTACCCGATAGCCGGCTGGCCCGTGGCCCTTGTACCGCCAGCGGTACAGAGTGTGAACGGGGATGCCCAACATTTCCGAGACATCCGTCAGCGACATCAACTTGTCACGGGCCTCCAGCGTCATGATCATCTTCTTTCTTGGAGACGGCTAGTAAATCCTGGTCATTGGCGCGGCCGATCGATCCAGCCCTGCCTCCGGCCAGACCGCCTTGCAGCCGTTCACTCGCCGACGTGCGTGTCTCCGAATATTGAGGACCTTTCGATCGACAAAACCCCTAAGTCACGAAGCGGCCGCGTGCGGTCGTGAAGATCGACATCGTACGGGCGGCGCGGTCATATTGGTCTGGGTAGGCATTATGCTCGTCCGGATGGCCGAGATTCCTGAGACCTCTTCGTCCCGAACCAGGCTCGGTGCGCCGAGGGAGTCAACGGTTGAGCGTGGGGCCGGTCCGCCGACGTGCGCTGAGTAGTGCGCTCTAGTGGGCCCGTAGTCACTCACTTCGTCACTCAGCACCGGGGAGATCTGAGGGGATTTGGCGAGCCGCGATGAGTTCTGCGGTGTCCGGTGGTCGTACTGTCAAACCCGTTACCGAGGAGGACTTCTGTTGCGCAGCGTGACTTATTCGATGAGCGTTTCACTTGACGGCTTCATCGTCGGGCCGGACGGCGGCTTCGACTGGGGGGCGCCGGACGAGGAGGTCTTTCGCTTCTGGATCGACGAGATTCGAGAGGTCGGCGTCCACCTGTTGGGACGACGGCTGTACGAGACGATGCTGTACTGGGAGACCGCCGACCAGGATCCATCGCTCGACGACGCGGAGCTCGAGTGGGCCGCGCTTTGGAAGCCGCTCCCAAAGGTGGTGTTCTCGACGACGTTGTCGGCGGTGCAGGGCAATGCCCGTCTGGCCTCCGGCGGCCTGGCGGAGGAGATCGAGCGGTTGCGAGCCGAGCCGGGGGAGGGCGACATCGCGATCGGCGGCGCGACGCTCGCCGCCGAGGCGGCCGCGTTGGGTCTGATCGACGAGTACCGGGCCATGGTCTACCCGGTGCTGGTTGGCGGTGGCATTCCGTTCTTTCCCCAGCGCGAGCGCCGGGTGGATCTCGATCTCGTCGAGACCCGCACCTTTAGTTCAAGAGTCGTCTACCTCCGCTACCGCGTGGCGCGCTAACCCAGACGGCGGCGCGGCCCGCAGCGAAGCGAGGACACGCGCCGGCTGGCCGGGCGGAGCCCGGCCCTTGATCTGAAAGAGCCGGATTCGGCAGCGTGCTGCTGCCTGGCCTGTCCTGTCCCGGTAGGTGCTTGACACTCGTGTGTCGGTAGGTGCTTGACACTTTGCCGCGAGTGCGGCCTGTTGGTCGACGATGTTCCGCGATGTCGTCGGACTCAGGAGGCCGGGATTGGCGCTGGTTGCGTTGTCGGTGGTCGAGCAGCGGTTGGATGCGGTTCGGGCGGTGTTGGCGGGGGCTTCGGTGACCGAGGTTGCGACTCAGGTTGGGGTGTCGCGGCAGTCGGTGCATACGTGGCTGGGGCGGTATCTGAGTGAGGGGATCGGTGGGTTGGCCGACCGGTCGTCCCGGCCGGGGTCGTGTCCGCACCAGTCGCCGGGGCAGGTCGAGCGGATGGTGATCGAGCTGCGCCGGGAGCATCCGCGGTGGGGAGCGAAACGGATCCGGCTGGAGCTGCTGCGTGCGGGCCCGGCTTGGCATGCGGCAGAGATGCCGGGCGGGTCGCAGGTGCCGTCGACGTCGACGATCAACCGGATCCTGCGCCGGCAGGGGTTGGTGAAGACGCGACCTGGGAAGCGGCCCCGGAGCTCCTATATCCGGTTCGAACGTCCGGGGCCGATGCAGTTGTGGGGCATCGACATCGTGGGCGGGATCTCGTTGGTCAACCCGGTTACCGGGGAGTTGCGTGAGGCCAAGATCGTGACCGGCGTCGATGATCATTCCCGGTACTGCGTGATGGCGAAGGTGGTGGAGCGGGCCACCGGTCGGGCGGTGTGTCTGGCGTTCGCGGAAGCGTTGGCCCGATTCGGGGTGCCGGAGGAGGTGATCACCGACAATGGCAAACAGTTCACCGATCGGTTCAGCCGTTACGGCCCGTCGCGGGGCGAGGTGTTGTTCGACAAGATCTGCCGCCGGAACGGGATCACGCATCGGCTCACGGCGCCGGCGTCGCCTAACCAGAACGGAAAGGTGGAAAGGTTCCACGGCACGTTCCGACCCGAGATCAGCGAGTTGGGACCTTTCGAGTCGGTCGAGGAAGCCCAGACGGCTGTCGACGCATGGGTCGAGGTATACAACTCTGAACGGCCGCACCAGGCCCTCGACGAGCATGTCCCGGTGGTGCCCGCCGACCGGTTCGCGCCAGCCGACCCCGGCAGGCTCGAGCTGTGGCTGCCGACCTCGCTCGAGGTCGCTCCATCGGCATCCGCATCGGTGCCGGCTATGGATGGTTCGGTGGTGACTGACCCGCAGCCGGAGAGCATGCGGGTTCCCCGGTCGGGTGCGCCGCTCGAGTTGGACCTGGTGGTGCCGCCGTCGGGCAACATGTGGCTGCGGCGGCAACAGTTCTGGCTTGGCCCCGGCCGGGCCGGTCAGGTCGTGCGGTTCTGGATCGACAGCGAGTGGGTGCACCTGTCGATCGGCGGGCAGCGGATCAAGTCGTTGCGGTCACGTTTCAGCGTGGCCGACCTGGACGTGCTGGCGGCCAGAGGAGCGGTGCCGGCGGGCCCGCCGCCGGTCGCGTCCCACGGCGGACCAGGGAGCCGTTCCAGCAGGAAGGTCTTCGAGGTCGAACGGACCGTCGCCAACAACGGGACCGTGTCGCTGGGACACCGGGTCATCCTGGCAGCCTGGATGCTGGCCGGGCGCCGGGTCGGGATCTACATCGAGGAAGGCTGCCCGCTACTGTTCTTCGACCCAGAGACCCGTGAGCTGCTCAGGACCCGGGCCAATCCGCTGGAGCCCGGCGAAGCCGCCCAGCTACAGCGCGGACGTCCGCCCGGGCCCGTGCCCAGGCCCTCGACCGAACCGGTCACCGCGCAACGTCGCGCGTCGAACACCGGTGTGATCATGGTGGCCGGGCAGAAGGTCGCACTCGGACGGCAATTCGCCCACCACACGGTGACCGTGCACGTGTCCGAAACGACGCTCGCCGTCGAGCTTCCCGACGGAGACACCCGGACCGTCCGCCGGACCACCGAACAGCCTGTGCGTAACATCAAAGGACAGCGGCCGCGGACCGCTGACACCTCAATTTCCTAGGCAAAACGTCAAGAAGGTACCGACACAGATCCGTCAAGGACCTACTGATCCAAGACAGCTGCTGCCGGGACTCCTGCTCCGTTAGCAGGCCGTGCATGGTGTCGGCGGAGACGCCTTGCGCGGCATGGATGGTGGTGGCGTAGCCGAGACCGGTCGAGTCGCGGACATAGTCGGCGGGCAGCCGGACGGTGCGGTGGCTGCGGTTGTGCCGGACGGTCAGGTCGCCGTGTTGGCTGATGTGGGTGATGGTCCAGCGGTCGCCGTTTTTGACCCAGTCGGTGGCGGTGAGGCGGAGTCGGCGGTCGTTGGTGCGGGTGATGATCACATCGCCGACACTGGCCTGGTTTCCGTCGGCCAAGGCCACCTCGGATGCGGCAGGGGAGTGATCGAGACGATGCGCGCGGGCACGGCGGTTGAGTTCGGCGACGAGGTTCCGGGTGGGGGCGATCATGATCGTGTCGAGCCCAGCCGCTCGGTCGGAAACCCAAGCGTTGAACGCATCCTCTGTCGTGGTGGCGACGTCGCCGACATGGACGCGGCCGTGATCAAGGTAGAAGTCGAGTGCCTCTGGTTTGCCGTCGCGGAGGGCGAGCGATGCTGCCGCTTCGGCGGGGTCGGTGAAGCGATGCAGCTCGGTCAGGCGGAGGGCGCCGTGGCTCTGTTGGATGTCGCGGAGGACACCGCCGGCGCCGATCGCGGCGAGTTGTTGATCATCACCGACCAGTCGGACACTCGCACCGCGATTGATGGCGAACTGGACGGCGGTGTCGAGGGAGAGGGTGTCGGCCATGCCGGCTTCGTCGATGATCACCAGTGTCGACGGGCCGACCGCTGCCGCCCAGTCCGGAAGGTCGCCATGCTGCAAGCGACCAGATGAGCTTGGCGAGGGTGTCGGTGCGGATCCCGGTTTGCTCGGCGAGGACGGCAGCCGCGGCAGCCGACGGGGCCAGGCCGAGCACCTGGCCGCCGTCTTGGGTCCAGGCGAGGGTGAGGGCGCGCATAGCGGTGGTCTTCCCGGCCCCGGCCGGGGCGATCGCGAGCTGCAGACGTGCCCCGGAGGTGCACATCTGGCGGACCAGTGACGGCCTGCCCGGCATCGAGTGCGGTGCCGTTCGCCGCCATCTCCAGCAAGGCCAGATCCACCGCCGTCTCGTCGACGGCTGACCCGTCGCGGCGTCCGGCCGCGGCGACGAGGCGGGTCTCGGCGTCGAGGATCCGTTGTGATGTGTAGAGGGCGGCGCCGGCGACGGTGTAGACCGACGACCCGTCGACCCGCCGCAACGCATCCGGTTCCTCGATGTCGTCAGCCGGTGCGACGAGGGCAACAGATCGGCGATCGAGCACCTCATCGACCAGCAGGTCCACCAAGGCGCGCGCCCGTTCCGCGGGCACGTCGATCGGTGCGGACCTGTCGTTGCGCTTCGGCCCGGACATGCCACATCTGCCAGGTCGAGCGGCTTTCCTCCATGACGGCCACGACGCGGCCGGCTGTCTGGGCGACCCAGCGGGCGTCGACGATCGTGGTGGTCTCGGCCGGCGGCGCCAGGGCCGTCCGCACCATCGAGGCGACGGCCTCCGAGCTGCCCAACACGGCTGCGGCCTCGCCGAGCCAGGTGGCGCGTTGCTCGGCCAGGGATCGGGGTTCGTGTTTGGCGTCGCGGGTCTCCAAGGTCGCCTGCTGCGCCAGATGCAACGCTTCGACCGGGGTCGGTGGTCGGCCATGATCATGCTGGAACTGGATCGCGAGCTCGCCGCGGCGGGTGTTGATGTGGGCGCGGCGGGTCGACCAGCGCTGGTTCAGTCGGGGGTCGACACCGACGATCTCCCGGATCGGCCGCTTCGCCGGGTCGGTGCCGGGCCGTTCGGCGAACCGCACCCCCAATGTCTCGCGGAGGTGCTGCTCGAGGGCGGTGTTGTAGGTCTCCGACGCGGCAACATTGGCCTTGAACAGCACCCGCCCGTCGATCGACAGCCAGCGTCCGTCGAGGGTCTGCACCTTGTTCGCCACCGCGACGTGGGTGTGCAGATCCGGGTCGCCGGCCCGGCTGTCCCGATGGGTGAACGCGGCGGCGACCAGGCCACGCACGTTGACCTGCCGGATGCCTTGCGGCCCGGTCCGGGTGAACAGGGCATGCTCCTCGATGAACGCCAAAGCGTCCTTGACCGCGGCCTGATGGGCCCGTTCGATCACAGCCGCCACCGCCGGATCGGCGACCGCCCACAAGGTCGACACCGACTTCACCGGCGAGAACGTCAGGTCATACCCGGCAACTGTCTGGGTCCGCGGCCGCGAGTCCTTCGCGATCTGTCCCGCCAGCTCCCGGGCATCCATCGGCTCCCGGCCATGCTCGGCCAGGAAGAACTCCGGGCCACCTCGGTCCGCACCCGCGCCCGATCAGCAGCCGGCAGCGGCGCGCCGGCCGGCAGGCCGGCTGCCGTCTGATCGCCGCGATGCGTTTGGCCACCTCGAGCCGGAACGGGCTGACGTCGCCATCGACGATCTTGAACGGCGCGCCCAGCTGGGCACTTCTGGAAGTCGCGTGGAGTGAGGTCCGGTCCTTCCAGCTGCTGCTGGCGGAGCTCGGCCAGCGGATGCAGACCGCAGCCGAACAACGCTCGCATCTGCTCGGCGGTCACCGGGTCGCCGGCGGTCAGGCCGTCGATCCCGTCCATGCCGGAACCGATCCACACCCCCGGCGTCTCACCCCGTTCGGTGTAGTAGGACGCCAGCCCGGTGTGACCTTTCTCGGTCGCGTCCAACGCCGCGACCTGCCGGGTCAGGTAGTCATACCCGGACCCGCTGTGAGCTTGTGGACGCTCATCGTCACACCCACCCGAAGGGGGTACATGCCGCCGGGCGGTCAGGCCGACCCGAGCTACTTCCGGCGGTGGGCCTCTATGTTGCAAGCCCTGTGGGGGATGTATCCCAGATGTGTGAGGTGCTTGGGGGGTACGAGTGGGGGTACGTTGCTGCGAGGTGGGTGTGGTCGAACGCCGCAGCGAAGAGCAGAGTTCGAGGCTGGAAGCTTTGCCACGCAGCTTGCCTTCAGGCAGTCAGTCGTGCCTCATTTGCGTCGACCGCACCCACTTTGGCCACGATCGGCCAGGCCGGCTGGGGAGGCTGGTTGGTCCGAGCGGCGGCATTTGCAGCGTCGTGACGCATGGTGGTGAACACGATGTCGGAGAGTCGCCTTTTCAAGCAGCGCAAGGCTTCGCGTTTGGTCTTGCCGGCGGCGCGTTTGCGTTCGTAGTAGACGCGGCCTTCGGTGTCGCCACGGATCTGGGTGATGGCGATTGTGTAGAGGGACCGGTTGAGCTGCCGGTTCCCGCCAGGGTTGAACCGGTGTCGGACGGTGCGGCCGGAGGAGGCGGGCAGCGGTGCGGTGCCGTTGGCTGCGGCGAACGCGTTCCGGTTGGGGTAGCGGTGGATGTCGACGACTTCGGCGATGAACCGGGCGGCGATCAGCGGTCCGACGCCGTACAGGTCGGTCAACGTGGTATCGGCGGCCGCGACCATTCCGCCGATCTGCCGCTTCAGTTCTGCTGTCTCGGTGTCGATGGTGATGACGCGTTCGAGGCGCCGTCGGCACAAGGTGGCGCGGACGCTGGTGTCGTCGCTGATCAGCTCGAGTGCGGCCCGGACCCGGGCGCGGGTGGTCAGGATCGGGATCTGTTGCTGGTAGCCGGGTCGCAGACCGCCCAGTTCGGAGTGGGCCCGGTTGACCAGGGCGCCGCGTTCACGAACCAGGTCCTCGCGGTAGTCGAGCAGGGCGCGCAGATCCGCAGCCGGGCCGACGGTCAGCCGGACCGGCGGTAGCTGCTGTTCGCGGGCGGTGATCCGGGCGATCGCTAACGCGTCGACCGGGTCGGTTTTGCCTTTGCCGAGCTGGCCGCGGCGCTCACGTGAGGTCATCAAGGTGGGCACCTCCACCACCGCCACCGGCCAGTCGGGCAGCCAGCGCAGGACCAGGTGAACCGCGACCGCACGGCCGAAGTTGCCCGAGCCTTCGATGCCGACCCGGAGCACGTGGTGGGTGTCGAACATGTTGACGAGCTGGACGAAGCCGCGCTCGGTGTTGGGAATGTCGCCTCCGGCGATGAGCCGGCCGGCATCGTCGACGACCGCCACCGCGAGGGTGTCTTTGTGGGTGTCTATTCCGGCGATCACGAGTGTCACCTTCTGTTCGATGTGACCGCTGGGCCGGCGACGCGCAAGCACTCTGGGGCGGCCGTTCGCTGTCTCGCTGCCCTTGCCCCAAGCCTCTATCGGGCGTCCTCGCCGACCATCACCGCCACCGGGAGGCAGCCATCGATCCAGAGCCTCACCATCGCGGGCGGGCAGCATAAGGTTGAGCCTTCCCGGTGACGTCGCGGACCCCAGCACGACGCCGAGGCAGACCGAGCATCCCAGAGTGCATGGGGTGTATCGGACTTGCGATCTTCGATAGCTCCGCTGGTTGATGAGAATGGGGGCGGTCCGGTGACGTCGGCACACACTGGTGCGGGCGAGCCCGTTGGAGGTGTATGACGCGGGGGTCTCGGGTGCCACTGGGTTGTTGCGAGAGAGCACGCGGGTCTGTGTCCTGGCAGAGGTCCCTCCGGGCCGGCGCGGTGAGGCGATGGTCGCCTCACCGGTGGAGGGAGGACGTCATGGAGGTCATGTTCGATCGGGTTGCTGGTTTGGACGTGGGCAAGGAGTCGGTCACGGTCTGTGTCCGCACTCCGGGCTCGCGGCGGGGGCGACACAGCGAGACGCGGACGTTCAAGACGATGACCGGGTCGTTGCGGGTGATGCGGGACTGGCTGGTCGAATCGGGAGTGACGATCGCTGCGATGGAGTCGACGTCGGCGTATTGGAAGCCGCCGTTCTACTGCCTCGAAGAGGTGATGGAGGTGTGGCTGTTGAACGCGGCGCACATGAAGGCCGTGCCGGGCCGCAAGAGTGATGTCCGGGATGCGGAGTGGATCGCGCAGCTGCTGGAGCACGGGTTGCTCCGCCCGTCGTTCGTGCCGCCGCCGGAGATCCGTCGGCTGCGGATGTTGACCCGGTATCGGGTGCAGCTGATGGCGGACCGGGCCCGCGAAATCGTCCGGTTGGAGCTGATGTTGGAAGACGCCAGCATCAAACTCTCCTCGGTCGCGTCGAGTCTGAAGACGGTGTCGGCCAGGGCGATACTGACCGCGATGATCAACGGCGAATCGGACCCGTTGCGGCTCGCCGATATGGCGAAAGGCAGGATGCGGCGCAAGATTCCCGATCTGGCCCAGGCGTTGACCGGACACTTCGACGCCAACCATGCCCGGCTGGCCCGCTCGATGCTGCGTCGGCTGGATCTGGTCGAGCAGGCGATGGTCGAGCTGGACGCGGTCATCGTCGACGCCTGCCGGCCGTGGCAGCATCAAATCGAGCTGCTGCAAACCATTCCCGGTGTCGGGCCGAAAGTCGCGGAAACAATCGTCGCTGAGACCGGCGCCGACATGTCCCGGTTCCCGACCGCCGCGCATCTGGCCGCGTGGGCGGGCGTGGCGCCGGCGATGAACGAGTCCGCCGGCAGGCAGACGCCGGCCGGGAAGCGGCACGGCAACAAATGGTTGACCGCGATGCTGGTCGAGGCCGCCGGCTCGGTCGGCCGGATGCACGGCAAGAACTATCTGGCTGCCCAGCACGCCCGGTTGACCAAACGGCGTGGGATGGGCCGCGCTCAGGTCGCGGTCGCGCACTCCATCTTGGTGGCGGCCTACTGGATGCTGAAACGCGACGAGCCCTACCACGACCTGGGCGCCGACTGGCACAGCCGACGCAACGACGAAGCCCACACCCGACGGCTGATCACCCAGCTCGAATACCTCGGCCACACGGTGATCATCGACCCAGCCGCCTAAACATCGGTCTCTGCGACAGCGTCGAGTCCGCACCCGACGCTGCCGCAGCCTGCCCTGAGGCCGGGTATTCACGGGTCTGTGTGGCACATCAGAGGTCCGGCGGTCCGTGGGGGTACATGGTCAAGGGACGGGGTCGATATCTGACCTGCGTGTTGACGCTGGTAACGGTTGGGTCATTGCGCGACTGGAGCCATTTGGAGTAGCGCGCATGGGCTGGATGTCGAGGGCAGAGAGCCCAGTGATGGTGCGAAGTCGGTGGTCAATTCGACGACACAAAGCGCAGGTACGGAGTCACCCTCCGCGCAAAAGGATTCACGCACACAAGGAATTAGCCTCTGGCGAGGCGGTGCCCGACTGTTAGCGACTGATCACCGTGCAGGGACAGTGGGCGTTTGTCGTCCACCGAACTCACACAACCCATTGAGTGCTCAGCTGACTCAGGGCTCTGATCGAGCTTGGTAGGCGAAGAGTCGCCATTGGCCCGGGAACCCCTTGAGCTACCTCTGCTGGTTACGCCACTTCTGGAACCGCTCCGAGTCATCGACCACCACGCCGTATGGGTTGCGTGAGGCCATGGTGGCGTAATCGTCCTCGTTCTTGCCGGTGAACATGAACACCTTAATGCCGTTAGCTTGGTAAGTGCTCACTTGAGACTTGGAAATCGATAGGCCGGCATGGAAGTAGGTGCCGACACTTTTCACCTTGGAGACCGACGGCCACGGGCTGGAGACCCTTACCAGCGCATACTTGATCTTGTGATCGGGATCGGCCTGATCCAGTGCCTTGACCTTGTCCAGCGCACCAGCCAGCCTCGATGGTGGCGCTTCCAGCTGAATGTTGGATGACTTGATCGTATTCCACAACTGCTTTGCTTGCGCGTTCGTGATCGTAGTTTGCTTGAACTCGATGGCCAGCTGCTTCCCAACCGAGTTTGCGTATGCGACCAGGTCCTTAAGGCGGACAAGCGGCTGTTTGCCGACATCGGTAAGGCAGTTGTCACGGATCGAGGTCCACAGCCAGTCGGAAACTTTGCCCGAGCAATTGGTGATCCGATCGAGGGTGGAGTTATGGATGATGATGATGGTGCCGTCCTTCGTCCAGTTGATATCGCCGTCGAGGATGTCGGCAAGGTTTGCCACCGAGTCTTGGTAGGAGAGCATCGTGCCTTCGCCAAACTTGGCCGCTGCCCCGGAGCGGTGTGCGATCACAATCTCGTCAAAGACGTCGCCCGGCGCGGCGGGCGAAACCAGGGCGGGCGCTTCCAGGGTCAGGGCGGCCCCTCCTGCGATCAGCACCTTCAGGGCACGCAAGACTCTCCGCATGACTTCCCTTATGTCGCTGTGTCGCTGGATCGAGGCACGGAGCAAGTAATTTAGCGTGCCGCGGCGTGGCACCGAGGCTGTCCGCGCCGAACCTTTTCCTGGCTGTTACCGGGCCGATTAATTTCGAGCTGTGAACTGATGAAAATATAATCAAATCGTGATGTTCCCCGCGCGCCCCGCGTGTGTGATGAGATGCCACGCCCGATCGCCGGGTTTATGGCGAGGCCAATAAAGATGAGTACATCGGCACGAGCGACTTGTGTGTTAGATGAGCGCTCCTAGATCCAATCAGAGTCGGTTGGGAAAGGCTCGCGGATCTACGCTGCGACGCGTGCTGATTTCTTCTCGGATCGCTGGCCTGCGCGAACATAACGGCGAGGTCGTCGGTAAGGCGGTTTGGCCCGCGATCATCGATGAAGCGACGCACGATCGCCTAGTCGGGCTGCTAAAGGATCCCAGCCGACGACCTCTCAACTACGGCAGGTCTCGTTTCACCCGTTGGCTGGGTTGGTCTACTGCGGATCATGCGGCGGGCGGCTGGTCACGTACCTCCAGCCGATGCATGGACCTGGCTACAGGACGGCAGGCGCCACTACCTCATCCGCGCCATCCCATACCAAGATCCTCCGAGTAACGTCGCCGTCGCAAGCCACTAAAAGACAGACGGGCCTCGTGCGTGCCCGTGCGTGTCCGGTAAGGCTGACTGTCGAGCTTTACCTACGAAAAAAAATCCTGGGCACACGTCGGATGAGATTTATTGGCTGCGATGCAAACCCGCGAGCAACTCTGCGGAGTCGTGATCGGTGTGCGACCACATCTCGAAGCGCGGACCGGCGTCGCCGTTGTGCAGCGCAGTCTCGGCCTTGTGAATGCGCGGCATCATCTCGTCAAGGAACTGCTTGGTGTCGCTCATCGGACCTCCTCGAGCACCGGGGGCGCGTCCGGCCGCGAGTCGCAACCGCTGTGCGAACTGGGAGTGCTGGCACGGCAACGAGCCGATACGTCCTCATGACCTCATCTGTCCCGAGGGACGATCTTGACCCGCGCTGCCTCCTCGACTTTGTTTTACGACCACGCGTGCGTGCGCGTGCGCGCCGCGTGCCTATTGGTGTTGCTGACCAGGTCAAGAAGTTTCTGGGCACCGGGGCCGCCACAGGTGCGTCCGCCCGGCCTCCTCTGAAGAAATTCTGGGACACCGGCGCCCGCGCAGTGGTCGACACGAGTTCAAGACGCGGAAGCCAGCACCCTTGACCACCCTGCTAGCCGCCATTGTGAATTGGTGCTGGCCGTAATGCGCCGGGGATCATAAGCGAGCGATTCTGTGCGGAGAGCAGGCAGGAGTTAGGCGATAGGTCGGGGCCACATGCCCAGGAGCTGCTCGGCCTGCTCGATGTGCTTGCGCGTCCTATTGGCTACTGCCCGGAGCTTGCGCCTGCTTTCCCAAAGGAGCGACCCATGCCCATCTATGTCATCCTCGGCAACTGGACCGACCAAGGGACCAAGGACTTCGGCGGCGCCGTACAGCGAGGCAACGGCTTTCGTGAGATGGTCGAGCAGGCCGGTGGCCGGGTCCGGGAGTTGGTCTGGACCATGGGAGAGTACGACTTCATCAGCGTGGCGGAGGCACCCGACGACGAGACTGCCGCGACGCTGGTGTTGCAGGTGGGCGCGGCCGGGAATGTGCGCAGCAAGACCATGCGGGCCTTTGACGCCGACCAGATGAGCGACATCATCGCTCGAACAGGTTAAGACGTTCCCGCGCGCTCCCGTGCGCGTAAGGAAGTCGGCTTCCCGGCGCGCGGCTATTCAACGCTCAACCCGGTCGATGCATTCGGTAATTGTCCTGAAGAGTTCATCTGCTGCCGCTATGGCCCATCCTCCCCGGCGGCTGGCGAGAGCGCGCCTCGAACCCTCCAACAGGTAGGTTCGGCGCCGTGAGGCGAGGCTGGAAGATCGTGATCGGGGTGCTTACCGCGATCGTCGTGCTGGTCGTCGTCAACACGATCGTGACCGATCGCGATACCGAGCCGGCAAAGGCCGACGGCGGGCGGATCATCGACCTGCCGGGCGGCGACCTTCAGGTGCACGAGGACGGTCCCGTGAACGACCCGCCGATCGTCCTGATCCACGGCTGGGCGGCCTCGAGCGACTGGTTCGACCGGATCACGCCGCTGCTCGCCACGGGCCACCACGTCGTCCGCGTGGACCTGCTCGGCCACGGCGGCTCGGCAAAGCCGCGCAATGGCTACACGATGGAGGAGCAGGCCGACCGCGTCGCGCTCACGCTCGACCGGCTCGGCGTGCGCAGGGCGCTCGTCGCCGGCCACTCGACCGGCGGCGAGGTCGCGATAGCGCTCGCCGCCCGCCATCCGGAGCTCGCTCGCCGCCTCGCGATCATCGACACCGAGCCGGACGAGAAGTATGTCGACACCGACACCCTCGGCGACCTGAGTGTGACGCCCGTGATCGGCGAGACGATGAAGCGACTCGCCACCGACGGCACGATCCGCGACGGCCTCGGCCAGGCGTTCGAGAAGGGCTTCGACGTCCCGGATCAGTTCGTGAAGGACTTCAACAAGCTCACCTACACCGCCTACAAGGACACCGACGACGAGTCGGCCGACTACGTCGACGAGGGCCACTTCGCCCGCGACCTGCGCGCGGTGAAGGTGCCGAAGCTCGTGATCTTCGGCAAGGACGACCGGCTCGTTAAGCCGGCCGCCGCCGAGACGTACCATCGCGAGTTCGGCCTACCCGTCCGGCTCGTCGCCGGCGCGGGCCACTCGCCGATGGTCGAGCAGCCGGCCGAGACGGCGCGGCTCCTCTTGGCCCTCGAGCGCGAGCGTTCGCGCTAGCCGTTCGCGGCCCCTGCTGGCGCCGGCCGCGGACCTGCGAGCCATGACATGCTGGCCTGGCCAACCTGTGGCTCATTTGACCGCCCGTTTGGAGAAAGTCACCGGACTCGCGCCCATCGAAATACTGGATAGCGTCGCCCAGAAATACGATAGCTGCCCGGTCATGGGTTCCTTTCTTGATCAGTTGCTGCCACACTTTCCACGAGCCGATCGATCAAAGGACGAGCAACGAGACTCATGCCGACGATCACGCCTGCGAGCAGTGACAGTCCGATGATCTTGAGTGTCTTGCGCTTCATGATCTAGCCCTCTCCCTGAGTCCCGATATCTTTGATCATTCCCCGCCTTTGCGTCGCAAGCAGCCGAGAGCGGCTCTTGATCGGCTTTACTGCCGAACCCACCGTGGCTGATCGCCGTGCTTGCTCTTGCAGACCATCGGAGTTCCGGCGCTGGTTCGACCGGTGGCGCCCTCGGGCGTACAGAACGCGCCCTGGTCAACGTTCCCCCTCGTCGGCGGAGTGGACTTCTGCGGTGTAGGTGATCGCTCGGCGCGGATCTCTGGCTTGCGATCGAGGTGATCGGCGTCCCAGACAGCCCCATCACCCACACCGTTGGAGTACTTGATCTTGGTCACCGAGCCGCGAGCGAGGAACGGAATCCAGCCGGACGCACACTGCCCGACGCGGTATATGTCGTCCGCAGGGAACGCGCCCTTGAACGTCGCGTGAGCCGGGTCGGCGTCGATCATCTTTGCTCGTGCTCGTACTGACCAGGGATCCCAGCTAATCCGGGTTCTCTTGCCCTGAGGGTCGGGCGGCAGGCTGCGAACGCAGACCTTGGCCAGCAGACGAACCTCAGAGGAGTTCACTCGCTCGAGATCGTCGACTGTCACCATGAAGTGATCGAATTTCGCTTGGCTGTGCGCTCGCTTCGGCTTTGTAGACGCGGACGGGTGAGCAGTGCTGGAGGGCGTCGGGCTCGCAGTCTCGGTGACCGTCACAACGCTCGGCGGCGGACTTGGGGTGTCTTCCTCGGAGCAGCCAGTAAAGGCGCTGAGGACGATCAGCCCGGTCATGGCCAACCGGAACTTGGCGCTCATGATCGATTCACCCTCCTGAGTGGGATCGTA
Organism: uncultured Actinomycetota bacterium; assembly: GCA_963836855.1. Taxonomy (GTDB): domain Bacteria; phylum Actinomycetota; class Actinomycetes; order Propionibacteriales; family Propionibacteriaceae; genus Microlunatus. Next base: position 69,287 of record CAWILN010000010.1, on the reverse strand, counting down.
AAGCCGAAGAGGTTCACGTTGACCCTGCCGGTGGAGCGAATCGAGATCGGCCCGATCTTGGTGGAGCCGGTGACGTGCGTGCGGCGCGCTTGGGACTTGCTCAGCGGATCCGAAGCCGGGCGGGTGGAAACGTCCCTTACGAGTGGAAACGTTCCCCACGGGCGGAAACGCCCGCCCATGCCGATGTGCGGATGTGATCTGGCACCGTCACTCGATCACGGTGTCGGCGTGCCGGTGGGCCACCTTCCATTCGCCGCCCTCGCGGCGATAAACCTGGGTTGCCCGCAAGGTGTAACTGCGCGGCTGACCGTCCATGGAGGCCGAGGTGTGCTCCAGGCCGGCGGTTTAGGCCATATCACCCACCACGTCATACGCCTGCAATTCGAACGTGTACGACGTGCAGTCGGAGAAACTCCTCTCGAGGAAAGTGAAGGCCTCGTCCACTTCCTACCGCCCATAAGCGTTGCGGAATGCAGCCGGACTGCCTGTCCAACGACTTCGTCCGTCGGGTGACTAGCTGGGTGACAACTGGCTGCGATTGAGTAGGCCACCGCTGGACACACTTGGACAGCCCGACCGCCCGCCAGCCCACTCGGTAGGGCCGCAGGCTCGACCTGATAAGGCAGAGGTCAGTGGTTCAAGTCCACTTAGGCCCACCCCGTTAACATGTTTCTGACTAGCCCAGATGCCTCGTCGGATCCCTTCTTGGCGCTCAGGCTAGCCTCTGAGAGTCGGCCGCAGGACTCTTGCGCGTCACACCAAGAGCTGAGTGACTCGGTCTGCTCGCGACGAGTTGCATGGCCTAGGGCCGGCGGCTCAGCCAACCTCTGCTCCCACGACAACGTCGCCCGACTGTGTCGACTGCACTATCCCGGTCAAGCGGGAGCCGCCAGGCCGTACGGTCATCGGCAGGTGATGCGCGCCCATCACCGTTGCTCCGGTCTGAATCACCGGCTTCAGCTGATGGCGGTAGACGAGTTCAGTCACAGTCGTGCCGCTATGACCAACGAGCCGGGAGAGATCCCATCCGTGACGATTGCCTCGCCGGAGCGCCACCCCGCCGTTTGTCGACGTCGACCACCTGGACGACGGCGTCACGTTCTCCAGCGGACCACCGATCCCAAGACGTACAAGGAGCGCATGCACCTCGTCCTCGAAACCGACGACGGCCAGGCCGAAGTCCGCCGCCTCGAAGCCCTCGGCGCCACCCGCTAGGACCACCAGTAGGAACGCGGCTACGACTTCTGCGTCCTCCGCGACCCCTGGCACAACGAGTTCTGCGTCCTCCAGATCAACTTCCCTGACCTGCTCGCCCAGCGCCCGCCCTGGCCAGACGTCGTGACTTGTGACGGGTGAGGCGCTCCATTTCTGTGCCAGCTGATGTGCGACAGCAGGGCTAGGTTTTTGTAGCCGTCTGTGGCGGCCTGGATTTGATCGTAGTGACGGTCGTGGCCGTGGTTCGGCGAACGGTGTGGGTGTCACCGTCGCCGAGCTCGACGGTGATGGTCGTCTCCGATACGTGCGCGGTGAGTGTCTGCCGCGCGAACGCCCGACCGCACCCGATCCGCTGCGTCGCGACACAGATCGTGCCGCTGGCATCGGCCAGTCGTTGCACCGTGACCGGCTCCAGACTCGGTCTCGGCGGCGGCCCTGCCGGGCGAAGCCCGCGGAGCCGGAACACCTGGGCCGGGGTGAGCGGGTTCAGCTGGGTCCGCAGCAGGGTCCGGGTCTCGAGGTCGAACAACATCAACACGGTCGGTTCGATCCGGATCCCGACCTGCCGCCCCGCCAGCAGGGTCGAGGCGGTCAGGATCTTCCCACCGAACGCGAACGTCGCAGCCGGGGAGATCACCCGGTCGACCTCGACCGCGACACCCTCACCCAACCCGTCGGGGCGGGACGGGATCGGCGGCGGACCCGCCGCCACGGCCTGATGGGTGGTGACCAGCCGGGCCAGGTCGGCCACCGTCAGGTGCGAGGTCACGCTCTTGATCCGGGCACCAGCGATCGAGAGGTGGATGACCTGCAGGTCGGCCCAGAACCGGACCGTCAGACCCGCTCGAGCTGGGCCCAGCCAGAACTGGCGACCGGCCATGCTCATGTTCCCCGACGGCGGCACCACCGCATCGAACTCGACCGGGCCACCCTCCCGACCTGACCCGGCCGGCAAACCCGCCGACTGCGTGACCGGTTCCTCGTCGTGGCCGCTTGTCACCGGACCGGCGGGCACCGCGGGTGCGGCGGTCAGCGTCGGCGGCAACCAGAGCGGCAACACCTCCCGCTGATCTTGCGGGAGCGGTGCGAACCGATCGGCTGGAACCGTTGGCTGCTTGGCATCCAAGCCCTGATGCGGACGGTCGGTGTTGTATCCGACCACCCACGCATCCAACGCGTCCTGAGCCGCGGCGAGGCTCGGGAACGGCCCGTGCTCGTCGAAGAAGTCCGGCCGCAGCGTGCCGTGAAACCTTTCCACCTTGCCGTTCTGGTTCGGCGACGCCGGTTGCGTCAACCGGTGCCTGATCCCGTTTTTGCGGCAGATCCGGTCGAACATCACCTCCCCGCCCTTCCCGAACCGATCGGTGAACTGCTTCCCGTTGTCGCTGATCACTTCCTCCGGCACACCGAACCGGGCCAACGCCTGCGCGAACGCCAAACACACCGCCCGACCCGTCGCCCGTTCCACCACCGACGCCATCACACAGAACCGGGAATGATCATCGACCCCGGTCACCACCTTCGCCTCCCGCACGACACCTGTCGTGGTCTCGACCAGCCAGATCCCCTCCACGATGTCGATTCCCCACAACTGCATCGGACCCGGACGCTCGAACCGAACGAACGAGGACCGAGGCCTTTTCCGCGGTCGCGGCTGCGCCAACCCCTGCCGCAACAAAATCCTGTTCACCGTCCGATCCGACGGCGGCTCCACCCCGACCGGCCAGGTCGGCGGCAACCGCCGCAACAACTCCATCCGGATCCGTTTCGCACCCCACCGCGGATGCCGGCGACGGACCTCCGCGACCGCCGCCTCCACGACGGCGTCGACCCGATGCGGACACGACAACGGTCGATGCGACCGATCCTCCAGCCCGGCCACCGAGCCCTCCAGATACCGGCCCACCCAACGATGCAACGTCGACCGCGCCACCTCGTACCGGACGGCGACCTCGACCACACTCTCCCCAGACAGCACCGCCCGGACCGCGTCCAACCGCTGCTCAACCACCGACAACACAACCAGCGCCATCCCGGCTCCCCTGATCCGCAACGACGCCCCACGGAAGCGTCAACGATTCAGGATCGCCGAATCAGGCCCACCCTGTCGCGCATCAACTGGCGCAGAGCTGTCGCGCATCACCCGGCACAGGACACTGGCCAGACATCGGCACTGCCGAAACTGGCTCTTAGATCATCAAGGGGCCTCGCTGCGCGCCGCTTCATGCGCTGAACCACGGTGAGGCGGTGCGAGCTTCAGAATGTCCATTGGATCGCCACCTCCGACCGGAAGGGTTCGGACGATCTGGGGTGAGTGTGCATCGGTGCTGTGTCCTTCGAGCTCGACACGACGGATTCCCTGGTCGGCGAGCCTGCTGAGTGACGCCGCGATCGTCGCGGCCAGCAGTTGGTCTCCGTGCCGCTGTTCCTTGTGAACGGTTTCGGAAACGATCATGGTGCGCCCGTCCCAAGCGTCTGGGGTGACCAGGCTCAATGCCACGATCGCGCCGGTTGATGTCTCGATGCTCAGCCTCGACGCGTCAGGATCAAGCCCGTCGCTGTATTGCGCCCACAACTGCGGGAGATGGTCGGTGTGTACGGTGCCGGACGGCCGGTGGGCCCACTCGAAGTAGGTGGCCCACGCCTGCTCAACTCGTTCGATCGGTAGTTCATCTATGGCAACCGTTTGGTAGCCGTCGGGAAGTTGTTGTTGAGCAACCCATTCCTGCCCAGCTGTGCTGGTCGGGTCGATCCATGGTTCTGGGCAGTGGACGAGAGTGGAGCAGCCGATGGACTCCGCGAACCGCCGTCGGACTGGCTGACTGCTCATGGCGCGCGTCACTACTGGGATGCTTCGCTCAGTGAGTTCGTAAACAGCGGCGTAGAGGCGCGTGCCAATACCTCGGCGACGGTACTCGGGGACAACGGTCACCTCGCAGAAGTACCAGTCGGTCACTGGAGCGAGCATGAGAGAGGCAGACCCGACTACTTGTCCGTCGGCGATCGCGACCCGCGTTCGCTGCCACTGAGGCGTGTCTACGTCAGGCAGAGGCGTCAGTACACCGTCGACCACCGAATCGTCGTCACGCAGTGCACGGATCTCAACATCAGTCTTGTGTGACATGACGCCTGAGGCTATGTGCTTAGAACCCAACGTCTGGCGCTTGAGTAGAACAATTTCATAGCCTCAAGCAGAAAATTGGGCTGGTCCAAATTGGCGTAGGATGGAATAGCCGATGCACCAAGGATGCTCACGGGCTCGTTGCGGGACCAGAGCGCCCGGCGTTGGGACCGCGTCGCCGTTGTGTACAGCGAGCTCCGCTTCGTAAAGTGCGGACTTGACCCAGGCCAGAAAGTCGTCGCGGTCGGTCATGCCCTCAGCATGCTCCTCGCCCAGCGGCATACAAAAGGCGTGACAGCGGAGTCTGTTTCGCAGCATGGACGAACCGTCCGGATCCGCCGCGATCCGCCCACCCCAGTAATGTCTTAACCGGAAGGTCGTCTTGCCCGAGCCCGTTCCGCCGCTGATCAAGAACGCCAGCTTTGCCTCGATCATGCGCGTCAGGAGCTGGGCCGCTCCAGAGGTCAGCGAGCCTGAGGCAACGCAGTCCCGGAGCGAAAAGGTCCGCTGTGCGGGTACGCGCAGAGAGATGCAGGTCCCGGGTGACGCCAAGCAGCCGAGTACGGCATGCGCCCGACTTCCGTCGGGAAGTCTGGCATCGACGAAGGGCACCGCATCGTCCAAACCTGCAATTTGACATATTTCCCGGCGGTGACTTTCGTCACGGCTCTCAGACGCCACAGGTTGCGATCTTGCGGGCTGACTGAAGCTCCGAGCACTTTGCCACCGGCGACGGCTGAACGGCCCGTGACAGGGCGTCGGGTGCGTCAGGTGCAGCGGGCGGCATTCTTGCACTCTGTCCAAGTTGATCATGGAATAGAGAGACTCAGTCGCATTCGCGACCACGTCGAAGGCCCAGTTCCCTATGCCGGCGAGTCATTGCCGACCTTCCTGAACCGAATCAACAGACGAACTCACGGCCCGACTGCATGAAAGCGCGCTAGACCGGATGGGGCGCCGTCAATCATGTCGCCCCCTTGTCGGTCGCCCGCATCGCAGCCAGCCTCGGTTCGGCCTTATCAAGGAAGGCGTCAACCTGCTCCGGGTCGTAGCCAGGTCGGCGGGTAGTCGTGAACTGCTTGCCGTGGGCCGCAGGCCACGTCAGAGGGGGTCGCCTGACCCCGAGGAACGTGTCGCGAATAGCCTCCCGGAAGGCGTCGACCTCCGCTGTGTCATAGCCCTCCCTCAGACGGCTGGTTGAGAATCTCGTTGAGTCGGCCCACTCGGCCCACCCGGCGAGAATGGCACCGCTAACCAATGGTCCTGTCTGGCCTGTCCGTCGACTCCATCGCGGCCAGCCTGATGCCGGCGGCATCGAGGAACGCGGCAACCTGCTTCTTGTCATAGCCATCGTGGGTCGTCGTCGTCGTGTCGAGGAGAACTGCTTGCCGCGGACGTCGTCTGATTTCACCGGGGATCTTGTTGCCCCGAGGAACGTGTCGCGAATCTCCTCCCGGAAGGCGTCCACCTCTACCGGCTTGTAGCCATAGCCCGACATGGGTCTCAGAATGTCGTTGAGTCGGCCCACTCGGCCCACCCGACAAGAATGGCACCGCTAACCAGTGGTCCTGCCGGCCTGTCCGTCGACTCCATCGCGGCCAGCCTCAGGCCGGCCGCCTCGAGGAACGCGTCAACCTGCTTCTTGTCATAGCCAGGCCGGTGGGTCGAGAACTGCTTGCCGCGGACGTCATCTGATTTCACCGGGGGTGTGCTTACCCAGAAGACGGCGCCCCCGAGGAACGTGTCGCGAACGGCGCTGCGGAAGACGTCCACCTCCCGCTTGTCATAGCCGAACCCCAGACCGGTGGATGAAAATGTCGTTGACGCGGCCCACGCGGCCCAGTCAACGAGAGTGGCACCGCTCACCTTCTCGTCAAGCGGTGCTACCGGCCCGGGCTGGACGGTCGACCGGCTCTTCATCGTGCCGAGGAACGCCCGGCCCCGCTGGGCGCTGCTGATCAGCAGTGGGTTCTCACCGCCTGGCCCGCCATAGACCGTCACCCGTCTCACCGGGCACCAGCATGCCGGCCTTCATCCACAACGCGAGGTGAACCTCGGACAGCGGCTGGTACCCGCGACCGGTGCCGTCCCAAGGGATGTCAAGTATCAGCGTGCGCCCACCACGCTTCGAGGCCATCACCGTGGCCGTGTGTGGATCGCTGGGCCGCCGGAGCAGCCTCGAAAACCGGATACCGCGCCTAGAGCAGCCTCGAGCGCCCAGCACGACAGCCCCAACAACAATACACGACCATGAGGGCCAAGCCGAACAACAGCCCGACGATCGGTCCAGGTCGTTGACGTCGACGAAAAGGTAAGGACAACAGCCGTGGCGCAGGCCAAGGCGGTAGCGAACAAGCCACCAGCAATACCGACGTAACCAGCCAGCACCAGCCGAAGCTCCGCAGGGACCCTATCGCCCGAACCCGGCACATACGGCTCCGGCAGCGCCTGCCCGGCCACCCCGGCAGGTACAGCCTTCCCCGCGGCGTCGCTGATCGCGGCGACCACCGTGTCCGCCACCACCGTGTCCGCCACCACCGGCGGCTGCCCAACAATCGGAGCCCCGCACCCAGAGCACACCCGAGCCGTGACGGCAACCTCCGCCGCGCACTCACGACACCTCATCTGCACCCACCCAGCCGCCGACGCACAGAGTGACACCACACCCGCCGTGAACCGCCACGGATCATCACGGCAGGCCCGCCGAGCTGGGCCACGACACCTTCGAGACCCCACACCATCGCTAAACACCACCCCCCACCAGGCAGTCTGCACAAGCGTCATGGTCACGATTCGGCAAACCTGCAATTTGACATATTGCACCGCGTGACTAGGTCACGGAGCTCAGACGTCACCAGCGTGCGATCTTGCAGGCTGCGGGAAGCTCCTCCGGCCACATTGGCCACCGGCGATCCGTGAGCTTGACCTAAGCTCCAAATGGGGTCTTTGGGCTCGCCAAGACCGACCAGGACTGGTCCGTGCAGCTTCGAGGCCGCGCTGACAGGTCTCGGATGCCTGCCCAGCCGGTCGTGGAGTCTCAGTGGAAAATTCTGGGCACGCGGACCGCGGAAATGAGCTCGCTCCTACTGGGACGAGGAAGACGTCACCGTCGTCGGGGAGGACCACGAGTGGATCCCTCGTCACGTCGAAGTTGGCGGGGGCAGGCCTTCGCTTGCTGGCTGGTTTGTTGTTGCGTGGGTGTCCGACGCTGAAGCAGCGCGCCTCCACATCAGGACGAATAGTAGAACGGTCACGATACCGACGGTGTTGAGGATCGTGATCGACACCGTGACCAGCGGGTCGGCTGCAAGGGAAAAATCATCATCAGGAGCATCGGAGCGATGTTGCGTACCGCCGTGGTCACCTCGGTCGCATGCCTGATTCCCACGTCTTTGACTCGAAGACCGGAAACGAGAAGGTAGCCACACCCGAGGCCGATGAATGGGCCGGCAAGGGCCGCGATGTAGCTCTCGGTGCCCCAGGTCTGCACGAACTGATTCCAATACGCAACCAGCGTGAAGTTGAGATTAAAGAGCAGACACAGAATTGCAACTCGGACAACCCACCGTTCCAATGGCGGCGTCAGGTCGGGCCACCAGACCCTGAAGCCGCACCCGAGAACCAGCGGCAGGAGCAAAAAGAGCAGCAGCGGCCAAGCAACATCCCAGACAGAGGTCTTGAGTTGCGCGTCAACCGCATCGATGGCGAGGGGCAACCCTAGCGGGAGGGCGATAATGGTCGCGACAGTCAAGACCACCAACAGCGTGGTGGCTATGCTGACATCCGCCTTGGCTAACCGGGCGAGGATGGGAGCGAAAGGCATGCCTGCACTCAGGGCTGCGACACAGAACCCGACCTTGATCTCTCCAGGAATGGACGAGGCTATCGTCAGCAAATAGCCGATGAACAGGAGCGGGATGATGACGAAATTGATCACCAACGCCCACACGGCAATCTTCCAGTGCGCAGCGGCCTCTGCCAGCAGCTTGCCGACCGGAAGCCTAAGGCCCAACCCGAACGAGTTCAATATTACGAAGAGCACCCCAAACCCGTTGATCAGGACACTCTCACTGGACTGAGTCATATCGCTCCCTTCACACGAGCAGAGGATCCCCTCGAACGCGGTATCGAAGTCCACCACGCCAGGTGGAGGCCTCCGACGATGGGCCCGAGGGGCCTGCCGAGCCAGAGCCGTAACACAACAACGCCTCCAGAGGGTGGGCAGGTCATTCCCGGCTGCGCCTAATTGCAAGAATCTCGTAGAGTGCGGTTCCCGTTCAAGGCTCCGCATTGTACGGCCCAACGAAGGAGTCGACAGACGTCTCGGCCCACCAAAATCCATCGTGACTAAGGTCAGAAGGGCACCGATTCCCAGGCAGGCACGAAGTTCAGAGCGATCCCACCGTCGGAGCGACAATCGGTGCGCGCCCGTGCAGAACAGAACGTCGTCATGTCATGAGCGCTTCGTTGATGGTTTGACGCGCCTGCTTGGCCTCCGGGATCGGGAACAAGGGGTAGACGTGGAGCATGTCGGGCGCTTCGTGGTAGTCAATCGACACGCCTGCCTCTTTGGCTAGCGGGACGAAACGCTTGGCGTCTGAGTTGAGGATGTCGTGAGTTTCGCTGAGTACCGTGATCGGTCCGAGGCCCGAAAAGTCGCCGTTGATCGGGCTGACGCGTGGGTCCTCGGCTGGGAGTTCGCCTCGATATATCTCGCCCGCCGCGACGAGGCCAGCCGGGGCAAGGAAGGGGTCCTTCGCGGCGAGCGCTGGGATGTCCGGGGCGGTGAGCGATACGTCCAGCCACGGCGAGATAAGAACGGTGCGGTACGGCGCGGCGAGTCTACGGTCTCGGAGTTGCAGCGCGACAGCGAGGGTCATACCGCCACCGGCGGAGTCGCCCAGCAGCGCGGTGTGATCAGCGCCGACCTCGCCGATGATTTCGGCGGCGAGGTCGGTGGCCGTCGGCACGACGTGCTCGGCGACGCCCAGCGGCGCTAACGGGTAGATCGGGACTGTAATGCGGGTTGAGGTGGCGGTGCACGAGGCTCGGGTCAAGATCGTCCCCAGAGTCTGAGCGCGTCCGGGAAGCGGCTCGCTCGCTCCAGCCGATTGTGTGGGTCACCGGTATCCGAGGTACGACGCGCTACCTAGCTCGACGCACTGGGCTCCACTGCCCGTTGACTGCCTCGGGCCTCGGCAGGTAGAGGCGCATGGTCAGGTCGAAGGGGCCGGGTGCGGAGGGGAGCCAGTTCGCCTTGAGGTCGGGACCGCCCGCCTGTGTATCGGGGTCCCGCGAACTCACACGCCGTCGCGCGAAGTGACAGCCGCCGGACAGCAACCCCACAGTCTTCACACAGCGCTATGTGCGAATGTATGCACAATTCCCCAGAAAGGCAGTAGCCACCGTGACCCAGTCCACAACGGTTCCCCGCCACCCAGACATTGCCGTCACGCTCACCGGCGATGAATGGACCGTTGACGGCAACGCTCTTGAAGTCCTAGGCGCCGTGCAAGCTGCGCTGCGTTCGGCTGGCGTACCTGATGCGGAGGTCAGCGAGTTCCACGCTGAGGCCACCGCAGGCGATTACGACCACCTACTGCAGACCGCGATGCGGTGGGTACACGTCTCGTGACCAATCCTTGGCAACCGCAGTAGGTGGTGCCAACAAGACCTCTGGCGCCACTATGACGTGATCATCCGCGACGTCAGCAAGTTCATCAGTGTTGTGGATGAACAGACGCCGGGCAACGATGACGACACCATGATCATCAACACTGGCCAGATGCTCTAGGACTCAAGATCAACTCGGGGACCAAAGTTTGTACTGCGGAAACGCCGCAGGCAGAAGAAAGGAATTTGATGATCAAAATCATCATGATTCGCGTCGAAGCCGAGGACTACGACGCATGGCTGAAGACCCACTACGACCACGTCGAGGACCGTCACTCATACGGCATGACAGATGGGCCCGTCTACCGAGACATCGATAACCCGAATGCGGCGCTGTTCCACATCCACGTCGAGAACCTCGACCGTGCGATGCAGTGGTTCCGCACGGACACGTTCAAGGAAGCGACGAAGCGGGCCACGGTCGTTGGTCGGGACTTCTACTTGGCCGAGAAGCAGCAACCTCGCCCTCAGGCGTAGTCCGTCCCCCCTCAGGCGTAGTCCGTGCCGTCGGTCAGCAGCCGCCGGGCGAACAGAGCCGTCCGGCGGCCAAGATCATTCTGAGCCGGTAGTTGTCGAGGTTGCGGTCGAGGTTGCGGAAGCCCCCTAACAGCACTGGCCGAGCAATCATCCGACCCAATACGCATGCGGCGCGCACGCGCACGGGCACGCACGAGGGCCATCAGGCCTAGCCGCGCGGGCGGAACTACAGTCCTCATCGGCTTGCCGCGCGGGCGGAACTTCCCGGTAGTGATTTTGCCTGCCCCGGTGCCCAGAGCCCAGAATTTTCTAGAACTGGCTATCGGGGCCGCGCCCACCGCCGCGCACCAGGTGCCCAGAATTCTCTTCGCAGGGAGACGTGTGATCATCTTCCCGGGATCGCAGTAAACAGATTTCCCGGCCTAAACGATCACTCCAGCATCTGATGTCGGGTGTCTTGACTTCTGACCGCATCCTGGAAGACTCCCTTTCGGGAGCGACCTCAGGGAGGAGGGCTTCCTTTTGAGCGAGTCCCCTGCATTTGAGGCGCCGAGCGCAGCCCCTCTCGACGAGCCCGTCGACCGGTATGGCGCGGTTCGGCAGTACTCGTTGGCGAAGATCGTTGGTGTGTGGGCGGCGGCAGCACTGCCGATGGGGTTCCTCGCCTGGGTCTGTGTGCCACTGCTCAGGGATCAACTCGGTGGGCGTGACCCGTTTATCGAATCGCTCCTGATCTGCCTCAACGTCGGTCTGCTTTGGACTCTCGCCCTAACCCTGATCCTGCTCCGACGCGAGCAGGGCCGACTCGAATGGTCACGCGTGGTCGACGGTCTATGGCTTCGGTCGCCGCGCAGTCCGAAGACAGGGAAGATCGGCGGCACGGTCTGGCTGTGGGCAATTCCGTTCGTCCTACTCTCCGCAGCGATCAATGCCCTGCCGATCGACCCAGAAGGCCCGTTGCCGAGGGACCTTCCCGTCCTACTTCAGAAGGATCAGAACCGTCTTGAGACCTTCTTCAGCGGCTCTTGGGGCTGGTTCGCGCTGCTCGTGTTGGTGAACTTTCTGGCTCCGGTGGTCGAGGAGCTGTTCTTCCGGGGACTCTTGCTGCCGCGAATGCGCAAGGTGTTCGGAAGGATCGACTGGGTCGTCAACGGGGCCATCTTTGGCCTCTACCACCTGCACCAGCCGTGGAGTATGCCTGCCAGCATCCTCGACGGGGCGCTGACTCAGGCCTTTCCCACGAAGCGGTATCAGAGCATCTGGATAGGGCTCATCACGCACACTCTTCCGAGCTTCGTCATCCTCGGGGTCGTTCTGGCGCTGGTGCTGTGAACAGGGGTTCTGGTCTGACGCCCCCGACTCGCAGGCGAAGAAGTCCTCAAGCCCGGGCCTGCTAAGCACGGCCAGCACTGCTGCGGGATGCTCGCCCTCCACCATGGGCTGATGTATCAGCCCCGAGGCCCTTGACCATCCGCCAGGCCATCTCTGAATCCCCATCTCGGTGACGATCTCGTGCGCGTGCGTGGCGCATGCGTAATGGGTGCCTCACATCAGGAAAGAAATTCTGGAGACGGGGCCCGCGCACAACCGGTTTTGGCAGACTGACTAGGCCTGCGCGGCAGGCATCCGGCGGGCCGCTTCCTCCAGACCCTTCTTCAGGTCCTCAATTGTCATGCACGGAGTTAGCGTGAGCTTGACAAGCGCCTGATTCGGGGAAACAGCAGCACGAATCGGAGGAGAACCGATGCAACAGCGACGAACGGCTATAGAGCCGGCACCACCGAGAACGTACCGTCCGCTACGTCAAATTGTCGTGTACTTGTGCATCACCTACGGGCTGACGCTCGCCATTGCGCTCGCACTGCCGCACGCCGGGATCACACCGCTGATCGCCATTGCCTTTCCGGTGATCGCAGTCGCACTCACCGTCGCTTTCACCGTTCCACGTGGTCAGCGACGCGCGGTTTGGGCCGGGGTCGGATTCAACCCGCGGAGAGGCCGTGGTCTGCTCATCGCCGTTCTCGGACCGGCGGTAATCATTGCTGTGAGCTTCGGCGTCGCGGCCGCCTTTGGGGTAGTCCAATTTTCAGGCTTGCCTCCGGGCTTCGGCAGGGGCGTTCTCAACGTCGCCCTTACCACGATCATTTTCGCGGTGGTCTTCCTGGGCGAAGAGATCGGCTGGCGCGGCTACTTGCTCTTTCGCGTGGCTGAGCTCACCTCGGGGCGGCGTGCGGCGCTTGTAACCGGTTTCTTCCATGCGATCTATCATCTGCCGTTGCTGCTGATCGCCACCACCTATCAAAGCGCGGGAAAGCGCTGGATCGTGGTGCCGATGGTGATGGTCACGCTGACCTTGGCTGGTGTTTGGTATGGGTGGCTGCGATTGTGGTCGGGAAGCATCTGGCCGGTCAGTCTTTCTCACAGCGCCTTCGACAATCTGATGGAGGGCGTGGCCGGCGTTGCTGTAACGACGTCGCCGGCGACGATGGCGTACGTGACGACGGAGACCGGCGTGGTGACCATGATCATCATGGTGCTGGTCGCGGGGTACTTGCTGACCCGTCGGGCCGCAGACTTCGCCAAAGCCGAGCCGAAGTCCCCGCGGCCGACCAACGAACCACGTCCCGCTGCACGACGGGCAGGTCCGGACGAGCCACGCTAGATCCGCTGCTCGGCGCACCTGCTGGCATGCATCCCTGACCTCAGAGAGTCTCGTGCAGGCCATGTGGGACAGGGTGCCGCTTGGGGGTATGACAGGCCAGGAAAGGTGGCTCCCTTCCACCGGAATCGTAGACATGTTCTAATCAGATATGGATCTCAGCGACGACGAGCTACAGCGGCGTGCCGATGCAGACCGCCGAGAAGGCGATCCGCCGATCCGGGTGGAGACGGCCACGTGGTCGAGAGCTGGCCAGCTCGATTGGTGGGTGAAGGAACGTCAGCAGTGGCTCGGCCGGGTACGAGGCAAGGACGGCCGTCAACGATGGATCAGAGCTGCTGATCTTCGTCCCACGAGCGGCTCACGGCCATGACTTGTCGTCGCAATTCGTCGCTGCTCGCCAGGCCCGCGCTCGTAGCGAAACTGCGCCGAGGATTGGTCCCAACGCTCGCAAGAGCGCCTTGTGAACCGGGACCTCACGTCCGCTCCCATACCAGGGTTGCGATTTGCTGACGACCACCGAGCGGCGTGGGCGGCGTCGAGAGGATTACCCGGTTCGCGTCCAACGCGACCAGCCGGACCTGTTCCGCCCCGATCCAGTTGGGCAACAGGCTCTGCTCCACCCGGTGCACGACCTCGCCACCACGGAGCTCGTAGGTGCCGCAGTACGCGAAGTAGTCGCGGGCCGCCGCCGCGATCTCGGCATCCGGCGCCGCCAACCAATCGCCTTGGGCGAGGTGGGCGCGGCCGGCCCGCCCGAACTGTACCGCCATGTGTCCGTCCGCCGCGTAGGTGATGAAGCCGGCGACATCTCGGCCGAGGGGATACGTGACCCGCCCTTCCGCGTCCCGCACTTCGAGCGACACCAGCCGCCACGTCCCGACCAGCGGATCCGCACTCATCGGCCGGCACCCTCCCCGAGGACATCGCCGAACTCGTCGTTGACGTCACCGTGCCGCCAGGCCGGATCTTGGTAGGCCGGATTCGGATAGCGGTAGAAGCCGCGACCCGTCTTGACGCCTCCCGCGAAGAGTGAATGACCATGCCACCAATGACGCATGTTCGCGAGACTAGACCGTAAAGAAATCGACCGGCACTTCACGTACGCGCACACCATCGTTCAAGCGAACGTCTACGTGCGTGATTTGATCGAGAAGGCCTTCAGCGAGCAGCTACGTCGCGATGGAGTCACTCTGCGTCGCTCAGGCCCTTCCGCACATCCCGCCGCCACCGACCAGATCGTGGAACTTCGCGACCAAGGCCTGACCTGGACTGAGGTGGCAGAACAGGTTGGGATGACTGTTTCCGGTGCGTGGAGCCGCTACCGGAGAGCACATCAGCCGGCGTCCCCACGCTTGGGCCGTTGGCAGCAAGTGCTCGCTGACGCGCTCCACCAAAACCTCGCGATTGGTGTCCGAGCGGCCGTCGCTGATCATCTCGGACGAGCGCCTACTTGGGCTGAGCTCAACGCCGCACGACGAGCCGCCCATAGTCTCGCCGCCCTCGGTCGTGCCCAGGTGATGCACCTGCCGGGCGCCGAAGGCAACGACGATGCGGGCGACCGAACCTATCTGGTGCTGGCGAAGCCTAATGTGATCATGAACGACGTCCGACTCCGAGGGCTCGCGGTTGCAGGAAGTGACGCCGCCGGTCGCAAGAACTTCCACAACCATGCCCAGACCATACGGAACCTGAGGCATTCCCTCCGGAATGCCGCCGCTGGTGCCCGGCTAGTCCAGGCAGAGGGGCTGTATAGCGAATCGGCGGCCGATGTTTCAGCGTCCCTGTCGGACGCACTGGAAGAGCTTCACAGGCTCCAGCGCAGCGTTGATCGACGTATCCGACGCGACCAGGGACGCCGGGATGGGTCTCGCCCCGAAACCGGCAATAAGCGCAACCGTGCATCGGCCGCGAGTTGGTCGATTCATTAGTCGGCCGCGGCCCGCTATTTAGGTTGTCGTACCCAAGGGCTATCCCACGGGCCTATGTGTCATAAGGCGAGTGTTCTCTTGCCCGAGCCAGTGCCACCACTGATCAGGAACGCCAGTCTGGCCTCGATCATGCGTGCAAGCAGTTTCGCCGCTCCGGGGGTCACTGGGCCCGAGGCGACACAGTCCTCGGGCGAAAACCTTCGGTGCGCGGGCACGCGCAGTGAAATGCAGACGCCTGGTGATGCCAGAGGGCCGAGCACTGCATGGACACGATTACCGTCGGCCAGCCTCGGGTCGACGAAAGGCATCCGCATCGTCCAAACCTGCAAATTTGACATATTTCCAGCGGTGATTTTTGTCACGGCTCTCTCCACACGTCACGTTGGGATCTTGCGAGCTGAGGGAAGCACCGGGCACTTTGCACCGACGGAGGAATCAGATGACGTCTGGGATGTGGACGAGTCGAATGCCGGCTCGCTGGTGCTGCTGCGTCGCACCCTGTTCAAGTACAAGGGCGTCAGCAACTGGATGAACTTCATTAACGAGCCATATATCTGCGGTGAACCTGTTGAGGGTGCAGGCACGCTGCTTCGGGCATCGTGGACCTCCAAGCGGTACCTGGGTTATGCCCGTCGCACCGTCCGCATGGAATACCGGCTGACCGACGGCCCCGACAGCGCCTGGGACAACCGGTTCCTGGACAGCGCCTCGACCGACGACCGTGGTTATGTCGAGCTATTCGATATTCTCAGTGGAGCAGAGGAGGGGCCCGGTGGGGTGCTGCCTGACGACGGTCCGCCTTGCGGTGGAACGATCGTCTTTCGAGGCCACTACGGCGGCAACAGCACCAGCTCAGGCACCTGGTCCAACGGAGATGCGATAGCAGAAGCAACGATCGACTGGGAGAAGTACCGCCCACACCTTAAAGAAGAGATCGATGCAGCCGGCATGGCCAAGGACTGCGCCAAACTTGACGAGCTGGGCCAGGAAGTGGCCAGCCTTCCCAACTGGGACGAGGTGTTGTTGACCTGTGTGTTCCGCTGGGGTGTGCAGACCGGATGCTGGGAGGACGACTGATCGTCACCTGAAGTGATGCGGGTCGAGGTGGACCCTCTGGCAGGTAGGCGACCGCAACTATCTGGTGCTGGCGAAGCCGAATGTGATCATGAACGACATCCGGCTCCGCCGGCTGGGGTTGCTGGCAGTGACGCTGCCGGTCGCAAGAGCCCGCTCAACCACGCCCAGACCGCTCGGAACCTGAGGCGCTCCCTCCCCAATGCGGCCGCTGGTGCCGGCTAATCCAGGCAGAAGGGTTGGATAGCAAGACTGCTGCCGACCCAGCCACGCCCGATGGGGTTAGCCTCGTAGTCCACCAGCGTGGAGAAGTTCGGTCGTATGGAGATCTTGCAGCCGGCGACTGGCCCGATCGGCGCGCTCTGCCGTCTGCCCGCTGCTCGCACTGGCGGTGCCCTGAGGCCGCCTGGGCGGATCGCACACTGGCCGACACCTACCTCAGCGTGGCGATCGACTTCAACATCGCCCAGGTCGTCGACCTGCTCAAAAGGCGTGCACCCCGGATCCGGCCAAGGATTTCGAGTGACGGTTGACCGGTCCATTTGGCGGTTGTTGGGCAGTCCACTGGTCGCCGGAGCCGCATAGGTCCGCTCCGAGGAGAGTCGGTCGCCGTAAAGGATCTGTTCGAGGTTGCGGGCTTCGCCGTAGGTGCAGGCAACCCGGCATACCTGGCGGAGTCCCGACCTGCTGCAACCACTGCGCCGGCCGCCGTCAGCCTGCTCGCCGCTGGCGCTGACGTGCTTGGGATGGCCCAGACTGATGAGTTCGCCTACAGCATCGCCGGCCGAAACTCCCACTACGGAGCGCCCGTCAACGTTGCTTCTCCGGGCTCGATCCCGGGCGGTTCCTCAAGTGGACCGGCGAGCGCAGTCGCGTCCGGCCAAGCCTCGATCGGCCTCGGCACCGACACCGCCGGATCAATCCGAGTGCCGGCGTCCTACCAGGGTCTGTTGGGCCTGCGCGCCACCCACGGGGCGATAGACACCTCCGGCCTGCTGCCATTGGCACCGAGCTTCGACGCCGTGGGCTGGCTTATCCGAAGTCCCGGAGTTCTCGTCCGGGCCGCGGCAGCTTCGCTTGACGACTCCCGCCAGGTCCACATCCCCGCCGAGGTCGCGATCGCTCCCGCCACACAGGCTGAGATTTCCCCTGGTGTGCGCGATGCATTCAGCACGTCCGTGGAGCGGCTTGTAGAGGCCAGAAGGTTTCCGCGACCGGAGGCAGCTGCCAGATCTCACTGAAGCTGCCGCCCTGTTCCGGACGATGCAGGCCGCGGAGGCCTGGCAAGTGCATGGTGACTGGGTTCTCCGCCACCCGGGTTGCCTGGGTCCGGAGATCGCCGCCCGCTTTGCGTACGCAGCCTCTGTGACAACCGACCAGCACCGAGGGGCCATCGCCGGACTCGAGCGAATCAGGGCGAGCCTGGACGCTGCGCTCGCCGGACGGGCGCTGCTGCTCCCCTCCACGGCCACCACCGCTCCCCGGCTGGATGCCGATGCTGAGCTGATCGACAACGTTCGGACCTGCACCTTGCGGCTGACCTGCCTGGCCGGGATCGGCGGCTATCCCGCACTCTCTGTGCCAGCGCTCCGGGTCGACGGGATCCCAGCCGGTCTCTGCCTCCTCGGCCCGAGGTTCAGCGACCTCGCCCTAATCAAGAGCGGCCAGCGCATTGCGGACGCACTGCAGATGCCAGCGGCGTAGGTAGCGTCAACCGGCTAACACAGGACAGTCGTAGTCGGACGCGGGGGCAAGGGCACGCAGTAGCCTCACTGCTCCGGGAGTCAGCCGAGTGGTCACGACCGTCATAACATCATTTGGCCGCGGTAACGCGGCGGAGGGTTTATCGACGGGAGCTATTGCCTCCTGACTGACGGCTCATCAAAATCTGATTGTCCGTACGCCGACCGCTCGAGCCAGCACCTGCAACTCGCTCGTCGTACCTCGCGGGCCGCGCCAGCATGATGTGCGTCATCCACCGCTTTGTGGGATCGCATTGAAGAACGAGGGGATGAAGCACATCATGAGCGGCAGCACGCTGCGTACACCGAGACCGTGCTCGCGTTCGCCCCGGTCAGGACTCCCGGCGGATCCAGAAGTTGATGCATCTCGCCGTGACGTCAGCCGTGGTACCGATCTACTCCGGGGACAAGCAGCGCGCAAACCATCGTTCGGAGTTAGCCATCCCTGCGGCGCGTTCGATCGGTGGCCTGCGATACCGCTGGTCGATCACGGCCACAAGCTAACTGGCGCGGTGAACACAGATCTCTGATCCGCCGCGAGGGTTCCTCATCTCCCACACGTTCGGTCATCTCATTCTTTCCAAAAGTGACTAAGCGCTCGACCGCTGATTAAGAGAAGCCAGCGACGGACTAGTAGCGGGCGTTCTTGCGCTTGGCAAGGCGCAAATGGTGCTCCGTGGACGCCGACGGATGTTACTGCGTTGCTGTCACCGCTGCTGTCACGTTTAGGCTCGGGCGACTCTTCCATGTCAGAGCAGAACTGTGCTTGGGAATGGGGGCGAGTGGGGTGTCTGCAGCGTATGGACTGTCGCTGATGCCGGGTCCGGCGACGGCGGCGATGGTCCGGGCGGCGCGTGTTAGCGGCGGATGGATGCGGATGTCGCCTTCCCTTATCCACCCGAACCGGCCGCGCAGGCGCCGTGGGCGTCCGAGCTGGGCGTCGCTGCGACGGCGCTCGCCGGAACGCTGTCGGCGACCACCGTCTCCTCAAATAGGCCGGGGTCTGACTTCTTTACGATTTGTCCGTCACGTCGCCACTGCACGATCGCCGCAGTTAGCTGAACTACTGCGCAGGCCTCTTCCTTAGTAGCTCCTGGTTCCAGGGTGGCGGATTCATGACGGTTCGGATCTGGCCACACGAGTTCAAGCATCTGAATGAGTGGATCGATCCTGTACTCGCGGGCTCGCCCGCGGACCTGGAGCGTCCACGGCCCGGTACTGAGCTCATTTATGACATCAGAGAGCGTCGCCGTGGGGTTGTCCGGAAAGACGACCTCGAGGAGGCTCGCCTCGAGTGCCTTGATTGAGTGATGCCATGCCGAAGCCGGATGAGGGTGCCGGCCATACGCGCCAACCCATGCCAGGGCAAGGTGATCACTCGCGCTATCGGGAACGGCTACAACGGCGTTGAAGGCCTTGACCACGGTTTCATCGACTCTCCGCAGAAGCCCCTTTTCGGTCGCCTGCCATGTCGAACTGCCGTAGGCAAGCAAAATCTCCAGTTCATTCCACATCTTCGGCATGCGTGTGGGGATCTGGAGGGTGTAGTGGATGACATCCAGTAAACGCTCATCGTCGTCGTCAGCCCAAGCGAGGATGCCAATAAGCATCCCGTAGCCGTCAGTGCCACGAAGGTCGATTCGAAGGAGGGCGGCCAGGCGTTCGAGGCCGGCTTCGTCCATGGCCGGCGCCAACGTATCCGGCCTGATGGTGTACACGTTCTCAAGCCATCGAGTGAGCGGACGCCGAAGATAATCCGGCACTCCCTCGTACAGTCCATCCAGAGCCAGGCGTCCCTCGCGCGGCCTCACCAGGGTTGTCACTCATGGCCTCCTAGGCTCCGTAGCGACATGGATGGTCGTTAAGGGTACGCGTCAATACCGACCAAGGCGTCGGAAAATGTCATCCGTAATTTTGATCGGTGTGGCGACTTGGCGACTATTACATTCGAAGACCGTTCGAAATAAGCCTTTCAATAAATAAAGGAAAACTTCGCTACCCAGATTTCTATCTCTACCTTCATCAGGACGACTGTTTGCCTGGCCCACGCTCGTCCTCGGGCTGCGTTGGCAGTTGAAGACCACGGCCGTTGCGGCACTTCCCCGTCTGCCCACCCTTACTGTGGCCGTCGTCGGAGCCTTTGCGATCGGCGATGCCCCTCCCCCAGGGGCGACGACTTGCTGGCAGCTGGCTGTGGTTGGGCATTGAGGGGTCTGCTTTAGTCGCAATTGTTCGCGATCGTGGCATAGCATGCGGCCTTCGTCGCCGGTCTGCCCTGCGATCAGGCGAAACGGCTGCGGCGCGCCGGCGCCGAACGGCTGCTGGCCCGGCACCCAGACCTGCAGGGCTGGATGGGCCTTCCCGCTTGTCAACTGCCTACCGGTAGCTCCCGTGCACGAGCCTTGGTGCCAACTCGTCGATCATGTTGCGCTCGTACAGCTCGATAGTGTCGATACTGAGCCGGTGGATGCCTGCAATGCGCTCACGGCGCCGAGTGGGGGTGTCCGGCGCTCGGCGCGTGCGAGCGGTCATCTTCTGCGAAGGATTGCGGGGTTTGCGCAAGCACAACGGTGAGGTGGTCGGCGACGCGGCGTGGCCAGCGATCATCGACCGCGCCACACAGGAGTCCGACCCTGGATGACCCAAGCAGGCGACGCGAGAACTTTGGCAGGCCCGTGTGCACCCGCGAGTCTCAGCCGGTTCATCCGGCTCATTCAGGTTTTGCGGAGGAGTCCTGTGACACCGGCGAGGAGGAGGGCGACGAGGATCCAGCGGGCGATCTTGAGCGCCAAAGGGTAAAGGGGATCCAGAGCCTCCAGCGTTGGGCGCCGTTCGGGGTCCACAGCGCCGCCTGAAGGGTGGCGAGTGTTCCTGGCAGGACGTTGTCAAAGGACCACAGTACGGGGTGGAGGCAGGTGGATGGTTCCTTTAATAGACGGCGGGGCGTTGCACCAGTGATTTGCGGACCGGTATCTGTGAGATTGTCGGCGGGAACCACCAAAGCGTGGCGACTGCCGTAGGACCACCTGTGGACCTTTGGCGCCGGCTCGGTGGTCGGTCGCCTCTTGCATCTCGGGTGACGTTCGATAAGCGTCGTCATCGGGCCGTGTTGCAACCCTGGACGCCGCCAAGGGCGGCTCCGACGGTGGCGGATCCGCCGCCCACCTCACGGTGATCATCTCGGCCACGCTTGCCGGTCACTCTGGATATGTGCCGGGGTCGCGATACCTATGTCCGCGGGACGTTCTCCAGCGAGGAAGAGCTGTCCCGCTGGCTGAGGACGTTCGGAGCCGTATCGCGGTGCCATGGGTGGGTATCTGGTACGCCGCTGAAAGCAGTTGCCAGCACAACGCCGATCTTGGCCCCTAGGCGTCCCTGTACAGGGTGAACTCAATATCTGGTGTGATCGCAGCCAGCCTCAGTTTGGCCGTGTTGAGGAAGGCATCAACCTCCTGCACGTCGTAGCCAGGCCGCGACCAGCCACGGGTAGTCGAGAACCACGGGTGCGTAGCGCGCTTCGGTCCGGGCCGGTTCCGGCCCCTCCGAGGGGGTTGCGTTATCCCAAGAAACGTGTCCCGCAGCTCTTTTCGGAAGGCGTCCACCTCCGCCGTCGCGTAGCACTCTCGCAGGCGGGGGTGGTTGAAAATCGTGTTGAGTCGGCCCACTCGGCCCATTCGGCGAGAAGGGCACCGCTAACGGTGGTCCTGCTGGCCTGTCCGTGGACTCCATTGCGGCCAGCCTGATGCCGGCGGCATCGAGGAACGCGGCAACCTGGTTCTTGTCATAGCGATCGTGGTCGTCGTTCCAGGTGGAGGAGAACTGCTTGTCGCGAACCTCATTTGATCTCACCGGGGGTTTCCTTACCCCGAGGAACGTGTCGCGAATACCGTCCAGGAAGGCGTCCACTTCCATGGCCATCTAGCCACGCTTCCTCCAACTGGGCTTTGAGAATGTCGTTGAGTCGGCCCATTCGGCCCACCCGACAAGAAGGGCACCGCTAACGGTGGTCCTGCTGGCCTGTCCGTGGACTCCATTGCGGCCAGCCTGATGCCGGCGGCATCGAGGAACGCGGCAACCTGGTTCTTGTCATAGCCAGGCCGGTGGTTCGAGAACTGCTTGCGGCGGAGGTCATCTGATCTAACTGGGGGTGTGCTTACCCAGAAGACGGCGCCCCCGAGGAACGTGTCGCGAACGGCGCTGCGGAATGCGTCGACCTCCGGCTTGTCATAGCCAGACTTCAGACCGGTGGATGAAAATGTCGTTGACGCGGCCCACGCGGCCCAGTCGACGAGAGTGGCAGCACTAACCTTTTCGTCGGGCAGTCTGGGTTGGGGGGCCGACTGGCTCTTTACCGTGCCTTGGAATGCCCTGCCCCGCCGGGGGCTGCTGATGAGCAGTTCGCTCTTGCCGCCTGACCCCCGATAGAGGTTCACGGTCTCACCGGGCACCAGCGTGCCGGCCTTCGTCCGCAACGCGAGGCGAACCTCGGACAGCGACTGGTACCCGCGGCTGGTGCCGTCCCGGGGGATGATGTCGAGTATCAGGGTGCGTCCACCACGCTTCGCGGCCGTCACCGTGGCCGTGCGTGGATCGCTGGGCCGCCGGAGCAGCCTGAAAAACCGGCTACGCGCCTGAAGCGCGTGAACACCCTTCTTAGCCCCAGCCCCAGCCCCAGCGAAAGCCCCCCAAGAAACGCGAATTGGGCCAAGATGAACAAACCACCACAACAGCGAGTACAGATCGTTGTACCGGTCGAGCATCGCGAGGTACCGGTCGAGGTCGTCGGTATTGAAAAAGAAAATGACCAGAGCCGTGGCGCAGGCCACGGCGCAAGCGAACAAGCCACAAGCAACACCGGCGTAGCCGGCCAGCACTAGCCGAAGCTCCGCGGGGAGGCGAGCGCCGGAACCCGGCATATACGGCTCCCGCGGTGTCGCTGACCGCACCGACCACCATGTCCGCCAGCATCGTGTCCGCCACCACCGGCGGCTGCCCACCGATCGGAGCCCCGCACCGGGAGCACACCCGAGCCATGGCCGCAGCCTCCGCCGCGCACTCACGACACCTCATCTGGGTGATGATGGCCTATGGATTGGGCCGCCGGTGGGTGTTGGCTGGATCGTTACGAGCTCGAGGCGCTCCGCGTACACCACCTTGACGGCCTGCGGGACGGAGAGCAGGCAGGAGAGAGCGGCGCCGCACCACGCCAGCATCTCAACCACGATGGTGCACCTCTCTGACCTATTCGATAGTTGAAAGTTGCGACGGTCGCCTTCCCCTTTGCTTACCACCGGCTTCCTGGTGAGCGCTGATCACGCCAATCTGGTCGGCGTTGTGGAGCGGGAGCCGTATGGAGCCGATGATGCGCGGATCGGGATTTTCGCGGGTGGCCCGGTTACAGGTAGGTGTCCGGCACCGGCCCGAGCATCTCTACGTTGTTCCTGGTGGCGATGGCATCCAGCAACTCCGGCGTGACATTTCCGGCTGCTTCGGCCGCCGCGAGTTCCTCAAAATATCCCAGCATTGCAGCTGGCGAGAACAGAACCAGCTTCTTGCCGGGTATGGCGGAGACCACCTTGAAGGTGTGTGGCGTGTCTCGGGGCACGTACACGAAGGTGCCGGGCGGGCAGAGCTGTTGGCGGTCCTGGACATACATCAGGTACTCGCCCTCTAACACGTAGAACGCCTCGGCCGAGTCCCGATGGAGGTGCCGCGGCGGCCCGAAGTCCGGCGGCTCTCCTTGGACCTGCAGCAGCGTGAATCCAGTCCGGCAGGCGGCGGTATGCAGCGGGGGGGGCTTGCGCTCAGGTGCGGAGACGTTCGGTTGCCTGGCCGGTGAGCTTGGCGATGAGTTCGAAGTCCTTGTCTTGGTGGAGGACCGTGAGTCCGGCGAGCTCTGCTGCTGCCGCGATGAGGAGGTCGGGTATCGACGGTGCACGGTGCTGGCCCGTGCTGGCGAGCATGAGCTGGACCTCGAGCGCTCGATCCTCGATCGCGGACGTCAGGTACTCCACGGGCATCGCTGAGATGGGCGGGGTGCTGAACGCCGAACGGGCATGGGCTGCGCTACGCGCGGAGTAGCCGATCTCGAGCCGGGTCACCGTGGTGATCCTGACCAGGCCGCGTTCGATCCGGTTGGCCCACTCATCGGCATCAGGACTGTCACCGAGTCGCACGAGGGCGGACTTGTCGATGAGCCAGTCGGTCACCGCCACGCCGCGTCCATCACCTCCTGGTTGGCCAAGTCGGCGAACTTGTCCGCGAACATGCGGAGGTCCTGGGTCGAGACGCGTGCACTTGACGTGCCCGCGTCGGCCGCGAGACGGCGGCGGATGTACTCCACGCGGGAAAGGCCAAGGCGTGCAGCGTGCGCGTCGACCTCTGCCAACACTGCTTCGGGTACATCGCGGATCAATACATCAGGCAGCGTGCGCACCTCCTCCGATATCAGATGATATCTGACGCAGGCAGGGTCCATGAAGACAGGCGGCGGCAGGGCGCACCGGATGGTACGCGGACAAGACGTGGATTGGGACCGAGCGCGGACACCCGGCGAAGTGACGCCAGTCGATCCTTAGCGCGAGACGCCCGACTCTGCCGACATCGTGGCAACTACGCTTCGTCGGCTCAGACAACCGAAGCGCGAAGGGGATTGCTGTAGTCCACGCTTTGCTCCTCGAGCAGATCGCCGCGTTCTTCGAGACCCTTGGCGATCTTGAACTGGCGCTCGGCAGGCGTGATCGGCATCGCCGCGAGGAGTCGGATGTGCCCGCCCTGAAAGGGGCACAGTTCCAACTCGGGTCCGTACAGGTATGGCAGATCAATAAGGATGTGATCGCAGGCTGAGCCAGGCGTCCATGGCTCGCCTAGCGGAACAGTGTGGCCAAGGTCGAGACGTTGGTCGGCGGGTCCGGCGTGGAACCACGCGAGCATCGCGAGGACTTCAACGTGGCGGTCGTCGTTCGCGTTCGCGGAGAGCACGAATTCCCGCCCGTGCCCGGCCCGCTGTGTCGCGCGCCAGCCCCCAGCCGTGATGTGCGTCCACATCCCGCCCCGATCACCGGGCCCGACGACGTACACCGAGAAGTCCGGGAGTCGCTGCGACATACGTTCGCCCGGCGCCCGACGGACTTCGACCGACTGCGCCCGGAAGAACTCGCGAATGTGCTTGTCCAGGGCGACCCGCGCGGGGTCAGGCTTCCGGATCACAGGAGCACCGTAGCGGTGCCGCAATGGGTCCCGAGCGTGGGTCAGTGATCTGCCCGGATTCTGCCGCGTCGAGCGTGGTCGACTGGCGGCGGTATGCACTGCCGCGTCGACCGGGACGGTATACGCGGCGGTATGCCGCGCGTCGAAGACCGGGAACACTGGAGGGGTTCGTCGCTGGCCATGACACGGGTTCTCCAGATGACTAGGACGAAGGGTCCAGCACATCGCTAATGTGCGGACCTGCCCGCCCGAGCTGTGCGCCACAAGGCTGGGGACCGCCCGTGCGCGCGTTTGAATGCTCGGCTGAACGCCTCTTCCGCGTCGTATCCCACTCTGCGGGCGATCGCCGCGACCGTGATGTCCGTGGTGGCCAGCAGGTCCTCCGCCATGTGCATCCGCCATTCGTTGAGATAGCGGATCGGCGAACGCCCGAGAACCTCGCGGAAGCGAGCGTCGAGCCGCGAGCGTGACACCCCGGCCTCGGCAGCAAGGTCGTCAACTGTCCATCTTCGTTCCGGAGCTGCGTGGATCGCGGCCATCGCGGGTCCGAGCAGGGGATCGCGTAGCCCAACGATCCAGCCGCGCTCGGCGGCGGGGGCCGTCGCGAGATGCATCCGGAGCGCTTCGGTGAGGAGCAACTCAGGGAGCTTTGTTGATCTGCGAGACCGTGCCTTGCCTGACGACTCTTCCAGTGCGTATGCGATGCTCGCGTCGAACCAGCTCCTTGCGGGCCCGTCCACCGGCCGAACCACGAACGCCGGGGGGAACGCGGCCCGGCCCGGATCGAACAGCGGGTCCTCTGAATAGAGGCATCCGCACACCACGTCCGTACGATCCCCGCCACCGCCATAGCGGACGACCGGCATCTCGGTCCACGGCGGCATCGGGACGACGCCGCTGATGTGCACCGGTGTCGTCGCCTCGACGCCGCCCATCAGGAACTCGTCGCCATACGGCAGGACGATCACCTCGCCGGCGCTCGCCCAGTAGCGCTCGCCGCCCGGAAGCGCCACCCAGCACCGCCCCGAGGCGATGACGTGGAACAGCACGAGGCGCTCCGCCCCCGGGTGCATCATCGCGGCGAACATCGGCCCGCCCTGTCCCTCGAGAGTCCAGCTCTCCGAGTACTCGGCGCGCAAAAAGATGGCGCCTTCGAGACGGAGCCGCTCAAGGGCCTGATCCAGCGCCTCCGGGGGCCCGGCGACTTCGGTCACGGCTGGAACCCCTGCCATTTCGATCATCCATCTGGGTTTCGCGGTCATTCCTGTTCGCCCCACACCGCTTCCATACTGACGCCATCTCGCAACGAACGGAAGGAGCGAACGATGAAGACAGACTCGGCACCAGCGGTTAGCTTCAGGCACTACGGCGGCAGCGCACCCGAGAACTACGAACGGTATTTCGTCCCGACCATTGGCGCTGCCTGGGCTACTGCCCTGCTCGACGTGGCCGGGCTGAGCAGCGGTGAGCGAGTGCTGGACGTCGCGTGCGGCACGGGCATTGTGACGCGGCGTGCGTCGGAGCTCGTCGGCCCGGAAGGCTTGGTGGCGGGGTTGGACGTCAACCCGGCCATGCTCGCCGTCGCCCGATCCGTGTCACCCACGTCGATCGAGTGGCACGAGTCCAGCGCGGAGTCCATCCCGTGTCCGGACGCTTCGTTCGACGTCGTGACGTGCTCACTGGGCCTGCAGTTCGTGCCGGACCGATCTGCGGCCATGCGCGAGATCCGGCGCGTCCTGGCCGACGGTGGACGCGTCGCGATCGGGACTGTAGGCGCGATCCCGCCGGTCTTCGAGATCTTGGCGCAGGCCCTCGCTCGTCACGTGAAGCCGGAGGTGGCGGCATTCGTGCGACAGGTCTTCTCGCTGCACGAGCCCCGGGAACTGCATGATTTGGCGGAGGGCGCCGGCCTGCGATCGGTCTCGGTGGAGTCGAAGGCACTGCGGATCATGCTTCCGCCGCCGAGCGAGTTCCTGTGGCAGTACGTGACCAGCACACCTCTGGCCGGGCCGGTCGGGGAGATCGGCGACGACGAGCGCGCGGCACTCGAGCGGGACGTCACGACCGCCTGGCGCACCTTCCTCGACGGCGATGCGCTCCGACTCGACCTCGATGCTGTGTTGACCACTGCGCGGAAATGAATCAGAAGGTCCGATGGCACCGAAACGACCAGAGCGGTTCTGTGCCACCTTCGCCGAGGCGTTCAACTCAGGGCAGGTCGAGGCACTGCTCGGGTCTGTCGGAAACTTTGTCTTTCTGACAGACCCCTGCGGCAATAAGCAGGAATTTGACCATTCGATGTCTCCTCGAATGCCCCGCATCTTGCCGACTGAGGTCGGCCGCAGTGCGGGTCGCGCCGGCACCAGTCCGAGATCCTGGGGTACCTGTCCCTGAAGTCCGGTCACCCGGGCCGTCGGCCTCAACAGCGGACGCGAGCACTGCCCGGCAAGCTCCTCGTACTGACAACTGTGTGGCGGCGGACGACGACCAACGACGCGTGCAACACGCACGACAAGACCCACGCCCGTCTCATCTCGGCAGTGGCTCGGCTCATCGACGCCTTGTTCCGAGGTGAACGACGACCTGCGCGTTCGAGCGTAGGGATCCTCCGGTTCAACTCACCCTTCCGCACGTCAGTGATTGACCCCGGTCCTTGATCCGAGGCTTTGTCCATCTAGGGGTCGGCTGCCGGGGGACGTGGTCTTCACCGGCACCCCACCCGGCGTCGGTGTCGGCCGAACCCCGCAACGCGTTCTCGCGTCGGGGGGACGAGCTGGTCACCCGGATGGAGCGGGTCGGAACAATGCGGCACCGCGTGGCGGCGATGGGCTGAGACGACGTCACATCTGGGCTGGATGCCAACGCTGAGCTCGTGTCTGGGGTCTGCTGCATGCGAAGGTGACCACTCGCCCCGACACCAGCGGGATGTGATCCGCGTAGTCGATGTCGGCCCCCTGACCTCGACCGGCCGAGGCTCGGCGACAACCGTGGCTTGGCCAGCCATCGATGCTGGCTCAAATCAACAATGGCTGGTGCACCCCCGGGGTGCACATCCCCCGACGAAACGGGAGTCACCGGAGGCGACGGGATACCGGTTTCACGCCCAGGACGGCGGTTTGCGCGTCACCGAGCGTGGGGGTCCTCCGGTTCAACTCCCCCCTCGCGCACGTGTGACAGTGGCCCCGGGTCCCGGATCCGGGGCTTCGTCCATTTCGGGACCGGCGGTGGGACGGTGGTCGGAGCGCCTCCGCAGGTTCAGTTGTCGCCGTTGCTGCGGCGCCGCCCTTCTCATCGACACGTATGGGTGCTGTATTGGTCACCTAAGTCCAGCGGCGCACCTTGAGCGATCAGTCCGGGACGACGATTTCTGGTGAATCTTGAAGAACGCGTCGATAGCGAGGCCGCAGGCAGTCGGCAGACCTGAGACGGGACGCATCATTCGCAGCGAGAAGACGCACCTCGCCCCCCGAATTGGCGGTCAGTGAAAGTACCGACGCGTCGCAGGCGGGAGGATCGGCACTTCTCCCGATGTGGCGAGCAGTTCCCAGTTCCTATCGTCGCTTCAAGAGCACAACCCAGCGATGGAGGACATCATGAGCGCCCACCCGAATGTTGCGGTCATTGACCGGATGACCCAGGCGATCGTCGAGAACGACCGCGAGACACTGAGGCACATCTTCACCGACGACATGGTCTTCCACGGCCGTGGTCCGATTCCGTTCGCAGGCGACCACTACGGAGTCGAAGGCTTGCTGGCAGCCCTTGGCACGGTCTTTGAGCTGACCGACGGGGATGTGAAGCTCGAGCAGTTGTTCTGCCTGGCTGACGACGAATGGGGGGCGGAGTGGGAGCACGCCGTGTTTGGCCGCAACGGGCGGACGCTGGAGATGAATGACTCCTTCGTCTACCGGTTCTACGAGGGTCGAATTCGCGAGATGTGGTTCATCGCGGCGGGACCAGCCGAGGCTGCGTCGTTCTGGGCATAGTCTTCGTATTCGCGCGACACTGAGCCCATGGGCGACGGAGTCGGGCGTGGACGCGATGCGTTCAACAAGCAGGCCTGGCGGCGGGCGTACGACGAGTTGTCTGCGGCCGCAGTCTTGGAGCCGCTCGAGGTCGACGATCTCGAGCGGCTGGCGTCCGCGGCCTATCTCGCCGGACTCAGCGACGAGAGTCGGTCCGCTTGGATCAGCGCGCACGAGAAGTGTGCCCACGTCGGCGACGTTGCACGGGCGGTGCGATGTGCCTTCTGGCTGGCTTTCGCGCTGTTGAACGGCGGCGACCTGGCGCGCGGAGGCGGTTGGGTCGACCGCGCTCAGCGGCTGCTGGATGACCGCAAGATTGACTGCGTCGAGCGCGGTTACCTGCGTTACGCGGCCGGGCTGCGTGCAGCGTTCTCCGGCGACGTGCGTACCGGGCACGAGGCGTTTCACGCCGCGGCGGAGATCGGCGTCCTCTTCCACGACCCCGAACTCGCAGCGCTGGCACGGATCGGCGAAGGCAGGTGCCTGATCTGGCTCGACCGGGTGGAGGATGGGGTCGCCCTGCTCGACGAGGGGATGGTCGCCATCGAGGCCAACGACGTCTCGGCGATCGCGATTGGCGATGCCTACTGCACCGCCATCGAGGGCTGCCACGAGCTGCTTGATGTCCGCCGCGCCGACGCGTGGACCTCCGCGCTGAGCCGCTGGGTCGACGGCCAACCAGAGCTCATGCTGTACCGAGGTCAGTGCCTGATCCATCGCGCCGAGATGCTGTACCTTCGCGGTGACTGGGACGCCGCAGCCGATCAGATCGAGGAGGCTTACCGCCGCTTGGCCGATCCGGTGGGGCAGCGGTCGCGGGGCGCCGCCGCTTACCTGAAGGGCGACCTGCACCGGCTTCGTGGCCAGGACCGCGCCGCCGAGGCCGAGTTCCGACTGGCCAGCGAGCTCGGTCGCGATCCTCAGCCGGGGCTCGCGCTGCTGCGCTTGGCGACGGGAAAGGTCGAGGCGGCCTCCGCCTCCATCCGGAGGGCATACCGCGAGGCCGGTGACCCGATGTCCCGCGCGCGACTGGCCGGCGGCTACGTCGAGATCACCCTCGCCAGCGGTGATGTCGCCGCCGCGCGGTCTGCCGCGGACGAGCTTGGCACGGTTGCCGGCACGCTCGGGCGACCGCTTCCGACCGCGCTGCACCTGCAGGTCCTGGGCGCCGTGCTCCTGGCGGAGGATCAGCCCGAATCCGCCCTGTCCGCTCTTCGGCGAGCGCTGGCCGGTTGGCGCGAGCTCGACGCGGCCTACGAGGCTGCCCGCACCCGGATGCTGATCGCAGCCGCGTGCCGAGCGATAGGAGACGACGACGGTGCCGAGCTCGAGGTCGCCGGTGCCATCGCTGTGTTCGATCGCCTCAACGCGGTCCGCGACGCCGCCGCTGCCAGGGCTGCGCAGCATGTAGCAGCACCGCCGTCCAGCGGTCTGACCGCTCGCGAGGAAGAAGTGCTGGCCCACATCGCCAAGGGGCTCACCAACCGTCAGATCGCCGAGCGTCTCGTCGTCAGCGAGAAGACCGTGGCAACCCACGTCGGCCACATCCTGACGAAACTGGGACTGCCCAGCCGCGCCGCCGCCACCGCCTACGTGTACGAACACGGCCTGCAGTGACCGGGCTCCAGGCGCAGCGGGCGACTGTGGTCAGTGCCGCACTGGGCTCGCTCGAAGACGCGCGGATCTGCCGCGAGTCAGGCCGACCGCTGGACGCCTATTGATGCCGTGTCTCGATGCAGCGCATGTCCGATCGATCGCTATCAATGCCGGAGCCTTGGTGCTCGAGCCACCTCGTCGCGGATGGCAACGCACACCTCGTTGTGAACCGCTCGTTCTTCGAGGAGGCTCCGATGCCCACCTTCACAAACCCATCAGTGGACGCTGATGAGGCGCACGAGGCTCTCCGTGGCCTCGCCCACGCGACCCCATCGATCCACGACCCCTCCGAGATCTATGCCGTGCTTGGGTCACTCACGTCGGGACTCGCATCTCTTGAACGGGTCCTGCGCCAGCTCGGCGAGTTCCACGACGGCCCGGCCAGCAAGCGCACTTGGATGACGGGCGACCCGCGAACGGGCCGCGCGGCGTCGTATCAGGTCGCTTGGGAACTACATCGAGCCGCCGAGATCGTTCACCAGGTCGCCGGCGCGCTCTGGATCGCGCCCATGAGGTCGAGGCGACATCACCTACGACTCGCGCGACTTTCCGGAACTCCCGGAGACCTGGGGCACGGCCGCTGAGGGTGGTCTGTCGCTGTGACCGGCTGGCACGATGGCCGGCTGCACAGTTCGGTCCTGGTCTCGCCTGGTCGCGAGCGGCGCCGGGACCGCAAGTCACGCAAGGCGGCTGCCCGCAGGCTGTTGGCGGCTGACCGGGAGGCACGGCGCGCGGCGGCGAAGGGGGACGGCACGTTCTGCGCGGCAACTGGCCGAGACGTAAGCGAGGGCCGGGTTATGGAGCGCTTACTTGCGGGATCGGTTGGGTAAGGGAAGATCTCGGTCGCCGAAGGCTCGACCCTCCGTATCAGGCATGGTCAGCGGCCCTCCTCTACGAGGGCTGCGTAGCGGGCCAGGTAAAGCGGCCATCCCCCGTCGGCATCTACGCCGCGAGCGACGGCTCCCCAGTCGATTCCGTGGCGTTCGAGGTGCCGATGCTCCAGTTCAACGCGGGTGCGTTGCGGTGTCTCGGCATGGAACGTCACTTCGACCTCGCTGGTCATGTCGGGGTCGGTCACGATGCTCCACTGAGGGCTGATGTCCCAGCTGAAGACGACGCGGACCGGCGGCTGGTAGACCAGGATGCGTGCCCATCGGCATTCGATGCCGTCGACGGCTCTGTCGACGATGTGGCCGCCCACCCGCGGCTCGAATATGGTCTCAGCGATTGGCGCACTAAGCAGGTTGTGCTCAGGCGGCTTGAAGTCTCCGAACCGCTCGGTGAACACCGAGAACGCGCGGTCGATCGCGGCGTCGACGACGACCTGCCGGCGTACGGTCGCTTCTGTCTGTGTCATGGATTGTCCTCTCTGTGCTGTGCTCGGTCGTCACTTTTGGCTGGGGCATGGATGTCGTCGGCCAGGATCTCGGCGTAATTGGTGAGCGCTCGCCGCCAGTAGGTGTCGAGCTGGTCGCGCAGGGCAGCCAGCCCGGCCGGGTTGAGCTGGTAGATGTGCCGCGTCCCTTCGTGGTGCTCGCTGACCAGGCCCGCGTCCTTAAGGACCTTCAGGTGCTGGGAGACAGCGGACCGAGTTACAGGCATCTGCGCGGCTAGCTCACCAACCGCGCGGGGGCGGTCGGCTAGAGCGGCAACGATCGCGCGCCGTGTCCGGTCGGCGAGTGCTGCCCAGCCCTCCGCATTTCCGTAAGTAATCACTAACCGTAAGTATTCACTAACAGAACAACGGAGTCAAATGGTCAATCGGGATCGCGCCCGGGGGGCGGGTGGGGTCGTTGACGCGCCGCAACGGGAGCATGCTGATGGGATGAAGCGCCAGGTGGTGATTCTTGGGGCGGGGTTCGGTGGGCTGGAGCTGAGCACCTTGCTTTCTGAGCGGCTGGCCGATGAGTTGGAGGTGACGTTGATCGACCAACATGATGCGTTCATCCTCGGCTTCTCCAAGCTGGACATCCTCTTTCGTCATCAGACCCGCGATGCTGTGCGGCTGCCGTATCGGCGTTTGACAAAGCCGAGTGTGGCGTTCCGGCAGGAGACAGTGCTCTCTATCGACCCTGGACGCCGCCAGGTGGCTACCGATGCGGCGACCTACGACTCGGATTTCTTGGTAGTGGCGCTGGGTGCCGACTATGACCTGGCGGCTACGCCTGGCTTCGTGGAGGGTGGGTTCGAGTACTACTCGGTCGCCGGTGCTGAGCGGCTGCGTGACGAGTTGCCGTCGTTTCGCGGCGGCAAGGTATTGCTCGCGGTCTTGTCGATCCCGTTCAAGTGCCCGCCTGCACTGTTCGAGGGGATTCTGCTGTTGCACGACTACCTGGTCGAGCGAGGGATTCGCGACACGACTCAGCTGCGTGTGGTCACGCCTCAGCCGGCGCCGATCCCGGTGTCGGTCGAGGCATCGCAAGCACTGGAGCTAACCATGGCGGCGCGCGGTATCGAGTACACCACGCGTCGTCGCGTCTACGGCATCGACCCTGCCGGGAAGGTGGCGCATTTCAAGGACCATGACGAACCCTATGACCTGTTCATCGGCATCCCCGTGCACAAGGTGCCGGACGTCCTGGTGGAGGCCGGGCTGACCGAGAATGGGTGGGTCAAGGTGGACTCGCTCACCCTTGCCACCCCGTTCCCTGGCGTTTACGCGCTGGGTGACTGCCGAGACAGGGATCCCGAAGGCCGGTGTCTTCGCCGAATCCGCAGCCCGGACCGTCGCCGACGAGATCGCGGCTAGCATCCGCGGCGGCGGGTTCAGGCCGTACGACGGCGCCGCCCTGTGCTTTGTAGAAATGGGTGACGGTGGGGTCGGCCGAGTTGATGTGCGCTTCCGCGCCGAGGCAGGGCCGACGGCCCCGCTGCTTGGACCGGGCGTGGAGTAAGCCGCCGAGAAGGCCGAGTTCGGCGAGGCCCGTCGGTCCCGGTGGTTCGACCTCTAGCACCGGGTCGAACAGCCTAGTCGTTGGACCTCTAATTGGACATGATTAACCGGCTGCCAGCTTCTATGGAGTGCCGTTTACACATCAGCGTGTTAGGGCGTGTTTGCGGTTGCAGTGAGGACTTCCCCGCGGTCGACGAAGTCCTCTGGGCAAAGGTTCTCAAGACGGCGTCGCACGTTCCGGAGAAAGTCGGCTCGGGTAGCCGGTTTGAGTTGTGCGAGGCGCCTGCCCGTTACGCCGAGCGTCCTGTGTTGTTCGATGAAGTGTCCCAGGCTGGCCTGATGTGACCACGGCATGACCTTGACCTCGGCGTGCTGAAATCCGCTGCGCTGCAGCATGGCTCGCAGTTTGTCTGGAGTGTTCATGAGCTCGTGCTGGGCGATCAAAGGCCGATCAGGTGGGGCGCCGTGGCGGTTCAGCTCCTGGTTCCAGGTATCCAATGCGGGAGCGCCCTGTCGTACCCCCAGGTGGTGAGGCCGACGCTGCCTCCGGCCCGGAGTACCCGCCGCACCTCGTCGAGCGCCGTCTCAGGCTCCGGAATATGGAACAGTACGAATGCCATGATCACCATGTCGTAGGAGGCCGAGTTGAAGGGCAGCTTGGCCGCGTCGGCGATGACCCGGGGATAGCCGGCTGATGTGCGACGCAGCATTCCCTCGGCCCGGTCCGCAGCAACGATGAGGGCCGATGGGGCGGCGCGGCGAATCGCTGGTAGCAGGGTTCCCACGCCAGCGCCAAGGTCGAGGACCCGTTCGGCAGAGTGAAGCGGCACCTTGTCGATCAGATGGACGCCTGCGGGGTGTATGGCCGATGCCCACCACTGCTCGTAGGCCTGAGCGGATGCCGAGTAGTAGGCAGTGAGCAGGTCGACTGGGCTAGCCGGCAGCAGGGTCACCGTCGCGATCAGAGGGGGTTCGATGCGTTGATCACGACCGAGACGGCTACTGCTCGCTGTTTCTGCGGCGGGATGAGTTGGCGCATAAGCGAAATCACCTGATCGGTGAACAGCGGGTAGAGCGCGCAGTCATCGATGCTCACCGGTTCCCGATGCAGCACACGAACGTCTCTGAATCCGGCCTTTTCCAGTTTGTAGATGAAGTCTTGTTCGGCCAGGGCGCCGGCAACGCAGCCGGCCCAGGCCGCCGGTTGGGTGAGGATCTCCGGCGGAAGCTGATCTTGGTCAACGGTGAAGTCGGAGACGCAGAGTCTCCCGCCGGGCCGAAGCACCCGGGCACATTCGGCCATCACGCGAGCCTTTCGGGCAGACAAGTTGATCACACCGTTGGAGATGATCAAATCCACGCTGCCGTCTGGGAGTGGAATGGCCTCCATTTCTCCATACAAGGTCTGTATGTTGTCCAGGCCAGCTTTCTGCGCCGCGCTCGCTGTGCGCTGGAGCATTTCGGGTAGGAAGTCCAGCCCGATGACTTTGCCGGTTGGTCCGGTGCGTCGCGCTGCCAGTATGGTGTCGATCCCGCCGCCACAGCCGATGTCGAGGATCGTGTCACCGGGCTGGATGCTGGCGAAGCGCAGGTGGTTGGCCACGCCCAGGGCACGGTTGATCGCGGCTTCGGGGACCTGCGCCAACTCTTCTGCGGTGTATAGCTTGTACGCGACGGCAGCAGTCGAGGCGGGAACGTGTCGATACGCATCGCGAACCAGATCCTTGATCTCGCTGCTGTGCATCAGGTCGCGGCTCATGGGCCGAGCTCCTCCAGCGTTTCGCTCAAGCGGCGGAGGACTGCATCCGGGACCTCCTCACGGGCGGAGCTGGCAAGGAAGCGACGCAGCTCCTGAGCGAACTCGAGCTCTCCGCAGCAGGCTCTACACCGGGCCAGATGTTCCTCGATTGCCTCCCGGGTCGGCTGATCTGCGGTGGCGTCGAGGTACTCCCACAGGTGCCGGGTGGCTTCTGAGCACGTGATCATAGCGCTGCCTTTCGCAACAGGCCGTTAGCGTCGGCGTAGTCCCAGAGCTGCTTTTCGAACAGCTTGCGTCCGCGGTGCAGCCGCGCCAGTACCGTGCCGAGCGGAATGTCGAGCAGGTCGGCCACCTCACGCGCCAGATATCCATCCATGTACACCAAGACGACCGGGATCCGGTACAACATGGACAGTTTCATCACGACGGCCCGCACATCCTCCGCCCCGAACTCGTCGAGAAAGTCCAAATGCAACGAGTCCGAGTAGGGGAACGGATCTTCGTAGGCGATCTTGCGAAACAGCGAGAACCGTTCGAGCTCGTCCAACTCGACCTGCTGCACGCTCCTCCCAACAGCGCGGCCACGGTCCCGGCAGCAGTTGATCAAGATCCTGGTCAGCCAGGCTGGTCCCGCAGCAGTTTCACGCAGCTGGTGGAATCCCTGAAACGCCTTCAACAGGCAATCCTGCACCGCGTCCTCAGCGTCGACCCCGACCAGCCGCCTTGCGATGGAATACAGCCTAGGCAGCTGCTCGCGCGCCAGCTTACGGAACCGCTCGGCCTGATCAGCCGCGTTGTCCACCGTCTCTACATCCGCGAACGCCACAGACACCACATTCTTTAGGACGGTTTCGGGGACTGCCTTATTGCACTCTGGCACGGCCGTCGAACGCCTTTGAACGCGGTACCGGCCGTAATCGATCCACAAGGTCTGAACAGCTCCGGAAATGCAATACCCGGGAGCGGGCCGACGTCTTCTCGTGTAGGAACACAGAACTGAAAGGAGCATCCATGGCCAGTGTGGACGTGGACGATCTTGAGGCCAAGGTCCGGCAGATGTACCGGGAGGTGGCGGAGCAGCCACACGCCTCGTATCACTTTGAAATGGGCCGAGCGCTTGCCCAGCGTTTGGGCTACCCCGATGCTCTGCTGGCAGCGATTCCTTCCGAAGCGGTGGAGTCATTCGCCGGCGTCGGCTATTTCTTTGACTTGGCGGGCCTTCAGCAAGGGGAAACAGTCATCGATCTGGGCAACGGCTCAGGAATGGACAGCTTGATCGCGGCCGGTCTGGTGGGGCCGACGGGCCGGGTCGTCGGCGTTGACTTCACGGTTGAGCAGTTGACCAAAGCCCGACGGCTGGCGGAGAAGAGCGGCGTCCATCACGTCGAGTTCCGCGAGGGCCGCATCGAGAGGTTGCCCGCCGATGACGAGAGCTTCGACTGCGTGATCTCCAACGGCGTCATCAACCTCTCCCCAGACAAGCAACGGGTCTTCGCCGAGACAGCGCGCGTGCTACGGCCGGGTGGCCGGCTCGCGATCGCCGACATCGTCACCACGCGACCGCTGACTGAGGCAATCGTCAGCAACGCCGATCTGTGGGCCTCCTGTATCGGCGGCGCCGCACAGCAAGACATCTACCGAAACCTCATCGAGGCCGCCGGCCTGACGATCAAGGCGACCCGGGTCAATCCGTACGGATTCCAGTCCACCCAGGCGCGCAACGCCAGCATCACCTACGGGGTGCACAGCATCAGCCTGCTAGCGGTCAAACCTGGCCGTTAAGCCGCATCATTCGCCAACAACATCGAAGGGAAATCCAATGACAACCATCACTCAGACGACCCGAGAAGGTCGCCGCGTCCGGCACCCTGCGCGCCGGTTCCGCGCTCATGGCGCTCGCCGGTCTGGCATTCATTGGCTACGCGATCATCTTCTTCGTCCGCAACTTCACCGGTGCCTTTCTCGAGCTCGGCATTGGACCAGGACAGGTCGACGTCGGCCGCACCGAAATTCGAGAGTTCAGCCTCCCGCTGTTCCACTACATCGCGCACCTGCACATCGCGGTCTCGGGGTTCATCGCCGCCACCGGGCTGGCCACCGCGGCGCTGGCTTGGTACGGGGTGCGGCGCGGCGAGCTGTGGGCCTATGTGACAGCGATCGCTGCGCCGGTGCTCGGGCTGGCCGTCGCGCTGCCCGCGCACTACCCGTACCACCTCGACACTCTCGGCCACCTTGGCCTCATCTACCTGGCGACCGCGGTGTTCGTCGTGGGAGCCGT
This sequence comes from uncultured Actinomycetota bacterium, assembly GCA_963836855.1. Taxonomy (GTDB): domain Bacteria; phylum Actinomycetota; class Actinomycetes; order Propionibacteriales; family Propionibacteriaceae; genus Microlunatus. The sequence continues at coordinate 31,575 of CAWILN010000010.1, read as the reverse complement.
CCTCGCGCTCAAGCCGATGCTGAAATCACGTCACACCACCGATCTTTGATGGCAGTTCCAGCGAAGGCCGAAACGGCCCGCCATTCCGGGCGGGCCGAGAGGACTCATCCGGGCCTCGTGGGTGGGCCGATCTATCTGGACTACAACGCGACCACCCCGTAGACCCACGTGTGGCCGAGACCGCACTGCCGCACCTGACCCATCACTTCGGCAACCCGTCCAGCGCCCACCGCTACGCCGATGAGCCGCGCACCGCGTTAGTGGCCGCACGCCGTGCAGGCGAGTGAGCCCTATGACCGCTGCTACCACGAGGCTTGCGACACCATCGGCAACGTCAACCGAGAGGTGCTCGACCACTACATAGTCGACGCTGGCGTCGTAGCCGGAGGTCCCGGCGGCGGCCCGGTTGCCGCCGTGACTACGGCTCGGCTCAAGACCGAGGCCGTGCTCGACGCCGCGACGGCCGCCCACTAATCCAGGTCCAGATCCTGGTCCTGATTGAAGTCGCCTGCCGCCACCGAGGTGGGGAAGCCGTCGACGGCGAGGTCGGGGATTTGGCGGGTGAAGCCGCCGCCGGCGCCCATGCCGGCCGCGGCGTGCGCGCTCTGCCGTGCTCCTGCCTTGCCAATGCCCTTTGGGCGTACATTTTGTGCCCGACGATGGTGAGCAGGTCGGCCCGACCAACTTCGCCGCCGGCACTGGTTCTCCCGCGGTCGAGGCGGGTGACCAAATGGGCCTCGGTCCGAGGCCCCCAGTAGCAGGACGGTGCCCTACCAGCCCCGCCTTCAAGATCCGCTGTTCGACACGGCGACTCGTGCATCGACTGCTCCACTCTTGTCGTGCACTCTTGCAGTCCAGCGGCCAACGTCGCCACTGGTGACGGCCCCGCGTCGGTCGCGGTGGGCGATTTCAACGGCGACGGGAATCCCGACCTGGCGGTCGCCAACCAGCTGTCCAAGAGATTCCGGAGTCATCTTGCCCATTCGGTGTTCTGCTGCTAGCCAGGACCGCCGGCGGCCACCGTCAACGCGCTACCTGATCTGACAGTCGTTGGTAGGCAGGCTGGCATCGCCGGACTCTTGCGCCACGGATTAGCCGTTCAAACGAACCCGTACGGCGGACTTGGATACCAGATCACTGAATTCGGTCGCGCCATGCTCGAAGTCATACGCCTCCCACTGCCCGACCGCGACATCGCCTGACCTGACAGCGACCCGCAAAACGAGTCGACGAGATGATAGAGCGAGCCGACAAGCTTGGGGGCGATGCGGGGCCTTGCAGAAAGGCCAACGCACTCAGGGCGGAGGTTGAATGAGGGGACCAGTCACACGGATACGGTTTGCGGCTCGCGTCGTACACCTCGTATGTCCTAGGCGCTCCGATGCGCACGGTTCGAGATGCGCGAGCCGATCCGATCGATGCGACGATGGAGTCAATCGACAAGCGCTTCGACCACCCTGTCTGGCGGCTTCGTGCCTCAATCCGCCGGCTGAACGTACTCTGCCGTCGTCGTGCCGCGCGATTTGCTCAGGGGCTTCAGCTTGAGGATCTTCAGCGCCCGCAGGAATCATTACTAAGCCGAGCGTGACCTCGGGCGGAGGTGCGAGCGCCGCCGATCACTGGGGGTGCGCTTTGAGCGCGGCGAGCACGATGTGCGCCCTTGCAAACAGTTGCGCAATCGCGGCCGCGGTGTCAGGGAAGCGCCTCGGATCGATCATAGTGGGCTTTGGCGGCCAGATGATGCGGACCATGGCCGGCATGCCGTCTGGTTCGACCAGTTCGACCGTGAGTTGATCATGGTCGATCTGTCCGGAGGCTAGGAGTGTGGTGGGATGCTTGGGCAAGGCGGAGCGCCGTTCCGTCTAGGCCCCCGCCGAGCGGTTGCGTCGCGAACCGGGGCCGACCTATGTGGTGGACCCACAAGGCTCGACGGCCTGGAATTCTTCCGGTCACCGTGTCTGCCCATATCCTGCCCGCGCCGCGAGGGATTGTCCGGAAAGCGCTTTTGACTAGGAATGGAGCTGGTGGGCGATACTGGATTTGAACCAGTGACCTCTTCCATGTCAGTGATCTCTGGCTCACTTGACAATGCGGTGTCACGCGTAATCGGCGTCCGTGGGTGCACCCCGATGATCGCCGGGTGCTGTACCGATTGACTAGCAGTTTGATTTGGCAGGGGGCAGCATGATTGCGAACCTGCGTTGCCTTTGTGTCCCGGCGAGAGCTATCCACGCCCTCCAATCAGCCGTGACTGCTCCGAGAGCGCAGCGAGGCAGCACGACGAAGCCGTCAGCGGGGCCTCATGATCCGTCGACCATTCGCTCAGTTGTGTCTGTCGTGGGGAAGCCACCACAAGCGGCGGGCCGATTGATTATGTCAGCCGAGGTTTCGGCTAGTTCTCTCATTCGATGCCTCGGGCTCCGATCTCCTCTCGGGTTGGCGGTCCGTGCTTTGGGTAGAGCCCAAAGCGAGGGAAGTAGCATCAACAACAAGTGGGGATCACTGTGACGACGCTGCGAGCCGTGTCTGGTCCACTTACACCGGAGCCGTTTGTCCTGAATCCTTTGCCGCCCGCGGAGCAGAGGCGACGTACCTGGCTAGTCGTGTTGGTGATCATCTTCACGTTCATGCTCATCGGCGTCGTCACCTGGGTGGCCCTCATCGGCACCGCTGGCATGGCCATGAATGCGGGCACCACGAAGGCATCCATTGAGCCATCGCAATCTCAGCAAGCCGAGGACGACCGGAATGCTGTTCGGGAGGTCACGCCGGGCAAGGCGTTCACCTTCGGCAAGCACAAGATGCTCGCGGGTTGGAAGGTGGAGAAGGACACCAGTCTCGGCGACGCGATGTTCGGCGTCACCGGCAAGGTGAAGAACCTCCGCGGCCACACTTCGACCGCTTCCATACGCTTCACGTTCATCGATAGATCCGGTGACGCGCTCGGCAGCGTCCAATGCGACTCCGCTGATCTGAAGCCGGGCAAGACTCAAGCCCTCAACTGCATTCCGGACGGCAAATACGGCAAGTACAAGACGGTGACAGCCGAAGCCACCTCCTGAGCGGCGACCTGGACTTGACCTCCCAGCGACCGTCCGGAACGGCGCCACAGCCCGCACAGGTCGGGCGATATCCGTCGTGGATGGTGGATTGGCCGCTGCGCCCCCGACGACGGGCTCCAGCCACTAACCTGCTGTAGCGGTGGCGATGGTCAGGATCGTTGCCGAGTCCGATACAGCTTTGGCGCCCTACAGGGGCGGGAGGCCAACGATGAGACGAGATCTACAAGCGTTCGTGCTGTCCCTCGGCAGCCTCCTCGCAGTTACGGGATCGGTGCTGCTGGTGTTGTTGGCGGTGGCTAACTAGATGTCTCTTCCGGGGCATCCTTACCGTCTGCACGCTCGCACTCTGGGGTCGGAGATCTTCAAGGCAATCGGCATGGCTCTAGTAGGAATGGCCGTTGTCTTCGTCGGCACGATCCTTGTGGTGCTCGGCCTTACCTGGTCTTTCCCGTAAGACTGATGGCGCCCTGCTGACCGCTTGGTAGACCGGGAAGAGTGGGGAGCCAACTCTGAGCCGGTCCTAGCGTCTGCCGTCACCGGCGAAGCGTCTCGTTTGGCCAGCCACGCCGCCAGCCGCCGCGGCAATTCAGGACTGTGCAGGAGCGCAATACCATCCAGCAGGGCTGCGAACCCCGACTAACAGGAATGGGACTCCCATTAATGTCCATCTGGCCAGCAGGGCAGAGACGCCACCCAACAGAAAAGCGACTCCGAATGCCAGGAATGCGACGCCATCAGCGTCCATCCGGCCAGCAAAGCCGCAACACCGCTCAGCGGGGCCGCGACGGCAGCGAGCAGGAACGACTGCTAGGCAGCCGGGCGCAACTGGTCGGCAACCTGCAGATAGCGGGCGAGTTCGTCGTCGCTGACCGGCGGGGCGAGCAGGAGCCGAAGCGGTCTAGGACATTTCAGGGGATGAAGAGCGGCCGCCAACAATTTGCCCCGCCGTCCAGATCCCCAACCAGCCAGTAACGACGCGTCTTGAGAGGCGTGACCTCGGGCTGCCTAAGGGCTTGCCTCCAGCCAGGCACGCGCTCAGTACCAATACTTGCGTCCGCCGATGGCGCGGCCCGTCTGACCCCAGGATCAGGAAGACGACACCGCGGGCGGTGCATGGCGGGCTTCAGGCAAGGGCTGCCAGCGTAGGAACTACGCGATCAAGAAAGTTGACGAGCTGTTACCCAATGCCGAGCTGTTGATCGACGACGCGCCCATGAGCTCGTCCCTAGATGATCTCAGGGACCGTTTTGCACTCGTCGCCTAGGTTGAACTCGGACAAGCTGATCAGCCCGCCGCCGAGGAGCATAGCAACCAATGTCATCGGAACCGACGAGCTCGGGGGAAGAGCTTTCAGAGTATGTCCGTCGACCGACGAGAACGGCAGGCGATCTATCCGAGGTAGCCGATGCTTCACCGGGGATCACAACAGAGGATCTTGCTCGCGATCTTGAAGCCGTCGCATCTAAACAGGGAACACCAACCGACAAGGACTTGCTCGCGGACTTGCTCAAGCGCGTAAAGCGAATTGAGGACCACCTCGGAATCGCAGACTAGGGCCATCTCTCCCAACCACTGACACACTGGGCATCCGGACAGCCACGTCGGTACCCTCCCCCAAAGAATCGGGAGGGAATCATGCGGGAAGACATGAGCAACCTAGGAATGCCGTCACCTGACCGTGCCGACACGGTTGCCCAAGCTTTCTCGCGCCGTGGTTCTGCAGCGCCGCTCGACGTCGAGAGTCACGCCGGCGAAAGCATCACTGGAGACCTGATGAGCAAGGCCTGATGATCGCCGAAGCAGCTCGGTGGAACACTGCTAGAGCGTGAGCACTTTCAGCGAGTTCAAGCAGCAGGCGGAGCAGGAGATCAGGGCGCACATCCGGTCCACGTCCTCAGACTCCACGCACCACTTCGTTGTGGATTCCACCAACTATTTCGTTGACCACGGAGCGGGATTACTCGCCGCGCTTAGGGTCTGGGCAGAGCCCCGGCGAAAGACCGACGCCGACCTTCGAGGGCTTATTGATTTGGCGGATGCGGTGACTCTGGAGAACATTGCTGAGGCGCTGGCCCACAGTCACGATCCTGATGAGCTTCACGCCAGCGTTCAGCTTGAAGCGATTGCTTTCGCACCTCCACCCCAGCTGCACGCGACACTCGACTTCGCACGGAAGGGCCTAGAACCGAGCTGATACGGCCGAGGTTGTCATGGCCTCCATCACCGGGAATCTGATGACGAAGGCAGGCTGATGGAGATGGCGCATCTCGATGCGATATTCCGTCATGAGCACCTTCGCTGAGCTGCGAGTGGAAGCTGAGCGCGATATATCAGGGCGCACATCCGCCGTGCTGGCGGTGACACGACGAACTACTTCGTTGCTCAGGGAGCGGCGCTAGTCGCATCAGTTCGGCTATGGGGCCCAGGTCTGCAAAAGACTGACACCGACGGTCGGGGCCTCCGACAGTCGAGCGTGCCCGATGGCAGCCACGTGGCTGGCTCGACCTCGATCGGAGGATCGACTGCTCGACAATCTGCTTCGGTGTATTGAGTCGGATCGGGGTCTCGCCTAAATCATTTTGAACATGAGTTCGAATATAAGGGAAGAGGACCAGGCTGTGAATTCGAAGACCCGGCCCTCTTGACGCGTCGAACCGTCGGCGCGACGGTGGAACTTGGGCCCGCCACAGGGGAGAGGCCTCAGCTAGCTGGCGGTGAAGTCCTGTAACTAGCTGGGGTCTCCCCTTGAACCTACGTGTCTTGATCACCGTCGTAGCAGCGTCGTTTCTTCTGCCAGCTCCGGCCACTCCAGCAGCTCGGCCAACCTGTTATCGGCGGCAACGAGCAGGTGCCTTCGTCGTTGAAGCGGCCCAGGTCTACGACGTGTTCTTGATCGTTCGATCGGCCGTAGTAGAGCTTGCAACCGTCGTCCTGCGGGAGAAGATCAACTTCGGTGTCGTCGTCGAGCAAGACGCTGTACTGAACTCCCCATTCCCGCCTGAGGCTCGTCCAGTGCACGCATGGAACGGTAAGGGCAGCTGGTGACACATATCCGCTGGGTGGGTAAATCGTTCTGCGCAAGCTCACAGTGCCCGCTCCGATACAAGGGTCTCTTGCTGCCCCCATCCTGCGCGGGTCCCCGTTGACCTGTATTGAGGCCTTCGTGATAGTGGACAAATCGGGGGTCCGCCGCGTCCAGGGAGGGCACCATGAGCTCCACCGCCTACCCACCTTCCTTTGCCTACCCACTTTCGGTGCGGGGCTTTTTCGACCAGCCCAGCAGGGCGTTGTGGTTGATCAAGTGGTTACTGCTGATCCCGCACTACGTCATTCTGGGTTTCTTGTGGCTTGCGTTCTGGATCTTCACTGTGATCGCCTTCTTTGCGATCTTGTTCACTACCAGGTATCCGAAGGGCTTGTTTGACTTCAACGTCGGGGTGATTCGGTGGTCGTGGCGGGTGAGCTTTTATGGCTATGGGGCGCTGGGTACTGACCGGTATCCGCCGTTCACTCTCGCCGATGTCGTCGACTACCCGGCGCGGCTGGACCTCGCGTACCCCCAGCCGCTGAATCGTTGGCTGCCGTTGGTCAAGTGGTTGCTCGCCTCCCCGCAGTACATCCTCGTGGGCGCTCTTGTCGGCTCCGGTTATGTCGTCGCCACAAGCGTGCAGGATGGTCGTGCCGTCAGCTATTCCACTCCCAGCTTGATCGGCGCGGCTGTGCTGATCGCGGCCATCGCGATGCTGTTTACGACGCGTTATCCGCCTGGCCTTTTTGACTTGGCACTTGGAATCGATCGGTGGGGCTACCGGCTGCTGGTCTATGTAGCGTTGATCACCGACCGGTACCCGCCATTCCGACTCGATCAGGGCAGCATCGACCTTGAGGGTCCGGCACAACCCCCTGAGCCCAAGCGCCGCCAACCAAGCGCGCTGATATCGGCGGTAACGCCATGCGGTCCTTGAAAGTGAGCGATCCATGGGAAATCTGCTCTGCGTGATCGGCCGCCACGACTGGCGGGTCGAGCATGCCAAGGAGGGGCGGCCGTACCAGATTTGCGGCCGGCCGCGGTGTTATCGGCTTCCTGGTCGAGATGACGACATTCCGTCGGACGCGTCGCATACCGGCACCGATCGAGGGCTCCACCGCCGCCCTCTGAACCACCCAGCACGGGCTCCCGACCTCGCCGGATGGTGAGGTACCCGAGGGACGTTGTCGCCCCGATCGCCGTGCACTCCGAAGGCGCAGTGCCCCGGCCTGTATGCGTTAATCCTTCGGCGCGGAAGGTGGCTCCGTACCCCGGCTTGATCATCAGCCGCTTCCGAACGCCCGGACCGGGGATAGCGGAATCGACGGCCGTCTCTGAATACTGAAGGGCCTCGGGGGTCTTCACGGAATGAGGTGCCCAATGCCAAAATCAAAATCGTTCTGAGCGTTCTCAAAGTCATGGCGGAAAGGACGAACCGTCCAACTTGAGGGCCTCCTCCGTTGCCTGCAAACAGCTCCCGCCCGCTTGACCCGGAACCTTCAGGCAGGTGGCGAGGCGCGCGCTTGGCCCACCGGGAGGCGAAGCTTTGATTCGGGTGGCGAAGCTTTGATTCAGCTTTGTGCAACGACCAGATTGGGTACGGTAGGCCCGGGTGAGGCCACGGCCCCCACCAGAAGTTCCACCTAGATATCGGGATGCACCATGACGCTTACGCTCGATGACGTTCGCAACAGGCGGTTCCGGGTGGCCCGTAGGTCTGGCTATGAGGTCCTGGAAGTTGATGAGTTCGTCGACGAGGTCCGGGAACGCTTCACCCTGCTGCTGGAGGACAACCAGAACCTTAAGAAGCAGATCGAGGGCCTGAAATCAGCGCCGCCAGTTCCTGCTCGGACTCCTGCTCCGGTGGCGCAGGCTCCTGCGGTTGAGTCACCTGTGCCTCGGCAGCCTGATCCGGTGCAACCTTCGGCGTCCGGCACGATCGTGGTGACAACTGGAAAGGAAGCCAGCGCGGCCGTCGTCCGCCTCGTCGAGATGTCCACCGAGCAGGCCGAACGCCTGGTCGAGGAAGTCACAGCGGATGCCAACCGGATCCGAGAGGAGGCCAACCGAACCGCACATCAGCTCACCACCGACGCCCGTACACGTGCCGCGCGGGTCGAGTCCGAAGCCCGGGTCAATGCAGAGCGTCTCAATGCCGATGCACACAGTCGCGCTGAGAAGCTCGATCGTGAGATTGAAAATCGCCGCGCTGAAATGTTCGACGACCTGGAGAGGCAGCGGGATCATCTCACGGCAGCCGTGGGAGCCCTTCGTAACTTCGAGACGGCGTACCGCACGAACCTCACCGGCCACCTGCGCAAAGAAATCGAGACTTTGGAGTCGGGCCGCGGGGAGCCAGTCGAGGTGCCGGACGTAGTACGTGACCAGAGGCCCGCACAGCATAGCTGAAGTGGGGCGGCCTAAATTCCGGCCCGAGGCGGAGCAGCTGCTCGAGAGGCCATGCGGTGAGGGCACCAGCGCGACTGACTTGCAACACCCCGCGCTAAAACGAACATGATGCACCCGCGAGGTTTTATATGGGTGGATAAGGGGTGCGAGGCGCGCTCGGCGTCTCCTGGTTCGGGCTGAGTCACCAGATAGTGGTGTGTGGAGAAGTTGATCTTGGAGAGATGGTAGAGCCACTCCGCCCCCTGGCCCGTGGACTGCTCATCCTGAGCCGCCTTGGCCGGTGCCGCGCTTCTTGTCACGGCCGCTATCGCATTGCCTCGGCAGATCGGCGGAATCGATCCGGCGGCTCGCGGGTGCTGGTGGCTGGACTATGCCGAGCACGCGACCGTGCTCGCTCTGGCCGGAGTGCTCGCCTCCAGCCGCGGACCTGGGTGGCATCCTGAGAGGTTTGTGCGACGCGGTCTGGCTTTATCTGGTGGCCGCGCTCGTTCTGCCGCACCACCTCGGATCCTGGGGTCCTGTCGGCGCAGCCGCGGCAGTCCCGGGCGGTATCGGTTTCGGCGTCGCCGCGTGGCGCGGCCCCGAGCGCAAAGAGACCGGCACTCCACGCGAGCCGAGCCATGGAGAAACGCCGGCACTTGGAGCAATTCGCGATGCGACTCGCCAATAGGCCCAGAGGCCTTGATCATTACCAACTCCGCGCCGCCACTCCGAGCAGCAGGAACGGGACCAGCGAGTAGGCGGCACGCGGCCTCCGCCTGCTCCGGTCGGATTGTTGACGCGCCGATTTCCGTGGGCAGCGAGCCGTCAGTGCGCGCGTCTACCGTCGCTGGGCAGGGTCCAGTGTCGTAGGCGGAACTCAGGAGTGCAGCGGCCATTGGTGTGACCTATGCCCTGACCCCTGTTACCAACGTGTTGCTGAAGACGGTCTTTGCCTGGGTACCGTCGGGTTTCACCGCGACGACGGCGGCGAGCGTCAGCAGTTTTTCGGCATATTCGAAGACCGTCTTGATCATTACCTTCGGCTTGATGCTCGTTCTCAACGGGCTGGCGGGACCCATCGTGGAAGAGCTGTACTTTCGCGGTTATCTGATGCCTCGCATCTCCCGCTTCGGAGGGAAGACGCCACTGCTGGAAACGGTGCTGTTTACGCTCTACCACATGTGGGAGCCGTGGATGTACCCCACGGTGCTGCTGACGGTCTGGTCCTTCATCGTTCCGGCATATCGCAAGCGCAATATCTACATCGCAATGTGGGGCAACGTCATGCTCAACTCTGCCGGTGGAGTAGTGACCCTGGCACTGCTTCCCAGGTAAACCAGGACGCGGCGCTCCGGTGCGAGCCAGTGCTCGACGGAGAGCTCCCGCATCAGTGGTGCGCCGTGGACGCCGCCACGCGCGTAAAGATCTGCGGCGTTGGTCGGCCGTTGTGTGTACGTTTCTTCGCGGTCAGGTAGCGGTTCTGGGTGAGGACTTTGGCGGCTGATCCGGCAGCGGTGTTGTCGCCGCGGGAGGGGCAGGACTTCGCCAGGACTTCCAGTCGAAGATCACCAGACCAGTGGCGAGGATCATCCACAAGCCGGAGTACACCCATCCCTGTGTCCGGACACTCCCTTCCGCCCCATGCAGGATGATCGTCATCAGCACGCTGCCGAAAGTGTGGTTGAACAGCCAGGTAGCCACAAAATGTGAAGGCGAACGGCCCAGTGACGCCGCCCACAACGGTTGGCAACGAAAGGCTGCCGCCTTCGACATAGAAGAGGGGCAGATGCCAGATGGTGACCAGCACGGCGAGGATCGCCGTGGAGACTAGCGCCGAGCGCGTCGCCTGTAGGCCGGGGAGGGCGAATCCGCGCCATCCAGGTTCCCCACCGGACCGTTCACCGGATTGATTAAGCGCACGCCAAAGATCAGCAACCAGCCCGCTATGGAGCTAAAGTCTTGCCGCGGGATGCCAATCCCGACCCACTGGTTGATCACCACATTGAGACCATGTATGACCAGCGGAAGTCCAATGGCGACCACGTACCAGTACCATCGCCCCCCCCAGCGGATGATTCGCAGGCCAAGTTCTTTCAGCCCGGCGCGGCCTCGGGTTAGCGCAGCTGTGATAACAGCGGCGAGCAGGGGGCCATAGGCTCCGAATGACCGGAACGGTACCAGGCTCCATGTGAGCACATGGTCAAGACGAAGAACGTAACGATCGGACGGCGCTTAATACCATCTGATAATCCGGGCATTGGATTGCTGGGTGCGCGGGTAGGACGGCATGCCAGTGCGTCAGTTACCGGCAGCCTGGTATCGGCTGATGACGTTAGCGGGGATACGGCCCTTGATGCCGACCTTAATCCCGTTCGCCTCGGCCCACACGCGGATAGCGTGGCTATCGATGACTTGGGTGTGGAGTCCACGCTGCTTTTTCCGCCGCTTGCCCTCATCCTTGGCAGCCTTGCGGCCCCGCTCGATGTAGGGCGCCAGGGCGTCACGCAGCTTGGCGGCATTGTCGACCGACAGGTCGATCTCAAATGTTTGCCCATCCAGGCTGAACTGGACGGTCTCGGCGGCGTCAGATCCGTCAGTGTCGTCAACGAGCCTGGTCAGGACTTTGGTAGCCATGTGGATTCCTCTCCGCGGGGCTTCGGATCATTGGGATGCTAGGCCGTGAAGCGCTGAACTAGCAGCAATGCTGCCCGCTTGTTTCAGCGATGTGAACAGATTCCGAATCTTGCCCGCCCGGGCTTCTGGCGTCGCTACTGTGTGCTCGCTCCGCCAGCGACCCGCACGGCCTCGGCCCCCCCGAGAGATATGAAAACGCTGGCGGGGCGCCCCTTAGCAGGCTCGCTGTAGTTCAGGCGACGCCATGCGGCTAGTCCTCGGGTGGTTGCCAGGGCTTGATTTCCCAGGCGATCTCTCGACCAACGATGCAAACATCGCAGAGAAGCCCGACGCCTGCACTGTGCAACCGGTTCAGGTACTCCTCGGCGGTCATGGCTTCGCTCGAGTGCTCGGCCCAGCGAGCACCAATTTCGACGATTATCTGGGCACCGTTGCGGCAGATGACGCCGAGGCCGTCTTGTATGAACCAAGCCTCTATGAGCTTGCAGATCTTGATCGGGACCGCTTCACCATCTTTGGCAGTCGACCTCAGAGTGGAGGGACGCACCATGGCGACGGTCTACGCTATCGACCGAGTAGAGCATCCAGCCGCACCACCCAGCGAGATCGCGGCACGGGGCCGAAGTCAAGGCAAAATTCCGGTTGTGCCGTTCGACCTCCCGGAAGCGAGCGCTGAAGAGCTCATCAGGCACCCCTTCAGCAGGATCGCGGTTCGATTGGTGACACAGCCTCTCCGCGACCACGCCCTCCTTGTCACCGAACCGAATTCAATCCAGGACATAGAGGCTTAACCAACAGTTCTTTGGCCCGTTGATCACATGGCCACAGCAGGCCTCTTCCATGTCCGACGATCGACTACGGCGGAACCCCGAGCCGCCCGCGGCCCCGGCAAGCGCAAACCCATTGCCACCCTCGCGCTCACCGGGGCTATTCGACGGTAGACAGTTCAATGGGGGCGGTCGCGCCACGGCGATGTGTACGGCGTCTTGGGAGGCGGCCGCCTCATCGACGAGTTCCGCCAGGGCACCCTCGCCCGCCTCCAACTGCCGCACCACCGCCCCAGTTCCGCGGCAACCGTGAGCGGGTCCCCCGCGACGCCGAACGCGAGCGCCTCATCCTTGAGTGGGAGTTGGGTATGAGGAGCCTGAGAACGCATAACCCGGTCTGGGCTGCTGCGCAGCCGGCGGCGTTGTCTGCGCCGCTTTACCATGCTTTCACTATTCCAGGCGAGCCTTACGGGCTCGGTGAGAGCTCGCTGCGGGCGTTTCTCCGTTGCTTGACTTGGTCGGCTGAGAGCGTCCGGCGGTCTAGGGGGTACGTGGCCGCAGTTGGAACACTGACGCCTGCAGCGAGTGCGATGTCACCGGGCGGTGGCGCGGCGGCGAGCCGGGATGGCTTCGAGGACTGCGAGCTGGCTCTGGGTCAAGCTGTCGGTCACTCTGGCCTGGCCGTGGGCGAGCGGCAGTGTCGCCTGGCCCATATCGGAGATCAGCTCGAGAATCTCTGCGGGCCGAGGTCACTAGTACGGCTTGCCCGTTGCGGATCATCAGGTGCGGGGCCGTCGATGCGCGGGAATAGACCGGACCCGGAACTGCCATGGGGGGTCGTCCGCAAGCGAGCGCCCAGCCGGCGGTGTTTCGAGCACCCGAACGGAGCGCTGCCTCGACAACTACAGTGCCCCGAGACATTGCGGCGATCAGCCGGTTTCGGATCAGGAACCTCACCCGCGTCGGATGGGCGGCGGGTGGCAGCTCTGAGACGAGCAGCTGGTCCTTGGCCAGAGTTTCAAAGATCGAGGCGTGGCCGGGCGGATAGGCCACATCGACGCCGTTCGCGAGCACGCAGACGGTTGGTCCGCCCGCGGCAAGTGCGCCGCGATGCGCTGCGACATCGATGCCGAAGGCACCACCAGACAGGACGGTTACGCCCTGCTCGACCAGATCTGCTGCCAGATCTGCGGCAATGCCGTTCCCGTACGCCGTTGCCGCCCGCGACCCGACGACCGCCACCGATCGCTCCATCAAATGAGCAAGATGTCCCGGACCGCGGAGCCACAGACCAAACGGTTCGCCGCCGCGCCGCTGGATGGGTTCGGCATGTCGAAGATCATCAAGCCCGCCCGGCCACTCGTCGTCGCCAGGCACGACGAAACGTGCCGCCGCCGCTTCAGCCAGCCGCTTGAACACCTCGACCTTGACCTGTGCTGCACGCTGGGCCACGGGTTCGCCGAGCACGCCTCAATGATCTTGGCCCAGGCACCGTCGGCACCCAGGTTCTGAACCAGCTCAGCAACACCGGGATCACCACCCTCCACGGCGCACGAAGGCAACATGGACGCCCTGCGATCGGACGTGATCCTGACTCAAAGCACCTCCCGCCGCACCGTCCCCGACTGCTCACCCCGCCGCATCGCCAACGCGATCGCCAGTTCGTCGCAGCCCAGCCTGCCGCGACCAGCAAGATCAGCAACAGTCCAGGCCAGAGCAAGAACTACCGACTCGCGTAAGTGTGAGTCGGTAGTCAATCACCACTTAAGTGGCCCGCCAGGAGGGCGAACTCCGGACGGGCCTGGAGATCCCACTGGATTGGAGCGAGATCCTTATGAGCAAGATAACCCAGTTGGCCGCTGGCCAGATCACCAAGTCCGACCATCTGACCGTCGAGCTACATCAGCCGCCAGACACGCCCGCTGTCGTACTGCTGCGCTGGCCGGGAGCACCGAGCGTCGTCGACCCCAACACCAAGGCCCTCGCCACGATCGCGGCCTCTATGGTGCGCGTCCTGGCAGAGGCGCAAGTGAGGCTGGCGCAGATTAGGTACGGAAGCCCCGGGCACGCCCCCGGGGCCTCCTGCATTCATTCCCCAGCAGGCAGGTGCCGCACAACCAACGGTAGCGAATATACGTTCGATTAGCTAGCCCCAGCCCGGCCGGCCATAACCGAGAGGCCATGAGGCGGCAGCTAACGTAGAGGCGGCTCCGGCGATTTGTTTGGAGCCGCCTCTCCTCGGTCAATTCGCCGGCTGATGCCCAAGAGCAGGTGGCTAATCGAACAGACCCATGTAGCCAATCGAACAGACCCATGTAATTGCCCTCGTCGGCATGCCGCCGAGCCTCATCGGCCAAGTCCAGAACCTCCTGTGTCGGCACCAGTGTGCGGCTCTTCGGGTGCAAGCCGTACCAGCCGGGATGATCAAAGACTGCGATGGAATGAATGACCCTGTTGCGCTCTCCCTGTAATTCCTGTGCTCGCGTGAGCCAATCCAGGGTTCGCTCGCGAAGGCTGTCATCCTGCCGGGCGGCCGCTGATTCGCGAGCGAGTTCGAATACTTTGCCCTGCGGCTTTAGCAGCGCTACCTCGTCTTTCGTATCACCAGCGATTAAGACCAGCCGAGCGGCTAGGAATTCCAGCCAGCTTGTCTCCAACGCCAGGCCGCCGACCGCCGCTTGAACCTCCGGACTCACAGTCATTCGGATACGTGTACAGCAGCACTCACTTCTTGTCACCCGACTTTCGCCTTTTGTCCGTGCGGCGCCGACCTCGACGCCACTGTGGCCGCCACGATGCGGATTCTGTCCAACCCTGTGATCGAACTGGCCGCGATCAGGGTATGGCGGAACCTGTGAACGGCCGGGACCCCGAGCGGCTCGGCCGCCTCCGGGGGATCGCGATCCTTCCCGTGGCCCTCATCTTCGGCGCCGGCGAGCTTAGCCTCCTCGGCCTTGCCGCCGTCGGTGCAGCCTGGCTACTCGGCTGGATCTAGCGGATGAGCCGCCTGCAACGAACGGGACTGTCATGATGACCGCCGGAGTCAACCCATCCATCGAAGATTGAAGTGGCGGAAGCGCGGAATATCCCGTTACGGCGTTTCTGGGGTGGCTGGCCTGGGTGGGGTTGGGCGCATGGGCGCACCCGGCCCAAACGTCGGGCCCTCGCCCTTGTAGCTTCCCTGAAGCCGCGTGAATAATTCGTTGATCTCGGCCTCCATCCGGTCGATCCGCACCTCCATCCGGTCGATCCGCGCAACGAGTGCTTTGACTTGTGTGTCGTCCGCCACGTCGCGATCTTGCCAGCCGGAGGTCGGTTGCGCCAGTGCCTAGGCACGTTGGCTTCCCAAATCTGCTGCGTATCAGTTCGATGCAGGATTAGCCCTGGTTTCTGGCCATACGGATGCGCTGATGAGTTCGGCACTCGCTGCAGACGCATCCCTGCGCATATGCGGCGTTAGTGCCGTGTTTGAAATCGTCACGACGTGTTGCCGTGAGGGCGGCCTCTAGCTTCTCGGACTACTCCTGGTCGGTCCTGGTCAGCCCCCACACCTGTTTGGAAGTCAGACCAAGATCACGCAGTATCTGCCTGAACGGCTGGCCGCTGTAGATCGCATCGAGGAGCCGTTGCCG
This sequence comes from uncultured Actinomycetota bacterium, assembly GCA_963836855.1. GTDB lineage: Bacteria > Actinomycetota > Actinomycetes > Propionibacteriales > Propionibacteriaceae > Microlunatus. The sequence goes on along the minus strand of CAWILN010000010.1, from coordinate 16,061 downwards.
TACATCGGGCGCGAGCCCGGCTTGGGCCTTGCGCCGGAATCGGGGCCTTAGCAGCATCGTTCTGGGCCTCGCAGCATCGTTCTGCGCCTGATGGCATTCGTCGCAGTCGCACCCTTCCAGCCAGCAGGTCAGGGTGCCGTGGGACACCTGATGGCCGCGCCGGCGACCCTGGGCATCGGTCTCATCGCGGACCTGGTGCAACTGCTGCCTTGTCCATGGCGGCTCGGGTATCAGCCCTAGGGAGAGCCATCGGCGGATGACAGGCGGCGTCACATTACAGACGGCAGCGGCTTGGCGGACTGAGGTGATTGTCATGGTGGGAGTTGGTCGGAGATCTTTGATCAACGGCGTGGTTCGCTGTGTTGGTGGAGCCCCTTGTCGAGATAGCCTTCATAGACCTCGAAGCGGGTGATATCCAGCGCTTCAGCGAGTGTGAGGTTGCCGTCCTCACGTGCCTTCTGTGCTGCCGCGCAGAGTCCCTCTACCCAGTCCGCCAGCTCGGCTAAGTCAGCCCTTTGCCTTGCCCCCACGCCGCAAAGCTATTACGCGGCATAATCGGGATCGCAGGGTTTGGCCGGTGGTCCTGGTGGGTAGGGCAGTGCAATATCGGGGTTTGCCTTGGGGGGACGCCATGAAGATCATTGGCGGGTTTGCGCTGGCCGCGGTTGCGGCGGCGGGTCTGGTGTTTGCGACGAGTGCTCCGGCGGGAGCGGTGGATTCCCATAAGCACTGCCTGTACATAGAGTCGCTGGACGGATATGTCCTTATTGCCGAGGGCCTGTCCGAACAGGCACCAAACCCGCCCGCGCTGGATAACTTCCACGAGAAGGTCCACAGAGGGGCGCCTAGCGATCACCTAGTGATCACCAGAATTGAGATGGATGCTGATTGCCCGGCCCAGCTTCCCGGTTCGGTAGGTCCGGCAGACTGACGGGACTCTAGCGGCGCGCCTCAGCGCTCGCCGCGCCGTGATCTCGTACCGCGCTCGAATCCCACCCGCGTCCAACGCTCAAGCTCGTCATAGTCCAGCGGCAGGCCCCGGCCGCCGCCCGCGAGGATGAGCATGCCGGCGCCGATCAGCTCATAGCCGACGTGAGTGGCTGGGCTGGCATACCAGGATCCCGCGGTGATCCCGGCGGCTTCAGACAGCACGTCGTTGCGGCCGTCGGCGATCTGGCGTAGCTCGTCGATCGACTCGTCGAGGTTGCGGCGCTCGGCGGCGTACCGCATCGCGGTGCTGTGAAGGGCGCTGTAGAGCAGTTGATCTTTCGTGGACAATGCTCCAGGATATCGAACGGGTGTTCGATGAACTAGACCGCCGCAGCTGCAGCCGGCCTAGAGCCTGGCGTTATCCTCCAGGACAGGGAGTCGGTTCGCCTCACAACAATGACATGTCTGCCGTCCGGGGACATCTGGCCACTCAACCCCAGGGCCAGAGCACTGGCCCTACAAGCCGCGAAGCAACGTAGGCGCGGGGTTGCCTTCCAGCCCCAGGACACAAACGGGCGCCAGACGCTGGTGGCATGGCATGCAAGGCACGGGTAGGCGGCCGACTCCCGCTATTTCCAGGTCGCGACCTCACCGCTCCCCGCGCCGAGACGCCATCCCGCGCTCGTAGCCGAGCCGCGTCCAACGCTCAAGCTCGCTGTAATCCAGCGGCTTACCCGAGCCGCCGCCTGCCAAGATCAACATGCCAGCCGCAATCAGCTCATGACCGACATGCATAGCCGGGCTCGCGTACCACGATCCCGCCGTGATGCCAGCGACTTCGGCTAGGACGTTGTCGCGGCCGTCAGCCATCTCGCGAAGTTCGGCAATTGACTTGGCGAGTCTCGCCGCTCGGCCGCGTAGCGCAACGCCGATCCATGCAGGAAGGAGTACAGGAGTCGGTCCGAGGTGACCATGCTCCAATGTATCGAACTTCTGTTCTATTCTACTAGGTGCTGTGCCGACCGGCAACAAGGTCGTCCCCAGGTCTTACGCCGCCATTGCCCCGGTCGGTCCACGCCTTCACGACGCTACGAGGTGGTGGCTGGCTTGGCGGCCACGTACGCCGCACGAACAGCGACAGGCCAAACGAGCCGAGCAAGGAACGCGGGCCGGCGAGTGACTGAGCTTGACCGACGGCCGAGCCCTGTTAGCAGGAGGAACTCGTCGGCGGTGAATTGGAACCCCATTTCGTTGTGTCGTCGAAGCAGACGTCGGTGAGGACCGCCTTGCTCAGGTCAGTGCGCGTGAAGTGAACCCCTCGCAGATCTGCGGACGTCAAATCGACGCTGGTCATGTCCGTATCGCGGAAGTCCGCTCGCCGCAGATCGGCAGACGTCAAATCGACGTCGGCCATGTCGCTGTGCCAGAAGCGCGTCCTTCGCAGATTGGCCGTGGGTGCTGCTGGGTCGAGGGTCCCTGGGAGGCAGCCGCCGTGCTGATCCAGCTTTGGGTTGAAGGCACCCAACCGCTGGCCGGGATGGCGGCGATGGAGGGAGGCGAGCCACGGCGCTTCGACGGGTGGCTGGAGCTGCTCACTGTCGTCTCCGAACTGATCGCGGCGGCGCCGCTTGGTAGCGAAGATGCAAACACGGGTCGGAGAGCCGACACAAACGAGTCAAACAGAAAGGCAGGTCGGCTGCATCACGAACCGCCGACGTACGGGACGACACTTGACGGAGACCCATGATCAGATTCGGCTCTGGTCACCGCAGAACCAGCCGGCTCGGGAGCGTAGCCCCGGTCAGCTGAGCGAGCTGGCCGAGTCGGTTTCCAGATCAGCTCGGTCAGGCCCTCAGGCGTTACGCTCGATCAGCGAGTTACGTGGCTAGCGGCTGGCCCAGGTGCCATCGGTGGGGTCAGCCGGCACACGATCGGCGACCTCGTCGGGTGAGAGCTGCTCCCGTCGCGTGCACAGCGCCCAGTGATGCCCAAAGGGGTCGCGAACTATGCCGTATCGCTCACCCCAGAACATTTCTGCCACGGGCATCTCGACAGTGGCGCCCATCGCAACAGCACGGTCGAATGTGCTGTCGACATCGTCCAGCTCCAGCAGCAGCATGACCGGCGAGCCCCCCAACGCTTGCGGTGCGAGCGCGTTCAACTCGGTGATCTCCCCGCTGAGCAGCAGCTTGTCTGGGCCGACCGCGAGCTCGATGAAGAGAACCCGTCCGTCAGGCAAGTGTTGCCGGATGAGCTCGGCGGCGCCAAATGCCTCGATATAGAAGGCCACCGCGGCGTCCGCATCAGCCACGAAAATGTGAGTGCCCAGGCCGAGTGGCCGCTGACGAGGGTCGATCATAGAGGTTTCCGCCTGATGTTGAGGATTCCCGCATTGCGGGCGGCATCCACCAGTCGCACCATGAGGTCAGCTTCCTCGCGAACGGCCCGTTCGCCAAGGGGAGTCAGCTGGTAGTAGCGACGACGAGCGTCATGGGGAGCACTCGGATCATTCGCTTCCGACTCCGTGACCAGCTCGTCGGCGACAAGTCGGGCCAGCGTCCGGTATAGCGTTCCTGGCCCGAGCCGAACCTGACCGTCCGTGAGCTGATCAACGAATCCCATCACGGCGTAGCCATGGCTGTGCCCCGAGGCCAACGCCAGCAAAACCTGGAAACCGGCCGTCGTCAGCGTCAGAACACCACTTGCCGAATTCACAGCCATAGGATACAGTCCGTACTGGATATGACTATTATAGATATATCCAAGACGAGCATATTATTGATGCTTCGAGAGGAAAGTGCAGCACCGCCACAAACGTTGGCTGGGGGATCAGGAAAGGACGCACGATGCAAATTGGATTGATCGCCATATACGTCGACGACCAGGACCGGGCCGAGCGGTTCTACACTGCCCTCGGCTTCCAGGTCAAGACCAGCGCTCCTTACGGTCCTTCCGAGCGCTGGCTGAGCGTGGTCTCGCCTGAGGAGCCGGAAGGGTTGGAGCTGGCGCTGCACCTCGCCGACGATTCCGCGCGGGCGTTCCAGGCTGCCAGCCGCCAGATTGGGCGGCCGGTGGTATCGCTGCGCACCGACGACTGCTGGGGCGAAACCCAACGACTCAAGGCCAATGGCGTGGTGTTTGTCAAGGAACCTTCAACGATGTCATACGGCGGTACAGATGCAGTCCTCGATGACACCTGCGGCAACCTGGTCAACCTCCACCAAGACTGACCCCTCAGTGCGTGCGACCTCGCCCGTAGGAGAAGGGGTTGCCCGGCCCCACAGCGGACGAGCTGGATGCCATATAGACGGCAGGAGAGATGATGTCGGACTCCGGCGATGCCGATGACCGCACAAGCGCTCGCGCGCCAAGTCGGGAGATTCAGCGCCTCGGCGCACTGGTGGGCCGATGGCGGTCCGAGGGCCACATCGTTGGCGAGGTTCCGATCCCGATCACCGGAACCGACATCTACGAATGGCTCCCGGGTGGCTTCTTCCTTGTCCACCACGTCGACGTCATGATCGGGGATCAGAGAGTACAGGCGATCGAGCTCATCGAATACGACCCGACTACTGATACGTTCACAGGCCGCGCCTATGACAACCAGGGCGACATCACGATCCTGCATGCCAGGGTTGACGAGCACGGTGTATGGACCTTCACCGGTGGCGGCGACGTCGCCGCTGTAGCGCGACCATCCACGGCCGACGGGAGCGGAGCGGTGCGGTCCACGCTGAGGGTGAGCCCCGACAGAAGCAGGATGACGGCCAAGTGGGAACGCTCCGAAGACGGTGCCACCTGGCAGGCTTGGATGGACATGACCTTCACTCGGATGCCGTAACTCGAGGTGTGCAGCAATGCGGTGCGGCCACCGTTGAACAACGGTTCACCCACATTGCACGCCCGAGGGCGCGGCGGGCTGGTGGCGCGTCATCATTCGACCAGGTTGAGTGCCACGGCCAGAGACAAAGGAGCGAGTGGCGCGATCATGATCAGCTGTCCTTAGCTGTGGGCCCGCGGTGAGTTTGTGGGCAGGTCGCGGTCTTTTTGGTGAAGTGAATGCGCCCTGAGCCTGTCGAAGGGCCGCATGCGGCAGCCTGGAACGGAGGCACGCTCATGAGAATGCTGGCCATCACCGGAAGCATTGCGGTAGACGGCGTCATCAATGCCGGCGAGGGCTGGTTCATACCTTCTGGCGAGGAGTACGTTGATCAGTCCGACGTCCATGAGGTTCTGGCGCCATGAAGATCTCGATCGCGCGGATGATCGCCAATCTCACTGCCCGGGGCAGGGCGTACGGTAACCGTTTCGCGTGGTGGAGCCGGTGGTTTCCCCCGGCACCGACTGTCGATGCCGACCGCTTCCAGGGTGAGAGTGAGCCATACCCCGATCATTGGAGGGTGTTCCCGCGGCCCTGGGATGCGGGCCAGGCCGTGGCGCCCGAGGCGCTGCAGGTTGCCCTGAACGCGCTGCCCGATCCGTGGCGCCGGGTGGTGATCTTGCGCGACGTCGAGGGCCTGCCGCCGGCCGATGTAGCGGCTGCGACCGGGCTAACCGCGGAGCAGCAGCGCGATGTGCTCAACCGGGCGCGTGAGCTGCTTCGGGAGAGCCTTGGACCCGCGTCGAAACACGACGAACGTGGATCACGATCATGAAACGTGGTGCGGCGCCGCGCACGCTGGCCCGGCGGCTGCTACCACTACAAATCGGCATGGCCCTGCAAGGGCTGATCTTGTGGGTTCCGATCGAGAAGCTGTTCATGACCCAAATCGGCTTCGACGCCGCGTCGGTCGGTGCGATGGCCGCCGCATATGCGGCTGTGGTGCCGTTGCTGGAGCTGCCATCGGGGATTCTGGCTGATCGTTGGAGCCGCAGCCGGTTGATGGTCTTGGCCTGCGTGGCGCTGATGGTCAGCTCGCTGCTGGGCGGCCTCAGCCACAGTGTGATCGCGTATGTGATTGCGGCGATGATCCTGGGGGTCTACTTCGCGTTCAGCTCGGGGACGGTGGACAGCATCGTCTACGACACTGTGGTTGAAGAAACCGGCTCCAACGAGCTGTATGAGCGGTGGATCGGCCGGATTCGTGCCGTGGAGAGCGCCGCCTTCGTGCTCAGTGCGCTCGCCGGGGGAGTGCTCGCGCAATACACCTCAGCCCGCGTCACTTATTTCGCCACCATTCCGCTTGTGGGGCTGGCGATCATCGGGTTTCTCCGCTTTCACGAGCCGCGGCTGCACCAGCCAGCCGAGCGCGAAACCTTGCGCAGCCACGTTGCTTTGACGTTGAAGACCATGGTCACCTCTCGGGCTGTGCTCTTGGTCTTGCTCTTGGTGGCAACTGCCGGGCTGCTGTCCCAGGCGATCTTCGAGTTCGGACCGCTGTGGCTGGTCGCAATGGCGGCGCCGGCCATGCTGTACGGGCCGTACTGGGCGGTGCTGGTCTCCACTCTTGGCATCGGCGGCCTGCTGATCGGCAAGCTGCACCTGGAGCGCCGGCTGACGGTCGCGACGCTGATTATCCTGTCGTTGGCCACGGCGCTGGTGCTGACCTCGACCCGCTCCCTGCCGATGGTGATAGCTGCACAGGTGGTGCTGGCATTGGTCTTGGCGTTGCTGGGAATCCACGCCAGCCGGCTGCTGCACGATGCGGTGCCGTCCTCGATCCGGGCCGGCGTGTCCTCCGGCGCCGGGACCCTGACCTGGGTGATGTTCCTGCCCTTCTCCCTGGTATTCGGCTGGACCGCCCGAGACAGCGGCATCGCGACATCAGGATTCATGCTGGTCGGTGTCGTGGTGATCCTCAGCGCCCTACTCATCCTCAGTGTCCGAGCCAGCCGCGGCACTGTGCCGGTCGAAGTGGCCGCGACTGCGAAACAGGAGGCGATAGAAGTGACACAGCAAGCCGACGAAATGGCGTGCAAGCAACTCGTCGAACTGGTCGCCGACTACCTCGACGACACACTCTCACCCGACATGAAAGCCCGATTCGAGGAGCATCTCACCGGCTGCGACGGATGCAGCACCTACCTGAAGCAAACACAGCAGATCATCGCCGAACTCCGCCACCTTTCCAGCCACACCCGACAGTGACGAGGGCGTGCAACACACGGCGAACTGAACCGTCGGGCCCGCAGTGTCGGACTCGCTCAGGTCAGGTCGGGGCGGCTGGTCCAACGTGGTGCATGGCTACTTCCGTCTTGGGTCAAAGTCGGATCCGATGCGGCGCACCTCAAGCAGCGGGATGCCGAGATCACGGATCTTGGAGAGCAGTCCGTGAAGTTCCGCCTGGTCGCGTAGCGGGCCGGCAATGGTGGTGATTCCGGCGTTGTCGCCATTGACATCGAGGTCGTCAAACCAGGCCGACCAGGTGTCGTCGAGCACGCCCTCCACCAGAATCTCGTAGCGGATTGTTGGCTCCGTGTTGTTCGCCACCTCTCGGCTGGCCGCTCGTCGCGTCGGGCCCAGCGTTCGACATCGGGTAGCCAGCACGCTAGGGCTGGCCGTATCGGCGGGCGTCACCCGAAAGTGCACATATGGGTGGAATCCGTTTGCGTATCGGTTGGGCTGTCGGGTCGGCGGCGGCACCGGCTCAGCGCAGCAGGCCCAGCGCTCGGGCGCGGGCGGCCGCCTGGGTCCGGTTGGTCGCCTCCAGCTTGTCGAGGATGTGACCGACATGCTTCTTAACGGTGTCTACAACCACCACAAGCTCGTCTGCGGTAACCATCAATGCCAATAGCCGATGGCTGCCCAATCGTCGCTGCGGAGACGCAACGCTGCCTGTGGACCCTCTGTCGATCAACTGCACCGCTGCGCCGCGCCCGCCGTCCTGCTGACACCGGCCCCCAGTTTCCGACCGGCGTTGTCCTTTCCGGCGAACGGCGTCGGGAGCTTCTCGCCTGGGCCCAGGCCGGCGGCCTGATATTGAGGACGACTATGACGCCGAGCACCGCTATGACCGCCCGCCGGTGACCTCGCTGCGCGCGGTTGCTCCCGAGCAGGTCTGTTACGCCGGTAGTGTGTCCAAACTGCTTGCGCCCGCGCTCCGGTTGGGCTGGTTGCTGACGCCGTCCGGCTTTCGGGAGGCCGTGATCACGGCAAAAGCGCGACACAGACCTAGGCAACGCTGTGCTTCCGCAGCTGGTGCTGGCACGTCTGATGGAATCCGGAGATCTAGAACGCCACCTGCGGCTAATGCGGCGACGTCATCGGCGACGGCGTGACGCCATGATCAACGCGCTGCGTCGCGAGCTGGCTGAAGCCCAGATCCATGGTGCGGCGGCCGGCTTGCATCTCATGATCACTTTTGACGCAGACTTCACAGATGTTGATCTTGCTGGTGCGGCATTCGATCGAGGTGTCAAGGTGCAGCCGTTGTCCTGGCACTGCCAGACTCCGCAGCCACCGGGGTCTGGTACTGGGCTGTGCGGCCACGCCGGTGAGCGCAATCGAGCAGGGCATCAGCTTGCTGGCCAGCTCGTATCAGGTCCTGCGAAGAACGACTCGGCCGGCAATGATCAAGCAACCGCAGGCTGCGCCAGCAGGGGAGTAGTGGCTGCCGCGGTCGTCTTGCGCTGCCAGGGACGCGCACGCTCAGGTCGGCCAGCTAGGTGCCCTCAGCTTGCTGACTGGCCTCGTTCTCGCCGCGCGACGCCCCACCCAGGTAGCGCCAACCCACGTCGAGGGGACGACACCCCTGGAAAGCCAATCTTGGCATAGCGCGAGCTAGACCAATACCTGCCTCGTGTCTGGACCTGGGACAAGGAGCGTTGACGCAAATGGCTACCCATCGGAACTCTGCGATGAGTCGGAATCCGACGCGCAAACTGGGTGCCACGAGCCGCAGGACCTCGATCCCAAGTGGTGCACGGTTTCTCAGCTCGCGAGCCTGTTGGGGTATGGCGAGACCAAGGTTCGAATGTTGATCATCTGCGGCGATCTCCGATCGCTGAAACCTCATTTTGAATAGGCCTGATGCTCTTGAGGGGGCATTTCGCCGGAGCTCGCAGGGGTAGTCAGAATCGACGTGGTCGCGTCGCCTCGCGACGAGGTGGCTTTGTCGCACGCCGGGTTACTGCGCTGGTCTCGTGCCGTAGACCCGCCAACAACGTGTCCGCCCGAGCGCCCGGCCATCAGCTGCAAGTGATCAAGCCTCTCCGCTTAGCTTGGCTATGCGTCTGACCACCATTTTGACCACCATTTGGGTCTGTCCACCGCAATACGTCTAAGTGCTGAATCCTTGTTTTTAAGGAAAAGTGGATGTTTGAGGCCATTCGTGGCCACGCTGCCGATGTCTGCGGGTCAAGGGCTCTCGGGTTCAAGCCGGTGAGGCATGGGATTCCCTGAGTCTGTGGAAGTACGCCATTCAAGCTGCATCTCAGGAGATGACCGCTCGGCCAGCCGAAAAAGCCGTAGGGAATGCGGGTCTCAGTCGATGAGGGAAGCAGGTATGGGCAAGCAGACATTGAGGCAGGCAGCGAGGGCTGGCAGCATCCGAGGCGTGTGCGAAGCGTCGTCGTGAACGGGCCCAGCGTGACCGGCGCTTGGAGAAGCTGGCCATCGACGTGTTGACTGCGCTTGGAGAACGAGATGCCACCATCGCCGCCACGGAGCAACGCGCGGGCGCCGGGTTGCAGGCGATGATCACCGATGAATCATTGACGGTGTCGGAGGCGGTGCAATGGTGCGCCGGAGCAATAAGCCCACCGCGAAGCGGCCCGGCTTCGCCAGCTAGCCGCGCAGGCCCAGAACAATAAGCCCGAGAATGACAGCACGAAGGCCGCCCAGATTCGATGATGGGGCTCACAAATACTGCAGGCGCACGTGGCGCGCGGGCAGTTGCCTCGACAAGACGCTTATGTGAGAACGCCAGGCAGAGTCAGGCGGCTAACTGGAGGGCGGCGTCGAGCTTCCCGCTTGTCAACTACCTACCGGTAGCTCCCCATGCACGAGCCTGAGTGCCAACTCGTCAATCATGTTGCGCTCGTACAGCTCGAGAGTGTCGATCGTTGCGCAGCCGCTCCAGCTCGCCCCCCACCAACGAGAGCAACCGTGCCTCGAGCGCAGTGGCGAACTGAAGGGGCAGTCGCAGGTACGGATGCCCGGGCGGAAGCGCGAAGACCTCGGCTCTGACGTTTGCCTCGATGCCGAAGCTGTCGAAGAGGTGCAGGTGGTGGCGTCCGGCGTCCCAATCCCCGCCGGTCCGCCCGAACGCCTCCACGATCAGGGTGATCAGCTTCTCGAGCGCGGGGGCTGGAGGGTTGAAGTGCCAGGAGGCAACGTCTGGGTCTTCCAGCACTACGGTGCCGCGCTCAAGATGTTGCACGTCCCCGCCCGCCGTCGCATCCTTACTTTGCACCTTGTTGGTGCCTTCATTTGGCTTCAGTCAAAATCTTCAAAGCTCTTATCCAAAATACTGCCCATGAAAGCCAAACGGGATGTGATGTGGCACTTCGGCGCGGGCTAGTTCGCTGAAGTTGGCGGCATCTAGCACCAGAAGAAAAGAGGTGCCTGTTTTGCCGTCTAGCACAACGGCTAGAATCAGGCCGTCATCTTCGGCCGTCGTCTTGGGGGCGGCCACAAAGACCGGTTCACCAGGATAACAATCCTCTTCAAACCAGCGCCAATCTTCCCGGTTCTGCACATCCACTTTCAGCAGTTGGTTCAGAAAATCACCGGGTTTGTCGCGGCGGTAGCTGGCACCATAGGCGTATTGGTAGGCGCGGCCGTCCACCTTCCCAGAGTTAATGCGCGGCAGTTCGATTGGCTCGTCGGATAGGCGTTCGTAAGTGGCGGCTTCCCTGTTGGCGGGTAGGCAGTAGCGGCGGAATTCGGGGAAGCTAATGGTTCCACCGTCCGCGCCGTGCAAGACGTTGAGGTATAGTTCTTGGACCAGGGCATCGTCGTCGTAGGCACAAATATCCACGAAGATGTCGCCGTCTTGCTCAAAGGCGTTGATGTGGTGGAAGGCGAAAAAGGCGTCGCTGTGCAAAGTGCGTTCCACGCGGCCGTCATCCTTCCGCACTACAAAAAATCTTGCCCCCTGCTCCGGTTTCCAAGCAAAGTTTTCGATGAACGGCTTGCCACTTATCAGCAATTTGAGCGGATTAACCAGCAGGGGAAACTCCGCCAGAATTACGTAGTTCTTCGTCATACCAAAGCTGTGCAGATATCCCGGTTCGGCGGTGGGGATGGAGCCAACGATCCGCCGCTTGAGTTGCTGGTCAATAAAGAGGATGTTGTAGCTGGATTTGCGGCCGTATTGCACCATCTGGTTTACGCCTACCTGCCGCGCCGGGTCATAGTGCGGGTGGGCGGTCGTTGCGCCAAAGCCAATGTCGTCCTGAAAATTGACCACGCCTACCGTTTCCAGCGTCTCTGCGTCAAAGGCTACTGGCAGCGGCGTCTCTGTCATCGCCAGAAATTGGCCAGCCAGTTTGGTGAGGTTGACGTTGGTATTGTGGCCGGCTGATGGCGGCGAGAAAACCGATTGCACTCGTTTGAAAATCGAGCGGCAGGGATCGGTGGCAAATTCGCTGTAGCTTATCTTGCCGCTTGCCAGGTTGCCTTTGTAGGCGGTGCTCTGCAGGAATTTGTTGGCGTAGCTGACACGGCCGTCCGCAAAGCCAAAACGGTGCAACATCGCCATGCCGTCAAACCAATGGCGGAACGATTGGCCGCCAATTTCGAACATGGCCGGACCGTTGCGAAGTAGCGCCCCGTTTAGCCAGATTGGCAGGCTGCCCTGCACCGGCAAATCCTCAATGACCACTTCCTGGTTAAGCGTCTCAAACCCTTTGATAAACTTCTTGTTCATGTTGTCCTCCAAACAATAATCATAACCGGAACGGTGTTCGGTATGTGACGAAATTAGCCGAGCATTAGCCCATCTGCCAAAGGTGCGCAAGGTTTCGGTATCGGGATTTTGTGGCAAAGGCGAGGTAGGCATGCCGATGGTGATGAGGCAGTCGTCACGGGCAGGGCGCGGAGACGGCCGTCACTACTTGCGTCAATCGACCGTTCAGGTCCTCGTAGACACAGGGCGACCATAATCTCCTCCCTTACTGCCAAAATACTCGTATAGCCCGGCGGCTGTAATAAATCCGCTCTGCGATGGACCGAATGGCTGATCGGGTGACTCATTACGCGCTTGCTTATGCTGGTCAGACTTGGCAGCGTCAAGCGCTTCGTGGCGATGTCCTCTACTGGCACCGCAAGATCAACGCTCTGTTCACTGGCGGTCTGGACCGTACTCTCTACGAGTGCCCGACGCCAGTGGTCTGAATTCTCACTGCCTTATGGTGCAGCTTTGGTTCGCACCGATAGCCCATGGCACAGTGGAGGAGTCACGGTTGGCGGTGAACCGACGTCCTCGTGTGCGCATAGACCGGGAATGGGCTTGGGCCAGCGCTCATGCAGATCGTCGAGGGTGAGGGCCCGGTGACGAGCGGCTCAACTTCGACGATGGTATCCGGTTCGCAGTGCAGGGTCGGGCCGTGCAGGAACCCCCAGCAGATGCTTCGTGAAGGTCTGCGGGTTCAGGATGTTGGCGATGTGCTGCTGTCGGGCCAGTGCCAACCGGTGTGCATCGGGTAGTGCGGCTGCCACTGGGCCGACTTGGGCCTTTGAGGGTTCGGTGCTTTCCTGGCCCGTCAGTAGCACGACGGGCATGTTGATCTTCGCTGTCTGTTCTGGTTTCAGTCGGGCCTGGACTTCCCCAGAATCTCGCGGGGCACCGTGTGCGCGGCGGCGACCCGGCCTAGCCAAGAGGGGGCCGATCGGAGCGCGCCATGTTCTCATCGGATATCTCCTCCACCGACCGGAACAGCGCCTCGACGACACCTCGATCATTCTCGGCCGACAGTTTGTTCATCGCCTGGCGGACCTAAGCCCAGGTCAGGTCAAGGATGCGCAGTTTGTCTCGGACCCTCGCAGCGGCGTCGACTCTCCTTGTGCGGACGACCGCTAGACGGTCGGTTATCGCGCACCCAATGTTTGTGGCAATGATCACCACTCTCAGCCTTTGCTGTGCAGGGTTTCCTCTGAAGGATCAGCCGCATGTTGTGTGCTGACAAGGATTCGGGTCAGGTTGCTTTCGGTGCCGCAGCCCTGACCACGAACGTCCGCAGGCTCGTCCTCTACGAGGGCTAGCCGGTCCCGGACCCTTCTATTTCGCCCTCCCGGCCTCCAGAGACGTGAAGAGTCTGCACGAAGCCGCTCTAGCGAGCGATTACTGACGTGATCGTTTCCGACGGCCGTACCCACGGAGAGAAAGAAAGGGCGGAATTACTGACCGCCGCGAGGAGAGCCACATGGACTTCGGTGCGACGGTCGATCTATGGAACAGCAAGCACCGGCTCAACTTCGTCAAGGGCGCCGTCGCTGACAGCCGGACCGGCGTGGACCGACATCAACGACTCGATCGTGTCCGCGACCGTCGCCAGGGGATCGCCTGCGCCAATGATTTCGCGCCGCAGACGCGTGGCTTCGATCCGGTATCGCGGGTCGGTGAGCGCGGACCGAGCGGCTCGGCGCAGTCGGGTGGGCGAGGGCGTACCGGTGCGCAGGTTGATGCCGGTCCCTGACCACGCCACTCGTCCGGCCACCTCTGGCTTGTCCTCGGTGGTCCCTGCGACGACCAGCGGCACCCCGTAGGACAGCGCACGTTGCACGCCTCCGAATCCACCGTTGGTGATCATTACGTCGATGTGGGGGAGGAGCTGGTCGTAGGGCAGGAATGTATCGACGCGCGCGTTCGAGGGGAGCGGTCCACCCAGCCGCTCCAGCAGCGCCGACACCGGCCGACCGCCAGTCGAGGCCACCACCAAGATGTTCTCTCTCGCGAGCCCGCGCATTGCGGGCACCAACAGCTTGCCGAAGTCGATGTTGTCCATCGTGCCCTGGGTCACGTGTGCCACTGGTCGCGAGCCTTGGAGATCGGGCCACCAGGACGGTAGGCACGCCGTTTCCGGATCGGTCGACCGCAGTGGTCCGACGAAGCGCACGGTCGGGGGCAGCTCGCGTCGCGGGTATTCGAAGGCCGACACCGCCAGATGAAAGGTAACGTCAAACTTCGTCACCTGGTCGAAGTAACTGTCGGCGGTGGCGGGCAGGCCGAGCCCGGCCAGTGCGTCATCGAGCGCATCCTGAATGGGCTTGAGGGGGCCGCGCTGCAGGACGGCGTTGAGCAACCGGTTCCGTCGCCGGGTATGTGGCGTCCGACCGGGATCGATTCCCGAACCGAACGGGGCGCAATCGACGCTGGTCACGGACAGGGGGGTGGCCGAGACGCCCGCAATCGGTATCCGGTTTCCAGCCGGCACCGACAGAAGGACAGGCAATACTCCCAAGAACGCGGCCTCGCTCACGACGGCGTCGTATGACCCGCTGGCCAAGGCATCAGTGAACGCGTAGTACTGGCTTTGCAGTGGGCGGATGAACATGCCGATGATGTCGTATCGCGCGGCGGCCAGACCCCGGAATTGCTTTCGGCCTGGCAGCCAGGCGTCGAGATTCGCATCGTCGTAGTCGACCTCTTCCGGCAGCGGCTGGAATGTCATGGCATGTGACTCCACCGCTCCCCGGTACTTTCGACCGGTCAGCATGGTGACCTGATGTCCACGAGAAACCAGGCCGCCGCCGACCGTCAGCATTGGCGCCACGTGGCCGTAGATCGGCGTGCTGGTCAGCAGGAAGTGAGACATAGGAAGGGTTCTGAGGCTACACACGCTCAGATCGGGGGAACGCTCTTGCCGCGCGGACCCGCAGCACTCCGGCAAGCCCCAATGCCAACACCGTCGCGCCCACCCGCCAGCGTCGTTGTCGGCGGCGTACCTGCTCCGCATGCTCGCGGCGGATTGCGGGCGCCACCCGGACGACTGGGCGCGATGCCAAGCGACTCAGCACGTACGACCAGCCGTAGTAGTACCCGAAGGAGACGACCAAGGTGTAAAGCAGGCCCTGATTCATCCGCCGGGATGACGTGACGACGGCGTTGCTGGCATCCCAGACGATCCGGCCCTGGCGTTTCAGTCGGCGCAGCAGGTCGACCTCGTCGCCGCCTTGGGTCAGGGTGGTGTCGTAGCCGGCGAAGCCCGCCCGGACGAAGGCGATATTGGTCGCCGTGACATAGAAGATCCGCCCGACCGTGCCGTAACCGACCGCGACCGCCGCGAACCACAGACGCGGGAAGAGGGCCGCCCACCAGGGTGGGTCCTGGTATCGACAGGGGCCGGCGACCGCGGTGACGTCGGCGTCCGCGCGGAATCGAGCATCGAGACGGGTCAGCCAGTCGAAGGGATGGACGGTGTCCGCGTCGGTGGATACGACGATTTCTCCGCGGGCATCTGTGGTGCCCCGCTGTCGCGCCGCGCAAACGCCGGGCTGCGGCTCGTGCAGCACCCGAGCGCCGTGGCGGCGGGCAATGTCCGCGGTCTCATCGGTGCTGTTGTTGTCCACAACGATCACTTCGTACGGACCCGCGAAATCCTGTTGGTGCAAGGATTTCAGGGCCGACTCGAGGTATCCGGCTTCGTTGTAGGCAGGTATGACGACCGAGAAGCGGTACGGGCTGGTGACGTCGTTCTCCATCACGGACTTCCGGGCTCCGTAGTGGCCAACGGGACCGACTTGATCAGCCACAGGCCCGCCATGCTGACGAGGAGCAGCGGAATCAGGCACCAAAAGATCGGCGTCAGGGCGTCGTTGTAGCTGGACACGATCGGCACTTTGAGGGCATCGGGATATTGAACCACCTGGGCTGGGGTCAGCGCGTAAGGGTCGAGCTGCGCGGCGGTTCCGCGCGGCACACGGTCAGCCAGGAAGGTGAGCACGCGACTCGCGAAGATCGTCCCGACCACGGCGGAGCCAAGCGCGACCCCGATCTCGCGGAAGAAGCTGTAGGCCGCCGTTGCCGTACCCACCTGGAACGCCGGGCAGGCATTTTGCACAACCAGTACCAAGATTTCCAGGGCGCACCCGATGCCCGCACCGAGCAGGAAGAGGTAGCTGCCGACCACCCGCAGGTCCGTCCCGACGGTGAGAGTTGAGAGCAGCGCCAAAGCAACCGCGACGAGGGCACAGCCGACGACCGGAAGCCACACATACTGACCGGTCCTCCGAACGATCTGCGCTGAGC
>CAWILN010000009.1:0-28398 GCA_963836855.1 uncultured Actinomycetota bacterium | reverse complement strand
ACGGTGGCACCGAGATGGGCCAGGGGCTGCACACCAAGATGATGCAGGTGGCCGCGACCACGCTCGGCGTGCCGCTGGACCGGGTGCGGCTAGCCCCAACCCGCACAGACAAGGTGCCCAACACCTCCGCCACGGCCGCGTCGTCCGGCGCCGACCTCAACGGGGGCGCGGTGAAGAACGCCTGCGAGCAGATCCGTGAGCGGCTCGAGCGGGTCGCCGGTGCGGCACTCGGCGTGTCAGCTGCCGACGTCCGCTTCGTCAACGGCAGGGCGTACGCAGTGGGTAGGGGCGAGGGTATCCCGTGGGAGGAGATCGTCCGCACAGCGTACTTCCAGCGGGTGCAGCTGTTCGCGGCCGGCTACTACCGGACCGAGGGCCTGCACTGGGATTCGGCGACGATGAACGGCTCACCGTTCAAGTACTTCGCCTACGGTTGCGCGGCGACCGAAGTTGAGGTCGACGGCTTCACCGGCGCCTACCGCACCCGGCGCGTCGACATCGTGCACGACGTCGGCGACAGCCTGTCTCCGCTGGTCGACCTCGGCCAGATCGAGGGCGGCTTCGTCCAGGGCGCGGGCTGGCTGACGCTGGAAGATCTTCGGTGGGACGAGAGTGACGGGCCCAACCGCGGTCGTCTATCTACCCAGGCGGCAAGCACGTACAAGCTGCCCAGCTTCTCCGAGCTGCCTACCGAGTTCAACGTGACGCTGCTCGAGCGGGCCCACGAGGAGGGTGCGGTGTACGGCTCGAAGGCAGTCGGCGAGCCACCCTTGATGCTGGCGTTCTCCGTGCGCGAAGCACTCCGTCAAGCCGCGGCTGCGTTCGGTCCCGAGGGCACCAGCGTCGACCTGGCTTCGCCGGCCACCCCCGAGGCGGTGTGGTGGGCGCTGACTGAGGCAGCGAAGGGACACGAGCACGGCCATGTCACCGACGGCACCGGCGGTGCCAACCCAGAGCCCTCCGACCCGAACGTGCCCGATCGCCATCCCGAGTCCGAGGTGTGGCAGTACAGCCACCGCGTGTCTACGCTGACCAAGGTCTGACGGCATGGACTGGCTGACTGCTGTCGAACGTCTTCGCTCAAGACGTGAAGCGGGAGTGCTGGTGACGCTTGCAACCGTTCGCGGGCATTCTCCCCGCGCGGCAGGAGCGAAGATGGTGGTCTCGGCGGGGGAGACCTGGGGCTCGATCGGGGGCGGCAATGTCGAGGCGGTTGCCGTCAACCGGGCCCGCGCTTTGCTCGCCGAGTTTGCGGCCGAGCCGACGACCTTCACCGCGAACCTGTCGGACAAGGCGCCCGTCGAACACGGAGTGCAGTGCTGCGGTGGCGAGGTGACCGTGCTGCTCGACCCGCTGCCCGTCCTGCCTGCGGTGGCCATCTTCGGTGTCGGTCACGTCGGCCTAGAGCTGGCCCGTATCCTGGCCCGACACGAGCTCGACCTGCACCTGGTCGACTCCAGGCCGCAGCAGCTCAGCGATGTCGCGCTTGCTCCGCTCGCCGACGCGACCGCACGAATCCACACCCACCACGTGCCGGTGCTGCCCGAGCTGGTGCTCGGCGAGCTGCCGGCCGGCGCCCACGTACTGGTGATGACTCACGACCACGCCGAGGATGCCGCCTTGATCGACGCCGCGCTGCGCACCGAGCACCTCGGCTCGATCGGGCTAATCGGCTCGTCGGCCAAGTGGACCCGGTTCCGCAAGAAGCTCCTGGACGACGGGCACGAGCCGGCTGCGCTGGAGCGGGTGACGACTCCGATCGGCCTGCCGGAGCTTACCGGCAAGGATCCTGCCACCATCGCGGTCGGGGTCGCGGCTGCGCTGCTGCTCGCCTTCGAGCGGGAGCCGGCCGCCGCCCGCGGCAAGCGGCCCGGATCGATCCAGCAGTCCGGGGCCGTCGCCGAGGCCGAGCCGATCGACGAGCGCCGATGACGATCTTCAACGGAACGTTCTTCGACGTCCCGGACAGCCCATTCGCCGGCGGCACGCTGCGCACTGCAGACGCACTGCTGGTGCGCGACGGCGTCGTCGCCGCGCGCGGAACGCTCACCGAGCTGCAGCGCAGCCAGCCCGGCGAGCAGATTGTCGACCTGACCGCGGGCCTCGTCCTACCTGGGTTCGTCGATACACATGTGCACTTCCCGCAGGTGCGCATGATCGGCGCGCTTGGCATGCCGTTGCTCGATTGGCTGGAGCGCAGTGCGCTGCCTGAGGAGGCCCGGCTGGCTGACGTGGACTATGCCTTCGACGTGGCTCGCGACTTCTTGACTGGGCTGGTGAGGGCCGGCACCACCACCGCGTTGGTATTCGGAGCCCACTACCCCGCCGCGGTCGACCTCCTGTTTTCGGAGGCCTCGCAGCGCGGCGTCCGAATCACCACCGGGCTGGTGGTTAGCGACCGGGTTCTCCGCGAGGACCTGCTGACCACGCCCGAGCGCGCGTACGACGAGGGTCGTGCGCTGGCCGAGCGGTGGCACGGATCGGGGCGGCTGCGCTATGCGGTCACCCCGCGCTTCTCGTTGTCGTGCTCCGAGGCCCTCCTGGACTCCTGCGGCGCCCTGCACAAGGACGTCGACGGATCGTGGTTCACCTCCCACATCAACGAGAACCCCGCCGAGATCGCAGCCGTGACCGAGCTGTTTCCCGACAGTGCCGACTATCTCGCGACGTACGGCCGACATCAGCTGGTCGGCAAGCGAAGCGTCTTCGCCCACAACCTCCACGCGTCGGCGGCGGAACTGGCAACGCTGGCCCAGGCCCGGGCGAGCGTTGCGCACTGCCCGACCAGCAACTCCGCCCTCGGCAGTGGTCTGTTCCCGCTGCGCGAGCACATCGCGAGCGGGGTTCGAGTCGCGCTGGGATCGGATGTCGGCGCCGGCACCGGGTTTTCGTTGCTCAAGGAAGGCCTGCAGGCATACTTCATGCAGCAGCTGTTGGGTGAGGCCGGCCTCCCGCTGACCTCCCCGCATCTGCTGTACCTGGCCACGGCATCCGGCGCCGCGGCGATCGGGCTGGCGGGTCAGGTGGGCGAGTTCTCGATCGGGAGTGAGTTCGACGCGGTTTGGCTACGTCCGGTCGAGGGCTCGACACTCGATTGCGGGTTGCGCAACGCCGACTCGGCCGACCAGGCGCTCGCCAAGGTGTTCGCTCTCGGCACCGATGCCGACGTCGCGAGCGTGTGGATCGGCGGCGTCCAGGTCAGCGGGTGAGCCACCGCTAGCGTCGGGTAAGACCTCCCGGCGGCCGGTCGTCACCGCTCGAGCAACCGCTCGATGCGCAGCCGAGTGATGCGCCGGTGCTCCTCGGCGGCCACCCGCAGCTCGGTGTCGGGGTCGTTGCCGAGCCGGTCGGTGAGCGCGGCGAGGATCTCCTCGGCGGAGCGACCAGCCGCCGAGATAAGGAACACGTGCCCGAACCGCTCTTCGTACTCGGCGTTACCGGCTGCGATGGCCGCCTGCACGTCCTGGCCGGCATCGCCGACGCCAGCCTGCTCCTGCTTGGAGAGTTCGGCGGATTTGCCGCCGCGCTCCCCGATGCGTGGGTGCGCGTCGAGCGCCTCAAGCCAATCCTGCGGTTCCATCGCAAGCCAGGTCCGGTCGGCAGCTTCCAGCAGCGCGTCAGCGTCGTCATACGGGCGCCCGGCCGCCACCTGAGTGGCCCACTTGCGGGAATGGCACACCAGCAATAGCGCGCCGACAGCCTCCTTCTTGGACAGCTCGTTGAACCACCGCAGCTGCCGTTCCTCGGTGGTGCTCATCAGCCTGCGCCATCCGGCCAGAGCCGACGGGCCCGCCGGGCAAGATCTGCGTGCAACGCCTCGATATCCCCGTTGACAAGGTGTCCGTCACGCACGACGGCGGTGCCGTCGACGAAGACGTGCCGGGCGGTCCGCTCTGGGCCTAGCACTAGCCCGGCGACCGGATCGAGGACGTCGGCCAAGTCGTCCCCAGGCCACACCGCCACGTCCGCTCGCAACCCTGGCGCCAACCGGCCTACGTCGTCGCGGCCGAGACACCGGGCGCCGCCCTCGGTCGCCAATGCCAGCGCGTCGAGAGGCGCGAACGTCGTCGCCGAGAGATCGCGCTGGCGTGCGAGGAACAGCGCCATCCGCATCTCCGGGAACAGCGTGCCGATCTCGTTACTCGCGACGCCGTCTACGCCGAGACCGACCGGCGCGCCCGCGGCGGTCAGGTCGACCACCCGCGCGATGCCCGAGCCCAGCCGGGAGTTGCTCGACGGGCAGTGCGCGATCCCGGTCGACGTCTCGCCCAGGCGCGCCACCTCGGCATCGTCGAAGTAGATCCCGTGGGCGATCCACACGTCGGGCGCGATCCAGTCCAGGTCATCGAGCAGCTGCAGTGGACGCTTGCCGAACCGCTCCAGGCAGCTGCGCTCCTCATCGAGGGTCTCGGCCAGATGGGTGTGCAGTCGGAGCCCGAGCGCCGGGCCAACGCCGCCGACTCGCTCATCAGCTTCGTGGTGACGCTGAACGGGCTGCAGGGGGCGACGGTGACCACGACCCGGTCGCCGTCGTGGAGCCGCTCGTACACCGCCTGGGTCGAGGCCAGGATGGCGTCCAGATCCTCGACCACCGAGTCCGGAGGCAGGCCGCCCTTGCTCTGGCCCAGGTCCATGGAGCCACGGGCGATGTGGGCCCGGATGCCGATGGTCCTGGCCGCCGAGGCGATGGCGTCGAACACCGAGTCGTCGCCGCCCGGGACGACGTAGTGGTGGTCGGCGGCGGTAGTGCAGCCGGTCAGGGCGAGCTCGCCCATGGCCACGGCCGAGGCCACCTCCACGTCCTCCGGCGTGAGCCGGGCCCATACCGGGTACAAGGTCGTCAGCCAGCCGAACAGGGTACAGTCGAACGCCCATCCGCGGGTCATCCACTGGTAGAAGTGGTGGTGGGTGTTGATCAGGCCGGCGGTAACGATGTCGCCATCGACCCGGACGACCTCGTCGCCATCCTCTGCAGGGACCGATCCGACAGCGGTGATCCGGCCGTCGGACCACGCCACATCGCCGGGCCACCGGGCCCCGCGCAGGACCGTTCGGGTCATGCCGATACGATGTCCGGTTCCTCGACCAGGTCGAGAAGTCGCAGGTTCGCGATCTTCGCAATCTCGACGAGGGCCGTCGCCTGCTCAGCGACGGGAGAGTTGTTGAGCCGGGCGTTGCCCGAACGCAGGATCGTCTCCTTGGTGTTCTCGCGTACGGCGATGATCAGCGGGAAGCCGAACTTCTTCTTGTACGCGGAGGTGAGGTCGCTGAGGTTGTGGTGCTCGTCACTGTCGAGGCGGTCGAGTCCAGCGAACGCCTGGTCCTTCACCGATAGCACCGACGCGGTGGTGTCCGCGCGGAACACACTTCCGATATCTGGATACGACTGGATGAGCTCGAGCTGCCGATCGGGCGGCGCGTCGAAGAGGGCGTTGTGGAAGGCCCGTCGCAGCGCGTACACGTCCTCGTACGGGCGGGCGTCGTATGCCTGCTCGGCGATCCAGGGCGGGCCCTGGAACAGGCCGCCGAACTCGGCGACGAACTGCTCGCGGTCCATCTGGTTGACCTGGTCGATGCTGTACACCTCGTCATGCTGCGGGGTGGGAAGCACCTTCGTCACCAGATTGCTCTTGCCACCCCAGACGTTGAAGATCAGGTTCAGCAGGATCGCGGTAATGCTGCCCATAGTGATGCCGCTGCTGATGATCGTTTTTACGCCTTCGGGGAACTCCGCAAAGATCGTCGGGTAGACCGTCGGCGTGATCGCCATGGCCAGGCTGATCGCCAGGATGATGACGTTGCGCTCGTCGTGGAAGTCCACCCGGCGCAGGATCTGGATCCCGACCACGGCAACGGTGCCGAAGAGCGCGAACGACGCTCCGCCCAGCACTGGCGGCGGGATGGCCGCCACGGCTGCCCCCACCTTGGGGAAGATGCCGATGATCATCATGAACAGGCCGGCGGTCGCCACCACATACCGGCTCTTGACCTTGGTCAGCCGGACCAGTCCGACGTTCTCGGCGAAGCAGGTGTAAGGGAACGAGTTCAGGATGCCGCCGAGCGTCGTGGACAGACCGTCGGCACGCAGCGCACGAGCCACGTCGGTCTTGTCGACCGGTTTGTCGACGATGTCGGCACACGCGAAGACGTCACCGGTGGTCTCGACCATGGTGATCAGCATGACGATGACCATTGCGATGATGGCTGCGGCGTTGAAGGTCGGTACTCCGAAGTGGAACGGCGTGGTCACGCCGAACCAGGCCGCATCCGCAACCCGGCTGAAGTCGGCGAAGCCGAAGATCGCCCCGACGGCCGTGCCGACGACGAGCCCGATCAGGACGGCGATCGTCGCCACAAACCCCTTGAAGAACCTGTAGAGCGCGAGGATGAAGACCAGCGTGAAGCCTGCCAGCGCGAGGTTGCGCAGCGCACCGAATGTCGGCGGCTCGGTGAACTGGCTTGCGCCTCCACCACCGGCGTCCAGCGCAGCCACGGACAGCAGCACGACCCCGATGATCGTGATGACGGTGCCGGTGACGACGGGCGGGAACAGCCGGATGAGGTTGGCGAAGAACGGTGCGACCACGAAGGTGACGATCCCGGCGATGATGACGGCGCCGAAGATCGCCTTCAGCCCGGGCACGCCGCCGCCCTCGGACAGTCCGATGCTGATCATCGGCGACACGGCGGCAAAAGTGACGCCCTGCAGCAGGGGCAAGCGCACGCCGATCTTCCAGAAGCCGATCGTCTGGATGATCGACGCGATCCCACAGGTGAACAGGTCGGCATTGATCAGATACCCCAGCTGCTCCGGGGTCAGATTGATCGCACTGCCGAGCAGAATCGGGACGATCACCGCGCCTGCGTAGAACGCCAGCACGTGCTGGAACCCGTAGATGGCCAGCTTGGGTACCGGCAGCAATTGGTCGACGGGGTGGACCGCAGGTTTCTCCTCGGTTACTGCGACGTCCTGCGCCATTCTGATCCCTCCCCTTCTGTGCCGCGGCTGGCAAGAGTCGCGACGCACTGGTGGTCGTTATCGAGTCAGCCGGTCGAAGCGGCTGGTTCAGCGGACAGAGCGATGTCGTCCGGCCGTACCGGGATCCGGTTCAGCGCAGCCAGCATGGTGACCTCTTCTCCGCGCGCCGGGAGTCAGCCACGCAAGCGTCCGGCTCAGTTTCCGTAATGCGAAAGGATCATTCCACTCGGGCTGAACGTACCTCGGGCGCACTACGCCGTCAAGCCTCAGCGGGCCGCGGACCTCCTGGCGTAAATGTCCACCGCGGCCCCGGTCGAGACCGGTAGGCAGACGCTACGTGGCCAGCAACGTGTCGTCACGATGTCGGAACAGCAGGCGCATTCTCCTCGTCTTGGATGCGGTGGAGCGGCTTCAGGTCCTCAGGGTTGAGCAGACGAAACACAAGGGCAGCAATTGCACCGCCGGCGAAGTTGGCGACCAGAAAAATCCAGATGGCGGACCATGAAAACAGCCCGATAGCCGACACCGCTATCGCGACGGCTGGGTTGAAGGCTGCTCCGCTAAGCCCTCCGACGGCCGCGGCGCCGGCGAACACGGTGAAGCCAATCGCGAGGCCATAGAAAGAGTTGTCGGGATGATCCTGGCTGGTCGCCACGTTCAACACCACGTACGCGAGCAAGAACGTGAACAGAAACTCCGCAACGAGTGCGACGGCGATTTCCCGGCCAGAGAATGACACTGCCTCAATTGAGGCGGGATTTACGATCATGCGCGCGGCCACCGCACCCAACAGCCCGCCTACGATCTGCGCCCCAAAGTACGCCAGAACGTCGATACCCCGCACGCGGCCGCGTAGAAACACGGCGAGGGTGACAGCGGGGTTGTAGTGCGCACCTGAGATGTGCCCTCCCGCGAAAACAAGCGCAGCGAGAACACCACCGATTGCCAGTGGAGCCAGGCTGGACTCACCCATGACAACGCACCCGATCGTGAGAACCAAGCCGAAGGTGCCAACGAACTCAGTGATGTATTTGCGCATCTCCCCTCCTGTAGGACTTGCTGCTAGCGCGATCAAGAAGAACCACCGGGCGGGCCGCCATGTCTGACTCCGAGAGGGCCCGTTCGACATCCAAGCAGCGCTTCAAGGCCACCTCAAACTCAAGCATCAAGACCAAGGGTCCGGCGCAACTCTTTCACGTGCCCGGTCGCTTGAACGTTGTACATCGCCAGCTCGACTCGGCCATCCTCGTCGATGACGAACGTCGACCGGATCGGCCCGATGACGGTCCGACCGCCAACGGTCTTCTCTCCCCAGGCCCCGTAGGAGGCATGGACCTCACCGCCGCGATCTGCGAGGAGAGGGAAGGTCAGTGCCTCGCGCTCCCGAAATTCCACCAGTTTCTCCGGCTCATCCGGCGAGACGCCCAGCACTGCATAGCCAACGCCCCTCAGCGACCCGAGGTTGTCTCGGAAGTCGCAAGCCTCTTTGGTGCATCCAGCCGACATGGCCGCTGGGTAGAAGTACAGGATCACCTTCCTCCCACGCAGGTCATCCAGCGAGACTTCATCTCCATCAGCGGTGGGCAGGGTGAACTTGGGCGCCGCGTTACCGCGCTGGAGTTGGACGGTCATGTCAGTTCTCGGATCCGGGAGGATCGGGATTGGGTATGTCGGTGCTCATGCCTCTCCTCGGCTTATCAGGTGGCCTTGTGGTTTGTCCCCCGTAACCTGCTGGCCGCGAAGCCACGTGCTACGGACCACACCGGCCAGCGGGCGGTTGGCATATGGCGTGATGGGGTTGCGATGGTGCAGCCGGCCCGGGTCGACGACGAAGGCCTCGTCGGGTGCGAAGACGGTGAAGTCGGCGTGGTAGCCACGCTCGATGCGGCCCTTTTCCTGTAACCCGGCTATCTGGGCTGGGCGTTCGGCCATCCACCGGACGACGTCGGTCAGTGTGTACCCGCGCAGCCGCGCCTGGGTCCAAACGGCCGGCAAGGCCACTTCCAGCGACGAGATGCCGCCCCAGGCGGGACCGAACTCGCCGACCTCGCGGCGCTTGAGATCCACGGTGCAGGGGGAATGGTCGGAGACAACGCAGTCAATGTCGCCGCGGTCGAGCGCTCCCCACAGCTCCTCCCGGTTGTCGGCTTCCCGGATCGGCGGACAACACTTGAACTCCGTGGCGCCGTCGGCGATGGACTCGGCCTCGAAGAACAGATAGTGCGGGCACGTCTCGACGGTGATCGTCACCCCATCGCGACGAGCGGTGCGGATCATCGGGACGGCGTCGGAGCTGGACAGGTGCAGCAAGTGAACCCGAGCCTGGGTGTAGCGTGCTGCCTCGATGACGTGAGCGATGGCGACGTTCTCCGCGCCGCGCGGTCGGGAGGCAAGGAAGCTCGCATACCGCTTGCCGAAAGGATCGGGGGCCCGCGAGATCGCTTTGGAGTCCTCGGCGTGCACGATCATGAGGGCGCCGTACGTGCGCAAGACCGCCAGGTATTCCTCGAGCTGGTCCTCGTTGAGGAACGGGAACTCGTCAACTCCGGAATGCAGCAAGAAGCATTTGAACCCGAAGACACCAGCATCGTGCAGCCCACGCAGGTCCTTGAGGTTGCCCGGGATGGCCCCACCCCAGAAACCCACGTCGACGTGGCACTTCCCAAGCGCCGCGTCACGTTTGATTTCGAGCGCCTCGACGGTGCAGGTCGGGGGCAAGCTGTTGAGCGGCATGTCGATGATGGTGGTGATCCCACCGGCCGCAGCCGCGCGGGTCGCCGTCTCGAAACCCTCCCAATCGGTGCGCCCTGGCTCGTCGACATGGACGTGTGTATCTACCATGCCCGGCAGCAAGACCTCGTCGTCATTGAGCTGAACGGTCTGGTCGCCCGTGAGATCAGCCTCCAGCAGCTCGATTGCCGCCACGATGCCGTCGCGTACCCCGACACAACGCGGCACCTCCCCGGCCAGCGTGATGGCTCGGGGAGCTCGAATCACCAGGTCGTACTCGGCCACTGCGCGGCTCAACTGCCCATACTGGCCCGATAGGCGCGCCATCCGCCGTACTCGGAGATGTCTTTCAGCCCCTCGCCGGACGCATAAGCGTTAGCCCGCACTAGTACGACAAGAGCCGACGACCCGTCGTCCAGCTCTACGACGCCGAGCTCAAGCTCCGGCGGCTCACTCGGTATGAACCGGTCTCGGATCACATCCAGCGGTACGTCGTAGAGCTCTCCCGCGATGCTCACGCCCCCCTCATCCACCGGCCACAGCCCTGGAAACTCATCGCGGACCGAGAAGAACCGGTACCGAGGGGCCGTCTGCGCCTCGCCGAGGAATGGCAGGCCCTCGATGCTCGGGTGCACCTTCCCCCCGCTCATACCTTCGCCGTTGACGAATAGCGGCACGCTGGTCATGCGTCTCCCTCCGACGGTGTTTCCGGCTATGCGAATCAGCCCATTTGCCTTGGGCTGGTGCGCGATTTCCCGACGCTCGCAGCCATGTGAGTCATGAGCGGCTCGCTTCCCCGCGGGGCTCGCTTTTCCCGACGCTCGCAGCCCCATAAATCATGAGCGGCTCGCTTCCTCGCGGGGCTCGCTTGGTCTCGGATCTGACAACCAGTCCCGGGCCAACGCCCGCACCCGCTGTTCCAGCAGCGGCCCGGCCTCGGTCAAGGACCGTTGAACGTCGGGTTCTATATCGGTCAGCGCGTACGCCTGTTGAATGCCGGCACCTCGCAATCGGTCGACGGTGAGCAACAATCGGCCGCACACAGCTACCACCGGGACGCCCGCGGCAGCGGCAGCCGCAGCCACGCCCTGCGGAGCCTTGCCACTCAGCGTCTGCTCGTCCAGCGAGCCTTCCCCCGTGATCACGAGCCGTGCGTCTTGGAGCTTCTCGTGGAAGCCCAGCAGATCCAAAATCAGGTCAATGCCCGGCTGGAGCTCCGCGCCGAGCACGGCCACGGCCCCAAAGCCCACTCCACCCGCAGCCCCCGCCCCGGGAAGCTCGTGGACTGCGTCGGCGACCGATTCGCCAGCAGGGGTGGATGGGGCGACAAGACTTGCCCACCGGTTGAGGGCGGCATCCAGAAATTCGACGTCCTTCGGGCTTGCCCCCTTCTGTGGGCCGTACACGGCTGCGGCGCCCCGCGGGCCGGTCAAGGGGTTGTCGACGTCGCTCGCCACAATGAGCCGAGTCGTGGCCAGCCGGGGGTCCAGGCCGGTCAGGTCAACTCGGGCCAGTCGGGCCAGCGCCCCTCCGCCGCGGGGAAGCTCTTCACCGGCCGTGTCGAGCAGCCGCCCCCCCAAAGCCTGCACCATCCCGGCGCCTCCGTCGGTGCTGGCGCTTCCTCCGATGCCGAGCACGATCGTGTGACATCCGTGTTCCAACGCGGCTCGCATGACCTCGCCGGTGCCGTACGAACTGGCCTCGAGCGCCGCGAGCCTGCCTTGCGGTAGCCGGCTCAAGCCCGACACGTCGGCCATTTCGACCACAGCAACGCCCTCGCGGGCCGCGAATGCTGTGTCAACGGGCTCGCCGGTCGGCCCCTCTGCGCGCACCTGGATTCGCTCGTACCCGGCAGCGAGCGCAGCGTCCACTGTTCCGTCGCCTCCATCGGCTACTGGCGCAAGGACGACGGGTACGTGTGGGGTCTCGGCTTCGATTCCTGCGGCGATCCGCTCGGCCACCTCTCGCGCGGTCAGGGAGCCCTTGAACTTGTCGGGGGCCGCAAGAACATGCATGCCAGCGCTCTCCCCGCTCGGTTCAGTCCAGTAGGGCGATAGCGGTTGGCGCCTGGTCGGGAGACACAGCGAGCTCCTCGAACTCGACGACGTTGTCCAGATCAGTGCCCATGGAGATGTTGGTGACCCGCTCCAAGATCACCTCGACGACCACCGGGACGCGGAATTCCGCCAGCAGCTTCTTCGCTTCTTCGAACGACGGCAGCAACTCCTCAGGTCGCTGCACTCGCAGCGCCTTGCAGCCCAGGCCCTCGGCGACCTTGACGTGGTCGACTCCGTAGCTACCTAGCTCTGGTGAGTTGACGTTGTCGAACGACAGTTGCACGGCGTAGTCCATCTTGAAGGCACGCTGCGATTGCCGGATCAGGCCGAGGTAGGAGTTGTTCACCACTACGTGGATGTACGGCAGGTTGAACTGCGCCCCCACGGCCAGCTCCTCGATCATGAACTGAAAGTCGTAGTCACCGGACAACGCGACGACGGTCGTGTCCGGATCTGCCACACATACACCCAGGGTCGCCGGGATCGTCCATCCGAGCGGGCCGGCCTGTCCGCAGTTGATCCAGTACCGCGGTTTGAAAACATGCAGGAACTGGGCTCCGGCAATCTGGGAGAGACCGATAGTGCTGACGTACCTGGTGTCCTTCTCGAACGCGAGGTTCATGTCCTGATACACCCGCTGTGGCTTGATCGGTACGTCATCGAACTGAGTGCGGCGCAGCATGGTCCGTTTGCGTTCGGCGCACTCGTCGACCCAGTCCCTGCGGTCGGCTAGCCTGCCCGCGGCCTGGCGCTCCTTCGCGACCTCAACGAAAAGGGCCAAAGCGGCGCCCGCATCGGACACGATGCCGTAGTCGGGCGGAAATACCCGCCCGATCTGAGTCGGCTCGATGTCGACGTGTACGAACTTCCGGCCGCGCCGGTACAGCTCGAGCCCACCGGTGTGGCGGTTGGCCCACCGGTTGCCGATACCGAGGACGAAGTCGGAGGCCAGTAACGTGGCGTTGCCGTACTGATGCGAGGTCTGCAGCCCCGCCATGCCAACCATGAGCGGGTGGTCATCAGGGATTGTGCCCCAGCCCATGAGTGTCGGAATGACGGGTACGCCGATGGTCTCGGCGAACTCCACCAGCAAGTCAGACGCATCCGCGTTGACGATGCCGCCGCCGGCAACGATGATCGGGCGCTCGGCCTCGCCGAGCATGTCGAGCGCCTTCTCCACCTGGGCCCGGGAGGCAGCCGGCTTGTAGACCGGGAGCGGTGTATACGTGTCCGGGTCGAACTCGATCTCGGTCATCTGCACGTCGAACGGCAGGTCGATCAGGACAGGCCCTGGTCGTCCGGAGCGCATGAGATGGAAGGCCAGTTGGAAGACACCCGGCACCTGAGCCGGCTCCAGCACGGTGACCGCGAGCTTCGTCAGCGGCTTGGCGATCGCTGCGATGTCGACAGCCTGGAAGTCCTCTTTGTGCAGCCGGGCAACCGGCGCCTGGCCGGTGATGCACAAGATCGGGATGGAATCGCCGGACGCGGAGTACAGGCCGGTAACCATGTCGGTTCCGGCCGGCCCCGACGTACCGATACAGACTCCGATATTGCCTGCCTTGGTCCTGGTGTACCCCTCAGCCATGTGCGACGCGCCCTCGACGTGACGTGCGAGGACATGTTCGATGCTGCCGTTGCTTTTCATCGCCGCATACAAGGGATTGATGGCGGCACCAGGAACCCCGAAGGCGTGTGTCACACCTTCGCGCTGCATAATCGCGACCGCTGCCTCCGCAGCCCTCATTCGAGCCATTTCAATCCTCCTGTCAGGCCGGCGACGGCGTGCCGTGTCCTACGTCGGTCGGGCCGAATCGTGCAGTCAGCCGGGGCGACCCGACAGCTCTCGAACCAGCTTGAGCAAGCCAGAGTGGTCCAGGCCGCCGTCGCCTCGTGCGACCATTGCGGCGACCAGTTCGCTGACAACGGCACCGAGCGGAATAACCACGCCGGCCTCTCGGGCCGCGCTCTGCACGATGCCCAGATCCTTGTTGTGCAATTGCAGCCGGAAGCCGGGGTTGAATTCACCAGCCAGCATCGACGCGCCCTTCCGGGCAAGCACGGTGCTTCCAGCCAGGCCGCCGCCGAGCACCTCCAGCGCCGCCTTCATGTCGACGCCGTACGCCTCGAGGAACACGATCGCCTCCGCCACCAACTCGATGTTGCCCGCGACGATCAGCTGGTTGGCGGCCTTGACGGTCTGCCCTGCGCCCGCTGGGCCGACGTGGACGACCGTCTTCCCGACGGCATCGAGCACGGGCTTGGCGGCCTCAAAGTCGGCCGCCTCGCCGCCGACCATGATCGACAAGCTCGCCTCGATGGCACCCACCTCGCCTCCGCTTACCGGCGCGTCCAGCACCCGGAGCCCGGCCTCCAGGCCGCGCTCGGCGACCCGCGCCGACACATCCGGCCTGATCGAGCTCATGTCGATGTAGAGCGTGCCCTTCTCGGCGTTGGCGAAGATCCCATCCTCTCCGGAAGTCACGGCCTCGACATCAGGGGAGTCGGGCACCATCGTTACGACGATGTCTGCGTCCCGAACGGCGCCGGCGACGTCATCGGCGCCTCGCCCGCCGACGCCGATCAGTGTGTCCACCTGGGGGCGGGTCAGGTTGTAGCCGATAACGTCGAAGCCAGCCTTGACAAGGTTCGCTGCCATCGGACCACCCATGATTCCCAAGCCGATGAAGCCGATTGTTGTCATCTGTACACCTCTCGCTGTAGGTCAAGTGGTCAAGGAAGCCTCAGCCAGCCGCAGATCGCCGCTCTCGCGGCAGCCATCCGAACGAGTCGGCGCTTTTCCCGCTGGGCTTGTACTCCAGGCCTACCCAGCCGTCGTATCCGGTGGCCGCGAGGCGGCCGAGGTAGTGGTCGATGTCGAGGGTTCCGGTGCCGGGCTCATTGCGACCAGGAGCATCCGCAATCTGCACGTGACCTACCATGCCAGTGCTCGCATCGATGGCGGCATCCACGTCGTCGCCGTTGACCGATAGGTGGTAGATGTCGAACAACAACCGCACGTTGTCCACACCTTCAGCCGAGGCCCGATCCACCACCTTTAGCGCGTCGGCGGCAGTGAGCAAGGGGTAACGGGCCGCTCCGCTGACAGGTTCGACCAGCACTGTGCCACCGATACGCTGCATCGCCTTGGCGGCGAGTACGAGGTTCTCCGCCGCGATGTCGTCTTGTTCTTCCGCTGTGCTGTCGTCCACTCTGTTGCCGTACAAGGCGTTGAACGCCCGGCAGCCCAGCCGCTCCCCCAGGGCCACGGTGACGTCGATGTTGTCTCTGAACTCTCCGCTGCGTGCTGGCCAGGACACCAGACCCCGGTCCCCGCCGGCCATGTCACCGGCGAAGAAGTTGAGGCCAACGAGTTGCACATCGGCGCCGGTAATGGCCGTCGCAAACTCTTCCACCTCAGTATCGGAGGGGACAGCGACCGGCCATGGCCACCAGAACTCGACCGCGTCGAAGCCGACCTGCTTGGCAGCTTGCGGGCGTTCGAGCAGGGGCAGCTCAGTGAACAAGATCGAAAGGTTGACGTCGTATGGCAGATCCACTTGGGCTCCGATTCCGTAATCCGGAATGCGAGTTGCAACAAACAGAACTCTAGGCTCGCCCGCTCAGAGCGTCAACGGCGGTCGGATCGCGCCTCGGCCCACCATCGCGTACACCGGCATGGTCAGGAAGTCAGCAGAGTCGTCCGCCAGCGCACTTGTTCGAAAAACTGACGCGGGTCTCGAATCTGCGGGAGCCGTACACCTGATCAGCGTTCAAAGGAGCAAGCGGATGCTGGTAGAAGGACTAAACTCGGCTTACGCGACTGGCGAAAACGGATGCTACATTCTGCATGGTGGAATAGCAAGCAGGGTACTCAAGGGGTGTGGCAGAAAGTGGAGTGTAGTGAGGACCGGCAAGGCCGAAGCCGAAGCTGACGCCGGCGGAGGCGTGCAGTCGGTCGAGCGCGCCTTTGAGATCCTCGAAGTGATCGCTAAGCACGGCGGGGAACTGTCGCTCTCCGAGATTGCGGTGGGCACACAGATGCCGGCGGCGTCGATTCATCGGCTCATTCGTACGCTGGTCACTCTCGGATACGTTCGGCAGGAACCGTCACGCCGATACGGTTTAGCCGTTGGGCTGATCCGGCTCGGAGATGGCGCCGCCAAGCGGCTGGGGACCTGGGCCCGGCCGGTGCTTGCCGGGTTGGTCGAGAAGATCGGGGAGACAGCGAACCTCGCGATCCTGGAAGGTTCACACGCCCTGTATGTCGCTCAAGCGCCGGGGCTGCACTCGATGCGGATGTTCACCGAGGTCGGAGCGCGAGTTCACCTTCACTCCACCGCCGTCGGTAAAGCTCTGTTGGCTCAGTTGACCGACGACGAGGCCTCCAAAATCTTGGAGCTGTCTGGTATGCCGGCCCTGACAGATCACACAATCACCGACCCGGAGGTGCTCCAGCACGATCTAGCGGTGACTCGTGCACGGGGCTACGCCATCGACGAGGGGGAGCAGGAGACCGGCGTCTCATGTGTCGCAGTGCCAGTTCCGGGAGCACCCGTCCTGACCTCAATCTCGTTCTCCGCTCCCACTCCCCGCTTGACGCCTGACGTCATCCGACGTGCAGCGCCGGCGCTGTTAGAGGCCGCCGAGACGCTGACCACCCGGTTAGTTGCCGAACGCGTCCCGAGCTGAGCGTTGGCTTGCAGCCGCGAGCACGCGTCCAACCGAGAGAGGGCTTGACGCCCAAAGTCTGTCCGCCTAGTTTGATCCGCATAGTGGAACAGTAATTCTGCTGCCGGTTGATGGTGTCGAGCTCGCGCATGGCCGTAGGCGCGTGATGAGCGCGACAAACGAGTTGAACAGTGCTCCTCACGAGGAACTGCGACTGGATAGGTTGCTGGCCGAATGACTCTGTCGACCCATGTGCTGGACGCCACGAGCGGGCGCCCGGCACCTAATGTGGCTCTCACACTGCACCGCCGGGCCGAGACCGGGTGGGAGCCGGTCGGCGAGGGCGTCACCGACGACGACGGCCGCTGCCGCACGTTGGCACCGTCAGCCCTGCAGGCCGCTATCTACCGGCTCGTGTTCGACACTGGGGCCTACTTTGTGGCCTCCGGGCAGCAGGGGTTCTACCCGGAGGTGTCAATCGTCTTCGAGGTGACCGAGCCCACGCGGCACTACCACGTGCCACTGCTGTTGTCTCCGTTCGCCTATTCCACCTACCGAGGGAGTTAAACAATGGGTGTCCAGCTTGGTTACAACCAGTACGGCAAGGCCGAGAATCGAGTCGTTCGGGTGTTCCGCGACTCCGATCCGCATCAGATCGTTGACTACAACGTCAGCGTCGCGCTCTCCGGCGGGCAGGAGGCCCCGCACCTCACTGGCGACAACGCTCCAACGTTGCCTACCGACACACAGAAGAACACCGTGTACGCCTTCGCCGCGGAAGATGATGTGGTAGCCCAGCCGG
This sequence comes from uncultured Actinomycetota bacterium, assembly GCA_963836855.1. GTDB lineage: Bacteria > Actinomycetota > Actinomycetes > Propionibacteriales > Propionibacteriaceae > Microlunatus. The sequence goes on along the minus strand of CAWILN010000009.1, from coordinate 11,159 downwards.
AGTCGTTCGGCATTCGCCTGGCCCGCCACTTCGTTGACAACACCGAGCCGATCACCTTCTCCCGAGTCGGGCTCGAGATGTACCCGTGGACGCGGCTGGACAACCCGCATGCCTTCGTCCGCGAGGGACGTTACGTCCGGACTGCGACCGTCACCTACGACGGCACGACCACATGGGTGGTTTCGGGGCTCAAAGACCTGGTCATTCTCAAGTCGACTGACTCGGAGTTCTGGGGCTACATCGAAGACAGATACACCACCCTGCAACCGACCCGCGACCGGATCATGGCCACGTCCCTCAAGGCCCAGTGGTTACACGACGGCTCCGACGCGGACTGGGGGAAGTCGTACGAAACGGCGATGCAGGCGATGCTCGACGCCTTTGCCGGGCATCACAGCCTGGCACTACAGCACACGCTGTACGACATGGGGGCAGCGGTGATCAATGGTCAGCCCGGGATCGCCGAAATCCGCTTCTCCGCGCCGAACAAGCATCACTTCATCTATGATCTCGCCCGGTTCGACATCGAGAACAACAACGAAGTGTTCCACGCTGACGACCGCCCGTACGGGCTGATCGAGGCGACAGTCCGTCGCGACGACGCGAAAGATCCCGGCCTAGCTTTCGACCCTGGTCAGGGCTGGTAAACGAAGGGCAACGCCATGCTTCGCCGGCTAGTGCCGGTTGGAGCGGTTCATCCGGGTGAAACTCCTGTCTAGGACGGGCCTATACGGGTAAGGCAGCATCAGCCCTCCCCCGCGCCGTAGGCACCCGGTCGAGGGTTTCGCACGTGATTGGGCCTGAGAAGCCAGGGACCCGTCAGCGAACTCGGGAGAGTTGATTCTTCATGACCGTTGCGCCCCAATCTGCCAACCGCTACCTAGACCGCCCTGCGCCCAGCAGCCTCGCTGACGTCATCGACACCATCTTGGACAAGGGCCTGGTAATCGATATCTACGTTCGCGTCTCCCTTGTGGGCATCGAGCTGCTCACCATAGATGCACGCGTTGTCATCGCCAGTGTCGACACCTACCTACGTTTTGCTGAGGCGGTGAACCGGCTGGACATTGTTGACGACAAGCCAGGTATACCTGAACTGGTGGGTGATGCTGTCCAATCAGGCGCCAAACGCAAAGCCGCGGGTGTGATGGATGCAGTAGCAGAGAAGGTGAAGGGGCGCAGCTAACGCCAACCCGGGACCGCTGCGCTTACTAGCTGCGGGTATGGACCGCGCGTGGGTGAGTGACCGACAAATGACCGGCAAGGCACTTGGCTAACGAGCGAAATCCCTTGTGAATAAGACGCCTGGGGCCTGGTTAGGTGCATGCCTGGCCAAAGTCGTGGAGGCTTCCGCGAGCAGACGCATGGCCGCTGGCTACTTCGAGGTGTGGGCGGTCAGGGGTGATCGCCTCGAGTCTTGGCGCGGGCCTACGGCCCGCTGCCGACTCCTACTCCCGTAGCGTGGCCAGGGCCTTCTCGATCAGCCGTACGCGCGTCTCGGCCTTCTTCGCGCTCTCGATAGCGAGTACCTGCTCCCGCTTGCGGCTGTAGGACAGGCGGTCGTAGGCGGTGCGGGCGACCGGATCGGCGTCCAGCGCGCGGGCGAAGTCCGCGGGCTCTACCACAACACGGGGCTCCGCATCGATTTCCACCTCGACCTCGACCTCGTCGCCGGTCACGACACCGGCGGCTTTTCGGTTGGCCTTGCTGAGGCCGAGCAGGTAGCGGCCGCGCATGATGGCCACCCTGCTCTTCCACGAATGCCCGTTGATCGTGATGGTCACCGCCGGCCGCTTGCCTCCACCGAGCGCCTCCACAACCTCTGGCGGAACTTCCAAGCCCCTCATGGGCTCCGGAGGCTCGACGTGGGATCGAAACTTCATCATCTGCTCCTGCCAACTCTTCTCAGCTCGCCGTGCAGTCGCGCCGCGCCCGGGCTCGGAGCGGGGGCGGGCGGCCCGGGCGAGCAACCTTACGGGACTCGACGGAATAGCGAGCTCGACGTAATTGCGGCCAAAGCTCGTCGCCACGGCAAGGCTGCGGCCAACGTAGAACCGCTTGCTCGCTACTCCGCGTACGGCTGGTCCTGTCCCTGGGCGCTGTAGCCGATGTTCCAGATGTAGCCGTCCATGTCCGCGAACGAACCGCCGTACCCGCCCCACGGCAAGGTGGCAGCAGGCTTGAGGATCGTGCCGCCGGCCTTCTCGGCGTCCGCGATGATCTCGTCGACCCGCGCCTCGCTGCGGACTACGTAGCCGAGGACCATCCCGCCGAAGCCGCTACCCTCCGGGCTCGTGCCTACCAGGGCGGCCAGGCCATCGCGGCCGTAGAAGCCGACGAGCGAGCCGCCGTTCGGCTCGAAGAACACCGAGACGCCGTAATCCTGCTCGACCTCCCAGCCGAGACCCTCCGTGTAGAACCGCTTCGACCGGTCCATGTCCTCGACACCGAGCAGGATCGAGCTGACGTGCGCTTTCATGCCTTGTCTCCTTTGGTGCTTGGTGGTGATGCCCATGACCGTCACGCTACGTGCGGCACGGTGACCCGTGCTTCTCGATTCCTGATCGGTTTCGCCACAGACGACGCATCCCCACGGGCAGATGGACCAAAGTTGGGCCGGCTGGCGTCGGTGCTGAGGAAGGTCGCCGATTGCACCAGCCGGCGTGCGCCCTCTCGACCGGGGTCTGCACGGTGCGAACCACTGCCAGTCGGCCATGAACGCGAACCCGAAAGCGCGATCTCCGGCGGCGCCAGCCATTATGTCTGCTCGGGGACTCCGGCACCGGCAGGAGCCCCTGCTGATCGCGCTGGGCACAGTGGCCGCTGTGCGGGGCTATTGGGTCAAGCTCGGCCCGCGACGATCATGCGACTGGTAGCCACACGTAATAGCGGACACACCTGGGCATGACACCATGCGATCACACCAAGCATGGGGCGACTTCACACCCGCTAGTCATCCCCGGGGTCGGCCGCCAGGCGATGACCTCTGGGGGCGCGGCTTGCGAGTGTTAGCCGTCTTCGTCCTTGTGGTTGACAATGTTGACGACGTTGCCGTCTGGCGCACGGACAAGGAACCTGCGCACCCCCCACGGCTCCGTAGTCAGGGGATGGACGATTTCGAAGCCACGTCGCTGCGCCTCCTCATACGCCGCATCGACCTCATCGCCGACATGTACAGAGATCACCGAGTCGACCGGTGATGTTGCATCTCGCGTAACTAGCTGGACGACCGCGCGGCCGTCTGGAGAACGGAGGTTGACGACCCAGCCCAGGTTGAATCCTTCAACGCTGAGACCGAGAAAACCTACATAGAACTCGTGAGCTTCAGCTAGATCAGCGACCGAGAGGTTCGCTGTGATGCCAGTCGCGTGCATCGAGTCACCACTCCTTTGGGCTAGAGCAGTTATCCTCGCGCCGGTCCTCCGCGTCAGTCCTTTGGGCTAGACCGGACAGTTCATCCTCGCGCCGGTCCTCGACGTCAGTCCAGGGTTGGCTTTCGCCACGGAGCGACCGCTTGGTAATGCAATTCCCGCGTCGGTGGGTTGTCCCGAGCGCGGGCCCGCGACAGAATCGTTTGGCTTACCCACCGCTGTTGCAGGCCGCTTTGAACGGTGACCGCTTGTCCATGGCCATGAGAAAGTCCCCACTGGTGGCCAGGGGGCGGTCCCCGCTGGTGGCCAGTGAAAGTCCCCACTCCTCGTTCGTCGTGTCGTAGTCGTTTGAGGCCCTTCCGCGGTCGACGGTGACGGTGTCAGCCAGTCACCGGAACCGCGGAAGGGGTCTCCATTGTGAAGAACGCGAGGGATCGGATGGATGTGATTGCCGCCTATCGGGATGTGGGCAGCTATCGAGGTGCCGCGGAGATCTGCGGCACGACGCACAAGACGGTGCGCCGGATCATTGAGGCGCACGAGACCGGTCAGCGCCTGGCCGGGCAGGCCAGGGGTCGGAACTTTGACCAGGTGAGGGACTTGGTGGTGCTGCGGGTGGAGAAGACGTTGGGGCGGATTTCGGCGAAGCGGTTGTTGCCGCAGGCGCAAGCGGCCGGGTATGCCGGCTCGGCCCGGAACTTCCGCCGGCTGGTAGCCCAGACGAAGGCGGAGTGGCGTCGTGGCCAGCACCGCGGCCGCCGGCCGGGGGTGTGGGCACCAGGTGAGACGTTGACCATCGACTGGGGTATGCAGGCCGGGGTGCACGTGTTCTGCGCGGTGCTGGCCTGGTCCCGGTTCCGGTTCGTCCGGTTCGCCGACAACGAGAAAGCCACGACGACGTTCGGTCTGCTGGCGGAGTGCTTCGAGCAGCTGGGTGGGGTGCCGAAGACGGTGCTCGCGGACAGGATGGGCTGCCTGAAATCTGGGGTGGTCGCGAACGTGGTGGTGCCGACCCCGGACTATGTCCGGTTCGCCACCCACTACGGGTTCCGGCCCGACTTCTGTGAGGCCGCCGATCCAGAGTCGAAGGGCATGGTGGAGCATCTGGTCGGCTATGCCAAGCAGGATCTGATGGTGCCGCAGCAGCCGTTCGACGACCTGACGACCGCGAATGAGGCGGCCGCGGTGTGGTGCGCCGAGGTCAACACCATCACCCACTCAGAGATCTGCGCCGTCCCGACCGAACGGCTGGCCGTGGAGCAGCCGCTGCTCGGCCCGCTGCCGTCGTTGCGGCTCGAGCTGGGCGCCCGGCCGGTCAGCCGGAAGGTCGACCGGTTGTCGTGTGTCCGGTTCGGGTCGGCCCGCTACTCGGTGCCGTGCCGGCTGATCGGCCACCAGGTCACCATCACCACCACCAGCTCGATGATCATGATCGTCGAGCCTGTCACCGGTGAGGTGCTGGCTGAGCATCAGCTGGTCGCGCCCGGGGAGAACAGCATCGTCGACGACCACTACGGCGGTCCCCGACCGCAGCGGCCGAGCCGGGCACCGAGGGCCAGAACCCAAACGGAAAAGGACTTCCTCGCCCTCGGCCCGGTCGCTGAGGCGTTCTTGGTCGGAGCCGCTGCGGCCGGGGTGTCGAAACTGTCCACCGAGTTGGCCGACATCGCCATCCTGCAGGCGGCGCACGGCACTGACGCTTTGCTGGCCGCTCTGCGCCGGGCCGTGGAGTTCGGTCGCTGGCGGGCCGCCGACGTCCGCTCCATCTTGTCCGCGGGCGGCGCCGCACCAACCCCGCGGCCGGCCGGGCAGGCGCTGGTGCTCACCCTGCCGTCGGTGCCGACCCGGTCGTTGGATGCCTACCGGATCGGCGGTGAACAGCGGTGAGCACTGCCCCACCGGCCTTGGCGGCGGACCTGACCTGCCGGTCTGAAACGGCTGAAGATGGCCGGGATGCGTCGCCTCGCCCCCGAACTGCTCCTCACCGCCCGTACCCAGCGGTGGAACCCCGAGGAGTTCCTCCGCACCCTGGTGGAGGCCGAGATCGCCGCCCGCGATGAGTCGAACGCCCGCACCCGGCGCCGACAGGCGTGCTTCCCGGTCAGCAAGACACTCGACGAGTTCGAACTGGCAGCCTCCTCGGTGCCACGGGCCACCTTCGACTATCTGTCCAGTCTGGAATGGGTGCGGGCTGCCGAGAATCTGTGCCTGATCGGACCAGCCGGCACCGGCAAGAGCCACCTGCTGCTCGCGATCGGATCGGCCGCCGTCGACGCCGGGCATCGGGTCCGCTACTACACCGCCGCTGAGCTCATCGACAGCCTCTACCGCGGCTTGGCCGATAACAGCGTCGGCAAGATCATCGACAGCCTGCTGCGATACGACCTGGTCATCGTCGACGAACTCGGATTCGCACCATTGGACGACACCGGCTCCCAACTGTTGTTCCGGTTCGTCGCCGCCGCCTACGAACGGCGCTCCCTCGGCATCGGCTCCCACTGGCCGTTCGAGTCCTGGGGCCGGTTCCTTCCCGAACACAGCACCGCCGTCAGCATGCTCGACCGGCTCCTACACCACTGCCACGTCGTCGTCACCGACGGCGAAAGCTACCGCATGAAACAAGCCCGAACCCGAGGAGGAACCAAGATCAACAACAGTTAGCAACAAGAACGAAGAGTGGGGACTTTCACATGGCCACCACCGGAGACCCCGAACTGGCCGTTGACACGTCGCTACGGCGATATCGTGAGCAGGTATAAAACTACGACCCAACTCGCAATGAGAGTGCGCTGCTATTTCAGCCAGGCATTAGGGCCAGCTGCATCATCATCTCGGCGGCGTTGGGATGGGCATGGAATTCGGTGATCTTGCCATCCTCGGCACGAACAAAGTAGGTTCCATGAGCCGTGATCTGACGGCCGGTCGCCGGCAGCTCCATACCACCCATGCTCAGTGGCCCGCTGTTAGTTCCGGTGAACTCAACCTCAGCCGCGACGGCGTCATCGCCAACCACCCGGTTCTGCTCTTTGACCTTCATGTCGGGAAAGGCCGTGAACCACCCCGACATATACTCCCGGACTTGATCGAGCGAGGCCATGGCACCCTGAACGGTGTCGTCGGTATACACAAAGCCGTCGGCGAACATCGCCGCGAACGCATCGACATCATGAGTGTCCCAGGCCGCAATTCCTCGGTCATCTAATGCGATGAGCTCATCTTTGTTCATCTCCGCCTCCCAATGTCCAGCCGCAAGCGCGACAGGTGCCCTTCAAGGCATGATCGCCCCACGCGGCGCTACGCCCCAAGAGCGAGATGCCAGCAGAAGGCGTACCGGCAAGCTTCCGGCTACATGTATCGATCAGAGAGACCGGTCTGAGGGTCAACGGCCCACTTGGCTCGCCCGAGTCCACCGCTGGTGGCGATGATCACGGTGGTTGCGGGAATCTCGCTGAGCAGCCGAAAGACTTCGAACGCCAGGAGGGCCATGCCGGCAACGGCGAAATGATCCGCCACGCCCTCACGAGAGCACCGCTATCCGTCAGCCGCTCGACCACGTGCTTGATCGACCTGATCGGAGGAAAGCCGACTGGTTCGGATAGACGGTCCAGAGCTTGAACAGCAGCAGCGGAATGGTCGCGATCCCCGTCGCAACGTGGATGCCTTGGGTGAGCCGATAGCCCAGACGGGTTTCGCCGGCTCGGGCAGCCACGACCACGGTTAGTACTGGTAATGGCTGAGCAATCCAGTCACGAACAGCACTCCAACGGCGATGCCCCGCACGGTTCCGACCCTCGCGGTCACCGCTGTCGACCTGAGCGTGCTGCTGAACCTCGGCCACCAACATGGGCGCTGCTGAACCACGATGATCAGCCTCCTCAAGTTGACCCGAAATTGGAACCGAACCCGGGTTCGCGACCGCTTACGGGCCGCTCACGGCGCGCAGGAACTACGTGGCGGTCAAAGGACTACATCGCCTCCGAATGGGTTGGAGCGTCCCTCGGCGAAGTCGTCGTGCTGGAGGCGCTTGCAGGCGTACGGTCGCGCAACCTTGACAGCGCAACCGCAGGGAAGATCAGAACAGACAATAGGCCGGCACAAACCAAGGCTGCCCCGGTCACCGAAGAGATGGTGCCCACCTGCATGCCGATCGTCGCCGCGGTCACGAGAAACGGCAGCGAGGTTGCCTGCAATAGGCCTGCCGCGACAGTCGCCGGCCAGCCGAGATCGCGCAGATAGAGGAGCGCCGGCAGACCGCGGATCAGGAGCAACGCAAGCAAGAACACCGGCACCCGCAGCAGCGCTGAGGGCTGGGCGACCAGGCCCTGCAGATCGAGTCGCACCCCGCTCGCCACAAAGAACCTGGTATGAGGAAGCCGTACCCAACGGCCTCCAGCTTCGTCCGAAAATGCCGGTGCGAAGCCGAGTCGCGATCGACCAGGCTCACCAACGCGCCAGCGAGAAAGGCGCCGAGGATCGTCTCCAGGCCAAAGCGCTCGGCTACAGCGACGAAGGCGATTAACAGGAGCACCGACATCCGGACCCGGATTTCCGCTGTTGTGTCCTGAAGCCGGACCAACACGCTGCCCAGGTGCATCGACTGGCCGGCTCGAGTCAAGACGAGCCCGACGAGAACCACCAAACCGACGAAGATCGCGAGCAGCACTAGCGTGGAGCCGGCGCCCCGACCGGATGTCGAAAATAACAGCGTGAGCAACACGATGGCACCGAAATCCGCAACGGTCGCCGACGCTATTGTGGTCTGCCCGATGGGGCCGTTTGCCTGCCCGGCGTCCTTGAGTACCGACACCACCAGCCCTAGGGACGTCGCGGACAGGGCGATCGCAACCAGCAGCGGCGACCTTGTCCAGCCCACTACTGCGAGCCCGGCACCTACAGCCACGCCAAGCGCGAGCGTAAGCCCGTATCCGAGAACGGCGATCCGCAAGGAACGACCACGCAGCGCACGCAAGTCGATTTCCAGCCCGGCCAGAAACAGCAAGAAAGCGAGCCCAAGGACCGACAGCACCTGGACAGGCAAGTCCACCTGGACCCAGCCAAGAACGGACGGGCCGAGTATGACCCCTGCCACGATCTCGAGCACGACCGACGGGAGGCGCAGCCGCGGCAAATAACCAACTATCAGCGGCGCCAGCACTGCGACGGCCGCCACGATGAGCAGGTTGACGAACGATGTCTCTGGCATCAGGCTGCCCCTCACAATCCATAGGTCTCAAGCAGGTGAAGCCAGACTTCGCTGACCGTCGGGAACGTTGGCAACGCGGCGATCAAGTCCACCGGCCTGACCGGCCCGACACGATACATCGAGTTCGCCCATCACACCTCCTCGCCATGTCGTGCCTTGGCCACCCCTACGACGTAGTCATCCCAGAGCGCTCTGCGTTACACGGGAGCCAAGATCAAACACTCGCTACCCTGGCCGCGGCGAGGTGAATGTCGTTCGCGCCCGTTGGGGATTAGGGCCTCGTCGTCCCGTTGCTCGCGCGCCTCGACGTGGTGTGACGGCTCGGGCCGCTCCGAATTGTTGGTCCTGACCGCTCCCCTGACCTTGGGCCGCCGCACAGCCCGCGGGCCGTACTCGCCACGGGAGAACACTGAACCACGCTTAAGAACCGGAGCGAAGCCATGGGCTAGACCGCCGACGCGGAAAGGACGGCAAGTACAAGACTGGTTGAGCGGTCATCAGCTGAGACGTGCCTTGAAAGACGTACCTCCACAGACTCCGGAAATCTCATGTGCCACACACCTGATGCACGTGGGGACGTACCCCGGGTCGGCGTGACCGCCGCGCGGGCGGAATCGCCTTTCGGGGTTGTGACGATGAGTGTGCACAAGCTCACCGCCGGGTCTGGGTATGACTATCTGACCCGGCAGGTGGCGGCGTTGGACGCGACCGAGAAGGGTCATACCGGGCTGGCGTCGTACTACACCGAACGGGGTGAGTCCCCTGGGGTGTGGATCGGCTCCGGGATGGACGGGATCGACGGACTTGCCGCCGGCGACCCGGTGACCGCGGAGCAGATGCGAGCCTTGTTCGGCTGCGGTCTGCATCCGTTGGCCGAGCTGCGGCAGCAGCAGCTGGAAGGACCCGACCTCACCCTGCGGGACTTTCAGAATGTGGCGCGGCTGGGGGCGCCGTTCAAGATCGTCGACAACGATCTGCGCCCGTTCCGGGTCGAGGTGGCCAAGCGCATCGCGGCGCTCAACACGGCAATCGGATGGCCGGCCGACGCCTCGATCGCGGCGGCTGACCGGGCGCGGGTGCGGACTCAGGTGGCACGGGAGTTCTTCCGGGCCGAGCATGGCCGGGAGCCGGTCGATGCCCGGGAGCTGACCGGGCAGATCGCCAAGGACTCTCGGCCACGCACCCAGACGGTCGCCGGTTACGACCTGACGTTCTCGCCGGTGAAGTCGGTGTCGACCTTGTGGGCGGTCGCCGATCCGGCGGTGGCGGCCGTCATCGAACGGGCCCATCAGGCCGCGGTCAAGGACGCGTTGATGTTCATCGAGAAGCATGCGCTGTTCACCCGGACCGGGCCACAAGGCATCCGGCAGGTTAATGTGCGGGGCCTGGTCGCGACCGCGTTTACCCACCGCGACAGCCGGGCAGGAGACCCGGACCTGCATACCCATGTCGCGGTCGCGAACAAGGTGCAGACCCTCGACGGACGGTGGCTGTCCATCGACGGACGGGTGCTGTTCAAGGCCAACGTCGCCGCGTCGGAGACCTACAACACCGCGCTCGAGCAGCACCTCCGCGACACCTTGGGGGTGCGGTTTGCGGAACGACCCGGACCGACCCGGCGAAGCGGCCGATCCGGGAGATCGTCGGTGTCGACCCCCGACTGAACCAGCGCTGGTCCACCCGCCGTGCCCACATCAACATTCGCCGCGGCGAGCTCGCGATCCAGTTCCAAAAGGATCATGGCCGCCCACCGACCCCGGTCGAAGCGTTGCATCTGGCGCAACAGGCGACCTTGGAGACCCGCGACGCCAAACACGAACCCCGATCCCTGGCTGAACAACGCGCGACCTGGCTCAACGAAGCGGCAGCCGTGTTGGACGGGCCGAGGGCGTCGCCTCGATGGTGCGGACGGCGCTCGCCCCGGCCGCCGAGCCGCCTCGATCGCCGACGCCCGCTGGGTCGCACAGACAGCCGATCACATCTTGGCCGTGATGGAGGAAAGCCGCTCCACCTGGCAGATGTGGCATGTCCGCGCCGAGGCACAACGCCAGGTCCGCACCGTGGCCCTGCCCGCCGAGTCGAGACGCACGCCTTGTTCACGCGTACCGGGCCGCAAGGGATCCGACAGGTCAACGTCCGAGGCCTGGTTGCCGCCGCGTTCACCCACCGGGACAGCCGGGCCGGCGACCCCGACCTGCACACCCACGTCGCGGTCGCGAACAAGGTGCAGACCCTCGACGGACGCTGGCTGTCCATCGACGGCCGGGTGCTGTTCAAGGCCAACGTGGCCGCCTCGGAAACCTACAACACCGCGCTCGAACAGCACCTCCGCGACACGTTAGGGGTGCGGTTCGCCGAACGGCCCGGCACCGACCCGGCGAAGCGGCCGATCCGGGAGATCGTCGGCGTCGACCCCCGACTGAACCAACGCTGGTCCACCCGCCGCGCCCACATCAACACCCGCCGCGGCGAACTCGCGATCCAGTTCCAGCAAGATCATGGCCGGCCACCAACCCCGGTCGAAGCGTTGCACCTGGCGCAGCAGGCGACCTTGGAGACCCGCGACGCCAAACACGAACCCCGAT